>JAIEDA010000001.1 GCA_029068165.1 Clostridia bacterium
GAGTATTTCATACGTTCGGGACAAACTTGTACGTACAAGATAGTGGACGAGAACGGTTACGCGCCCGACGAGGAAGAAACGGCTAATAGGGATAAGAACAACGACGATACCGACAAGGACGGCGGCGGCTTGAGCATAGACCCCGAGAAGATAAAGGAATTCTTAGAGGACTACTGGCAGCCGATAGTAGGCGGCGTATCCATATTATTTATCCTAATCTTTACTGGCAAAGGATTGTCGTACGCAAGTAAGCGTAAGCAAATAAAGAAGACGATAAAGAAGAAGTACAGCGGAGTATACGCGCTGTTTGTAGCGGGCGAAACGTTGTGGGGACTGGATTACAAGATATGGACAATTTTAGCGTTCACGCTAGTAGGCGTGGCGGTACTCTCGTTTATCTTTATGCTATTAGAGAAACGCGGATACAAGAAAGCTGAGGAAGAATTAGAGGACGCGAAAGAAGATTACGCAAGGAACAAAGAAGAGTACGACTACCGTCGCAAAGAGGACAACAATAATCGCCGCGACGAAGACTTAAAGATGATGTTTATGTCGATGTTCGGCGGTATGAACGGAGCAAACGGCAACGCGGGCGGCAATCCACAGTTTAGCGGAATGGGCGGCGGAACAAACATCACCATAGACGCGGAACATATTAAGGGACTTATAACCGAAACTGTAGCCGCTATTATGCCAACTATGCAAGCTATGCTCCCGCAACAGGCAAGCTCTAACGACGAAATCGTTCAAAAACTTATAGAAAAGTCCGATAAGAGCGACGAAAGAGTCGAGCAAATGATGAAGTCGCAAGAAGAGCTTATGCGCAATCAAGAAAAGCTAATCACCAAACTTTTGGAAATGAACGCAAATCCAGTTGCGATCGAAAAACAGGTTATAGAAAAACCCGTTGAGAAGGTCGTGGAAAAGGTCGTTGAAAAACCTGTAGAAAAGATAGTTGAGAAGATTGTAGAAGTGCCTGTAGAAAAAATCGTCGAAAAGAAGGTTGAGGTACCGGTTGAAAAGATTGTAGAGAAAGAAGTCGTAAAGGAAGTAAAGGTAGAAGTACCGGTCGAAAAGATAGTAGAGAAGATTGTAGAAAAACCGGTAGAGAAAATAGTAAAAGTCCCTGCGGAGAAAAAAGCTCCCGCGGTGGCAAGAGCTCCAAGACTTACTATCGACGAAGCGTACGCAAAATTGAGCAAGGAGCAAAAGAAGTTCTTTGACAAACTCCACGATTACGCGCTTTCAAAAGAGAAGTGTAAGGAGAAGAAATCTACTTACTATATCTTGCTTGGACAGTCCTCGGTCAATCCGCTTATAAAGCTTACCGTCAAGAAAGACACTACGGTAGCATTATTCAAGATGGAAGACGAGTACTTTAAGGATTTGAGGAAGAATGCAGGAAGCGACGGCACGAAGATGAAGGTCAAAGAAACGGAGTTGATCGTCAGCGACGAGCAAGCGTTTGCAACGGCAAAAGAGATGATAGACTTAAGAGAGGATCAAATCGATAGATACAACGAGTATCTTAAAGAGCAAAGACAGTATAAGAAATAATCGGTGAAGAGATTCTCAATATCGCAAGAATTACGAAAGGAACGCAAACGCGTTCCTTTTTGTCATTATAATAAAATACTTGCAAAAAGCTTGAGCGGTATGTTATAATCTATAAGTAAAATTATTGCCTATGGGCTAATTGTGAGGTTTTATGAAGTTTAAGAGGATGGAAGCGTTCGGCTTTAAGTCGTTCGCCGATAAAATCGACGTGCCGCTTAACGAGGGTATTACCGCTATAGTCGGTCCTAACGGTTGCGGAAAAAGTAACGTCGCCGACGCTATAAGATGGGTTTTGGGCGAACAAAGCGCTAAAAACTTGCGCGGTAAGAGTATGCAAGACGTTATTTTCAACGGTACGGCTGTAAGAAAGCCGTTGTCTTTTTGCGAGGTTTCGCTTACTTTTGACAATACTTCTCGAATTTTCGATATCGAACTTGACGAAGTCGTTATCGGTAGAAAACTCTACCGCTCGGGCGAAAGCGTTTACCTTATCAACGGCGAACCGAGCAAACTTAAAGATATTCAAGGTCTTATAAGAAATACGGGTCTTGGCAAAGACGGTTACAGTATCGTAGGACAGGGACGAGTTGCCGAAATTATCAACGCTAAGCCTGAAAATAGGAGAAATATTTTTGAGGACGCCGCTGGTATACTAGGTTTTAAGAAAGAGAAAAACGAGGCGGAGCGTAATCTTGCGCGTACGGAAGAGTCTTTGGAAAAAATCCGTATTGCGAGAGACAGCTTGGAAGGTCAGCGTAATATCCTTGAAAGACAAAGCAAAGACGCGCATAAATATCTAAATATTCGCGACAGGCTGAAAGTTTTGGAAGCCAACGAATATATTTATCAATTTGAAAATCACGAGAGCGTAAAAGTCAAGATAGAAACGCGTTTGCAAGGTTTTTGCAACGAAGAGCAAATCAAGACTAAAGAGAGCGCCGACTGCGATAAAGAATACGACGATAAACAAATCGAATTCCACAATATCGATACGCATATCAGCAAGTTGAGAGATAAGCGTACGGATATTGCCGTTAAAGCCGAAAGCATCAAAGGTCAAGGACTGACGATGCAAGAAAAAATCCGCAATTTGCAAGAGCAAAGACAGGATTGCGCTCAAAGACTTGCGGCAAGCGAAAAGTCGCTTGAGGAAAAGAATGCCGAACTCAAGAGCTTTACCGAACAATACAATATGACCCTAGAAGAGAAAAAGGAAGCGGACAAGCGTTACGCCGAGTGCAACAACGACTACATAGCGCTAGTCAACGAAATTATCGATAGGGACAATAAGATAAAGTCGGCGAATCAAGAGCTTATCAACGCAGTTCAGCAAGAGGGCGAAAATAAGGTGGATATAGGAAAACTTTCCACCAGGCGAGAATTTATTCTCACCCGTATAGCCGAACTCAACGATGAAATAGACGCTTACGATCAATCTCTCAAGTCGCTTGAGGACGTAAAGCGAGAGCACGAAAAGATGCTTGCAAGCAAGAAGAACGACCTCAATAGACTTGCCGCCAGCAGGAATGACGTTGCGGCTCAGCTTCGCGAGTTGAGAGAGGGAATCGATAAACTTAGAAGCAGGTACGGCGAAATTCAAGCGCTTATATCGTCTTGCAAACAGCGTATAGAAACTTATAAAAATCTCAAGAAAGAGTACGGCGCTTTCAGCAGCGCGGTTAAACTTTTGCTTGGCGACTGCGAGAGAAATTCTCAACTTTCCGAGCGCGTGCTCGGCGTGGTTGCCGACCTAGTCAGCGTGCCTAAAGAGTACGAAACGGCTATAGAAATGGCGCTTGGCAACTCGCTTCAAAATATTGTCGTAGAGGACGAGGACGACGCTAAGTACGTAATCGGCTACTTGAAAGAAAGACAGTACGGAAGGTTGACTTTCTTGCCGCTTACGAGTTTTAAGACTAGAGAACTCGAGAGAGAGTTGAGCGGCATTTTGAGAGAAAAAGGCTGTTTGGGTCTTGCCAATCAACTAATAAAATACGATAGAAAATACTACAATATATTCTCAGGTCTTTTGGGCAAGACTATAATTGCGGACAACCTCGATAACGCTACGGCTATGGCTAGGAAGTATAGATATACGGTTAAAATCGTTACGTTGCAGGGCGACGTATTGAATACTTCAGGTTCTATCACGGGCGGTTCAAAAAAGGCTAGCGGAACTAAGGCTTTGGCGTACGATAGAATTATACAAGAGGACGAAGCTAAGCTGCAAAAATTGCTCGAAGAAAAGCAAACCGTAGAGAAAAAATTAACTGGCGAAGCCGAGGAAGTACACGAGTATGAAGAACAGCTTGCCGGATACGACGTTGATATTAAAGACGCTCAAATCGTAGTCGCTTCCGAAAACGGTAAGCTTGAAAGAGTAGTCGCTAATATCGCGGAAGTGGTCAAGAATATCAACGAGAGGACGGGAAACAGGGGCGAGTTCGAAACGCAACTTTCGGCTATCGAAAACGCTTTGAACGCTCTCGGCGAAAAAGGCAAGGACGTAAACGCGCTCAAAGAAAGCGTCGACACTTTGGCGGTAAGGACCAAAGAAGAATACGACCAAAAGACAAAGCTAAAAGACGAGCTGGGCGTCAAACTGTCTAATATTAGAGTTGAGTGCTCGACTTTGAACGCCAACTTGGAAAACTATGAAGAGAACATCGAAAGATTGAAAGGCGAAGTTCAAGCTTTTGACGAAGAAAGACAGTTAAGGCGCGACAACCTTGCAAATTTGCAGGATATTATAGTCAAATTGACGAGCGATAAGAGTGTTGAACTTCCCGAAAAGTACCAAAAACAACTTGAAGAAGTCAGCCGTCAAATTACTGAGGCGGACGAATATAAGCTCAAGCTCAACGAAGCGATTGCCGAGCTAGTACAAAAGAAAGCCGAACTTGCGAAATCTTTGATGTATATCAACGAGAATAAAATCAAGTGCGAAAACGAGTTGAATAAGATCGAAGAAAATATGGCGGCGTTGCAAACCAAGATCAAAGAAGAGTACAATCTTGACTACGAAACGGCTTTGCCGCTTAGAATGGAAGAGTTTAACTATCAAGAATGTAGAAGTGAAATTCGCAAACTGCAAAAAGAGCAAAAAGATCTCGGCAACGTCAATCTCAGCGCTATAGAAAACTTCAAGGACGTAGACGGCGCATACCAAACGTATTGCGACCAAATCGAAGACATCGAAAAGACGATGGATATGCTCAAAAAGACCATTGCCGACCTATCAAAGCAAATGATTGAGCAGTTTAATACTGAATTTACCAAAATCAATAAGTACTTTGAAGTAATATTCAAAGAACTTTTCGGAGGCGGTAAGGGACAGCTCGTTATTTTGCCGCCTGAGGAAGGTCAGTCGCAGCTTGACGCGGGTATTGAAATACTTGCCGAGCCGCCTGGCAAGAAGTTGCAATCTATCACGTTGATGAGCGGTGGAGAAATGGCGCTTACGGCTATTGCCATACTCTTCGCGATTTTGCGTCTTAAGGCAATGCCGTTTTGCGTGCTCGACGAAATAGAAGCGGCTCTCGACGACGCAAACGTAGGACTTTTTGCGCAGTATCTCAAGAGGTTTAGCAACGATACTCAGTTTATCGTAATCACTCACCGTAAACCTACTATGGAACTTGCGGATAGACTGTACGGCGTAACGATGCAGGAAAAGGGTGTATCGAAAGTCGTTGCGGTTAATTTGGCTGACGCCGTTAAGCATACGGATAGCGATAAGAAGTAAACGAATAAAAGGAACTGTTATGGGATTTATTGAAAAGTTAATTCAAGGATTAAAACGCACTAAAGAGGCTTTTTCTAAGAAACTTTATCAACTATTCAAGGGTAGAGAACTTAACGACGAATTTTACGAGGAGTTGGAAAATACTCTTATTACTTCCGATTTGGGAGTCGAGGCGACCGAGCAAATTATCGAAGAGTTCAAAGACGAATGCTTCAAAAGAAAAATGCAAAAGCCCGAGGACGCTAAAGAACTTCTCAAAAGCATTATGATTGACGCTATCAATTACGATATTCAAGAATACGAGTATCCGTTGGTTATTCTCGTGGCGGGCGTCAACGGCGTAGGCAAAACTACGGCGATAGGCAAACTTGCTAAGTTTTTTAGAAATAAGGGTAAGAGCGTAGTCTTGGCGGCTGCCGATACTTTTAGAGCGGCTGCGGGCGAACAGTTGGAAGTTTGGGCGGATAGAGCCAAAGTCCGCATTATCAAGCACGAAGAGGGCAGCGATCCCGCGGCGGTCGTATTTGACGCGATAAAGTCGGCAAAAGCAAAAGGCACGGACGTGCTGTTGATCGATACCGCAGGAAGATTGCAAAATAAGAAAAACCTTATGAGCGAACTCGGCAAGATAAACAAAGTCGTCGGAAGAGAGTTTCCCGAGGCTGATTATAGAACGTATATCGTCATTGACGCTACGACCGGACAAAACGCATTGTCGCAAGTTGAAGCCTTTGACGAAATCATAGATATGGACGGCATTATTCTCAACAAGTTGGACGGCACGGCAAAAGGCGGCGTTGTATTCGCTATTTCCGTAGAAAAAGAGTTGCCCGTATGCTTTATCGGCGTGGGCGAGGGAATCGACGATTTGTTGGAGTTTGACGCGAAATTCTTTATAAACGAGTTGTTCTAGTTTATTAAGTTTTAGGCATTTAATTGTCGCTTTATTTTTTAGAGTATTAACGCTTTATGCGTTGAAAATAAGCTTTGTTATACGCTTTTTCAGTGTATGTATTAGATTTGCGCAAACGTACCTCTTGTCATATAGAGAGATGCGTAGCAAGGTCAAAATCTTACACAATGTAATACGATTATTCTATGGGTTTGGGGAAAAGAATGAAGAGCAAAACAAAATATTTACTTAATGAAAATCAAATATCCGAAATTTTTCAAAAATCAAAATTGGGGAAAATCGACGGCTTTTACGCTATGGGCGCAGGAGAGTTTAATTCAGTTTATTGCGTAAACGTAGGAGGCTCGGAATACGTTCTTAAAATTGCTCCGCATATCAACAAGAAAACGCTGACTTATGAAAAAGATATGATGCGTAATGAAATTATATGGTACGGACGGATAGGAGAAAGTACTTCAATCAAAATTCCTAAAATATTTTATTACGATTTTTCAAAGAGTATAATAAATGCCGATTATTTTATTATGGAAAAACTAAACGGCGAACAAATGGATAAGTTCAGCTTCGATTGCTCGCAAAAAGAAAATCCTACGTCAAAATTAGCAAAGATGGCGGCTGAAATTCATAAAATAAAAAACGATAAATTCGGCTATGAGCAAAACGGACTATTCGACGATTGGTATCAGGCGATTAAAACTATGACCCAAAATCTAATATATGACGCTAAAGCGGTAGGGCATAGAAGCAAGAGAGGAAATAAGTTGCTTGGGTATATCGAAAGGTATAAAGAGATTCTAAAGAAAGCCGATTGTTCAATGGTCAACTTTGATTTATGGTCGCCAAACGTGATTTGCAATACTGACGAATTAGGCTTCGCGTCGTATGCGTGGATAGATCCCGAAAGAACGTTTTGGGGCGATAAAATTGCCGATTTCGTCGCTTTGGAATTCGGTAAGCCTATTGAGGGGAAATTGCAATCGATAGAGGCGTATAACGGAGTTGCCGACGAGCCGATAGCTATTACGACGGAAATAAAGATTAGGTATTACGTGGCGTCGGCATATCTTGCTCTTATACAAGAAGTTGAGAAGTATTATAGGTATTCGATATTCAATTACGGTTGGATAAGGAACGTTTTTTCGGCAAATTATCTATTCAGTAAGGCATTCAAATTTCTAGATAACGCTAAAATAAATTGAACGTAAAATTAAATTATTTGACGTTGCTTTTTTTACAGTCGGGTAGATTTAAATCGTCAATGCTTTTACTTGTTTTGTAAATCTCAAAAAATGATAATATGATTAATAATGCCCGTCCAACGAGATGGGGAGGTTTTTATAACATATTTACCTATTGATTTATGTTATTAAATATGTTATTATTCACATAGTATATGAATTCCAGACAGTATATGAATTTTGGAGAATTTATGAACGAACAAGAGAGAATTGAAAAGTATGTGTCGATTACGCCAAGCGTAAACCAAAAGGCTATTCAACGACAAAGATTCAACGTATTTTTTCACTATGGACTCAATACTTTTGTCGCAAAAGAATGGGGCGACGGTAAGGTTTCTCCTCAAGTCTTTAATCCAACTGAGCAAGACGCCGACCAATGGGTCAAGACAGTCAAAGAAGCGGGCGCATACGGAGTTATACTTACGTGTAAGCATCACGACGGTTTTTGTCTTTGGCCGACCAAGACGACGGATTACAGCGTGGCTAGCTCTCCCTATAAAGGCGGAAAAGGCGACGTAGTCAAAGAAGTGTCGGACTGTTGTAGAAAATACGGCATAAAGTTTGGCATTTATTTGTCGCCGTGGGATAGAAATCATGAGGCGTACGGAACGGATAAATACAATGACGTATACTGTCAACAACTTGAAGAACTTTTGACAGGATACGGCGAGATATTTTGCGTATGGCTTGACGGAGCTTGCGGTTCTTATATGGACGGTAAGCCCAAGCAGGTGTATGATTGGGATAAATATTTCTCCACGATTCGCAAACTTGCTCCAAAGGCGTGTATTTCCAACTGCGGACCTGACGTTCGCTGGGTGGGCAACGAAGGAGGTTTCGCAAGAGAAAGCGAATGGAACGTAGTGCCTAGGTTTGCCTTTGATATACAGTCGATTGAGGCGACGTCTCAGCAAAGCGACGACAGCGATTTTGCAAAGAAAGAATTAGATATCATATCTTCCGACTTGGGAAGTAGAGACTTTTTGAAAGGCTTTGACAAATTTATATGGTATCCTGCCGAAGTAGACGTGTCAATACGTCCCGGTTGGTTTTATCACAAATCGCAGGACAATGCCGTTCGCAGTCTCAAGAATTTGTTGAAAATATATTACAATTCAGTAGGCGGCAATTCTATTTTGCTGCTCAACGTTCCGCCCGATAGACGCGGATTGCTTCACGAAAACGACGTCAAGAGACTTCAAGAACTTGGAAGACATATTCAAGAGAGCGACGCTCAACTTCAAAAAATTAAATACGTCTTTGCTCCGGACTCGGAAGAAGGATGCGAAATACAGGGCGCGCTTGAGTATTCTTTTGACAAGACGACTTTTGACCCAATAAATTATTATACGCCTAAAGAAGAGAAGGCGCCTTATGAGATAGAACTTGTCTTAGAGCAACCTGCCAAAATAAATAGATTGAAGTTGGTGGAAAACGTTGCTTTTTCTCAACGTATAGAACAATTCGAGATATACGCTTTTGTCAAAGGCAAGTATAAGAAAGTTTATTGCGGAACAACGGTTGGGTATTGCAGGGTCGCAACTTTTAAAGCGGTGACTACGGATAAGATCAAAGTTGTTTTGACAAGCGTTCGCAAAAAACCGTATATTGAGTTTATCGGAGCGTATTCCGACAACGGTGTGCTTATCAAAAAGACTTTGCGGCAAAGGTTTGTCAAATGGTTGCATCACATCAATTATACGGTCTATATAAATAGAGAAAACAAAAAGAGAAAGAAGAAAGTTACGCAATGATTAAATATAATCTTAATAAAAATATAGAGGCAAAATTGTTGACAATATAATATAAATTAATTTACTCAAAACCTGTTGACAGTCAATAATCTATATGTTAAGATATAAAGGCAAAATGCTTTATAAAGTAGAAACGCTTTACGGTTATGGAAAAGAAAGACAAGCTATTTATCAGTATTTACAACGACTACTACGGAAGTTTGTTGACGGATTATCAAAGGCGGCTTATAGACGATTATTACAATCAAGATTTGTCGCTGGGAGAGCTTGCTAAGGAAAACGGCATATCGCCGCAAGGCGTTAGAGACGCGCTCAAGAGAGCGGAAAAACAGTTGTGCGCGTACGAAGAAAAATTGGGACTGGTGGCAAAAACGCAAGAGATAAAGGGTATTCTTGAGGAAGTTATGCAAGAAAGCTCCGAGCAAAATAAATTAAAATTACGAAGAGCTATCGACAAACTGGTAGATTGACGAGGAGGGAAATATGGGCGCATTCAGCGGACTGAGCGAAAGACTTTCGCACATCTTTTCAAAGATGAAAGATAAGGGAAAGTTGACGGAGCTTGAAGTAAAACAAGCAATGAGAGAAGTGCGTATCGCGCTGCTTGAGGCGGACGTAAACCTTACAGTCGTAAAGCAGTTTATAAATCGCGTGAGCGAGAAAGCCGTCGGCGACGATATACTCAAAGGACTCAATCCGTCGCAACAGGTCATTAAAGTGGTCAACGAAGAGTTGATCAATATAATGGGCGGAAGCCACAGCAAAATCAATATTGCGGACAAACCGCCTACGATTATCCTTATGTGCGGTTTGCAAGGTAGCGGTAAAACTACTATGTGCGGCAAGCTTGCCGTTATGCTTAGAAAACAGGGCAAAAATCCCTTGCTTGTCGCGTGCGACATCTACCGTCCGGCTGCGATTAAACAGTTGCAAATAGTAGGTAAAAACGCAAACGTACCCGTATTTGAAATGGGGCAAGTCAATCCGCAAAAGATAGTCAAGAACGCGCTTAAGCAAGCCGAGCATAACAACAACGACGTGGTTATCATCGATACCGCCGGTAGACTTCACATCGATGAAGAGTTGATGGATGAGATAAGCGGACTAAAGAAGTCGTTCAATCCGCACGAGATACTATTGGTAGTAGATTCGATGACGGGTCAGGACGCGGTCAACGTCGCGGCTAAGTTCAACGAGGTTATGGACGTGACGGGCGTTGTGCTTACCAAGTTGGACGGCGATACTAGAGGCGGCGCGGCGCTATCCATAAGAGCGGTTACGGGCAAGCCGATAAAGTTTTGCGGTATAGGCGAGAAAATGAACGATATTGAAGTATTCTATCCTGATAGAATGGCTTCTAGAATATTGGGTATGGGCGACGTTTTGACGCTCATAGAAAAGGCGCAAGCCGCGTTCAGCGAAGAAGAAGCAATCGAGATGCAAAAGAAAATGAAGAGCAACTCGTTTACTTTAGAGGACTATCTCGCGCAAATGGAAAAGATGAAAGGTATGGGCGATATGTCGCAAATGATTTCTATGATACCGGGACTTGCGGGAAAGCTAGGAGGTAAAAACGTAGAGGTCGACGAGGGCAAAATCGCCAAGTCAAAGGCTATTATCCAGTCTATGACGATAAAGGAAAGGCGTAATCCCGAACTGATAAAGTCCTCGCAAAAGAAGAGAATAGCTATGGGTAGCGGCACGACCGTGCAGGATATTAATTCGCTTCTCAAACAGTTTAATCAAACTCAGGAAATGATGCAAAAAATGGCTAATATGGGCAAACGAGGAATGAGGGGAATGAAATTTCCTTTCTAAAGAAGAAATAACAAAGATAAAAAATTTGCGAGTATAAAATAAAATAGCGTAAGCCGAAAGGGGAGTTTGAGCAAGGGCGCGTTTGCAAGACAAGGCAAGGCGACGAAGGCATAGCAAAGCTCTATCGAGGAGACTTAACGAAGTATTGCGGACGTTTTCCGACGCTAAAACCTTATGATAGTTTATTTTATACGAGCTGAAAAAAAGGAGAATATAAAAATGGCAGTAAAACTAAGACTTACGAGAATGGGAGCAAAGAAGACTCCGTTCTACCGCATCGTAGCAATCGACAGCAGGAAAGCAAGAGACGGTCAATACCTTGACAATATCGGCTATTATGACGCTACAAAAAATCCGGCTGAAGTCAAAATTGACAGCGAAAAGGCTACTTATTGGCTCGGAGTTGGCGCTCAACCTACCGATACGGTTAGAGGTCTTTTGAAGAAGCAGGAAATCATTAAGTAATTTAAGAGGCTTATATTTTTATGGAAGAATTGGTAAGATTTATCGTCAGCGAACTCGTCGACAAAAAAGACTCTTTTGAAGTTACTTCGCAAGTAGAGGACGGTATCAACGTAATCAACATCATTGCGGAGAAAGAAGAGATCGGCAAGATTATCGGCAAGCAGGGAAGAATCGCAAAGGCTATCCGTACTATCGTAAAAGCGGGTAGCGGTAAGGACAGCAAAAAAGTTTCCGTCGAGATAATCGAAAAGTAATGGATAGACTGACGGTTGGCAAAATAGCAAAACCGCAAGGCGTTGGAGGGGAGTTGAAGATTTCTCCTCTAACCGACGACGTAAACAGGTTCAAAAGTCTAAAAAGCGTTTATATAGACGGCAAAGCGTACTCAGTGGAAAAGGCGAGAATTTCGCCAAACGGAGTATTCTTGTCGCTTAGCGGAATATGCGATAGAAACGCCGCCGAACTTTTGCGAAACAAGGACGTTGAGGTCGATAGAAAAGACGCGGTCAGCTTAGATAAAGATAGGTATTTTATCGTCGATTTGATATCAAGTTCAGTGTTCGTAGGCGAGAATAGAATAGGCGAGCTTGTCGACGTCTTGCAGTACGGCTCGGCTGACGTATACGTCATTGCCACGCAAAAAGGCAGAGCTATGATACCCGCAATCAAGCGAATAATCGCTGATATCGACGCGGAAAACAAAAAGATAATTCTCGACAGCCAAGCATTTGACGATTTGGTCGTATACGAGGAATAATCAAGCAAAGGGACTTTATCCGTCCCTTAATTTTTTAACGGATATATTATGAAGATAAAAGTTGCGACTATATTTCCCGAAATGTTCGACGTATTGGACGTTGGTATACTCGGCAAGGCGAAGCAAAAAGGGCTATTGGACGTGGAAATAGTCAACATAAGAGATTATTCTACTGACAAGCACAAAAAGACCGACGACGCGCCTTTTGGAGGCGGAGCGGGTATGGTGATGACCCCGCAGCCGCTTCATAGCGCTATTTGCGATATGGATAAAAACCGTACTGCAAAGCGTATTTACCTCTCGCCCAAGGGCAATAGGCTCGACCAAGACGCCGTAGAAAGACTGGCTAAGGAGAGCGAGCTTTTGCTCGTTTGCGGAAGCTACGAGGGCATTGACGAGAGAATTATTCAGTTGGATATAGACGAGGAAATATCAATCGGCGACTACGTGTTGACGGGCGGAGAACTGCCCGCAATGGTGCTGATTAACGCAGTGGCAAGATACGTCGAGGGCGTGCTCGGTAGCGGAGAATCTACCAGCGAAGAGAGTTTTTCCGAGGGGCTTTTGGAGTATCCTCAGTACACTCGTCCGCAAACGTTCGAGGGGTTGAGCGTGCCTGAAGTTTTGCTTGGCGGCAACCATAAACTTATCGAAGAGTGGCGGCTTGAACAAAGCCTTGAAATAACTCGGCGCAGGCGCCCCGATCTATACGAAGAGTACGTCAAAACTACTCAAAAAAACACGCGTAAGGAGAAGAAATGAGTATGCAGTATAAAAACGCTATCGAGCAGTTGCTTGACGAAGAGAATTGCGAAACTATCTATCTAAAAAGCAATACAACGGGCAAAATAGACGCATTCGAGCAAATGGCGCTCATTCCTTACGATAAAAAACTTTACGCAATACTCGTACGCAAAGATGACTTTGACGCGGGCAATCTCGAAAACGCAGGTTTGGTATATCTAATCGACGAAAAAAACGAGAGATTGGATATCGTTGAAGACGAGAACGTGGTATTTGAAGTCTTTGATATATACGACAAAATGTTTGCGGAAGGAAACGACTGATAATGTTCATACAATGGTATCCCGGGCACATGACGAAAGCGATGCGAATGATGCAGGATGCGATCAAGCAAGTCGACTGCGTAATTTACGTGCTCGATTGCAGGGCAATAGCTTCGTGTTTGAATCCCAAATTTGACGATATGATAAAGGATAAGCCTACGCTGTATATTCTCGGCAAAAGCGATTTGGTCGAGAGCGGCGACGTAAAGCAATGGACGGCGTATTTCGCCGCTCAAGGCAAGAATTTCGTCGTTGCCGACAACCTATCGGGTAGACAGCGCAACTTTATCGTGGACAAGCTAAAGCAAATCAACAGGCAAATGCTTGAAAAGTACGCGGCTAAAGGCGCCAACGTGAGCATTAGAGCTATGGTCGTAGGCGTTCCGAATACGGGCAAATCGACGCTGATAAACAGTCTATGCGTAAGCAAGAGAACTCTCACCGGCAATAGACCGGGAGTAACTCGCGGTAAGCAATGGGTAAGCCTTGCCGAAGGTATAGAGCTGCTCGATACTCCGGGGGTAGTTCCGCCCGCGTTTGAGGATCAGCAAAGAGCTTTGCATTTGGCGTTTATCGGTTCGATAAAAGAGGAAATCTTGCATTTGGACGATCTTGCGATAGAGATTATAAAATATTGTAGAGAGAAGAATTACGAGAGATTTTGCGAGAGATATAAGCTTGACAAGATTGACGACGACAACGTACAGGTTTTTGACGATATCGCCAAAAACAGGGGTTATTTGCTCGGCAAAAAGGGATACGATTACGACCGCACTGCCAAAGCTATAGTATACGATTT
The DNA here is from genome assembly GCA_029068165.1 of Clostridia bacterium. Taxonomy (GTDB): domain Bacteria; phylum Bacillota; class Clostridia; order Christensenellales; family UBA3700; genus RACS-045. The sequence goes on from JAIEDA010000001.1 coordinate 14,114, forward strand.
CAAGAGCGGAAAACTCGGGAAGATTATGCTCGATTTTCCCAGCGACCTTGTGTAAGAAAAGCCGCAATAATTCAATCGATAAATAAAGATATTCTCAATTTACAAAGGAGAAGACAAGCTATGCCTAAGAAAGTTCACGATACGTTTGCGATGCTAGATTACGAACGCAAATACGTCGCCGCAGGCAAAAAATACGTTGCAGGGGTCGACGAGGTCGGCAGGGGACCGTTGGCGGGACCCGTTGTCGTAGCTTGCGTAATTATGCCGCTTGGCGACGACGATATTATTCAAGGCGTCAACGATTCTAAGAAGTTGAGCGAGAAAAAAAGAGAGTTGCTCTTCGGCGAGATTATGAAAAAGGCTATAGCTTGCAAAGTAGAGTGGGCTGACGAAAAAGTTATTGACGAAATCAATATTTTGCAGACTACGAAAAGGTGTATGCAAAGGGCTATCGACGGCATAGAAGTTCCGCCCGACGTAGTTCTCATAGACGCGGTAAATATCGATTGTAAGTATCCTATAGAAGCTATAATCAAGGGCGACGCGAAGAGCTATTCCATTGCTTGCGCGTCTATTGTCGCGAAGGTTACGAGGGATAGGTTTATGGTGGAGATGAGCGAAAAATATCCCGACTACGATTTCGCTTCCAACAAAGGCTATGGCTCGCAAAAACATATCGAGGCGTTGAAAAGCGTAGGAGCTTGCCCTATACATAGAAGAAGTTTTATCAAAAACTTCGTTGGGAACGAGGAAAAATGAACACCAAAGAAGCGGGTATCGAAGGCGAAAATACGGCGGTAAAATATCTAAAAAAGTCGGGATATAAGATACTCGAGCGTAATTTTTCCGTAAAAACGGGCGAGATAGATATAATCGCTCAAGATAAAAATTATATCGTTTTCGTAGAGGTGAAAGCTAGAGAAAGCCTCAAGTTTGGCAGTCCTATCGAGAGCGTAACGAGGCAAAAAGTCAGGTCTATCGTACGGACGGCGCAGTGCTATTTAAGGCGCAAAAATATGAACAACGCTTACTGTAGGTTTGACGTGATAGAGGTATTGAGAGGGGAAGTGAACCACGTAAAAAACGCATTCGAAATGTCGTCGGGGTATTGATTTTATAGGGTTTTGCGCTTAAAAAGTTTATAAAAAAATAAAAAACAGTAGAAAAACAGTTGCATAAAGCGAACGTTAATGATAAAATAGTCTAGCAATGGCTTCGGATATTCCTCTAGCGGATATAAACCCAGACCGCTACGAATATTTGGTTTTATAAATGGAGGTAAGTCAAATGAATATCGTTGATATAGTAGAAAAAGAGGGGATGCGTACCGATCTTCCTAAGCTTTCGGTAGGCGACACCGTAAGAGTAAACGTAAAGATTAAGGAAGGCGATAAGGAGAGAATCCAAGCTTTCGAGGGCGTAATCATAGCTTTCAAAAACGGCAGCATAAGAGAAACCTTTACCGTTAGAAGAGTATCTTTCGGTATCGGCGTGGAAAGAACTTTTCCGCTTCACTCGCCTAAAATCGACAGCATCAAAATCGTTCGTCACGGTCGCGTAAGAAGAGCTAAGCTCTACTATTTGAGAAATAAGTTCGGTAAAGCGGCTAGACTTAGAGAAATCGTTAAATAGTATTTAGAAATTTCAAAAAGCAGGTTTTTGACCTGCTTTTTTTATATCTTTCTTTTTTTAATTATAAATAAAATATATAAAAATATAAATAAGTACTTGTCAAAACGGCAATAATCATTTATTATGAATATAAAAGAATATCTTTTAAGGGGATAACAATGAAGAAAAAAATCATTATCGTTGCGCTCATTGCGCTGATAGCTTTGTTTGCGCTCGTCGGTTGTAATAGGGTTCAACCTGATACGGAGATTATCGTAAACGGAGATTTTGAAAATTCCGACGGCTCTAGCGAAATTACCGGTTGGGCGATCAACGCGGGCACTAGCGTAACTTGGAGCAATAACACCAACGACGGATCGAGCGAATACAATCCCGCATTGGGAAAACGCTATTTTACGTTAAAAGCGTCGGGGTACAACTATATCTATCAAAGCGTTCGTCTTGAGAAGGGCGCGACTTATAGAATAAGCGCCGATATAAACGCTTCGAGCCTGAACGGAGTTGCGGGCGTATACTTTGCTGGCGCGGTAGAGTTGGTCGGCGTGGCTGTCAACGAAACTACTGACGGTTGGGTTTCGCTTGAAGATTATTTTACTTCGTCGGTTGGCGGCAACGTCACGCTCGTGGTTGCGGTAGGTTCGGAGTTTGAAAGCGCAACGGGCAACATAGACGTGAGCTTCGACAATATCTCGCTTCAAAAAGTCGACGGAGTAGACGATGACGTCGTACCGATGATTTTGAGAATGAGCGAGGGTTATACGATGTCCGACGGCGGTTCGATTACTTTCGTTATTCTCTTCACTTTGATATCTCTTGGTATTTTCGCGGGTATGTTCTTTATCATTAGAAGCGTTATACAAAACAAGGTCGGTTTGCATCCCAACGACGGAGACGGCAAGTCGGACAAGTTCCTCAACGCTATGACTTCGCGTACGGCTTCGTTTATATACGTGCTTTTGGCGGCGTTTTTCGTAAGATTTATAGTCGTACTGGCTTCGGCTGCGGGCAACGATTTGATTTCGAGTTGGTCGACGTTGGCAAGCAGCATTGCTACCTCGGGTTATCCCTCTTTCTACGACAATGCGTCCAACGAACCTCAAGGCGTGATTTGGCTGCTCGGCATAATCGGCTATATCGGAAGCGGTTTGGGACTAAGCGATATAGGCTACGGCATTTTGATAAGAATGCCTATGGTAGTAGCCGATTTGTTGGTTTGTTATATGATTTACAACTGCGCGGCTAAGTACCAAAACGAAAGAATGGCGATTGCGTACGGCTTTATTTACGCGATTTTGCCAATATTCTTCATATTCGGTTCGCTCTACGGCAGTATTCAATGTATAGCTATTGCGTTTATAGTGGCTATGGCTTTGTCGATGCTTCGTAAAAAGTATATATCCACGGGAATATATTATACGCTTGCGCTGTTCTTCAGCAACTACGCGCTTTTGCTTTTGCCCGTTATACTTTTGTATCAAATCTACGGACTCGTGACCGACAAGTCGTCGGTAGTAAAGACGTCCGTAACTATGGCAAGCTGCTTCGTAGTATTCTACTTGCTATCCCTCCCGCTTTGTTGGAACGGAGTAGCGAGCGGCAACGTGCTTATGGTATTTAGAAAGATGTACGCGTTCTTCGACGTATCCAATCCTTGGCTGTCAAACAATACCTTCAACCTCTATTCGATATTTGCGGCGGGAACTCGCTCGAGAGTTGACAACACGATTTTGAACATCGGCAACTGGCTGTTTGTAATAGGAATGTGCGCGTACGCGGTATTCCACTATATCAGGACGGCAAACAGGCTAGATTTGATATTGCTCTCAGGTATTATATTTATAGCATACTCGGCTATAGGCGCTCAAAGTACTTTGGACGTAATGCCTATAGGTTTGGTGCTTTTGCTGATTTACCTTATCGTTACGCCTGATATTAGACTTTATATCGGAACGGGTATTTTGGCGGCGCTCTCTTTCCTTAATATCGCTCAGCTTCTCGCAAGAAGCGGCTTTATTGGCGGAGTAGAAACTGCGGCTTGGTTGGACTTCGAGGCTAAGAACGCCTTTATGATTATCTTCAGCATTATCACTGTCGCAACCGTATTCTACTTGCTGTACGTGACGGTAGACATTACTCTAAATTCGTATATCAAGCCTATCGCAAAAGAGAGAGAAAGTCTTTCGCAGGTCAGCGGCTACGACGCAACCGAATAATAAAAGATATTACGACGGAGAAAAAATGCTTGCAAAGACGAAAAGTTACGCGCTGAACGGCGTTGACGGCTACGAAGTGTCTATAGAAGTTGATCTTAACGCGGGACTGCCGTCTTACGATATGGTCGGTCTTGCGGATACGGCAATAAAAGAATCAAAAGAGAGAGTAAGGTCGGCTATCAAAAACAGCCTTTACACTTATCCCATACGCAAGATAACCATAAACCTTGCGCCTGCCTATACCAAGAAAGAGGGTTCGCACTTCGATTTGCCTATAGCTTTGGGTATTTTAGTCGCAAGCGAAGAGATAGTCAGCAAAACTTATAAAGATTATATCATCCTTGGCGAACTGTCTTTGGACGGCTCGATAAACCATATCAAAGGAGTAATGCCGCTCGTCATATCGGCGGTGCAAAAAGGCTATAAGAAATTTATTCTTCCCGCCAAAAACGCTAAGGAAGCGAGCTATATTTCGGGGATAGAGGTATACGCCTTTGATAAACTCAAAGAAGTCGTAGACTTTTTGACGGGAGAAATTCAAGCTCAACCGCTCCAAACGAGCGAGTTTGTGTCAATGCAAAGCTTGAATAAATACAACGTGGATTTGAGCGAAGTCAAAGGACAGTTTGTTGCGAAAAGAGCTTTGGAGATAGCCGTAGCCGGCGGGCATAACCTATTGATGATAGGACCTCCGGGAGCGGGCAAAACTATGATGGCGAAATGCGTGCCTACGATAATGCCCGATATGACTTTCGAAGAGGCGATAGAGGTGACGAAGATACACTCGATTGCAGGTATCTTGGACAGCAGCATAGGTATCGTAGCCTCAAGACCTTTCCGCACACCCCACCATACGGCTACAATCCCCGCGCTTATGGGCGGAGGAAGCAACGCTAGACCCGGGGAGATAAGTCTTGCTCACAACGGCGTTTTGTTCCTAGACGAAATGCCGGAGTATCAAAGACGGACGTTAGAAACGCTTCGCCAACCGCTTGAAGACGGCGTGGCTGTCGTATCGAGGGCAAAGCATACGCTCGAATATCCCGCTAGGTTTATGTTGGTGGCAAGTATGAATCCCTGTCCGTGCGGAAATCTTGGCTCGAAGAGTAAAGAGTGCAAATGTTCTCCCTCGGAAATACATAGATACGTATCAAAGTTGTCGGGACCGCTTCTCGATAGAATAGATTTGCAGGTTGAAGTTGACGGAATATCTTACGAGGAGTTTTCCGACGCGGCGCCAAGCGAGAGCAGCGCAAGCGTTAGGGCTAGAGTAGAAAAAGCCAGAGGTATACAAAGAGCTAGATACGCTTCTTCTACGACCAAGACCAACGACGAAATGACCAACGCTGAGGTGAGAAAATACTGTAAGTTGGACAGCGTGGGAGAGGCTTTGCTTAAAAACGGTTTTACTAGGCTTAATCTTACGGCTAGGGCGAGCAGCAGGGTGCTTAAAGTAGCTCGTACTATCGCCGACTTGGATGGCAGCGAGGACGTTAGCGCTCACCATATCGCCGAAGCGATACAGTACCGTTCGTTGGATAGAAAATATTGGGACTAAATTATTATGAAATACGACAATGATACGAAAGCGTTGATAATGCTCTCAACCGTCGAAGGATATAAGGCTAGAAGAAAGAAGTTTGACCAAGTCGAAAGACCTGCCGAACTTTATGACGATTATTCTATCGCCGACAGGATGATTGAAGATATGGATAAATTCGGCGTGAGGGTAATGACGATACTCGACGACGATTATCCGCCTCAGCTTAAGAGCATATACGACCCGCCGCTTACGCTGTACTATATCGGCGATAAAAACTTGCTTTCTCAAGAGAATTTGCTTGGCGTCGTCGGAACTAGGAGAGTAACCGCTTACGGCAAAAACATAATGCAAAACTTTTTGCCCGTATTCATAGATTCGGGACTTGTAATAGTCAGCGGATTGGCGAGAGGAGTGGACAGCATAGGTCATAGATTTTGCGTAGATAAGGGCAAAGCCACTATAGGAGTAGTAGCGAACGGTTTGGATATTTGCTATCCTCCCGAAAACGAAAGATTGCAAGAGCAAGTTTCTAAAGTGGGAGTTCTCGTAAGCGAATATCCGATAAAGACCAAGCCTCTTCAGTTTCACTTTCCTGAGCGTAATAGGATTATTAGCGGCTTGTCGAAAGGTATATTCATTCCTGAAGCGGGCGATAAGAGCGGTTCGCTTATAACCGCCGACGACGCCGTAGAGCAAGGACGCGAACTTTTCGTCGTGCCGGGTAGTATTTTCTCTACCGCCAGCGTAGGGTGCAACAAGAAGATTAAAGAGCTGCAAGCGACTATAGCGCTTACGCCCGAGGACGTTTTGGAAACGCTAGGCTACGACGCTAAAAAGACGGAAAAGGAAGTCGTTCAGCTCAGCTTGGAAGAGCAGGCTTTGATCAATCTTATGGGCAGCGAAAAGATACATTTATACGCGTTGATGGAAAAAAGCGGTTTGAATATCGCGGCGCTTTCAAGCGAGCTGTCGCGGTTGGAAATTATGGGAGTAATTAGAAAACAACAGGGCAATTATTACGAGGTCATCCCCTCGATGTAATTTGGTTTTTCGTCCGTTGCCGCAAGACTATTTCAGTCGATAGCGACGGCTTGAAAAATCGAAGGAGAGTAAATGAAACTTATTATAGTAGAGTCGCCTCACAAGGCAAAAACCATTTCAAAGTATTTGGGAAGCGGGTATAGAGTGGTCGCGTCAAAAGGTCACGTCAGCGACCTTCCCCAAAAGACTATGGGTATCGACGTTAAGAACAACTTCAAACCCGAGTACGTAGTATCGCCCGACAAACAGCCGGTTATCGATATGATCAAGAAAGAGATATCTCAGTGCGATACCGTCTATCTCGCAGCCGACCCCGATAGAGAGGGAGAGGCTATTTCGTGGCACCTTGCCAACGTATGCGGAATAACGGATAAAAACGTGAGGATAGTATTCAACGAAATATCCAAAAAGGCAGTCCAAGCCGCTTTGCAAAATCCGAGAGAAATTAATATGGGACTCGTCGACGCGCAACAAGCCAGAAGAGTGCTTGACAGGCTAATGGGTTACGAACTTTCTCCTATTATATCTCATCAAGTAAAGGGCGGCCGTTCGGCGGGAAGAGTGCAATCGGTTGCGCTCAAAATGGTAGTAGACAGGGAAAGAGAGATAAGAGATTTCAAACCGCAAGAGTATTGGACTATCAACGCTTTTCTCGTAAAAGATAAGAAAAACTCTTCGCTAAAGTGCGAATTCGTAGATATTGGCGGAAAGAAATGCAAGGTAGAGAACAAGCAAACCGCCGATAGCGTAATCGAAGGCAGCAAGGCGGGTAAATGGATAGTAGACAACGTTAAGAGAGCTAAGTCTTTCTCAAAACCTGCGCCGCCGTTTACGACTTCGACAATGCAACAGGACGCTATATCCAAACTCGGTATGAGCGCTTCGATGGTCACGCAAATTGCTCAAAGGCTTTACGAGGGCGTAGAAATTCCCGGCGAAGGTCAAGTTGCGCTTGTAACCTATATCCGTTCGGACAGCGTGAGAGTATCCGAAGAAGCGCAAAGAGAAGCTCTTGCGTTTATCTCCGAAAACTACGGCAAAGACTATTGTCCCAAGCGACCCAACGTCTACGCAACCGGAGCGGGAGCGCAGGACGCGCACGAAGCGATTAGACCAATCACGCTTGCTCATACTCCCGAATCGCTTAAGGATAAGCTTGCGCGCAACGACTATAGACTTTACAAACTGATTTACGATAGGTTCGTAGCCAGCCAAATGGCAAACGCCGAGTACGATACGCTTACGGTGCATATCGTTTCGCAAAGCGATAAAAATTACGGCTACACGCTAAAAGGCAAGGTATGTACCTTTAAGGGATTTACTTCGGCATATCAAAGCGGCGACAAAGAGGAGAGCTCTAAGGAACTACCCAACCTCAACGAGGGCGAAGAGCTTGCGCTCAAAGAAATCAAGGGCGAGCAAAAGTTTACAAAGCCGCCGCAAAGATTTACCGACGGTTCGTTCATCAAGGCTATGGAAGAAAACGGCATAGGAAGACCGTCCACGTTTGAAAAGACGATAACCGTGCTGTATAAGCGTACCTATATCGAAAAGGACGGGAAGTTTATGAAACCGACGGAACTAGGCGAACTCGTTTGCGATCAGCTCGTCAAAGAATTTCCCGATATTATGGATACGCAATTTACCGCGCATATGGAGAACAATCTTGACAAAATCGAAGAGGGCAATATCAAGTGGTATGACGTTATCTCCGATTTCTACGGCGATTTCCACAGCAAAGTGCTTGAAGTAAAGTACCACGGCAACAAGGTCAAACCTAAAGACGAGGTTACGGAAATTATTTGCGAAAAGTGCGGGGCGAATATGGTCATCAAGGATTCCAAGTACGGCAAATTCCTTGCTTGTCCCAACTTCCCCAAGTGCAGGAACACCAAGCCGTTGGGCGAAGCGGTTGCAAAGTGTCCGTTGTGTAAGGGCGACGTAGTAAAGAAAATATCCAAAAAAGGAGCTACTTTCTTCTCGTGCAACAACTATCCCGAGTGCAAGTTTATCTCGTGGGATTTGCCCGCGCCGTATCTTTGCCCCGAGTGCAATAACACTATGAAGATAGTCGCGAGCCACGGAGCGACGAGATACGTATGCACAAACAAGGACTGCAAACACAGCGAGAACGCTCCCGAGCAAAATAAGCAGGGTAACGACAAGGAAAACGGCTGATGAAAGTCAAGGTTATCGGCGGAGGCTTAGCGGGCAGCGAAGCGTGCTATCAACTACTCAAGAGAGGCTTTGAAGTAGACTTGTACGAGATGAGAGGAGCGGCGAGTACTCCCTGTCATAAGACCGACGGCTTAGCGGAACTCGTTTGTTCCAACTCCTTGAAAGCGCAAAGTCTTGACAACGCTTCGGGACTTTTGAAGTACGAACTTGCAAGGTTGGATAGTTTGCTTCTAAAGTGCGCGTATAAGTCGGACGTTCCTGCGGGCGGCGCGCTTGCGGTGGATAGAGAAAAGTTTAGCAAACTCGTCGAGAGCGAACTAAAAAAGATGGACGGCTTTAGACTCATAAGGCAGGAAGTAGAAGATATAGACTTAGCAGTTCCAACGGTAGTGGCGACAGGACCTTTGACGTCGGATAAGATGTCGGCGGCTATAGGTAGGCTGTTAGGACAGGAGAAGCTGTACTTTTTCGACGCTGTCGCGCCTATCGTGGACGGAGAAAGCATAGACTATAGCAAAGCGTTTTTTGCCGCTCGTTACGGCAAGGGCGGAGACGACTATCTCAACTGCGCTATGGATAAAGAGGAGTATACCGCGTTTAGACGGGAACTTATCAACGCCGAAAGAGCAAGTCTTAAAGACTTTGAAATCAACGTATTCGAGAGATGTATGCCTATCGAGATAATGGCGGCAAGAGGCGAAGATACGATGAGATACGGGCCGCTTCGACCGGTGGGAATAAGAAATCCGTATAAGGGCGAAAGACCTTACGCGGTCGTGCAGTTGAGGAAGGAAAACGGCGATGGCAGCGCGTACAATATCGTAGGGTTTCAAACCAACTTGAAGTTTGGCGAGCAAAAGAGGGTATTTTCGATGATACCGGGGCTAGAGAACGCGGAATTTCAGCGCTATGGGGTAATGCATAGAAATACATATATCAACGCGCCTAAAGCGCTTGACGACTGCTGGGCGCTCAAGGGCTTTCCGAATATCTTTTTCGCAGGTCAAATGAGCGGAGTCGAGGGATATATGGAAAGCGTTGCCAGCGGGCTTATCGCGGGTATAAACTTGGCTAGAAGATTGAAAAATCAAGAGAACTTAGTGCTGCCCGAAACTACCGTTATAGGAAGATTGCAAAGGCATATATCTTTGGAAGTCGACGACTATCAACCTATGAACGCCAATTTCGGCATATTGCCGCAACTGAGCAATCCGCCAAGAGATAAAAAACAAAGAAAATTCAAATATTCCACGAGAGCAATCGGCGATATGGAAAGATATTTGAAAAAGTATAAGGAGATATGATTATGGAAATGATGGGAACTACTATTTGCGCCGTTAGACGCGACGGTAAAATTGCTATCGCGGGCGACGGACAAATTACTATGGGACAAAGCGTAATACTCAAAGGCACGGCCAAAAAAGTCAAGAGGATATTTGACGATAAAGTCGTTATAGGCTTTGCGGGAAGCGTGTCCGACGCTATTTCGCTCAGCGAAAAATTTGAAAAGATGCTGCAAAAATACAGCGGAAATCTTATGCGTAGCGCGGTGGAGCTTGCCGAGCTGTGGAGAGACGACAAGCTGCCTAGAAAACTTGAGGCGATGATGCTCGTTGCCGATAAGGACAACCTGCTTATCGTATCGGGAAGCGGCGAAGTCATCGACCCCGACGGCGACGCTTGCGCTATCGGCTCGGGCGGCAACTACGCATTGGCTGCGGCCAGAGCTATGGTCAAAGAAACCAAGCTCAGCGCAAAGGAAATCGCCTACAAGGCTTTGGTAATCGCCAGCGAGCTGTGCGTGTTTACCAACAATAACATTATCGTAGAGGAGGTGTAGTATGAACTACTATTCGCCAAAACAAATCGTAGCCGAACTCGATAGATATATTATCGGTCAGCATAGCGCTAAAAAGGCTGTCGCGGTTGCGCTTAGAAACAGGTATAGAAGAAGCAAACTTCCCGAGGCTTTGAGAGAGGAAATCTCGCCTAAAAATATCATAATGCAAGGACCTACCGGCGTAGGTAAGACGGAAATCGCAAGACGACTTGCAAAGCTTGTCAAAGCTCCTTTTATTAAGGTCGAAGCGACTAAGTTTACCGAAGTGGGTTACGTCGGCAGGGACGTAGAATCAATGATAAGAGATCTAGTCGAAGCGTCGATAAGAATGGTACAGGAAGAAAAGTCCAAAGAGGTCGAACTTCGCGCTAGAGAGATAGTCGAGCAAAAGCTCGTACCCGCTATCACGAAAAAGAGAAAAGAGGCTTATCCCGATATGTCCGACGGACAAATGAGAGGATATATTCTTCAAGAACTTAGAGAGGGAAAAGTAGACGATTTGGTAATCGACATAGATTTGCCCGTTAAGCCCAAACAGCAAACCATAAGCGGCAACAATATGGAGATAAACATCAACGAGATTTTCGGTTCGGTTATGGGCGGAAACAACGGTAGAGTCAAGCAAAAGACTATGACCGTTAAAGAGGCAATGAAAGAGCTACTAGTCATAGAAGAAGGAAAACTTATCGACCCCGATAGCGTCAATTCCGAAGCTATAAAGAGAGCGGAAAACGAGGGAATTATCTTCATCGACGAAATCGACAAGATAGCCAACAAGGCAAACGGAAGTCAAGGTCACGACGTGTCGAGAGAAGGCGTTCAAAGGGATATTTTGCCTATCGTAGAGGGTTGCACGGTCAACACCAAGTACGGACAGGTCAAGACCGACCACATGCTGTTTATTGCGGCGGGCGCTTTCCATATATCCAGCGTATCCGACCTTATACCCGAACTTCAAGGTAGATTTCCTATCAACGTAAAGCTTCAAAGTTTGACGGAAAAAGATTTTGAAGAAATACTGACAAAACCCGACAACGCTATACTGATGCAGTATACGGCGCTACTCGGAGTGGATAAAGTCAACCTCAAATTCACCGCCGACGCAATCAAGCAAATCGCTAAGATTTGCGCGGTTGAAAACGAGAACAACGAAGATATAGGCGCGAGAAGATTGCACACTATGATGGAGAGTTTGTTGGAGGATATTTCTTACGAGGCGGGCAACACAAAGGACGCTACTGAAGTAATCGTTGACAAGAAGTTTGTAGAGTCGCACTTCGAAAGCGTTATAAAGAGAATGAACTTGAATAAGTATATACTCTAATATAGGAGAAGAGAAATGATAAACGTACCTAAAGGAACTAAAGACGTACTGCCTCAGGAGAGCTATAAGTGGCATTTCGTCGAGGGAGTAGTCAGGGAGGTAGCAAAGCTTTTTTGCGTAAACGAAATCCGTACGCCGACCTTTGAGCATACCGAACTCTTTTTGAGGGGCGTAGGCGATACTACCGATATAGTAAACAAGGAAATGTATACGTTCGACGACAAGGGCGGAAGAAGTATGACTCTCAAGCCCGAGGGCACGGCGGGAGTTGCGAGAGCTTTTATTGAAAACTCGCTCTACGGCAACGCTCAGCCTACGAAGATGTATTACATTACTCCCGTCTTTAGATATGAAAAACCTCAAGCGGGAAGATTGAGAGAACACCACCAATTTGGTATCGAGTATTACGGCGCGGAATCTCCTAGCGCCGACGTGGAAGTAATCTTGCTTGCAAAGACTATTTTTGACAAGCTCGGCGTAGGCAAACTTTCTCTCAATATAAATTCCATAGGATGTCCTACTTGTAGAAAGACTTATAACGACGCGTTGAAGAGCTATCTCGGCTCTAAGCTAAACGATATGTGCGCTACTTGCCGCGAAAGATTTGAGAAGAACCCTTTGCGTATTCTTGATTGCAAGGAAGAAGCGTGCAAAGCCGTGACCAAAGACGCGCCCAACGTGATAGACTATCTATGCGACGACTGCAAGGCGCACCACGAAAGCGTATGCAAAGGCTTGCAGGCAAGCGGCGTAGAGTATAAAATCAATCCGCGTATCGTAAGAGGTCTTGACTATTACACCCGTACGGTGTTTGAATTTGTTTCCGAAAATATAGGCGCGCAGGGCACGGTTTGCGGCGGCGGCAGGTACAACGGTTTGGTCGAACAAGTCGGCGGAAAGCCTTGCCCCGCGGTAGGCTTCGGAATGGGACTTGAAAGACTTATATTAGTGCTTGAAAGTCTTGGACTGAGCGTAGGAAGAGAATACGCGCCGACGGTCTATATTGCGCCGCTTTGCGATAGCGCAAGAGAGATAACTCCGTCGATAGCGATGGACTTGAGAAAGAGCGGAATATCCGTAGATTATGATATAATGAACAGGGGATTCAAGCCTCAGCTCAAGTACGCGGACAAACTCAACGCCAAATATCTCGTACTGATAGGCGAGGACGAAATGGCGGCGAAAGCGGTTGCGGTCAAAGATATGGAGAGCGGCGTTCAGGAAAAGGTGTCGCTTGACGGTTTAGTAACCTATATATGCCAAGCAAAAAGAGGATAAAGCCGTGGCTGATATGAGTAACGCTTTCGACCGTACGAAAAAACTGATTGGCGAGGACGGTTTGTTAAGACTGTTTGAAAGTAGGGTTCTCGTCGTAGGCGTAGGCGGAGTAGGCGGCTACGCTGTCGAAATGCTTGCTCGCAGCGGAGTGGGTACGATTGGTATTATGGACGGCGACGCCGTCGACGCGACGAATCTCAATAGACAAATCATCGCGTTGAATTCCACTTTGGGCAAGAGCAAGGTTGAAGCGTTTGGCAAAAGAATAGCCGATATAAACCCAAACTGCAACGTCATTGAATTAAACGAAAGATTTTCATTGGAAAATTGCAAAGCTTTGGATATGGGATGGGACTACGTCGTAGACGCAATAGATTCGTTTGAAGACAAGGTCAATCTAATTTGCTTGGCGAAAGAAAAAGGCTTGAATATTGTCAGCGCAATGGGCGCGGGAAACAGGGCTGCGAATTGCGTATTTGAGATAAGCGATATATACAAGACAAGTTACGACGCGTTGGCTAAGAAGCTGAGAAAATCCTTGCGAGAGCGCGGAATAAAATCGCTCGACGTGTGTTATACAAAGACGCAAGGCGTTTCTATATGCGGAGGAGTGGGAAGTATTAGCTTTGTTCCGCCCGTATGCGGTATAACGATAGCGGGATACGTGGTCGAGAGATTGTTGAAGAGATAAGCGATGGCAAAAATATAACTTGATTTTGTTGATTACGGACAATATAATATGATAAAATAATAAAAATAAAATTAACTTGGAGATACTTATGATTGATTTTAAAGTAATAAAAGAAACCGATCCCGAGGTTTGCGAAGCGCTCGAATTGGAGCTGACCCGTCAGCAGGGCAATATCGAACTTATCGCAAGCGAAAATATAGTTACGCCCGCTGTTATGGCGGCGGCAGGTTCGCACTTGACGAACAAGTACGCGGAGGGTTATTCCTCAAAAAGATACTACGGCGGTTGCGAATACGTGGACATCGTCGAGAATTTGGCAGTAGAAAGAGCTTGTAAGCTTTTCGGCGCAAAGTACGCAAACGTACAGGCGCACAGCGGAGCAAACGCCAATCTCGCTACGTTTGTAGCATTGATGCAACCGGGCGATACGGTGCTTAGTATGAGCCTTGCTCACGGCGGACACCTCTCTCACGGCAGTCCCGTCAATATATCGGGTAAGTACTTTAATATCATACCTTACGAAGTTGAGAAAGAAACGAGTATGATTGACTACGATAAGGTTGCAAAACTCGCTAAAGAGTGCAAGCCTAAGTTGATACTTGCAGGCGCAAGCGCGTATCCGAGAGCGCTTGACTTCAAGAAGTTTAGAGAAATCGCCGACAGCGTAGGCGCGTATCTTATGGTTGATATGGCGCATATCGCGGGACTTGTTGCCGCAGGCTGTCACCAAAACCCCGTTCCGTACGCTCACGTAGTTACGACCACTACGCACAAGACTTTGAGAGGACCGCGCGGCGGACTTATCCTCACCAACGACGAGGAGATTGCTACGAAAATCAACAAGGCAATTTTCCCGGGTACGCAGGGCGGACCGTTGATGCATATCATTGCGGCTAAAGCCGTTGCGCTCAAAGAAGCAATGAGCGACGAGTTCAAGAAGTATCAACAGCAAATCGTTAAGAATGCTCAAGTGCTTGCCAAGGCTTTGCTTGATAAGGGTATAGACCTCGTATCGGGCGGAACGGATAATCACTTGATGCTCATAGACCTTACGTCAAAGGGTATGACGGGTAAGGAACTCGAAGCGCTTCTCGATAAAGCGCACATTACGGCAAATAAGAACGCGATTCCGTTTGATACGCAAAAGCCGTTCGTTACTTCCGGCGTAAGAATAGGCACGCCAGCCGTAACGTCAAGAGGTATGAAAGAGGAGGATATGTTGGTTATAGCCGAGTGTATCGCCGACCTCGTAGACAACAAAGAAGAGGCAGTAGAGCGTACGTCTAAGAAAGTTGCGGCGCTTTGCAAGAAGTATCCTATATACGCTAACGACATTATTAGATAATAAGATTACTAATTAATTAAACTGAACGGGAAGCAAAAAACTTCCCGTTTATTTTATTACGTTGGGCGGTAAGGCAGTCTAGTCAAGTCTAAAAAGTATCTTTTCCGCCGAACTAAATTGGTATATGGTTCTACTGCTACCGCCTACAATTAAAATTGGATTTATTAAGTATGGAGGTTTTTGCTAATAAGTGTATTTCCCGTTATTACTGCCATATTTTTTAGCGAAGTTTGGATAAAGTACAAAGTATGTTATACCAAAAACTATGAGCGTAATAATCGTAAAACACACTTAACCGCCCAAGCCAAGTAAGGTATTTCTTTAAATGATAATTAAGACTACTCCGTTTAAAATATATTTGTCACCTTGAGCGTAGTCATAAAGAGTTTGAAGTAGCGTACGTCAAGGTCTATACCGATTAGAAAACTATCTAGAGTTATTCCTTAGTCGGCTGAAGCGGATAAGTGGGGTTTGCTAAAATAACCTACATATTTTTGGAGCCTAATGCTGTCGAATTTTAGTTGCGTTACGCCAAAAAATATGTGTGCTTATTGGGCAAACCCACTTATTAGCAAAAACCCTCTATACTTAAATCAATTAATTCCCGTAAACAATATGCTTATTCGGCGGAAAAGGCATATTTTAATTTTGCAAATTTCCTTCGCAGTCGAACGCAATAAAGATATGGCAGTAATAACGGGAAACCCACTTAGTAAGCAAAAACCCTCTATACTTAAATCAATTAATGCCCGTAAACAATATGTTTATTCGGTGGAAAAGGGGCTTTTAAATATTTTATTGTATAGACCTTGAGCGAGGTCAGTATCTCTACAAACTCTCGTCGATTGCGTAAGAATAAGCGGCTTCAAAATTTCCGTCGAAAAAAATACATAGTTTCACTTGACAAGCATATAACAAGATAGTAAAATAAACCTAGTAAAATACTAGGGAATGAGGCGAGAATGAAACTGTCATCAAAAGCTAGATACGGACTTAAAGCTATGTGCTGTATGGCGGATTATTACGGCAAAGGCGTATTGAGCCTGCCGCAAATGGCGCAAAGCATAGGCGTAAGCGAAAAGTATCTTGAGCAGCTTATAGCCGTGTTGAGAAAGGCTGGGTTTGTAGAAGCCAATAGAGGAGCCAACGGCGGTTATTTTCTTGCCAAAGCCCCTAAGGATATAAACGTAGGAGAGGTTTTGAGAGCTCTCGAGGACGGACTTGTTATCGTCGATTGCATATCGGGCGAGTGCGAGGGTAAATGTAAGTGTCAAACGTACAACGTTTGGAACAAACTTTACAACGCAATCAACGAATGTTTGAACGCAATGAGTTTGGAGAGTTTGCTAAATCAATAGGAGGTCGCAAGATGGAAAGGAGTATTTATTTGGACAATTCGGCAACGACTTATACCGATCCCGAAGTTTTGGAGGAGATGTTGCCATACTTCGGACAAGTCTACGGCAACGCTTCGTCGCAGCACTTTTTTGGGCGCGACGCGCTAAAGGCTGTGGATGCGGCAAGGGAAAGGGTAGCCAAGGCTATCGGGTGCAAACCTAGCGAAGTTTACTTCACTTCGGGCGGAACGGAGAGCGACAACTGGGCAATCAAGGGCATAGCTTACGCTCACGCCGACAAGGGTAAACATATTATTACTTCCGTAATCGAGCACCCCGCAGTTATCAAGACCTGCAACGCTTTGGAAAAGGAAGGTTATGAAGTCACCTATTTGCCTGTAAGCAACGAGGGAATTATAAGTCTTGACGAGCTTGAAAAAGCTATTAGGAAAGATACCGTACTCATTACGATTATGACCGCAAACAACGAAATGGGCGCTATTCAGCCTATAAGAGAGATTGGCGCGATAGCAAAAAAACATTCGGTAGTTTTCCATACCGACGCGGTTCAAGCTGTGGGTAATTTGCCGATAGACGTAGTAAAAGACAATATAGATTTGCTGTCTATGAGCGGACATAAGTTTTACGGACCTAAAGGCGTTGGCGTGCTGTACAAGCGCAACGGCTTGAAAATCGCTAGGTTTATGGACGGCGGCGAGCAAGAGAGGAATTTACGCGCTTCGACTATCAACACTCCGGCTATCGTGGGACTGGGCAAGGCTATAGAAATCGCAGTGGCGAATATGCAAAAAAACAATGAGCGTATCGCAAAGCTTAGAGATTATTTCGTATCGCAAGTCCTTGAGAAGATTGACGATATATACTACAACGGACCTAAGGACACGGCAAAGAGATTGCCAAACAACGCAAATTTCAGCTTTGAATATATCGAGGGCGAATCTATCTTGATGCATTTGGATATGGCGGGCATAGCGGTATCGAGCGGTTCGGCGTGTTCGTCGGGTTCGTTGGAACCGTCGTACGTATTGCTTTCTATAGGCGTACCGATAGAAGTCGCGCACGGCTCTATAAGGTTTTCGTTCGGTAAAAACAATACCAAAGAAGAAGTTGATTACACGGTAGAACAGCTTGTAAAAACCGTTAAGATTTTGAGAGAGTTGTCGCCGCTGGTGAAAATAATAAAAGGAGAGGATAAGTATGTATAACGATAAAGTAAAAGAAGCATTCGCAAACCCCAAAAACGTGGGATATATAGAAGACGCCGACGGCGTGGGCAAAGTCGGCAACGCGGCTTGCGGCGATATAATGGAAATATCGCTTAAGATAAAAGACGACGTAATCGTCGACGCTAAGTTCAGGACGTTTGGTTGCGCGGCGGCAATCGCAACGAGTTCGACCGCTACCGAGATGGTCAAGGGTATGACCGTAGATAAGGCTTTGGAACTTAAAAATTCGCAAGTAGTCGAGGAACTCGAAGGACTTCCGCCCCAAAAGATACACTGTAGCGTACTTGCCGAAGAAGCAATCAAGGCGGCAATCGAGGACTATAAAAGCAAGAAAAAATAAGCCAAAAATTACCACCGCTTTTTGAGTTTGCCGCGACGTTATTGCGACAAACTAATTAGGGGAGGTGATGAAAATGTTCAAACTAGGTTTTATGCTTGGTCTTGGCGCAGGCGTAATGTTGTCTATGGCAGCCAACGCAAAAAAGAAATCTAATATGATTGACCAAGGTAAGCAGGCGATTAAGGAAAAACTTATCAAAGTATTCGAATAACGACGAAGAAAATCACTACGCTCTCCGCGTACTTGAGGGATGGGGAGAGTGGAGAAACAATGCCATAGAGGGGAACGCGAAATGCGTTCCCCTCTATGATTTTATAAATTGATTTGAATAAATTATGAGTTGAGGGATTTTGCTAATAAGTGGGTTTGCCCAATAAGCGCACATATTTTTTGGCGTAACGCAACTAAAATTCGACAGCAAGAGGCTCCAAAAATATGTAGGTTATTTTAGCAAACCCCACTTAATCGCTTCAGCCGACTAAGGAAAAACTCTAGATAGTTTTTTAAACGGAGTAGTTTTAATTATCATTTTAAGAAATTCCTTACTTGGCTTGGGCGGTTAAGTGTGTTTTACGATTATTACGCTCATAGTTTGTTGGCGGTATCTTTAGGATTTCTCCCACTCCGTTGGGTGGTAAGGTAGATAGTCAAAGGATAAAAAATAGATTTTTTGTTGAATGACCATTTGGCGAACCGAGGCGTACTTTATGTACGTTGAGCGTGAGCCAAGCGGTTAGTCAGCGGAAAAGATACTTTTTAGACTTGACTAGACTGCCTTACAATCCAACGCAATAAAAATATGGCAGTAATAACGGGAAACACACTTAGTAAGCAAAGACCTCTATTCTTAATTTATTCAAATCAATTTATATCACGAAAAAATTATTTGATATATTTGTTTCCTTTGCCGCTTGTTCAGGACTCTATTATATGGCAATATTTCTAAATGACAAAAATATTAGTGAGAACTTTAAAAAAGACCCACCCGCTGTATACAGCTCATACCGCAAAAGCTTTCGCCGTCGCAGTAAGGGTAGGCTAGATTCGCCGCGAAGAAATCGCGGCAGGACGCAAGCCCCTTCATGCTCTTTACAACAGTCCGAATATCCTATGGATAGACGGATACGGGAGAACTTGCTCAGGGCAAGTGAGTGAAGCGCGGGACGAACAGCGTACTCAGCAGCGCGCACATTGGCATTGCTCCTAGCGCCTGTCGAGGACAGCGTATAGGCATTGTTAGAATTGCCATTATTGCCGGAACGCAGCCAGGAAAAACGAGCCGTCTAAAACCAGTAAACTTACGCCCTGTGCATTAAAGATTAAACTAATATCGCATAAGTTGTCAACAACTATATGAATTGATATGTTAAAATTAGTAAAAACATCTATCTATATAAAAATATCAATTTATATCGTATAGACTTTGAAGCTTCGCTCAATATGACGAACCGTTTTGCTCAATGGAACGAATAAAACTTATACTTAAATGGTTTTTAATAATTGGCGGGGCTATCGCATAGTTGCGTTTTAGTTCATATTGACTAATTTTCCGAAAAGTGATACAATATCTCTATGTACGGTATTTACGGAGATATTATAGACGCGGCAAATAGGGCGCTCGTTTGTTTGGCTGATACGCAGGAACTTTTGGAATACCCCGAAGTGCAAGCGGATAAGGCGTATTATTTGTCTATTTTATCTAAGTATAACAACCTTAAATTTTTGCAGGAAAACCTATCCGCGCTTATCTCTACGCTTGAAGAGGAAAAGTCGTGTACGGATATGCTCGCTGACGCGAGGTTTGAGGACGAAAGCGCGGTAATTTATCAAGAGATGTCTTCTTTGAGGGCAAAAGCTTCCAAGCTTGCCGCTTTAATTTCCCAAGCGCTCGGCTGTAAAAACGTAGAGGAAAGCGCTTATTGTAGGTTCAAACTCAAAGAAGGTTCGTCAAGGTTCGGCGCTTCTTTGTTCGCTCTTATTAAGTCCGATTTAATAGCGCGCGGCGCAAAGATTTCCGACGAAAAGATCAACGCGGCAAAGGGCGGTTACGCGCAGGAGATTTGCTTTTCGGCGCAAGGCGTTGACGTCGTAACTTTGCTTAGTCCTCTCGTCGGCGCGCACAAGGTTTATTTCGCTCAAGGCAGGAGCGAAGAGCTATGCTTTGCGGTTACGCCCTCGGCGAGGATAGAAAAAATATCCGAAAACGACTTGAAAATCGACGTGTTTCACTCGAGCGGCGCCGGCGGACAAAATATCAATAAAGTCGAAACGGCGGTTCGCGTTACGCACTTGCCGACGGGTTTGAGCGTGGTTTGTCAGGACGAACGCTCCCAGCTTAAAAACAAAAAGCGAGCTTTGGATACGATAGAAAAAAGGTTGAGAGAAATAAACGAACAAGCGGAAAAAAGACGTATAGAAGGGGATATTTACGCGCAATATTCTAAAAAGAATACGCCGTTGTCATTCGACGCGGTAAGCAATACGATGAGCGATACGAGGCTTAAAGCGTTTTTGAAAATCAAGTTTCCGCCGACTAGCGTACAGTTTACTCAATATATAAACGGACTTTTAGCATTATGATAAGAAATATTACTGCAAATACGAGAAAGATAGCGCTATCTTCCACCCGTACGGCATATAAGACGGAGGGATTTGTTTCGTCGACCCATAAAATTATCGCAATCGACTACTTTATCTCGCGCGTTGCCGAAGCAATATTTCGAGAAAACATTTCGCTCTCCAACGGATGTTTCACCGCGCAAACGCAAGACGGCCTTTATACGCTTTACCTTTGCCGCAAGGGCGAGGACAAGAGACTTGAGGACGGCGATATCGTATTCTATAAATTTCTTTGCGCCGACTCGAGCGAGGGCGGAATCGATAGAAGGCTTAGCGAATACGTATCGTCCAACGGCAGCGTTACGCTGATTTTGCGAGATACCAACGAAATCGCCTCAAACGAGGACCTGACGAGGCTATATCTCGTGTCAGGTTCGGACGGAATAGTCAACTTCCCGTATCTCAACGATACGCAAAGGAAGATTGTCGAAACCGAGGATGCAAATATGCTAGTTCAGGGCGTAGCGGGTAGCGGTAAAACCAACGTGTGCGTGGAAAAAATCGTATACTGCGCTTGCCGCAACTATCGCGGAGCGGTGCTGTATACTACATTTTCGCGCGGACTTCTAAGCGAAACGCGGGAGAGAGTGGAACTTTTTACAAAAAATATCGACGGATTCATATCGGCGTACGAGAGCAAAAACGTGGTTTTTCTTGATAAAAACCACAAAAAAGCTGTGGAAAACAAGCTGGGTATTCTCTTTTCGGTCGACGAGGACGGAGAAATTATTTCCGCGTTGAAACGCGTTGCGACTTTCTTAAAAGAAAAAGTAGAGTATAGACTTATCGAAGATATTTACGCCGAAGAGTTTCAGGCTAAGCGCGTGGCGGGCGAAAGCGTTTTTCTCAACGAGTATCTCGGCTCGGGAAAAAACTATCGACTTTCGGGCGCGCTAGAGAAGATAAAACACATCGCTCCCGAAATAATCTATAAAGAGATTTACGGTATGATTTTCGGCAAGTATGAACTTGATAACCCCCGCGATTCGATGGGGCGAGAGGAGTATATTGCCGCAAGAGCGGATAGTTTTACGCGGCGCGAATGCGAAATCATTTATTCGATTGCAATAGATTACGCGGAATTTATAAATAAGCGCGGGTTTACCGACAACAATCTTATGAGCCGCGAAATCTTGAACAAGATTGCTTCGCCAAAATACTCGGTTGGCGTAATAGACGAGGCGCAGGATTTTACGCAGGTCAATCTTTGCCTTATGAAAAAGCTGTGCCGCAAACTGTTTTGCGTGGGCGACGCTTTGCAAATGATAAACCCGTCGTATTTTAATTTCGGCTACTTAAAACGTCTTATGTACGGCGACGTTACGGGAGTGAGCGAACTTCGTCACAACTACCGCAGTACTCAAAAGATAGAAAAGATCGCCGAAAAGCTGGGCGAAATGAATACGCAAAGGTTTGGTACTCACAGCTTCGTGCTAAAGGGCGAAAGCGTGGCTTCGTCGTTGCCGTCGGCGGCGGTGCTGGTAAAGGATAAGAGTTTCGTCTACTCGCTCGGCGAAAAAAGGTTTGAGAACGTTACGGTCGTCGTCGCTTCGCAAAAGAAGAAAGAGCAACTTAGAAAAGTCTTGGGCAAGACGGAAATACTTACCGTCGCCGAAGCTAAGGGATTGGAGAGAAATACAGTTATTCTCGTAGACGTGCTAAGCGACAACGCCGACAAATGGCGATACCTTCACGGTATGTCGCTCAATAGAAAGACCGCCGACGAAAACTCGGTGTTCAGGTACTATTTCAATTTGTTCTACGTGGGAATATCGCGCGCAAAACAGTATTTATTCGTTACTGAATCCGACTATCTTGAAAACTTTAACGCGCTTTTCAACGAGTGCTTTGAACGAAAAGATAAGGATAGCGCGCTCGCTTATTTAAGGGATATCGCGGGAAAAATTGAAATCGACGACGACGAATTTATCGAACGTATAGAAAAGTTTTGCTCGCTTGAACAATACGAGAACGCGCGCAACACTGCGGACAGGCTCTCTTCCGACGAGTTGCGTAGGAAGAAGCTCGTCTATATATCAGTACACGAAAGATTCTTGCGCTACGGCAAGATACGCGATGCGGGCGTGGAATACTGGCGACGGGGTATGGACGCCGAAGCTAGGGAAATGTTCGCGCGGTCGGGCGACGAAAAGCTGTTCCCGCTTATGGACGCTTGCGCTAAAGGCGGCGGAGCGCTCGACCCCGAAATCGTACGCTTCTATACTTTGGTAGAGGACAACGACGTTGCTAAAAAAATTATACTTGACACGCTAAACGACGATTGTAAATTAATAGCGGAAAACCTAAAGATAGCAAACACTAAATTGAAGAGGAAAAGACAATGAACGAAAAAATCAGCGAAAACTCTATTAAAGACCTTATAGACAGTTTTATATCCTATCGCAACTTGATTGCGCCTTTGCAGGACAGTATACAATCGGTAAGCAAGTCCTACGAGGAGATAAAAAACGACCTCGAAAACCTAAGCAAAAGCTTTTCGGGCAACGCCGCAAGTCAGCTTGAAAAGGTCCATTCGACAATCAACGCGCAGGCGAGGAGCGGTCAGGAACTTAGTAAAAAAATTGAAGAGTATTCGGCATCGAGCGAGAAGTACGCGCAAGCCGTCAACGATATGTCGTCGCGTTTTTCCGAGATTGTCAACAGGATAGACTCGCTTGGTAAAATCGAGAAGAGCGCTCAAAGTTTGCTCGCGCAAATCGATACTTTGATTGCCGAAAAACGCTCGTCGTACAACCTCAAAGAGTTGCAAAAATCACTTGACGGCTACAACAAAAACGTAGAAAAAATAAGCGACTTTATCAATAAAGATATAGCTACGGTCTTGAAGCAAAACGCCGATAAGATAGAAACTATCCGCAAAGAAAACGAACAGCTTTCGGCTGCGGTTGCCGAGCAAGGCAAGGATATTGCTACGCTTATTTCGGAATTTTCGCAAACGTCGGCGCTTTTGAAAAAACTAGTAGAAGGCAGCTGCGTAAACGAAGAGTATTTGTTTGACGCGTTTGATAAGTGGGCGGCGGACAGGAAGGTTAAAACAAAGGCAAAACAGTAATTTAAAAGATGGCTCAATCGATTGAAAACAGCTTGTTGGAAGCTATAAAAAAAGACGATATTAAGGCGTTCGGCGCGATGATGGAAAAAGCTCAATGCGGGGCATACCGCTTGGGTAGATTCCCTACGCTCTCGCTTATGTATCTCTATAAATCGCGAAAACTCATTTCCGAGTACGAGGAAAGATTTTTGGCAATTACGAGCTACAACGAACTTAGCGAGCCTATAGAAATTTCAAATAAATTTTCAGCCAAAGCGGGCAAGTGTCTAAGACGGTACTTGAATGAAATCGTATCGCCTTTGGAGATGCTTTTGATTTTGGATAATACAAGACGGTTGAAGCGAGTTTATCCGTTGGCAAAAAACGTTTCCGCAGGAGTCAAATGGCGGCTTAATTCTATATACTACATCAAGTATTCGCTAAGCGTGAAATTTGAAGGTAACGATATTATTATCGAAAAACGCCCATTGAATTATCGTGAGAAGAAGCGTATAGCTACTCTTTGCATAAGCGTGGTTTTGGCGATACTGATTTTTGTCGGCGTGCCGGTGACTACCGTTTCGCTGATACCCAAGCCTATCGAGGGCGAAGTGACGAAGCTGAACCAAATCGACTTTGCTTCCGACAAAACTTATACGCTTAAAAACGATATAATTCTTCCCGAGAACTATGTCGTCGAAAAAGTCAACTGTACGCTCGTCGGCAACGGCAAAAAACTTATATTCGGAAAAGGGGCAAAGTTCCAAACGTTCAACGGCAAGATGACGGGTATGACGATTGAAAGCAACGGAGAACCAATCATAAATACGCTTGCTCAAAACGCTTCTATTGACGACGTAACCGTTAATATCAACGCGTATATCACTGCGACGGAGAATACTTCTTTGTTTGCGCTGACCAACTACGGCGTTATCAAAAATACAACCTTAAACGTTAGCGGAAAGATAAAAGCGGTTGCCGCTTCGGAAGATACTCAAGAAGTCACTGTCGGCGCAATAGCGCAAGCCAACGTCTATAGCAAATTCGACCAAAATACGCAAACCTTTAGCGACGGACTTATTGAAAACTGCGCAGTTAATTATTCGCAGTTTGTCTTAGAGGGCGAGGCGAGCGCAAACGCCGCGTTCGGCGGAGTGGTCGGAGTGAATAACGGCTGCGTGAAAAACTGCTCGATTGCGGGAGATATTACGTCTAATACGTTTGATATTGCAGGCGTGTGCGTAGTCAACAACGTTTTGCTTTCGGGCGACGTAAACGAGGCGAATCTTACTCAAACGTCTAGCGATACGGGTTGGAATCCAATAACCTGCGGAATAGTTTTGACCAACGCTCGCGACGTCGAGAACTGTTCAAACTCGGGCAAGATTTCTTCAACGTCAACTTGCGGGCAGGTCGACGGAGAGCACGAAGCCATCGTTTCGGCTGTTGGTATTGCGTACCTAAATAGAAGCTCCTCGCAGTATTTTACTCCGTATCTTCTAGGCTGTTCAAATACGGGCGACGTTGAGAGCAGCGCCGAGCATAGAGGCGCTTACGCGGCGGGAATATGTATATCGTCAAGCGGCGGTATCGAGAACGGAAAAAACGGTGGGAAGATAACCGCTAAATCTCAAAACGGTATGGACGTCTACGTCGGCGGAATTACCGCGCTGGCGTACGCTTATATTTATCAATCTATCAACGAAGGCGCAGTAATAGCGACGGGTAGCGGCGACGCTTACGTAGGCGGAATATCGGCGCACTGTCTAGCTCCGTTTACAAGATGTCTTTCAAGCGGGGAAATCACTGCTGTAGCCAAGACGGTTTATGCGGGTGGAATTTTCGGTTACGGCGAAGTCGCAAGGAGCAGTATAAGCAGTTCCTATTTCGGCAGCGCCGATAATTGCGTAAGCCAAAGCGCGTTGAATGTCACGGCTAGCGAGGGCGGATCGGCTTACGTAGGCGGCATAGCTGGCTACGTGCCTGAGGCGGAAACCGACGGCGGAAACTATATCGGTTATTTCACCGATTGTTATTTTGTAGGCGAACTTAAGAGCGACGTAACCTATTTCGGCGGTATCGTCGGCGTGTTCGGCTCAAATATTTTTGAGAGCGATTCTTACGTGTCAGGCAGTTCCGAGTATTCGCGTTTTGCAGGCAACTACTATTTGAATAATTATCAAAAAGCGTTTGGGGCGACTATAACGGGCGAGGATAGCTTCGCAAACGCGCAAGATAAGGGCGCAACCGCCGCTACGATAGATGAGATACGGGAATTAGACGCCTATAAAAATATATTGAAGATTTTTAATTGATAGAGAAATATACGGGATAAAAAACCTATGACGTTTGGAATTTTGACGGAGCAGTCAAACCGTCTTTTTGAGAGTAGTAGAAAATTTAATACTCAAGATTAATTGCGAGAAAATCGGGCGAAAAGAGCGCGTTTTGCGCGCTCAAACTTACGGGGCGGGTATATATCCGTCGTTTTTTAGGTTTGTTTCAAAGATATAATTATCCGCCCACTCCTTTGCAATAGCAAGTTGGTCAGGGGTACGGATAGTCCAAGCAATTATCAGTATGTCCTTGTTAATGCTTTTAAGTTTTTGATAATACCTGTTTGGAAGATTTCGTATGCATACCGCCATAAAGTCGACGAAGCGGTACTGTTTGAAGGAGCGTACCATAATCTTGTGAAATATATACCTATCGCAAAGCTGACCGAGAATAACCTCGGGGTGGTTTTTTGCCCACCAACGAACGACGTTTGGGTCGAATGATTCGATACAGTAATTGCCCTTATAGTCTTTGAGTTGCTCCCAAATCTTCGAACAAGTCGCCTCGACAGCGCGGGTAGGTTTTATTTCAATAACCAAGTTGACTTGACCGTTTACGAGATCTAACGTTTGGCGAAAAGTTGGGATAGCGTACTCGGTGTTCATAAGCTTGTAATCGCTAAGTCGGGAAGAGTCCACGCTCGTAGTCTTTATAGCCTGTCCGCAAGTGCGCTTAAGCGTAGGGTCGTGATGTACGATCAACTCGCCGTCGTTTGTGAGCCAAACGTCAAATTCTATTCCGTAGCCGCTCTCTATCGCGTTTTTGAACGCGCCCAAAGAGTTCTCGGGCAAAGTCTTATTGTCGTGCAACCCTCTATGCGCTACTACCGTTTGCGTAAGCCAAGCTGTGTCTTTTTTCATATTCTTATTCTCCCAATCAATTTTATATCTCAAATTAATATCCCAAACTTTCGTTGATTATTACCGCGTAAACGTTCTCTTGACCTCTTGTGGGGTGGTGAGATATTAGCGTAACGTTGCAAATGCAGTCTTCGCTGTCGCAATAACAACATTCGCCGGTAAGTTTGCAAGGCGTGTTTTTGTCAAGCCGTCTAGCGTTGAGCGCGCACGCGTGATTGCGTATCCTATCTATTGCGCTGTCCAAATCGGGAGTTACTTTGTTTACTCCGAGGACGTAAATTACGTTCTTAACTCCGTACGCTAACGCCGAAACCCTGTTGGCTCTTCCGTCTATGTTGACGAAATCGCCGCCCTCGGTAAGCGCGTTGGTAGAGGATATGTACCAATCGCTTGAGTTCGCCAAATCGTAGAGCTTATCTTTCATATCCGCCGCTATAGTGTCGACGGAATAGACGGTTTTGCCGCTGCTTTCAAGTTTTTTGTCTAAGGAAAGCTCCTTGACTGTCATACTTCCGCCAAAACCTACGCTAGCGCCTTGAGGTATCAAATCAAGTATGAACTCTACCGCTTCGACGCCGCTTTGAAAAAAGCTAGGCTTGAAACCTTTGCGAGCTAGGTTGGAGATGAGTTTTTCGATATTTGCCGTATTAATCGCTTTCATATTTATTTTCCTTTTTACCTCGTCAGTTTGATAGCGGAGCGGAGTAGCGCCGTATGTCAATTTCACCGTTTTTACGATTAAATCCCAACGGTACATAAATATTATACTAAATCTATTTGCTAAAATCTATATTTTTTTATATAATATTTGTATAATATCAGTTTTACTTTGAAATTTCAAGGGTAGAAAAATGCCGAAAAATCAGGAAAATATTAGAAATTTTTGTATAGTTGCGCATATCGACCACGGCAAAAGCACTCTCGCCGACTGCATTATGGACGTTACGCAAACAGTCGCAAAACGCGACGCCAAACAGCAACTCCTCGATAGTATGGACATCGAACGCGAGCGCGGTATAACTATTAAGCTTACGCCCGTTACGATGAAATACGTTTATCAAGGCAAGGAGTATATTTTCAATTTGATAGATACTCCCGGTCACGTGGATTTTACTTACGAGGTTTCGCGTTCGCTAAAGGCTTGCGAAGGCGCGATTTTAATAGTAGACGCTTCGCAGGGCATTGAGGCGCAAACTTTGACCAACGTCTATCTTGCGCTAGACAACGATCTTGAAATTCTTCCGGTTATAAATAAAATAGACCTCCCGTCCGCTCGACCTGACGAGGTTAAGGCGGAAATAGAGGACGTGATAGGACTCGACGCGCAAAACGCTCCGCTTATATCGGCAAAAGAGTGTATAGGTATCGACGAGGTTCTTAAGCAGGTTATCGAACTTCTTCCGCCGCCTAAAGGCGATTTCGATAAGCCGTTCAAGGCGCTGATTTTTGATTCGTACTACGATCCGTACAAGGGAGCTATTTCGTTCATACGCGTTTTTGACGGAGAAGTCAAGGCTGGCGATAGGATAAGAATGTGCGTAACCGGCAAAGAATTCGACGTAACCGAAGTAGGCGTTTTCGTGCCGAAAATGCAATCTCGCGAAACGCTTTCCGCGGGCGAAGTAGGCTATCTTTGCGCTAGTATAAAAAACGTGACCGATACGAAAGTCGGCGATACTATTCTATTTGCGGACGATAGAACGTCTATTCCGCTTGACGGTTACAAAGAGGCTTCGCCTATGGTCTTTTCGGGTATTTATCCCGCGGACGGCTCTAAATACAACGACCTGAAAGACGCGCTTGAAAAACTCAAACTCAACGACGCCGCGCTTATGTACGAACCCGAAGTTTCGACCGCGCTCGGCTTTGGTTTTAGATGCGGATTCCTCGGCTTGCTCCATATGGAAATCATACAGGAAAGATTGGAGCGAGAGTTTGATTTGGATCTCGTTACTACCGCTCCGAGCGTATCGTATAAAGTAATCAAAACCAACGGCGAAGAGTTGGTAGTTTCCAATCCGTCCAGTCTTCCGCCGATGGGCGACGTCGATCACATGGAAGAGCCCGTCGTAAACGCTTTTATCTACACGCCGCCAGAATACGTCGGCGCGATTATGGAACTGTGCCAAGACAAGAGAGGGGAGTTTGTCAACCTTACGTATCTCGATACCACGAGAGTGAGAATAGACTACGTTATGCCGCTCAACGAGATTATCTACGACTTCTTTGACGCGCTTAAGTCGCGTACACGCGGCTATGCAAGTCTTGACTACGAAATAGCCGACTATAAACGTAGCGACCTCGTCAAACTGGATATTCTTCTCAACGGCGAAATTTGCGACGCGCTAAGTCTTATCGTGCACAAAGACAAGGCTTACGCTAGAGGAAGAGGTATCGCCGAAAAACTCAAAGACGTCATTCCAAGACAGCTTTTCGAAGTGCCTATTCAAGCGGCTATCGGCGGAAAAGTCATCGCTAGAGAAACTGTAAAAGCTATGCGTAAAGACGTGCTTGCAAAGTGCTACGGCGGCGATATTACGAGAAAGAAAAAGTTGCTCGAGAAACAAAAAGAGGGCAAAAAAAGAATGCGTCAAGTAGGTTCGGTCGAAGTGCCGAGCGAAGCTTTTATGACTATTTTGAAAATCGACAACTAATGGAAAAGGCAACACTGGGTATTTACGCGCATATTCCTTTTTGCAAATCGCGGTGCATATACTGCGATTTTACTTCTTCAGTGGGCGATTGCAATAAAATGGATAAATACTCCGAGCACCTTTGCAGGCAAATAGCTTTGGGCGGTCGCGAGTATTCTCAAGACTATATTGTAGATACGCTTTACGTAGGCGGCGGAACTCCTACGCTTCTTTCAAACGAGAATTTGATCAAAATCGCAAACGCTGTAAAAGATAACTTCGATTGCGAGTTCAAAGAATTTTCCGTAGAGGCAAACCCTTGTACGATAGATAGAGATAAACTTGCTGCGTTGAAGACGGCTGGGGTTACGAGAATAAGTTTGGGCGTCCAAACTTTCAATGACGAACTTCTTCAAATTCTCGGCAGGCGGCACGATTCTAAGCAGGCGAAGAGGGCGATCAAGCTTTCAAAAGATTTCGGCTTTGACGTAAGCGTAGACTGTATGTTAGGACTTCCTAAGCAGTCTTTGGACGACGTCAAAGAATTTATAGAAACCGCAAACGATTTGAACGCGGAGCATATCTCGGCGTATATGTTGAGCGTGGAGGACGGCACCGCACTCCAAAAGTTGATCAAAGAGGGCAAGCTTGAAAAGAAGAGCGACGACGAACTCGCTATTGCTTACGAGTACGCTTATAAACTTCTCAAAGACTGCGGTTATTGCCGCTACGAAGTGTCCAACTTTTGCAAAAACTCCAAGCGCAGCGTACACAATATGAAATACTGGCAAGGCGACGATTATCTAGGACTAGGGTTGTCGGCGCACTCGCTTATAAAAGGCGAACGCTGGCGAAACTCCTGCGACTTTGAAGCATATTTTGCTGAAATAGAGAGAGGGACTTTGCAACGTTTGGATAGAGAAGTCTTAAGCGTTGAAGATAAAAAGAGCGAAATTATTATGCTTTCGCTAAGGCTTGAGAACGGACTGGATATTAAAAGGTACGAGAATATTTTCGGCGAGAAATTTTCCGAAGTTTACGCAAAAGCGCTTGATAAGAACGCAAACTATACAAATTACGACGGCTCAAGACTTAGTATCAAGCAAGAGTATCTTCAAGTGATGAATAGCATAGTCGCGGACTTTTTAAAATACGTTCGGGTTTAAAACAGTATGATAGAGTATGTATAAGTTCGCCCTAGGGCAAACTTATTGCGAAATTAGTCTCCGCATTTGGTGAAAGAAGTGTTGTTGCAATTAGGACACGGCGGCATTTTATCGCTTCCGTCGAGTCTTAGGTCAAAGCCGCAGTTGGTGCAGCTATAGCAACCCTTGCCCGGCTTCTCGCCGGTGTTGATCTTTGCTTTCTTGGACATTTTCACACCTCCTTTGTTTGTTCGCTTTTAGATTATTTTCATTTTCGTAAGTTTATATACTTGTCTTTAAAAGCAATACTTAGATTAAAAGTATGGACAAAAAGAAATTTTGTGTTATAATATAAGTTATGGAAACGCAACCCAACAACAATCCTCAAAGCGGAAGAAGCGACGTTAAGGATAACAAGCGTAAAGGTTACAACCAAAAAATCTCCGCAAAACTTTATAAGCGTTTTTCGCTGTTGACGTTCTTCGTGTATTATTTGAACTGTATGGTGAGAATAATTACGCGTTGCGTTTCGTACTATGACAAAAAGGGGATTAAAGGGTTTTCGAGTTGGTGGGCGTTCGCGTCGGATTTCTCCAACTGGCGGGAAATACTAAAAGAGGTTTTCGATTGGTATACGATTACGCTCGTAACTTTCCTTTTGCTGTATACGGTAGTCTTTTTGTTTACGTTTATAAGGTTTTCGCCTCAGCATAAAAAGACGTTTAAGTATTTCAAAAAAGGCTTCCTGATGGCGAGAAGGCTTATTAAAATCATAAACCTTGGACTGTCTATCACCGTCTTGATCAATTCCGCTCGTTTGCTTACCTTTGCGGATAAGTTCCTCTTCGTAGTGTCTTTGTGTACGTTGATATTTACGTTCATTCAAATTTGCACTTCGGTCACGTCTTGGATTATCAGCAGGAAGTTGAGCAAGAAGCATACGAGTTTTAGGGCGTATATGGGCAAGGTCGGCAACGTGGTCAGCAACTACGTGACGAGTTCCGGCGTGCGACCTGAGGGCAGCGAAAAGATTACTATAGGCGATAAGATGGGGTCTATGCGCAATAGATTTTTCCGTACGGTCGAAGCTTTGACGTATACTTACGACGAAGCGAGAGAGAACGATAGACGATACTCGGGCGAAAGCCTTGGGATAGACTCGAGAAATACCGATAGATTTGAAAACGACTACGTAGAACCTGTGACTCTAGACAACGTCGAAGAAGTCGACGGCGCTATCGACAGCGCTAAACCTAAGCTCAAACTTTCGGAAAAACTCAAAAACGCAAAGATTAAAAAAGCTGAGGACAAAGAGGCTCATTTAAGAGAAAAGACGTTGAAAAAGAATGCGAGAATCAACGCCAAAGAAAAGAGCGCCGCTAAAGAAAAGAATAGCGCTAAAGAAAAGAATAGCGCTAAAGAAAAGAAAGCCAAGAGCGGAGAAAAGTCGGATAGCAAAATAAAAAAGGATTGAAAGGCTTATGAACCAATTACACAAGAGCGGAGAAGATTACCTCGAAGCCGTGCTTTTTATTGAGCAGCAAAAGGGGCGAGTAAGGTCTATAGATATTGCGAGATACCTGTCCGTGTCCAAGCCTAGCGTAAACAGGGCGTTGACGAACTTGCAGGAAATGGGTTATATCAATAAACCTACTTACGGTGAGGTAACGATTACCGAAGCGGGTAGAAAAAGGGCAAGAACGGTCGCGCAAAAACATTTGGCGTTGACGCAATTTCTTACGAAAGTGCTTGGGGTAAGCTTGAGCGTTGCCGAAAAGGACGCTTGTAAAATAGAACACGACATCAGCGACGAAACTACACAAAAACTCATAGAATATCTAAAAAAGCAAGAGGTTGAAAATGCTTAAGACTTTATTATGCGAACAGGATAGATATATCCAAGTAAATATCGGAGATTTGAAATTTTATTTGATTGCGGGAATACTCGTCGTTGCGCTTATAGTTATACTTTCGGTGTTCAGCAAGTCAAAAAAGTTCAAAGCGCGTAAGAGAAAAAAGAGTATGGAAAACAAGGAAGTATACGTTACGCCCAACATTATCAAAGTGGGTGTATCGGACATAAATAAAGAGATACTCAAGGACAAGGAAGTTCAAAGAGAAATTCAAAACTTTGAAAATCAATCGCCTAAAAACGATTGACAGCGAAAATTATTTTCTTTATACTGTTTACAACATACGTTTGGGAGGTATGATATGGACGAGAAAGTCGTATCGTCTGCCGAAGAAAAGCGCAGTCCTGCCCAAGTGGAAGAAGTAGAAAACATCCCACAAAACCAAAACTCTAAAAAACAAAAGTTTTGGTCACTCACAAAAAAACTTTCTAAGAGATGGTTCATCGACGCCTTTACGGGAATGGCGCAGGGACTGTTCGTTACGCTCATTGCCGGCACTATTTTCACTACGCTAGGTCAATACGTATTCACTGAAAACAACGCGATTGGAAGACTTCTCGTTTTGGCGGGAAGAGTTGCTTCGCTCCTTATGGGCGCGGGTATCGGCGCGGGTATAGCTTACCGCTTGAAGATGCCGCCTCTCGTCGTGCTTTCGGCAATAGTCGCAGGTTTTGTCGGCGCGTGGGCGGACGTCTTTATCACAGCGGGAGGCGAAGCGGGCGTCGCTTTAAATCTTGTCAGGGGACTGGTGTCCGACGCGGCGGTAACTAAACCCGGCAATCCTATAGGCGCTTACGTCACAGCGCTTTTGGCGTGCGAAATCAGCGGACTGACGGCAGGTAAAACCAAGCTGGATATCATCGTTATTCCGATCGTTTCTATATGCGTTATGATAATCGGAGCATATATATCCTATCCGTTTATATGGCTTATAAGTATGCTTGGCAAAGGCATCGCTTACGCTACGGCTTTCACGCCGTTTATTATGGGTATAGTCGTTGCGGTCATTATGGGAGTATTGCTCACGCTTCCCACGTCCAGCGCGGCGATATGGGTGGCGATAGCCGCTCCTATTATCGCTTCGGGAGATTCCGCTCAAATCAACGCTATGTATATCGCCGGCGGCGCGGCTACCGTAGGATGCGCCTGTCAAATGGTAGGCTTTGCGGTGATGAGTTTTAAAGAAAACGGTTGGGGCGGTTTAATATCGCAAGGCATAGGCACTTCAATGCTTCAAATACCCAACGTAATGAAAAACCCGCGAATACTCTTGCCGCCGATTTTTGCAAGCATAATTTGCGGACCGCTGTCAACTTGCGCGTTCAAACTTTTGTGCGGAGCTTCAGGCGGAGGTATGGGAACTTGCGGCTTCGTGGGTATAATTGATATAGTCACCACGACTAAAGCCAACGGCGGAAATATAGCTTTGATGATATTCGGCGTTATACTTTTAATGGTCATACTGCCTGCGCTGCTGAGTTGGCTGTTTTGTTTACTTCTTAGAAAAGTAAACTGGATTAAGCCGGGGGATTTGAAACTTCCCGATTAAAAATACAATATTATATGATATATAATAATATATAAGTAATTAATAAATGTAGCTAGACGATATTCAAATATCGGAAAATTTAGTTGAAAATATAACAAAAAGACGCTCTCAACGGGTGTCTTTTTTGGCTCTTTGGTGTATAATTGTCTTGAATAATAAGCGGAGGATAGTTATGAAAATAGCAAATCGCAATGAAATACCCGATAAATACAAATGGAAACTCGAGGATATGATTTCGTCCGACGAAGAATGGGAAAAGCTGTTCGTCGAAACGCAAAAACTCGGCGAAGAGATAGGTAAGTACGATGGAAAGCTCGATAGGGCGGAGAGCATACTCGAATGTCTTAAATTTGACGATAGCCTAAACGAAAAGCTGGAAAGACTTTACGTCTACGCGAAGATGCGCAAAGACGAGGACTGTTCAAGAGAAAAGTATCTCGCTATGGTGGAAAGGGTAAACAATTTGCTCGTGGAACTATCGCAAAAGTCCGCGTATATTTCCCCGCAACTTTCCGCCAACAGTAAGGAGTTTTTGCTTGAACTTGCAAGTCGAAAGGAATTCTCCGACTACTCGTATACGCTTTCGCTGACTGCTAAAAACAAGGAGCATACGCTCTCTACCGAAGAGGAAGTTTTGCTTGCCAAAGCGGGAATGTTTAGCGGTATTTTCCAAGAAGCTTTCGGAATGTTCGACAACTTGGACGTGTCGTTCAAACCGTTCAAAGACGGCGAGGGAAATAGAGTGGAGATGTCGCACGGTATTTACGGACTTATGCTCCAGTCGCAAAACAGGCGCGATAGGAAAAAGGCGTTTGAGAGTATGTTTGGCGCGTACAGAGATATGATAAACACAATCGCGTCCATCTATACGGGCAACGTCAAGAAGAATGTTTTTTATTCGCAGGCAAGGAAATATAATAGCTGTCTTGAGCGAGCTACCAGCGGCGAGGACGTGCCGGTAAGCGTTTACGAAAGACTGGTCAAGTGCATAGACGGCTCTCTTGAGGGACTTCACAAATATTTGAGATATAGAAAAAAACAGCTCGGCTGCAAGGAGCTTCATATGTACGATTTGCACGTGCCCATCGTGCAAAACTGCGGCGATGGCGTAGAGTATGAAGAGGCTTGCAAGATAGTCAAAAATGCGCTCGCTCCAATGGGAGAAGAGTACGCGGAATTGCTGGATGAAGCATTTACGAAAGGTTGGATAGACGTACGGGAAAACAAGGGCAAGAGAAGCGGAGCGTACAGTTGGGGATGCTACGGCGTACATCCGTACGTGCTGCTCAATTATCAAAAGACCACGCACGATATTTTCACGATCGCGCACGAACTTGGACACGCTATGCACAGTTATTATTCCAACGCTATGCAGCCTTACGCTAAAGCCGAGTATAAGATTTTCGTAGCTGAAGTCGCGTCGACGGTCAATGAAGTTTTGCTTTTAAGATATATGCTTTCTACCGCTAAAAAAGAGGAGAAGAAATATCTTCTTTCCTACCTTTTGGATATGTTCCGCACGACGGTGTTTAGACAAACGCAGTTTGCCGAGTTTGAGTATACCGCGCATAAATACGCCGAAGAGGGAAAGCCGCTCAACGCTCAAACGCTTTGCGATATTTATTACGGACTTAATGAGAAATACTACAAGACCGACGGCGTAGTCAACGACGAACTTATCAAATACGAGTGGGCGAGAATACCGCACTTCTACAACGCGTTCTACGTCTATAAGTACGCGACAGGACTTATCAGCGCGTTGTGCATTGCCGACAATATTCTCAAAAACGGCGAAACGGCGGTACGCGATTACAAGAAATTTCTCAAGGCGGGAGGCAGTATGCCGCCGGTGGAAATTCTCAAATTAGCGGGAGTAGATTTGACTTGCGAGCAGCCTTACGCTCAAGCGATGAAAATATTTGAAGATACGCTTGCCGAGCTTATAGAGATAGGTTGAAAGGTCTTTGACGGAAAAGCCTTGACTAAATAACCGTTTTATATTAGAATTGAATTAACTCACGCGGGAGAATATTATGGCTCAGGAAAAGAAAGAAAAAGCGCAAATGAGAAACGTACCTTGTTCGTTAGAGGCGGAACAAGCGGTATTAGGCGCAATTATCAGCGATAACGAAGTCGCCGTCCGCATAGTTTGCGATTTGGACGAGAGCGACTTTTACGCAAATATCTATAAGACGGTTTTTAATCAAATAAAACTTTTGACCAACCAAAATAAACCCGTCGATTTGGTTATGCTTGCGAGTTCGTTGGATAGAGAGGGCAAATTGCAGGCTATCGGCGGCGTTACCACTCTCGACGAATTGATCGACAGTATTCCGTCTACCGCAAACGTAGATTATTACGTAAATATTCTAAAGATGAATTCTCTTCGCAGGAAGATTATTCAAGAATGTACGAATATAGTAGATACGTCGTATAAGGAAGAGGACGCCGAAAAGGTGCTTGCTGTCGCTGAGTCGTTGATATACAACATATCCGAGCAAAAGGACAAGTCGTCGCTTATGCATATCTCCAACACCACAGTTGAAGTTATGGAGCGTATAGAGAAAGCTTACAGCGACAACGGAAGTCAAGGCGGTCTTAAAGTGGGATTTAAAAATCTTGACGAGGCTACCAACGGCTTTATGCCAGGACAAATGATAGTTCTTGCCGCGCGTCCGGGTTGCGGTAAAACTTCGTTCGTAATGAATATGGTCGCAAATATTGCTTCAAGGAAAGATTCCGAGGAAGTCGTTGCGGTATTCAACCTTGAAATGTCGGCGATAGAACTCGTTCTTAGAATGATGTCCAATATTGCAGGCATAGATTCTAGAGATTTGCAAAAAGGCTTAGAGAACAAAGACGGACTGGATAAGATTTGGCTCGCGCAGGAAGTGCTTAAGAACAGCAACGTATACATAGACGATTCGGCAATGATAACGACCGAACAAATAATGTCCAAGTGCAGAAGACTCAAGGCTCAAAAGGGCAGGCTTGATTTGGTAGTAATCGACTACTTGCAGCTTATCTCGCCAAGCGACAGCCGTAAGAGCAAGCTCGAACAGGTCAGCGACATATCGCGTTTTATCAAGTTGTTGGCAAAGGAACTCAAAGTTCCGGT
This sequence comes from Clostridia bacterium, assembly GCA_029068165.1. Taxonomy (GTDB): domain Bacteria; phylum Bacillota; class Clostridia; order Christensenellales; family UBA3700; genus RACS-045. Next base: position 51,349 of record JAIEDA010000001.1, read on the forward strand.
AATAATACTTTCGCAAATGTCGCGTAGCATTGAGCAAAGAGAGGACAAGACGCCTAAACTTTCCGATTTGAGAGAGTCGGGCGCGATAGAGCAGGACGCGGATATTGTTGCGTTCCTGACTGAGGGCGATTTCGAGGCAAGCGGCGGCAACGCGGCGATTTGTCTTATGATAGCGAAGCACAGGAACGGCTCGGTTTGCGACTTGTACTACGAATGGGACAAAAGCAAAATGCGATTCAAACCTACCATACCTACGAGATTTGGTATACAGGCGGCGCAAAGCAAAGCAAGCGCTCCCGACGATGGAGGCGATTTGCAAAGTATTGAGGATATCGGAGCGCCTGCGCCTGACGATACTGACGCGTTGGATAATTTTGACTTTAGCGACGTGGCGGATTTAGTAGAGTAAAATAACATTTAATAGGATAATAATATTTAAATCATAAGAGAGGAAAGCGTTTGCTTTCCTCTTATTATTTTTCAGCGACGCGCAATAAAATTTAATTTGTATATTGAGTATTCATATTGATTGAAGCTGCTTCACGGCGAGCAAAAGTCAGTCTTTCGCGTGAGCGCAAACATCATAGACAACACAAAAGCGAATATTTAGCTTCGTTTGCAAATGCTTGGATATCCATAAGAAATAGTTATAAAACTAAAAACAATGTTAAATTTAGGGTAAAAAAATCGACAAATAGCAAAAAATTCCAAAAAAAGTGTACTTTTACTGACTGAGAATTTATGTCAAAATTGTGCATATTTTTGACATATTTCTACACGTATATTATACAAAATCCCCCTTGTCGAATACAAGAACATTTAGTCAGTAAAAGTACACATTTCCTGACTAAGCCAAAAATAGACTAAATTCTATACTTATTAAAAAGAAAGAGTAGAG
>JAIEDA010000010.1 GCA_029068165.1 Clostridia bacterium
AAAACAATGTTAAATTTAGGGTAAAAAAATCGACAAATAGCAAAAAATTCCAAAAAAAGTGTACTTTTCCTGACCGAGGATTTATGTCAAAAAAGTGCATATTTTTGACATATTTCTACACATATATTATACAAAATCCCCATTGTCGAATACAAGAACATTTAGTCAGGAAAAGTACACTTTTACTGACCTAGTCAAAAATAGACTAAATTCTATATTTATTAAAAAGAAAGAAGAATGGAAAACAAGGGAGAAAAGAGTATGTATACATCTCTTAAGAAAAACAAAAAACTATTCATACTATTGAGCGTAATGCTTGTATTATGCTTAATATTAAGTTTTGTTTTAATGGGGCAGGACGATAGACAAAGCGCAAAGGCTTTAACTACTGCAGGGTTAGCTGCCGCAACGAAAATTGGAAATGGCGCTGAATTATGGGATGAGGAATCAAGTGAAATTAATACTAACGTAATCTTTGATATGTTCGACAAATTGTTTGGGGATGAAGTTCCTGAAACATATATTAATAATACAAATAATAGCGTTGAAAAATATGGCAGCAAAGTAGTACAGGCTTCAAAAATCAATGAAAATGCCGATGATGCTAACTCTGGCTTTGTAGTAAAATTGGGCGGCTTAGATTGGATGATAGCGTCGCTTACAATAGACAATAATGACAACGTAATAGCAACTTTGTATCTTGCGGATGTTTACTCTTTGGTAGTTTATGGGCAATTAGGAAATACCGCACAATATGAAATGTACAGTTCTAGCGCGTTACGAAAGACGTTGCTTGACGAAACTTCACCTTTCAGCATGTTTGTATCAGGAGAGTTTGCTGAAACATATTTGGTGCAACCAAAGAATATAAATTATCAACTTTATCAAAACCACTATGATATAGCTGATGGACTGGGATATACGTTGCCCAACGAGTCGTTGGAAGAACCTCACAATACAACAAAATGGGGCAGTATGAAACTTTCGCCAGGCGCAACGTCCAGTTTGAATGGTTGGGCAAATGCAAAATATGAAGACTGGGGAAGCGACTATATTTGGTTGCCTAGCGCAACGGAAACTGGAGCAAGTAATTTTGCGCAAACTTCCTCAATATGGAATTTGTCAAATAATCAGCGTTGTCATAATTCTGATTCATATGATTGGCTAAGATCAGGCGACTACGCGCTATATCAAAACCGCTGCTGTACATACGTCGTATGGGCCAACGGTCAAGTGACAAGGTCGTGGATTGATCTTGAACGCGGTTTGCGCCCTGCAATTCATTTAAATCTATCCGCAATGCCAACAAAGCTGCAAAGCCCTAAGGACGTTACGGTAGAGTATACAGGAAGTTCTCTTGACTTAGATGCGGCAGTTGAGCAAGGCGCGGCTAATTGGTATACGAACGATTTTAAGGACATAGTTGACGTTGAATATTGGAAGGGCAATAGTCAGGAAACACCACTTGAGCCTGACACATATACTGTTAAGTTAAGTCTAAAAGACCCTGACAATCTTAGGTGGGATGACAACACAACTGACGATAAGACTATTGATTTTAAAGTAATCAAGAGATATTTACCGTATCCTAAATGGAACGATACTGGCGGAACGCTTGAGTTCAATGGGACGAACGGGCGGACGTTTGAATTGTTCTATGACGATGACTTTTTGCAAGAGTTGTATAATTTAACAGGCAAATATTATTTTGACGACCTTGTCACTGTGAAAGTGCCGACGGGAGTTACGAAAAAGAACGACGGTTGGGAGTATATTGCGGTAGACGCAAAGACTTACGACTTGACGTTTGCGCTCGTGGATACTATTCACTATCAATGGAAGGACGAGCCGTCGTCTAAGAAACTCTCGTTTACTATATCTAAAAAGACTGTCAACGTAGAACTTACTACGAACGGAACGGGTACTTCAGCCGCTCTTGTCGGCAAAGAGGGCGGTACTGTTGCGGCGGTACTGGATATTGCGCCAAATCAGTTGTTTGTCGGTTTTGACGCGGTCATAACTATTCGGGCGGCAAGGAGCGGAAGCGCGCCCAAGACGTTGACGGGCAATATTACGCTGAACGATGCAAGCGGAATAGTGAATATTACGCTTGATTTGTCAGACGTAAGTTCGAGTACGAACGTATTTAATTTGAGCGCTGTATGTTCGTCGGCGGAGTACAACGTAGTGTTTACAAACTCACCGACATTGAAAGTTGATGAGGACAACAAAAACGTAATAAGGTGGCAGTTGCGCGTAGGCGGAATTGCGCAAAGCGGTTACTATATCGACGTGGATATAGAAAGCGCTAAGAATTCTAATGGCGAAATCGAGGTGGATTTTGCCAGCGCGGATAAGACTATATATTACACGGGCAGCTACACCGAGTTCAAGGCGTCGGCGTTCCCGACGGGTTACGCTCTTAAGACGAGCAGTTACAACGGCGGATATAGACTTGACAAAGCTACTTCGACCAACACGAAAGCGGGTATCAACGTAGACAGTTACACGACAAGACTAGACGCATACAAGCTAGACGACGAGAGTGTGGTAGTTACGTTCGTAATCAAATGGGCAATAGCTCCCGCATTGTTCGATTTGTCGAAAGTTAAGTGGTTATACGATGACGGTGAAATACCATACGACGACGGTGACGACGTTTATCAAGTATTAGACCCAACGACGATACCTAAAGGACTAATTGTTCCTGAGTTAGGATATTCTACCAACGTTGGTTCGACGGTAGGCAACAGCGGAACAGCTTCGGTATATTTTGAACTTGATTTTGAGTACAAGGGCAATTACGTGCTACCTAAAAAGGGAGATAAGTCGACTTACGCAGGTTTTGATACTGACGGCGGAAGTGATTTTGAGTGGGAAAAGGACTGGCAAGTTGTTCCGCACGTAATAAAGACATCCGATTGGAGTACGATTGCGCACCCCGACGATAGTAAGACCTTCAACGTACTACAGTTGCAAGACCCAACTGCGGGAGAGAATGTATACTATCTATTCTACGAAACTGATACCGCCGGCAAGATACTAGACGAAAATGCGGGACTGGAAATCAACGATTTGGAGATACCGAGCGACGGCACGAAGTGGTACGTTGCTAAGCCCGTGCTCTACGATACCAACAATTATAAATTTGACAATGAGAATGCGGTATCTAGACCGTTTAAGATAAGTTCGGCTAATGCGAATTTGAAGAAAGTGTCGGTAGAGCCAACAAAGACTACGTTCAGTTACAATACGCAGGCAAGGCAAATCACCGTAAAGACAAACGGGGTAAACCTCAACAACGCGTACTTCAACCTCTATTATTACAAAGAGGACGGCTACACGCAAATGGGCGGCGCGCCCGTTGAGTGCGGTAAGTACTGGGTTAAAATAGCGCTCAAGGATGATTATTCGGATAAGTATATAATTGAGGGAACAACGCTTTATCAATTTGAGATAGTACCAGCTGAGATAACGCCCGAGTGGATAAACACTGCAAGACCGCCGGTGCTCAAACTTGAGTATGGACAAATATACGCGCTTGAGTATACAATCGTTGACGAGAACGGCAATGAAGTAACAAACGTAAACGATATAGAAGCGGACAAGGTATATCAAATCAAAGCGACGATAAAGGAAGCTTATAGGAACAACATACAATTCTCAATAGCGGACGGATACGGCTCGGTATACGATACGGATTACTATACGTTTAGTCTATCGGCTGAGGACATAGCGGGAGGACTGTACGATCCCAACGACCCGACGAACCCTAACTATCCGCAAGTAGACCCCGACGCGCCTAGCGCTACGCCCAACGACCCGAATGATACCGGTACGAACGGCGGCGACGGTTCAAATAATCCCGACGATAAAGACGACAACGGGGCAAACAAAACTTTAGCGAAGATAAAGGAGTTCTTGCAAGATTACTGGCAAGTAATCGTCAGCGGAGTGGCTTTGGTACTTATTATAGCCTTTACGGCGAAAGGCTTGTCGTACGCAAGCAAGCGTAGCAAAGCGAAGAAAGAAACTAAGAAGTATACTACTCCCGCTTACGCAATCGCGCTGTTCACGGCAGGAGAGAAGCTGTGGAATATCGATTACAAGATATGGACAATCTTAGCGTTTACGCTGCTGGGCGTAGCGGTACTAGCGTTTGTCTTTATGCTGTTGGAGAAACGCGGATATAAGAAAGCGCAAGAGGAGTTGGAAAGCGCAAAGCTAGAGTATGCGAGAAATCCAATGGCGTACGCTACTGCAGGGGCGAATACGGCAAACGCTCAACAGCAGTATCAGCCGCAACAGTACGCAAACAGCGCTTCAAACGATAGCGAAATACAAAGTCTAAAAGAGGAACTTCGTCGCCGTGACGAAGAAAGTCGTCAACGCGAAGAGGAAAGCCGTCGCCGCGACGAAGAAATGAAGATGATGTTTATGACAATGATGGGCGGCAACGGCAATCCGCAGTACAACGCAATGAACGCTCAAGGCAACGGCGAAAACGGCGAGGCAGGCGACGGACAAACGCCGCCGTACGGAGCAGGTCAGCAATTTGGATATCCGCCGTACGGTTACGCGCCTTACGGAATGCCGTACGGACCGTATCAGCCTTATGGAGCTATGGGCGGCAACGGCGGTACTAATATCACTATAGACGCGGAACATATCAAGGGACTTATTACCGAAACTGTAGCCGCTTTAATGCCGAGTATGCAAGCAATGCTTCCGCAACAGGCGGGAACTAATGACGAAGTGGTTAAACTCCTCGCCGAAGAGATAAAAGAGAGCAAGGAAGAGAACCGCAAATTGATGCAAAATCAAGAAAAACTTATCAACAAACTAATGGAAATGTCGGCAAATCCTGTAAAGGTAGAAAAGCAGGTAATTGAAAAACCTGTTGAAAAGGTAGTCGAGAAAGTGGTTGAAAAACCAGTGGAAAAGATTGTTGAAAAGAAAGTGGAAGTACCCGTAGAGAAGATAGTAGAGAAAGAAGTCGTAAAGGAAGTAAAGGTAGAAGTACCTGTTGAGAAAATCGTAGAGAAGATAGTGGAAAAACCTGTAGAGAAAATTGTCGAGAAAATCGTCAAAGTACCTGCGGAGAAGAAAGCTCCCGCGGTGGAAAGAGCTCCAAGACTTACTATCGACGAGGCGTACGCTAAGTTAAGTAAAGAGCAAAAGAAATTCTTCGATAAGCTCCGCGAGTACGCTCTCTCCAAAGAGAAGTGCAAGGAGAAGAAGTCTACGTACTATATCTTGCTCGGACAGTCCTCGATAAATCCGCTTATAAAGCTTACCGTCAAGAAAGACACTACGGTAGCGCTCTTCAAGATGGAAGACGAGTACTTTAAGGACTTGAGGAAGAACTCGGACGGAACGAAAGTAAAGGTCAAAGAAACGGAAGTAATAGTAGCCGACCAAGACGCTTACAATATGGCAAAGCAAATGATAGACCTTCGCGAAGATCAAATCGATCGCTACGTAGAGTATCTCAAGGAACAAAGACAGTATAAGAAGTAATTGAAGAAGAGTTATTTAGAATGACAAAAAGGAACGCCGCTGCGTTCCTTTTTGTCTATAAGCCGATTGGAATCCTTGATTTATAATATCCATTAAAATTAAATTAATATAGTTTCTACTTGTAAATTCATATAAATTATGTTAAAATAGCAAGGAACTAAATTTATTTTGAGGTGTACTATGCATTGGGCGGAACAAATTGCTCATAAAATAATCAACAAAAATCCAAACAAGGAAGAATACGTTTGCGCGGCGGGAATAAGTCCGTCGGGTTCTATACATATTGGCAATTTTAGAGATATTGCCACTAGTTATTTTGTTGCTAAATCCTTGAAGAAGTTGGGCAAAAAAGTTAAGTTGCTCTTTTCGTGGGACGAATTTGATCGGTTGCGCAAAGTTCCGGTAAACGTAGCCAAGGTCAACGGCGATATGGAAAAGTATATCGGTTGTCCGTACGTAGACGTGCCCAATCCGTTCGTTGACAGCGATGCAAAAAGTTACGCCGAATACTTTGAAAAAGAGTTTGAAGCTTCGCTGCAAAAGTTTGGAATAGAAATGGAGTTTCGTCATCAAGCCGAGATGTATCGCAGCGGAAAATACAAGGACTACGTTTTGCTTGCGCTTAAAAAACGCGGCGAGATTTTTGATATAATAGATTCTCATCGTACGCAAGTTGCGCAAGAGGGCGAGAGAGAAGCTTACTATCCCGTAAGCATATACTGTCCTAAGTGCGGCAAGGATACTACTAAGATAGAAAAGCTTTCTTCCGATTGTACTAAAGCCGATTATACTTGCAAATGCGGCTTTAGCGGCAAATTCGACTTCAACAAGGATTTCAACTGCAAGCTCGCTTGGAAAGTTGACTGGCCTATGAGATGGTGTTATGAGGGCGTGGACTTCGAGCCGGGCGGCAAGGATCACGCAAGTATCAACGGAAGTTACGATACGTCAAAACATATCTCCAAACAAATATTCAATTACGACGCGCCTATATTCCAAGGTTATGAGTTTATAGGTATAACCGAAGGAAGCGCAAGCGCAGGCAAGATGTCGGGCTCTACGGGACTTAATCTGACACCCGCAACGCTACTCAAGCTCTATCAGCCGGAAGTGTTGCTGTGGCTGTATTCGAGAAACGAACCGCTCAAGGCGTTCAACTTTTGTTTGGACGACGGAATACTTAGACAGTATTTCGAGTTTGACAAGATGTACAACGACTATAAAAACGGTACCGCCAACGAGCTTACGAAATCTATTATGGAACTTGCAAGCGTAAAGGGACGAAACCTAGACCTTGTGCCTATGAGTTTGATAGTTCAGCTCGGCTCGGTCGTAAACTTCAATTTGAAGATGCTTGAGATAGTGTTTGAAAAGTTGGGAACTCCGTTTAAATACGAAGAGTTTAAAGATAGACTTGAGAGAGCTAAGTATTGGCTTGAAAAGTGCTCGCCGCAGGATATGAACAAACTTAGAAAGGGCAGGAATTGGCAAGTCTACGATACTTTGACGGATTTGGAAAAGCAGGAAATATCTCAGCTTTACGATTATCTCAAGAAAGGCGAGTACGACTTGGCTCAACTGCAAACCGAGCTATACGCAATACCAAAGAGAGTTCGCAATCTTACGTTGGAAGATAAGGAACTCAAAACGTATCAAGGCGGGTTCTTTAAAAACGTGTACAAGCTCTTGATTGACAAGGAAAGAGGACCTAGACTTTATTTATTCCTTTACGCTATCGATAAAAACGATTATCTCCCACTTTTGGATTTTTCCTATCCGAAGACTAAAGAAGAGGAAGAGAGCGAAAAGGTAGTTGAAGAAGTCGTTGAGGAAAAGAAAGTTGAGTACGGCGAACCCGATCCCGTAGCCGATTTCAAGCAAGAGGTTGAGCTCAGCGATTTTGAAAAGCTAGACTTAAGAGTATGCAAAGTACTCAAATGTCAAGAAATTCGCAAGTCCAACAACTGCTACAAGCTCACGCTTTTCGACGGCAAGGACGAGAGAGTAATTGTTTCTTCCGTAAAGCATTACTATAAGCCTGAAGAGTTAGTCGGCAAAAAGATATTGGTAATCGCCAACCTCAAACCCGTTCGTATTACCGGAGTGACGAGTAGCGGTATGTTAGTCGCGGCGACCAACAACGCTTGCGGTTGTCAAATCATCTTCGTCGACGACATAGTCCCCGAGGGTACGCAAATCAAGTAATTCGTCGGGGTCGATAAATACGCTATAACCATTATATATACTCTTAAAATTAAGAAATTCATTTGTCAATTAAGCCCGCTATAAGCGGGCTTTTTCTCGCCTCGTTGGCAAAAATTTACTGTTTGCAAGTATTTATTTTTTCTTGACAGGTCTTTGCGGTTTTGATAAAATATTAAAGTAAAAAATTTAATAACGATACGAAACACGTTGTGCTTGGCACGTAAATCTGATTACGGTGAAAAATAGCATAGCGTGTTTTTTTATTGTTTGGGAGGCACTGTGGAAAATACTACTGAAAACAATTTTCTAGGCATTGAAAAGGTTGGCAAACTTATGAAAATGTTTGCTATTCCTTGCGTATTGAGTTTGATTATTCAATCTCTTTACAACTTGGTTGACCAAATCTACATAGGTCACTGCGATACGTTGGGCGCTGCCGGCAACGCTGCTACGGGTATAGTATATCCGCTGACTATCGTTGCGCTCGGCATAGGTCTTTGGATAGGCGACGGTTGCGCGGCTTGTATGAGCCTAAACCAAGGTCAGGGCAATACCAAGGGCGCGGCTAAGAGTGTAGGCACGGCTTTGTTTTACGGCACGCTTGCAAGTATCGTACTTATGATTATTTGTTTTGCGCTGAAAGACAAAATCTTGGTCGCTATCGGAGCGTACGGAGATATCTTGGATAAGTCTAGCGAATACGCTAATTTTATTATAGGCGGCTTCTTGTTCTTTACTTTGGCTTGCGTTCTCAATCCTATTATCCGCGCTGACGGCAGTCCTAAATTTGCTATGCTCGCAATGGCGATCGGCGCAGTTATAAACATAGCTCTTGACCCGCTGTTTATCTTCGGCTTTAAAATGGGTATGACGGGCGCGGCTTTGGCGACGTTTTTAGGACAGTTGATTACGTTTGTGTTGCACGTGGCTTATCTTTTCAAATCCAAGACGTTCAAATTGAAATTGGCGGACTTAGCTCCCAAGGCTAAGGAGATCGCGAATATTCTCAAGTTTGGCGTATCTTCGCTTTTGACGCAGCTTGCTATAGTTATAATTTCTATAGTCAATAATATTCTACTCTTTAAGTTCAGCGCAGGCAGCGGCTATGATACGGCTATTACTCAAGGCGTCATAACTTTGGCGTTCAAAGTGTTTGGAATAGTGGTGTCTATCGCTATCGGTATAGCTTCCGGAGCGCAGCCGGTCATCGGTTACAACTACGGCGCAAAGAAGTTTGACAGGGTCAAAAAGGCTTTGCTTTATATGATGATAGCCACCATAGTGGTAGGCTTGATAGCGACCTTGATTTTCGAGGCGTTCCCGCAAGTTTTCCTGTTTATTTTTGGTAACGGAGGAGAGGGCGTAGACCAAGAAGCTTACAAGGAATTTACTTGTTTGACGTTTAGAATATATCTTGGATTTATCCTCTTTACCTGTATTATCAAAAACTTGGCAATCTTCTTCCAAGCTATCGGTTCGCCTATAAAGGCTACGTTGATATCTATGGCGAGAGACGTTATATTCTTGGTTCCGCTTTCGATTATTTTGGCTAACGTAGGCGGTATAAGCGCGCTCTTGTGGTCAGCTCCGATTTCCGACGTGCTCGGTTTTGCTCTTGCATTAGGACTAATGCTGCACGCGCTTACTGTTATGAAGAAAGCTGAATCGCAAATCGTTGAAGGCGAGAATACCGCGCAAATTAAGGACTCGCAGCAGGGCGTTATAGTAACTTTGGCAAGACAGCACGGCGCTTCCGGTAGAGAAATAGGTAAGCTTTTGGCGGAGCGTATGAACGCGCCGTATTACAACAAAGATTTGACTTTGCTTACCGCTCAAGAAAGCGGACTTTCGTCGGAATACGTTCGCGATGTCGAGGACGGTAAATTGCAAAAAATCGAAACTCTATATATTGGAATGGATCCAACCGACCAAGCAAGACAAGCGCAAGAAAAGGTGCTTAAAGCGATTGCTGAAAAAGGCGGTTGCGTTATTGTCGGAAGGGCGGCTGATAAAGTTTTGGCTGAATACAAACCGCTTAAAATATTTATTCACGCTCCGCTCGAATACCGCGTTGAGCGAATAATGCAAAAATACGGCGATAGCAAAGAAGCAGCCGAGGAATATGTCGCTAAGTCGGATAAGCGTAGAGCCTCCTATTATCAACTAATAACCGGTTGCAAGTGGGGAGATTTCAACAACTACGATTTGACCGTTGATAGCTCAATCGGCGTGGAAAACGCAGTCGAAGTTATTCTTCAATATATGAGCAAGAAATAAACGAGCGACTTGTTATAACTTGATTTATTGTATTAATTGAAAAGCAAACGCTTTAAATAGCGTTTGCTTTTTAGCTTTCTTGGAGCGACAAAAAAAGCCGCCTCAATGAGGCGACGTTTTATGGTACTCCCGGCGGGAATACTCGCATACGCTCGTGGCATTCGCAACTGCGTTGCTCGGCTGAGCGAACTTGCTCGCAAAAGGGAGGACTTGTTGTAAGCGTAGCTTAGAAAGGCTCGCTGTTCGGATTCCCTTTGGGAGATACGCAATAACCGCCTATAAATAGACGGTTATTTATGGTACTCCCGGCGGGAATACTCGCATACGCTCGTGGCATTCGCAACTGCGTTGCTCGGCTGAGCGAACTTGCTCGCAAAAGGGAGGACTTGTTGTAAGCGTAGCTTAGAAAGGCTCGCTGTTCGGATTCCCTTTGGGAGATACGCAATAACCGCCTATAAATAGACGGTTATTTATGGTACTCCCGGCGGGAATCGAACCCACAACTGCCCCTTAGGAGGGGGCTGTTATATCCATTTAACTACGGAAGCAATTAATTAGATTGCGTTTGCAACGTTGGCAACAATACAGTGAATTGAACCATATCTACTATATAATATAACGAAACTTATGTCAATCTTTTGGAGCGTTTTGGCTGGAAAATAGTTTAAATAGCGAGTTGTAGAGTAGAATAAATGCGAGATAAAATGCAAAAAAATAAAAATTTGAAGAAAAACAATAGACACTTATCAAGAATTATGATAATATTATAAGGCAAATCAATATGGCTCCATGGTCAAGCGGTTAAGACTCAGGCCTCTCACGCCTGCTACCGGGGTTCGAATCCCCGTGGAGTCACCATAAAAAATAAGATAGACACGTTTGTCTATCTTATTTTTTATGGTCCACAGGGGATTCCGAACCTGCTCGATTACTGCAAAACTTACATTTAACTAGTAATGTCTCAACGTTTTTCCTCACGAGCGGTTCGCATTTGAGCGTAGCGAAAATCTTGGCGACTTGTTCGTCAAGACCGCCGTTGAATTAAATAATTCGAATTCAAAATTTTCTATTGCTATTTAATATGAAATTCATTTATCGGTTCAAGTTCATCATTCGTTTGCAGATGGCATACACGTAGGAAAATTCGCTGACAAATTACAAAAATATTTGGATGAATACAAAATTTAATCCAAGATTGCGAAAGTTCGACCAACACTCAAGGTGGCTTTGCCACGTGGAAATTTTGAAGTAAGATTACCTTTAAAAAGTTAAAATAATATAATATATTAAAGGCAGTCAAGCCAAATCAGGTATAGAAACGAGTAAAGTGGTCTGTCTTGCATTTTTCGAGCATTTGTGTCATAGTCTTTATATCGCTGTAAGTATAATAAAATAAGTATCTTGGATATATTTATTACCTGCTATTTACTTGTATAGTTATGAGAAAAATGTTATTATGATTGCATACAATATATAAGAATATAGGAGCGAATATGAAAAACATAAAAAATTTTTCTGTAAGATTCTTAATTTACTTAATTACTGTATTATCTATTTTTACATTGTGTGTCGGATTTGCTGTTTCCAATAACAACAATTCTCAAGCGAGTACAGCAACCGGCTATGTTGAAGATAGGGCAAGTGAAAAATTTGTCTATCTTTCCGATTATGATTATGTAAAAGAAATCAACGGCAAAAAAGTGTCTTACTCAACAGAAGACCCACATTTTGAAACCGGAGAAAATATAGTTCTGAACGGCAGTGCGCCTCATCCCAGCTCAATAGGACAGATTTCTTTGCTATTTGACGACGATATTAACGCCGATCCTAAGTATTTCTCCAAAGGTATAACTGCGTGCGCACCGAGTGAAGTTGTTTACGACGTTTCCGGTTTTGAGTACGAGATGTTTTCAACTTATTATGGAGTTGATGCTATGGCTAAATATGCCAATTATTTTATTGACCCAAACAGTGCAAGTGTAAAATTTTATTTCTATACATCTGTAGACGGCGAAATCTGGACGCTTGAGAGTGAAGAGAACCCTGATATTCAAAGCAGTTGGGAAACGGCTTCATATATAGAAATAAATATAAAAGGGAAAAAATATATCAAACTAAAAGCTGTACGAGCTGGAACAGAGGAAGCCAATCACGCAGTGTATGGCTCTCCAAGATTGTATAATGATAAGTCGGATATTGACGACAAACCTTATGATTTTATTAAAAAATTAGAAGAATACGACGAGATTTTGAAAGAATCTTCTTATGACGAGATATTTACTTCTAAAGAGAATATTCTTTTATCTAGAAAATTAGTTGATTATTATGGATATAACAAACTACAAGAATTTGCTCATATAGATGAATCTCATAAAAGAACAATAGAATGGATTTTGTCCGATACCGAAGCTCTTAAGTATTTTGTTACTAGCGGGGAACCCGGCAAGACAGACCTAGCTACGACTACAACCAATGCATTAAATGTTTTGCATACTATGTATTCTACATACGCAAGTGATATGGATGACGCCACCGCTACGCAATATACTACGCTTGGCAACTTGTACAAGAGAATGATAATAAGCATCTCGCTTGCATACGCTTCCGATATAAAATTTAATTTTTACGGTGGCAAGTATGAAAATTCCGACCCTGTTAAAAGATATGCTATCTACAAAAAACTTCACGCAGAAGGCAAACTTAAAAACGAAATTTTTGAAAATCTTACCGTCCCTCAAATGCGACATGTATTAGGAAGCACTTTGGATGACGAAGAGATAGAGTGGCTGAATTGGTACGTACGGGAAAAAATGAATGGTAATCTAAATTGCCACGCATATATGCCATACCGCGGAGGTAACTATCAAAATTATGCATATTATAATCCGGCAAATTACGATAATTGGGACGCAAAGTATAATCTTAAAGCTTTCAATATTACCTACGGTAACCGAAACTATCCAAAATTATGGATGGTTTACGAGCAAGGCGCCTATTGCGGCGGCATTTCACAAAACGGAATTTATGTTTGTCAGGTTTTGGGTATTCCCGCACAAAAAATGACTCAGCCTGTGCACGGAGCATACTTATATTTAACAAGAAATAGTGACGGACAGTTTGCTTGGAGTGGCGCTTATGATATTTATGGGGCACACTATTC
>JAIEDA010000011.1 GCA_029068165.1 Clostridia bacterium
AGCGTTCGTCCTGAGCCAGGATCAAACTCTCAAGTTCAATCTCTAACTCTTTCAAACTAATAATTGACTTTGCATTTAGTGTTTAATTTGTACACTTTGCTTAAAGTTTGAAATAGTTTTTTGCAAAATTTTATTTCCGCTCTTCCCTATTTCATCCTCTTGTTTAGTTGTTAAGGTGCTTTTGCTTTCAACCTTTAAAGTCGCAAGCCATATTATAATACCACAACGAAATTAAGGTGTCAACTACTTTTTTTAACTTTTTATAAAAATTTTTTCTCCTAATTATTGCCATTTTTTTAGAAAGTATACTGCTAACGCGGAAAACGTTCAAAGTCAGCCGCACTAAGAGAACCAATCGTCGCCCCGACTCGTCTAAGAAGTCGCTATCAGTCGCAAAGAATATTAAACGACCGTTCCACCGCTTGATAGCGCGGTTGATTTCTATACTCGACAAGTAAAAAAGATGTCGTTTAACCTCTTTATTTCGACTTATTCAATATGTTAAACTATCTATAATAAAAACTTAAGAGAGGAAAAAATTATGAGAATTATAGTCGGTGAAAGAATAAAAGAATTGATTAGCGATTTTCGTATCAATCAAACTCAGCTTGCCAAAAAAATAGGCGTTAGACAAGACACCGTCGGCGCGTGGATAGCCGGCAAAAGCGAACCCTGCATAGGTTTTCTTTGGATGATTGCCGATTACTTTGACGTAGATATAGATTATCTAGTAGGTCGCAAAGAATATTCGTAATCAAAACAATTTATTGATATAAATTATTTATATAATATTATAATAAAAATTATAAAAAAGTATTTACAAGCGTAGATTTGGTGTGATATACTTGTTTTGGTGCATTATCACCGTATAATGATTTTGGAGGATTAAGAAATGTCTGATAAGAAAACAGTTCTTATTACGGGAGCATCGGGCTCTATGGGTAGCCAAGTGCTAAAATGCGTGATGGGAACGGGAAAATTCAACTGTATTATATTGTTGAGAAAAAAGAGTTCAAACGAAAAATTAAGAGAAGAGCTTTTGAAAAAGTATGCTAAAATCAGGACCGGCGGCAAATTGGAGGTTGTATTTGGCGACATATCCAATAGAACCGACTGCGACAAGGTTATTGAAAAGAGCGATTACGTATTACACTGCGCGGCTGTTATTCCGCCAATCTCCGACCACGACCCCAAGGGCGCGGAGAAGACCAACTACGAAGGCGCTAGAAACTTGATCGACGCTATTAAGGCAAGTCCTAGAGCAGACGAAATCAAGTACGTTCACGTCGGCACGGTAGCCGAGTACGGCAACCGCAACTGGAAACATCCTTGGGGACGCGTAGGCGATCCGTTGGTTCCGAGCGTATACGACTTCTACGCAATCACCAAGCTAAAAGCCGAGAGATACTTGCTTGAGGCTGAACTTCCCCACTGGGTAGTATTAAGACAGTCAGGCGTATTGCACGACAACCTCTTCAAAAACAATATGAGCGACGGACTTATGTTCCACACCTGTTGGAACGTGCCTATCGAATGGGCAACCGCAAGAGATTCCGGTCTTGCGCTCCAGCACTTGGTTGAATTCGACACCGAGGGCAAACTTCCCGAAAAATTTTGGCAAAATATTTACAACATCGGCAACGGCGAAACTTGCCGTGTAACCGGTTACGAAACTATGGGCGCAGGTTTTGCTCTTATGGGCGCAAAAGCCGAGCAGTTCTTCAAGCCTAACTGGTGCGCCGAGAGAAACTTCCACTGCTTCTGGTACTACGATTCCGACGTACTCAACGACTACCTCGATTTCCGTAGAGAAACTTGGAAAGACTTTTGGAAGCACATGGGCAAACGCAACTGGTACTTCAAGTTTGGCGCGCTTTTGCCGAAGAGCTTCCTAAGCAAACTTACTATCCAAAAATTGTTTAAAAACTCCAACTCCCCGATGTTCTGGTATAATTACAATATCGACGGACGTATCACAGCATTCTACGGCTCAAGAGAGAGATTCGAGGAAATCGGCACTGATTGGAGCAAGTTCCCGCTGTTTTGCAAGAACCAAATCAAGGACGAGAACGGAAACGTTGTCGACTATCAAGAAAGAAGAGATATCAACAACGCTAAGAAATATTTGCTAAGCCACGGCTACGACGAGAGCAAGCCGACCGAAGAGCTTGATATCGAAGATATGAAGCAAGCCGCTGAATTCAGAGGCGGTAAAGTCGTAAGCGAAACTATGGAAAAGGGCGAGCTTTACAAGAAAATCAAATGGCAATGCCACAACGGTCACGAATTCGAGTCTTCCCCGTTCACGATCATCAAGGCGGGACACTGGTGCCCCGTATGCTGCACTCCGGCTCCTTGGAACTTCGACGAGCTGTCTAAGCATATACCGTTCTTTGCGCAGGTATGGTACGATTCTCACGACAAAGAAGAAGCGAATACTTTCTCCGCAGATTGCTATATGGACATAATCGAGAAAGAAAACGAATTGAAAAAAAAGAAAAAATAAAATTTATTTAGAGGTATATAAATGGAAAGATATCAACAGGGTCCTTCTACCCAAAAACACGAATTTAAAAACGTATTTATTTGCGGCGGTACGGGTTTTCTAGGCTACTACTCCGCAAAAGAATTCCTTAATAAGGGAGCTAAGGTAGGCGTTCTTGCTCTCCAAGGCGAACTTACTCTTACCGCCGACTGGTGGCCTAGCGAAATCGAAGTCAATTACGGCAGACTCTTCAACCTCAAACCCGGCGACGATTCTCCGACCGTAACCAAAGAAGAGCTCGTAAAGATGTTTGAGGGTTACGACACTCTCGTATACGCCGTAGGTCCGGACGATAGAATGCACACCCCTAAAGACGTGACTGGTTACGACTTCTTCCATACCTATCTCGTCGATAAAGTTATCCCCGTATTCGAGGCTGCTAAAGAAGCAGGCGTAAAGAAAGCTATTTTGCTCAACTCCTATTTCGCATACTTCGATAGAAGATGGCCCGAGAGCCGTCTTGCCGAAAGACATCCTTACATTAGAGTTAGAGTTGAGCAATCCGAAGCTCTTATCAAAGTTGGCGGCGGCGTTGACAACGGCGGTATGGACGTAGTAGTTCTTGAACTCCCGTACATCTTCGGAAGTATGCCCGGTCGTACTCCGCTTTGGAAAGAGGTTTTCCTTGATAGATTTGCAGGTATGCCCGCTATCTTCTTCCCGAAGGGCGGCACAAATATGATACACGTAAACGGTATCGCTGAGTCGGTAGTTGCCGCAGCTTATTACGGTCAGCACGGCGACAAACTCCCTATCGGTAACAAAGACTGGAAGTTTAAAGATATGATCAACCTCATTATGGAAACTATCGGTTGTAAGAAGAGATACTTCGGCGTAAGCGCAGGCATCGCTGCAATGGGCGTAAAGATGACCGTTGTAAAGAAACTCAAGAAAGACCGTCAAGAAAGCGGTTTGAACTACAACTACTTAATGCAAGACATTCAATCCAAAGACCTCTACTACGAGGACGACGTAGAGAAAGTTCAAGAGTATCTACACTACAACGAACTTGGCTACAACGGCGGCGGCACTATCGAAGAAGGTATACGTATGACGGCAAAAGCTTGCTATCCGCATAGATTTGACGAAAACGGCAACCTTATCGAAAAATGGCAAGGCGTCAACCCTGTTAAAGCTGAAACCGCTGAAAACAACGTTTTCGTAAATAAAGGCAAAAAGAAATAATCTTTTAAACGACAAAATCAAAATGCTCTCGAATGAAAAGTTTGGGAGCATTTTATTTTTTAAGCTATCCACCTCTCTATTTATATAGGCAAACGTAGGTTTTTTAACAAACTTTGATACGATTTCCAGCCAATTCGCCGTATTTTACTGCCCTTTTTGCAATAGCGTATGCAATTTTCAAATATAGCGCTTGACCGAAAATACGAAAGTATTTATAATTATTTTAATCAAACGACGACTGCAATCTTACTGTTGTGGCTTCGTGTTCACAAAGCTAAATAGTAAATAAAAAATCAAAATGACAGGTGAATTAAATGAGTGAAATATCGAAGATAATAGAACGTCATAATGAGTTTTTCAAAAGCAATAAGACTTTGGACGTAAAATTCAGGCTTAAGTACCTGAAACTGCTTTACACCGCAATCAAAAACAATTTAACCGAATTGCACGAAGGATTAAAACTCGATCTCGGCAAGTCCGAAAACGAGAGTTTTATGTGCGAAACAGGACTTGCGTTGAGCGAACTTACGCATACAATTAAACATTTGAAAAAATACGTAAAACCGCAAATCGTAAAAACTCCGATTGCGCAATTCCCTTCAAAGAGCTATAGAATACCCTGCCCTTACGGCGTAGTACTGATAATGAACCCTTGGAACTATCCGTTCCTGCTATCTATAACCCCGCTTATCGAAGCGATAGCCGCGGGCAATACCGTAATTTTGAAACTTAGCGCTTATTCCCCCAACGTCAATAAAGCTATAATAAAAACTTTGGAAAGCGTATTTGAGAGCGGTTACGTTGACGTTGTGTGCGGCAACTCGGCAGTAATCAGCGAATTGTTGGAACAAAAATTCGACTATATATTTTTTACGGGAAGTAAGCGCGTAGGTCAAATAGTCTACGAAAAAGCTGCTAAAAATCTAACCCCCGTATCGCTCGAACTCGGCGGAAAATCGCCCTGCATAATCGACGAAACGGCGGACGTTCCGCTTGCCGCAAGACGTATCGTATGGGGAAAATACCTAAATCACGGGCAAACTTGCGTTGCGCCTGATTACGTTCTTTGTCACAAGACCATCCGCGAGCAATTAATAGCTGAGATTAAAAAACAAATCGACTTACAATTCTCCGCGAATCCGCTAGAAAATGAAAATTACGGTAAAGTCATAAATAAAAAACACTTTGACCGATTAATAGGACTGTTGGATATGCAAAAGGTAGTTCACGGCGGACGCTCGGACGAAGAACGACTAAAAATCGAGCCTACCGTCTTGGATAACGTAAACTGCGACGACGCCGTTATGCAAGAAGAAATATTCGGACCGATATTGCCGATAATGACTTATGAGAAAGAGGAAGAAATAATATCGTTTGTTTCAAGCAATCCCGCGCCGCTTGCGCTGTACGTGTTCTCAAAAGACAAAAAACGGATAGATAGACTCACTACCCGACTCAGCTTCGGCGGCGGCTGTATAAACGACGTCGTAATACATATCGCATCGTCGAATTTGCCTTTCGGCGGATTTAAGGACAGCGGCATTGGCGCATATCACGGAAAAGCCGGCTTTGATACATTTACTCACTATAAAAGTATCGTAAATAAAAGTACGCTGATAGATTTGCCAATGCGCTACCAACCTTACAAAGAAGCTTATCAAAAACTAATAAGAAAAGTTATGCGATAACCACTTAAATATCAAATTACTGCGCGCCCCATTTAGGGGCGTGGAATTTTTTACACGTAATGATATTAAAGAATGAATTTGCTAATTTCACTAGTCTATATCAAATTGTTCAAAGATTCTTCAACTTCACTTAGTTGTGCTCAGCTATTTCAATTCGTCATATTGAGCGAAGTCGAAATATCGAATCCTTTAAAAAATATCCAAAACGGCTTTTCAAAAATAACGGACTTATAAGGCGATAAGCGGGGCTCACGATTATTACGCTCATAGTTTTTGGTTTAACTAAGTTACGAAGTTTATCCAAGTAGCGCGAAAAAATATACTTTTTAGTCTTGACTAGACTGCCTTAATGGCGAACCTTAGAATTGCAATTATAGTCTTGGCGTCTTTTATCTCGTTCCGCTCTACCATTTTTAACGCTTCGTCAAACTTGATTTTGCGTACGTTGAGAAGCTCGTGCTCGTCAAGATTATTCTCTCCTATTTCAAAGTCCGTTGCGATAAATATATGCAACGGCTCGTCGGTATAACCCGGACTAGGATATACGACGCCTAAATCGACGAGCGAATTGGCTGTTAAGCCGACTTCTTCTTTGAGCTCGCGCAAAGCGCAATCATACGCGCTCTCGCCTTTATCGACTTTGCCTGCGGGAATCTCAAGGAGCATTTCTCCATACGGATATCTAAACTGCTCGACAAAATATGCAAACCCGTCCTTATCTACCGCAAGTACTCCGCTTCCGCCGTTGTGATGGACGTACTCGCGCATACAATCGCTCCCGTCGGCGAGTCGCACTTCGTCGTTGTATAGCTCTAAAATTCTACCTTTGTAAACTAAGTTTTCTTTCTTCGTAGTTTCTTTGCAATCCATATTTTGCTCCTTAAAACTATTTTCCGACTAAATTTTATTCCGATTTTTTCTTCGTACCATAGACAAAATATTCTATTGAAGAACGAATTGCATTTAAAGTGACAAACAAACCCAACGCTGTTATATATGTAAATCCCAACAACATCGGATCAAGCGAAGCAAAAAAAGTCGACGCGTCAAGCTGAATTCCTTTGGCTAGAAATATTTCAGCCGCCAACAACACCGGCACAATCGTGAAGAATAATCCGAACAACATCGGAACCATTACGTGTTTGAAGAAAGGTATAAAGCTATATAAAGCGCAAATCGCCACTAATCCCGCCATAATAAAGAATATTCCCAAAAACTGCGGAACTTTGTCGTTGACGCTGTAATGCATCCAAATTAATAAAGCTCCGACAACTATAGGCAATAGCAAAAATAGCGTGCCGCCAATAAGCATTCCCTTAGACTCACGAAGTCTAAAGCTAGTGTCATATCCCAACAATCTTTTGTACTTAATAGGGATACCTGCGCACGATCGAACGAAATAACCCAAAAATTCTATAGGAATAGCTACTTTGGCAGGCATCGGTCTACCTGAATCGAAAAATAGTACGACTTTGAATTTATTGCGGTCGCGCATAACTACAATGTTCGTCACTTGACTTTTTTCATACATAAAGCTGACTTCAAGATTGACGACTTCGATATTATCTTTATAGACCGTCAACGCGCTTCTAAAAATATTAACGTTTGACATCGCGCCGCTTTGTGAGTTACGCGCGAATAAATTCATAAGTTTTCCCCACAAGCCGAATATCATTACGACCGTAAATGCAGTCAAAAATACGAACACGACAATCGTTGAAATATGATTGGCTACTCCTTCACCTTTGGGCGAAACGGCGATACTATAGATAATCCATACTAGCAAAGCCAGTAATACCGCAAAAAAATAATATGTCGACGGCGATTTCAGCACTTTTTTTAGCTTGACTGTACGGTCGAAAATACTCTTCGAGTCGTCAAACTCAAAAATAGGGTCGCCAAAACCCGTTTCGTTTTCGTTGTAATTCATAGAAGAATTATAGATATCCATCGCGCACCTTAATTATTATAATATTATTACAATATAATTATATCACGGCTTAATACAAAAGGCAACGGCTATCGCCGTTGCCTTTTTCGTCACACAATTTGATTATGCTTACCGATTGTCGGACTACTGAATACTGTTCATAATTTGTTTGAACACTTTTTCCGATTTCTCAGCAAAGTCGCTGTCGGCAAACAAGTTGTACTGATTGAGAGAAGTTATATCCAAGCTAAGCTCGCTCTTAACGGTTTCTTGATAGTTCTCCTTTATGGTAGTAACCTCCACTTCGATTGCTTCAATAGCCGTCTTATCCTCGTTGCCGTCCTCGTCGGTCGCGTAAGTGATTTTTACGCTGTAATCGTAAACGTAATCAATTCCCTTGATATACATTTCTACCTCGTTATCCTCGCTATCGGTAGCGGTTTGGGTCGTAAAACTTCCCTTGTTCTCATCAACAGGCAATCCCGTCACCATTACGATATGGATACCGTAATCGTTTACTATAAAGGATATTTTAGCGCCGTCTTCGGTGACTAAAGTAAAGATATCCGTTTCGATTGCGTCTTCGTCCTCTCCAACGGAAGAAGAAGCTTGGGTCTTGTAAATCGTATACTTTCCGTTTGCGGCTTTCAATATTGCCGTATCTCCGCCGTAAGCCACTTCGTCGCTAATCGTTTCGCCGGCGCTGTAATCGGAGATAGCCGTTGCGCCAACGCCCTCGTCCGTCAAGGCTCTAGCCAAAACCGTATATTCAGGAACGTAAGTCGTTGCTTCGCCGTGGGGAGTAACAGCATAGAAATCGTTGCTGAACATTCCGCTGTCGTCGTTTACGAGATTTATCCAGTCGTTGAAAGCCTGCTTAGACGCGTATTCTTTTACCAAATACTGCTCAAGCTCCGACATATCTTTAGCAGCTTGCATTGCCAAATCTACTTTGCCTTGTATATCCGTAGCCATTGCGTAGAGTATCGTCAAGAAATCTACCGACGGATTTGCGTACGCGTTGTCTACGTCCTCGATAGTCGCGTCGGTGTAAGCGTCCTTAAGTTCGTCCTCGTCGGCGTCGTAATCGGGGTTGGAAACGTTGACTTTAATACCCAATTTGGTATAAAGCTTCAACATATCTTCGTCGATACTTCCGTCCGCGAATCCCGTAGCGATAGCCGCTCTAAAAGATTTAACCATGTCTTCGTTGTTGGGATACATAGAAGTCAAGTGCTTCAAAGCCGCGCTTTGAGCTTCGGAGAAAGAAAGAAGTATGCTCTTTACTTGTATATAAGATTTGCTCGGAGCGGCATACGTAAACGTACCTGCGCTCACTGCCGAAGAGAAATCTTCTTGCTCTACGTAAGACTTTAGATCCGCTTCTACTTGCTTGTTGTATCTTACCGTAACGTTGGAATCTACGTTGTCTACGACTTCGCTGATAGTGCCAACGTGGTCGGTGTATTTTTCAACGATATAACCGCATATTTCTTGAGTGAGGAAGTAATCGTAATCGAGAATTTCCCCAAGATCGTTCTTGACGGACTTGAGCGCGCTTCTCATATTGTCGTACGCTTCCTTGTCGGCAACTTTATTTCTTATAATCGTATTAACAAAATTGAAGAAATAAGCGTTTTCGATATTAGAGCTATCGAGCTCTATTTCGTATTTATCGGCAAAGTACTTGACGATGTCAGCGTCCGTCTTGACGTCAGAGTTTTCTTCGTACTCGTCGGACTCCTCTTCCTCTTCGGAAGTTATTTTCGAACGAGCTGCGAGGTATTCGGTATCGTCCTTATCCTCTTCGTCGTCTTCGTCGGTCGTAGCGTTGTTCTTCTTGTTGGCGCTCTCTTCCTCTTCGATATAGTCCTGCCAGTTGTCGTAGAAAGAATTATTAGCCTGTTCAATACAGTATCTAAATTCGTCCACGGTCAAAAACTCTCTATAAGCCGCAACCGCGCTGTTTTCCTTAAACGCGTTCCAATCTCCTAGCGTAGCGTAACGGCTGGTAAAATCGCTTGCAGCGAGTTTGTTCTTATACAAGTAGTCCAACGCGTAAAGTACGACCAGCTTTTGTCTAGTGAGAGAGTTGTAGAAATACTCTACAACCTGCTCCGCCGTCCAACCGAGCTGACTGATATAAGAAGCTCCGTAAGCGTTGACGTAAGTCACTACTTCGCCCTTATACACCACGTTGGTCAATACGCCGTCGCCGGTATCGTAACTTACTACCGCCAGCACTTGATGATAATCCCTGTTCGTATTCGTGCCGAACAGCGAACAGCCTGTCAAAAATGCCGCCGCTAAAACGACTATAAGTACGAAAGCAACAATCTTCTTTTTCATATTTTCTCCTTAAGGTTACAATCCAAAGACTATATAATTATTATAATATAATATTATACTATGCATAATCTATTATACACAAACTGATTATGCTTGTAAACACTTTTAACCAAAACTTTTTTGGCAATTTATCAAAAATTTTTTGATAGCGGCTAGTTTTTCGTCTATCGGACGGTGTTTGCAAGCGAAATGAAGTTTGGGAAAGTCCTCGTAAGTGAGGTTGACTTCCTCGCCCGCGTCGCCCACGGCATACATAATGGATTTGTCCTTAAAGCAGTCGCCGCCATCAAAGGTGAGATAGGTTTGTTTGGGGTTGACGTCAATTTGCTTTACGCCTATTCCCATAGCCAAATTGCGTATAAGACCGAGCTCGAAAAGCCGCCTGGTTTCGTCGGGCATTTTGCCGTAAGCGTCTTCAACGCTTTGCATAAGTTTGACAAGCGCCTCTTCGGAACTCAAATCTAAAGCTTCCCTATAGAGCCTCATACGCATATCTTCGTCCGCAACGTATTCTTTATCGATATACGCGCTGAAGTTGAGAACAAGTTTGACGTCGTCAGGCTGTTTTTCGGAAATCCCCTGAAGTTCGTCTACAGTTTCTTTAAGAAGCTTGCAATACATATCGTAACCGACTTTTTCGATATGACCGTGCTGCTGTTTGCCCAGTACGTTACCCGCGCCCCTTATCTCCAAATCGCGCATAGCGATTTTAAATCCGCTGCCAAGCTCCGTATAATCGAGAATAGCCGTCAAGCGTTTCGCCGCGTCGCCCGTCAAAATATAATCGGGATTAACGGTAAAATAGGTATAGGCTATCCTGTTGCTCCTGCCCACTCTTCCTCGAAGCTGATACATTTGAGAAAGCCCAAGCCTGTTTGCCTCGCAAATTATCAAAGTGTTTGCGTCGGGTATATCTATGCCGTTTTCAATAATGGTCGTACTGACTAATACGTCGTAATCTTTATCGTAAAACCTGCCTATCTTGTCTTCGAGAACTTCCGCGCTCATCCTACCGTGAGCGTAATCCACTTTAGCGTTTGGGACTAAATCTTTGATACGTTGAGCAAATTTTTCAATTCCGTTTATTCTATTGAAAAGAACGTAAGTTTGACCGCCTCGCTCCATTTCTCTCGTGATCGCGTCGACGATAAGTCCGTCGCTGAGTTCGCACACGTAAGTTTGAACGGGAAGTCGGTTGCCGGGCGGAGTTTCGAGTACGCTTATATCCCTTATCCCCGTCAGCGCCATATTAAGCGTACGCGGTATGGGGGTCGCCGACATAGTAAGGACGTTGACTTTATTGCGCAAGACTTTGAGCTTTTCCTTATGCTCCACGCCAAACCTTTGTTCCTCGTCCAATACTACTAGACCCAAGTCGTGAAAATGCACGTCCGACGAGAGCAGCCTGTGCGTGCCTACGGCAAACATCGATTTGCCTATGGCAAGCCTGTTCAGCGACTGCTCGATTTGCTTGGGCGTTTGCAGCCTGCTGATAAGTTCCACCTCGATACCGAAGTCCTTAAATCTCTCTTTGGCGGTATTGTAATGCTGCCTTGCCAATATCGTCGTAGGACACAGTATGACGGCTTGCTTGTTGTGGCAAATCGTCTTGAATATCGCTCTCAACGCGACTTCGGTCTTTCCGTAACCAACGTCGCCGCAAAGCAGCCTGTCCATTATCGCGCCCCTTTGCATATCCGATTTTATCTCCGCGGCAGCCGTAAGTTGGTCGTCAGTCGGTTGGAAAGCGAACGCGTCCTCAAACTCTTTTTGCAAATAATCGTCCTCGCCGTACTTGTATCCCCGCTTGCTTTGCCGCTCGGAATAAAGCTCCAAAAGGTTGATAGCCATTTCTTGTATGGACGATTTTACGCCTTGCTTTATCTTCTCAAATTCCTTTCCGCCTATCGCTGAAAGTTTAGGCTCTTTGTCGCTGCCGTTGTACCTGCTTAGCCTATCCAACTTATCGGTCGGCACGTACAAAAGCTCGGCGTTTTTATATTCGATTACTATATATTCGGCGTTTATACTGCCCGTTTGGATAAATTTCGTGCCCAGACACTTGCCTATTCCGTGTACTTCGTGAACTACGAAATCGCCCACTTTGGGCATCGTGAAAACCCTAGTCTTTGCGACTTCGACTTTCTTTTTTACCCTTGTCACGTCCTCTCTACCCAAGACGGCTACTTTTGACTCGGTGTAGACGAAACCTTTGGAAATATCTATCGGCAAAATGAATATACCCGCCCGCCTGTCGGTTATGTCGCGCACAACCGAACAGCCTACTTCCTCGGATATAAGGTTGCTCCTAAGACTTTTCGACGACTGCTCGTCGCCCATACATATAAGCGTCGTATAACCCGATTTGTCAAAAGCCTTCAAATCGTTGATAAGCGCGTCGTAATGAACGGTGTAATTGCTCAGCGCAACGCAGCGGATATTGAATATCTCTTGCGGAGAAAATAAAGGATTTGTCGAGGTAAGATAGCTAAATCCCAACTTTTGCACGCCGCCGAAATATGCGGCAACTTCATCTAGCGAAAGTATAGATTTTGCGTGTTCTTTCAACACTTCGCCCGATTGGGCAAGCTGCTTGACCCTGCTTAAATGCTCTTTTACGTACAAATCCATTTGTTCGCGCGCCGCAGTCGGCTCGTCGAAAACTACAATAGCGTTGTCGCCGATATAGTCAAAAACCGTACCCATACTCTCGCGCACGAAGGGCAATAACCATTGCATTTGCTGATTGCAATTAGAACATATAGCAAGCGAAGAAAATATACTCTCGCTAAGCTCGGCGATATTGCTAGGAAGCCTGTCGATTACGCGCTTTGCTCTATCCAATCCCGCTTCGATAGTCTTTTGCGAGAGCAGCAGGTCGTTGTCAGGCATTAACGTAACGGACTCAAGCTCTTTCAAGCTCATTAGCGTATCAGGACTGTACTGCTTTATCGACTCAACCAAATCGTCGAAAAAGGACACGCGAACGGGCATATCTAACTGCGACGGGAATATGCTGACTACGTCGCCCGCCACCGAAAAAGTATTCTTTTCTTCAACGACGTCCTCTCGGTTGTACCCCATAACGGCAAGCTTGTCAATCAGCGAGTATCTATCAAAAGTATCGCCCGCCTTGATATTGACAACGCTATCTACGACCGCGGACTTTTTTGGAAGTAATTGCGTAAGCGTTTGCGGAGCTACGACTAGAGCGTCAAGCTTGCCTTGAGCCAAGTCGTATAACACGTCTATTCTCTTGGCGAGCGAACTCTTTCGGTAAGTTTTGCGATGCAATAAAAGTTCTTCATTGGCGGGTAAAAATCCTACGCGATCGCCGTAAAAATCCTGTAGATTATTGAAAATCGTATTGGCTTTGAACGCGTCTTTAGCTACGTATAGAACGAACTTATCTAAGTGTGAAGCAATATGAATTTTCTCGCCCTCGCCCGCCGAAAAGACAGCGCAATCGCGCCCCTTGGATACGGCGCGATAAACGGCGGCCAATTCCCCGCCGAGAGTATTGAGTTGTAGAAGTTCGTTAAAATTCATATACGAAACCTTTCCATAGACTGTTCAAATCATCTTGGATAGTCATTTAAGTATTGTCACCTGAACGCAGTATCCGCGTTCGCTTAGTTTAAAGCTCTCATCAACGCGTCGATATCTCCGTCAACCATATACTGCCATATCGCTTCCGCAGTTTTGTCAAAAACTCTATCCAGTATCGCTTGTTTTTCCCTGCCGACTTTTGAAAGAACGTAGTCTTTTAAATCTCTACTTCCTCTCTCGTCGCCGACTCCGATACGCACTCGAGGGATTGAAGTAGTGCCGCACTCGGCGACGATATTCTTCATACCGTTGTGACTGCCGCCCGAGCCGTCTTTTCTCACTCTCACTTTGCCAAGCGGCAAATCGATATCGTCGTAGATTATAAGCGTATCCGCATAATCTATATTGTTGTAGGAGGCAAGTTTCTTTACGCTAGTCCCCGACAAATTCATATACGTTTGAGGTTTTGCAATAATATGCTTTTGTCCGCCTATAAGTTGCGCGCAATACTGCGCGTCGTAACCTTTCTTGTCGAGAGTTGCGCCAAGCTTTTCCAACAGCTTATCCACGCACGCAAAACCCATATTGTGTATTGTATTTTCGTACTGTTTTCCGGGGTTTCCAAGACCGACTATCAGCATATAACACCTCGCTTGTTTATTTCTCGTTTGAAAAGTCGCAATAGTTATTAAACGGCAAATTTCCGTCCGTGTCAAGGACTTTTCGTCATTCGTCTAAAGTTTTTTTGCTTTTTCGCTTGTTTTGGAAATATTCGCTCAACGCTCCCGCGCACTGCTCTTGCAAAATGCCGCCCTCGATAATCTTGGGTCTATGGTTGAACCTTTTATCCGCGGGCAGGTCGTACAGCGTTCCGCAACAGCCGGCTTTGCTATCGTAAGCTCCAAAATAAATATTGCCTATCCTAGCGTTTATCAGCGCTCCCGCGCACATCGCGCATGGCTCTAACGTAACAAAAATATCGCATTCGTTAAGCCGCCAATCTCCTATCTTTTTGCAAGCCTTTTCTATAGCTACTATCTCGGCGTGAAAATTGCTGCAAGTCTTCTTTTCTTTGCGATTGAACGCTTTGGCAACGACTTCCCCATTCCTTACGATAACCGCTCCGACGGGGACTTCGTCCTCGCTTGCCGCTTTCCTCGCTTGCTTGAGCGCCATACGCATATACTTTTCTTTATCTTGCATTTCCATAGCTATATTCTATCATAGAGTAAAATGTTTTTTCAATTAAACTTGCGCAACTTAAACCGTAACCTTTGCGTTTTGTCGATAATATACTAAAGTATGTACGGATTGAACGATTTACAAATGGACTTAGAAATATTACGCTCTCAAGGAGCAAGAGTCTTTGACATAGGCTACACGCTTTTAGGCCGTCCTATACCCTGCGTATTCAAAGGCTCAACGCTAGGCGGTCAAACGCTTTTGCACGCTTCCATTCACGCAAGAGAATGGGTAACTACTCCGTTAGTAATGGAAATGATGAAAAATTATACGGGAAGTTACGGCGTGTGGTGCGTGCCTATGGTCAATATCGACGGAGTACTTCTCGTCGAGCAAGGCTTGAGCAGTATTCCCGAGCAAAGTCTTAGAGATTTTCTTCTCGAAGTGAACGGCGGAAGCGAGGACTTTTCGCAGTGGAAAGCAAACGCCCGCGCCGTAGACTTAAACGTCAACTTCAACGCGCGTTGGGGCGAAGGCTCGCAAAACGTGACTTACCCGTCGCCCGCGAATTACATAGGTCAATACCCGTTCTCGGAATACGAAAATATGGCTTTGAGAAGTCTTACGGAAAGAGTTAAACCGTCGCTTACGCTAAGCTATCACGCAAAAGGCAACGTCATATACAAAGGTTTCGGCTGCGTCGATCCCAATATCGAATGCGCCGAGCGCATATCGAAATCAACTGGCTATCCGCTGCTAAATTCCTACGACAGCGCGGGCGGATATAAGGACTGGTACGTGACTACTTTCCAAAAGCTCGGCTTGACTATAGAGGTAGGAAACTCCGACGTAGCGTATGAAAATCTCATAGACTATCTCCCTCAAATCTACGAGCAAAACGCAAACGTGTTGAGCATTGCGACGGAGTGCGCGCAGGACTAGGAATAGATACTCTCGCCTCTGCCGTCGACTGCTACCACTACGGGAAAATCCTCGACGGTAATTCTTCGCACGGCTTCAGTGCCTAAATCTTCAAAATACAGTACTTTGGCTTTTGTAATGCGCTTGCTATAGATTGCTCCCGCTCCGCCGATTGCTGCAAAGTATACGCAACCGTTGCGCTTAAACGCTTCTATGCAGTCTTGATTTCTCGCGCCCTTGCCTATTTGCGCCGCTAGACCGTTGTCAAGCATATACGGAGTATATTTGTCCATTCTACAGGAAGTGGTAGGTCCGGCGCTTCCAATGACTTCGCCCTCTCTTGCGGGACAGGGACCCATAAAATAAATAGTTTCGCCCTTGAAATCAAAGGCTTGCTTTCCGTCTAAAATACTTTGATAGAGCCTTTTGTGACCCGCGTCGCGGAATACGAGCATATCGCCGCTAAGCTTGACCATATCGCCTGCTCTCAAATCTTTCATACTCTCTTTGGTAAGCGGAAGAGAAAGTCTTTTTACGCTTGACATACTTCGCCCTCCTTTCTACCTTGAATAACGAACTCCGCCGCGCGCGAGCAGTGACAAAGCACGTTCACCGACACGGGCAACGACGATATATGCGTGGGATAACTTTCTATAAATACGCCCAACGCCGTAGTCTTTCCGCCAAAACCTTGAGCGCCTACGCCAAGCGAGTTGATCTCGTCCAAAAGCGACTTCTCCAACTCATTCAAATGCGGAATCGGGTTTTCGCTTCCTATCTTTCTAAAAAGCGCGCGCTTGGACATAAGCGCGGCTTTTTCAAGCGTTCCGCCCAATCCAACGCCGATTATGACGGGCGGACAGGGATTGGATGCCGCGGTTGCCACGGTATTGACTATCAGCCGCTTCGCCTCTTCAAGTCCCTGAGCGGGATTGAGGAGATACACCTTGGACATATTCTCGCTTCCGAAGCCTTTGAGCATAACCTGTACTTTCACGTCCTCGCCCTCTACTATCGAAGTATGTACGACGGCGGGAGTATTGGTCTTGGTATTTATACGGGTCACGGGGTCAAGCACGGACTTTCGCAAAGTCGCGTACGCTTCTTCGACTGCTCTATCTATCTCGTCTTGCAAAAGTTTGCCCGTCAAAAAGACCTCTTTTCCTATCTCTAGAAAGACTACTACCATACCCGTATCTTGACACACGGGACGGCGTTCCGTCTTGGCGATATCTATATTTTCAAGCATAACCTCGAGCGCGAACTTAGCGCTCTTACCGTCTTCTTTTTCGTACGCTTTCGCCAAAGCCTCGCGACAGCTCGGCTCGACCTCGCACGATATTTTGTCTATAGCCTCTTTGATTTTGTCGGCTACGTAGCGTGTGGAAATTTTTATCATACAAACCTCTTTGCTGATATTTTACCATAAATCGATTTGTATATACAATAAAAATATGTTAAAATATGTTTGCGTCTTTAGCGAAAAAACAAAAACTAAGCGCGTAAGAGGTAGAATGAAGTTTTGTAATCTCGCAAGCGGAAGCAAAGGTAATTGCACTATTATCTCGGCTGGCGGCGTAAGTTTAATGATAGACGACGGATTGAATATTCGCGATCTCGAGCAAAGAGCTATGGCGGCAAATATCGATTTGAGCAAGATAAACGCTATACTCGTCACTCACGAACACAGCGACCACGTCAAAGGGCTTTCGGCTTTGGTAAAGAAATACTCTATTCCCATTTACTGCCACGACGAGAGCGCAAAATATTTGGACGCGCGCGCCGCTGCTTATGTTAATAGGCGCAATATGGACTTGCCGTTTGAGCTAGGCGAAATAGAGATTACGCCGTTCAGGCTGCCCCACGATTCCGCATACAATCTCGGCTATAGGTTTAGCGACGGAAAAGCAAGCGTTGCTATAGCGACCGACTTAGGCTGCGTCAACGAAAGTATTCTGAACTACTTTATAGGCTGCAATCTAGTGATGTTGGAATCAAACCACGATATAGATATGCTCCGCTCGGGAAATTACCCGTTTGCTCTAAAACAGCGTATTCTCAGCAAAAACGGGCATCTATCCAACGACGAATGCGCTCAAACTATCGCTACGCTAGCCGCAAGCGGAACGAAAAGGTTTGTACTCGCGCACCTTTCGCAGGATAACAACACGCCCGAGCTCGCGTTTGAAATGACGGCTAGGGCATTGGAAACCGCAGGCTTCAGCGAAGGCAGGGACGTTTTCGTAGAAACCGCGCTGCAGTATAGAGCTACCGCAAAAATAATTTTGGACTGAGGAACTATGGCAATAAACGACCAAGCAAAAACCTACAAAGGATTTTTCAAAAAAACCGCGCCGTCGCTTGAATTTTACGACGCAAGCGCGATGTTTATTACGCAATTCATTTTGCAATACGTATTGCAGCTAATCCTTATGATTTTGGGATTTATTATCATCGCCGACATTTTGGGAGCGCAAACGACGACTACCGAAGGCTATAAGCAAGTTTCGGAAAGGTTCTCGCTCTTTACCGCTTCTAGCGGCGGAATAGTGCTTATTACTTTGCTAAACGAATCTACGATGATTCTATCTCCGCTTGCTTATTGGAAAGTTAAGTCTTTCAACGTTTTTAATGGCATAGGTTTTAAGCGCAAAGTAAACGGCGCGCAAATAGCAATGACCTTCCCAATCGCGTTGACGCTGCTTGTAGGGTTTATGCCCGTTGCAAGCGCATTCATTGCGCTCGTAAACGCGACGGGATACAACTACACCGGCTCGGAAATAACCATTGAAAGTTTTCCAAATCTACTGCTCTACCTCGTATTCGTAGCTGCGATTCCCGCAGTATGCGAAGAAATACTACATAGGGGAATAATCGCTCGCGCCGCAAAAAATTATTCGTACTTTATCGGAATAATCCTAAGCTCCGTTATTTTCGCATTTATGCACGGCTCGCCTCAACAACTCGTACACCAATTTTTCGTTGGCGTAGTTTGCTCGCTCGTCTACTATATGAGCGGAAGTATATGGATAAGCGCTCTAGCGCATTTCTTCAACAACGCAATAACTTTGGTATTCGGATACGTATATTATCTTGTCACAGGCTCTAGCGAAATGCAACTCCCTTGGTGGGTTTTGCTAATTATGCTAATCGTGGGATTGTGCGGTCTTTTCTTCAGCCTTTGGGGTATGTACAAAATATGCTACGCAAAGAGAAAAGCCGAGGATAAGATTTTTGAGGAAAGCCAATCTTCCGCAGGCGACGCGACCGCTGAGAACGATAACGCTATTCAACCCAACGTCGTATACGTCGGCAAGAAAAAGCCGCTGAAAGTCTTCAACGAAAAACTAAGCTATCTCTTCACCTCCCCCGAACAAGCTAAAGAAGAGGCGGAAAAGCGCGCTCAAATCGAACGGCAAATAAGCGAATACGGCGAGGAGAAAAAAGAAGTATTCCGCTCCTTGCAAAAAGAGGACGACGTCAATCTCAAGAAGAAGAACAGCCGAGGCGTAATATTTGCTCTCGTCGTAGTGCTAGCTATTTGGATAATCAATACGATAGCAGGTTACGCGCAATGAATATAAATATCGTATGCGTGGGAAAGATAAAAGAAAAGTTTATCAAAGACGGCATTGACGAATACGCGAAACGTCTTTCACGCTTTTGCAAATTTCAAATAACTGAAGTGAGCGAAGAGCTATGCTCCGACCCAAGTCCAAAGAATATCGAGCTTACTAAGATAGCCGAAGGCGAACGCATTATCGCCAAACTCAAAGGCTATTCCATTGCGCTCGATTTGAACGGCAAAAGTCTAACAAGCGAAGGACTTTCGAAAAAAATCTCCCTGCTAAAACAAAGCGGAACTTCTACGCTTTCGTTCGTAATAGGTGGATCGTACGGTTTATCCAAAGAAGTGTTGGATAAATGCGACTATTCGCTTTGCTTCGGAGCGATAACTTTCCCGCATCAACTTATAAGACTCGTTCTATCCGAACAAATCTACCGTGCTTTTATGATTGAAGAGGGCTCCGCTTATCACAAGTAGCAACAAATCATAAGCCCGCTTAATTCTCCTAATTGTCCTTATTTTAAATTATAAGTTTATACTGCGTTTCCATATAAATTGACAATTATAGCGTAATTTTGATATAATATATTGAAAATGATTGCGTTATTATATTTTTGTATAGCCTTAATATGTACTTTCGCGGGCGCAATAACCGGAATGGGCGGCGGAGTCGTCATCAAACCCGTGCTTGACTTGATGGGAGATTTTGACAGCGCTTCAATAGGCGCTCTATCTTCTATCACCGTGCTAGCTATGTCCTTGACTACCTTTGCTAGACAAGTCGGCAAAAAAAGAAATACTTCTATTGTAAAACTACTCGTACTTGGTATATCTTCCGCAGGCGGCGGAGCGCTCGGACAATACTTCTTTGAGATAATGACCAAAGGAGCGAGCAACGCTCATACGATAAAGATAATTCAAAACTCCATATTGCTTTTTTTGATAGTGTGCATATTCTTCTATATGCTATTTAGAGAGAAAATCAAACCGTTGCATTTGCAAAATATCGTATTCTATATATTTATAGGTTTACTATTGGGCATTTTATCGTCGTTCTTAGGAATAGGCGGCGGTCCGCTCAACGTGGCGATACTTATGCTTTTGTTTGGAATGGAGATAAAAGAAGCGACGTTTGCGTCAATAGTGACGATTATGTTTGCGCAAGTCGCAAAAATCGTGATGATACTTATAGGCGGAGGATTCGGCGGTTATAATCTATCAATGCTGCCGTATATGGTAATTGCAGGAGTGCTCGGCGGACTTATAGGAAGTTTCGTCGGCAAAAAAATATCAAGCAAATTTACCGCCGTTGCCTTTAATTTAATGCAACTTGCCGTAATGGTTATATGTATAATCAACATAGCGACTAGTTCAATGGCTCTAAACACTTAAAACCGTTGAACCTATAAATAAATTTAAAATAACTCGACTTGGGGGATATTATGAACGTTATTTTATATTTCAGCGATCAGCAGCGATACGATACGATCAACGAAACCGTCACTCCGAACATTGACGCAATGCTAGACGACAGCATATTTTTTGACAACGCCTTTACCTGCCAACCGGTGTGCGGACCTGCAAGAGCTTGCATACAAACTGGCGTATACGCTACTCAAAACCGGTGCTATATCAACGGCATATCGATGGACAAGGACAACGACAATACCATTGCCAAGGTCCTCAACCGCCAGGGATACAACACGTCGTATATAGGCAAATGGCATTTAGCGTCGGATACGATGGGATTCAAGCCAAGATTCAACGTACAAAAATCAGCGATTCCGCAGGAATTACGTGGCGGTTACAACGACTACTGGCTCGCCGCCGACTGTTTGGAGTTTACGTCCGACGTACACGGCGGATATATGTTTGACAAAGACAACAACAAAGTTGCGTTTGAGGGCATACGTAGCGACTGCATAAACGATTTTGCGATAGACTATATTGACAAGTATAACCAAGACAAGCCTTTCTTCTTGATGATATCCCAGCTCGAACCGCACCACCAAAACACTGCCAACACTTTCCAATGCGCCGAGGGCGAAGACAAGCAGTTTGAGAACGTACCCTACCCCGCCGACCTTGTGGGACTAAAAGGCAATTACAAAGCGGAGTACGCGCGTTATCTCGCGTGTTGCAAACGCCTTGATAAAAATTTTGCCGATATTATCCAAAAAGTAAAAGACAAAGGCATTTGGGACGACACAATAATTATTTATACTTCGGACCACGGCTGTCACTTCAAGACGAGAAATCTTGAATACAAGCGTAGCGCGCACGACGCAAGTACGCATTTGCCATTCGTTATGACAGGCGGCGGTCTTGCCAAGATAACAGCCGCTAAAAAATTCATAGGAAAACGCTTTGACGGCTTTATAAGTCTACTTGACCTCACTGCGACGATATTGGAAATCTCAGGCGCTAAAATACCCGAAGAATACCAAAGTCAAAGCATTTTGCCGATGCTTGAAGCGGAAAAAGGACGAGATCATATATTCCTGCAAATAAGCGAATCGCAGTTGGGACGGGCAATAATCACGGATAAATATACCTACAGCGTCAAAAAGCCATTCTCCTTTGGATTGAGAAAAGCCACGAGCAAAATTTATAAGGAAGATTTGCTTTACGACAATACCGTAGACCCTGCGCAACATAGAAATTTAATAAAAGACAAAAATTACAAAGAGATAAAAAACGAACTCAAAGCGATTTTGCTTGAAGATATTGAAAAGATAGAAAACGTAAAAGCAAAAATCATCTAACCAAGAACTAGGTAATTCTAAAATCAAATCTCATTTTGATAAAGAAACGCCCTACTTCAAAAACTCGACAAGCAAAAGAAATTTGGGTTTCTATTCTAAGTCATTTTGCCATAATCGTAGAATATAGTACTCTTTTATGTATCAACAAAGAATTAAAAATGTGGGAACGATAAAACTATCGTTCCCTATTTTTCGTACATATTAAAAGTAATTATACTTTTTTCGATTCGCAATAAAGAATATGATCGACACGATTGTCGCGCACACTTCGGTTGCAAACATTGCCCACCAAATACCGTCCACGCCAAACAAAAACGGTAGTAGAAATACAAACGCAACCTGAAAAACAAGCGCGCGTAAAACGGATATAATCGCTGATATAAGCCCATTGTTAAGCGCCGTAAAGAAGCCCGACGAATATATAGCCACGCCCGAAAAGATAAAAGCAAACGAAAACAATCGGAACGCGTGAACGGTTAAGTCATATAGTTCCTTATCGTATCCGACAAAAAGTTTTGCGAGAGGAATGGCAAGCGCCTGCGCTAACCCCGACAAAAATATGCCGCCGAACGCTAAAATTACCACGCTCTTTTTGAATATATTTCTCAACTCGCCCCCATTCTTTGCTCCGTAATTATAGCCTACTATCGGAGCGCTGCCTATAGTGTACCCTATCATCAACGCCAAGAATATAAGCTGAACGTACATAATCACGCCGTAAGCCGACACGCCGTTTTCGCCGTAGTACTTCATAAGCTGAAAATTATAAAGCATACTCACGACTGAAGTCGCAATATTCGTCAACAGCTCGGAAGAGCCGTTTCCGCAAGCAACTAAGATAGGCTTTATTTCAAGCGCCGTTTTTGTAAATCTTAACAAACTGCTATTCTTTCTAGCAAAATAAATAAGAGGAATCACTCCGCCCAAAACCTGACCTATTCCCGTAGCAACGGCAGCGCCTACGATACCCCATTTGAATACCGCGATAAACAATGCGTCCAAAATAGCGTTTGCAACCCCTGCTATCAAAGTAACGATAAGACCGAGTTTCGGCTTTTCAGCAGCCGCCAAAAAACTTTGGAATATGTTTTGCAACATAAAGAACGTCGTAAACCCGACCACAATCCGTCCGTATAGAACGGAATCGTCAATCATTGCGTCGCTTGCATTTGCGCCGCCCAAAAGTTTGGCTATAGGTCGCATAACCAATATCCCTATTGCCGTCAATACAACGCCTAAAATCACCGCGAAAATTATTAGCATCGTAAAATATCGGTTTGCTTTTTCGTTGTCGTTTTCGCCTAAAACTTTGGTTACGAGCGCGGTGCCGCCCGTGCCTATCATAAAACCCATACCGCCCAAAATCATCGTAAAAGGAATTATAAGATTAATTGCCGCAAACGGCGTTTTCCCAACAAAGTTGGATACGAATAATCCGTCAATAACGCCGTAAATAGAAGTCACAACCATCATAAATACTGACGGCAAAACAAATCTAAATAATTTTTTAAAATTAAAGTGATCTGATATTTGTATAGTCATATCGCTTTCCCTTAAAATATGATTTTTTAATTGGCAACCTACGCAACCAATCTTACTCCTTTTAATATAAAATAAGCGCCCGATTATCCTTTTAAATAACCGAGCGCACTCGACATCTTCATTTCGACAGCGTTAGCACTGCGGTGCTACTGTCCTCCGATGACAACTATATTTAGCTTACATATTGTATTATAGAGGTATGCGTATAGAAGAGTCAAGTAATAATAACGTATAAATGTAAAGTCTTTGTCAACGCGACTTAAACTGGAGCTGCTAACCGGACTTGTAAGGAGCCTCAGCGACTTTCGGACTATCCGCGTTAGTAGCCATAAAAATGTACCCTTGAAATCTTCAAGGGTACTGGATGGAGCTGCTAACCGGACTTGCAAGGAGCCTCAGCGACGGAATAGTGAGCATTGCGAACGTCACTATTTCGGACTATCCGCGTTAGTAGCCATAAAAATGTACCCTTGAATTCTTCAAGGGTACTGGATGGAGCTGCTAACCGGACTTGAACCGGTGACCTCGTCCTTACCAAGGACGTGCTCTACCTGCTGAGCCATAGCAGCATATTAAATTGTTGTTTCACGCCACGCGCCTACTAGCCATAGCAGCAATTTACTTGCTTAACTATTATAATGGATAAGTTGGAAAGTGTCAATCACTTTTGACATAACATTTTATATTTTTATTTTGATATGCTTTGCTCTATATGACGAACGGGAAGTATTGCGCTTCCCGTTCGGATTGATTTTATTGTTGATTCAATTCTTCGACTTCGCTTAATACGACTATTCTTTAAAATTTGTAATCGTCAGTCTTTTGGGCGTCGTCAGTGGTTACTTCCTCACCCGCAAACTCGTTTGCGATAGCCGCTTCGGTTGCCGTCAAAGTTTCGTCAGCCGATTGAGGTTCAACTTCTACTTCAAAGCCCATTGCTATGGCTCTATCGGCAGTAAGCACACCTAAAGTTATTGCCTCTTTGATATCGTCTTGTTCCAAAGAATTATCCTCTAACTTCTCGTTTAAGCTTCTTATCTTTATATCCCTTGCCATTGCAAGTTGCTTTGCTTCGGACAAATCCCAAAACAGGAACGGTATTATAGCAAGCACTCCGCAAACTATACCCGCAACTCCCCAAAAGATAAATACTTTTCTCAAGACGTCGTGATTTGCGTAATCGGTAGACGAGTTCGCGCCGAGTTTTATCAAAAGTTCGGAAGTAAGAAGACTTGTAAACATTCCGCAAATTGTCGTTATAACCGTCGTATACTGCGACATATAACCGTCAAGTCTTTCACCCGTCTTCCACTGTTGATATTCGCAATAGTCCGCCGTCATTGCCGGCATAGTAACCGTCCATAGCGCGGCGAAAATATTATGTAAGAATACTCCTACAAAGTATACCCAAGGAGTGACGGGACTTTCAAACGCAAATAGCACGAGTAACAACATCAAAGCCGATATCAACGTTGAGCCTGCAAACGATAGCAACGTCATTTTCTTTTTGCCCAATTTCTTTTGTATCAGCGGGGCGAACAACATTCCCGGAACAAATCCGACTGCCGCTACCGTAGTCATAACGCCACGCATAGTTCCGCCCAAAGTAGCCTCCATCATATACGCGCAAACGTGGTGGGTCGCGCTGAAAATCAAAAGACGACCGAACGCTAAAACGTTTGACAAATTCATCAAAATAAAGTATTTGTTTTTGAAACTCTTTATTATTCCGTTGAAGAAGCCAACTTTTTGCTTAACTTTCTTTTCCGGAATAATTCTCTCTTTCGTTCCAAAAAACATAAGCAAAGCAAGCGATACGCATATTACGCCGAATATTGGGAAAATAATTTGATAGGTCTTGATATTTTCCATTCCGAACGCAAAGTTTGCAGGCATATTGTTTGCGGCCAACGCGGCATTTAAATCTTTTTCTCCCAACCCTCCGTATGTGCCGCCGTAAACAAGTCCGTTTTGACCGTAAAACGCATTGGCTATAATCGGGAAAAACATTTGTACGATAGAAGGTCCGAGCGAATCTATAACGCCGCCGACGGAATAAAGCTTTGTACGCTCATTGGTATTAGGCGTCATAACTTGCGCCAATCCTAATCTTCCGAATGTGAAGAAGCTAAACACCGTAAAAGCTATAAAATAAATTATTTGATAAGAACCTATAACCAGCCACTTTGTTTTTTCAGTCGTATGTACTCCGCTTTCCGGCATAAATATATTTGGAATAAAAGCTAAAAGCCAAAAGCACACAACGCTCAAAAGTCCGGTGTATAATAGATAAGGTCTATATTTACCCCATTTGGTGTTGGTGTTGTCCATTATCCAACCGACGAGCGGAGCGCGGAAAAGCGAAAGTATTGCCATTATCCACGTGGTCCACAATACTACTCTTTGGTCGAAGTTGTAGACAACTGATAGGTATAAACCCATATTGATTGCAAAGTACTGCGTAAGAATACCCATACCCTGCACGCCCATTCCGCCGACTGAGTAAGCGATGAATTCTTTGTTGGGCAAGTAATACCCCTCTTTAGGCGGAGTATTCCAATGAGCAAAGAAGTCTTTTACTAAAAAGCCGACTTTTTGAAAGACGTTTTGTTTTCCCATATTCCCTCCTGCGTTTGAAACGCATTTTATTTATAAATATAACGCAATCTCTACTTCTACTATATAGATTGCAACACCGCAATATTGATTATAACACATAATTTCGACGGATTGTTAAATTTTAATAAATTTTTCGACTGACCGCGAAATTTCTTTCCTCATTTATATAATAACATATAAAATAGGCAATGTCATTTCCTTTTTTTGGAATATTTAGCTGTCACAACGGCGTCGTCGATGAGATTGTGGAGTCCTTGCCAATGCAAAACCCTACGCCCAAACCAAGCCTCTTGAAGTTTGCCCCGCAACTTGCTAGGATTATATACTTTTCGCGGCTGTGACTTGAAGCCTTGTTTTTCAAAGTATTTCGCCATATATTCAGCCCTCTTTTCAAAATCCTCGTAATCTTTTTCGCCGTTATTCCAAAACGTTTCGCTTAAAGCAAACGATCTCGGCAATAATCTAGCGCAAGCGGTCTTAAAGTCGGGAACGTATTCCGACCAAAGACATATTTCCGAACCTGAGAACTTTTTCTCGGGAAATCCATTTGGAATAGGTTGAAAAGAGTAAGCTTTCTTTAAATTTGTTCTTCCATAGGTAAAATCTACGTACGTATAACTGGAATTCGTATTGATATATCCGCCGCTATTCGCCGCGGTCTTTAAAACGTCGTCGGAATTGCCGCCGCGCTCGTCGCTCCAAAACTGCCAAACGGCTTGCGGGTGTACGGTTTCTTCCGACTCGACGCCGTTCCACATAATAGGAGTATATCCCCTTTCAAAGAGCCAGTTGCTGACCCGACGCATAAAATAAGCCTGTAAATCCTGCTCGTTCTTAAGTCCTTCTCTTTCTATCACGGACTGACAATGCGGACAAAGCGACCATCTATGTCTAAAGACTTCGTCGCCGCCGATATGTATGTACTTGGTGTTCTTTCCAAAAAGCTCTATCACTTCTTCCAGTACGTTGAATACAAAATCATACGTGCTTTCTTTGCCCGCGCATAGCGGATCGTGCTTTACGCCCCAATGCGTAGCCACTTTCAGTTTCCTGTCAAAACAGCTCAAATACGGATAGCAAGCCATCGCCGACTGCATATGTCCCGGCATATCTATCTCGGGAATAACCTCGACGTTGCGAGCGTTTGCGTAGGCGATAATCTCGCGTATATCATCTTTTGTATAGAAACCGCCGTGAGGCTTGACTCCGAAATTTGTATGCGAGCGTTTGCTGCCCTTTTGCGTAAGCAGCGGGTATTTGTCAATCTCTATTCGCCAACCTTGGTCTTCCGTCAAATGCCAGTGAAGAACGTTCAACTTGTTTAGCAAACAAAAGTCTATAAGTTTCAATACGTATTTTTTTTCAAAGAAGTACCTGCCGTTGTCAAGAAGAAGTCCTCTATATTTTAGATAAGGTTCGTCGAATATTTCGCAGTACGGCAAAACGCCGTTGTAATTGAAGAGTAACTGTTTTAACGAACAAAAACCGTACAAAAGTCCCGCTTGGGAAGACGCTCGAACGCTGATACCCTCAGCGGTTATCTTGAGTTCGTACGCTTCGTCGCCGCCGACGTCGGGGCAATCGTACGAATAATTGACGGTCACGTCGGCAATGTCGGCAATAGTAAAGTCCGCGCCTACCAACCCGTTGGCAAATTCTTTCTCGGCAAAACACTCCTCGCCGCAAAGTCTTAAAGTCTTGCAGGTCAGCGCCCCCTCTCCGATTTGGCATTTTTTCGGATAAGGTATCAATCTCAATCTTTCCATAAAGCCCCCTTATGCTTATATGCTTTCATTATCGCCGAATCTTTGGGTACTTTGTATAAACCGTCAAGTTAAACTAATTCAAAATAAAAGTCTAAATAAAGAAAAATACAATATGGTTCCCCTACGTCAATAATTGTATTTTAACATATTTTTTAACTTAATGCAATACGTTTAGAAAATTTATCGAAAATGCTCAAATGACAATTTGACCGCCCCGTTTGTAATAAAAAAAAACTTGATTGCCGTCACAAAAAATTACTTCCTAGATTGACGGACGGCGAGATAGTCTAACATCTAAAACAACGCTTGATATTTAACGCTTGATATTTGCTTTAATATACTGTATAATTAAGAAGTTAGGAGATAATTATGAAAAACGCAATGTTTGACAAGGAATGGTTCAAACTCGACAACGCGGCTAAGATTTACCCTGCGGCTAGGAGTTCGAGGTGGAACGCTGTTTTCCGTATGGCGGTAGTCCTGAAAGAAGAGGTCGACCCTCAAACGCTTCAGCAAGCTCTCGACGACGTAATCGATAGATTTCCGTCTTTTAGAGTTACGCTTAAAAAAGGATTCTTTTGGTACTACTTCGAGTTTGTAAACGAAAAACCAAAAATTCAGCAAGAAACGAGCTATCCCTGTACGATGATGAAATTGAGCGGAAGAGGTTACGTGTTTAGAGTACTCTATCACGGACACCGTATTTCCGTGGAAGTCTTTCACTCAATTACCGACGGCACGGGCAATATCACCTTTTTGAAAACTTTAGTCACGAGATACTGCGAGTTGCGCGGAGCGAAAATCGAAGACTACGGCGATATATTGCATTTTGAAGACAACCCTACTCCCGAAGAGGTCGAGGACTCTTTCTTGAGATACTTGGACAAGGATAAGGGTACGCTTCCTCGCGCCGAGGCAAAAGCGTATCAAATAAAGTGTCAACGAGAAAAACGCGGAGTGCTCAACGTAACGCACGGCAGTATGGAATTTGAGCAGTTGCACGCGGTCGCCAAATCTTTCGGCTGTACGATAAATACGTATCTTACCGCCGTACTTGCGTACGTCACTATAAATAGGCAGCTCTACGAGAAAAACTCCAAAAAGCGTCCCGTAAGAATACAAGTGCCTATCAATTTGCGTAAGATGTTTCCTTCTTGTACTTTGAGGAACTTTGCGGGATATTACAACACTACCCTTTCTCCGGTAGAGCAAACTTTTGAAGAAGTCGTAAAGGAACTCGATACTCAACTCAAAGAAAAGATTACGCCGGCGTACTGTCAAAAATTTATAAATTCAAACGTATCTTTGGAAAAAAATCCGATAATAAGAGTCGCGCCTAGATTTCTCAAAACGCTTATTATGAATATGTCGTTCTATATGGTTGGCGAAAACCTGATGTCTTGCACTTTCAGCAATATAGGCAACGTCGTAACGCCCAAGGAGCTTTACGATTATATCGATAGATTCGAGTTTGTCATAGGACCGCAAAAGTATATGAACCACGTTATGACCTGCGCTTCGTATAACGGTAAAAGCGTAGTCACTTTCTCAAGGACGGCTAAAGACCCGATACTTGAGCGAGATTTTTTTGCTATGCTTACCAAACACGGTATTGACGTCACCGTTGAGAGCAATAGGAGGGAATTATGAGCACACACTGCCGCAGGTGCGGAGTAAACGTAGATAGCAACTTGCACAACTGTCCCCTTTGCGGAGCTTTCGTCAACGAGGAAAATTCAAACTCCGTCTACGAATATCCGCAAGTAAACGAAAAAACCAAACGAAGCTTGTTCTTCAAGATATGCGCCTTTCTTTCAGTCATCGTCCTTGCCGTAAACGTGGCTATAAACGTAGCGGTCAACCGCACGGTTTCGTGGTCCATTCACGTGCTTTTCGGCTTGGCTTTGGTTTGGATAGCCGTAGGTCGCCCCGCGATAAAACGCTTCAACGTTCGCAAATACTTGGCTTGGTGTTTCGTCGCCGTAATCGCGCTGCTCTTCTATATCAACGCTTGGACTGACAAACTTTCTACGCCTTGGGCGTTTACGCTCGGCGCGCCGATAGTCGTACTCACTTGGGCGACTGTACTAGAGATTTTGACGTTTGCCCACAAAGGCGGAAGAGGCAACTACCAAATAGAATTGACTAAGCTTTTCGTCTTTAGCGCTGTTTGTATCGCAATATCCTTTATATGGCTCAAAAAATGCGAATGGGGTTGGCTAGTGTGTACGGCGAGAGGTTTCGTCGACGTACTTTCGCTTTCCTTCTTTGCAAAAGAAAAGTACTTCTCGGAGATGAAAAAACGTTTGCACGTTTAGGACTGTATCTATTCGCATCATCCTCTACTCAAGAGAACGTCAATTTCTTAAGAGAAATAGGAAGACTTGTTAGGACAATTAGACTTGTCTTATTTAGCGAATATTTAAACCAAAAATCTATTGAGCTAATTTAATTAACTGAATATAAAAAACGCGACCAAAACAGGTCGCGTTTTTCTATAAAATGATTATGGGATTAGAGTATTTCGCTTAGCTTAACGGGTCTTCCGAGTTCCAACGACTTCTTAGCCGCTTTGCCGATTACTACGGCTTGCAGTCCGTCCTCTATGCTGACGGGTACAGGTTTGTCGCCAACGATACAGTCGATAAACTGCGCCATCTCGTTTACGTACGCTTGCATATATCTCTCCAAGAAGAAGAGTAACGGCTTTTCAGCGGTTACGCCGTCGCAGTTGGAAATTACCGCGTTGGAAGCGCTGTCGTTGGAGATTGCGACTTGACCTAGCTCGCCGAACGCTTCGGCTCTTTGGTCGTAGCCGTAAGTCGCTCTACGGCAGTTGTCTATAACAGCCAAAGCTCCGCTCTTGAGTTTGAGCGTAATAATCGCGGTATCTATATCCCCCGCTTCGCCTATCGCTTTGTCGACCATAACTCCGCCCATAGCGAATACGCTTTCTACTTCTTCGCCTGATAGATATCTCACCATATCGAAGTCGTGTATCGTCATATCCAAGAAAATGCCGCCGCTTACTTT
Organism: Clostridia bacterium; assembly: GCA_029068165.1. Lineage (GTDB taxonomy): Bacteria > Bacillota > Clostridia > Christensenellales > UBA3700 > RACS-045. The sequence continues at coordinate 30,643 of JAIEDA010000011.1, forward strand.
TATGTAAGATACGGGAGGAGCTGCAGGATCTCTCGAACATATCTTCAAAACGTTGAGCGTACCGATCTTGCCGTTCTTGACGGCTTCTCTTACAGCCATAAAGTTGTGGTCGAAACGGCGGTTGAAACCTACTTGATACTTGACTTTGCTCTTTGCGAGAGCTGCTTTGACTTCGTTGATTTTGTCAATATCGTGGTCGACGGGCTTTTCGCAAAATACGTGCTTACCCGCCTTTATCGCCTCGATTGATATTTGCGCGTGCGTATCGGTGGACGAACATATTAGCACCGCGTCAATATTTTTATCGTTTAGAATTTCGCGATAGTCTTTGGTTGTCTTTTCCACGCCCATATCCTTGAGCCACTTAGCAGTTTCGTCATTCATAAACGGGTCGGCAACGCTCTTGACCGTTGCGCCCTTTACGTAACACATAATTGATTCGCAGTGCACTTTGCCTATTCTTCCTGCGCCAATAATTCCTATATTTATCATTTTCTTATACCTCTATAATTTGATTTATTGTCGGTTGAGATTTCTTTGCTTATCACCGCTCTATTCCGCTTGAGCGAGTGGTAGAGCGCTGTGATTTTTGTCCGCGCGACGGCAACCGAGCAGTGAGCGTACTAGCCGTACGCGACCCCGAGGGCAACCTAGTCGTTAGGGCAAAAAGCGCTACGCTATACGCGCTCTCTAGATAGTTCCATCCCAAGTGGATACTTTTGTAGACTTTGCTTCGTGCTCGTCAAACCAGTGCGTGGTGACGGTCTTGCTGTCGGTGTAGAACTTGAAGCTATCTCTTCCAAGACAGTGCAAATCGCCAAAGAAAGAGTACTTGTGACCAGTAAAGGAGAATACGCCTACGGGTACGGGTATGCCAACGTTTACGCCGACCATACCGCCGTGGGTGTTGCGTACAAACTCTCTAGCGTAGTAACCGTTTTGAGTATATATAACTGAACCGTTTGCAAACGGATTGGCGTTCATAACCGCCAAGCCTTCCTCAAAGTTTTTAACTCTCTTGATACAAAGCACAGGACCGAAAATCTCTCTCGTACCTACGCTCATCTCGGAAGTTACGTTATCCAAAATCGTCGGAGCGAGATAGAAGCCGTTTTCGTAACCTTTAACTTTTACGTTCCTGCCGTCAAGAATAACTTTCGCGCCCTCGTCAATGCCCTTTTGTATCCAATCGCTTACGCTCTTTTTATGCTCCGCGCTGTATACCGGACCTAAGCCCGTGGTCTTATCGTAAGCCGGTCCTACTTTTACTTTCTTTGCGAGCGCGACTAGCTTCTCAACGAGCTTATCGGCAATACTTTCCTGAACTACTACTACCGGCAAAGCCATACATCTTTCGCCCGCGCAGCCGTAAGAAGCGTTGATTATACCTGCAGCCGTTCTGTCGAGAGCGGCGTCCTCGAGAACCAAAGCGTGGTTCTTAGCTTCGCAAAGACACTGTACTCTCTTGCCGTACTTTGCTGCCGTTTCGTAGATATATCTACCTACGCTCGTCGAGCCGACGAAAGTTATGCCCACTACTTTGTCGTTGGAGATTAGTTCTTGAGTATCGTTTCTATCGCAGCTTACGATATTAAGTACGCCGTCGGGAAGTCCCGCTTCCTTGTAAAGCTCAGCAATTCTAAGCGACGTCATAGGAGTAGCGCCCGCAACTTTGAGTACGATTGCATTGCCGCAAGCGATACATACGGGAGCCATCCAGCCCATCGGTATCATTGCTGGGAAATTGAACGGCGCAATGCCTACGAATACGCCCATCGACTCGCGATACAGCACGGTGTCGTAACCGTTTGACGCGTCCATTAGGCTCTCGCCTTGAAGAAGCGACGGCATCGAACAAGCGAGCTCGGTTCCCTCCTTCGCCTTGAGGATATCGCCTTTGCTCTCTTCCCAGTTCTTGCCGTGTTCGGTCGCGCAAAGCTCGGTCAGCTCGTCCATATGCTCGATAAGCAAATCCCTAACTTTGTAAAGTATTTGCACTCTCTTGATTACGGGTACTTTCGACCATTTCTCGTACGCCGAATGAGCGTTTTCGATTACTGTCTTGACTTCCGCCGTCGTACAGCGAGGCATTTGAGCTATTTGCTCGCCCGTAGACGGATTAAATACGGGATAAAACTTATCCGTAGAGGACTTCACGAATTGATTGTTCGTAAAATATCCGAGTGTCTTAATTGCCATAAATATTTCTCCTTTCCTTATAAAACTCGTTTGGTTTTTCTCGTTTATATGTTTTTACGTTTTTATATTTGGCGTCGCTTTCCCTGTAGGACTTGCGCGCTTTATATTTTGCTGCGATAGACGCAACTTATATCTTCGCTTTTTCGGCTATGTATTTTCTTGCTTTAATAGCGTATTCAAGCGGATTTGCTTTCGCGGGGTCTTGCTCGGCTTCCACGATCATCCAACCCTCGTATCCGCTCTTATCCAAGATATCGAATATCGGAGCAAAATCTATACAGCCGTCGCCTGGGACGGTAAACGCGCCCTCTCTCACGCCTTGCAAGAAAGATAGCTTTTCTCTCTTGACCTTTTCCACGACGTTAGGACGGATATCCTTGAGGTGCACGTGCTTAACCCTATTTGCGTGCTTTTTGAGTACCGCCAAATAGTCCTCTCCGCAGTACGCTAAATGACCGCTGTCAAATAGCAGCGAAAACTTGTTCGCGTCGGTCATATCCATCATCTTATCCACTTCGTCAGCCGTTTGAACTACCGTACCCATATGATGGTGATATACCAAATTCATTCCCATTGAATTGGCTATCTCGCCCAACCTGTTCATACCCTTGGCAAACTTCTCCCACTCTTTCCCGTTCATAACGTATTTGTTTTCAAACACGGGAGTGTTCATTTGTCCCTGTATGCTGTAGCTTTGCTCGGAAGCGCCTATAGTCTTTGCGCCTACGGCTTTGAGAAAATTGCATTGAGCGATAAAGTCTTTCTCGACTTCTTGCATATCCTTAGTCAAAGTGAAAGACGAAAACCATTGGTTTGCTATCGTCAAACCTCTCAAGTCCAAAGCTTTCTTTAGAGCAGCGGCGTCTTTGGGATACTTGTTGCCCACTTCGCAACCGGTAAAGCCGGCTAAAGCCATTTCGCTTACGCACTGCTCAAACGTATTTTCGCTACCCAAGTCGGGCATATCGTCGTTTGTCCAAGCAATCGGCGCAATGCCGAGTTTTATTTTACTCTTGTCCATAGTTCAACCTCGTATGTTGTTTTTTTATAAGTTCCGCCGTACTTGGCGTCGTTTACTTTACTTGTATAATCCTTACAGTCATTCCAAGAAACAGCAACATTACTAAATTTGTAGTTGCGATACGGTATTAATACTTTCTCGCTTTTTTAAGCATATCCTTTCTATTTTCCAATGCCTGCTTGCCTCTCTCGCTACGCGGGTTTTGGCTGCAACCCACGTGCCACCAACCGTCGTAACCGTGGGTCATAGACTTCGGCAATACTTTAATATCTATTAGCGTGGAAGTAGACTGTTTAAGACTGTCTTTCAACGCTTCTCTCAACTCGCTCTCGTTACGAGCGGTATAAGTAACGAAACCGTATCCCCTTGCGCTCATAGCGTAGTCTATATTCATAAACTTGCCCTCTCTTATCGGCTTGTCGCCGTCGCGATAGCGAAGTTCAGTACAAAGCGAATCTACGCCTTGATCCATTTGAAGATTGTTTATACAGCCGAAAGAGGCATTGTCGAAAAGCAAAACGTTGATTTTAATTCCCTCTTGAAGAGCGGTTATCATCTCGGTATGCAACATCAAATAACTGCCGTCGCCCACCATCGCGTAAACCTCTCTATCTGAGCAAGCCATTTTACTGCCTAGCGTTCCCGCTATCTCGTAACCCATACAGGAATAGCCGTATTCCATATTGTAGCTGTCCTTGCAATCGCTCGTCCACATTCGCTGTAAATCTCCAGGCAAGCTTCCTGCCGAACCTACTATGATAGCGTTTTCGGGAATGACTTCTCTTATTATCCCGATAGCCGTAGTTTGCGCCATAGCTTCGCCGTGCGACTTGAGAAAGTCTTCTACGACTTTAGGCATATATGCGCCTATCTCGGGGGAATAACCCTTGCCCACGCTTATATGGGTAAGCCTATCCATTTCCTTATCCCAGTCGGCTTTTGCCTTTGCAATTTCGTCTTTATAACCCGTCTTGTATCCGCTCAACATCTTGTCAAGAGCGATTATTCCAACTTTAGCGTCGCCGACGGCTTTGACCGCGTCGAGTTTGGACGCATGGAAATCAGACGCGTTGAGAGTGACGACCTTTTTATCGGCGTACAGCGACTTTGAAGCTGTCGTAAAGTCGGTAAATCTCGTACCTACGGCAATAATAAGATCGCAATCTTTCGCCAAAGTATTTGCCGAGCTATTACCCGTAACACCAAGTCCGCCCACGTTGAGCGGATGCGAAGATTTAATAGCCGTCTTGCCAGCTTGCGTTTCGCAAAACGGTATATTGTGGTTTTCGCAAAAACTTGCGACCGACTCTCCCGCTTCGCTGTATTTTACACCGCCGCCTACTATGAGAAGCGGCTTTTTGCTCGCTTTGATTTCTCGCGCCAAATCGTTGAGTTCGTCGTCGGCAGGCACGGAACGGGATATTCTAGTAACTCTCTTCTTGAAAAATTCATCGGGGAAATCGTAAATCTCGCCTTGCACGTCTTGCGGCATAGCTATCGCCACCGCGCCCGTATGCGCAGGATCTAGCAATACTCTTATAGCGTTGACGAGCGCGCTCATAAGCATTTCGGGACGCGATACCCTGTCAAAGTATCTCGTAACTGCTTTGAAAGCGTCGTTGGTAGTAACCAATGCGCTGTAAGTCTGTTCGATTTGCTGAAGCACGGGGTCGGGCTGCCTAGTAGCAAAGGTATCGCCCACGAACAAAAGCAACGGAATATTGTTGGCGGTCGCGGTACCCGCCGCCGTAACCATATTCGCAGCGCCCGGACCTATAGAAGATACGCAAGGTAAAATCTTGCGCCTGTTGTTTTGTTTGGCGTACGCGATCGCCGCCTGCGCCATACCTTGCTCGTTTTTACCTTGATAAACTTTTAAAGAATGTTTACCCATAGACAAAGCTTCGCCTATACCCAATACGCAACCGTGTCCGAATATAGTAAAAACTCCCTCTACGAGCTTGCTCTCTTCTCCGTCAAAACTCACGTATTGACTGTCTAAAAATTTTACTACGGCTTCGCCGACTGTAATTTTACTCATATCTTCTCCCTATTTTTTTTGTTAATTTCTATCAACTGATATTATACGCAGTCGCGGTCTATTTTTCCCAATAAGCATACCTTGGATCTACGATCCTCGTCTTATCCCACGGATTTCCGTCCAAGTGGCGTATCATCCAGCAACAGTACATAGGATAACCGGGGGCGGTAACTTGAACGTGAGTCTTTCCGCCGGGGAAACAACCTACGCTGCCGTCGATGATTGTGTGCGGTTCCATTTCGCCGATAAAGCAAGCTCCAAACGCTTCAGGCGTAGGCATCTTGTAGTAATATACTTCAGGTTGCGGGTGCGAATGAGGTAGATAGCTCCACCACCTGCCCTGCCGAGCCAATACTTCGCCTACTACGAGATTTGAGTAAGGCGCGTTGGAATAATCGAAAATCGTATTCACGTCTCTTACCGCCGTATTCTCCCAAAGTCCTTCGCAAGATACGCTGACTATTACGTCCTTCTTGTCGTAAAATTTCGTCGGAAAAGTACGCTCGTTGAGCGTAGCAAGATAAATTATTTCACTGTCCTCAACAGCCTTAACTACGAGCGTGTTCCCCTTGCATACGTGCATACAAATCGGCAAATCGTCGAAAACTCCGCTCCTTGCGCCTTTTCCCACCGTTTCGCCGCAGCTCATCTCAACTTCGCCCTCGGTAAGAAGTACGCACATCTCTTTTTGCTTTTCACTGTACGTTACGCTCTCGCCCTTGGCAAGCTTTACGACGAGGATATCCATAAGCATATCCTTGTTTTTACCGTCTATCTTTGTAAGCGTTTTTACGCCTTTTTTATTGAATTTAGGATAACCGAACGACATTACGTCACCTCCAATCTTCGTTATACTTTATATGCTAATTAAGCCTTTTATTTGCAAGAAAAATTATCCTCTCGCTATCATTTCGCCAAACTGTTTTTTCTCGTCCGCAATGAACTTTTCAAGTTCCTTGACCGTCGGCATAAACTCCGAACAGCCGTGCGCCGAAACGAGCATCGAAGCGGAAGCCGATCCGAGTTCCAAGCAGTCCATTATGTCTTTGCCCTCAAACATTCCGTACAAGAACGCCGAGCCGTAGCCGTCGCCGCCGCCGAAAGACTTGAACGCCGTCACGGGGAAAGGCTTAATATCGTACTTTTGTCCGTCAAACGTGTGCGCCGTGCTGCCCTTTTTGCCGTGCTTTATGATGACGATTTTGGCTTTTTGAGAGAACCAATATTTCGCCGTTTGTTCGTCGTCCATATCGGGCGCGAAAATCGCCTGAGTTAGGTCGTACTCCTCGCGAGAACCCATAATTATATCCGCGTGTTCCGCAACCGCCGTGTAGTATACCGCGATTTCGTCCTTGCTCTTCCAGTTGTACGCCCTATAATCTATGTCGAAAATTACTTTCGTATTGTTTTTTCCGGCAAGCTGAACTGCTTTTAAGCACGCCTCTCTAGAAGGACTTTGCGCAAGAGCCGTCCCCGAAATAAGTATCGCTTTAGCGCTTGCTATATACTCCTCGTCTACGTCTTTGGGATCGAGCATAAGGTCGGCAACGCCGTCGCGGTACATCAAAATACTGCTCTCGGTGGGCGAAAGAATCTCTGTGAACGTCAAGCCAAGCTTCTCGCCGTTTTGCGCTCTCGTAACCCTCGATACGTCAATACCTTCTTTTGCAAAAAAGTCGGTGACGTAATCGCCGAATTGGTCGTCCGATACCTTGCCGATAAAGCCTACCTTCTTGCCAAGTCTAGCCAAGCCTACCGCTACGTTAGCGGGTGAACCGCCCAAATATTTGCGATATTGCGCGCTTTCGGACAACGGCTTAAAATAGTCGAGCGGATTGAAATCTATCGCTATTCTACCTACCGCTATCAAATCGAGTTTTCTATCCTTTTCAAAAGTTACGTATTGCATTTTCTACCTCTTTTACCGTTATTATTGATATAAATAAATTTTGTTGTTGATTTACTTCGTCGGCTGACACAGCTTGATTATTCCAGCCGCCGCCTCTTGTACCGCTTCAATAGCGTATGGCAAATACGTCTTTGGATCGTAAGTCGCATCTTTGCTCTCCAAGCCCTTTTTTAGTCCTTTGGTAAACGCTTGCCTTAGATGCGTCGCAAAGTTAATCTTGCTTATGCCCGCTTTAATACACCCGCGAATGACTTCGTCGGAAAGTCCGCTCGCTCCGTGCAGTACCAACGGAATATCCACTGCGTCGGCGATTTCTTCTATCCTGTCGATTGCGATATGCGGCGTACCTTTATATACTCCGTGCGCAGTCCCGACTCCTATTGCCAAACTATCCACGCCCGTTAGTTCCACAAACTTGACCGCCTCGTCAACTTCAGTATATTTTATTTGTCCTTCGGTTTCTTCCTTGCCGCCGATCGTACCGAGTTCCGCCTCAACGCTAACTCCGCTAGCGTGAGCCAAATCGACGACTTTTTTCGTCAATTCTACGTTTTTATCAAACTCAAGCATAGACCCGTCAATCATAACCGACGTATATCCCGCGTCAATGCAATCTTTGCATATTTGCAAATCGCCGCCGTGATCTAGATGAATGGAAATATCCGCGCCGCCCTTGTAATTCGCCCTAACGAGCGAAGAGTAAGTAGCCACGCCTCCGTACTTCAACGTACGCGGAATAGTTTGAATAATAATGGGACTGGATAAAAAACTAGCGGCTTTAAGCACGCCCAAAACGCTCTCGAGATTGTCTACGTTAAAAGCCGGAACGGCGTAGCCTTCCTTCTTTGCCTTTATCAACAACTCGCTGTTGCTAACAATCATATTTGATTTCTCCCAAAATCATATTTATATTGTTATTATACTATCGCGATGGTGTGTTGTCAATATCTCTATCAAAAATTTTTACCACTTTCGCCATAAAAATCGCTTAGCTGAAAATCATAGAAAATGCCCGTTTAGCCCTAATAAAAAGGCAAAAATCAACGATTTTTGCCTTTTAACCTATATTTTAAGACCTTTTCTCACCTCTAGTGATAACCATTTTGTCCATAATTTTCAATATTGTCCATAAATACAATTCTCAAAGAAAAATTACGATAATTATTCGCCTTTATCTTCTTCCTGCGAATCTTTTATTTCAATCAATTATTTGAGAATTTTATCTAATTATTATAGTTGAGTTGTTTCAAAGTAGGCCAAACCTTATCTTTTTCGCTCATAATAATAGGAGAGCCGTCCGGAAGTGCGTATCCATGAGAGTTTGCGGAGCCTTTGTATTCTCCGTCAACTCCCCAATCAATTCTTATAGTTGGATCATTCCAAGCAATACCGCCCTCGTCACCCGGATGATAAAAATCAGTAACCTTATAGCAAAACTCGGCGACATCAGAAAGCACCAAAAATCCGTGCGCAAATCCCTCGGAGATATAGAATTGCTTTTTATTTTCTTCAGTAAGTTCGACACCATACCATTTGCCATAAGTCCTGCTATTCTTACGCAAATCTACCGCTACGTCAAACACTCGGCCTTTGATAACTCGAACAAGTTTGCCTTGAGGAAACTGTTTTTGAAAATGTAATCCTCTCAAAACACCTTTGCTACTCATTGAATGATTATCTTGCACAAAATTCATATTTAGCCCAGCTTCTTCCATATCACGCTTATTATAAGTTTCCATAAAATATCCACGATTGTCAATATGAACAGCCGGCTCTATTATATATAGTCCTTCTATACCGCCAACATTTCTTTCGATTTTAATTTGTCCCATTGTTAATCTCCTTTAAATACCTTGTTAATGCATCCTGCCATGCGGGTAATAATTCGAATCCGTTTTCTACAAGTTTATTTTTGTCAAGTCTACTATTATAAGGTCTTGCTGCCTTAGAAAGTCCATATTCCGCAGTAGTTACAGGAACTACTTTTGTCGAATATCCCGCTTGTCTAAAAATTTCTTTCGCAAAATCATACCAACTGACATATCCTCCCTCGTTTGTTGCGTGATAAAAACCATATTTATCAGTTTCTATCATATCTACAAGCAACCTAGCCAAATCATACGTATAAGTTGGCGTGCCTATTTGGTCGCTGACAACTCTTACTTTGTCATGAATTTGACCTAATTTTAACATTGTCTTTATGAAGTTATTACCGTTCTTGCCAAATACCCAAGCTATTCTTACTATAAAATACTTTTCAAGATTATTTACTACGGCAAATTCTCCTTCAAGCTTGGTCTTTCCATAAACATTTAAAGGCTTATAATCTTTGCAATCCGGTTTCCATGGTTGCATTCCTTTCCCGTCAAACACATAGTCGGTAGAAATATACATCATTTTACACCCCAACTTGCTACATTCCTTTGCAATATTTTCCGTGCCTACAGCATTAACGAGTCGAACTTTTTCGACATTGTCTTCCGCGGCATCAACTGCCGTCCATGCGGCGCAATGGACAACAGCGTCAGGTTTGACTTTTTGTAAAACAAGGCAAACTTGCTGCTCGTCAGTTATATCCATATTTTCGACACAAACACCAATACTCTCATGTCCACGCCTTTCAAGTTCCTTTACAACATCGAAACCAAGCTGTCCTGTAACTCCTGTAACTAATACTTTCATTACTTTCTATCCCCGTACATTTTTTTATAATAATTTTGATATTCTCCGGAAATTATTGTTTCCCACCATTCACGATTTTCAAGATACCATTTGATCGTTTTTTTAATGCCTTCTATAAACTTTGTTTCAGGAAGCCAACCAAGTTCATTATAAATTTTTGTAGGATCTATTGCGTAACGTAAATCATGTCCCTTTCTATCGGCAACATAAGTAATTAAACCTTCGGATTTTCCAAGCTCTTTGCAAATAAGCTTAACAATGTCAATGTTTTTCATTTCGTTATGACCGCCGACATTGTATACTTCTCCAACTTTTCCTTTGTGTATAATAAGATCTATAGCCTTACAATGATCTTCCACATATAACCAGTCACGAACATTCTCACCTTTTCCGTATACAGGTAAAGGCTTGTCATTTAACGCATTTGCTATCATAAGCGGAATAAGCTTTTCGGGAAAATGATATGGTCCGTAATTGTTGGAACAACGGCTGATAGTCACTGGCAAACCATACGTTCTATGATAAGCTAACACAAGTAAATCTGCCGACGCCTTACTTGACGAATAAGGACTGCTGGTTTGAATAGGAGTAGTTTCTGTAAAAAACAAGTCGGGACGATCTAACGGCAAATCTCCATACACCTCATCAGTCGACACTTGATGATACCTTTGAATATCATATTTTCTACACGCATCCATTAGAACCGCCGTTCCTATTATATTGGTTTGCAAGAAAATCCCTGGATCTTCTATGCTTCTATCAACGTGGCTTTCTGCCGCAAAATTGACAACTACATCAGGTTTTTCTTCTTCAAAAAGCTTATCCACGGCTTTTCTATCGCAAATATCAGCTTTTACAAAACGAAAATTCGGCTTGTCAAGCACGCTTTTAAGCGTTGATAAATTACCCGCATACGTAAGTTTATCCAAGCACACTATCCTATAATTTGGATATTTAGCGAGCATGTGAAATACAAAATTACTACCTATAAATCCAGCCCCACCGGTAACTATGATAGTTCTTTCCATTATAATGTTCCCTCCGCTACCTTTTTCAAATGTTCTCCGTATGGCGATTTGCCATAAGACTCAGCTGCCTTCAAAAGATGTTCCTTATTTATCCAACCATTATTAAATGCAACTTCTTCCGGCGCTGATATTGTAATAGCTTGACGTTTACTCACCATTTGCACAAACTCTGACGCCTCTAACAAGCTATCCATCGTTCCAGTATCTAACCACGCAAAGCCACTACCTAACAGTTCTACTCTTAAATCACCATTCTCCAAATACAATCTATTTAAATCGGTGATTTCCAATTCACCACGCGCAGACGGCTTTACCGTTTTAGCCAAATCCACAACACGGTTATCATAAAAATATAAACCCGTTATGCAATAATTTGATTTAGGTCTTTTTGGCTTTTCTTCTACGGATATCACATTGTGATTTCTATCAAACTCAACAATGCCAAAACGTTGCGGATCGTTTACATGATAGCCGAATATTGTAGCTTTTCCTAATTCAGCATTTTTTAATGCTCGATGAAGATACTCCTCAAATCGATTTCCGTAGAAAATATTATCGCCAAGAACCATGGCGCAAGGCTCATCGCCAATAAAACTTTCTCCGATTATAAACGCTTGCGCTAGGCCATCGGGCGAAGGCTGGACTGCATAATTCAAATTGATTCCAAATTGACTTCCATCTCCCAATAATTTTTCAAAATTTGGCAAATCTGTCGGCGTAGAGATAATCAAAATATCTCTTATATCCGCTTGCATAAGCGTACAAAGCGGATAAAATATCATAGGCTTGTCATAAACTGGCAATAATTGTTTACTTGTGACTTTAGTCAAAGGATAAAGCCTAGTTCCACTTCCTCCTGCAAGAATAATTCCTTTCATAAATTGTCACCTCTCTTTCTATTAAAAATGATTTTCAAATTCGATAATATCGACTTATAATTTATTAGACAATATATACATAGAGCTCCAAGATAAATCAAACAGCCAACCAACCTGCTACACAAACAAGCGCATAATATAAAGACTACTGTCATCACGGATTCAACAATAAAGGCAGTAATAATTTTTACTTTTATAATCTTTAATACGCAAATCTCCGACAATATTGAGTTCAGCATAATTACGAACACAACCCCGCCTAAGACCACGTAAATATTATTAAATATATAAGCGCCTATAACAAAAATCGCTATACCCACAGCAATCGAAATCAAATTAACAATGAGCATAGTTTTTTCTTTGCGATAAACTTTTAAATAATTATTTGTAAGAAGGCTAACTTTGGACGTATATATTATTATTGGCAACAATATGCCCAGCCAATTCAAACTATCCGTATATTGCGGCAACCATATCTCCAAAATTTTGCAACCAATAAAATAAAATATCATTGCAAAAAACAGCAAGGGCGACAAAACTCCTCTTATCTTTTTGTACATCTCAGAAAGTCTTTCTTGGTCTATTCTCTTCAAAGACGGGAACAATACCACACTTATCGCCGTAATGAACGTCAGAAAAACGTTAGACGCAGAGAAAGCAAACGACACTTGTCCAAACGTCACTTTGTCCCAATGCCATTGTACAATCATTTTTGCGCTTCCGATCATAAGCATTGCCGACCAGTTTGCCAACATCAAAACTATTCCCGACGCAATATTCGTTCCAAGTTCCTTAAATGCTTCTTTCTTATGTAGAGTACGCCCCAAATATAGACCTCTATTACAAAACAATCCAACAATTATTCCTACAGCATCACCGCAAAGATCCGCTATACAGTACCAAACAAAGTTATCTACTTTCAGCGCTAACAAAATAATTACTACTATTCCGTAAGTCAATCTTTGCGCAATTACTAAAATGGCATATTTGCCAATACGATTGGTAATTTGCAACATATAAAGACTGTAAGTAACAATATTCTTTGTAACTACTCCTACTGCAACAAGCGAAAATATCAATCTATTCGATCCTTCTAATATAGAAAGTGAAACTGCTGCCATAGAAATAGTGACAAGCGAAGTAAATATTAGTAATATCGTAAACTGCGAACGCAATCTAACCTTATCAAGTTCTTCATAATCGTACTTTGCGTAACGCAATACTATGCCGTCTAACAACCCAAAATGCAACACACCCACATAACTTACGTAAAGAACGTAAGTTTGCCAATCAGCATAGGAAATCTTACCTATGTATTTAGGCACTATCAAACTCAGCAAAAAACTTACAGCCATCGATATAACTTGTGTACCGAGGGAAACTATAACGTTAGTCGCAAATTTTTTTGTGGTAATACGTTGCGCCATTTTATTGACTTAACCTCTCCTCTTTGTTTTTCCTTTTTTCATATACTCAATCATACGTTCAAATGCCGTTTCTAATCCAACTTGCGCTTGCCACCCCAATGACTTGAGTTTGCTACAATCAAGATTCATCTTCAACGTAGGCGCAAATCCAAAACGCGAAATATCGTTTTCTTCTTCTATCCTTACTTTTACCTTTCCTTGACCAAAATAATTTGCCACTATTTGCGCCATTTCGTAAATACTGCAATAAGTATCTTCGTTTGCCGCATTATACGCCTCCCCAACGGTGCCAAACAAAAGGACCGTCATTATGGCATTTGCGGCGTCTTCCGTATATAAATAATTTCTCTTTGTTTCACCCTTGGTTTTCAACACTATATCTCTTTGCTCCAAAACGCAACGGGCAAATTCCGCAAAAACGCGTGAATCTTCGTAAACCACTCCTTCTCCAAACGTTTGAGTTAATCTAACAACTTTTGCTGGCACTCCATATTGCGCCGCATAAGACGCGCATAAACACTCGCACAAACGCTTGCTTTCAGGATATCCTGATCTTGGCGCCATCGTATTCAAATTTGACGCGTTGCTTTCCAAAATCTTTGTATCGTCCAAAGGAGTGCCATAAACCTCCATCGACGAGAGATAAACGAAAGATTTTACATTATTTACACGAGCAATTTCTAGCATATTTTTAGTTCCTATAACCGCGCCCATGATAACTTCTACAGGTTCTTCAATAAAAGCCTTACTTGACGTGATACTCGCTCCGTGAATGATATAATCTACGTTGACGTCTATCGTTTCCGCAGTTGTCACGTCCATTACTAAATATTCAATATTGCCATTGGCAATATCCGAAAAAGTTGCGCGAGCCTTTTGTTCATTTCTTACCATTGCAATAACCTTTGCTCCATATTGCAAAAGTTTACGTGTAAGCGCTCTCCCTATCAAACCACTTGCTCCCGTTATCAATACTCGCTTACCTAAAAAAGAAGAAAAATTATTCATATCATCAATCCTCTTGATCGTCATATCCGTAAATTTGAGCATTTTCTTTTGCTTGCATTATTGCGCGCATTGTATAATAATCATCAGGAGTTGTGATCTTTATATTTTCGTAAGGTCCGTCAATCATATGCAACGTAAACCCATAAGTTTTCATAAGTGTACAAGAATCAATTGAATCGACCAAACCGCTACTCAACGCTTTTTCGTGAACGCTAAGAATATCTTTTAAATAAAAACTTTGCGGAGCTTTTGCTACTCTTGAATTCTTACGTGAGGGCACTTGCTCTATAACTCTATCATCGTTTAATACGACGATAGTTTCTTTCACTATTCCGGCAGTAATTGCAGAACCGTGTTCTTTGACGCAACGTATGTTTTCAGATAACAGTTTTGAATTTATTAGTGGACGAACGCCGTCGTGTATAAGCACGATCGCATTTTCATTCCCAACGACATCTTTTGCAGCTTTAAGTCCTTCGTAAATTGATAATTGTCCTGTTTCTCCACCTTCTACTATTTTTTTGACTTTTTCAATTCGAAATTTATACAACAATTCTTTAAGATAGGGTATCCATTCTTTTACACAAGCAATTACTACGCCGTCTATCTCGTCGTTGTTTTCAAAATGTTCCAAAGTGTGTATTATAATTGGCTTGCCGTATATTTCCAAAAATTGTTTCGGCTTTGTTTTGCTTTTCATTCGGCTTCCAACGCCACCCGCAAAAATCACGCCTATATTTTTCATTCTAGGCCCCTCCTTTGTCCAGTCTTTTTGTCGATTGTTTGACCATACTTGCTTCTTTGCGCCCTTTTATCTTACCATATACGAAATAATAAACCAATGTTAACCAAACAAATTCGTAGACAAAACCTAAATGGAATCTTCTTATCAACTGCTCTAATATCGGGAAAAATACTATTGGATAAATCAACATACAGTACAAAACCCAATTATATCCGTACTTACTCCTTCTCATTCTCATATAAAGTTTTTGATAAAACATACCTATTGCAAATGGGAATAATATGACGCCAAAGTAGCCAAAATCTTCAACATAGGGTTTTAACGCTGTATAAATATTTGAACTGAATACATACCCATTAGAAGATTGATATTCTATAAACGCATCGAATCTATTAACCTGCGCATCTGGCAAAGTCAATCCTAAATGCCCAAATATAGAATTAAACACACCAATAAACGTAGAAAATGTAGATTGTCCATATAAGAACGGTTCGTCAAAATCAGCTATCCATAAATTGAAATCATATAGACCCGACCCGCCATAAATGCTCAACGACTTCAAAATCCCTGAACTATATTGTTTACTTTTACCTAAAAGAAAGAAAATAATTACAAGTAGCAATAGAAGCAATGACACTTTAAAGATAATGCTTTTATTTATATTTTTCTTTTTGGTATTTTCTCTAAAGAAAAGTATAAACAAACAAATAAAATAAATAGCATATCTTAAAAATATATTTCTATCAGAAGATATCATTACGGCAATTATAAAAATAAATACAGGGATTAATAAATTTACTATACTGATTGCCCTGGCTCTAGAATAAATCTCTTGAAAGAGTCTATAAGTGTTGATGTATGCTATAGCAACTAACAACTCAAGACATTGGTTAAACACAAAGCCTGGAGAATATCCCCCAACTACACTATCATAAATGTGCCTAATCCTTTCGCTCATCGAACCGCTTCCACCAACATCTGATAAAAGCTTAAAACAATATAATCCAGCAGCCATCACGGAAACAACTATAAAAAATAACTCTGGATAATGCCTGCTTGGTAATTCTTTTTTCAACGATAATCTTTCCGAAATCGTCTCAGTTGCAAGTTTGTTAGGCGCGAACTTCTTAACAACGAGCGCGCCAACGCCAAAAGAAACCAACGCCGTAGTAATATAAAGCACAAAAGTACTATTAATCTTTACTTCCCAATTTTTATAATTTAAAAGAACTATGAAGTACGATGTTAGCATAGCAAGGCACAGCAAAAACCAAGGCGAGAGCAAATCTCGCTTTCCAAAAAAATATGCTGTCGCTAAAAGCGCAAAGAAAATTACTAGCATCAAAACTTCCATTTATATTTAGCATTCCTCCTATGGCTTAAAAATATCCCAACATTACTTTAAAAAAGAAACCGAAGCAACTCTCTTTTGTATACGAACGAAGCAATTTACTGTTCTTGATTAATTTGAATTTTCCACCAAAAGTATTTGCTTCTGCGCATACTTTGATCAACGGAAAACTTTTGGATTGCTCCGGAAACTTTATGAGAATTTCTTTAGCCAACGAACTCCTACCATTTCGGAACTTCTTTTTGAAGACTTTTTTCATTTTTTCTTTTATTTTCTTGAAAACTCCATCTTCATAGGCGCCAACAACATTATTCTCATGCTGGCGGTACTTAATAAACGACCTCTCGTCATAAATTATTCCTCCATTAATAGACGCAGTCATTGCCAACCATACATCATGGATTCTATTGCGTAGCAATTCCTCGGAAGGTCGACAGTTTATGTTTGTGATAATGTCATAAAAATCCCCTTTAAAGACCATAGTACAACCTGCCAACGTATTCTTCTCAAGAATTGCAATAGCATCAAGATGGATCGCACTATCTATGCCGTATCTTAAACCTAGAGAATTACCGTATTTATCCACACACTCCTGATTTGAAGCGTATAAAACTTTGTCGCTTTGAGCAAGCATTGTAACAGCTTCAAATAATTTATTTTCTTCCCAAATATCGTCTTGATCCGCAAAAGAGTAATAATCATATCCGCTCCCAACGGAATATAATAATTTCATAAAGCTGTTGCCAACACCAACGTTTTCCTCAATTAATAAGTGAATGTTGTTAAACTTTTCCACATAAGTAGCCAGCATTTCTAAAGTTGAATCTTTTGAGCCGTCGTCACGAATAAATAGCTCAACTGCAACCCCACTTTGATTTAAAATACTATCAAGTTGCTCTTTGAGAAATTTTTCACCGTTGTATGTACTCAATAAAACCGCTACCGTATTCATTGATTATCTATCTCCTTGTAATATGCCTTGAATGAATGGTGCGATACTCTCTTCTCCTCAGGAGGCAACTTCATATAATCTCCGTAAATACTCGATAGATAGGTATCATACTGAGAAATTGCGCAAAATTTCTCATTTTCAAAAGACAACTCAGTCAATTCAGTAAATATACTTTTCTCAAGTATTTCCTTTTCACGGTATGCTCCGCCTACTGCTGCAGCAAATTCGACTTTATCAAAATCTATTTTCTTGTATTTATTCTGAATTTTATCAAACAGCTTTTGTTTATTAACAAAACGACTAAGTAAAAACATACCAAGTCTAAAAGGCTCGTAATACCATGCATGAGTCTTCGACTTAAAAAATCTTTTCCACTGCGCAGCAACAAGAAGCGCTCTCTTAAACGACGTAGAATTAAAAACTTTTTTTGCTCGCTTATAGTTATTTGCCAACCCATCTATTGGAAATACGTCAATAAAAACTCCTATATTATCCTCATAATCACAAGCGTTGTCGTCTATAAGCACGGTTTGGGCGTCATAAATCTTAGCAGATAAATCAACATAGGATTTATCTGTCTCCCAAGATTTTATCTTAAATGGAATTTCTTTATTAGATAAGCAGTAGGCTATAAAAGCGTCATAATCGGGACGCGGCATCATAATATCTATATCGTCATCCCACGGAATAAATCCGCGGTGTCTTACTGCGCCTAACAATGTCCCGCCACCTAACGAATAGCGAAATCCTTGCTCTTCACAAATTTTATGGACCTTCAACAACAATTGTATTTCGATATTTTTAAGTTGTTGCAAACTCAATTCTTCATGCATTTTTATTTATCCGTAGATTTTATTTTTTTTCTCAAAATGGTTTTGTAAAGTATTTTCTTTACCCATTTGGGAGTAATAATAAAGCAAAAGCACCTAAAATTGCTCATAGCAGCAGTAAAGCGCGAATGTTTGCCATTTTGACGAAGATACTTTTGATCTTTCTTCCAATCTCTATATATTCTCATATCCTGACGTCTACCAACCATGTCATTGCCGACACGTGCTTTTACTAAAACATCTTGGATATTGTAAAATTGAACTCCGCTAACCCACATATGAGCGTAAACGGAATAGTCTTCGTTAACAGTATCCCTACCATAACCACCTGCTTGGATTAGAGCCTCTTTGCGCATCATTACAGTCATGTTGTTAAGTGGCATTCTTCTACGAAACATTCTTACTATATCATCATGCTTTTCAGGCACCTTGCGAATTGTGCTAGCAACTTCAGGATCAGTGTCAAATTCCGCTATCCAACCGCCAACAACAGCTATGTCACTACATTCTTGCAAAACATTATATTCACGTTCAAACCTATCACTTACGCAAACGTCATCCGAATCCATACGAGCAAGAATATCGTGCTTTATATATTGCAAACCCAACGCTGACGCTTTACTTTGTCCTTGATTTTCCGAAGAATACACAATTTCCATTACTTCGGGAAACATCTCTTTGTATTTGAGTATCACATTGTTCAATTCATCCGAAATAGGTCCGTCAACAACCAACACCATTTGACTTGGAGTAACAGTTTGATTAATCAAAGTACTGTTGAGCGACGCATCTAAAAATTCGGGAGTTTCTCCGCAATAAGTCGTCATTAATACAGAAAATTCTTTAGTCACTCTTTTAATATACCTCCGTCAACCATTCTTTATATTTTGAGTATTCTCCTCTGACAATTTGTAAGTACAGTTTATGAATCGCTTCTGTTAGCGAATCGGATTTAGCGGGAATATCATACTTGTCCACAGACAATATAGGCGTTATCTCCATTGCTGAACCACACAGGAAAGCCTCGTCGCAAGTATATAATTCCGTACGATCAATACTTCTTTCAACAACCTTTATTTTGAGATCGTCTCTTGCTATCTTAATTACGGTATCTCTAGTAATGCTTTCAAGCACACTGTCTGTCAAAAGCGGTGTGTATAATACACCGTTTCTAACCATAAATAAGCATGAACCCGGACCTTCCGATACTGTGCCATTTTCGTTTATAAATATAGCGGTATCATAACCATTTCTCAATGCCTCGAGTTGTGCCATACGGCTATTAATATAATTTGCGCCGCATTTTATTCTCGGCGAAAGACTGTTGTCAGATATGCGTCGCCATGAACTTATGCAACAACGCAAACCTTTTTTATTATATTCGGCATTTGTTTTCTTTTTGGGTACGGGAGAGATAAACATATTCACAGGACTTGTCGAACTCCACGAGCCAAATCCATCTATGAATAAGGTCTGTCTTACCGCTATATCTTCGTGATACTTATTTGCAATTACGGTATCCAAAAAAGCTTTCTTGAGTTCAGCAAACGTGAATTTGTCGTCAATGCGCATAAGTTTTTGCGAACATTGTAATCGTCTTATGTGATCATCAAGACGAAAAGCATACAACTGATCTTTACTTTCATTGTAATAACAACGAACTCCTTCAAAAACATTTAATCCAAATTGTGACGTAGGCGCAAGAACGTTAACCTTTGCGTCGTTGATATCTACTACTTTTCCGCTAAACCAAATAAATCTACTTTCAGTATTCACTTTTTTCCTCACTATCCAAGTTATTTTTATCGTCTTCTTCAATCTCGACAGCATCAATTAAATCCGCGCTTTCGTCAGTGGTTTGCTTGTCATTCAAATTTTGTTCTACACTTTCATTTGATTCGTCATCAGGAAGATGTGCAAGCCTAATAATTTCCTCTTCAGCTAGTTTAGCAGATTCCTCATCGGAAAGCGAACTGTCCAATTTTTCCTCACATATATTCTTTTTCCCAAATACTTTACCTATAGTCCCCAAAAGTATTTTCACATCGATCAATATCCCTTTTTTTATAAATAAATCAATGTATTCGTTGTCGTACTCAACCTTTTCTTCCCATGAATTTTCATTACGCCCTTTTATTTGTGCCAAACCTGTAATTCCAGCGCGAACTTCAAAACGTTTTTTGTATTTCTTGTTCAAAGTATCAAAATCGCCGAGTTCATATTCTACGCATGGACGCGGACCGACTATAGACAAATCACCTTTTATTACGTTAAACAACTGCGGCAACTCATCCAAACTTGTTGTTCTCAAAAATTTCCCAACTTTTGTAACACGCGGATCGCCTGCATAATTGAATATTCCGACCTGCTGCTTCTCCGCATCTATTACCATCGAACGGAATTTATACATTGTAAAAATACGTCCGTTTTTAGTCCTGCGTCGTTGCTTAAATAACACTGGTCCCTTGGAATCACATTTGATTGCTATAGCTACTATTATCCAAATCGGCAACAGTAGTATTACAAGCAACATAGATGCAATTACATCAAATGCTCTTTTGAGAAATTTGTTTATTACAACCATTTTCAACTCCTTTCAAAACTAAATGTGTGAAATAAATCGTCAAAATTCTCTGCACGCTTAATAACCTTACTTTCTCCGTCGTCAATCTCTAATATTGGGAAATTGGGAAGTATGAAAGGTGGCTTGAGAACAACTGAGTATGAACCCACATTGCCAAATAACACTATATCCCCAACTGCCAATTCTCCGCTGTAACCACGGAACAAATAATCGGATTCTATGCAAGTAAATCCTCCAAAATCCAAGTTTTCGTATTTCTTACGCTCACCTTGACCAATAGGCAAAACTTGAATTGGCGGGT
This sequence comes from Clostridia bacterium, assembly GCA_029068165.1. GTDB lineage: Bacteria > Bacillota > Clostridia > Christensenellales > UBA3700 > RACS-045. The sequence goes on from JAIEDA010000011.1 coordinate 51,599, forward strand.
TTTTCTTATTAAGCGTAGGGTTGATATTGTAAATGCTTCCCAAAAGCGTCGCTGTGGCTTTTTTGTTTACCGTTTTAATACCAACTACTCGAGAAGCAAAACGCATACAATCGCCGACAAGCGCAGAACCTGGTTCTATTAAAAGCGTTGGACGCTTTTTCTCTTTTCCATAACGTTCTTGGAATAGAGGCGCTATTTCGTTAGCATATTCGCTGTAAGTCGGTATTTTGGTATTGAATTGAACTTTGAGAGAATCGTGCATTTTGCCAAACAAACCTCCACCGAGATCTATGTAGTCGGGACACAAATGATATTTATCAAGAAGTTCAATCATCTTTTTTGCTCGGGGGCGCCACGTTTCAAGCGAACGTGTTGCGAAATGGCATTGCAACCCATTTAAAACTACGTTATCTTTCTCGTTTACCAATGCAAGCGCATCAGCAAAATCTTTTGACTCAGTATCAAATCCGAATCTAGAGATAACTCCGTCTCCGATATCAAAATTACATCGAATTCCAACTCTCAACTTGTTGTCAGGATATTTGTCTGAGATTTTTTTTATATACTCTGTATCGACCGCATTGTCTAAATTTACAACCCCGCCCTTCAAAAGCAATTCTTCAACTTTTTTGCAATCTTTATATGGCCCGTTCCAAATTATATTAGATGGCAACACTCCTACTCTAAGCGCGATTTCCATCTCCATATCCGAAACTACTTCTGCAAATCCGCCTAGTTCATTTACGATTCGGCATAGTTTGGGAGTATAATTCGTTTTGTAAGAATATGCTATATTAAAATCCGGATAAATTGATGAAAACGCCGTCTTCAATTCGGAGAAATTATCTTCAAACTGTTTTGAATCCAAAATATAAAAAGCGTCTCCATATTTATGCATTAACTCATCAATTTTTTTACTATTTATCATTTCTTTTTTTTGTGACATTGTCAACCACCTTTTGAACGCATACTTTAATATCTTCAGCATTTTTTTCAAGCGTCACAGTATTTGCGTTACGAGCATATTGTTCAACCTCTCTTAATTCTTTGAGATTATTTTTAAAAATTTGCTCCACTTCTAATACGTTTTTCGTAATACTAGTGTCGCAAAAACTTCTAGATAAGATCACTCGTGTAGACCCCAATCTATAATGCTCAAACAGGATTTTCTCTGCCGGCAACATTCCCTGACCAATTTTAGCAATACCGCCAAACCCATAAGGTATTCCTGCTTTATTCAATTTATTGCAAATTTTTTCAACCGTCCCATTTGCAAGAAGTTCAAACATAAATTTGAGTCCGTAACTCAAGTGCAAATCGTTTAAGCCAATATGAATCTCATCAGGACAGCAACAAGTCAAAATAGAATCAAGACATTGCTCAGCTTCTTTAGTTTCTAATAAAAGTACGGTCTTCACCCTGTTGTTTACCGTTTGAACAAACGCTTGAACTTCTTCAAGCGTCTTCCACATTGGCAACATAATTATATCTGCGCCTGCTGCAATAACGCTTTCGATTTCATTTTTCGAATCTTTATTCCAACAATTTATTCTCACTAGTAATTCAGACGTAGTCAAGATAGATTTAATTTCTTTCACATCTTGAAGAGTATGATGTGATTTTACTGTATTAAGACCATGTTGTCTTTCTTCTTTTCCCAGCGTCTCCAAATCTACCCAAATACGATCCACCCCGTACTTTTCTGCAATTAAAGCCACATCTTTATCGTTGGTTATGTACATTAATTTTAAATTCATAGTACAATAATTCCTCGTTATCAATTCACGACAATTAGATTCACAAAATACTTTATTCAACCATCGCCAACAACTGCAAAATAGTTCAATCTTTTGTATTTTTATAGTATATCATAATATAAATATAAAAGCAAGTACTTTATCCAAGCACATTTATTTATATAAATGCCGCAATGTCCGCCAAGTACTTGTTATTTATTTGATTTTTTCTTAATTTGTAAATACTCATAATCCGGATTATCTCGCCACAATTTCCACTTGAGGGCGTAGGTCAACGCGCTTAGCGGATAAGCTTTTCCGCGGTAAATTTTTTGCGGGCAAATATTGCAGCCGATAGAGGCAAAATATTCTCGCATATTCTCAAGTCGGTTTTCAAAATCTTTATAGTTTCGCTCGCCGCGGTCTTTCCAACACGCTTCGGCAAAAGCTACGAGCCGAGCGCAAGTGAGCATATCGAGTTTAGCTTCATTGCGTATATACTCCGTCCACTGCGGAATCTCCATCCCCAAAATATTTTTCTCGTCATTTACGCCCAAAGTCTTAGCCGAAAAACTATAAGTTTTTTTGAGCGGTCTAACGTTGTACGGATGGTCCATATAGACATAATTTTCCCTAGACAAAATACAGCTGCCGCCCTTTGCCAACCAATCGAAAGCGTTGCGCTTCGCCTGTCCGTGTTTTAACCACCACTGCGCGACAACGTCGGTTTGCATTATATCTCTTGCGTCGAGTATTTCATTCCACCCTATCATTCGTTTGCCTTTGCTACGCAAGTATTTAGCTATTTCGTTGTTGAAATAACCTTGCAAAGCGTTCTCGTCCTTAAGTCCCAATTCTTTGATCTTAGCTTGACAACGCGGGCAATTTTTCCAACGCGATTTAGGCACTTCGTCGCCGCCTATATGGAAAAACTTGCCAGTAAATATTTCGCTCAATTCGTCGATTACGTCGCGAGCGAAATTATAAACGTCCTCTTTTCCGCAACAGCAAATATTCTCGCTGACTCCCCACTTCGCCCTAACTTCGACTTCTTCTTCCAAGCAAGACAACTTGGGATAGCAGGATATTGCCGCCACCATATGCCCCGGCATATCTATTTCGGGCACTACCTCAATATGCCGCTCTTTAGCGTAAGCTACGACGTCTTTCATATCATTTTGAGTATAGAATAAACCTCGACCGTACTCGTTCTCGTCAAAACCCCAATCTCCGGCACCCTCGTTTGCTTTTGGCGATAGCGCCGTACGTCTTCTAGCGGTAGCCTTTTGCGTAAGCAACGGATATTTCTTTATCTCCGCTCTCCAGCCTTGATCGTCCGTCAAATGCCAATGGAATACGTTCATCTTTAGGTCAGCCAAAACGTCCAAAAAACTCTTGATTTTTTCCACGCTCCAAAAGTGTCTTGCGCAGTCCAACATAAAACCCCTGTAACCATACTTAGGTTCGTCCTTGACGTAAACACGGTTAAGGATATTTTTACCGCCCAAAGACTGTTTTACCGTCACAAACGCGTAAAAAGCTCCTACTTCCGTAGCCGCTTTTATCAAAACCGTATTGCTATTGCAATCAATTTCGTACCCTTCTTTGGACAAAGTTTCGTCTTTAACAAGCTCTATTCGCGTATTTTCTCCTTCCGTAAAATCTTGAAGGAGTCGCGCTATAAACTCCTTTGCTTGAGGAAATTCTCCTTCTACTACGGTTTTCCCTCCCAAAACTAAGCTTCCCTCTTTAGGCGCGAGCGCATTGGGCAACGGTATCAAATTCATAATCAAGTATCTCCTTGTAGTTTGCTATGCTATTTTATTATAACATTAAAAGAACTTCCTTTCAAGACCGTTTGGCGGTATTTTGAGCTGTATTTTAAAACGTTAATACGATTTTGCTTATTACGACAAAATTTTTAAGACTTGACTTACACTCCTTATTTTACGAGCGTTGTTTTTTTATTGATTTAGTGCTATAATAAATATATAAAATTTTCCATAGAAAAAAGGAGAAAAAGATATATGGCAGTATTACAATTAACCAAAGACAACTTTGACGAAGAGGTTTTGGGCAGCGAACAAATCGTGCTTATAGACTTTTGGGCTTCTTGGTGCGCTCCGTGCAAGATGCTATCCCCGACGATAGAAATCATCGCCGAGGACTATCCGCAAGTCAAGGTATGCAAAGTCAACGTTGACCAAGAGCCCGAACTTGCAGGCGCGTTCAACGTCTCGAGTATTCCTATGCTCGTCGTAATAAAAGATAAAAAGATAGTCGACACAAGCGCAGGCGTAGTCCCCAAAGAAAAAATCGTAGAGATGTTGGATAAAAACTAGGTATAAACTTGCTCGAACCGTCAATACTTCCTTCACGGAGGTATTAAGAATATGAAATTAAAAGACAGTCAAACTTTCAAAAACTTGGCGCGCGCGTTTGCCGGCGAATGTCAAGCTCGTACTAGATACGAATTTATTGAATACGGCGCAAGAAAACAAGGCTACAAGGCTTTGGCGGATATTATCGACAAGATTGCTTATCAGGAATTTACGCACGCAAGAATGATTTACAGCTTCATTCAGTCCGCCGATACTAAGACGATAGACAATATCGAAATATGCACGGGTTATCCTTTTAGACAAAAGTGGGATCTTATGGATAATCTCAAATTCGCGTCCGAGGACGAAGGCGTAGAAGCGGAAGAACTCTACCCTGAGTTTGCTAAAGTTGCGGAAGAAGAAGGCTTCCACGATATTGCCGCGCTGTTTAGAAATCTTATCAAGATAGAAGAAACGCACCAAAACGAATTTAAACGTCTTTACAATCAGTTTAAGGCGGGCAAACTCTATAAGACGGATACCGAAGTGGTTTGGAAGTGTCCTGAGTGCGGATATGAATCGACGTCCAAAGAAGCTTTTGAAATTTGTCCCGTATGCCAAGCTAAGCAAGGCGCGGTTACTTTGAAAGAAGCGTAAAATTATTGCTTAAAAATATGGGTTGCCCGTTTGGACAACCCAATTTTTTGACGTCTTTATTCAGTCGGTTTATTCAGCTTTTGCTTGCTCTTTCAATTTCTCTTGCAATTTTTCAAGCGAAGCTTGATACTGCTCGCGAGTTACCGGATGATCGGTCTTATCCTCGTACGCTCTCATAGCGTCCAAATCTACCGCGTCGAATAGAGGCTTAACCTCACTATCGCATTTAGCGATTGCGCTCTCGTCGTCAACAACGTAGCCCTTAGAACCGTCGCTGTAAATTGCGCCGCCCTCGTAAGGTACATAGAACACGAATCTTCCGTCGGTATCCGTGTAGACATAGTACATATTTTCCAACTTGCCGTCAATATTAACAATCGTAAGCATAGTGATAGAGAAAGTACTGTCATTGATAAACTCTATATCAAAAACGTAGAAACATTCGTCATTTCCGCCGCCGTACATATACGCGATTTTGTGATTGCCTTTAGACTCGATCGTAACGTACGCTGCTTGCGTAGTAAAACCGGCTTCACTCTCGTAAGAAGGCATATACATAGTAATGTCATAGAGTTTTTCCGAGCCGTAGATTTCTCCAAAACTGTCGATGTAAGCGTAAATGCTTAAAAGACCGTCTATCGCCATTGATTCGTAATTATCCTGATCGTCGATTTCTTCTTTGTCGCTCGCTCCTTGCAAAGCCTCGAATACTCCTTGCGGATAGGTTACGGCTTTCGCCGCGCTCATCAACGAAAGTCCTACGCTGTCTGCTTCGGCATTGTATTTATTATAATAAGTCGTTACGACTTTTTCGAGTATATCTTTATACTCTTGCACTTCGTTAGTAACGCCGCCGCAAGCTACCATAGAGAAAATCAATACGATACAAAGCGCTACTGCTACTGCTAAAACACAACTTTTCTTTTTCATAAATATCTCCTTTATCGGCGCAAGCCGATTGTTTATTTTTTACTCGCAATATAAAGAATTACGAACGCTTTCCTATCCTTAACAACCAAGACCGTTAGGCTGCGACCTATACGATTTTTCACGCTATTTCGACAGGTCGGGAAAAGTATACTTTTCCTGACTGGATCTCTTGAAAACACACGGCAATCATTATAATAAAAGTGTAGTTTTCGAGTTTTTTCGACGCTTTTCGTCGGTCAAAAATCGTATACTTTTTTTGGAAGAATTGTAAATTCTTGCTTAAAAATAATCTTCCTTATTAGCGTTTATTCTTCAAACAACTTCGCCACTACCTCGCGAGCGGCATTAAACTGTTCCTCAGTAATGTGATAATCTTTGTTATCGTACGCCCTTACCGCGTCCAAGTCTACGGCATCGAATTTAGGTTGGAGCAAAGAAAAACAATTCTCAAGCGCGCTTTCGTCCACGACCTTAAAACAGTCGTCGAGATTTGAGCTTTCGCTGAAGTAGGCGGAGTTTTTGTCTATACACGCGAATTTGTCGTTGGAATCGAAATAAAGATAGCTGTTTTCAAAACCGCCGTCCGCTTCCTCAATTAAAAGTATCGTTACTGAGAAATTATTGTCGTTAATATACTCTATGTCAAAAATGTGAAAAGATTCGGCGGCGCCACCTTCTTTACTGCCGTAGAGATATGCGATTTTACGGTTGCCTTTGGACACAACTGTAAAATACCCTTCTTGCGTCACGCCGAGTTCCGAGTACGGAAACTCCGATAAAAATATCGTATGTCCGTATAATTTTTTCACCCCGTACACTTCTTCCAAACTCTCGCAATACGACAGCATATCCATTAGATACCAAATAGGGAGTCCCCATCTTTTAAAATCAGAGCTATTCTTTTCGCCTACGCCGTTCAAAACGTCAAAAAGTTCGTTAGGCGATTCTATTCTCAGCTCCGCCGACAATAAAGATAGATTCGCGCCGCTTTCCGTTTGTTCAGGCATGTTGTCTAAATACGATTTCACAATGCTCGTGAGTATTTGCTTGTACTCTTGCACTTCGTTAACTTTGCCATCGCAAGCCGCCGCGGAGAAAATCAAAACTATGCACAGCATTATGGCTGTAACAACAAACAAACTCTTCTTTCTCATATCTCATCCTCTAATACTCAAAAATTTTTAGTATTTTCTTTTCTTTATTATAAAATGAAACGTAGATATAGTCAATACATCCTAAAGAAATAATTAAAATAGAATTAAAACTCGTTTAATGAATAACCGCCCCAACGGACGGTTAAGATGTTCATACATTATCTAAATTAGCAGCGCCATAAGCGGCAGGGTCGCAATAGACGTCATCGTGCCAAGCAAAACGGTGTTTGCCGCGGTGTCCTGACCTTCGCCGAGTATCTCCGCGTAGTTTTGCACGACCGCCGCAACGGGACAAGCGCACATTATAAACATACAGCTTTTAAGTTCAGTATCTACTCTCAATAACGTTAAAAGCCCGAGCACGACCAGCGGAAATACAATTTGATTTATCGCTATGGCAAAATACTGCATCCAATTCGTAAATAAGCTTTTGAACTTTATCGTCGCTAAGCGCATACCCATAACAAGCATACAAAGCGCCGTCGTCATCTTGCCAAGAAGCTCTATCATATTGCCTATTTGCCCTAAAAGCTGACCGTTGGAAAAATCTATCTTGAAGCCCGTGAAAAAGAACGGCAATGAGATAGCTATCGAAATAGTAGCTGGATTTATCACTATCTTTTTTAAGCTTATGTATTTCTTATCGCGTGTAATGATCGTCGATACCAACGTCCACCCCAGCAAACTCATTGATAGAAAATACATCATTGAATAAACGGCTACGTTGGGAGAATCGGGAAAAATTGCCTCAAGCAGCGGCACGCCTAAAAACGAGCAGTTGGAAAGCGTGGTCGCTATCGTTGTAATCCTATAACGCACGTCGCTCATCTTCTTGCGAAATATCAAATAAAATACGCCTATAAACGCCAACTGTATTGCCGTGATTATTCCCAAGAATATCAAAAGATTGACTCCTAATTCCTTAGAAAAATCAGCTTTATTAAACGAGTATAGCGTAAGCGCGGGCTGACATACGAACAGCAACACTTTGGAAAAAGCCGAAATACTGTCCGACTTTACGAACTTTACTTTTATTAATATATATCCCGGCACGGCGTACGCCAACATTATGCCGACCATTATAAGCGTAGTCTTAAATTCCTGCATCTATAATTTCTTACCTTTTATTATTTATCTATTAAATATCCTTCATTTGTTTCATAATCTCTATTATCAAATACTTTTGCCCGTGTGTCAAGTTATCGTACAATGCAATTAGTTGATCGTGCTCCTCGCTCAATCCTCCGCCGTGCATTTCCTCGTTTATACCCAGCAAAAAATCCGCCGACACGCCGTAATATTTGCTCAGCGCAATTATCGCTTCGCTTGTCGGCTTCGTCCCGCCAAGCTCCCATTGACAAACAGTAGCCTGACCTATCCCCAAACTTTTTGCAAGCTCGCTTTGACTTATTTTGTACGTTTTCCTCAACGTCTTGAGTATGTCCTTGATTTCCATAGATAAATTATAGCACGCGATCAAATATTAGAAAAGCGATTAAACGCATAAATTTTATTACTTTTCAAATATTTAGTGCAAATTTTCTTATAAAACGGCATTTTCCGCCTGTCCATTACATTGAAAGAAATTTTGCGACATAATAAAATGTAGATACTTAAAAAAATTTTGGAGGAATACTATGAAAAAGATCAAACTTATGGTCGTCGACGACAACGAAGAGTTTATCACAAACGTCAAAGAAAACTATTTTGACGACGAAGAAGTTGAGGTAATCGCAACCGCCCGCGACGGCTTGGACGCTATTCACAAAATAGAAACTTACAATCCCGACGTTGTTATTCTCGACTTGATAATGCCTGAGGTCGACGGCTTCGGAGTTTTGGAAAATATAGACTACGCCGCGATGACGAAAAGACCCAGCTTTATAGTCGCGTCGCAACTCACGGGAGAAAACTTTATCAACAAGGCTCTATCTTACGGCGCAAGCTATTATCTAGTCAAACCCGTCAATATGAATATGCTTAAAGATAGAGTACGCGAGTTCGGAGGTATACCCGCAGCTCCTAAAAATACGGAAATCGACGACCGCTTTATTCAGCAGGCAGTAAAACGCTCTCAGCATAATCTCGACGAGAAACTCGCGAATATCTTCATATCCGTAGGAATACCCGCGCACATCAAAGGCTATCAGTTCTTAAGAGAGGCTATCAAAATGGCTATTGACAGTCCCGAAATAATAAACAGTATTACCAAAAAGCTCTATCCGTCGATTGCGGACAAGTTCGATACTTCTCCGTCCAAAGTCGAAAGAGCTATACGCCACGCTATCGAAGTCGCTTGGAATAGAGGTAAGATTGAAAATATAAACAACATTTTCGGTATAAAAATCTATACCGCCAACGACAAGCCTACCAACGGCGAATTTATAGCTTTGCTCGCCGATAAAATGATAATGGAAGGCGCTTGATCTATCTAGACTTTTACACCCCAATACACCCTGAAAAACCGTCGAATTTCGCAAGAGATTCGTCGGTTTTTTATCCGACGTTTTCAAATTCGTACTTTTAAAAAACTAGACTGGTGAGCGAGATTTGCCGGCGCTGACGAAAGTATTGAATTTACGGTTTTTAGCGGCTTATTTTGCGTATAACACTTTACCCGAATTTATTGCGTAAATATAGCGTAGATTTAAGCTTAATTTCGCGTGTTTTTCATATAAGTCGGTCAAAAATTTACTATCGCCCTTTTTCGCGAAAAATTTTTGAACTTTTTTTGAAAAAAGTGTTTACAAATCTTATTTTTATGCATATAATACTAAACATTGAATACATATCTTTTTTGACGCGTATGGAGGATAGGATTTTATGGGAAAATATATTAAGTGTCCGAGATGCGAACTAAATTGGATACTTGAAGAAAATGAGTATTGCGACGTTTGTAAGGCTGAACTCGGCGTCGAAGGCTTCACGCTTTTGGAGGACGAGGACGAGGATATGCTTTGCCCCGTTTGCGGCGCGAACTATATTGAACACGGCGAAAGAATGTGCTCCGAATGTAAATCCAAGCAAAAAGACGAGGTTGGAAATTACGAAACCGAAAGCGCTTCTAGCGACGACGAACAAAGCAATATAGAAGTTATTTCTTTCGACGAGCTTGAGCAGGAAGAGAGCGAGGAGAAATTCGATATCTACGACGATGCCTTCGACGATCCCGACGGCTTTGCAACTACCGGCGATTTTGACGACAAAGAAACTTTCGGCGACGATGAAGACGAGGAGGAAGAGGAAGAAGAATCGGAGAGCGTGGATGACGACTTCGAAAGCGACTTCAATTATGATATCGACGACGTAGATACGTCCGACATCGACGACGATGAAGAAGACGAAGAAAATTACGACGATATTTAATCCCCAATCCAAATTCGATTGACATATCATAACGATTTTTGATATAATAACAGGCGAAATGACGACGCCTAAGCGAAGTCGTTGCCAACAAAAAATAAAAGGGCATCGCTCAAAACACTGCCCTTTTACCATACGGAAGTGTATCGAAGCGGTCATAACGAGGCGGTCTTGAAAGGAAATTGATATCAAAGGGACAAACCTTCAAAATCAATCTACAAGCCACCGCTGACAACTTGATGACTTCCCCAAAACGCTCGATTTGTGTTGGTGAGCAAACTGCACTTAGCAACAAATCGACAAGCCAAAGTCGGTCAAAGAATTCTACACTTGGGCCACCCAAATATAGAATTCCACAAAAAAATCTACAAAATATTTTTTGCACAAAAACTTAATAATCAATTTGGAAGCGTATCGAAGTGGTCATAACGAGGTGGTCTTGAAAACCATTTGGGTGCAAGCCCACGGGGGTTCGAATCCCTCCGCTTCCGCCAAAACGAGCCTAAAACGAACCCCCGTCAACGGGAAGTTTTAGGCTTGTTATTTAATCATTTTTGCAAGCCTATATCTGGCATTTGCTACAAAAAAGCTTGATATACACAAGTCATTGATTTTAATCTAAAGAAATCTCTTCGATTTTAAGTCTATTCTCTAAAAGCAATTTATGCATCAAATTTTTACCTTGATTCTCATTTGCAAGAGTCCTCCCATATACATTGATAAGTTTATAAATTGCTTCGTACTGTTCATAACCCTTAGAATAATAAAATACTAAACTAACTTTATCATTACTATAAAGATTATAATAATCAAATATGCTTTGAAAATATGAATAATCGGCTTCACTAAGCGAGTGCCCATAAAACTTAATCTCAATTTCATTATTATCTTTTGACGGCAGAATATTTATAGGCGCACTTGTATCAAGCATCTTTCTATATGTTTTGCTAAATAACCGCAAATCTGAATTGGCGTCTTGTGTTTGTATAAAAGTATCATCTATTCCAAAAATTATATTCGATGATGTACAATTCTCTGTGCAACGATTATTACATAGTTTCCCATGAACATTGCCATATACGCAAGGACTTTCTACTTTTAGAATATCAAAAAGCGCAGTATAGTTGAAATTGATAATATTTGTATTCCTAAGTGCATAAAATTCATTTGACAATATCTTTTTAATAAAAGGTTCACCATAATCTTTGTATTCAACTTTTGATATAACAAACTGATTAATATTACCGAATGTATAATTATAAAAATTCGTTAATCTTGCAAGTAAATTTACTGCATTAACAAGATAATTCAAATTTAATTGATTTTTGTCTTGCGGATTTACAATTTGATTTTTGATAAACTGGCAAAAACGCTTTTCAAAATTATTTAACTCTTGAAAAAGCTGCATTGTTAATAACTGCAATTTCTCATCATCCGTATAATCTTCTATTTTCTCCAAATTCCTAATAAATTTAACACAATAACTAAACAAAAATTTTATTTGGTCTTCCGTGTTCTTCACAATACTGTATGCATACTGCTCTGGAATTTGCTTAGACTCTGCACACAATTTCACTTCTTCCCACAAACTTTTTTTAGTGTTAATTAATTTATCATTATCTCCATAATATAGTATCCAAAGCGTATTTTTAATAATAGTTTCAATATCGCACCATTTATACTTACTATTCCCATTTCTTTTATAATAATGAAACAATAATGTCTCCCAAAACCCTGTACAACTTGGTTTCATTTGCTGCAAGCCAAACCCCTTACCTATGTTATCAATAATTACACTATTAAAAAAATCCTCATAGCTAGACTTTAATCCACACTGCAAATCAAATCCGTTTCCTAAAATAAGTAATTGCTTAACTTCCATAAGATAACTCCTAAATATATTAGAGTTATTATAAATAAAATGTCATATAATGTCAATTTTATATATTACAAATCAAACTAATGTTCAACATAACTTATATAATTTGCTGATTTATTTTACTTTACTTTTAATTTAGAGATAGTATAATAGAGTTATAAGGATGAAAAATATTTATGAGTTTGTATGAGATTCTAACATTAGTAATATCTTTTTTCAGTATTATAGTATCATTTATCGCTGTTATTATAGCCTATTTACCTTATTCCAAGAAAATAGTTTTTAAAGTAATATTAAATCCATTTGTCTCATCTAGTGATGGCTTTGAGATTCGTTTTCTAATAATAAACAAAACAAATAAAGATTTAATTATTGAAGGATTTAGCGCAATTAAACTTTTGAGTATACAAATATTTGACAAGAACGATTTTCCTAATCTAGTGAAAGCAAATTCTAGTGAAAGATTTGCTATTAATAGTTCAAAGTTAAAATTCAGTTCTATACCATTATTTAATGACGAACTAATAGAAAAAAAAGAAAAGAATTTAAAGCATATTAAATTTTGCATTGTCAACTCAGTTAGAGACTCGATAACATACAAATTGAGAATGAGAGATTTTATCAATGCCTGCAGAATCTATAAACTACATAAGAAAATAGAAGAAAATAAGAACGACTCAGACTCAATAATTAAGTTACAAAAAGAGATGTCATATTATGGCAAAAGAAATAAATCAAAATATTAAACAACGCACACAACTTGCATCATGACAATAGTTCTCTACTAACATTTCAAAGATCTCAATATAATGTTATTATAACCTGCGAAGGCAACTCCCATGCCGTGTCCCCATCCGTATTTTTATTCTCTTTACACTCATTTATACTCTTAATACAACTTTCTCCCACTTCTTTTGGCAAAAACTGAATAAGATTTAATATATTTGCCTTAAGGCTCGTTCCTTTGCCAGCATCAATACCATTAACATAACATTCTTCAAAGCCACGATACAGCAATAAAAATTTATTATGCATAACAGCGTTTCGCAATACCCTCAGTGCTTTTATATTATTGGACAAATAACTACTCTTTGGAAAGCAACACAAACTCCTTATTTCCGTAGGTAGTTTTTGACATTGGAATAATAACGAAGAAAAATCTAGATGCTCTAGAGCATCATTTAAATTATACTCATAGTTTTCCAGTAATTCCCGAAAGTCTTTTAACCAAAACCGTTGTTTTACGTTGTATATGTAATTATCAAGTATTATACTTCTATAAAATTCTTCCAAATATGAAATATACTTAAATAATGTATTCCTAATACGTTTATCATAACGATATGTGGATGCCACTTCGGCATATTTAATTTCCTCTGTTTGACTCCAAGCAAGAAGTTTTTCCTTAATTAAAATATGCTTTTCAACGCCTTTAGCTTTTAAGGCTTTCTTTGCTCTTTCTTTATCATTTTCATCAATTATTAGATTGCTATAAAAAAATTCTTCTCGTTCAGTCATAACCATCAATAAAATTCGTTCAATGTTTCAAGAAAAATAGAAAATGACTTTACTCCGTCCTGACGACTTAGATGCATATTCTTTAATTCAAGATACCTACTTTTAAAATCCAACCAATAACCTTGTTCTTTTATCGCCTTAAACTTTTCAAAATAATTAGCAGATTGCTTTACTTGATTCCATATGTACCTTCCAGTATTTTTATCATTCGTTAATCGATAAAAATATCCATCATCACCTTCTACTATTATTGCTACATCAAATGAAAATTGTATTCTATTATTTTGAATTATGCTAGCGGTTATAACCGAAGTAGAATCACTAGCATAAGAATAATTCTTCACTTCTTCCTTAAGAATTTTATTAAACCTACTTACAAATATTTCTTTTATTTGCTTAGGTCTGTCTAATAATCCTTTTTTATCTTTTTGAAGAATGATGTTATAATCCAGATCAAATGACTCATCAGCATTTTGTGTAACAAGCCTTTTGTCTCCACTGCCAATAAGTCTTATATCGAAAGTAAAATAATCTCTCACTTCATCTTGCACTGCATGAAGTATTTCCATACACCAACGTTCAAGTTCTTTAACTTCGCTTTGTTTTGCAAATCTATATGCCATTACAAATCATCTCCAAATTATTATCATCGTCTCTATATACTGAGATAAATCTAATTGTTGATTATCTCAAAAATTAGAGACCGTACTTTTTCATCAAAAGCATTACTATTCTTATCCTTTTGTATTTCTTCTAATATTTCTATAATATCTTTATCCACAAGTGGTACAATTAATCCCCTATCATCTTTATAAGTATCTTGACAGCGCTTAATAAGTAGATCTCTATTTTCTATAGTTCTAAAAAGCAAAAGACCAAAACGCGTTCTCATTGGACTAAACCTTCCGGATAACTGATCTATTTCAGGATTACCAACATCGTTAGAATAGTTTTTACATTCCCCATACAACACGCTTAAAGGCAGTTTGTGGATATTCATAATATCATTAAATACTCCATTTGTTGAAGATACTAAAAAGGTCACATCTATTCTTTTCCTACCATCATGAATTTTAACTTCTTTACTTGGGCATGACACTCTATTACCAAGTATAAATATTAAAATATCAAAGATAGCATCTTGGTATTTCGTCTCGTCAGCTTGTCCTGATTTTATTTTATTCAGTTTTTCAATCAATTCTTTAGCTCTATCATTTATACTTATTGTCTCCAAATTATCCGGTTCGTTTAAATCGTATTCATTTATAATTTTATTTTTAAACTCATTATAGACATCTGGGTGATCTACGGCGAACTGGGCACAAAATCTTTTATCTAAACTAATTCCCGCTTGCTCATACTGTTTCCTTATACTTTTTTTAGTAACATATCGATCTCCATTTCTCCTTTTGCGTACCAAATTAGTTCCATTATTAATATGCCATTCCTGTAGCGCACTTAAAATATAATGTTGCAAAAAATTAAACCATGTATATTTATTACTACCAACTAGTTTCTTAGGTGTTAACAATACTTTTTTATCATTAATTATCAATTGTGGGAAATCAATATCTCTTTGCCACGCCGAAGAGTTTTTATCCCAGAAATAATTGGTATGATCATTAATAAGTGAAATATTATAATTCTCGCATTGTTTTTTAGTATAACTCAACAATGGCTTTCTAATGATGTTTGCTATCATATCGGAAACTCTATCTACATCAATATCATCAAGAAACACCTTGACATCTTCTATATTTGTTAATACATCATTTTGTACTGCAACGCTGTTCTTCAATGCTATACAAAACGCAGTCGCAATCCCTTGCCCTATTCCACTACCACATACTCCTCGTGATTTGGAATATCCTAAACAAATATCACTACTTTCAGATAAATGCTCGCATAATTTAATTGCAGCTGACAATTGATTATTTTTTATAAACGCTATTAATTTTGTAAAAAAACTTTTTATTAGCAAATCACATTCAATTGTAAATTCACATTCTTGTTTAGAAATCCAATATGGATCAATAAATTTAGGAGTATCTAAATCTGGATCAATATCTATGAAATCTAACTCATATTGCGTTTTATTTAAATTATATATTTGCGAAATTTTGCTCATATTTTCCCTCTGCATAATAAGTTCAATCTAATTATAGCAAAACTTACCTGGATAGTCAACACAACAGAAAAGCAAACAAATACTTCCAAAAAAATATATCTTAAAGTTACGAACAGTCAAATATATAGGCACTTTTGAATTGCGCAATTGCTGACCTCAACCTAAATGCTAGTTTGAGGTCAGTATTATAAAATTTGGTATTAAAAAACCATTTTTCTGTATTACTTTTTATTTTATTGTGTTATAGATATCTATACCCATTTAATTGACCGTTTCAGTTGAAGAGTTATGCCATTTGCACAATTATTAATGTTTTTAATAATAAAGTTTCATGCTTACATCTCCATATCCTTTTTCCTTGCCGCCCTACTTTCCATATATTCCAAATAATCAAGGTACTCGTCATAGTCATCAAAACCGAGTTTTGCCATTTCTTTTTTGGCTTTCTTATATTCTGCAATAGAATTGTCTACGTCCTCTAAAATCTCTTCTTGGTTCATTTTGCTGGCCTTTTCGAGTATTTCCTTGACGTTAGGTTTAATCTCGTCCGTAGCTGTCTCTACGGGCTCTAGATTAGCTTGCGCTTGTGTCTGTACTTGCGATGCTACTTTCCCTTGCGCTTGTGTCTGTACTTGCGATGCTACTTTCCCTTGCGCTTGTTCATGCTCAGCGCCTCTAAAAATATTCGACAGCAATGCTTTCGTTTCGTATTGATCTTGTTCGTCAGGCTCCATCATTTCTCCGCCGAACGCATTGGTAAGCGTATTCGCCACGTTAAGTTTTGACGAATAGTTCAAGTGGCTGTAGATGTCTGCCGTTGTACTTATAGCCGAATGACCTAACCACTCTTGGATTTCTTTCATACTCACACCGCACGCAAGCAAGAGACTTGCGCAACTGTGTCTAAGTTCGTGAAATCTTATTTTCGGCAACTCATTCTGCGTAAGAAAATTTTGGAAATGACAAGTTAGCGTATTAGGATTTACTATCATTCCTATCTCATCAACCCAAACATAGTCTATATATTCTTGATTATAATACTTGCCGAACTCAGCCTTATTCTTGTCTTGTTCTGCTTTTAATTTCAACAAGGCTTCTTTTATCTCCGGTATCAACGGCATAGTTCTCTTGCTTGCCGCATTTTTCATCACGTCCTTCTTTACAAGTACCGTTTTGTTGTTTACACTTGCTTGCACTATTGATGAATTGAGCGTAAGTTTGTTGTTATCAAAGTCTATTGAACTCCATCTCATACCGCAAAGCTCACTGCGGCGCAAGCCGTAGAACGCAGTCATCTTATACATCAATTCATACTTATCTCCTTTCAATTTTTCAAACAAAACTTTCAACTGTTTTAAGTCATAATACTTGGCTTCGTATTTTGGGCTTTTGGGCTTCTCTACCTTTGACGCTGGATTCACTGGGATTCTGTCCGTTCTATATGCAATCTCCAACGCTCTACGGATAATAACGTGAGCGTGCGTACAAGACTGAACACTCTTGCCATTATCTATCAGCCATGCATAATATGTTTGTATGTCCATCGGACTTATGCCTTGCAATGTTATTCCTCTGTCATTAAAATACGGCGCAATATGTTTTATCTTACCCTTGTATGACGAATATGTACTAATCTGCAAATTAGGCTTTGCCATCTCAATCCACTGCGCTAGATAATCGCCAAACAACATATCTTCGCCCATATATTGTCTCGCTTGATACATATAACCCGAATGCATCATAGGTTGTCCTTGCATCATGTATGTAGGTTGCGGTTGCCACATATTCTGCGGCTTTCGAGATTTAGGCATTTTAATCTTACGCGTACCATTCTTCTTGACAAGTTCTTCTACTTGCGGATCAAAGTTCGCAACAATATCACGCATCAACTCTTCGGCTATTCTCTTATTATTTTTCACAGGCAAACCCGTTGCCTTCCATTTTTGTTTATTCTTTCCTTGTGAATCTTGATATGATATGACTACGTAATATCTTCCATTCTTAACTACTAATCTTCCCGTCATTATGCCACCTCCTCATTTATAAATTCAATTACGTTTCGTTTTGCGATTAGATATCTACGTCCAACCTTGCGTGATTTAATCTCACCGCTGCGGACAAGTCTATAAGCAAGCACTTGTCCAATGTGCAACATCTCCGACACTTGCTCAACACTTACAACGTCAGGATAATCTTTAAATAATTCCATTTATTTTCCTCCATTTTTTATGTCTTTTTTGGTTCTCTCAGAACGAAGGCGGGTATCCCGCTTCCGTAGTTTTTGGAGTAGGCAAAATCGTCTTTTGACGGCAAATTGAGTCTACTCCTTATCCTGCTTAACTTTTGAGGTATTTTAGCCTTATATATTCTACATTTCACTCCTCCTCTATTCTCAGCATTTTCTTCTTTTTTGGGGTCTTTTGCTGTCTCTTTTTTATGGACATTTTAGGTAAATCTTAGGAACGTACAATTAGTTCATTATTCATCTATTTTCCTACATACTTCATTCGCTAATTAACCTACTTGCATTGCCTCTCATTGTTAATGGACACTTCCTATTGATTTTTCGGGGTGCATAAATGAAATTCGTTTAACATTTTTTGAAAGCATTATATCCCCCCTTCACTTATTAGAGAAAATCAGGCACTTAGTCCACGGTACTTAGCAAAATTTTTTTAAATGATTTCTCTCAATCAAAAACACCTCCCACCTATAAGAGAATAATCAGCACTTTCTCACCCTGTTTTTTCAAAACTTTTTTGAATTTTTTGAAAAATTTTACTTTTGCCCACTATAAAAGTTCAAAAACGGCCAAAAGTTAAGGCCAACTTTGAAAAATTTTTCACAAAGTTTCAGTTTCATAGTTATCATAGCCTCTCACCTATTAGAGAAAATTTAGAGGGTACTTGACGGTCTAGAACGAATGTTTTACTCAAAATATTTTGCCAACGAAAATATCCCTCCATTTATTAGAGAAAAATCGGTATTTTGTTAAGGTAATTTTGAAAAATGTCCCCCTAAATTAAAAGTCTATATATTCTTCCTCTCACTTATTAGAGAAATTTAAGACATTTGTTTGTGTACTTTTACATATAAGAATTACAAAAAATAGTCTCCCCACTTATTAGAGAAAAAATCAAAGCTTTCTCAAGTAGTTTTTCCAAATATTTTACAAAGAAAAAGCGCGATAATTATATCTCGCTTTCTTTCCAAAATTGATCATAAAGTATTTGCACAACTAGTGTTGAGCCTTAAATGTTTTTATTAGTTCCTCTAAGAACTCCTTTGCATCATTTCTTCTCAAAAATTCATGATACTTTTGATTCTTATAGTTCTTTAAACAATTGTAGCATGCTGTATCACAACAATTCTGCGATACTTTATCAAGCGCATACTCAAATGCTTTTAGCATTTCTCCTTTATCAAGCAATCGCTTTACATGACCTGCGCCACCCGGCACTGTATCAAATAATACAAAAACTTGATTATTATCCTCATTAATGTAAATGCCGTCAATATCATTGCGTTCTATATCAAATGCAAAAGATATTCCTTCTAATAGTGCATACAATACTGATAGTGCTTGATTATACCCCTTATCAAATGGCATTGAAACAACCATCTTCAACACATCTGTCTTATAAGCAAATCCTAATCCTTGTTTATTTAATTGTCTATTGCTACAATTAGAATAAATCCCTTTATGTTCCTTATCGATATATGGCAAATAAGCATGCTCTTTGTCTATAATTGTATAGCCACACTCATCACAAGTAAAAAATGGATTTTCGTTAATAATCAATAACTCATCATCTTTTGTAGTATAAAACTGCAGATAATCATTTACTTTAACAACTTCCCCATATAATGCTCCATTTCCTATATACTTGACCGGTGATGAATAAGATCTCTTTGGTTTTAATTCTGTTGCGGTATTCCTTTTTATTTCACCTGTAAAGCCATACCTAGGCGTTACAAAACTGCCATCACTCTGCTGTAAGTCAGCTTTACATTCAGGACATTTAAAAGCATCGCTTTGCGAGAACTTTAATACTGTTTTATGACAGTTTGGGCACTCATAATAATAGGTATGTAATAATTCTTTTGGTTTATTAATGTATCTTGAAACTATGGTCTTTTTGTCGACCATAATTTCGGAATCGGGAACATATTCGGATAATGCTATTTGCATATCCCTTGTTAGATCATAATTATTTTTTAATTCCTCTAGATCC
The DNA here is from genome assembly GCA_029068165.1 of Clostridia bacterium. Classification (GTDB taxonomy): domain Bacteria; phylum Bacillota; class Clostridia; order Christensenellales; family UBA3700; genus RACS-045. Next base: position 71,520 of record JAIEDA010000011.1, read on the forward strand.
TTTACTTTTATTTCTACTAAGTCTGTTGGAAAGCCATATTTAGGAACTAAATTTCCATCAGCTAATTTCCTAATTAAATCTCTATCTTTATGAATATTATTTATTTGTCTCGCAAAATACGCAATAGCTATATCATCGTTATTTGCAATCGCCTCATTCTTCTTAATAGTAAATTCATCTATGGCAGACTCAATATTTTCTTTTGATAATGATATATTGATTTCGTCATCACTCAAGACTCTATCAATCCAATGGCCGTGCATCAAGCCTTTCGCTTCGGTAGTCGATAATACCTTATCTGTATCTTCAATTAGGTCAACTGGTTTTTCTTTAATATAATTAATAAATTTCTCGTAGCCACCATCCAAATAGAAAGCTTTGACATCCTCAAATGCCGACTTATTATCTCTAAAAAACTTAGACAATGCGACAGCAAGCAAGTGCCTACAGATAATCTTCGTGTTTCCCATAGTAAAAATAGGAGCATTACAAATACCATCCACCATTCGCAGTGGATTTTCAAAGAATGTATAATCATGAGATGTAGGACTACAATAAGTCAATACAAAGGCAGAACTATCCTGTGCTCGACCTGCTCGACCTGCTCTTTGAATATAATTTGCAGGTGAAGGTGGCACATTTCTTAATAATACATTCTCCAAAGAACCTATGTTAATACCCATCTCAAAAGTAGTTGAACAACTCAAATAATTGATCTTCTTATTCTTAAAATCGATTTGCCTTCCTTTTGCTTTTTTCGTGTCAAGCTGAGCTGTATGTTCTTTATATACTAATTTCTCTATCTTTTTATTAACATACTGTTGTCTGTAGTAATTGTTTTGGAAATATTGATCAGGATTACATTCTGACAATACTCTTTCCTCAAAACAATGCGGGCAGACTCCATAATTATTAAATCTCGTTATCTTGCGACACTTTTTGCAAACATACCACTTACTTTGCGTGTACTTATGTAATTGAAATCTGTTTGCCTCTATGCGATATAGTTGGTTTTCATTATCAACACAAGTTAAAACCTTATTCTCAGAATCACTCAAAACTTCCCAAACCGCTTCTAGTAATTTGTCCGCATCTTCTTTATTTATACCGAATATCTTTTGCGTATATAACTCTATACGATTAGAACGATTAGTATTTGAAATAATGCCATGAATTGATTTAGATATATCCCTCCCCTTAGAATCACTTAATTTCCCATTCTTTTTGAGTCTTACATTGTTGTCGAACATTCTATAAGAAAAATAATTTTCTCTATCTTCTCGCGTCAAACCATCATAATTTACAGCAGGTACAGTTCTCAAATTATTAATAAAAAATTGAAGATAATTACCAAACTCTACGCATCCAATTTTAGTCTTAATATTTACTGAACTTAAAAATTTACAAACTTCTTCATCAGACAATTCTTCCACTAACGTGTTAATAGGTTCATAATCAAAATAGAATAGTCCCAGACCTTCCCCTCCGTATATACCGTCAATATTTAATACTTCGTCAAGTAGAGTAATCTTCGCTTGCTTCGTAGACGAAACTTCTATACCAGTATCAAATAGGTCATGCTTATCTATGATTGAGTCTAGTTTTGCTTCAGCCCTATCAAAAAGCATATCTTCTTCGTCCTTAAGTATTTCATATATCAATCTTTTCCGCAGGAGTCGATGGTGGTTGTTCTCCGCGAATTTTACAGCAAACGAGGCTTGCTGTCTAGAATCCGAAAATGACAAGATTTGCTTAATGTACGGCTTGATATTATTGTTTTCAATAGGCTTTCTAATGAACAGTTTATTAAATGGCTTTGATGATGCTTGCGGTTTATCATCTTTTTGATCAATTGCCTCAAAGAATATTTGAGTAATAAGCGCAGTTGCAGATTCTTTTCCCATACTGACCGTATGCACTAATCCTTTTTTAGATTTACCATTACAAATTGGGCAATCAGTCAAGTTATTTCTAACTGAACTGTCACCCTTATCAATTTTATACACTACAACTTTTTCAACATCATCGTGCTCGCAAGCAAGTAATGACTTATTAGCATTGCTATCATCTACTAATCTACCACATTTAGAACATAACGTATATTTTCTCAGCTTAGTAAAATCAACGTCTTGATTTTTAATTTCATCTTCAAGAATAAAATAATCAAGAATTATTTCTTCATCTTCGTTGTAATTCTCGTAAATATCAACTGAATGATTTTGATAAAGATGTCCATTCTTCTCTACGCCAATAAGATACATTGAATTACATTTAGAACAAGAACCTATTTCAAATGCCTTTTTGCCATTTATATATTCTCGTTGCTTCAAAGACATCTGAGGATTATTTCCTAATGTAACAAAAGCTCCCGCCACAGATCTAATAAATGAATGATACTTTAGATCCATTATTTTCAAATTATTCTTTTTGCATTTGCAAACCAATTCTATAAATGCAGATAATTCTTCTATAGACGAAAAACCTACTTTTCGCATTTCCTCAGCCAAATCTTCAAGTGACATTGATTTGGTTAGAATACTATCAAGCGCATATATATTTTTATCGTGTATAATTAAATCATATAGTTTTCCATCTATGGCCAATTCGGTTGATTTTACATTATATTTAGTCAAGAAATCATCTATTGTCTCCATATCATATTTACTGTATAAAGCCACATATTCCGACGGTTTTACTTGAAACTTGATATTGCTCACATCCAATTTAATTCTATCTGAGAACAATATATCTTCTTTACCATATCTTTTAGACGTTAACTTATAACCAAATTCTTGTATCTTTTTTATACCTTCCTCGGTTTGTTCGCCCAAAGTAGCGCTACTTAAAATGAATTGAACATCGTGTCCTATTCTTTGCTGAAGCCTTCTTAAAAGCATACCGATTTCAATACCCAAAGCTCCCTTATAAGTATGAGCCTCATCTAAAACTATAAACTTCCATTTGTCTGTATAATTTCCCGATAAAATAGAGTCATCCTTTGGCCTAAGCAAAATGTATTCCAACATTGAATAATTAGTGAATAATATATGAGGAGGATTTTCTCTAATTTGCTCTCTGTCCAAAAGCTCGTTATCGCCGACTGCATGATCAGTCGAGGACCTTATGCTTTCCTTTATTCCGTCTTTATCGTTTTCTCTATTCTTTGTATTTCCCGTGAAATATGCGTATTTTATTTGAGGATAGCAATTTAACATTTCCCTTATACGATCAAATTGATCGTTTACCAAAGCGTTCATTGGAAATAAAAATATTGCCCTTACTCCGGGAGTATCGATATCATCTTCTTGTAATATTTCATTAATGATAGGATACAAAAACGATTCCGTTTTACCACTACCGGTACCAGTTGTAACAATTAAACTATGCCCCTGGTGTACCAATCTGATAGCTTTCTCTTGATGGGTACGCAACTTTCTCTCACAATCGGTATCACCAAGCAATCTAAAATCTTTGTGCACAACGCCTTCTTCAATCAATTGATTGATAGTTTTTGCAGATTCAAATTCAAGATTTTTACTTACATAAGGTCCTTTTAGTAATTTAGTCGAACACAACTCCTTGCGAAATTGCTCACCATATGTCTCGCTTTCAAAATCATATGTTGAAGAAATATACTTGATAAAATTATTCTCAATATATTTTGCTTTTTCTATTGGATTTAAATTCTGCATACTGTTTTTCTCCCTGTGTTAAATTAATTCTATATTTAACTATGTCTGGCGCATTCTTGCTATAACCATTTAATATAGTGTTCTTATCAACATCATATTGCAAATTATCTTGCCACATATTTTCATCTAGATCTTCGTCGTAGTAAATACATATATCCGCATCACAACAGTATGATTGACCTATATTATATACTTGCGAAAGATTTATCACCACTTCATTGATTTTGTCAAACGGCATTATCTTACCATTAATATTTGAATAGAGATAACCTATATAGTAAAAATCTCTTATTCTCTTTACCGGTTTAAGACTCAAATTATTGGTTTTTGTTTTATCATCGTTATTAAGTTGAACTTCATCTATTACTAGGTATTTGTTTATTAAAGCGGAAATAGGATAATAAGCAATGTCCTCTTCTTTCAAAACATCCACGCGATCAAATGATTTGAATCCTTTTCTCTCTTTTATAGTTCTATAAATACAATAATGCAACTTTTGTATTTTATCTCCAAGTTTAAACGAATTGATATTATCAATCGCATCAATTCGGTCTTGCCCGATAGTCTCACCTTTTGACGTTGAAAGTCTTATATAGACTTCATCTCCAATCTTTCTGCCATCTATAATAGTCTTAAAATCTATCTCTTCATTCAAAGAATCAACTACATAACGTGACTCTTCTTGATTGAAAATCATATCGTTAAATATTCTTAAATATTGTTCCTCTCTCGCCCCTGAACAAAAAGATATTTCTATTAATTTATTTTGGCTACAATTTAAAAGCTCCGACAAATCAATATACCTATGTCCATCATAAGTCTTTATCTCCAATTCTTTTAATATCTCATCTGCTTGGTATAAAACCTTTGAGCAATTATCTATGTAAAAGAATAATTGAGATTGCGCATTGATATCGTCTGATGTCAAGTAATGACTAAATGTCCATATCCGCCCATCGAGCTTATAATATGGGATCGTTAGATTTATTTTGCACTTATATAATTCTTCATCAATATTAAGATACAATTTCTTCTTATCTATATTATTGATTTCTAACGATATATCATTAAATGTTTTTCCCGCTTTATTTTCTATCGAAAAACTGCCTTCATATCGAAGATCTATAGAATATTCCGATGTTAAAACTTCTTCTGCTATAATTAATCTATCATATAGAAACTTAAATTTGCTTATAGTCTTTTCTTGTTGGATATTAACCAACTCTACATTATAAATATTAGGCCCGAAATTCATTTCATCAAAATTTATTATATAGGCGATTGAGTTGTGATGTTCAACGATCTCAATACCTTTAGCCATATCTATATAGACTCCGTTTATTCGTATCTTATTTGCATGTTTATTAGTGTTCAAAGCGATCAAACAGATTGAACTAACTGTCTTATAGATTGGAATTACTTCGCCAAAAGCAGTTAGTTCCATTGCCGATATCTTATCTCCATATATACCCGACTTTCGAACATTAGAAAACGAAATGTATTCATTATCAAGCCTATATCCATCGTTTTCATTAACATAGCAATATGCGCATTTATAGTGCTCAAAACTTTTCAATTCCGTTAGTTTCCCATCACATGAGTCCTTGTAAATAAAATATGTTAATCCGCTATGCGATTTATTGTTTTTAATTTCCTTTTCTTCATCATTAAAAATCAAATAATCTCTATCAAGATCATCTTTGCTGTCATAAACCACTTCAGCATCTTTACCATAAAATATTTTGCAGCGCACCTTATTTAATGGATTAGAAATTTTAACTTCTTCCTGTCCAATTTCCAAACCGCCCAATATATACCTTATTTCCAAATTGCGTTTTTCAAAAATTATTTTATCATCTTCCATTACTTGCAACAAAAACGACATTGAATCATAATCTCCATATAATCTTTTTATTGGAGTACGCAAATATATATTTTGACTGTTCTTTGCAAACCTGTATGAAGGAAATCTGCTTTTGATATAGTGCGTCGCAGTTGGCTTATTCTGTCTCACTGTTTCTGCATTAGAATCTATCCATTTTTGAAAAGACTGTCTTATATAATATGATAATTCTATCTCCCTGCCATTGTAATAACTATCCAGATTCCTTAGGATATCTTTAGTAAATAAAACTAATTCATACCTGTTAACGCCTGTTTTAATTATACTTTTTATTGCTCTTATGAGTTTGTAGACTTTTATATCACTATCATAACTATAGCTAAATGAATCATCAGCCTCGGATAACTTATCGCTAATTGCGTAAAAAATATTCTCTATTTCTTCCTCTAAGTTGTCCCATGCCGATAGATCGCAATCTAAATTCTTTGCATAAATATCATTAACAAACTCTATATAATTGTGCGCATAATTGTATGGAACTATGGCATTGATTACGGGGATTTGATAGTGCTTTCTTTCGCAATGATATTTCTTTGTGAAAAAACTAAGTATATTATCTCGAATTTTAGACTCAATTAATTTAGGATCGCTATATACTGACGAATACTTTCCATACACATGAGGCCATAATGCCCCATCGTAATATTGTAAAGCAATATACGTCAACCCAAGCATAACTAATCTTTGGCTTTTTTCTGATGGAAATGCTCTCCTTATTGCCTCTCTAAAACCCCCTTTAGTAAACTCAATCAACTCAGATTCGAATTCTGCATTTCCAACATATTCAATTAAAGAATATGCTTGTTTGTCACTATCTAATATTTCTTTTAGAATTTCTTCAAACATCTAAATGCACCTCTTATCATTTGCAATAATCTTTTCACTATGAAGCTTATAGTTTATTATACATCATTTTTCATTTTTAGTAAAGCACCGGCAGTTCTTATTTAGGCACAAAATAATCTATCTGCTTATTGTACCACACTTACTACATCTTGGAAATGTGAACAATGAAATATGTCTAAACGCTATTACAGTAAAGCATGTCGCTTAATTAATTTCGCATTACTAGATATAATACATCAGCATGGAAATCATAATTTTATTATAGAGATTTCCATGCTGATTAAGCTATTACAAGTTAAGTATTCTTACTTAAACTCAAAATACTCAGTAATGAGATTTAAATAATGTAATGGAAGCGGCGCATTGGTTGGACGATCGTTATACTGAGGTGATAACTTCCTTAATTCGTCTAAGTAATCAGCGATAATTACAGGATCGTCCGAATCGCATATTCTTATAGGATAATACTCTACTAAGGTCTTCTCTTTAAAATACTGCGAAGAATCAACAGCATGACTTGATTTATAGCTCAACCAATAAGCCGCATCATTTGGTCGCTCAGTTACAGAATATAAAACGTCGCCGAAATTGTAAATGCCACTAGTGCTACTTTGATTATTATCACTATTATTTTCTTTTAATGCGGAGAAATAGTCTGGAATCTCATCATTATTGCGTAGCCTAAATACTCTTAGATTTGAGGAATTCAGACTGAATTGAATTGTAAATCCCTTTTCACCAATATCTATATAATTTGGCTGATATTTCGAATTCCATTCGTAATTAGATATCTTTTTGTTTGAGATACCTGGCCACATTTCACTCCTAAAGAACCCCTCACCCGAGACTAAAAGAATACAACCTCGTTCTCTGTAATAATTCTCGAGACCTTTTACTTTTTGTTCTATATAACGCCTTTTTGCATCGTTACAAATCTTCTCACACTCTGCATTCATAGATAATTTACATAACTCCAAACAGGCTTTATAATATGGCAAAGGCAACCCTGAACATATGGCTGGAGACTCGACAAATATCTTTCCATTAAATCCGTCATATGTCAAAGACATTGGTAACGAACGAATTTTTTTCCCGTATAGTGATGTTAAGTTTGATTTAGCATTTATAGCAACAATTGTACTTGACGGCAACTCCTTAAATGGAGTAGCAACCTTACTATAACCAAATTGCCTTAACAAATCCAGAATGGTAACCTTAATTTTATTCCCAATACTATCTTCGCGTCCTTGATTATTCGGCACAAAAAACTGCGTCAATCGACCATTCATTGCAAATCCACAACGTAGCAAATCTTTTACGTCATGTGTGTATTTTGAATCACGGCCATCTGGTAATAGAATAATAGCGCCTACAACATGCCCATCTTCAATTTTACTTAAAGAATTCTCTATTTGCTGAATGCGAAATTTTTTCGCTGAAGTATTCTTATAGTCGGCACGAGACATGACGTCTGCATAATTGCCTAGTGGCTTAAGACATATATTTATTCTGAAACCATCAATAACATTTGTATTTGGCAACAACATTTCATTTATTACATCTCTAATCCTTTTCGCAATATCAATATCGTGTTCGTATGAATAAATCTCGATATCTAAACATTCTTTCCCCGTATTTAGTTTTAAGTTTTTGTATATCTCGTCTACCTCATCAGTTGCGTGCAATTTCTTCTTGCGAGAAAGAGCTTTAGAAAGCGGTTCGATAGTATCAACAACATCGTTTAATAGCGCATAGACTCCTCTATATATACATTCTTTCTCTTTAAATGAAACACCTGTACCTATATTAGACTCATCACCAAAACTATTCTCAGTAGAATGTGTGCACAAAATTTGCGGTAAGCTAACTTGCCCATTATAAGTCTCATAAGAATGTATTACAGTATCTGCATCTGGAAGAATTGTGAAATTATTGAATTGATAGCAACACTTATCTTCTTCTTTCCAATAATACTCTATTTTTCCGTCTTTGTATGAGCGCTGAATTGCAACTCTTTGATATAGGCTATCTCCAGTTTTTACATATGCACTCATATCATTCTTAAACATTTCTTTCCCATAATCCGATCTTGTTTTAAATTTTCTTATACTTGGATTTATCAATAGCATTGGATAATTATTAGGCGGTGCAGTCTGCAGATTAAATGTTAATACATATGAATACAAATCACCATCACTTCCGATTAGAGGCTGGCTCATAAGTTCAGTGCCACCACATCTGTGCAATTTTATATTAATCCCATCGACACTAATTTGTTTCCCTATTAACTTGTCCATCAATTTAAGACATAGTCCTCGATATGCATAATCGCTGACTATGTGGTTATGCTCATCAATAATTTCTATTTCCTCAAAAGAACATAGTGGATCAAATAATTCCGCTTTAACCATCGATATAAACTCATTTAACGCCTTTTTCACGTTTTCCTTTTCAATCCATCCGTAATATGATTGAGCTGCGGCCTTAAGGTATCTAGCAATATTTTCACAATTTGGTTTTTCTAAACTTACAAGCCACTTCGAATCATCTGTGTCTTTTCTTACGCTTTTAATCTCTACCAAATCATATATCCAATTTGCGCATAATATTCGCATAGCGCTGCATAGCGGAAGCGCATATGTATCGTAATTATATTTAGGATTGGCTGCTACTGCTAATTTAGCAAGCGGTTCCTTCAATTCCTTGGGAAATCCTACGGCATATATTCTAATCATAGAATGTTTCGGGCAAAAACTCATCAGTTGAATCTTGGTCAAGTTGTTCATTATTATTCTCCTTTAATGCATTGTAAAATGTTTCGTATAATGTTTTAGCAATTCCGCCGTCTATTGATTCCATTAAATTTTTTAAATAAATGGATATCTCCTTAATTATATCATAGCTACCTTGTCCTCGCTTACTATTAAATGCTCCATCAGCAAAATATACTCTGGGCGGTTGCTTATCGATTGTTTTCAAATCACTCACACGCGCCGATCGTCCATATAGTTGCAATAATAGATTAAATACTGTAGCTGTTATATCCAATTTACTATTAGGAGATAAGTTAGCAAGAGCTGTTCCATATTCGCGTTCCATCATTCCCCAATACTTTCCCGCTGTAGTAACTATGGATTCGCAAAACTCTCCCCAGTCTTCAACTTTTTGCTTGAAAAATTTTGTATCAACAAATCCATTTAACTTACCAATTTTCAAAGCAATATCATCCGGAACAGCCATAGGACGCACTAAAAAGAAGATGCTTCTAATTGCTGAATTTCCGTTCTCATCTACTATATTATACCCCCTTTCTATTACCGTAGCGGGAGCGACTAGAATTTTTTCCTTTCTAAAAGCAAAAGATGCTAAATCTCCTTTCACTATACAATTCTCATCTTTCGGAGCATGTTCGTCAACTACAGCAACACTTTTTGCATCTATTCCTAATTCGCTAAATAGCCTATTAGCATATCCCATTATTTCTTTCGATTCTTTATAACTATTTACTACAAATAAAACCTTGCCAGGACGTTCAATTTCGGCGCATATATCTGATCTAATTTCCTTTAGCAAATTATTATACTTGGACATTCTATCTTTAAGCCCGCTGCCGGAAATCACAGTTGTAGCCCCACATGTCCTAAAATCTGAATTATTTAAATAATCTCTAGCATCTTGAGATGACTCTAATATATAATCTACCGGAACATTTACATTACATTGCAATGAATTTGGAGCATAGCTCGAACCTGAAAAAAGAATCGTATGCGGGCCAATTGCCTCGCCTTTGTCATTCACACGTAACCACGGCAATGCAGTCATCATATATCTACCATAGGCATATTGACGATATACTTTTAATTCCTTTTTACTAGTATAAATCATTCCGAATGTATTTCCCATAGGCGCAGCAGGTAGAAAACGTTGTTGAGCTATAAATCTTGCCTGGAGGAAATCTGATATTTGGTTCTCTCTTAAAATCTCGTTGTCAACAGATTTTGCTGCATCATCGATGTTATCCATAATTCGATCAAAATAGATAACCTTTAATATAAATTTAATATGCAACAAATCATCTTGAGATACTTCCAATGAATTATTTTGCAAAAGCCGTTTGAGTTGATTATTAAAACCCTTCTCAAATTTACTAGGCCTACATGAGTACTCGCATATTTCAGATAATTGCAAAGTAAAATCATCCATGCCTTCTTGCGAACGATTTGCGTATATACATTGTTTCAAGGGTTCTATCAGTTTAGCATCTACACCATCTTTCTCAAGTTGTCTTAGAATAGACAGGGCCGAAAATGCACATGAAATCAACTCCTTCCAATTCCTATTATCATTATTCTTGATCTGTTCTAATACTGTCTCAATCGAATGATATATTGTTGGTGTTTCCCTTACTAACTCATAGTAAAGAGTTGCATTAGCATCATTTTCAACATCATCTGGCGCCCGTTTCATATCTTTTGCACAAGCATCAGCTTGATTCTCCATAAACTCATGAACTGAAATATTTGGCGCAAAAAAGTCATCCAATTCTTTCTGAACTTTATCACATTCATCAAATAAGACAACGTCTGCTTGATTTACAACGTATTCTAAGAATAATGTTTTTTTAGAACCTATTCGCGATGCCGCTAAACCTGCAACTGTTGTAACCACGACATCAGCATTTACAGCATCACGCAACATTAACGTACCTGGACAATAGTCGAAAAATGGACATCTATATTTATTATTATCTTTATCTCTTTTTAAATTAAAACACGGACGCTCATCGTAAGTAAGTGCCTCATTTTCATTATCACATGCGCCATTCAACATACACGATGTAGCCAAATAACGTGATGTGTCCACGTCTAAATACATCTGACTACCTTTAATAAGCGGTTTAATATGTTTCTCCTGCTCCCCTCTTCCAATCAATGGCGACACCTTGATGTTGTATTGCCTAAGATCCTTGTACATCTTTATAACATTACTAACAGAATCTAGTACAACTACCACTTTCTTATTTATCTTAGAAAGGTAATAGCTCAATGTCTTAATAAGAGTAGTTTTGCCTGCTCCGACCATTCCTACTATATTAACCACTTCTTGAATCGATAGTTTTTGACAATAATTAAGGTCATGATCCGCAACTGCTTTAATTTTATTACGGCTTAGCACGTCATAACAATAGTCTCCTGGTGCTATATCTCGCATTTCATTCGCCGCATTTAATAAATCATTCATATCAATAGTTATAGGCTCTCGCTTTCCGCTTGAAGAAATGCACGTCTTATCACTGCTTGATAGCAAATCCGATATATCATTTGATATCGAAACAGTGACAATCTGTTTGTTCTTTCTATGGAAAGTGTACCTGCCTTCTTGTGCACATCTTAAATTATTTGACCTAGTTTTATGTTCGTACAAATAACTTAAGTAAGCATCTTCTCTCTCTGCTACAGGTATATTTCTTGTTGTAATTTGTATTAAATTATTGATATTTTCATAAAGTCTTATTCCATCATACTTTTCAGAAAAGTACTTTTCGATAAGTTGTTCCCATTGTATTCTAGAGGAATACTGTAACCACTTAATTCTTGCTTGCTGTAATAAATATAGCTGCTCGTTATTCGGAGCATGCGCAATAATATGATACCCACGCAACAAAAGAAAAACTTGGCTCGTCTGCAATTTAGGGGATATTCGCTTTGCCAAAAATAAAATATTCTCAATATCTAGAAACTGCTTCAGAGACAATCCGTCATCACTTTTACTTGGAAATATTGGAGATAATTTTCCCATTAATACACTAATCTCGCTCATCTTTTATCTCCTTGTTAATCAATCTTTTTAGCCCTTTTAAAGTTACACACGTAAAATCCTTTCCTTCTAAAGCTTTATTGCAAATCTTTAAATAATCCCATTTTGCTAACTCATCTGGGATTACATAAAACCCTTTGTCTATGTTGGCTTTTTGAAAATCGATATCATTTCTAATAGCATTAGCCAGAACGTATGCGTTGGAATATACTTTTGCATCTATACCCCAAGTGTGATCTTTAAAATGAATCTTAATATCGTATTTGTCTTTTTCTGGCCATAAAAAGACCTCCAAATCTTTTGCTTTACAGATTTTTGCAATTTCTAATTCTAATTTACCCGGATTGCAAATATACCGCATTACTCCCAATCTTAATCTATGCGTAAACTTTGAATCGATTTTTTTGCGTTGAGAATTTTTATTATATTTTATATCCTTACACGAACGCTGGCTACAAGACATTTCTTCCCCTATTTGTGATGCTGTCCAACCGCATTTAGGGCATAAAAAGACTTCACTAGGTATTATCTCATAGGCACTATCTATGATTTCAGCAATAATAGAATCATTATCATACTTTAACAATAAATCCTGCCTCATCTCATTACTTAAAAGTGGATTCTCTATTAAGAACTTCCTCATAGTGACGTAATCATTTTGAGATAAATTTTTTAACTTATCGTAAACAATGTGTTCATCAATAGCAAGTAAGTCTTGCTCTATTCCGCTTAGAAAATCTTGACAATCTTCTGTCAATACAAACGTTTTAGCCTTATCGTCTACTTCAACAAGTGCATTCATTTTGTACAATGGATTATTGAATATTTCTTGTATACTTTTCCCATCCCATTCGCTGAACCAATTCGCAATAGGATACTGCAAATAATTTAAAATAAAGTCAGTTTCATTTAGGAGATTTAACTTCATCTTTAACTCATCATCACTAAACCCAGATTTGGAAACCATTAGAAAAGCAAACATATTTATGCCCTGCCGCAATATTAGACTGCGGGGATAATTGTCATTTTCTTTCACTTGAATCTTTTCTCTTAGACCACATGCGATATGTGCCAATGTCTTAATAAATCTTGTTTCAGTTTCTGTAGCCATATTTTCTCCGTGTAATAAAAATTCCGTCTCCCGAAAAAATCGAAAGACGGATAATAGCAACCTCTATAGTGAATTATTATAATCCAATTGATTCAATTTTTTCTAAGACACTATTAGTTTAACACCCCAAAATAATAAAGTCAATAGGTTTTTATAAATTTTTATTCAAAACCTTGCGTTGAAATCTTTTTTTCAAAACCTTAAAACTTATTTTTTAGTTAAATATATAAATATTTTCCTATCTTTGAACCAAAGTTTACATTACTTAAGCTTTAATGTTTTAAAAAGCTAAAATGGTTGTTGCTATTTATATTTTTTTATGCTATAGTAATATCATAATTAATCACACACGTTCATACATTATTAAAACGAAATGATATAAGGAGAAAAAATTATGTCTCAAAATTTTAATCCAGAAAGAAAACAATATTCTGTAGTATTGTTAGGTGATTTTAACCCAGCTATGTTCCAACCCGAATGGTTTAGTAAAAATGATATAATTTCTCCAGAGGAAGTTGACTTTGCAAGAAATCAATCGACTACATGCCCCATTATTATTACTCCTCAGGTAACGCTATTTAAAACATCCCAATTTAGTGTAAGAATTGAACAGAAACGTTTTCAGGTTGTTGCTGATAAAGAACCAATAATAGTTTTAAAAGATTTTATATTAAAAACTTTTGAAAGATTAAGCGGATATGTAATAACTGCTTTTGGCTTTAATTTTAGTGCTCATTATCATGTTGAAAATAACGAAACATATCATAAAATAGGCGATAAATTAGCGCCTAAAGACTACTGGGGATCACTACTAGATGATGAAGTGAGTGGATTAGATAGAAAAAGTGGATTAAGTGGACTTGAAATGAAAAAAACTAAAAAAGATGACTTTGGTCATATATCTGTCTTGTTGCAACCATCTACATTTGTACAACCTGGTGTTTTTATGAACTGTAATGACCACTTCAATTTGCCAGACGATGATTCTATGGCTGAAATAGTGATCGAAAAGATTGAACAAGTTTTTGACAATTCGTTTGAACATATGAAAACATTGCAAATTAGTGTCTTATCTGAGGTTATAAAAGATGGTGAATAAAACTGATACATTTCCTAGAGAGTTAGACTTCATTGACGAAAAATATATTGAAGAAACCTTTTCTGATGACCAATTTAAAAATGTTTCAGACTCAATTTTTACTGGTTTAGCCATGGATAGCGACGAGCACCTGTCTTCTATATGGTCTACCCTCTTGCCAGACAACAACATGCCTGCTAATATGCAAACCGAATCATCTATCCATAATCAAGCAAGAACGTTTAAGACAGATAACACTAAATCCGCTTTACGTTACGTTTCTAGAGAGTACCACTCTCCTTTGTGCGAATCTTATTATAATGAAATTAAAGAGTATTATGGTTCAGTTGATACTATTAATGAAGAACGGAACACCTTTATCGCAACACTATCTTTCAAATCAGACCCTGAAAATAAAATATCTGTTGAATTTAACTTTGATGACGTACAATATGAATCTGAGAAATCTTTAATAAAGATTGGCGCTCCATTAGTATGGGTTATAGGACAAGAAACAGGATTAGTATTACGCGAAAATAGAGTAAAACAAGGACCTAGAATTAACATATCAATATTTAGATTTAGAAGGACAAAATGTTTGAGCTCAAAACAAGTTCAAGCTGCAAAAGAGAAAGCAAATGAATGGACAAGACTTTTTATCGGATACAAATCTGAAAATTAATGCTAATGACGATGATATAGAAATTAGTGTTTTCGGACGTGGATTCGGAGAATGCATAGTATTATGTTGTGGCAATAAAGAATATGTGGTTATTGATTCATTTGTAAATCCTCAAACAAAGAAACCAATTGCAATTGACTATTTAAATGCATTGGGAATAAGTACAAAATCAATCAAAAAAGTTATCTTAACTCATTGGCATTCTGACCACATTTCTGGTGCTGTGGATATTTTAAATGTTGCAGCACCCGATGTTCAATTAGTTGTAAGTCCCATTATTTCTGAAAAAAGATTTATGGAATATATAAGTTTAGGAAAAGAAAGTTGCGTATCCTCTACTAGCGAATTTGTAAAAATTTATGAGTACATAGAAAAGAATGGTATACAGCATGTGTGTCTAGCGAAGGAAAAAACTAGAGTGTATTCAAACGAATCACTATCAAATGCTGAAATTTATTGTTTATTTCCACACGATACCAATGTTATAGATTATCTTAACTCAATAATTCTACCTAAAACTGGCGATCCGGTTGCTTATGAGTATAAAGATGAAAATCTATTAAGCATTGTCTTGCTTATGAAATACTCATCTGATGGAGCATTATTTGGAGGCGATTTAGAAGTTTCTCAAAACAATGATGGTTGGAGTGCGATCGTTAATAATTATGAACACCACAAAAATTATCCTTCTATCTTTAAAATACCACATCATGGAAGTGTAAATGCTCATTGTGAATTAGTTTGGAGGAATATATTGCAACCAAATCCTATATCAATCCTAACTGTTTACAATAAGGGGAATAAATTACCAAAAGATAGTGACATCGACAGAATTAAAAGTCTTTCTGGTGCATTGTATATTGTTGGGAAAAAATCGAAAGAAGATAAGGCCTTCGAACATGATTTAAAAAGAAGTATGCCAAAGGCTAAAGTAAATACTATGCCTCAAGAGATAGGTCTAATACGCTATAGAAAAAATAGATTTAAACCCGATGAGGCAGCAAAAATTGAAACTTTTGGCTCAGTTCAAATTTACTCAAAATAATCCATTTTTTACTAAAATTGGTATCAATAAGTTATCTTATAATGTATAATATTTATCTCACACATATATAATATAGATTGAATAGTTATCTATTCAAGTATTTTTATTTTACCATAATATATCGTGAATTTCAAATTTAAACATTAGGAAGCTTATCTTCTGCAAACAGTTGGTTTTTTAGCGAAAAAATTCAATCTCTACAAAATAATTCATCTTGTAGAATGCCCTCTCAATTTTACAATTTTTCTACGAAAGTAGGTCGCGAATTATTTTTTACTGAAAATTACCAAAAATCAATAGAAATTAGCAAGAAAAAATAGATGTTACTGAAATACAAAAATTAATGGGTTCGGTGTCGAATTCGCGTTTGATTTTGGGAAAATTGGTGTCAATAACGATAAACAGATATCAGTCAATATCGATAGACATCAGGCTGATTGAGAGACTTGAAATATAAATTAGTAACAATCAGTAAAAATCGTTAAAAGACAATAAGAAAGGCTCGCTACCCTATTTTTATTGGGTTATCAGGCTTTCCTGATTAATTTCATATTATTTAATAACTTTACTTGCTCAAAAAAATATTTTAATTATTGTAAATATCCTATTATTTCTGCATAACATCCTTTGAATAACAACCTGTTGTTATAAGGTAAATGCGGCTGATATTAAACAATCCCTAATTCAAGCTTGATCGAATATTCCGTATTTTGTTTTTAAGCGATTTAACTTTTCAAGGAACGGTTTTGTTAGCAATAGCAAAAAGACTACGTTGGATATGGCGTAAACTGCCATAAAGGGCAAACTAGACGTGATGGCGACAACGTAGCGCGACCAATTCCAAGTACCGTCCATATTGATTACCGTCCATATATCCATAAGCATTGAGAACAACACTCCGCCTATAATTCCGATAATTATCAATAATATCCAATTCGGTCTCTTTCCACGCAAACTAATCAGACCTGCCAACAGCCCTATAAAACCCCATACGAACATTTGAAAGGGCGTCCAAGGTCCTTGTCCGTAAAATATGTTAGATACGATTGCCGATAGCGCGCCTGTCATAAATCCTGCTTGCATACCGCACGCAATACCCGTAATAATTGCTATCGCCGTCACCGGCTTAAATCCCGGAATGGGCGCGAAAATCAATCTCCCCAATACGGATATTGCCGTCAATACTGCAATTACTACCAATTCCCTTGCCCCTGCTTTTCCCTTTTCAAATCCGATAAAAAACGGTATGCAAGCCAAAAGCGCAATAGCAATGGATATGATATTGTACTTGCGGTCTGCAAAGAGTTTAACTCCGATAAATATCACGATAGGAATTACGACGAGATATACGGCAAGCGTAATTATAGTACGCCACGGGATATTCTTCTTCGGCTTGCTTTTATCTTTATCCGTATGCGACGGCTCAGCCTGCGTAATAGGTTGCGAAATAGTAATAAGTCTTTTATCCATTGCCGTTTACTCTCCCATTCTTTTCGCAAAGCTGTACTACCATATCTACCGTTACGGCGTTTTTATACTGTCCGCGAGAAATACGACTTGCCGCCGTAGTATAATAATTGTTGGACGAGAAGAAGTCTACGGGATTGCAAAGCGACACGATTTGTCCGTCAAAGAACATACCGCACCTATCGGCGTGTTCAGCGGCAAATTCAACGTCGTGCGTCACGATAACGATAGTCATACCTTGCGCTTTCAGTCGATATAAAATATCCGCCAAAATCTTTTTGGAATATGCGTCGATACCCTTAGTAGGCTCGTCCAAAAGAATAATCTTCGGCTCGGTCAAAAGCAACTTCGCAAAAGCTGATTTTTGCTGTTCGCCACCGCTCAAATCAAAGGGATGGCTATCAAGCAAATGCTCTATTTCCAACTCCTTTGCTATGGCTTGTATTTTTTGCTGTGACTGCGCTTTGTCATACCCCATAAGTTTAGTCACTTCCATTAGGTCGTCTTTCAAAGTGTTTTTGACAAAAAGTATTTGAGGATTTTGCGGTAAGCACGAGATATTACGTCTATACAAAGAATTACCGCTATACTCTTTGATTTTCTTATCCCATATCCTAAGTTTGCCCCTATACAGTCTGCGAGTACCGCTCATAATCTTTAACGTTGTAGTTTTGCCTGCTCCGTTTCCGCCTAATATGCAAAGTATCTCGTTTTCATAGACGGTCAAATTCAAGCCGTTGAGAACGTCCGGCGTATCTCGCTCGTATCTGAAAAAGCCTTCACTGATTTCTATTGCCTTTTTGCGATTGGAATAATCTTCGTCTTGCACGTCGAAGCCGGGATAGGTATTCTTGTAACCTTGCAAGAACTCCCTTCCTTCGCGTACCGATAGCGGACATTCGCCGTCAGCCTTGAGACTTTGATAAATACGCACTGCCGACGGCAATCCCAACAGCATTTTGTGTCCGCTATCTTCTTGCAACAATCGCTTGCCTATATTTTTTGGCGTATCCACCATAAGGACGTTGGCTTTATTCATAACGGCTACTTTGTGAGCAAGCGGAAAGACTTCTTCCAAACGGTGTTCCACAAGCACGATAGTCATACCGAGTTCTTCGTTGATTTTACGCAAAGTTGCGATAAAGTCCGAGGCGGCGATAGGGTCAAGTTGACTTGTAGGCTCGTCCAATACAAGAATTTGAGGTTGCATTACCATTATTGACGCTAAGTTGAGCAACTGTTTTTGTCCGCCCGAAAGTTCGCAAGTCTTTTTATGATACCAATCTCCTATCCCGAAAAATCCCGATATTTCCGCAACTCGTCTACGGATTTCGTCGCTATCTTCCCCCAAACTCTCCAACCCGAAAGCCAACTCGTGCCACACCTTGTCGGTTACAATTTGATTGTCGGGGTTTTGCATAACGAAGCCTATTGCCGTAACGGATGTCCGCTCGTCTAAATTCTCAATCTCAACACCGTCATACAAGACCTTGCCCGACTTGTTTCCTTTGGGTTGCAACTGCTTTTTAAGTAGTCTGAGCAACGTACTTTTTCCGCACCCCGACTCTCCGCATAGCACGACGAACTCACCGCGCTCGATACTAAGATTGATATTGTCAAGCGCGCAAGTAATCGCATTTGGATAAGTAAAAGTCAAATTTTCGAGCGTAAGTATCGCCATAACAAGTTCTCCTTAATTTCAATTACCGTAGATAAAAACATCAAAATAAACAGTCCCGCATACAACGTGAAAGCCAAAGCGGATACGTCTATCTTCGCAAGCGTGGGATAAAAGTTGTAGTCGCCATATCCCGAGAACATCAACCAAATAACGCCTGCCGACAACGCAAAAGCTATGCACGCCATAACCGTATCTTGTCTATGCCATCTATAGATTGCGTAACTTGAACGCCCCTTTAGTCCATAGCCGCGCGCTCTCATAGAGTCGGCAGTATCAACGGAGTTTTCAAGACTCCAAGTCAAGAGAATACTCATTACACGGACTTTACTGCGTATACGGTCTACGTAACTTTTGGACGTATAAATACCCATTGCCTTTTGCGCCTCGTTGATTTCTCTATATCTTTTTTTGAGTTTAGGCACGAATCCCAAAGTCATTGAAAGCAACAGCGCAAGCTTTGGCAAGAATCTTCCGAATAGGAATACGAATTTATCGCTCGTCATTACCGCGTGATAACACTTGAACCAATAATACATTGATATAATCATTACGGCAATAGCCACTCCGTAGCATATCGCTTCGGCAGTAACGGGATTGTCGTTTAGGAAGAATAAAATCGTTTCTCCGTTATGTGAAAACAGCGGATTGGTAAGAGCGATTATTATCAATATGGGTACGCTGTACGCCAGACTTTTGAATAGTTCTTTTACTCCTATCAGCGTTCCGCAAAAGACAATACTTCCCACGAAAGAAATGCCCAGCAATACGGGGTGCATAGTAAACATCGTAATAAATACCGTAACCGTAAAATATACGAATAAAATTATCGGATGATAACTTGCAAAGGCTTTGTCTCTCATATTCCTACCCCTTGCAAGCCAAAAATACTTTGCGCTTTAATATCATTATTTTCTAACCATTCGCAACCTACGTCGCGCCCTAAATCGCAAGTATAAACCCAAGCGATTACGTCGCCGTCCTTAAGTTCATACTTACTGCAACCGTAATTTGGGAACACTCCGTTGACTGTATACATCCAACCCGAAAGCGGACCGCAAGAAAACTCGTATAAGTAGTTTATACCCCTAATGTAAACGCTACCGTATGCGCTCAAGTTCGCCCCTTGATACTCCATTTGAATTTTGTTATATCTCACTGCCCTTGAAAGAATGTCGTACACGGTATCGCCCTTGCGCAAGACGTACTCCGTTTGCTCTAAGATAAAACCGCTACTCGGTACGTATTTTTCATATCTAAGCGCAGGGTCTAAATCATTCCAATTATTGAGTATCGTACTACACTCAATACTCAAAAACACAGTTTCGCTATCTTCGGTAATATCGTCTATATGCGTAAGATAATAATCGTCTACAGACTGAATTTTCGTACCGCAACAAAGAACGACGATAAGAAAAACTATAACGACTACCGCAACAAAATCTTTCTTCATTCGTCACTCTCCTGCATTACTTTTGCTTGTTTCTTCTTTTTCATTGAGCGTATATGGCAGACCACGAATACGGTTAAGCCTATGACGACTACCGCGCATACGATACCGATAATCAACGCGGTACGCAAATTATCCACTTGCGTTTTGCAACGCATTAAGCCTTCTATATCCGCTTGCTCGATTTGCGCTCTATCGTACTCGGATAAAGCCATAAAGCGATTATATAAATCGTACACAGTCTTTCGCTTGTCAAGACCTATATTTTCAAACGGATACAATTCTTCCTTGATTTCTCTTTGCAAAGAATCTATCTCGTCTTGCAACGCGTCTATCTCGTTTTTGGCTTTTTCCAACAAAATCGTCATTTCTTGTTTGCGGTCAAACTCAACGCTGTTTTGAATCTTTTGCCACAGCCTTAGCACTTCGGCGCGATATGCCGTCGTAAGCGTTTTGGGCAGAGTTTCGGCAGCCGCAATATCTTCGGCGGTAAAATACTCGGTTGGGGTTACTAAACCTGCGTCGCCGCTGTTGTACGTAATATTTTCTTCTTCATAATCAATCCCTGCAAATGCAAGCAAGTCGGATAACTCGCTATAATTCGTCACGTACGAGCGTTCGCTGCCGTCAATCGCCAAATACTCGTCGTAGACGTCTTTAATTTCCTGCGTTGAACTCGTAACCGTAAGCGACTGTATTTTCAACTCTACCGCTTTAATTTGCTCTTGCAGTTGCATTGACTGCTCCTGCCTAAAATCGTACAGCCTACGCATACCGCTTTGCTGACGGATTATCGCCGTCAAACCGTACAAGGTCTGTTCGCTAGCCATAGTATTAGGCTCGCCCGCTACTGCCGACGGATTGTCCGCGTCGTTGACGTACGAATGAGTGAAACCGCCCGATGACGTGCGATACTTCATAATTCCGTCATACAAAGTATTTTGTCTGCCATCGCCGTCCGTCTTAATAAACCTAGTATCGGTAAAAATATCTATACCCAACGAGCATAACGCAACGACTACTTGCACAGTGCTTTCGCAGTTTGCCATTCCCCAACTGTAAAAATCTCCGCTTGAGAGTTGAACGCTCGAGAGCCACTCTATCGCTTCGTCGACGACCGTGCGCACTTTCTTACCGTCGTATTCCTTTTCGCTGTTGTAATAGGGCGCAAGCGATTGAATAGCCATTGCGGTAATATCGGGATCGGAAGTAGTTCCCGTCAAAGCCCAACCGCCGTCGGCAAGTTGCAATTTGAGTATTTGCAAAATAATATCGTCACGGGAATAATACGCGCCTTGAGGGACATCGTAATACATACTGTCAAGCGTAATAAGCCCCCAAATAAAGCCGTTTATTCCCTGCCGTCCAAGAATACCTACGCCGTTTTCATCCACTCGGTTATAAGTACCGTCGGCTATCAAGTCGATATTTCCGTTGTCGCCCATACGACGGGGATTGCCACCGCTAGCGAGTACGGCAAGCGAAATTCTATGCCATTCGGTCGCTTTTGCTCTATCAAGTTTGTCGCTCGTATTATAACGCTTTTGCACGACGTCGTTGATTACCGCCAAATACCCCGATTGATTATCGGCTACGCCCAATCGTCCCAGACCGATAGGATACCAATCTCCCGGCGTACTTCCCGCTTGTCTAAGTAAAACGTCGTTAATTAAGCAGTCCTTCGACCCTACGTCCGACTTTTTCCATTCTATTATGCCGTCGGCGACTTCTTGAATTTGCTCAACCGACACCGAATTATTTGTTTGCGCAAAAGCAGTACCTGTGGCAGTACAAAATACTGTCGCAACAATTATAATACCGCATAGCAATACGCTTAAAAATTTCAAACTCCTCTTATTCATCTACACTCCGTAAGCGTTTTTCAAAATAGCTATTTGCTCGTTCATTACGCTTTGAGATAAGTTCCATTGCGTTATCACGCTCACGACTTGCCCATATACGCTTTTGTCTGCCGTTTCGCTACGCTGTATATCCGCAAGCGCTTTCATTATCGGGGCGTAATCGGGATTGTCGTCAAGCCAACTTCCCGTATTACCACCGCCCAACGCTCCGCCACCGCCTAAATCTTCGCCCAGCATAACGGTAAACTGAACCCTAACCACGTCGCCGTCTTGCGGATAGTAGTCTGCAAATCCGTAATTTTTGTACACTCCGTTTACGCTGTACATCCACCCCGAACCGCTTCCGTAGTCAAATTCACCGAGCGAACTGCCTATTGCAAGCGTTCGATTATAACTACCGCTTACGCGTTCCCAAATTCCGTCGGCAATACTGTTGCCCGTTAGGTCAAGACCGATTACGGACGCTAGATAAAAACCGCTCTGCAACTCGCCCGTGTAAGTATACTCATACCCACGCTCTCTCAATATATCGGTAAGCGTAACGGAGAACGGAATACCTTCGTAGATAGGTATCCACATAGGCTCTATGAAGTATCCGCAAGAAATTGAAAAACCTTCGAGCGCAAAAGCTACTTCGCCTATTTCTTCGCCGTACTCTGTAGGTACGTAGGTCATTGTGTATTCTTCAAAAGCCTGCCTGCCTAACGAATCGCTTGCGCTGACTTTGAGAATAAACGCTTTATTTGCGTGGCTTGCAAAATCTCCGCTGTTGAAACGAATGCGATAACTCGTCATAGTATTATCGTCCCACACGAGCGATATACCGACTACGGATACGAACCTTTCCATGCCGTCGTCTGCGTCCCAATCGACTGCAAACATTACTCCTTCTTTAGGCAGTTTTGCGCCTAGTCCGTCCCTTGCCGTTACGTCAAAGTTGAATATACTTCCCCTATAGGTATTGTTATTTTCTATAGACGTGCTTAGCGTAGGCGGATCGTCGAAGTATCTAACGGTATAGCAATACTCTTTGATTATTCCGTCATACTCCGCCGTGATTAGGATAGTATTCTCACCCTTTTGGAGCGTGACGTCGTAGCGATTACCCACAGCCTTTACAGCAACGTTATTTACTGTAACCGAAAGATTGCAGACGCTACCGTTATAACTGACTGCTACTCGAAAGAAATAATCTTCATCTACCGAGTCAAACTCCTTAATATCCGTAGTCAATGTGAACTCGCCGTAAACTATAGTCCAATCTTTTTGCTCGGTATAATCTCCGTAGCGAGCCGTAATTACGAATACGTTCTCGCCCAAGCAAAGCGTTGCCGTATATAGTTCGTTCTCTGCCGTCAGTTGATTGCCGTTATGCGTTACGACTACGGCGCAAGGCAAATCGTTAAACGTAGCGTTTGCGCTGAATACAACGCAATCATTTTTTATCACAGCGTTTTCAAGCGAAGTCGATATATCAAACTCCGCTCTATAAGTTATCGTATACTTACGTTCTTCTCTTGAATTGCCACTGATTGCCGTAACTTCTATAATATTGTCGCCGTCAATCAGACTTGCCTTATATTTTCCGTTTTCACCGTCAAGCAAGATACCGTTGCAAATAATCTCCATACGACAGACTTCTCCGCCGTAAGTCGCCGTCGCGCGAAACTCATAAATCTTTTCAGTTACAACGGCGTTGTCTACAATGTCGGTGGAAAATACAAATTCGTGGCTATTGCAAGCCGTAAACGCAAGTAAGCAGACAATTACCAATATCACACTTGCAATATATTTTTTAGCTTTCATAAATCATTCTATATTCTGCTTCGATTTTCTCACCTGACGAAAGCGTTACAATAATTTTAATCTTAAATTCTCCGTCAACATCATACCCCCACATTTCCCAATCTGAATATTTCAACGTAACCGTAACCTTATTATCGTCAGTTTGCTCTTTTGAAAGCGGCGGTTCATAATCCCCATAGTTTGGCGCTGAATATCCGTTATTTGAAACTATTTTTATATTTGATTTTGATATATTTTGAGCAACTTCTCCGACTTTGATTTGCACCGTAAATGAAGACGTAGTATTTAGATTATCTTTATCAAGAGACGCGACAATAATTGGCGTAGCGTTCACATACGTTATTGTATAAGTTTTTTCATCAAACTTTTCCCCGCACTCCGCTTTAATAACTATTGTATTTGAGCCTTCCGTTAAAACAATAGAATATCTCCCATTACTGATAGGCACTTCGACTTGATTTACCTTTACACTTATTTCGCAGTTGTCGTCTCCGTACTTTGCCGATGCCGTTACGTTAAGAATTTCGTCATATACTTCAATCCCATTGTCAATTCCTTTGATAGTGAAATCAAAATACAAATATCTCTCAGCGTAATTGATTTGTTTAACCCCATTGTTCCAATTATTGCCGAGCGTAACTTGCGTTCCGTCCTGATAATATCCGTATTCGTCAAAAGGTAGCGAAAGCGTTGCGCTAGTACAACCGGCAAACGCATTGAAAGCTACTTCCGTCAACTTACACTTGCTGAAATCAATAGATTGCAAATTGCTTGCGTTTTCAAAAGCGCGTCCCAGCACCGTAGTAACAGTCGTAGGCGCGGTATACTCAGTAAGTTGACCCTTTGCAGGGAATTTGAAAACAGTCGTTTTGTCAATATCGTATAGGACGCCGTCTTCAGCGCAAAGAAATATACTCAAAGGACTTACGGTAATCTCTTTCAAGTTGTCGCATTGATATATAAACTCAGACAAATTATTTATTCCAAGATTTTCGTTTGCTATTGCTTGGGGATTTAACGTAGCTGGCAAAGCAACGTTTTCAAGTTTGGAACACCCCATTATAACTTGTCTATCAACTACGGAAAGTTTAGTGTTTGAGAAATCAAGAGTCTTTACTTCGCTAAGATACCAAAAACTCCCTTGTCCTATGCTCGCGAGTGATATGCAGTCGGAAAAATCAAGAACTTTCACCGGAATATACATACTCGATTGAGTATAAGCATATCCGCTAAAACTTGAACTGCCTATGCTCTCAAGACTCGTAAGACCTTGCAAGTCAACGGTAGTAAGTTTGGGCGCAACGTTAAAACAAGAATTGCCTATAGCCCTGAGCGAAGAACAACCCGCAAGGCTAACGTATTCAAGAGCCAAACAATTATTGAAACAATAGTTGCCAATCTCAACGAGCGACGAACACCCTTCGAGATTTACCGACTCTACGTCGTAATCATAAGAGAAATTGTTTGCGCCGATTTTGACTAGCGACAAGCAGTTGGTAAAGTCAACCGTCTTAATTCCTTGCGAATACTGAAAGACTTTTTCCTTAACTTCGACTATCGGCTTGCCGTTGTATTCGCCGGGAACAGCCACTCTCTCTACGTCAAAGCCGTCTGCAAAACCGGTCAAAACGTAGCCGCTGTCGTCTTGCGTTTCTTCAAATAAAAATTTTTGAGCGTCAGTAGGCTGTATTCTCCACTGCGCTACCAACGTGACTGCGCTCATGACGGTATAAGTCTCGTCGCTTGCGTAAATCTTTCCGTCAACTTTCCAACCGATAAAATTGTAACCGTCTTTCGTAGGTACATAGTTGGCAAGATTGACGATAGAATTTCTATCGACTTGCACTTGGCTGTCCTTGACCATACTTCCGCCGTTTACGTCAAAAGTAACTACACACGTGGGCGACACTGCAAGAGTCCACTGCGCAACGAGAGTAATATCGGCAGTGACGGTAATCTTATCGTCGCTTTGATAAGTCGTATCGCCTACTTTCCAGCCTGCAAAATCGTAGCCGTCTTTCGTAGGTGTGTACTCTACAAGATTGAGAACCGTTCCGTCTTTGACTTTAAGAGGAGCGGACAAATCTTTATCCGCGACCTTTCCACCGTCAAGATTAAAAGTGACGCTGTAGAATTGCGTATCGTTACTATTATCGCACGCGCAAATTCCACAAAGTATTATCGTGAGTACGATTACTAATGTAAAAATTTTCAAAGTAAATCTTTTGTTCATTATATAACTCCTAAAAGGTATTTCTAATATTCGATTCCACGCCTTGCGGTCATACCGCTGTCGTAAGGGTGTTTGTGTTTTTTAATTTCACTTACGTAATCAGCGTAATCTATCAAAGTCGCATATCTTTTTCCGTAACACTGCCCGTCAGTACGACTTCGGATTTCGTAGTTTGCAAAAACTTGATAATTTCGCTACTGCGTAGCATATTCATTTGCATAACGCATAACGCTTCGTCTAGAACAACTAAATCGCTATTCTCCGCCGATTGCATTGCCCTTTCAAACACGTTTTGCATACGCTTGCAAGCCGTTTCCCGTTGGTCTCATTCATTTGCCAAGTAAACGGCATAGGTTGAGTATCGCAAATTATAGTCGCGCCCAACTTCTTCAATGGCTCTATCTCGCCCGATTTCCCGTCTTTGAGAAACTGCGCTATCGTAACATTCAATCCCTGTCCCAACGCTCGCAATGCAAGTCCCATTGCCGCCGTAGTTTTTCCTTTTCCCTCTCCGTAATAGATATGTATCATTTTTCGTTTTTCTCCTTCCTTATTCGCTCTTGCTCTTTATCCGCAAGCGGTGGAAGTCCGCTAGCCAATATTACGTTGTGCCACGTCCTAAATCTAGCTTTTAACTTAGACGCTTCTTTACACTCGCTTTTTATCGGCGTACGCCCCAACTTCTTTGCAAGCGCAACTACGCGCTGCAACAGTTCTCTATCTTGTTGCGTAAGTTCGTCGCCCGGCTTCCAACACGAATTATTTTTTTGCTTATGCGAGTAACTCATTTTATCCGCTTACTCCTTGATTTTGACAAATAAAAAAGGTAACCGCTTTTCAGTGATTACCTTGATTTTTCCATACGCGACAATTCCGCTCGTTTCCAAGCGGTACTTAATCGCACAAACCTCGCCTCACCGAAAAGTTTATACTTTTGGCAACGAGGCAGGTCTCCTGACTTCACGGCTTCAAGCACCGTATTTCCGCCTTCCCAAACAAAATCGTTCAGTGACATTTCCGAAATACGATTAGCCGCATACAGTAGAGTGAGCTGATCACGGATTCTCACCGTGTTCCCTTTTAATACGCAAAACTTGCGTAACCCAATTACCGTTTATTCAATTTTTCGACATTATAACATTGCCAAAATACGTTTGTAAAGTTATTTGCAATGTGTTTTTGAAATCTACAAAATATTTTCAAAATGCACTTTTAGTAGGAATTGGCAATAATCAATATAAATCGCTAGACGATAATAAAAAGACTGAAAGCCCTGTATTTGGACTTTTCAGCCTGATTATTGTTTGTTTAATTAATATTCAAAATTCTTTATGATTGAAACTCTATGAAAATGTGATATTTTCAATCTTCTATTTGCAAGATTGCATTATATGCCAATCTTGAGTTCTTTTTGAAAAACTTCTCTATATAGTTTGCCAAATCTTCAATTTTCCAATGATTGGGATAATACTCTTCGCCGTCAATTTCGATAAGGATTGATCTGCCGCGTTCGTCTTCTTCAGGTTCAAGAAGAAAAGTATATGTAGCGATATCTATCTCTTTGGGCAAGATATTGCTCAACAGTTCCTTATAACCTATAGCTTGTTGCAACTTTGTTTCGTCGGCAGTAAAAAAGTATTACTTTAACGTAGGATATTGTCCCTCGACAAAATTCCAAACGTCTTCGCTGAATTTGAGCGTATCGCGCTGCCAAGCGATTGTTTTCATTGTTTCTACCGCCGCCGCTATTGACTCTCCTGATTCAACAGGCGAAACCAAATTGTCCGAATGGTAGCAATTCACTTGAGTATAATTTGCAAGAACCGACGTTGCAAAACTATCCATAAATCCGTCTTTACCTCCACTCGAAACTGCCATCGTACCGGCAAAGAAACAATTCGTAACAGTTTGCGCGGCATACGCTTGCATAAGCGAAGATATTCCACCCATTCTTACGCCTTGATTAGTTCTATCCGCATATAAATCCATATTGGCGTAGCACGATTCAATACTTGCGTTCCCGTATCTATCATTATTCGCTGCGGTACGAACGGCAACTTGAGCGATTATTCCGCCCATCATCATATTTCCAGCGTTACCGCTTGTAGTAATTTTTCCGGTTGCGTAACAATTTACTATTTTACCCATTATATTGGAACCTACAAGACCTGCCACTTTATTGACGCTTCCGTATGTGCCCGATAAATCAATATCTACGTTTGCTCCGCATTTAGAAATTGTTACGTAATTATCTTTCGCATCAGTTGCGTTTATATATTGTCCCAATAATCCTCCTACTTCAACTCCCGAACTAACCGTTGATTGAGATTCATAGGTTATCTTAACGTCCGCTAAAGAATTTGTTATGCTAAATCTATTCATAGTACCGCCGGGAACGTTAAATCCACCTACAAGTCCGCCGATTACAAAATTATAGGACGACGTGTCTTTAATGTTGATTTCTCCGCTAGCTTGGCAATTATCAATATTGTTAGCGCTTGCAGCAAGAAGTCCAACTGTTGACGAACAATAATATTTATCGCATTCGTAATTTATATTTACGTTTTCCAAAGTAAGATTTTTAACAGTTCCTGCTATAGTAAATACTCCGATGTTACGCGAATACTGGTCGATTTCATAATTTATATTGGCGATTTTATGACCGTTACCGTCAAAAACGCTTGAACCACCGATTTTTGCTGGATAAAAAGTCTTAGAAGAAAAATCTAAATCGCCCATAAGTTTGAAACACGAATTAGTCGTAGTTTCATTTCTTAACGCAATAAAATGCTCCTCCGTCAAAAGCAAATACGGGTCAGTTTCCGTTCCGCTACCGCCATAATAATCAGTAATCTTAACGTTAATGACTTGCGCCTCTCCCGAAAACTTATCGTCAGTCTCTTTGTATCTGACTAATATCGTTTTATCGCCCTTATCCGTATAAGTATGGGTATTTACCGAACCGTAAGTTACTCCGCCGTCAAAAGAATATTCCAACTCGGAGCTTGATTGTACTGTGACGGTCTTTTCTACTAGTTCATAAGAAACGTTAGGCGCGCTTTGCGAATACTTTAAAGTGGTAACCTCTTGAGAATGTTCCTTACTTGCTTTGTAATTATCGTTTTCTTTTACTCTAACGTATACGTTATACTTCGTGTTTGGAGTAAGTCCTTCAAACAAAGGACTGTCTTGCCATTCGCCGTTTTCAATACGGTATTCCAGCACTTCTCCGTTAACACTAATTTCCATATAATCGTCAATGACGAATTTAATCGTCGTAGCCGTAACCTCAAATTCAAAATCTTCAGGCTCGTCATATTCCTTTTTGTTACCGCCCATATTAGGTAGACAAGCAACGAACGTTACCAATACCATTGCCGCTATCAGTAAAACTAGTGTAAGTTTTTTTGCTACTTTCATTTTTTAACCTCCGTTAAGCCATTTGCGCCCTCTTTACATTTGACGTCTATGCCTTTTTTCAATAATGTTTAATGTTTTAACGTTGCAAAATTACGAAGCAATTTATAATTTTTACAAAAAATTTACATAAGCTGGTGACAATATTAAATTTAATTACAAAATTTGTCCTAAATAAGAAATCCACTGCTCAGGATCTTCCATGAAAAATTCTACGCGATATTTAAATCCGTCAATTTCAAACGTCGTTCTTGTGCAGTATAAATAATAATCTTCATCAAAAATTGTATCAAATTTTATTGTGACACCGTCAATATTACAAACTTGACTTAAGTTATCGAATCTCTCTAAAAAATCAAAAATATAATTATCTTGCAATTCGACATACAATAGAATTTCCTCAAATGTCTCAACTAAAAGAATTCGTTGCTTTAGCAATACGTCTATGTCTTTCTCATTTTCTTCATCCTCAAAGACAAATATAGTCTCTTCAGCTCCAAACAAATTAAAGTAATGCAACGATAAGTTCTTATCTCTATTCAGCTCATCTACTGATTGAATATTGTGAAAATTATTTTCAGTTTTAGCATAATGCTTCTCTTCGCTAGGAGTTTCGTTTGGCTTTGGATTTTCAATCAAAGGCGGATTCTCTATTTTTGGCGGAGAGGTCGGCTGTCCGTCATTTGTTGGCACATATATAATTATAGAAACAACTATGACAATAACTGCGCAACATAGTGAAACAAAAATTTTGGCAAAATTTTTCCAACTGAACGCTTTAGCTCTTCTTTTGCGCGCATCGCGTTCCCTCAATTCATATTTTGCATTTTCAAGCAAAGATGAATTGAGTTCGCGATTTGCATTGTTTCTCTCTATTAACCTATCTAATTTTGATTTTCGCATTATTCTCCTTAATATATCGTAAGCGTCTGTATGTTATCCAATTCTTACCTATAAAATAAATCAATATACAAAACGGCAGCGTCGGCTTTAATGTTCGTTCAAATTTCACTCCTCATATTCAGTGATTCCATTCTCCTTTCATTTATGTATAGTGGTTATCAACGCCTAAATTACGAATCTTTTTTATAAAAACCCTTAATTTTTTTATATATACTATCCAATCGACTATAAATTGTAGATTTCGGAGTATCTAATTCTTTTGCGATTTCTTTAACTTCCCATCCTTCCCAATATATTTTATATAATAATTTTTTTTCATCGTTATCAAGTTTGTTGAGCGCTTCTTTTAAAATTACACGCTCCAATTCGTCAAATTCATCTTCTAAATTTTCATCAAGCTCACAAACTATCTTCCGTTTTCTCCTTTCGCGCTCGTTAAACTCCTTCGCGCAATTCTTGACGATAGTAAACAACCAATTATAACCATTCTTTCTACCATCAAACGAGTCAATATACTTTACCGCTTTTTCGTATGCTAGACTTAAAACATCCTCAGCATCATTCTTATTTATAAGATACATACTTGCAACACAATGCAAGTTTGAGGATGTATACTCAAATAATTTTGTAAGACCATCTTCCCTACCTTTTTTTATATAAGAAAGATATTTGTTTATTTTCGGGA
Source organism: Clostridia bacterium (assembly GCA_029068165.1). GTDB lineage: Bacteria > Bacillota > Clostridia > Christensenellales > UBA3700 > RACS-045. Next base: position 103,195 of record JAIEDA010000011.1, read on the forward strand.
CGTTTAATACTTGCACTCGTTTTTCCTTCGCAGCAAATTCTATATAATTTTATAATACATAAATTATTCTTGTCAATAATTGACGTAAATCATTTCTTTATTAACACCTGTCAAAAGACAAAACTTATCGTTTACAAGTATACAAACTAAACGCCGAAATACATAACTTGAATTAAGGCGATGATAGAGTTGTTTAGATAAGACTTAGATTATCGTTTTAATAGCAACAAAGAGCAATCGTGTCATTTTTTTAATTAGTGAATGCTATTGTAAAAAGTTATTACATATACCTATGTTGCAAACCGCAAAATCCCGCTATACGCGTTCCCCTTTCTTTTTACGTTTCTTAACAACCCACACAATAACGCCTACTCCTATTGCTATAAGTACCGCCAAAGCGCAACTGCCGTAAACAATAGCAAGCTCGGGCACTACGAAAAATTTCGTATACTCGGTTACTTCACGCTGCATATTTTCGGGCAGTTCGGGGAGATTATAGGCGTTGGAACCGTCGTTATCGCCGTAATAGACGCGAATAATATTTATGCTCTCTCCGTTGATTGTTACGTTTACGTTACTGCCGCTTACGTTGCAATCTTGTTGATAAGGCGCAACGGTGGTTACGCCGAGTTCGTTGCAAGCGGCGCGCACTCCGCTCATATATTGCATATTACTTGCGTTGAGCGGTCCGAAGCCGTTGAAATCAAGCGAAACGTCTATGCTTTTTTTATTGGCGTTGACTATCTTGACGTAAATCACCTGCTCTTCTTCATCGATAGACGTAGATGAATAAACGCCCTTGCCTGAAATACCCGTTTCGATATACTTATTGCCCGTATTGTTGGCAAAAAGCATTTGATTGAAATAATTGGGAGTCAAAACGATGCTTTGCGAATCAAACCATATCATATTGATTTTCCAGCGCTGAGCGTTTATCTTTGCAAACGCAGGCGCGTAAGAAGCCATCTTCACAAGGTCGCCGTTACGCTCTAGCGCAGTCATATAGCTTGCCTCTTCAATAGCCGACCACATATTGTTTTGCGTCCAATACTTGCCTATACCCCAAGCGCTTGCGGCGTACTCGCCTACGAATACCGTTGCGCCCGTACGCTCATAGTTGTCATATCTATCGTTGTATTTAAACAACTTATTTTGCGACGTATAGTAGTGTTCGTCGACCAAAGTGTCGGTATATTTTTCATTGATAATTTCCCACGAATTATCTATGTATTCGCCGCTGAACTGATAAGACGCTGAAGATATGATAGTAATATCGTAGCCGTTTTCCTCGCAATAAGCCTTGACAGCGTTGTACAACACGTCGAAATTACGCCAATAAAGTTCTCCCCAATTTTCGTTGCCAAGACCTAAGTATTCAATATTGAACGGCTCGGGATGTCCGTTCTCGATACGCTTTTTCACCCACTCGTTGTTCGGGTCGGTGGAATTAGCGTATTCGATAAGATCGGTTATATCCTTGAGATACTCGTTAAACTCAGTCGTGCCCGGTCTTAACGCAACGCTATCAAGATAAGCTTCCCACTGCGCCTCAGTCATTTTGCCGCTTGAATAGAGCTTGTAATTTGCGTTGTATTTCATCTCAAATTGGCATATCATACCCACGTTCAAAATCGGCAAAGGTTTTGCGTCCAAATCTTCGCATAGCTGGAAATACTCGTGATAGCCGAGCGCAAACGTGTTGTTGTAGTACAAACCGTTTTCGTCGTCGCGCCAAATATTGAGATACTGCTCTCTTTCTTCAAGCTTTCCTATCGTATTTTTCCAATTAAATAGATGTTCAAACGAATCGCCTTCGGCAAGACACCCGCCCGGAAATCTTATAAACGCAGGAGAAAGATTCTCGAGCGCTTGATATAAATCTTCGCGCAACGTCACGTATTTCCACTCGTTGGAGCCGTAGCCGTGAGTGTCGTGAGGAATAAGCGATACGAAATCAACGTCTACGCTTCCGCTACCTTCAAATTCAATAACAAGACTGCCGTCCTCGGTCGCTGCTGATTTAAGTACCGCGCTTACTTTCGTCCACTCTCCTACTTCAACTTGCGAAACGTCGAAAGTTTCGCTTTGGGTATTAGACGGAGAATTTAGCTTCGCGTTGATTTTGCCCTCGAAGCCGTTAAGGCGAACGTAAAGCGATACGTCGTACTCAACGCCCTCGTGAAAACCCATATCGGCTGTTGTCATTTTATCTTGATTATAGTTTTGAGTTAGAGTATCGTAAAATTCCACAAAGCCTAAGTTTTCAATCGTTGCGTTCCCGCCGCAATTCAACCTCAAGTACGATGGGTTGGAAGGGTTAAGTCCGTCCGAAGTTTCAATTTTCGCTTCAGCGCAATCAATATTCCAGTAAGCCGTCGGATAAGATTGATATTCAAAACTCCCGTTGTTCACGAGTTCCGAAATTAGACCGCCGTCTCCCGCAAAAGAGATATCTTCTAAAAACAAGCCGTACATAGTATCGGCAATCTCAACGCCTATATTGTCCTTGGAAATTACAGCCGTAATCGAAGTCGGCGAGCAAGCGCAAAACAACGACGTAAAAACGCACGCAATAACTAAGACCGCCGCAATAAAAAATATCCTCTTTTTGTTCATAACATTCTCCGAAATATTGCAAAATCTTTTATTAATTGTACCAAAAATATTATTGGTATGTCAACAAGCGCGACACGAACCTTTCGCGGCTGGACTCATATTGCAGCTTGTTGTATATAGCGACTTTAATATAATGCTTTTCCGCCATTTATTATACTAGAATGTGATTTTTCAAGGTGAAACTTGGAAATCAATATACGAAGCCATACTGTTGATAAGAGCTTGCTTATTGACTTGCCGTAAAACAATGTGATATAATCATAAAGTAATAGATAGGGAAAATTAGGAGCAAAATTATGAAAATTTCACTTAACGGACAATGGTCTTTGAAAAAGGTAGACGGCGAGGCGGTTTATATTGCAAACGTCCCCGGCGACGTCTTTTCCGACCTTCAGGCAAACAACGTTATTCCCAATCCTCTCATTGGTCTTAACGAAGAACCCGTTCAATGGGTGGGACGGACCGATTGGGAATATTCAAGGACTTTCCAAGTTGAAAAGAAAACGCTTGAATATCAATACGTAGAACTAAATTGCCTTATGCTTGATACGCTGGCGGACGTATATATCAACGGCAAACTTATTGCTTCGGTAAAGAATATCAACAGGCATTACGCTTGGAATATCAAAGATTTGCTAAACGAGGGAGAAAACTCAATTAAAATTGTTTTTCGCTCTCCTCTTTCGTATATTGCCGACAAACATAAAACTCACCCGTTGCCCAACAGCACTTTAGGCGAAGCAGGCTCCTGCCATATCCGCAAAAGTCCCTATCACTTCGGCTGGGATTGGGGTCCGCATTTGCTTACTTGCGGAATTTCAAAAGACTGTTTTATCCACTGCTACGATATATGCAAAATTACCCGCTTGGATATCAAGCAAACTCACTCTAGCGATTGCGTAAATATAGATTTAAAAACGCATTTGTCAAATCACGCCGACGACTTAAGTGTGTTGTATACCCTTTCTTTTGACGGTCAGGAAATTTGCTCCGCTGACGGAGAACGCGCAACTCTTAAAGTAGAAAACCCAAATCTATGGTGGTGCAATAATATGGGGCGGCAACCGCTCTACGGCCTTGACGTTAAGGTATTTAAGGGAGATAAAATTATTGCGCAAAAATCGCAAAGAATAGGTTTGCGCGCGATAACCCTTGATAAAGAACTTGACGATATAGGACGTAATTTTTGCTTTTATATCAACGGCAAAAAGCTATTCGCCAGAGGCGCAAACTGGATTCCTGCGGACAGTTTTATCAACAACGTAAGCGACGAAAAACTCTACGATTTACTCTACAAGGCAAAGGCTTGCAATATGAATATGATAAGAGTTTGGGGCGGCGGATACTATGAAAGCGATAGGTTCTACGATATATGCGACGAACTCGGCTTGCTCGTGTGGCAAGACTTCAACTTTGCCTGCTCTCCATACCCCTTTGACGACAAAGAGTTTTTGGACGAAGTGCTTGCCGAAGTCGAAGACAACGTTTTAAGACTAAAGAATCACGCTTGTTTGTGTCTTTGGGCAGGCAACAACGAAATCGAATCGATGTCTATGGCTTGGCTAAATAGAAAGAAAGTTATAAGAGATTGCGGCGAATTTTTCTATAAAATTTTACCCGCTCATTTAGCGCCGCTTGACGAAAATACGCCGTATTGGGCGTGCACGCCTTCAAGCGGAGAATATATGAAAAATATCAACAGCTGCAACAAAGGCGACACGCATCTTTGGCACGTATGGCACGGATTGAGAAAACTCGAGTACTACAAGGGTATGCCCACAAGATTTTGCAGCGAATTCGGTATAGAATCTCTACCATCGCTCAACGCTATACAAGAGTTTTGCGACGGACACGAATACTCAAGCGTGAGTTGCGACCTTGCAAAAGCCCACCAAAAATGTATTGGCGGAAACGGCAAAATCAAATACTATACGCTTTCAAAATTTTGGACGCCGAAACGCTTTGAAGATACTGTTTATCTATCCCAACTCACCCAAGCGCTTTGCATAAAAAACGCTACTGAAGGCTGGCGAATAAATCCGCGCTGCCACGGCGCTTTATATTGGCAGTACAACGACTGTTGGGGCGTAAATTCTTGGTCGGGTATGGATTATTACGGCAATATGAAAGCATTGCAATATTGCGCTAGACGCTTTAACCAAAATACCCTGCTCGCGCTTCAAAGACAACGCTCCGCCATGAATATTCTATTGGTCAACGATTGCGACGCTCAACTTAAATTGAAAATCGAATACGGAGTATCGACCTACGACGGCGAAGAGATTGCAAAACTCGTCGATAGCGTTGAAATAGAGGAAAATAAAGTAGCACGGGTTGCAAAACTCGACTTGAAATCTATATTGAAAAAACGCAAAGAAAAGACCTGTTACGTCTACGCCTTAGCGTACGATACCGACGGCAATATAATTTGCCAAGAAACGTTGCCGCTCACCAACGAGAACAAGGCAACTCTCCCCAAAACCAAGCTATCTTACGATATTTCTTTAACGAACGATACCGTAAAACTAACGATAAAATCAACCGATTACGCTAGGTTCGTCGAGATAAGACTAAAAGGTCATTCCACAATGCTCTCCGACAACTATTTCGATATGTTGCCAAGCCAAGAAAAGAATATCTTTTTTGACTTGCCAAAAGGCGAAACGTTGCAAAGTATCAAAGAAAAAATCTCCGTTCGTTCGCTATGCGACGTTGAGAAAAAACATTCGGCAATCAAAGACAAGCTTATCAAAGCCGCAATCTTTTGGAATCCGATAAACCTTGCTAATTATATCGCAAGAACCTTTGACAAATAATAAAGTAATAAAGCGGTATAGTCTACGCGAATATCCGTTACTTATCCAAGATGCAATCTATCGGTTTTCGCTTGGCGATCGAGTAAATAGAGAGCAAGCTCGCGACCAACGAAACTCCTACGCTCAAGAGCAATACCAGCGCGACTTGCCTTATGCCAAACGTCATCAAAGCGACGTTTAGCGCTAAATCTTTCGCAACTTGCGCGCTCAAGATCAGGCTCGTCACCCACGCCGCAACCGTAGCCAATACGAAATTGATAATCGAGATTATCAAACTTTCGCTGTAGAAGATTGCAAATACGTCGGAAGTTTTTGCGCCTAAAGCTCTCAAAATACCTATCTCCCGCTTTTGCGAAGCCACGGTCGCCGTAATAAAATTACCCATCAGCAATATTGAAAAGACGGCAAGTCCTAAGCCTACGTAAAGGAAGATTTTGCCAAGCCCTTCAAAAGTTTCGTTTCGATATCCTATCGCAAGCATTATAGCGTTGTGAACGTAGATTTCTTCGTCGAAATGCATATCCGACAAAACGCTCAACGCGGCTTTATCGTACGTCATCGGCGCAATCAAAAACGCGTAATCGGGAGTCGGCGCGCTTTGGGCTTCTTTGTAAAGTATTGGATTTATCACGAGTTGCGTATCTCCGCTTGAAAGATAAACGCCGACTATTTTCGTGGAATTTTCCAATATCGTTTGCTCGTCGTTGCTGAAAACAAAGTGGTATTTGAACGCGTCAAACTCCATCTCAAACGCTACGTTTATCATACATTCGTCGTATAACGCTTGAGCGTACTTACTTTCAAGTTCTTTTCCGCTCGGTTGATTTGCAATAACGCTTTCGTTGTAACCGCCGTATACGTCGTCTATAATACTATAGTTTTCTATCTTCTCATTCATCAAATATCCCGCGTATATCATTTGCCAATCTCTAAGCGAAAAGTCGTCGGGAGAATAAAAGTTGAGCTCATAGTCGCTGTCGTCGACTGACCATTGCGCTACGCTGTTAAAACAACTGCTTAAAGCAAGCGCTTGACAATACGCTCGCGTATCTTCGTCAAGTTCGCCGCCGATAGATTTCATATACGCAACAAACGGACTCAAATCGCTCAACGTAAGCTTCTCCGCGCTCTCGCAAGCGCCCACCGCCAGTCCAATCTCTTTGACGTATCCGATAGTGATATTGTCAAATTTAGAAAAGTCTATAAATCCGCCGAAGTACTTTCTATCTACGTTCACGCGATGATAATAAAGACTGCTTGCCATTGCGTTTGCTAAGTCCCTGATCACGTCAATTCCCACGACCAACTCGTTGTCGGCAAGGCTATTACGCGTTACGCCGTCCGCCCATATAACGTCTAGATTGCTCAACGCGCTATAACCCGCTACGTCGTTGAACGTTCCGCCGCACTTAGTAATTTCTCCGTCGTAGTTTACGTAAGTAAGCGAATAGCTTCCTTCCGAGCGAACGCCGACGGCCGAACCGACGTCGTTGAGAGCTAAGATTGCTTCGTAAGTTTCTTGACTGACGAAGCCGAGCGAATGGTAAGAATAGTAAAAATACGACATGCATTCCGCGCTCAAAAACTTGTACTGTTTTTGGCTTAACTCCGATTTCGCGTCGGGTCTTAACTGCTCGTATCTTCCATCGGGATCGACGAGCGTATCGACGATACCCACGACTTTCCACTCCACGTCAAAACCGTCGTCGGACAAAAGCTGTATACAAGCTTTATCGAGAAAATCTTGGGGCGTGGAAATCTCTTCAGGTTCGATATATACAGTATCTTCTCCGTCGACAACCGTTATGCCGCCGAGAGCAAACTGCTCGTAAGTATATTTGCTGACGACTATTTCGTCGAGTTGCTCGGGCATTTTACCGGCGATGAGTTTGTACTTCTCTCCGTCTATAACTTTATTCGCGGGCAAATAACCGCAAAGCTGCGTATTGTAATACGCGCCGCCATTGTTGCCGCTGACTCTCCTGCGATAGATAATCGGCAAGTCTTGCGAGCTGTATCCCATAGTCGCTACGCCCAAGCTCTCGATACCCGTCTTTTCCTTTATTTTCGTCAAATCTTCGTCCAAAGCTCCAAATCCCCTTGAAAAAGCGAGCGTATCCGATTGGTCTTTCATTAAAGCGTTGAGCGCAACCTTGTTGAAGTTGTAGGCTGTAAGCGTATCCGCAATCCCGAAAAAGGCAAAACTCACCAAACACAAAATTATAGTGATGATAAGCCTTATAGGTTTTGTAAACAAACTCTTCGCGCCCATTTTAAACGCTTTTGCGTAAGGCAAGCGAGATTTTATTAAATTACTCCCTTTAGCTTCTAATTTTATGGAATTAGCCTCTTTTGCGCGCTCCGCGCTTTGCTCGGATTTAGCGCTGTCGGCCACTACCTCGCCGTCGGCAAGCTCTATTATTCTATCTCCGTACGCTTCGGCAAACTCCCTATCGTGCGACACGACTATGACGAGTTTATCTTTCGACAGCTTTTTAAGCGTGTCCAGTATCGCCCTGCCCGTATTGCTGTCCAACGCTCCCGTCGGCTCGTCCGCCATTATAATTTTCGGATTCTTGACGATAGCTCGCGCTATCGCTACCCTTTGCTTTTGTCCGCCCGAAAGTTCGTTGGTCTTTCTTCCCGCATACCCCTCTAAATCAACTTCTTTGAGTATTTCCTCAACTCTCTCTTTATCAGCCTTTTGGTTTTGTAGCTCCAACGCAAGCGAAATATTCTCGCCGACGGTGAACTCGTCTAGCAAGTTGTATTCTTGAAATACGAAGCCTATATAGGTGTTGCGATAGGAATCGTATTCGGCTTGTTTGAAATATCTAGTAGACTTGCCGTCTATGACTATCTCGCCGCCGTCAACGACGTCAAGTCCGCCGATAAGGTTAAGAAGCGTGGACTTACCGCTGCCCGACTTACCGAGCAAGAATACCAGTCCGCTATCTTCAAAAGACAAAGACACGTCCTTGAGCGCCTTAACGGGCGTTCCGTTTTTGGGTCTATAAGTCTTTGACAACCTCTTAAGCTCGACCATTTCTCTCTCCTTTTACCTGTTTTGTATACTGTCTATAGGCTTCTTTCTTGACAATTTATAGAGCGGAATAGCGCTTGCTGCCGCAGCCGCGCCTAAGCCGAGAGCCAGCAGGATAGCAACTTGCCTTATGCCTATTCTTACGGCGGTCATTTTTATGCCATAATCCGTCGCATAGGAATTGAATTCCGCGCACACGCAAGCAAGACATATCAGCGCCATTGCCAGCACAATCGCCGTAATTATTACGCATTCATTGATAAATATGGCGAATATATCGCTCTTCTTCGCGCCAAGCGCGCGCAATATGCCAATCTCTTTTTTCTTAGCCGATATGGATACCGCTATATAATTGCCAAGCAACAATACTGAGAATATGCCCACGATAATTCCTATTACCCTAAGATAGGGCGTTATCAAAATAAACGGATTTGCCACGCTGGCTATTGCCGTGAATTCGTAATTGTTGCTGACGTAGCCTCTTGTATTGCTTGTATCGTTATGCAAATCTATTATCTTGTTTATCGTATCTAAATCCGTCGGCATAGGCGCTATCAGGAACGGAAAAGTCGCGTCTTCAAAGTCTAAACTGTTTTCGTAAATTACGTTGTTGATAACGAAGCCGCTCGGATAGCCGTCTTTGGGATAGAATACGCCTACGATTACGGGAGTTCCGTCAAATTCCACGTCCGACTCTATGCCCGAGTAATTAATTGCGCAATCTTTGGGAAAGGTTCTTACCGCGGAATTGAAAGCGTTGGCAATACGGTTTTCTACAAAAATTCTATTGGCATTTTCATACTTTATCTCCTGCCCGCTTTTCCTTCCCGTTACGTTGTTAAACAATCCGCCCTCGACGTCTACTTCTATTACTTCAGTCGCCTGCGTTTCTTCATTAAAAATACTTACTCCGCTTATGCGCTCCTGCGTCAAATAACAAGCGTAGGAATATCTCCAATCGTTTTCCGTCATCGTATCAAAACTAAATCTCTTACTTGAATAATAATAATCATACGCGATGCAATTGCCTAATCGGTTAAATATATAATTGTTGTCAATGCAATATTGCTTATAAATTTCAAGTTCCTCCAGTGAAATCTCCTCGGCTTCAATAAAGCGCGCAACTAATGCGGCGCCGCCGTTTCTAAACTCGTAAAGATTCATTTTGCTAATAGAAACCGCGCCGTTTATATGCTTTGTCGTGTAGTTGCAATAAATGGACAGCTCATATTTTTCGCTTGCCTCCGGCCATAAATAATTAGCTTTTGATACGTCTATAATTATCTCGTTGTCGGCAAGCTCCTTTCTATCGCCCTTGCCGTCCAGCCAAACTACTTTGTCCGTATATTTCAAAGCGCTATCATTTGCCACCCCGTCGCAAGAGCGGATTGGCGAACCCGGCGCGCTTACTCTAACTCTCCTTCCAAAGCCGGTCGTATCGGGCTTGGGAACAATGCTCAAAACGCTATCGTAAAGCGATTGATATACGTAAGTAAGCGTATGGTAACTTTTTTGAAAATACTGATAACATATTTGACTGTAATAACGAGCGTCGGAAAACTTCATATTTTTGATATTCCCGTACGGGTCGGCATTGGTATCGACAACCCCGACTATATTGCATTGCAAATCAGGAAATTGGTAAAGATAATTCCATAAATAACTACTAATCGAATAAAACGTTATGCTTGGATTTTTATCCAAAAAACCTTGTATATCATCAATATCTTGGGGCAAAATATATCCGCCGGCGCTTAATTTTACTCCGGCTATTGCAAACTGGTCAAATATATATTTAGTAATTACTATCTCGTTTTCGTTCTCGGGCAGCCTGCCGTATAGTTTGTATCCCTGCGCGTCAAATAGGCTTTTAGACGCGGGAATTATAGCGCCCCACCTGCCTGTATAATACTCTCTTTCGCTTCCGCCGTTTAGCAAGTCCCTATTCCAAAGCGGAATACCCGTAGTAGCGTCGTTTCCCAACGCGCCTTGGAAGTCAAGCCCCGTCGACTCTCTCACCTTTTCCAAATCCGCAAAAGACGCTTCAACGTTTTTTCGACGAACCCAATTCGTTTCTTGATAATTTATCGCAGCATTGAACGTAACGCCATCGCTGTTGCCCAAAAGGAAAGCGCTTTGAATAGCGCGTTCATTATCAAAATTAGCGCCCACGTCGACTATGCCCAAAAGCGTAAAGCTAAAAACGCAAAGCAAAATCGTCACGATAAGTCTAAACCCTTTTTTGCGCATAGTTCTCGCGCCCATTTTCAAAGCTCGCTTGTAAGGCAGTTTAGACTTTATAAATTCGCCCTTGCTCTCTTCTTTTTGTAAACTTTCCGCGATTTCCTCTTTGTTCAAACGCTTTGCGGTTTCGCCCTTTTTGTCATCGGCAACAACTTCGCCGTCGGCAAGCTCTATTACCCTATCTCCGTATTCTTCGGCAAACTCCCTATCGTGCGACACGACTATGACAAGTTTATCTTTCGACAGCTTTTTTAGCGTATCCAGTATCGCCCTGCCCGTATTGCTGTCCAACGCTCCCGTCGGCTCGTCCGCCATTATTATTTTCGGATTCTTGACGATTGCTCGCGCTATCGCTACCCTTTGCTTTTGTCCGCCCGAAAGTTCGTTGGTCTTTCTTCCAGCGTATCCCTCTAAATCAACTTCTTTGAGTATTTCTTCAACTTTCTCTTTGTCAGCCTTTTGATTTTGCAGCTCCAACGCAAGCGAAATATTCTCGCCGACGGTGAACTCGTCTAGCAAGTTGTATTCTTGAAATACGAAGCCTATATAGGTGTTGCGATAGCTGTCGTAATCCGATTGCTTAAAGTCTTTAGACGATTTCCCGTCTATGACTATCTCGCCGTCGTTGGCAAAGTCTAGTCCGCCGATTAAGTTAAGAAGCGTGGATTTACCGCTGCCCGATTTGCCGAGCAAGAATACGAGTCCTCTATCTTCAAAAGATAAAGAAACGCTTTTGAGCGCCTGTACAGGCGCTCCTTTCTTAGTCTTATACGTTCTTGTGAGATTTTTTAACTCGAGCATTAATATCCGCCTCGTTTAATACTGTTATTACACTGTAATTATATCACTTAAAGCGGTAGATATCAATACGGCTGGCGCAAATTTTACTAATTTAAATGGATATTGTAAGTCGTTGCGTAAATTTTATTTCGTGCCGAATAACCTATCGCCCGCGTCGCCAAGCCCGGGCACGATATAACCGTGTTCATTCAAAGTCACGTCAAGAGTAGAAACGTAAACCTGTACGTCGGGATGCGCCTTAGCGACCTTGTCAACGCCTTCGGGCGCAGCTATAATCGACATAAATTTGATCTTATTGCAGCCTCTACCTTTGAGCGCGGAGATAGCGTCGCAAGCCGAACCGCCCGTCGCCAACATCGGGTCTATCAAATATACGGTCTTGTTTTCTATGCCGTACGGCAAATTGCAGTAATACTCTTGCGGCTCTAGCGTTTCTTCATTTCGGTACATTCCGATATGACCTACTATTGCCGTCGGAAATATCTTATGCACGCCGTTGACCATTCCCAAACCTGCGCGCAATATCGGCACGATAACCACGCTCTCCTCAGGAACTTTGCACTGCGTAGTCTTACATATCGGAGTTTCCACTTCCGTTTGAATAAGCGCTAAATCCCGCATACTCTCATACGTCATCAAAGCTGTAATCTCTTCAACCAGTTCGCGAAATTCTTTCATACGCGTATTCTTATCGCGTAAAATCGCAACCTTGTGCTTTATCAACGGATGATCAAATACGAATACGTTTTTATACTCTTTCATTTTACTTTTAAGCCTAATACGGGATAAGGCTAACTCCTCTTTCGTGTATAGCGTCGCAACGTACGCTTTGAAAACCTTTTAATTACTTAACTAAAAGTTTCCGCTTTCTACTTTACCATATTTAGCTGCAAAAGACAAGCTCAAATAAAATTTAGCTTGCATAACTTTACTTCGCCATAAATACAGCGTTTATTCTACTTTTTTTCAACGGCGGTCGAAAATCCGTAACCCAAATCGCTAAATCGGCATAGAATATATCGAACTTAAACTCTATTCTACTTTGAATTACTACATATCGAATTCCTCTACAAAGGGGAAAACGATACGTAGTTTTTTAAAGGAGAATTTTTTTTATGCCTTTCATCAATAGATATTCGGACGTAAAAAAAGGCGGCATCGCTTTTATCGGCAACACTTTGGGACTGAGCAAGGCTACAAACCTCAACGCTCCCGGAACGCAAGGCTCGATAGGCGCGTTCACCAGTCTTGACACGTCTTTGCAAGTCGGCTTATTTCCTGCCGGCACTACGCTCGACTATACGAAAAACGGCTCCAACGCTATTCTCACTCTCCCCGCAGGCTCTTCCGTACTGTACGCTGAACTTGTTTGGGGCGGACTGTACCGTTCGAGCGCAAACAATATATCTTCGCTTATCAACAACAGCGTAACCTTTACTACCCCAAGCGGCGCGCATACCGTTGCCCCCGACGCGACGACTTCGCAAACTTTCACGATTCCTGCCGGCAACGTTACTGTAGGCTTCTACGTAAGGAGCGCGGAAGTGACTTCTTTCGTTCAAACCGGCGGTACGTATTCCGTACAAGGCGTACCCGCTTTGATTGAAGCTATAGACGACCGTACCGCGGACACGAACCACGCGGGTTGGACTCTCGCGGTCGTTTACGAAGACCCCACGGCAACGCTACGTAACCTCACGCTTTGGTGCGGCGGAACGGTAGTATCTCCCGAATCGGGAAGCACTACGATAACGGTTACGGACTTTATCACTCCCGAAGTGCTCCCCGTCAGCGGCAAGATTTTCGTATCCGCACAAGAAGGCGACGCGGTGCTCGAGGGAGATCAAATGCTGTTCGGTCCAAATACCTCTTCGCTCGTAGCGCTATCGGGCAGCAACAACCCCGAGGACAATTTCTTCGCTTCGCAAATCAATAACGCAAACGGCGTACTCGTCACAACGGGTACTTTCGGAACGCGAAACGCCAACGCCGCCACGGGTACTAATACCGTTGCCTGCCGTCAAGGTTGGGATATTACCGCGGTTGACGTATCTAATCAACTTGCGGTCAATCAAACATCCGCCGCGATAAGATTTACGAGCGACGGCGATCTTTACGTGCCCAACGCGCTTGCGCTTCAAGTCGACAGTAAGGGCGCGGATTTGCAAGTGACCAAGTCCGCCGACAAGACCTACGCAAACGTCGGCGAAGAAATCACCTATACCGTCGTCATCGAAAACACCGGAGAGGTCGAAGCGCAAAACGTAACGCTGACGGATTTGCTTCCGCCGGAAACGACGTTGGTGGCTAACTCGATAGAGATAGACGGCGTTGCCTACGCGGGTACGCTACCCGTTACGATTGCCCAACTTGACTCGGGAGCGAGCGTAACGGTAACTTTCAAAGTTACGGCAAACGCTCTTCCTGCGCAAAACCCGATATTCAATATAGCGAGAGTAGATTACGAGTTCTTCCCGTTTGCGGGCTATCCCGCGGAAAGTTTTTCCAACTCCAACGCCGTAGCGGTCTATATTATTGAAAGATCTATGACCAACGTAAAGAGCGTAGACAAAGGACTTGCCGTTCAAGGCGATACGCTGACCTATACGTCAACAATCACCAACACGGGAAGCGTTCCCGTCGCAAACTTATTCTTCACCGACGCCATTCCCGCGGATACGACCTTTGTCAACGGAAGCGTTTATATCGACGGCGTAAACTATCCGACGTACAATCCGCAAGTCGGTTTTTTAGTGGCAAACCTGATGCCGCAAGCAAGCGCAACGATAACTTTTCAGGTAAAAATAAATTGAGGAGAAAGAATATAAATGATAATACCAAACCATTCAAATATAGCGTTCGAATACGTGTTGCCCGGCGGCGACACTTTGGCGGCAAATCTCGATAGCAATACCGTTACTACCGAAGTGCTGACCTATTCGATACCCAAAGTCAAAAGCTCAGACAAAACTTTCGTGCAAGAAGGCGAAACCGCGCAACACACCGTGCTCATCACCAACAACTCTACCGTGGGATTGACGAATCTCGTATTCAAAGATACTATGACCAACGGAGCTTCCTACGTCGCGGGCAGCGTTACTGTCAACGGAACGCCGCAACCGACCTACGATCCTATCGCAGGCTTTGCCCTGCCCGATCTCGCCGCAGGCAGCAACGTGAGCGTAGGCTATCAAATAACCGCCGACAACCCGATGACGCAAACTCCCGTCAACGACTACGCGACGTTGAACTATTCGGCTGTCGACCCAGTGAGAGGAACGACGTCTTTCAGCGAGAACACCAACACCGTTGCGCTTGACGTAGTATCCAATAGAATTACTATCGTCAAGAGCGTTGATAAAGGACTTGCGGTAAAGGGCGATAATTTGCACTACACGACGGTGATTACCAATACGGGTACGCTTGCCAAGACCAATCTCGTATTCACCGACGCTATACCTGCAGGCACTACTTTCGTAGCTGGCAGCGTAAAGATAAACTCGGTAGCTTATCCCGCGTATAATCCGCAAACGGGATACGCGCTCCCCGACCTTGCAGCCGGCGAGGCGGTTACGACTGAATTTGACGTGACGGTGAACTGATATGGCTACGATAACTAATATTTCCAACGTAAGAGGTTTGAACGGCGAAACCCCGTTTGACTTGGCAAGCAATCCCGTACAAACCTTAATCAACTCAAATCCTATCGTAATGCGTTCCTTCCTATCGCTGTGTTCCTGCCAAAACGGCTGCGGTTGCAACAACTGCGGCTGGAATTGCGGAAACCGCGATTGGAACTGCGGCTGTCAAAATTGCTCTTGGGGCTGCGGTTGCAATAATTGGAACCGTAACGGTAGCTGCGGCTGCAACTGTAATCGTAATTGTAATTGTAATTGCAACGGCTGCAACAACTGCAACGGCGGTTGCAACGATTGTTACTGCTCGGACTTTTGGTCTATGATGACGAGCTTTTAACGTAAGATAAACGCAAGGGGCGGTCACAACTGACCGCCCCTTTTATTAATTATCTAAGTCTTGTTGTTTGAGCCAAATCTTCATCAACAGCCTTTGAGGAAGCAGCTTGGACAAGAGATGAGAGAACTTAACGTACGCGCTGTAAACGGACGTATCCTTGCCTGCTTTCGCGTCGTTCAACGCTTTTTGAGCTACGGGTTTTGGCTCGACGATATGCGGAAAAGTATTAGTTCCCTTTTCGCCGTCGACGTAAGCGCGTTGAATAAGCCGCGTCTTCATCCATCCCGGGCACACGGCAGTAGCGGTAACGCCTTTGTTCTTTAGTTCTACGTTCAACGCTCGCGTGTAGTTGCGGACGAACGCTTTTGTCGAAGAGTAGATATTTTGATAAGGCACGGGTTGAAAAGCCGCTTGAGAAGCCATATTTATTATTCGCGCTCCGTCGGTCATACACGGAATACATATCGAGCACATAGCCACCGTCGCGCCGATATTGAGGTCAATCATTTTCAGCGATTGAATATAATCCAAAGCGCTGTAATCGCAAAACTTAGCGTAGCCGGCGCAGTTGACTAAATAGCGTAAGTCCACGTCCTCGCCCTGCGCTAAGTTGCCTATCAGCGCGATATTTTCGCACTCGGTCAAGTCCATAGAAAATATTCGTATCTTTTCTCCGACTTTTTCTTTAAGTTCTTCAAGCCGCGCCACGTCCTGCGCGATTGCCCAAACTTCAATTATTTCCCTCTCTTCAGCCAAAAGCCTTGCAAACTCCTTTCCTATTCCGCTGTTTGCGCCCGTAACTATGGCGACGGCTTTCTTAACCATAAATCCTCCGCAAAAAAATTCTTACGGTAAGATTGTTGCCATTGCGAGAAGTTTTAATAAGCGGGAAATTTAACTATATGCAAAAGCGCCTATCTCAACGGCGAACGCAAAATACCGCAAAGTATTTCGTAATTAATAGTATTGGCTAAGTCGGCGAGCTCTTCAGCCGAGATACGCTCCTCGCCCTGACTTCCTATCAGCGTAACTTCGTCAAAAACGTTCACGCCGTCTATATCCGTCACGTCTATCATCATTTGGTCCATACAAATTCTACCGATAATCTTCGCGCGCTTGCCTTTTACGAGTACGCTCGCTTTGCCCGATAAAATCCTCGGATAGCCGTCCGCGTAGCCTACGGAAAGCGTGGCTACTTTGACTTCTCTCTCCGCAACAAAAGTCGCGCCGTAACTCACGCTCGAGCCTTTGGACAAAGTCTTGATATGCGTGATAAGCGTATGCCAAGAAAGCGCGGGAGCGAGTTCTATTTTCTTCTCAACTTCTTGAGAAGGATAGAGTCCGTAAGCGATTAATCCGCACCTAACCATACCGTAAGAATATCCGCCGTCCAAAACGCCCGCGCTGTTGGAAGCGTGAACAAGCGGAATATTTACTCCGCTTTTCTTTAGATACGCAATAAAGTCCTCAAACCTTTCAGTCTGAAGTTTGGTAAACGTTTTATCCTTACTATCGGCGCAAGCAAAATGCGTAAATATCCCCTCGATATTCAGGTTTGCAAGAGCCGCCGCCTTGAGAGCTAAATCTTTTTCATTGGGCAAAAAACCTATCCTGCCCATACCTGTGTCAACCGCTAAATGTACTTTCGCCTTAACAAAGTTTTGCTCGCAATAGCTGTTGAGCAATATGGCGCTTTCAAGGGAATATACCGTAGCTTGCAAATCGTATTCTGTGAGCAAGTTGAAATCGTTCGGGAGCGTCGCGCCTAAAATCAAAATAGGCAAATTCAAGCCGTTTTTTCTAAGCTCCGCGCCCTCTTCGGCGGTTGCCACCCCAAAGAAGTCCACCAAATCTTCGCAAGCCTTAGCTACTTCAACCGCTCCGTGAGAGTACGCGTTTGCCTTGACCACAAAAGCTAGCTTTGTACTATGCGATAAAAGACTTTTAATTTTTACGATATTTGAGCGCAATGCCTGCAAATCTATTTGACAGTACGTCCTTAACAGCCTTTTCATTACTTCCCGTCGGTCGCCGTCAAAAACTCGTCTAGAAGCGCGCTTTGCAAAGCCTTGATAATATCTTCCGCTTTGCCGCCTACCGCCTCGCCGTCTATCTTTTCGACTTGCAAACACAGCGAACCCGCGCTTGTGACGATAATCTCGTCGGCGGCTTTCATTTCCTCTACGACGAACGCTCTTTCGTCCACGGCGATATTCATATTCCTGCACGCGGTTATAAGATGCGCTCTCGCAACACCCGCGAGTATATATTCGTCGGTAGGGTGCGTAATAAGCCTGCCGTCCTTTAAAATATGTATATTGCTGTGCGCGCACTCGGTCACGAAGCCGTCCCGTACGAATACGCTCTCGTGTACGCCCGCTTCAAGCGCTTTTTGCGCCGCCATTACGCTGGGAATAAGATTGAGAGTCTTAACGTTGCAATGCAAAAATCTCGTATCTTTGACGGTAATGACGCTTATCTTTTTACTCATATCCACGATTTCGCAAGGTTTGATCATAACCCAAAGATTGGCGTCCATATCCTCGCCGTAGGCGTGATTGCGGATTTGCGTTCCGCGAGTGGCTTGCCAATATACGAATAGATTTCCATCGTCGCACTTTTTTACTAATTCCTTGAGAAGATTTGCAAGGTAAGCCTTGTCAAAACCCAGCCGTATATCCAAAAGCTCCGCGCTGTGGAAAAACCTGTCGATATGCTCGTCAAGCGTGAATATATTATGCCCTCTCGAATACGTCGCGTCATAGACACCGTCGCCGAAATAACATACCCTGTCGCTCATAGGAATACTCATCTTCTCGATTTCGCCGAAAACGCCGTTGTAATAACCCAAATTCTTCATAGTCTATCCTATTTTATACTCCTCATATTATCTATATGAATTTAAATTGCAATTAGAATTAAAATATTTCGCATTCTCCCGATCGACTTCCGTCGCTAATTTCAAACAAAACCACAAGGCGAATTTTATAGTTTGCGGCTTATTTTCAATTAAACGTAAGTCAGAAGAAAAAATACTGAAAATACGCCGAATTTATAAAATTTCAAATATTTTTTGTATTTTCTTGACATTTTTTAACCTGTTTTGTATTATAATCATAAGAAATAAATATATTTGGAGGCAAAAAATGAAAAAGAAATCTATTGCAATAGTTGCGGTAATTCTTATCGTAGCGCTTACTTGCTCGCTGGCTGCGTGCTCAAAGACAATGTTTGACGGAAGCTTTAAGAAAGAAGCCACGCAGGAACAGGCTCAAAGCGCTTGGGACGGCGCAAGCGCGGCATTGAGCGGAGGTGATACCGCTTCCCTATCGCTCGCTTCTTCGTTAAGCAACAACGTAGCGATAAAGGATTGGGAAGGAGCTAAAATTTCTTCTACGTCCAAAATCACTTTCGGCGGCTCGGACGGCGTAGACAGTTTTGAAAAGTTGATCTATTCCGAGTGCGAGGGGTCTTTCCTCTTTGACAACAGCGCAATGGCTATAACCAGCTCAATCTCATCCAAAAACGTCAACAACGGCGTCGCCAAGACGAAGACTTTAGACGCGGGTATGTTCGTCAAAGGCGACGTCTTTTATGAGAATATAACGTTCGCAAATAATTCTTACAAGATCAAAGCCGATGGAACTGACGCCGTTTCTACGTTGACAAGCCCGTTTATCGACTCCGCTATAAACGACGTTAAAGCTATCGTATGCGAAAGCTCTTACGAAGAATTTATCCAAGAATTTGACGACATAAAAGCTTATATCGACGACAGCGGCGACTACAATCGCGTAAAGTATGTATTCTCTTCAAAAGCTGTCGTAAGTTTTTACGACGATTTTCTTTCTTGGGCAAACGAATTAGATTTGAATTTAAGAATGGGAGAATGTTCGTTGATTATAGTAATGGATAAGGCTACAAACGCTTTCCAAGGCGCAAAACTCGCCATCAGCATAGACTGTTCTTATAAGGACGACGAAGTAGAAACGTCTTTCAGCGTAGACGTCGTTACTTCTATCGAAAACTACGGCGTCGTAAGCGAAGAAGCTTTCCCCGCCGATTTGGATAGCTATACCGCTCCTACTCAAAGCGAAATGTCCGCTATACTAGACGATATGTACGAAGTTCTATACTCGATTTACGATTTCTCGTAATAAGTGAGTATTAAACCGCTAAAGAAAACGACGGTCGATTTCGGCTGTCGTTTTTGCATAAATATATTGTTTTTGCGCACAAAGATAGATAATTTTAATAAAAAATTAATATTTCCTTGACAAATCCAAAGCTACGTTAGTATTATAAGTATAATAATACTTATTTTTTGGAGGTAACTTATGAAAAAGAAAATCATTGCTATCGTAGCCGTGGTACTTGTAGTAGTACTTACTTGTTCATTGGCTGCGTGCTCAAAGTCAATGTTCGACGGAAGCTACAAGAAAGAAGCTACGAGCGAACAAGCTAAGTCCTCTTGGGACGGCATAAGAGTAGCTTTCGGCATAGACTCCGCGTCTTTAGCTACTGCTTCTTCCGACAGCGAAGAAATCGTAAAGGGTTGGACTGGCGTTAAATTCACCGCTTCCGACGTTTATTCTTCCGCTTATTCTTACAACGGCGAAGCTAGAGAATATTCTCAAAACGTAAAATCCGAAGGTTCTTTCCTCTTCGACGGAAGCGCAATGGCAGTATCCGGCGCGGTTAACACCAAAAACAAGAGGGGCGACAAAAGCAACGAAGCTAACCTAAACGCAGGCATCTATATTAAAGAAGACGTATTATACACCGGACTTACTATCGGCGACGCTTCGCTTAACGTACAGTTCCCTGCTGATTCCGACAAAGATATCGCTGCTAGCGCAATCAAAAATAAACTCGGAGACGTTACTGACGAGCTAAGCGGAATCGCTATCAATACTATTGGTAACCTAGTATACCAATTAACTTACAGCGAACTTATGGAATATACTGGCATAAAAGCTTATATTGACGACAGCGGCAAATACAACCGTATTAAATACGTATTCAGCGCTGACCTTATTTACGATTTGTACGACACGGGTTATTTCGGCGACGATTTCCAAACCGCCGCTAAATTCGGCGATTGTTCTATCATTATCGTAACCGATAAAGAAACCAACTCTTTCCAAGGCGCTAAAATAAGCTATGTCTTCTCTTACGAAAATGACAAAGACTTCTCGATATCAGTTAATTCGACAGCTTCTATCGAAAACTGCTCGCAGATTAAAGCTTCTTATCCGTCGAATTTGAAAGATTATAAAAACGTAAAAGATATTTCGATTGGCGACGTAACGAACTTCCTCAAGGCTCTAAACTGGTAATCTTGACTTAAGCTAAAAATTAAAACGGTCGTAGCTCACGCTACGACCGTTTTTCTATTTCTATTTAGAAAAAGCGTTTTTTATGTATTTTATTATTTTATACCGCTATTGCAATCGACCTCTAAATCATATATAATTGATACGAGGTGAAATTATGAAAGAACTTAAAACTCCTTGGTCCAACAGCGTAGATACGAGCGCGTACCCTCGCCCGCAAATGCAACGTAAGGTTTGGCAATCGCTAGACGGCGAATGGGACTGCAAATTCGTAAAAGGCAATCTTCAATCCGCTCCTTTACAAGACGTCGATTGCGACCTGAAAATAAGAGTTCCTTTCTCCCCCGAAAGTATGCTTTCCGGCGTTAAGAGAACTACTTTGCCCAACGAAACGCTAATTTACAAGCGGTCTTTCAAAAGACAATTTCAAAGCCAAGTCGTGCTACTGCATTTTGGCGCGGTGGACTACGAGTGCAAAGTTTATCTCAACGGGCAGTACCTAGGCTGTCATATCGGCGGATACACTTCGTTCGCTTTTGACGTAACCCAATATATCAAAGAAGAAAATACGCTCGTCGCGTACGTCGTTGACCCGTCGGACAGCAAACCTATAAGCCGCGGCAAACAAAAGCTCAATCACGGCGGGATTTGGTATACCCCGACTTCGGGAATATGGCAAAGCGTATGGTTGGAATATTTGCCAAAAAAATACATTACTTCGCTCAAAATTACTCCCGACTTAGATAATTCGTCGGTGAGTATTTCCGCTAAAGTAAGCGACGGCAACAGCGATTTCAAAATAATTCTTGAAAGCGGCGAGGAGTATACTTCTGACGGCGGCGCAGTCAAGATAAAATTGCTTAACCCTATCGAATGGTCGCCTGAAAACCCCTATCTTTATTCTTTCAAAGCAATATGCGAAGAGGACGAAGTGGAAAGCTATTTCGCTATGCGCAAGTTCTCCGTAGGTACGAGGGAGGACGGCAAACCCTGCTTTATGCTTAACAACAAGCCATACTTTATGACGGGACTGCTCGATCAAGGCTACTTCTCCGACGGGTTGTACACCGCCCCGAACGACGAGGCTCTCGCGTACGATATCAAACTCGCAAAAGAGTGCGGCTTCAACACTTTGCGAAAGCATATAAAAGTCGAACCTATGCGTTGGTACTATCACTGCGACAAAGAAGGTATGATAGTATGGCAGGACTTTGTCAACGGCGGAGGAAAATATAACAAAGCGGCGATACTTCTCTTGCCCAATATCGGTATCAACGTAAAAGACAGCAACTACGGCTTCTACTCGAGAAAGGACGAGGAAGGCAGGCGGCTTTACTATCAAGAAATGCAAGAGGTTGTCGAGCAACTCTACAACTGCCCTAGCTTAGCGCTGTGGACTACTTTCAATGAGGGATGGGGACAATTCGACAGCTTAAAAGCCTGCGAATATTTGCGAACGTTGGACAATACTAGGCTTATCGACCACGCAAGCGGTTGGAGCGACCAAGGCGGAGAATTTAGAAGTATTCACAAATATTTCGTTCCGTTCAATATGCCTAAAAGAGAAAAACGCCCTGTCATTCTCACCGAATACGGCGGATATAGTTTGTCCGACAAAGAGCACTCCTCTTCCGACAAGACTTTCGGATACGCTATCTATAAAGACGTAGCCAAACTCAACGCCGCAATAGAACGCCTTTGGACGAGAGATATTATCCCCGCGAAACGTCAAGGACTGTGCGCGGCAATCTATACTCAGCTCAGCGACGTTCAGGACGAAACGAACGGACTCGTGACTTACGATAGGCAGGTGGTGAAAGTAAACAAAACTATGCTCAAAAAACTAAACGATGAATTAAACGACTTTAATCCGTCATCATCTTAAACCAAGTCAAAGACGTCCGATAATACACTACTCCGCAATTATCTTTACGCCCTTATCCACGGTCTTAACGACCGCCTTAAACTGGCTGTCGCCAATGCTCTCAATGCACTTTACTGCCAAAGATAAGTCGTCAAAAATCCCAACGAACGCGCTGCCGCTGCCGGTCATAAACACTCTATCGGTATGGTTTAAAAGCTGCTCTTTCGCCGTCAAAATCTTCGGCGCAAGCGCTACCGCCGCTTTTTCTAAAGCGTTGTAATTCTCGCCTTTATTGACGTATCCGCCTATTTCGTCGTACTTGGCGTAGATTTCTTTTGTGGAAGCTCCAACTGCGCTTTGACATATCGCGAGCGTAAGTTCCTTGAATTTTTCGGGCGCGACTATCTCGCCTACGCCTTTGACGCTTGCGTTTCCGCCGCTCATCATATACGGAACGTCGCAACCAACTTTTACGGCGAGTTTTTTTAGTTTGTCAAAGTCTATACCGTAGAGCTTATGCGCGCAGTAAAAAACTCCGCTAGCATCCGCCGACGAACCGCCAAGTCCAGCCGAAAACGGTATGCCCTTTTTTATCTCGACTCGCATACTTATACCGAAATTTTCTTCAAGAATTTTCAAGGCTTTGACTGCGGTATTTGAGCCGTCAACGGCGTTGCCGTCCATAATTACTCTACTTATCTTGCTCTTTTTAGCGCAAATAATATCAAAGACGTCGACGGATACGTTGCGCATATCAAGCAAATGATAGCCGTCCTCCCTCACTCCGTCTATATCTAGATATATATTAACTTTAGCGTATACTTTTATTGAAATACTATCCATAGTCTTTTACGGCAACTTCCTGCCGCAAGAATGATAAAGTTCGTACCACTCGCCTCTAGTGAGATTTATATCCTTCGCTTTGGCGATTTGTTCTACCCGCTCAGGTTTAGTCGTGCCGTTGATTACGGTAAATCCCGCGGGGTGTTTGAGAAGCCAAGCGGCGGCGATTGCGTTGGGCGTAGCTTCGTACTTAAACGCTAAGTCTTTGAGAAGCTTATTGAGCTTTGAATACCTAAAATCGCCGATAAACGATTTTTTCCTGCCCTTGTAGGGAGAATAACATTGAATATTTACTCCGTTCAACCTACAGTAGTCTAGCGTGCCTCCGTCGCGGTTTATTCCGCCGTCTTCCATACGGTTGTAGTTGACTCCGTTCTCGATCATCGGACAGTGCGCGATGCTCAGTCTTATTTGATTGCAATCTATCTTTTGCTTTATCGCCGAGCTGAGCAAAGCCATTTGCCCGCCTGAAAAATTACTCACGCCGAACGAGTCGACCGCTCCCTCGGAGTAAAGTTTGTCAAAGGCTTTAGCCACTTCTTCGGGATTCATAAGCGCGTCGGGACGGTGAATCAAAAGCCTGTCTATCTTATCGACTTTGAGCCTCGCCAAACTCTTGTGCGCGCAATCTACGATATAGTTTGTAGAATTGTCGTATCTATGGCAAGACAAGTCCTTGACGATTCCGCATTTTGTTTGGATAAAGATTTTATCCCTAAGCGAACTGTCTTCTATGAGAGCCTTGCCGAACGCCGTTTCGCACTCGCCCGAGCCGTAAATGTCAGCGTGGTCGAACGCGTTGATACCCGCGCTCAAATTACTCTCGATAAGCTCGCGTATTTGCGCCGTAGTCATATCGGCTATTCGCATACAGCCTTGAATAAATCTACCGTCCATAAAGCACCTCTTCCAGTTTATTTTACCATAGCCCTCGAATCTTATCAATAAGCGCGGCGTAAAAGTATTCTAATATTTGCAAATTTTATGTAAACATAAAAAAAATAGGCGGACAGTGACTAAGCCGCCGACCGTCCGCCGATAAATGAGGATATTTTGCAATCAACCTATCTCTCTATAAATAACTATTCTCTCGTCGCCCGACATCAACGCGCCGAGCTCGGGGTTTTGCTCCTTGACGCTTTCAATGGACGCGCCGAGCGTTTTTGCAACCTGCCAAATACTCTCGCCTTTGTCGGGAATATATACGCTTATAGCGTTGCTGTTGGCTTGAATTTCTTCGCCTACTTCCACGCCCTTAATAATCTTGTTGCAAACGCGCTCGAAAAGACATACGGATATGACGAGATTTGCGGTTATTTCCACTTCTCTATCTCTCTTGACCTTGTAGGAACATTCGCTTACGATCGCGCTGCCGCAAAGAATAGTTTGTTCGTTGACTTTTTCGGCGTCGAATTGCAACGAATAAGGAAGCTCGACTTGCATACACTTGGTTACGCCCTCTTCAGTTTCGTAAATAACCGAAGTATTGAGCACGCCTTCGGCAAGAACCGCGCCGTCCATAGCCACGAGGTTGGATAGGCTGTTGTGCGTAACGATACAGCTTAAGATGCTCTTGATGCTCTCGTCGGAATTTTCTACGCTAACGCTTCCGCCGATATGCTCTTCAAAACGCATTTCGCCTCGAGAAGCGACGAAACTTACTTCGTCGGTAGAAATATCAAGCGAGTTGGTCGGGCTGTACGTATCAACGACCGCAGTGGCGCAAGAAGCCTGCATAACGAAACCGTTCAAAGCGATATTCAAAGTCACTTTGAAAGTGTTGTCGCTGTCCGCGCCCTCAATAACCAGCCTGCTGTCCTTAACGCTCGCGCTTATGCACGCTCTCAAATTCTCGTCGCGGCAAGCAAGTTCCTGAGCAAACGGGATATTCATATTCTTAGTTGATACTACTCCTTCGCTGGTGTAGATAAGACTTACTTCCGCTTGACCTGTCACGGTAAGTTTGCCGTCGCTATCGTTTATTCCGCTTACTATAGCTTTGGAATCAAAGAAGAGTACGTCGTCGACCTTTACTCCGCAAGAATACTCGTCGCATACTTCTACGCATTCGTCGATTTGACATACGTATTTTTGATACTCCTGCTCTTCTCTTAAAGCAAGCGCGTCCTCGACGTCCTCAAGTATTTCTACCGTATTGATCTCTACGACGGACGGAACGAGTTCGACGACTGTTTGAACCTTGATTTCCGCGCCCGATACGCTTGAAAGCATATCCACTACGCTCGCCTTAACCAAGCAAGGCATATCTGCAATTACGGCTTCGTCGTTTATATCTTCGGAAAAGTCCGAGATATAGTCGAAGTTGTTGAGTTTGCCGTCTTGATCAAGATAGACGAGTTTTATCGAAACTCTTCCGCTCGTCTTGATTTGCTTTGACATCGTTTGCGATTTGGTAATTTGTACGTCGCCCGACAGCGCGCAAACTTTGCTGACTCCGCCCCTTGACGAGGTGTCGAAGTTGCATTGCATAACTATTTGCTTGCCTTCCAACGTCCTTTCGTAATCTGCGCTTACGCTCTTAAATATTGTATTGATTGCCATATATCCTCCACAATTCAAATTATGTTTTTACACCATAATTATATTTGCGAGAATTACTCAATATGACAAAAATAAATTATTTTTTGTTGATCTTCACGTTGCGGGTCAAAATGTCGTTGTAGGAATAGGACTGCAATTCGTCCTCGCCGTCCATAAGACAGCGTACTGTAAAGATAGCGGGATAAGCGTCCTGAACGTAGCCTTCAAACTTTACGAACTTGTTGCGCCCGCGATTTATTTCGAAAGTCATCGGCTGACCGACAATCATTCCCACGCGGCGTTTTACTTCATCGATTTTCAGTATAATTTCTCTCATATCCCGATTATTGACAATTAATCGGAAAAAATACTTATTAAATGCGTAATTCTACGGTTGCATAAAACCGTTAAAGGATAAATTCGTTATAAATAAATAGACGTTAATATAATTTGAAAACGTAGATTTTAGCCGTCAGTCAATCCCAAAAGATAGTCCGCCGACACGACGAAATTCAACTTTCAACAAATTGATCTTACAGTTTACTTAATCTCTCGATAATGTCCGTATCGGCAGGCGCCCACTCAACGGAAAAAAGCTCGTCTTGAGAAAGCCATTTATAATCTAAATGTTCTTTTAAAACAAAACTCTCGGACAGCGGCTTGCAAAAATAAGTTTGAAGATCTACGAAAACGTCTTCGTATTCGTAGACTACTTGCATAAACTTCTCGCCTACTTCCACGTCGTAGTCCATTTCTTCAAAGACTTCCCGCTTCAACGCTGCTTGAGGAGTTTCGCCCTCTTCTATTTTCCCGCCTACAAATTCGTACTTGAAAGCTACCGCCGCGTTTTTGTTCGCGCCGCGCTTAACAGCTAAGATTTTGCCGTTTTGGACGATTATCGCCCCAACTACTTTCAACGTTTTCTTCATTTTATACCTTATATTTTTCGACTGCGCTTAGCTCCGCTCAAAATGACGAATACAATGTTACTTCGTCATCGTATTGGATAAGCAAGACTGCATTCCCCATCGTTTAATCCGCATTAAACACGCTCATTGCGTATTTTGCCGACTGGTTGGCGTCCTTGCAATACTTATCCGCGCCGATTTGCATAGCATACTCCTCCGTCAGCACCGCTCCGCCGACCATAATCTTACAGTCGGGGCAATGCAACCTGAGCAGTTCTATAGTTTCTTTCATCCCTTCTAGCGTAGTTGTCATAAGCGCCGACAATCCGCAAAGTTTGATATTAAAATCTTTTACAGCTTCGACTACGTTCATAGGCGGAACGTTCTTGCCTAAGTCCAATACTTTGAAGCCATAGTTCTCGAGTACGGTCTTGACTATATTCTTACCGATATCGTGTACGTCGCCTTTGACCGTTGCGAGCGCGATCTTGCCCTTGTCCGCTTGCGCGCCCGTAGGCAAACTCTTCTTGACTTCTTCAAAGCACGCTTTCGCGCAATCCGCCGAAGCGATTAGTTGCGGCAAGAATATCTTGCCCTTTTCATAGTTGTCGCCCACTTTGTTGAGCGCGGGGATAAGATAATCGTCGATTACTTGTAAAGGCGGGAATTGAGAAAGCAAACTTTTTGTCAGTTCTCTAGCCTGGTCAAGTCCTTTCTCTATACAATAGAAAATATCCTTTTCTCCGCCGACGTTTTCTTGCTTATCGCTCTCTTTCTTGATAAGCTGACTACCCAAATAATCGGCGTATTTCGCCGTGTAGTTCATACAGTTTTTGTCCGCGCAAGAAAGCACTTTGAACGCGTCGACCGCCTGCATATTCTCGGGAATATTTGGATTGAGTATAGGCAAGTCCAGTCCCGCGTACATCGCCGCCGTCAAAAACGCTCCGTTTACGATTTGCCTTGCGGGAAGTCCGAAAGATATATTGGACACGCCGAGAGCAGTCTTGATTTTGTACTTGCTTTTGAGCGTGGAAATAGCCTTGAGAGTGTTCATCGCCTGTTCGGGTTCGGCGCTGACGGTCAACGTCAAACAGTCGATATATACGTCCTCTTCTCTTATACCGTACGACTTTGCGCGCTCGATTATCTTCTCGGCAAGTTTTACTCGCCCCTCTACGGTCTTGGGTATGCCGTCCTCGTCAATAGTAAGTCCCACTACGCTTGCGCCGTACTTAGCGACGAGCGGCAAGATAGTCGACAGCGATTTTTCTTCGGCGTTGACGGAATTTACGATAGGCTTACCGTTGTAGTATCTTAAAGCTCTTTCAATAGCTTCGGGCTTGGAACAGTCGATTTGCAGCGGCGCGTCGGTCAAACTTTGAATATACTTCACCATTTGAGTAAGCATTTCCGTTTCGTCGATTTGCGGAAGTCCCGCGTTGACGTCAAGTATATCCGCGCCCGCTTCGACCTGCTCTAAAGTTTGAGTAGCGATATAGTTGAAATCTCTATCGATAAGCGCTTGCTTCATAGCCTTTTTGCCCGTCGGATTTATTCTCTCGCCCACGACCTTAACGCCGTCTATATATACGACCTTTGTCGACGAACAAACTGCCGTCTTGTAGACGCGGTTACGCTTGCCTACTTTTTTAGTTTTTCTCAGCGTATCGAGCTTTTCAATATATTCGGGAGTAGTTCCGCAACAGCCGCCCAATACGCTCACGCCTAAGTCTATAAATTTTTCGTACGATTTGGCAAACTCTTCAGGCGATACGGAATAATTCATTTCGCTGTCGGGAAGTCCGGCGTTTGCCTTGATAAATACGGGCAAATCGGTATTATCCACGAGCTTTTGCATAATAGGATAGAGTTGGTCGGGTCCGAGCGAACAGTTGATTCCCAAAGCGTCGGCAAAACTAGACGCCGTGATTGCAAAAGCTTCCACGCTGCACCCCGTAAACGTCCTGCCGCTCTCATCAAAGGTCATACTTGCCATTATCGGCAAGTCGCTATTTTCTTTGACGGCAAGCAGCGCGGCTTTAAGCTCGTATAAATCGCTCATAGTTTCCACAACGACGAGGTCCGCCCCGTCTTTGCCTGCCAAGACCTGCTCTTTAAAAATCTCGTACGCTTCGTCAAAAGTCATACTTCCAAGCGGTTCGATCAACGCTCCGGTCGGTCCTATATCCAACGCCACGAGCCTGTCGCCAGCGGCTTTCCTTGCAAGTTCTACGCCCGCCTTTATAAGCCTGCGTACTTCCTCGCTCGAGCCCAACTTCTTACGGTTTGCGCCGAAAGTATTGGTATAGACTATATCGCTTCCGCTATCAATATACTCCTTGCTGATTGAATAAACGAGCTCGGGGTCGTTGACGTTGAGAAGTTCGGGAATAGCTCCCCCCGCTAAGCCTCTCTTTTGCAGCTGAGTTCCAAACGCTCCGTCAAGGAGTAATATCTTATCTTTTTTGAATATCTTGCTTGCTTTCATACCATCCTCTAGCTTTCGCTTCTATATACGCATTCTTTATTCTCGCACCCAACGCATTTCATCATACATCTTGTTTTATTAGGCTTTCCATACTTCTTAATGCCGACGACAGCGGTTACGGTCTTTTGCGGCGAAAGCATAAAACTTTCTTCGTTCATAAACACGCCTATTCTCTTGGGAAGTTCCAAAACTCTTACGAAATCTTTTTGTTGATACAGCGGAAAATCTCCGTATCCGCAAGAAAATCTAGAAGTCAGCGCGGTAGCGTTTGCGGCTTGAAGTTCCTCGCACAAATCGTCGCAGTAGCTCTCGATAGCGCAAATACTCGCGCTGTCCAAAAGCACCGCGGCAAGCGGGTCGGAGCTCATAAGATGCGAAACTCTTTTCTCTACCTCAAATCCCACCGTCGCGCCCATAATATATATTTCTTCGCAACCCGACAAATGCTTGGCGATATTATCTCCGAGCAGCTTCATATCCGCTCCAACGAGCGACAGCGGATCTTTCCTCAACGCAAATTTTTTGATTACGCTTCTAGGCGTGATAAGAGAAAGACACAGCTCTATCGCCTTATCTATTTGGCTATCTAATTTGGGCGTGTACTCCTGCCCCTTGTAGCCGAGATACCTGAGTAGTTCTTTCTTTTCTATATTCATTAGCGTACGCCGTTGAGCTTGTCAATAATGGGTTTGATATTTTCGGTTATGCGCTTAGCCACGTATGAGTTGTTCATGATGTACAAGTGGATACCGTCTACTCCGCTAGAGAGCAAATCGATGATTTGGTCGGTAGCGTAAGCGATACCCGCTTCCATAAGCGCGTCGGGATCGTCGGCGAATTTAGCGTACATACGCGATATTTTAGAAGGCAATTTCGCTCCCGTCGTCTTGACTATACCCGTAAACTGCGAAGCCTTGACGAGCGGCATAACTCCCGCCTGGATAGGCACGTTTATACCCGAAAGTCTAACCATATCCAAATACTTTAAGTAGTCGTCGTTGTCGAAAAAGAGCTGCGAATTTAGGTGCGTAACTCCCTTGTCCACCTTGATTTTAAGATTGCGAATATCCTCTACTATATTGGCGCTTTCGGGGTGTCCCTCGGGATAGCACGCTCCGCTGATATCGATATTCGAGTTTGCGCTCTTTATAAACTCAACGAGTTCGCTTGCGTAAGCAAAGTCGCTTTTGACTTCTCCTTCTATTCTATCTCCCCTCAAGGCAAGCACGTTTTCCACGCCTATGCCGATAAGACCATCCAAAGCCTTAGCGACTTCTTCTTTGGTGGAATTTACGCAAGTGAGGTGCGCCAAAGGTTCGATACCGTAATCGTTTTTGACGATTTCGGCGAGTTCTTTCGTGCGCGAATTTTTGCTGCCGCCCGCGCTGTAGGTAATTGAAACGTAATCGGGTTTGATATCCTTGATCTCCGATAGCGTGTTGAATATCTTGCTTATATCGTCATTCACCTTAGGCGGAAAAATCTCAAAGGAGTATACCGCCTTTTTATTTTTGAATAAATCGTTTATCTTCATTTTCTTTCTTGCTCCGATAGCATAGTATTTTAGTTTATTTTAGCATATCGTCGTCGATTGCGCCACTGCTTTTATATAATTTTATTTATTTTTTGATTAGACCGCCCCTTTAGCCGCCAAAACTTGCAAAAGCGTTTGACAAAAAAAGGCGGCGGATATATTATATATGTATATAAATTTTTATTGTTAAGGGCGGCGGAGTTTAGTATGGATTTTATCAAAGTTGAAAAAAAATGGCAAAAAAAATGGGAAGAGAGCAAGCTCTATTCCTTTGACAAATCCAAAATAAAGGACAAATACTACGTCCTTGAAATGTTTTCCTATCCCTCGGGCGCAAAGTTGCACGCGGGACATTGGTACAACTACGGACCGTCGGATAGTTTTGCGCGCTTTATGAAAATGAACGGCAAAGAAGTCTTTCAGCCTATGGGCTTCGACGCGTTTGGACTTCCTGCGGAAAACTACGCTATCAAATCGGGCATACACCCGCAAGACAGCACCTTGAAAAACATCGCCACAATGGAAGGACAGCTCAAGGCTATGGGCGCTTCTTTCGATTGGGACTACGAGATAAAAACCTGTATGCCCGACTACTACAAGTGGACTCAATGGATATTCCTGCAACTCTACAAACACGGACTTGCCTATAGAAAAGAAGCTCCGGTAAACTGGTGTCCTTCGTGCAATACCGTACTCGCCAACGAACAAGTAGTCGACGGCGCGTGCGAGAGATGTAAGTCGGTGGTCTTGAGAAAAAACCTCACGCAATGGTTTTTCAAAATAACGCAATACGCCGAAGAGCTTTTGCAAGGCTTGGACACTATCGATTGGCCCGAAAAGACGAAAGCTATGCAACGCAACTGGATAGGCAAATCGTCGGGCGCTGAGATAGAGTTTACGTGCGAAAGCGGAGATAAGTTCAAGGTATTCACGACGAGAGCGGACACGGTATTCGGCATATCCTACGTTATTCTCTCGCCCGAACACCCGCTCGTCGACAAGCTCACTACCAACGAGCAAAGAAAAGCGGTCGAGGCTTACAAACTCGAATGTTCCAAAGCTACCGAGATAGAAAGACTTTCCACGACTAGAGAAAAGACGGGCGTATTTACGGGCGCTTACTGCTTCAACCCCGTCAACGGCGATAAAGTGCCGATTTGGATAGGCGATTACGTGCTCTACTCCTACGGCACGGGCGCGGTAATGGGAGTTGCGGCGCACGACGAGAGAGATTACGACTTCGCCAAGAAATTTAATCTCCAAATAAGACGTGTGATCAAATCCGCCGACGGCAAAAACGACGAGCTTCCCTACTGCAACTACGGCGTTATTTGCAACACAGGCACTAAATTCGACGGTATGACGTCCGAAGAAGGCAAAATAGCTATAGTAAAGTGGCTGGAGGAAAAGAAGCAAGGTCAGCTCAAGACCAACTATAGATTGCGCGATTGGTTGATCTCCCGTCAAAGATACTGGGGCGCTCCTATACCTATCGTATACTGCGACAAATGCGGCGAAGTAGCCGTACCCGAAAAAGATTTGCCAGTACAGCTTCCTTACAACGTTGAGTTCAAACCCAACGGCAAATCACCGCTCGCAAGCTGCGAAGAGTTTATGAACACGACTTGTCCCAAGTGCGGCGGAAAAGCAAGAAGAGATCCCGATACGATGGACACGTTCGTTTGCTCGAGTTGGTACTATCTAAGATACCCCGACGCGCATAACGATAAAATGGCTTTCGATCCCGAGATAATAAACAAAATGCTTCCTGTCGATAAGTATATCGGCGGAGCGGAACACGCTTGTATGCATTTGCTCTACGCGCGTTTCTTTACGAAAGCGTTGAGAGATATGGGTTACCTCAAGTTTGACGAACCGTTTAAGTCGCTCGTACACCAAGGCACTATCTTAGGTCCCGACGGCTTCAAGATGTCCAAGACGAGAGGAAACGTCATCTCCCCCGACGACTACGTAAGCAAGTTCGGTTCGGACGCGTTCAGGCTCTATCTAATGTTTGGCTTCAGCTATATCGAGGGCGGTCCTTGGAGCGCGAGCGGTATGGAATCTATTACTAAGTTTTTGGAAAGAGTGGAAAGAATAGTCGATAAGTCCTTGGCTTTGACGGCTGATTCTACCGAAATGACCGCCGCTGAAAAAGCGCTCAATTATTCTAGAAACTATACGATTAAGCGCGTGAGCGAAGATATGAAAGTCTTTTCGTTCAACACGGCTATCGCGCGTATTATGGAGTACGTAAACGAGCTCTACAAATACGACAACAACGCAAGCGTAAAGAACGGCGGCTTTTTCAAGGCTTGTACCAAAGACTTGGTACTCTTGCTCGCGCCGTTCGTGCCTCACATCGCTGAGGAACTCAACGAAAGAATGGGCGGCAAATACTCGATTTTCGACGCGGCATACCCAGTATGCGACGAAAAAGCTTTAGTCAAAGACGAGTACGAACTCGCTGTGCAAGTCAACAGCCGTATGAAGGCAAAGATAGTCGTACCAAGCGACGCCGACAGCAAAACGATTGAAAAAATCGCTTTGGACAATGACCTCGTTAAGAGCGCAACTCAAGGTTTGAATATCGTCAAGGTTATCGTAATTCCCAAGCGACTCGTAAATATCGTTTGCAAATAAAGAAATTAGAAATACATCTCCGCCTAACGCGGAAAATATAGGGAGTAAAAAGTATTATGTTAGATTTGAAATTCGTGTGTGAAAATATCCAAGAAGTAAAACAAAGACTTGCTCATAGAAGCGGTAAATTCGACTTGGAAGGTTTGACCAAACTAGCCGAAGAAAGAAAAGCTCTTATTCAAGACGTAGAGCAAAAAAAGGCTACTAAGAACGCCGTTTCCAAACTTATTCCCTCTCTCAAGGGCGAAGAGAAAAACGCTAAGATTGCCGAAATGAAAGCAGTCGGCGAAGAAATCAAGACGCTAGACGCTAGACTTTCCGAAGTCGAAGCCAAGATAAGCGAAATTATGCTCACTATCCCCAACCTGCCCAACAAAGACGTTCCTATCGGAAGCGACAGCGACGAAAATTTGGAAATAAGAAAATGGGGCGAGCCGACGAAGTTTGACTTTGAACCGAAAGCTCACTGGGATATAGCCGAAGAAAAAGACTTGTGCGATTGGCCGAGAGCCGGCAAGATTGCGGGCGCAAGATTTACCGTCTATAAAGGTCTTGGCGCAAGGCTTGAAAGAGCGATTTACAACTTTATGTTGGATACGCATATAGAAGCGGGTTACACGGAGATTTTCCCGCCGTATATGGTCAACAAAAACTCTATGATAGGCACGGGACAGCTTCCAAAGTTTGCCGAAGATATGTACTACGTAAACAACGAAGGTCAAGACTTCTATCTAGTACCGACGGCGGAAGTTCCCGTAACCAACTTGCATAGAGATGAGATCATCCCCTACGACAGCCTACCCATTTATTACTGCGCTTACACCGCTTGTTTTAGAGGCGAAGCAGGCAGCGCGGGAAGAGATACGAGAGGTCTTATCCGCCAACACCAGTTTAATAAAGTCGAACTCGTCAAGTTCACTACCCCCGAAACAAGCTATCAAGAGCTCGAACACCTGACCAACAGCGCGGAAAAGATTTTGCAACTGCTCGGTATCCCCTATAGAGTAGTTTGTCTTTGCACGGGTGATTTAGGTTTTGGTTCGGCTAAGACGTACGATATTGAAGTATGGATGCCATCGTATAATAGATACGTGGAGATTTCTTCTTGCTCGGACTACGAGGACTTCCAGGCAAGGCGCGCTAGCATTCGCTATAGAGATAAGGACGGCAAGGTAAAACTCGTCCACACGCTCAACGGCAGCGGCTTGGCGGTCGGTAGAACTACCGCGGCAATCCTCGAAAACTTCCAACAATCCGACGGAAGCATCGTCATTCCCGAAGTTTTAAGAAAATATATGGGAGTAGATAAAATTTAATTAAGATGCTCAAACAAATGCTCGCAAACAGGAAATCTAAGACTTCTTCCAATAGAATTTGGGAGTTGGATTTCCTGCGTGGAGTATGCGTGATTTTGATGATTTTCGATCACGCAATGTACGATATAGGCTATCTTTTCGACGACGCCTGGCTTCAAGCGGGCAGCGAAAATATTGTTAAACTCGTAAATTTAGCCAAAGATTACTACTCCAACTCCGCCCTAAGGCTAACCGCTCAGCATATCGTCGTATGGATTTTTGCTTTGCTGTGCGGTATCTCCTGCTCTTTTTCAAGAAACAATCTCAAACGCGGCATACAAGCAACCATAATAGCGGGTATCATAACGATAGTGACGTTCTTTATGGACGACACTATAAAATTCGGAATACTGCACATGTTCGCGTTCTCGATCCTGCTTTGGTGGATTATAGACACGCTGTGCTGCCATAATAAGCTGATAACTTCAGGCGTTTGCCTTTTCCTCGGCGTAATGATAATAATGCTCAACGAGGGGCTTATGAGCGTGTATGCGACCAATCCCCTAGCGTTTGCAACCGACAACAAGTATTATTTTATTGGCGAGTTTATGCTTGCTAGACCGTCGTATCCGTGGTTCTCTTCGGCGGACTATTATCCGATATTCCCCACGACGGGATATATGCTTATAGGCGCTGCGCTCGCAGTATTTCTATATCCCAAGAAAAAATCGTTACTGCCGTGGCTCGGCAAGTACGACTGGTATAAGCCGTTCTCATTTTGGGGCAAAATCGCCATTTGGGTATACGCGCTGCACCAAGTCGTCGTAGTGGTATTGTTGGCGTTGATTTCCTTTATATTTATCACACCCGGCAATTTCGTAGTGATATAACAATCTCTTGCTATATTATGAAGAAAGGAACGCAGTCGCGTTCCTTTTGATTTGTTTTGTCCAATTATTTACCGCAACTTACGACCACTCTACGTTCCGCTTAGAATGACGATTTTATTTCTAACGGACTATTCTATTGAAACCTTGAGCATAGTCGAAGGGTTTAAACAGCTTACAAAACTATCTAGAGTTATTCCTTAGTCGGCTTAAGCGGTTAAGTGGGATTAGCTAAATCCTCACCGCTAAACGTTATTTCTTGTATGCTTTTTGCTCTTTCAAGAACTCGGCATAGCGCTCGATTTGATCTTCGCGAAGGTCTATCATTTGCTTTGCCGTTTCAAACGATTCAGCGTCGGCTACGACTAGCTCGCTTTCCTTGACTTTTATCTTAGACCCTTCCGCGTTGCGGCGAATGTCTTTGAAATACTCGTCCTCCATCTTGAACAACGCTACCGTCGTGTCTTTCTTTATCGTCAGCTTGACAAGCGGATTGATAGACGATTGACCAAGCAAGATATTGTAGGTCAACTTCTTTTCCTTGCACTTGTCTTTAGAGAGAGCGTATTCGCGGAGCTTATCGAAGAACTTCTTTTGCTCTTTGCTCAACCTAGCATAAGCTTCGTCGATGTTAAGTCTTGGCGCTCTTTCCACTGCGGGAGCTTTCTTCTCGGCAGGTACTTTGACGATTTTCTCGACTATCTTCTCTACAGGTACTTTAACTATCTTTTCGACAGGCTTTTCCACTATCTTTTCGACGGGTTTTTCTACGACTTTTTCTACTACCTTGTCGGAAGCAGCTCCCCTTTGCTCGTCGCGTTCGAGAAGTCTTTCGATCAGCTTTTCTTGATTGAGTATCATTTTCTCAACTCTCTCTTCGGTTCGACGCATTTCTTCTTTATTGTCCTTGATTTCGTCGGCGAGGAGTTTAACTACTTCGTCGCTCGTATTACTAGCCTGTTGCGGTAGCAACGCTTGCACGCTTGGTAGCAACGCCGCCACTGTTTCCGTTATCATTGTCTTTATATGCTCGGCGTCTATTATTATATTCGTTCCGCCGCCCATCGTGGCAAACTGCGGATTACCGTTTGCATCGTACTGCGGATTAGCGTTTCCGTTCGCGCCGCCTAGCATTGACATAAACATCATCTTCATCTCTTCGTCGCGACGGCGGTTTTCCTCGTCGCGGCGTCTATATTCCTCTTCACGGAGGCGGTTTTCTTCTTGGAATCGTTTATACTCTTCGTCGCGTTTATGCAATTCTTCTTCAAGCCGCTCTATCTCGCGGTCTTTCTTCTTATTGCTCTTTCCCTCTTCAGCGCTCGGCTCTTGATTTTGCGGTTGCGCATTAACCCCTGCAGTAGCGTACGCCATAGGATTTCTCGCATATTCTAGCTTTGCGCTTTCCAACTCTTCTTGAGCTTTCTTAAATCCGCGTTTCTCTAGCAGCATAAAGACAAACGCTAATACCGCTACGCCCAATAGCGTAAAAGCTAAGATTGTCCATATCTTGTAATCAATATTCCACAGCTTCTCACCCGCTGTGAACAGCGCGATTGCGTAAGCCGGCGTAGTATACTTCTTCGTTTCTTTCTTCGCTTTGCTACGCTTGCTTGCGTACGACAAGCCTTTCGCCGTGAACGCTACTATCAAGATTATTGATACTCCGCTGACGATTACTTGCCAATACTTTTGCAAAAACTCTTTTATCTTCTCTAAAGTTTTGTTGCCGTCTTTATTGTCGCCGCCCTGCGTAGGATCGTTCGGCGTGGTATTCGGCGCGTCAGGGTCGACTTGCGGATAGTTGGGATTCGTAGGATCGTTGGGATCGTGCAGTCCTCCCGCTATGTCATCAGCCGATAGACTAAACGTATAGTAATCCGTATCGTATACCGAGCCATATCCGTCCGCTATTGAGAATTGTATATTGTTCCTATGCGCGTCTTTTATCGTCGCTTTGATTTGATATACCTTGTCAGCTTCGATATCGTTTACGTTTGTTACTTCATTGCCGTTCTCGTCAATGATTGTATACTCAAGCGCGTATATTTGTCCATACTCAAGTTTGAGCACCGGCGGTCTTGCAGTGTTTATCCACTCAGGCGTTATCTCAGCGGGTACTATAGTGAACTGATAGCTCGTCGTTCCCTCTATATAGTACTTGTTGGCATACGTTGACTTAAGCGTTATTTCCACCCAATACGTTCCGCTCTCTACAGGCGCTCCGCTAAGCATTGTGTAGCCGTCCTCTTTGAAGTACGTTAGGTCAAAATAGCCGTTGTTTAAGTTAGCGCCAGTTGTCTTTACCGTCACTTGTCTTGGTTGAGTGTTGTAGCTAAACTCCGTCTTTGCAGGTTCTACCGTTATCTTTATTAGCGAAGCGTTGATTGCTCCTACCATAAACGGTCTTGATTGAGCGTTGGGATTCTCGAGCACGTAGTTGGTCGTGTCTTGAAGCACAGGCTTTGCTACGTACCACTTTGCTCCCTCGCTTGGCATTTCCAATTCGTCTACAGTCAAGCCTGTTGCTCCCGCAGGTATTTGTCCGTTGGAATCGGTTTCGTAATACAAATAAGATACTACAGTATCCGCGCTCGGGTCTTTGAGCTGCAAGATATTGAAAGTCTTGTTGCTGTCGGGGTGAGCGACGGTGCTCCAACTTGAAGTGGATATCTTATGCGGCACTACCTGCCAAGCCTTTTCCCATTCAAAGTCTTCGTTATCTCCAAATCCAGTATAGGTCGATTTATCCCCTTCTACAGGCAATATATAGTTGCCCTCGTATTCGGGAGCTAATTCAAACTCTACTGAAGCTGTTCCGCTGTTGCCTACTACTGAACCAACGTTGGTAGAATAACCGTTCGTCGGGACTAGCAAACCTTTAGGCAACGTCGTCGGGTCAAGCGTAGCGTATACAGCCTGTCCGCCATTGTACGGCAAGTCGCCGTCGTTTAGCCACTTGACACCTGACAAATCTATTAGAGCAGGTACTATTTCCCACTTGATTACAAACGTTACGACAACGCTTGAATCTTCAAGTTTATACACTTCTACTTTCGTCGTGTAAGTATCTACGTTTACGCCGACGTTGGTATTTGTTGAAGTACCCTTGATTACCTCGTATCCGTTACTTAGACCGCTTGTATTGAGCGCGTAGCCTTTCGGATATGCTGAAGCTCTAAATTCAACGCGATTTCCCGTGTAACTAATAGTCTTGCCGGAACTTGCGAAGTCTATCTCAATTTGATTACTGCTATTCCTTGGGTCGTCAATGTCGCTATCCACATAGCAACCTACTTGCGCTACTCCACCCACAAACAGTTGCCATCTCAGCACGTTGGGATTGTCTTCCTCCACTCTCAGCGTTGGAGTTGTCGAAAACACGAAAGTATACTCTTTTGACAAGCAATCTATTGCCAAAGTGTACGCTTCGTTGCTATGAACTACTTTACTCAAGTCAAGCGAGATATCCTCCATTCCGCTTGCGCTCGTCAAATCTATGTTGCCCGTTATTGTCCTCGGCGCAACGTTTTCGCGCTCTGCCGTAATTGCTATTACCGCGTTGTGAGTCGAGTATATTTGTCCCGGCGCTATGTTCATTAGCGCATTGAGCGTCGCGCCCTCTTTTCCAGTAAAGTCCGTTGAACCTCCTATCGCTCCCGTCGTCAAGTCAACAGTAACTACCTTTGGGATTATTGTGAAAGATATCTTTCCCGACGAAGGCGCGTCTTTCCACTGGAAATGCTCGTCGTCCACAAGCGAGAACGTCAATTCGTATGTATCAACGTCGACCGCACTGTATGCCCAACCGTAGTTGCTTTGAGTTACACCACTTGGGAAATTTGCCTTAACGAGTTTGGTGAAGTAGTCAGTCCTGCTTACGCCGAAAAGGCTATTCAACTGAGTTATGAGCGAGCTGTCGTACGCCACGTCAAACTCCTGTCCCGACGCTCCGGCAAAAGCTTTCGAATTCCCTCCGCCCTGCCACGTCGGATACGGCAAGTATCGCTTGATTACGGTGAAGTTTATAGTTTGCTTTCCGGTCGTGCCGTCAGCCCAAAAGTCGTCACTGTCCTTAAAGGTTAGTTCAACAGTATAACTGCCCGGTTCAAGCGGAGTTTCTTTTGAATCGCCTTTCCAATAGGTTACGTCAACTTTGCTTGAGTAGTCACTCTTCCACCAATCCGCAGCGCCTAATTTATTTGCTATATCTAAGTCAATGGCACTGCCAGTATATTCAATCTCTATATCTTCCGGCAAAGACACACCAAAACCTATAGCGGATAGATTTAAGTGTATTGCCGGACGTAGACCGCTTCCGTCATTTAGACCGAAGTCGCCCTGATACATACCGTTAGCCGCGACAACATACGAAGCATTGTAAGAGTAGTAGCGACCGGACCTCAGCCAAAAATATGAGGGTGTTGCCATACGTTGATTATTATGCAAACCCCATATATAATCGGTGTACCCACTGGACGCAACCGGTGTGTAGTTACTGCAACCTACCTCGCTTAAGCTTGGAAGCCATATATAGTCGTCGCCCCAAGCGTCGTACGCTTGCGCGCCGACTGACGCCCAGTTATAAAACGACCAAGATCCGCCCTGTGAATAATTGCCATTCGTATTGGCAGTACTGCTATACCACGAAGCGCCTTCAGGATTGGCGGTTAATGCCTCATTACCCAACGTATACCTTACAGTATTATCAGTTGTCATACCGAATTTCGCCAAATTCTCATTATTTTGATATGAAATATACTTAGGTTGCACTAGGTATTGTTGCGCAAAGTCATCGTCTTTAGTTGTATCATCACGGAAAAGCCCCCAGGTAGAAGCAGTCGCGCTGTCTTTCACTAACGCGTAACGCACGTTACTCGTGCTGTATGCATTATACCCTACTGCATTTGTATTGGCGCCCCACGCCTGCGTGATCGTAGTGTCAGCAAGATATAACGTAGCGACAATATTCTTGTCACTTGTAGTATCTTTCGTCACTGAAGCTACCATCCACTTTAAGCCGCCGAGCGTAACCACCAAGCCGTTGTCATTGCTGATGCTAGCATTAATTGTTTTTGACTGTAAGACCTTACTACCAAAATAATCTACGCCTTTGGTGTCAATATAGCTATCCGGATCATTATTGCCAAAAATGTATCTCTCAAGTTCGTTCGCAACGCTTATGTTGATTTCGCTTTTGGTTGCGTCCCATAAATCGTCGCCGTTTCCGATGACAGTCGCCGACGCCAAGCCTGCGCCGTTCAACGCGTTGGCTTTCTTCTTCAGTTCGCTTTGTCCTATCAAAACGCAACTCAAGACTAAGCATAATATCATCATTACGCTTAGCAATATGCATATCCTTTTCCCGTTTTTTCCAAGAGCTTTTACCATACTCTTTCCCGTGTCCTTTTCTTTTTAATAAGTATAGAATTTAGTCTTTTTTTGACTAGGTCAGGAAATGTGTACTTTTCCTGACTTATTTATCTTGTATTCGACAAGGGGGATTTTGTATAATATATGTGTAGAAATTTGTTAAAAATAAGTATATTTTTGACATAAATCTTCGGTCAGGAAAAGTACACTTTTTTTGGAATTTTTTGCTATTTGTCGATTTTTTTACTATTTTTTCTACAAATTTTACAAATTATAATTAAAGCTAATAATTGTGAGTATACAAAAAAGAGTAAGCATTTCGCTTACTCTTTCTTTGCGTTTGTCGCCGATAGTCGTTGTATAACGCGTCAATCGTTTTATTTCTTTTTGGATTTAATTACAATCTTTCTTTTTCTAACGCATAACCCCACGCCGATTCCTATACTTGCCAACACTGCGGCTGCTCCGACTGCCTTAGCCACAGTTTTACCTTTACTGCCTAAAGAATCTACGTTATTTACTCCGTAATCTAAGTCGTCGGTTTCGTCGTCTTTATCTTTTTTGTCTGTACCTTCTTCATTTTCGTCAGGCGGAGTTTCTACCTCTTCCCCGTCGCCGTCATCAGGCGCGTCGTCGGGCGCTTCACCTTTCGGCAGTTCGTCTATTTGCAATTCAATAGACTCTATCTCGTCGCCAAGCTCATATCTATCGCTTAAACTTAGAGGCATACTGACGGATATTCTATACAAACCTACCTCGTCTATACATTGTTTGACCTTTACAATTCCGTCAACTATCAGCTCGTACTTTACGTCCAATAGATGTACTGCGCTTTCATCGTTCACGTCGGCAAAGCCTACTTTTATAGTGTTGTCGCTTGAAAGTTCACCGTCGAAAAGTAATTGCGTAATTGTATATTTTCCTATCTCAAGCTCCGCGCCGTATACGTAAGAGTTGAGTTCGGCAAAATTGTCCACCTTGTAATTTCCGTAATCTTTCTCCGCCAACCAATATCTATACGAATCGGACGGCGTTGAATACTTGTTTGCGTCGGTTACGAACTTCAAATCTATTTCGTCGTCGCCTATTAAGTTCTCAACGGTATAATTAAACTTCCACTCAGTAAGTCCGTAAGAAGCGTAAGACTTTTCAAGAGTTACTAGAACTTCCTTAGGGGTAATAGTCCCCGCAATAATTAAAGAGTTGTTTGCAATTTCAAATTTTGACGAATCCTTTACCCATAAATCTATGATTATATCTACCGCGCCGACGTCGACTTGAGCGTATCGCGCGCTAAATCCTAAATTGTTTTTTATAAGCATAAAATTTTGAAAAGTATCGAAAAATTCTATATTGAGATCTACGCTTACTACGCTATCCGTTCCGTCGTAGACTTTGTTTGCAACGATATTAAACCACTGCTCGGCAACAATCATAGGCGCTCTTTTAATAATTACTTGATATACGATAATATCGCTAACCAAACTGCCGTCGTAACTGACTGCCCTAAATTCTATTTGTGAGTTTTCAACAATTATAATATCTCCATCATACGCAATCCATTCTCCGCCGTCTATTCTATACTCAACTACGCCGCCTATAGCTTGCGCTACAAAACTAACTTCTCCGCTCGCAACGTCGCCGCTTATATACTCGCCGCTTTCTTCAAAGGCTTTTACTTCAAGCGCGGGCGGCTGTTGAATTTCTTGCGTTTCTTCGACCTTAAGTTCCCAATAATCCTTCCCGTCTGTTTGATACGCCGCTACTCTCATACCTATATCACCGTCAATGACTTGGCTCATAAAGTTTTGCGGTACGTTGACGTATTCCTCAAAGTCCTCGGCAATTTTCCCGTTTTCTTCTTTGTATTTTATGAACGACATCTCTCCCGAAGTACCCCGCTGTGGCATTACTTCTATTATTTGATCGTTGTTGTAATTTAGATTTACCCGCACCCTCACGTTGTTGTCGAAATCAATATAGTTGCAATACTCTATGTCCTCTTGACTGCTCATATTGTTTGAACGCAGGTTCTCCTCTCCGCCGTACAAATTAAGCGCGGTTACGTTGACCGCCCGCCCTATATGTACTACCGCATTCTTTGAAATTACCTCGGTTCCCGTCAACTTATCTAGATATTCAACGTCAAAATCTACGATTACGTTGTCTACTTGACCGATTGCCGCGACAGCGCCGGCATACGTCTTGCTATCATCAATGTCAATGCCTCTTCCCGATAGCTTATAAGACACGCCGCGACCTTGTATTTTTATATTCTCGCAATTTGCGGTTTCGGTCATTTCTCCTATTATTCCGCCCGCAAGCGTTTGAGCGGGTATAAACATACTTCCGATCATACTGCCTTGTTGCGCAAACGTGAATAATCTTAAATAAAAGTCTTCGTATTTGGCTCCGACGTTGGTTATGCTGCCGTTGTTAATTCCTGCGAAACCGCCGTAGTCGGTTTTAAAGATCTCGCTTCCTTCGTAATCTTGGCTTAAATAGTAATACTCAAAGCTACCGCTTACCTGCAAATCGCAATTATGAATAAGTCCGTTATTTTCGCCGCATACAATAGACGTAGCTACTTCGCGCGCAAAACCGTCGTTGACCAAACTTACGCTTGAAGAAAATATAAACTTGATATTCTTTATCTCGCCGTCATTTACGTTTACGAA
This sequence comes from Clostridia bacterium, assembly GCA_029068165.1. Lineage (GTDB taxonomy): Bacteria > Bacillota > Clostridia > Christensenellales > UBA3700 > RACS-045. Next base: position 147,083 of record JAIEDA010000011.1, read on the forward strand.
TAGTCCGTATCTATCTTCGTCCGTCGCTTCCTCGGGAGAGTAAAAGTAATATTCGCCCGCAATAACTTCGTAAACGGTTGCCGTTGCGTACTCGTCGATTAACGTTATGCTGTGACCTCTACCGTCAAGAACTTTACCCGCGCCCAACGAAAACCCGCCGTATTCTCTATGCAAATTTATATCCGACTGCAAATGAGCATACCCGTAGTCGGAATTAAAAAATTCAATAAGCTCCTGCTCGCTATTTATGGCTTTTGATTGTTGTGGGATTTCCTCGTTGGACTTCGTGAAAGTGTCCGTATAACTTAAAATATCTTGGCTTTGCTCAAAAACGGGGTCAACTTTAATGCATAATCGCATCAATAAAATTGTTAAGATAGACAAGATTATGCTAATAATCGTAATTTTCCGTGTTTTAGTTAATAAATTTTTAATTGCTTTTTCTCTTTTGCGGCTTGTATTTGCCTTAATTCCCCATTTACAAGACGCATCTATTAACTCTTAGCACGTGTGGGTATATTTTGACAGTTCCCTTGTGATAATTATACTATTACTATATATTATTTGCAAACGTTTACTCATATTTTTTCTAATTTTTTTGATTTTTTATGCAAAACTGAGCATTTTTCGACTAAAATGCTTTCGATTGGTGAATTTTAGATAAATATTTTCTAATTTAGCTGTTTTCTACATAATAACACTAAATTTAGTGTATGTCAAGTAAAAACACGCAACTTAGTGTAAAATAACGTTATGAGTACGTTAGGAGAGAATTTGAAAAATTTAAGAAAACTCAATAACATAAATCAAAAAGATTTTGCTACGAAAATAAACACTACTCAACAGCGAATTAGCGAATGGGAGTGCAATAAAATCGAACCTTCTCTATATAACGTCATTAAAATTATAAACGTGCTGGGAACGACGTTTGAAGAACTAACTGAAGGCATCGAAGTAGATTAAAAATTCATTGGTTTTCGTCGTAATTAATTTTTGAAAACTTTATCGTTATCGGCAAAAACAATACATAAACGCTATTGATTTGCAAGGTTTTGCCGATAACGGCAATCCGCAATTTTAATAATTTTCAGCTTGAATCTCAAAGTAGCTCTTTGGGTGTTGACAAACTGGACAAACCTCGGGAGCTTTCGTGCCGACTACGATATGTCCGCAATTTCTACATTCCCAAACTTTGACTTCGCTCTTTTCAAACACGGTAGCGGTTTCGACGTTCTTGAGCAAAGCGCGGTATCTCTCCTCGTGTCGCTTTTCGATAGCGCCTACCTTACGGAATTTAGCGGCGAGATCCTTAAATCCTTCAGCCTCGGCAGTCTTGGCAAAATCTTCGTACATATCCGTCCACTCGGCGTTCTCCCCTGCCGCAGCGGTGGCAAGATTTTGAGCGGTGTCGCCTATGCCCTGCAATTCTTTGAACCAAATCTTAGCGTGCTCTTTCTCGTTGTCCGCAGTGCTTAAGAATATCTCGGCTATTTGCTCGTACCCTTCTTTTTTTGCAATCGAAGCAAAATAGGTGTACTTGTTTCTCGCCTGCGACTCGCCCGCAAATGCGGCTGCCAAATTCTTTTCAGTTTGTGTGCCTTTGTATTTGTTTTCCATAAATTTCTCCTGTTTTACAGTTGTTTTCGCTTTCGCGTATTTATTATATTATACCACTTATTAACCATTATTATAAATCATTTTATACGGGGTGTCAATATATGATTTAATTATTGTCAACTGTAGCAAGAGTCTATATTACACTTTAATTATTATCCTTATTTTGCAAACTCTTTTTGCACATTCCTATTTTACCGCAATGCGGACATTTTAAACGCCTTTTAGTAAATGAATGATAAGCAAAAACGTATTCTTTTGTTGACGGAGCGAATTTCTTACCGCAATACTTACACTCAAATGAGCCGATATTTATATCGTATATTATCGCGACCGTTAATCCGAAAACAAAAATAATAGCGCCATAAATAATAAGACTAATTCTCAACCATATAGCAATATCTAAAAAACTTGCAAGCGTTATACAAACAAGCAAAACGCTACACGATAAAATACAGCATATTGCCGAAAATAGAATTTTCTGCTTATTGTTTTTCTTTTGCAAAAGCAAATTCGTAATATTATCTTCAGCTTTATCTTTATACCGTTGATTGTCCAAACGTTCTCCGCTTAACAGTTCATTAACCGAAATCTCAAAAATATCACATATTTTCAACAACAAACCCGTTTCGGGCAAACCGTTGCCATTCTCCCATTTTGAAATCGTTTTTTCACTTACGTATAATTTTTGAGCAAGACTTGCTTGCGTAAGATTTTTTGCCTTACGTTCCTGCGATATAAACAAACCGATTTTTTTATAGTCCATATCAAACTCCTTTTGTTTTATTTTCAATTTAATTATATGACAAAATTAAGATTGAGAAAAGGTCTTTATCGTTAAAACAACTCTACAAATTTTCCGATTGCGATTTAACAACGTTTTTTGACGTTTTCTATTCGCAATATTGTTATAAAACAAAGAAAAAGTAATATTCAGCCTATGGGCAAAAAAAGAAGTCGAAAATTCGACTTCTAATTTTCGCAATCATAAAATATGAGTATGCGTGGTTTTTATGGAGTATCAGTCGTATCCTAATACGACTATAATTTATTTAGCGTATAGGCATTTTGAAATCGACTAAAGCCTTGTTGAGATAATCGTTAAACGGTTTCATAACCTTAAATATATCGACCGCCTTTTGCAAAAATTCCGTACTGTTGCAAACTTCTTCATCGGTCAAAAAGTATTCCAAGTACCACGATTTGAATTTTAAATATTCAGCTTGCGGATGTTCTTTGTCATAGCCGTTGGGAACGTTTTTCAATGCAGTCCCCTTTACCGTAAAGTATTTTTTAAATTCCGTAGCCGTTATTATCTCATTCAACTCGTCGGGGTGCGCAGCTATATAATCGCGCACCATTGCCGTAGCGTTTGAAAACATATCCGCAAACAACCCTCCGCCCAGGAACGTTCCGCCGTTCGGCTTAATCATAATATAATACCCCACCGGAATAGGCAATTTCCCTTTCGACGAAATATGCGCTCTAAACGACGGGTTGTACGGTGATTTATCGTGACTGAACCTCGTATCGCGCACGAGTTTGAACGTAAGCTCCTTGGGCGCGTTGCGCAACACGCTTTCGTCAAACGCGCCAATGCCGTAAATGAGTTCTTGAACAAGTTGTTCAAACTGCTCGGTAGCTTCTTTGTTTTCCTTTTTGTGTTCGTGATACCACTCTCTGGTATTGTTTGCGGCAAGCGCCGAAAGATAGTCCATTATTAATTGTGTGTTCATTCAACGTCTCCTTTTGATTTTGCGTTTTATAATCTAATTAAAAAAAGTATCTCCGTTTTTACTTTTGCGCTTTTACAAACGCATTGTACGCTCTTTCAAGTATAGCCGCGCATTCTTCGTTCGAAATATTTGCGCCGCCTGTTGCGAGCATTGTTGCTACGCCGTGCGTAAAAACGATTAGCATAATATATACTTCCTTTACTTTCTCTTCCGTTAGCGACAGCTTTTCGGCAAGTTGTTTCGTCGCTTGCTTATCCCCCATCCACTCGTAAATGTCATTAAAACTATTCAATCCGCTCAGTTTTTGGAAGAACAGCAATTTGAAAAGATTGGTTTCGTACTTTGCAAAAGCAACGTTAGCTCTTGCCATACTTTCTAATATCCCGTCTTCTTTCACGCGCGAATAAATAAATTCGTTGTAGAACTCCATTGCCGCGCCGTATACGTTCTCTTTTAAGGCTTCCATATTGTTAAAATAACTGTAAATAGGCTGAACGGAATAACCCATTCGCTTGGCAACGCTACGGGCATTTACGCTCGCAAATCCGCTTTCTCTCGTCATTTGCAAAGCGATTTTTAATATCTCTTCTTTGCTAACCGTTTGTTTCGGCATAATAAACCTCAATAATTACATACGTTATATAACGTATGTAATTATAAAACATATATCTATTAATGTCAAGCGTATTATAGAGCGAATTAAAGAAAAAAGTTGGGAGAGAATGTAAAAAATTCTTACTTATAAATAATCCCGCACGCAATGAAATGTGTGTGGGTTACCTTTGGTTGAACGGAAAGCAATAAAAACGCACACCCAAATATACAAGGTAGACAGACTGGAATTTTACTGCGCAGTCGAATTGCCGCTGTCTGAATACGTCTTGTACGGCAAACAGTTAGCCGCAAGGACTTGACGGCTCGTCGCCGGCCTTGCATAATTTATACCCGCAGTCGGAGCATACAACATATGATGTCATAAGTTTTCCCTTGCTTGCGATTTTTTCTTGCTTGAAATTATTTTAACAATTAAAAAAAGCATTATCACTATAAATGCAAGCAAAATGAAAATATCTAAAAAAATATGATATGTGTCTTTGATTAATGTTTCTTGTGATGCCGCTATTATGTGGTGTGTATCGGCAAATGTTTTATTATAAGCGACTATACTTTCGCCGGTTTTGAAATAGGTAGTAAATTGAAATACTCCCCATAAAAATATAAATATGGACAAAATATATTTTCCTATCTTATCTTTAAGAATAAAGAAAACTATGCCTACAATAAAAATTATATAAAATACAAAATCTATCGGTTCGTCTATAAAAGCAGATGTTACAATTTTTGTATTGCCGACTTTTAGCCCCGTTATGTTAAAAGTAAACCACAACAGCAAAAGTCCCAAAAAGACTAACGCTATGATTTTTAATGCTTTTAATTTGCGGTTATCGTCAAAAATTTTTAACTTTTTCATTGTCATAAGTCATTATCCTTTTTGATTACTTGCAGTAATCCGTTAAGAACATCCATTAGCATTTTGCCTATTTCATTATCGTTAAGACTTACCGTTTTAGTTGCTATCATTGTTGCGACTCCGTGCGAAAACAGCCATAATCTAACGTATAAATCGTTTGCTATCTTATCGTTCAAATCATAATCGTTTTTTATTAAAGATATAAGATACTCTTTGTTTTCGTCCAAATCGCTTTCCGCAATAGGCGTATCGCTCTGTCTTTCCGTCATAAAAAGTAACTTAAATAAATTCGGTTGCTCTCTTGCAAATCGAATATAATTCCAACCCGCTGCTTGATATTTTGATAGGTTAGGAATTTCCGTGAGTAAATATTTGCCGTATTCTTTAATTGCCTCTTGCATAATTGCTTTGCGCAAATTGTCCATAGTATCAAAAACCCAATAAACTGGTTGTATAGAACAATTTAATTGTTTTGCAATGGCTTTTGCCGTCACGCTGTCAATACCGTTAGTTTTTGTCATTTCATACGCTGTATTGACAATTAGTTCTTTGTGTATTTTTGTTTTCGGCGGCATAACAAACTCCTTATATACTCGATATTATATATCATAGAGTATATAATGATTCTATGCATTTGTCAAGCGTTTTTTTGTGTTCGCTTGTGCTTACAATCTAAAACAAAAAGAAACCGCAAATGCGATTTCTTTATCGGCGGGGTGTGCGTATACCCCTGTTATGGTGGAGCGGAGGGGAGTTGAACCCCTGTCTGGACAAGCTTATACGACACTTTCTACACGCTTATTGAACATATATTAGTCCCTGGCGTCCTCTATTCACGGAGAGACGTTTCGGCAAGCCTTTGATATTGTCGGGCGTTAAAGGCGTGTGCGCTCGACCCTGTTCCACTGTTTGATGCCGTTTGCCGAGCCGTGGATTCTCGGGACGACAAGCTCCGCTTACGCAGCGAGAGCTACTTGTTGATTATTTTTTGCGTTTAAATTTAATTTTCCGTTTTTACGAAGTCGAGCCTTCGGCGTGCTTATGCCGTACCCACTTCCCCATCGAATCCGGTACAGCCCCATATTCTATTTTTCAGGTAAGTTGTTTTAGTATAGCCTTTATCGTAAGTTTTGTCAACGACTTTTTTTGTATTCGTCGCAACCAAAATTTGTAAAACTCTACTTTAGTCCCAAACTATTTTACCAAATTTGTTTGACGTTTGCAAAGTAGAGTTTTTATTAGACTGTGATCTTAACTATTAATTGGACCCGGAAGGCGCTCTATTCCAATCTATACGACCGCTGTAGATACCGTCCGCCGAGAGCGCTTCCATAAAGTCGGATACCGCGCCCGCGCTTGCGCCTATGGAACGCAAAATCAATACGGTAAGCTTGTCGTCATCGTCGGAACTTTCTTCTTGCAAGTCAAAAGTATTCGTTTGCCACTCCCAACTGATTGACTCGATACAAACGTCTCTCACGTTGCTGTTGAAGAAAACGTATTCGCCTAACAACGTTACGGTCTTGGGCAAACGTATCATATCAAACGCTACTCCCGCGAATGCGTAACCCTTTATTTCGGTAATGGAGTTGACAATACTGCCGTTTTCGTCGTAGAACATAAACGACGTCCTGTCCAAACTATTCTCTTCGGCGCCCGTGTTGAAAGAATTGCCGTCAAACGCGCCGTAATAAGCGTATACCGCAACGTTGTCAGGATCGCTGCTTACGAGCAAGCCGTGTTTATACCCTGTCGACGGAGAACTCGAACCGTTTACATTTTTGGAGAAAGTTTGCAAAGTCAGTATAGCGAAATTCTCGTTTTCGTTGTCTACGGTCAAAGCGTATCTTGAGTAGGAAATCGTATCGGGAGAATAGATAGCGAACGCTCCGTCGCCAATGGTTTCTACGTTCTTACCTATCTTAAACTCGTTGTTGTAAAGAAGTCTAGTGCAACCCATAAACGCTTTCGACGGTATCTCTTTCATAGACTCGGGAAGTACTATAGAAGTGAGATACGTACAACCTTGGAAAACGCCCTCGCCCATCGTTTCCAACTTAGAACCGTCTTGGAACGAAACCGTAGTAAGCGTGGTAATACCTTTAAACGCTTCCTTTCCGATACTCGTCACGGTTGCCGGTACGGTGAACTGTCTAAAGTTGGTGGTCACTCCCGAGAACGCGCTGTCGCCTATGCTGACAAGACGCGGAAATTCGAGAGGATAATCGTTGCTTGATCTTAATTTGGTGTTTTGGAACGCGCTTGCGCCTATCGTAGCAAGTTCGCAGTCTTTTGCAACGGTAAGTTCAGTAAAAGCGGTAGCTCCGTAAAAAGCTTTATCGCCGAGCTCTTCCAAATCCTTATTGAAATATGCGCCTATAAGCGACCTACATTCTTCAAAAGCGCTTGCGCCGATTTTCAAAAGTCCGCTAGGCATATAGAAAATCTCTTCGTCAATCGCGTCGTCGCCTTCCGTCGAATAGTCTTCGCTGCTGTAAGCAAATATGAGATTGCTGCAAGCGTAGAAAGCGTTGTTGCCGATTTCGGTCACGGTATTGGGAATAATTATTTGTCTTAACGCGACACAGCCGCTGAACGCGCTTGCTGAAATCTTCTTAAGATTTTTTGGCAATACGACTTTTTCCAAAGCGGTCATATCTTTGAACGCTTCGTCGGCAAGAACAAATTCCGTATACGTCGAATTTATAGTAATAGACTTTATCGTAGAAGCCTTGTTGGTAAAAGCCTTTTCGCCAACACCCACTACCCTATTGCCTCTCAGCCTTTCGGGAATTACTATATCGGTATCGTCGCCGTCGTAAGCGGTAATAGTCGCTCTAGATCCGCTGAGCGTAAAATAGAAACCGTTAGCATACTCTTCCAAACGTCCTGTCGTGGCGATAAGACCTATCACCGTACCCAAAGACGCCAAAGCAAGTACGAAAACTGCAACTACGACGATAATTTGTTTTGTCCTGTTGTTCATTATATACCTCATAAATCACGTTCTACTCTAGCAAAAAAGAGCCGCCCGAATATGATTATTCACTTCTATTTTTTTATTATAACACACCCGAAAACAAAATACAATTATTTGCTTGAATTATATAATTTTATATATTATAGAAAATTACAGGGTTTTACAAGCGTTTGCGATAAGATTTAAGGCTACGTTTATACCGTCGACGGAAGCTGAAGTTATGCCGCCTGCATACCCCGCTCCCTCGCCGCAAGGCATAAGACCGTAAATAGAAGCGTTGCCGCGCTCGTCCCTAAGAATTCTAACGGGCGACGACGACCTGCTTTCCACTCCCGTCAAAAGCGCGTCGGGATGAGCAAAGCCTTTGAGTTTCCGGTCAAAAATGCTTACGGCTTGACAAATACTCTCGCAAACGTAAGACGGCAAACACTCCCTTAGGTCGGCAAACTCCACTCCCAGCGGATAAGTCGGACTAACCTCGCCCGAACTTTTCGTAATCTTACCGTTTAAAAGGTCGCCGTAGCGTTGACAGGGCGCTTTGTAAGAACCCGTCAAAGCGTAAGCCAACCTCTCGTATTTTCGTTGAAATTCCACGCCTGCCAACACGTTGTCTCCGACGAAGTCAGCCGGACCTACGCCGACCAACAGCGCGCTGTTTGCGTTTTTCCCGTCACGGGCAAAGTAACTCATTCCGTTGGTCACCACCCCGCCCTCTTCCGAAGTAGCGGGCATTACGTAACCGCCCGGACACATACAAAACGTATAGCACGACCTGCCGTTGTCCAAATGCGCGGAAAGCGAATAGCTCGCGGGCGGAAGTCTAATAGTATCGCCGTACTGCGCCCTGTCGACGTTCTCTTGCAGGTGTTCGATACGCGCGCCAATCGAAAACGGTTTTTGTTGCATAGCGACTTTTGACGATAGCATTTCAAAGGTATCTCGCGCGCTATGTCCTATCGCAAGTATGCAGTAGTCGCAATCGAGAGTCAAATCGCCCTTATCTTTGCTACGTAAAATAAGCGAAGCCAGCTTTCCGTTTTTCACGCGAATATCCGTCGCTTGCGTATCGAAGAGCACGCTGCCGCCTAGAGCGATTATATCCTGTCGGATATTTTTGACGACGGCTACGAGCCTGTCAGTGCCGATATGAGGCTTGGCGTCATAAACTATTTGCTCGGGCGCGCCGTATTTCACGAGCTCTCGTAAGACTACGTTTATCTTGTCCGATCCCGTTCCCGTATTTAGCTTTCCGTCCGAAAACGTTCCCGCTCCGCCCTCGCCGAACTGGACGTTGGACTGCGTGTCGAGTACGCTCGTCTTTATGAAATCATCTACGCTTTTTTGCCGCTCTTCAACGCATTTCCCTCTCTCGATTATAATAGGCTTAAGTCCCGCTTTTGCGAGAGTAAGTCCCGCGAAAAGTCCGGCTGGACCAGCGCCGATTACGACGGGCGGCTTGTCCAAAGGCTTTACCTGGGCAATAAGTCCATCAAGACTGCCTATTGGCGGAACGAATAGAGAAGCGCTCTTGTTGTTCGCAAGAATTTTGTTTTCGTTTTTAACGTTTACTCCCACGCTTACGACGTAATAGATTTGCCTCTTGTTTCTACTGTCTAAAGATTTTTTAAGTATCTCGTATCCCGCGACTTCGCCGCAAGGTATGCGTAACGCTTTGGCAAGTTCCCGCTCTAAGACAGGTTGGGTGTAGCCTACCGGAAGTTTGAGCGCAACTTTGATCATAGAATATCCTCGCTGCAAGCAAGCGCGCTTGCCCACGCCCAATGCAAATTATATCCTCCGCAAAGTCCGTCCACGTCGCAAACTTCGCCGATAATATACAGTCCTTTGCAAAAAATAGACTGTAAACTGTACGGGTCTATACCGTCGAGCGCGATTCCGCCGCACGCAACTTGCGCGTTGCTTCTTCCGCCAACGCCGTCGATTTTTACGGTATAATTCTTGCAGGCTCTAGCTATATCGTACGCTTTCTTTTGCGACATTATCAGCGACCTGTCCATAGGAATTTTTGATAGCACGTTGTAAGCCAAAGCCTTATGCAGTATGCCCTCGAGCGGAGCGATAGCGCTACAGTTGTCGTATATAAATTGAGCGAGCTGTTCTTGCGACTTATCAGGTACAAAGTCTAAAATAACTTCGCAAGATTTGAACTGCTTCCGCCTTGCGAGCATAGATGAAAGTCGAAAAGCGAGTATTCCCGAAATCGCCCCGTCTTTAAAAAGCAATTCGCCCTTTTCGCTCATAACGATATAGCCGTCTATCTTCATTTGCGCGTTGACTTTCGCCCTTACTCCGTTCGCGCCTTTTACGTCGCAACTAAGCAGCGGCGCTATCGCGTAGCGAATGGGCGTAACGGTGTGAGAAAAATCCGCAACGAGCGAGTGGGAGTTGCAACCGCTCGTGGCGTCGCTTCCGCTGGCAAGAACGACCGTATCGGCGGCAAACTCGCCTTTAGTAGTCGATATATTAAAACCGTTGCCGTTCCTTGTTATCTTTTCTACGAAGCAGTCGCAAAGAATATTGACTCGCCGCTCGTTGAGTCTTTGCAAAAGTACGTTTAAAAGCGACGTCGCGCTTTCGCTGTAAGGGTACACTCTCCCCTCGCCGTCGGCTTTGCAAAGAAGTCCGAGCGAAGAAAACTCTTCGATTATCCTTTGCGGCGGAAATCTATCTATAATGCTCGCGACGAAAGCCGAGTTATAATCGCTTGCCGACAAATTGAGATTGGAGAGGTTGCACTTGCCGTTGCCGCTGGCAAGCAGTTTTTTGCCTATCCTGTCGCTTCTTTCGGCAAGCGTAACGCTTGCTCCCTTTTCCGCAAGCTTGAGCGCGCACAAAATTCCCGAAGCGCCTCCGCCGATTATGAAAATTTTCTTTGACATATTCTTTACCTTATAAAGGGAACGCCGATTAAAGCGTTCCCCCAGTTTTAGTTTATATTGACGAGATAAATCAATAGAGCAAATTGGATACTACTTTCGTACTGAATCCGCCCTCGTCGTAACTGATTTCAATTTTGCTTAACCTTTCGTGTACGATGTCGACCACGACGGTGACCTTAGCGTTTTCAGCGTTGGCTCTACCGAGGAAGGACGATACGTCCTCGACGTCCGCGGTGAACGTTGCGGTAGTACGCGACGTAACGAAGGACGTGTTGGTAAAGTACTCGATATTGAAATCAAAACCGCTGCCGCTGGAAGCGAGATTGAAGTCAGGCGGGGTGATAAGCTCGTTGGAGGTCACTTCGCCGTTGATATTTTGATAAACGATATCCGAGCCGTAAGATACGGTAATTTCATAAGCTCTCATATTCTCGTTGCTAGGCGTTTTGAAAGATGCAAGGTTGAGTACGTCTTCTTGGGTGATTTCCTTGTTTTCGCAAGCCGAGAGCGCGAATACCGCGATGAGCGCAATTAAGATTACGGCTACGATTACCTTGCTAGCCTTTTTGAAGCTCCTGCTCTTTACGGCAGTAGTCTTTGCATTGTTGCTCATATTGCTTTCAACCTCATCCTCTTTTCTTCTCTTTACGGAGATAAGTCCGAGAGCCAAACCTACGGCGCTCAATCCAAGACCGGTGCTTGCAAGAGCGAGCGAAGTAGCGGCAACCGATCCGGAACCTCTACCTACCGCTTTAGCTGTAACGCTTTGCGCGCCTGCGATAACTGAGTTGGCTTGAGCAAGCAACTCTTCAAACGAGCTATTCAAAGCGGCGATTTTAGCGTTGTCTATCAAGCTCTTATCGTCCTCGCTTACTTGTTCAAGGCGGGACAACAGCTCTTTATAAGCCGCCACGTTGGAGAACGTGATTTTCTCGATCGCGTTGATTTGATCCATCAATTCGCCTGCGTTGATACCCGTCGTAGTATATATAACGACTACGTTGGAATCGGAGTAGTTGCTGTCAACGTTGGGCTTAACTCTTACTTGAATAGAATAGTTGCTAAGCGGCGTTGCTTCATCGTACTCGTATACCCCGTTGCCGTCGGCGTCGAACCACAATCCGCCGTTGACGCTGTATTGCAAGTTTGCTACGCTACTGGAGAGCACTATCTTGTTATAATGCACTTCCATATTGATATCCGAAGCGGATATAACTCTTTGAGCGGGAGCAACCGTAAACTCAAGAACGAGTTTGCCTCTCAAATCTCCGTCAAGAGAAGTGATAACCATATAGTAGGTCTTAGCGTTTATTACTTCGGTGGTCTTGTTGTTTCCGTTTGCGTCGGTAGCGATTGCTACGCTAAGCTTATTTTCCAGGAGTTTGGAAGTAACCAACCCAAACTTATCATAGAGATTTGCGCCCGTGTAGATTACGGTATCCTTAACGTCCTCATAGTTCTTGCCGTCGTAAGTGATTTGCGCGTACTTGCCGAGGCTTGAGAGGTCGTTGGATACGACTTCCAACTCTCCTTTGATTACGGTAATGTCGTAGTTGCTTGCCGCGTCGCCGAGGAACGTTATGCCCACGCCGTCGGTATGAGTGCCCAAACCGTATTCGCTGTTCATCGGAACTAACTTATATTGCAAGTCGTCCACAAAAGAACCGTCAGTTACGTCATAGTCAGAGTTTTGACCGACTGCTTTCAAAGAGTCAGGTTCGAGATAGAACATTTGTCCGTTTGCAACGGTAACGGTTACCGCGCGTTTTTCAATCACTACCGTAGCGGTAGCGCTGCTGACAGCGTCGAGCTTGTAGTTGCCGTTGACAGTCAAATCGTCAGCGTTGAGTACGGATACGCCCGCTTCTACTTTAGCGGTATAAGTTCCTGCATTTTGCGGATTCTTTACTTTGTTGCCGAGCGCGTCGTAGAATGCGAACGAAACGGTAATATCGTCGCCGTCTACCTTGCCGTCAAACTCGATATTCGCTATCGTCGGATAGTGAACGGCGCCGTCGTAGATAACGTTGGTCGAACCGTTTACCGCTACGTTCGTAACGCTTATCGTCTTAGGTTCTATTGTCAAGATTGCTCTACCGGAGCTGACGATTTTGTAGTTGTCGTTGTCGAACTCCAATGCTACCTCGTAAGAACCCGCGTCTTTAGGCTCGCCGTCAATCGCGACGTCGCTACCCAAGCGATAGAACTTGTAGCTTGCCGTCATATCCTCGAGGTCAAATTCGGTGAAAGAGTTTTCTCCCTCGATTTGATAGCTATAGGTCGGAGCTTCGTCGCCGTAAGTGATTTTGTTGTTGCTTACGAAAGTCTTGACAAACACTTCCAAAGAGGTGATTTCAAGTTTTATTATGCCCTCGGCTACGACGGTGTAGTTGTCGGCTTTGTTCATTCCGACTGCGTTGGTCGCTTTCAAGCCTTCGCAACCCGCGTACATAACTTTGTAATCGCCTACCGTGCTTTGCTCGTTTGCGTAGAACTGGAGATATACCTTGATTTCGTCGTCTTCTAGGAACTCATTCGAACCCGTAGCGTATTTCCAAATCCTGTTTTCTTCGACGTTAGCCGCGCCGTTATAGGTCGGCAACTCTTTGGAATACGCCTTTGTGAACGTATAGTCAAGAATTATCGTAACGTCAAGCGGTTTAATAGAAATCGTCTTGTAATCAAGCGTAAACTTGTAGTTGCCCGCTTCTTCGGGGGCGTAAGTGTAAACGCCGCCGCCAGCCGGAATGAGGAGTATCGGATAAATCACGTAAATTCCCGCATCCTGTATCGTAGCAGGCAATAGACCGATGTCGTTCATATCCGTGAGCGGAGTGAAATTCACCTCGTCGCCGTAATTGCCTATTCTTTGATATCTATATCCAACGATTGCCTCCGCGCCGTGGTTGGTAGATAGACCGCTGTCGGTCGTAGAGCTGTACTTGCCGAAGCTTCCCGAAAGCATAGACTTATCGACGCCCATACCCGGAGTATAATCCCTTCCGTAAACTTGATCGTCAATTTCGTCGTCATTTGTGAAAGTAAACGTAACGGGTCTTGCTTTGATTTCTACTTCGTAGGTCTTGGTTGTGGTATTGTAGTTACGCTCTACTGCGTGGTCTACCGTGTAGATAATTTGATACTTACCTACGTTTCTCGGGCTACCGCCGGTGTACGGAACGTAGTCGCCTACGCTATCGTCCCATATCTTATATTCCCTAGTAGTAGGTTCAATCGGCACTCCGTTGTCGAGAGCGAAAGCGAAATAACCTTTGTTGTCATCCGATTCGGGAGTATCCTTTCCGTATAGGAACGTGCTTTGCTCCTTTGTCTTTTCTTCAAACGCTATGTCAATCGGCGTAATCTCAACGATAAACGTCGTGATCGGCGGCAACGAATAGTTGCTTGCAGCCTGACCGTCGGCAAAGCTTATGACTACCTTATACGAGCCTTCCTCGCCTTCTGCAGGAACGTCGTAAGCATTGTAAACGTTACTGCCGTCCATACCTAAGATATCAAACTGTATCATTGCAGCGTCGTCGTTCTTTACGTTGTAGAAATAGAACGCCAAATCGTTTTGCTTCATATATTCCGCGTCGACGGAAATTTCACCGCTTGCATACTTAATAAGCTGCTCGAAACCGGTGTAACCTAGCTTTATTTTATACGTATCGTTTGTTACTTTTTCAAAAGCCAAATTATTGTTCATGTCGACCATCGTAGGTCTTACGGCGATTTCAAGTTTTGCATACGAGCTCTCGAGGCTAGGATTAAACGTATAGTTGGAGTTGCTGAGCGTATCGGCAACTATCATATATTTGCCGACGTTTAGCATACTCGTCACTTCGTCGGTAGCAGGGTCGTAATTAAAGTCGTCGTCCGTACGATAATACCTAAGCGTAGCCGAAACGTTGGTATCGCCCCTTTCCGACACGAGATAACGCTGCTCTACCGAACCCGTAAATACGATAGACTCGCCTTCATATACCGCCCTATAAACGCCGTTTGTGATAGGTATATTCTTATCAGCGGGTTTATCAATTTTGAGTTCTACGTTCTTTTGATTGATGGTTTGAGTATATCTCGGTTGCCACGTATCAAAATCTTTTTTCTTCGTAAGCGGGTCTATATATTTGTAATCGGGATGCGCCTGAAAATAAGCAATATATTCTAGGCTGTCCTGTATATACGTAACGAAACGGTTTTCCTCGTCAAGCAAGTCGATATCGTTGTAATTGGAGCCGTCGGTCGCTTGTTCGGTATAGATAAACGTCGTATACGTGCCCGCGTCCTTATAGCCGTCAGTTTCGTCAAGCACTGACGAAGAACCTTGCACCGTTCTATAGTAATTATAATTATTGCCCGAAATGCCGTTGACGACCGATTTCCTTGCGCTATCGCTGTAGAAGGTCAAACTAGGCGTAGTGAGTTTGGAACCGTAATTTAAAGAAGTCATAGTACTGCTGCTGGGAGCGACGTAATACAACGCTCTTCCCAATTCGAAGTCGATTTCAACTTCCGAATATAGACCTCTTTGCAACTCTATTCGAGCATAGTCAAACTTTTGCGCTTCGGTTGCCGTAGCAAACTGGCAAAAATACTTCGTTTTTTCTCTAGTAGCGACTATACTGGTATTAGATTTGTTTGCGGTTGCCGCCCAAAAGATATGATTCGGGTCTTTGCTTAAGTCGTACGTAACCCATACGGTACTGTTTGCGTCGGTAGAGCTGAAATGCAAAGCTACGTCACCGGTGAGTCTATCGGTGTAGCTTTCGGAACTGTCGACGCTCTCTTTGACAGTTACGGATTTACGCGATTTTATAGCTCTTCCTGCCGCAACACTGCCGTTTATTTGAGCTGCGGTAAAGGAAAATCCTATCGTTATAGCGTAAGGGTCGCCTAAGACATAGAGATTGGTTACCTTATCGTCGGTCACGCCTTGTTTTCCCGCGGCGCCTACTATTATTCCTTGCACGTAATCATCCGAGTTGCCGTTTGCGTAAGTAGTACCTGACATATTGTAATTAGAGTCGGTAGCGCGATAATAAGCCATTCCGCTCCAAGAGCTGATTACGCCGTTGACAGTACCCGGATTTTCCGTACCGGCTACGTCGCCTGCCGTTGCGCCGTCTTGCGTAGCCGACGCGCTGCCTACGGCAATTCCTGCGTATGAGAGAATATTGGGCGTGGCTGTAGAATTGGACGAAGTAGCTCTAAGCGTACCCGTACCTTCGCAGTAGAGGTTGTATGCGTTGCTTCCGTCGCCCATCCAACCTACTAAACCGCCTACGTACGCTCTGGAATTTGAATTCTTTTGCTTAGCGGCGTTGATTTCAACGTATAAAAGACTGCCGCTCTTGAGGTTGACCGAAGAATTTGATACGGTTGCGGCAGGTCCTGCCAAAACGCCTACCATACCGCCGAAAGCGTAGGTATTTCTTGAAACACTCGTTCCAGCGCCGCTCTCCGTTTCTTTCAACATTCTCATATATTTATTTTCGTTGACAGTAATACTGCAGTTGTTGATCACGCCGCTACAGTACGCCGCTACGTAACCGCCGCAACCGCTTCCGCTAGTCTTTTGCACTGAGCCGCTGCCTGTCGATGTAAATCCGTCGCTGTATCCGCCGACGTAAGTGTGCACGCTTGAATCAACGATAAACTGAGTGTTTATAACGTTGGAGCTGGGTGGAATATATCCTACGAACGCGCCGTTCAAATCCAAATCGCTATGCGCGCTTGCCGCTTTAAAATAAGTGTTTTTTGCCTCGTTGTAAATGTTGCTGAAACTTACCCAAGGCGCAGCCGTGTTCATTGACGACGGATTCAAGGTAATGGAATATCCGTTGCCGTCGAAAGTAAGACCGCCCTTCATAATTTGATTGGTAAAACTTCCGCTCCAAGAATATCCTGTAATACTCCTTCCTAAATAGCCCACCGTTTCGCCGTTGGGTCCGCCGTTTTGCAAGAATGACTGCACGTCGCTGACATTATTCAATTCAACTGCGGCTTTGCCTTCAGCGGCATATCTTGCATTAGCGTCGTGCTCTTCGAGAAAGCCGCCAACGTGAAGATTGTCTATTGTATTTCTATCTTCGATACTTTGTTGTATGAGTGGCGACGAAGAGCCTTCTTCAGCCTTTGCATTGCCAAAACTTAAACCTATAATCGCGATTAAAAATAATGCGATTACTATAGCTTGAATGGCTATTAGCGTTCTCCTCTTAGCGTTAGACATATATTTTCCTCCATAAACTCTTGCGTAAATCAATCTTTTGAGATTGAATGCGATTGCTTTTTATTTTAACGACGGATTTGCTATTATACAGCGCCGTCGGCTTTCTTTCTCTTATTTACCACTACGACCGAGGTCACGATAGCCGCAACGATTACCGCTATTGCAACGCTGAGCACGATATACGAAGCGGTAGACAACTCGGGCGAATTTATCCTACCCACGGTCAACGACCAAGCTTTATCGATATAGTG
This sequence comes from Clostridia bacterium, assembly GCA_029068165.1. Taxonomy (GTDB): domain Bacteria; phylum Bacillota; class Clostridia; order Christensenellales; family UBA3700; genus RACS-045. The sequence goes on from JAIEDA010000011.1 coordinate 164,273, forward strand.
GTTGTTGCCTACGTAGAGCGTTACGCTGTATTTACCGTCGGGAAGAATACCGTCGGCGTCGGGAGTAACCACTTCGCCGTCGGCGTTGCGGTAAACCAAGGTACATTCAACTTCGTTTCCTGAGTTGGTGTAAGTGCCGTAGTATCCGCTTACCGAAACTCCGCTCGGAATCTTAGACGGCATATTCGTCCAAGTAGCGTCTACAGGCCATCTTACCTGCTCGATTGTGATGATAGCGCCGGTCGTAAGCGTAAGCGACGCGTAGTTGTCAGCGCTTAGGGTAACGCTAAGGTTGTAAGAACCTGCCTCAACCGCGTAAAGACCGTTTGTCAAACCCTCCCCGCTCTTGCCGGTGATATTAACTTTTATTTGTATATCGTTGCCGTTGTCGTCTTTGACCGCAATTCCCTTCTCATCTTTGACGGTGTAGTAATACTCGCCGTTTTTCTCAGTCAAACCGGTGAAGGAAACCGTATGTTGATTTCCGTCGTATACGCCCGCGTAAGGTACGGCTTCTACGCCGGTAAATTGCGCTTGAGAGATAGAGAGCGTAGCGCTATATTGAGTAGTCTTATAGTTTGTCATACTTACGGTCATATAGATTACGTGTTCGCCAACGTTGGTAACAGTAATATCGCTGAGCGAATAGTATCTTCTATTGTTGTAGACGTATACTATCGTTGCCGCCGCATAAGACGACGGAATGTTGCGGCTTATTTCGTTTACGAAGTTCTTGCCGTTGTATACGCCGCTTGCGCCCGTGAACCAAATGTTTTGGAACTCGGCTTCGGTAATCGCAACGGTAACCGTCAACTCGCAACCTGCGTAATTATCGTCGCCTTCGTAGGTGATTAGATAAGAACATAGACCCATTTCGTTGATCCAACCGTCGCCGCCCTTCTCTTCGGATACGGGGAACCAGTTTCTTCTAGCGGTGTCGTAGTATTTAATAGTCACTTTCGACGGGTCGCCCGTTTCCCAGTTCCAAGGCGTTGCATTATTGGTCGCGATAACTGTAGCTTGCGCCTCTTCAAGCGAGAACGTGTGGTATTCGCCCGTGTATGCGTAGCTCAGCGTATTTGCTGCGATAGTCGTAGACGCTTTGGTAATTACCATATATCCTTTATAGCTCTCGCTGAGGAACGAAGCGTTGCCCTCAAGCTCAATTTCTACAAGATAAATACCTCTTTCGCTAGGCAATACCTTATCGCCCAAATAAGTGGTTTTGTCTAGCACGTTGCTGATTACAACCTTTCCGTTTACAATTTCATACTTCGTTGAATCGGTGTACTTGTAGTAGGAATACGACAGTTGCTTGTCGCTGAAAATATTCGGGTCGACTTCGGGTATACCCGGGTCGTAAGCTATTCCCACGCCTGCGCCCTTATATTCGACGAGTTTGGTTTCCAACGCCAACTTAAGTTGACCTTGAGTGATGTTGAAGAAGAATTGATAAGTTCCTTCAACGTAGTGGCTGTCCCAAGGACCTTGGTCGGCGGTAACGTAGTTTTTGTCTACTATTGATATTACGATTTTATAGTTTCCGCTTGCGGAAATGAAGTTTTCTACGGCTGCGGTAGGATCGCCGTTGGAGCTTAATAGATAGTAGGTCGTCTTTGCCTGTAATCTATTGCCGTCAATATCGTAATAGTACGCTTCAAAGGTATGTTGCGTACCTGCGCTGACCGAAGTCGGAATATCCTTAATGCCGCCGTCTCTTTCCAAATCGAGATAAACGGGCAAAGGCATTACCGCTACTTGAACGGGTTCTACTTCGATAACCATATTTTCAAGTTCGTCGTACACGTTGCCGTATACCCAATATTCTTTGTTTGCGTCGCAAATTAACTTATTTAGGTCGGAAGTGAGAACTATATCGAAAGTTCCTTCAAGTCCGTCTACGCTCGCTCCGTAAATCTCGTTGGGAAGCATTTCGCCGTAATAATAACTGCTAGCTAAGTAATCGGCAAGATATACTTTCTTTACAAGCGGTTCTATATCGATATCGACTACTTCGCAAGAGTCGAAGCCTTCAATTTCCGAGTAATCGTCAGAGAAATCTATACCGGTATGCTCAACGAAGTAAACGTCGTATTTGTCAATAATATCTTGCGGCAAATCAAACGAAGCGATGACCTTGGTCGTACCTTTATTTGCGTTTGCGTATTGAAGTTTTACGTCAAAGGTAGCAAATATATCCTGCGGACGTTTAATGTACGCCGGCGAATAAAGCACGCCTACGCCGCTTTCTTCAGCGAATGACACTCTCGCGTCGTCTTGATATGCGTACTGCATATTGATTTGGAATCTATACTCTTTGTTGACGTAATTCGTCGTTCCGTCATAGGCTTTGCCGAAGATAGCCTTGAGTTCGTCGGCGTTTGCTCTTGCGAGAATAGCCGCAAGGCTTTCGCCGTCATAACTGTACTCGCCGCTTCCGCCGTATACGAGAATACTCTTGAGAGAAGTATCTACGTACAGCCTTGCTACTTTATAGTTGATGATAAAGCTGTCTACTAAACCTCCGTCGGTTACGACGTACTCGCCCGTAGCCGAATCGTATCTAGAAAGCGGAACTTCGCCGTAAAGGTCGTTGACCATTTGGAGTTTGAAATCAGCTTCAACTCTCGGTACGGAAGTACCCATATTCCAATTTATCGTGAACGATTGCGTTCTATTGCCCGAAATAACGTAATCCTCGCCTTCAATATCAGCGCCGTAAGCGTCCTGAGCGGGAGCGGTTACCCAAATATCGTTGCCGTTAGCGTCCTTTTGATAGCTGTATTGCAAGTACCAAGGCGAGCTTCCTATGGTAGGTACAAATCTTACGATAACGCCGCTCGTAGAGTATCCGTATTCACTTGAAGCGTAAGTGTAGTTGTAAAGCGCAAGTCTTGGATCGGAAGTCATGTGATCTACGTTAGCTTGCAAAGCTACTACTACGCTGTTACCGTTGTTATCAGTATAGCTTACGGGACGAACCGTGCTGTTGGAAAGCGTAACGGTTACTTCATAGCTAGAAGCGTCGTCGGAAAGCGGTTTATTTTCTATACCCGAAGTACTGTCGGCGAATTTAATACCGCTCTTAGTATCGTTGACCACGTATTTTACCGCAATTAAATCCGTACGCCAAATCGCGGAATCTCTTTGAGAAACATTCAACGTTACTTTGCCGGTTGCGTCGGTGGTTTCGACGGTTTCGAACTCACTAGTAGAAATTCTCTCTTTTATATTGCCGTTATCGTCGACAGTGTAAAAAGACATATCGCTGATTTCGGGAGCTTCTCTATCTATCTTTACGAGATAGTCCAAAGATGAGTTCGTCCTTGCTACCGGAATAGCGCTATCTCCGTCCATAGCATAAGCTATAAAGGAGTATCTCATACCGTTTTTACCGGTGGTTTCTTCAATGGTGATAGTCGCGCTGTTGCCTGTAACTGAAAATTCATTTTCGCTACCGACCACTACTGTGCCGTTGCGTACGTATCTTACGAAATTGAAGTTCTCAACGCTCACGTCTTCGCTCGGCATCGTAAGCTCGAACGTAGCCGATTTGCTCCAGTCAGGCGAAACGATGGTATTCAAACCGTAAGAAAGAACGCCTTCAGTGATTACGTACTTATAATCAGCCGGTTGCCAAGCCGCAAATCTTTGATCCGCGTCGTAGTATCCGAGATTAGCGTAGGTGGATACGGTAGGCTTAACGTTCATAGTATAAGTGCCCGGAAGCGCCGTACCCGACATATCCGAACTGGTAATCGCGCCGTTTCTCTTGATCTCCCAGTTTGCGTCGGTAAGGCTGAGCGACGCGCCCGAAGCCGCGCTGACGGAAGGCTTGTTGAGCGTTTCTTTCATACCCTTATAATCTCTACTGTTGGTCGAACCGTTGGTATTGGTAAGAGTAAGCGTCGTCATACTGCCGAAAGAATAAGTATAGTTTACGACGGAATTAACGTTTGCCGATACGGCGAGAATTTCCGCGTATACGGGGTTGCTTATTCTCAAATTTATACGTTCGGAATCTCCAAAGTAGGATTCCCAAATTATATTACCGGTCGCTCCGGACGCCAAATTGTACTGCCTGTTCCTGCTATTACCCATAGCTTCTAGCAAAAGCGAAGCGTCGTCTTTATCGCATCCGTCGGCAAAAGCGTGTATTCTTATGTCGTAAATACTCGTTACGTCGCTGTTAAATCTAACGATTACCTGTCCGCCCTCGCTCTTCGGATAAACGCCTACCCAAGACGTAAGTACGCCGGAACGGAAAGAGTCGATAGTCTCAGTCGTTTGTCCCCTGCCCGCTCTCTCGGCGAGAAGATCGTAAAGCACGACGCAGTTTTGAACGTTTCTACCTATAGAGCCGAAAAGCTGTCCGTATATCGTCGTAGCTTCATTTTGATAGTTGTTTTGACACTCGCCAGTCCAGTCGGAAATGATACTCTTTATTTGATTGGGTTCCGCAGTGTGCTGAGTACCGCTTTCCTTACCGCCGTCCTGTATGCCGCCGTTATTCGCAGTGACGTTTAGACAAGCGCCTATTACGCCTCCCGAGTACGCGCGGTAATAAGTGTTGTTGCCTTGAGCTTTGTTTGCAAGCGCTTTTACCATACCGCTACCGGTGATAGCGCAATATTCCAATACTGCGTTATGCGAACCGCTTTCATCCGAATAAGATTGGTCTATCTTACCCAAAATACCTCCGACGATTGCAAGAGATCCTTTATCGTTACCGCTGTGCAAGTCGTCGCCCTCGGCTGCGCCGTAAATACCTGTATTATTAGCTATGTTTACCTGACAGTTTCTTATCTTGCTATCAGGGCGCGCTCTTCCTGCTAAGCCGCCGAGATAAATCATATTGTAAACCAAATAACCGTTGCTGGTGCTTTGTCTATCAACGACTTTGAGGTTGTTGTTGATATTGACGCGCACGTTGTCTATAAGACCGCCAGCGTCGTTTTGTCCAGCGATTACGCCAAATATTGTGCTGTTGTTGCTTTGGGGAGTCCATAGACAGTCGGTTTCGTTGTTGTCCATACCGTTGTTTTTCCAGTTCGGCCAAGAGTACGTCCAACCTAAGACTGCGCTTACCGTGCCGTGATTGGCGTTGTACTCGACGGTGAGATTGGAAATAGTGCCGTTGTTGACGGCAACCATAAGACCGCCCACTCTATAGGTGATATTGCCGTAAGAGTAATAGCCGTCGGTTTGATCTACGTAATTGATTTGACCCGTTTCGGACCAAATTCTAACGGTGTGGCCGTTGCCGTCCAACACTCTATTGAATATCGCGTTGGAAGAATTTACCGACGCATAGTAATCATAAGCCCCTGCTGCGTTCGCGCCTCCGCCATAAGCAATGCTTACGTCATTGGAAAGATAAGCGTGCGTATAGTTGGTGGAAACGTTGCCGTTGAGGAAGTTGAACAGTTTTTCGCCGTTGTCGATTTTGTAGACGTTTGCGGCGTTGACGCCGTAAGTCTTGATAACGTTGTCCAACGCGTCCGCGTCCGATTTGGGACCGCCGTCTATTTGACCGTGCGTTCCGCCGTAAGTCGCGTGCAAGTTGGTTTCATCCGCTTGAGCGGTCAACGGCGCATTCAAGAAGAATGACAACGTAATCGCGAGCGCCGCAACCAGCAGCACTGCGATACACGCCAAAACCGTCTTTTTCTTTAATCTTATACTCATAATTTTCTCTCTCCCCCTCAAATCAAGCCGCTTGCGAAACCATATACGTTTGCGCGTCGTAGATTACTACGACTTGAATCTCTACGACTTGAGCTATATCGCCGCTACATACGGTAACTTTAACGGTCGTTCCTTTGGAAGCTACGTCTTCGTCGGCTACGTATTCGCCGGCTTTCGTGCTGTACTTATACGTAACCATCACACCGTCAACTTCTTTTACTACCGGATTTGACAAGGTGTAAATATTGTAGTTTTCAAAGTTGATCAACGACAAATCTATCGTACACTCATAAGTGCCGGTCGTGCCGTCGCTGAACCTTACGAAGAGGTTACGCGTGAGCGTTTTCGTCAACAATTCCTCTTCGGTAAGTCCCTTGCCGCCGTACGATATCGAAACGTAATAGTTTTCTCCGCCTACGGAAGCGACCTTCTTAGCAATGACGGTGGCCGTTACTTTAAACGTCTTGTCGTAGCTTGCGCCGCCGACTGCTTTAGCAATCATTTTGACGGTATAATTGTCGTAAATTGCGTAGTTGATTTCCGTCAAATCCCATTCTACGTCAACTTCGAAATACTCGTTTACTACAGCCGACTGTATTACCGTTACGCCGTTTTCAATATTTTCGGCTTCGTCCTCAAAGAACAGTTGCAAGAACTCTAGGTCGGAGTAAGTATTTGTAAACGGTTCGCCGTTCTTAGTATAAGTAACAGCGTACTCATAATACGTCTTATAATCCGAAGAACTCGTTCCTGAGAATTTCTTCAAACCTACTACGGTTAAGTTGTCGAAGTCGCTATAGTCGACAGTCGCTACTTGTTGATAGATATACGAGCTGGAAGTAAAGCCGCTGTATACCCTGCTGCCGTCAGCGTCGGTCGTGTACTTGTACGGATCGATATCCAAGCTCTTGATAGAACTGTCGAACATATCCGAACGGTCGATTATCTCTACTTTTACCGTGTACCAGTAACGCGGGTCGGTAGACGGCTTGTATGTCAACGTGCCGGTTGCTCCGTACATAGTGATTTCGGTGTCAAACTCGTACTCTACGTTGTGGAGCGTGTTTCTCGTGCCGTCGGTGTAAACCATAGTCACGTCATTCGGGAACGGGTTCATTCCGTAGAAGAGCACTTGCATAGGATCGACGTAGTAAACCGTTCCTTCATTGTACTCGCTGCCCGCGATATCTAGACCTGCGGGAACAAGGTTATTAACTTTGACGTTTACGTAAGCCGTTTGCTCAAGATTGCCCTTGACGCCCATTGCCGCCGCGCCGCCGCCTATCCTTATTTGCAACTGCGTCATACGGCTGGAGTAGTCTTTGATCTCGAAGTTTTCAAGTCCCAACCACTCTATCGGCATATAAAGCACTCTTCCGTTTGTAAACTCGATATACGCGAACTGCGGATATACGTTTTCGGGATGCTCGTAGCCGTCGTTGAGCAAGTAGTCGAACGGATCGATATACAGCGTGGATTGCGTGTAATTCTCGTCGAAGTAAACCGCTTGTATTTCGTTTCTCAATACTATAAGTTGAGTTTCGAAGTCCCAAGTAAAGTTACCCTCGTACTTGCTGTTGTCGAGGTAAACGGTCAAATCGTTGCCATCTTTATAGGTGTTGTCGGTTGCCCAACTGTAATCAATTTTCTCGTAATCGGCGCTGTCCCAAGTAATAAATACTTCTTCAGGTACGCCATCGTAATCGTCGATGACGTCGCCGTATTGTTCCCAGTAGTACGCCGAAGCGCTTGACGGGAACGGGTTGTAGCTCTCGTAGAGTTTATATTCCTCGTAGCCGTAGGTTTCGTACAGCTTGTAGAGGTAATAAGCGTATGGGTCAATTCTAAGCGTGTCTTGCAGTCCGTTGATAATCAGGTGGTTGACTTCTTTGGTTCTTATCCAAACCCTGAGTTGAACTTCCTGCATCGTCGCTCCTGAACCGATAGACGACTTGACGACGAACGCCTCTCCGCCCACGTTGGTGATAAGTCCGTTTTCGGGATTGTTTGCTATCTCGGCAAACCTATCGTAGAACTTAACTTCTCCGCTCGTAACAGTCCAAGCTTCATTGACGGTCAAACCTGCCCCTTTTCCGTCCTTATACTTGAAGTAGAATATATCGGATACGTAATCTTCTAAGCTCGAGGATTCAGTGAGCTTATAGTCGTATAGGTCTACTATAAGGTTAGGTATTCCGTCTTCAATATCAATAACTTCGCCGTTGACGATTACTTGATATACGCTGCTATCAAGGTAGTTGATCTTTACTTCCTTGGTTACTCCCCTCGGGAACGTAACGGTTGCCGTAACCGTTTCCGCTTTTATGCCGTTGGGAGCGTAACCCGTTATCGTCACGTTGTTGGTGCTTATCTTTCTTGTCGTATTGTCCTCCATAACCATAGTGAGGAAGTCGGGTAGCCCGTCGTATACGTGCATTGAGAATGCCTGCATCTCTTTCACGCCGCCGCCCATACCAAGCGAAGTAATCGTGATATTCATCGTCCTCTCGATGGTGCCGAATACTGCTTTCGCTTGAACGATATATATGCCCTTTTTGCTCAAATCCATCGATTGAACGCTCGTGCCGTCGTCAAATGTAGTCTTTGCGCCGTTGTCCGGAGTGAACTCCTTAAGCGCGAAGGATACTTGACTCTTGATTATCGCGCCGTCCGAGCCGTTTTGATAGCTGGCGGTCTTGTCGCTAAAGTGCGTACTAATTAGGTTGTTCAAACCTGCTTCGTCGCTCGTGTAAGCGTACGGATTGTACTCTATACGCGACGGGATATCGCCCCACGTTACTACGCCGTATACGCCTCCTACCGAATTATCGGGATTGCCTACCGCGTCAAACATATTGTAAATCCAAATCTCCGTAGAGTATCCCTGCTTTCTTGCAGAGCCCTTACCGTAGACCTCTTTTCCGGTTTCGTCGCAAATCGGTACGTTGTGATCCTCTCCGATAACGTATACGTTGGCAAACGTACCGTCTATGACGTTGAGTCCGACGTGGAATTCGTTGAATACCGCAAACGGAAGCAAACTGCGAACGATAGGTTCAAGCTGATTATATATGTTGTTGAACTGCGAACTTGCCAACCACGCTACGAAATCGCCTGCAAAATTGCTTATTACAGCTTTAAGTATCGGGTCGAGCTGAGTCTTCAAAGAGTTCCAGAACGTGCTTGCTTCCATTCTCGTCCATTCTACGTAGCTCAAGTAGTCGGTATCGAACATATCCGACGCCATCTTCGCTAAGTTCAAAATCGAACCGTGACCCGTTCCGCCCGCGAATACGCACGAGAGAACGTCGTCAATCAATTTGTTGATAGTATACGGGTCAAACTCTACGTCCACGTTGAAGTTGCCGTTTGAACGCAAGTTGACGTTTATTCCTCCGCTAAGAAGCTTTATTATATCAAGGCCGCCGATTGCGTCGCCGAGCAAATCTTCATCTTCATCGTCGGCAAGAGCGATCTCCTGCGTATCGGTTTGAGTGGAATTCATCGACGAGAACGCGCCTTCGAGCGTTTTGAACAAGTTCTCAAACAAACCACCCAACGAGCCGAGCAAGTCAAGATTTACGCCAATATCTTTCGCGTAAGTACCGATATCAACTACGCCTAGAATGGATATTACGTTCTTACACAGCGATATTTTCATTTGGTTGGACTCGGCAGTATAATCGAGTACGACGTACGCGATAGGCGTTCTCGAACCTTCTCTCGTGTTGTTGAAGCGCTTCTCGTCAAGACTGTATACTCCGACTATAAGGTTGCCCTTAGGTACTAAAGCGTTGTCTTCCGTGCCCTCGAGTCTATCGTCGCCCGAACCCGTAGATTTCCAAATTCTTATTCTCGTATAACCCGCTCTTCCGTGTACCGCGTTTGCGTCGGCAGTATCGTTGGCAAGGTCGATAATAAGACCGATGTCGAGGTTGTCGAGCATAGTTCTTGCAAGTTGTCTTCCGCTTGAAGCGTCCCAGTCAGGGATAAGCTCAGGCGAAAGGTTGATGTTGACTTCGCCGCCGATATTGAGTTGCAAAGACGCGTGAACGGTGATGTCCTCAACGCCCAAGTCAAGGTCGAATTCGTTGCCGAACAAGTCTAGTCTACCGTCGAGCGTAAAGTCGATGCCGAGGTTGATACCCAACAGCTCGTTCAACAGCGTATTGATAAGCGTAGACGAGAAGTTGAGCGCAATCGAAGTGTTGTGCAAGCCTACGGCTTGAAGAATGAACTTAACCAAATCCATTATCTCAACGTTTTCGCCAATCGTAGGTAAGCTGTCGTCCGTAGCTATATCCGAGCTTCCGTCAGCGCCTGCGCTAGGCAGCGTGGGAAGTCCCGCTTTCTCAAGCAAATCGGATATTATCTCGTTCAAGTTGATATCGTCAATATTGTTTACAAAGTCGCTCAGTATATTAAAGACGTTGTTTACAATAGAAGAATTTATGAGTTCGGCGCTGAACAAGCCAAGACCTTCAAGGTCTATTATAAGTGAATTACGGTAGATATATACGCCGATCAGCGTCTTACCCATATACTGCAATTCCAACTTAACAGCCGTACGAGCGGAAGAAGTAAGATCCAAATTCCACTGCAACAACAACTTAACGTTGGTTTCCCATTCGTCAAGATTGAGGTTTACGGGGATATCCAATCTTTGACCTACGCTGGCAAGTATAGTATTTATCATTGCCTGTAAATCCATTTGATTATCCTTCGTAAACAAAGTCAAATCAAGCTCGAACGAACCCGTACCTACGGTATCCATAATCGCCTGTATAAGGTCGGACCTGTAGGAAGTGAACTGCGCGGCTTTTGAAGCGAAGTCGTACTTCTTGTCAGCGGGTATTTGACCTATTCTAACAGGATAAGCTTCAGTACCCATTTCAAAGTTAAGAACGAATTCTTCGCCGTAATTATAAACTTTCTTATCGTAGTCTTCTTTTGCATAGAAGATTCTATTTCCGTCTTCGTCAAACGGAGCAAGCTGTACGCCGTCTTTATAGTAGTAAACGCTTAATCCTTGATCGTCTACCATAGGTATCAAATTACCGCTAAACTCGAATTTGAAGCCTTCCTTCCTGCCCATTGACATATCGACTTTTATTTCCATCATTCCAAGCGCTTCGGCAAGGTCGCCGCTGATTAGACTTCCGTCAATCATATTGATGACCGCCAAAATCGAAGCCATAGAAACGATCGGTTGAATCTTATCCGCAGTTATTAAGAGCACGAGCGCCGAGAGTTCCTGATTGGAAGAACTTGAAGTGTCGCGAGCGGCAGCGGTAGCCAACGTTGCGTTCTCGGTAGATTGCGAGGGATTTAGACCAAGCAAATCCGCCAAATCAAAGTTGAATATAAGATCTCCGCCCTCAATGTTCATACTCGTGAGCAACTTAGCCGTTAGATCGTCGAGAATATTGAATATCAACGACGAGAAGTTCAAGTCAAAGCTCAACTTCGGCAGCGTTATATTCATTATCTTAAAGTTAGATAAATCAATATATATACTATTTCTATATCCGTATATACCTATCAAAACGGTATCGGGACCGATATTTGCTATAGGTATGCCTTTGCCGTCTTTGCCCGTCCTGATTTCGAGTACGAAAGTGCTTTCGCTCGGGTTGTTCCTGTCGAGAGCGATTTGCATATCTATCATCAAGTCCATAACGAACGGCTGATCGAATTCCCAAATAATATCTATATCGGCGATTTCGGGCAAACCGAAACTTGCGATAAACGGCGCAAGATTGTATTTGCCTTTGTCAAACGTCATAGTAAAGTTGGTTTGGAGAATTATTCCGCCGAGCGCGGCGTCGAATACTTCGCTCAAACTGTTCGCATAACTAGTGCTTGTCGCTTTTATACCGTTGGCAATGCGTTCATCGAGTTCCTTATCTTCGTAACCGATTAGGAAGTCGTGTATCTTTATTTCAAAGTCTAAGACGGAATCTATGGTCGTATCGATAGAAACGCTTTCCAAACCGCCCTTAAAGAGATTGATATTTATCGTAACGCCGGGGAATACCGAATTGAACGAGAATCCCAAATCTTCGACTTTCTTGCCGATAAGTTTGCACAAGGCTTCCAAGAAATATTGATCTACTGAAATTACTATTTTGCTTCCGTCTACGGTGATGCAATCGCCAAACTGAACGAGATTGCTCAACGCATTAATGAAATCTACCCAGCCTACGCTGATAACGAATTCGCCGCTATCGCCGCTTGAAAGCGCGAGTACGTCGGCGTTGGTCAAAGCAAGAAGCTGTTCTACTCCCGCCTGCGAAGGTATGGATACCGTGCCGTCGTTATTCACAGTTGCGCCCATATTCAAAATCTTATCGAAATCAGTGCCGAGCGCGCCGTCTATAGCTTTAGTGATCATTTCAACCACCGCGCTGACAAGCACCGATATATCGGCGTCTACTCTTACGTTGATATTTTGTAAATAGTTGGGCAATATATTGTCAAGATTAACGTATAAACTTCCCTCGCTGTAATATACGCCTATTTGCGGGCGCGAACCTTCTCCGTCCGCAATATTTCCGTTTTGATCCAACAAATATAGCTCAATAGCTATCTTGTTTCTATCCACGGGATCTTTATGATAATTCAAATCCAAATCAAGCGCGAAAGCAAGTCTTATACCCGTTCCGCCCTCGACTAGCAACAATTCTTCGGGGAGAGCAAAATCTTTGGGCAAAATACCCATTCCACCAGCGCCTAAAAGCTTGTTGACTACGTCGCCGACGTCAAGTTGACCGTTTTCGTTCGTGCCAAGCGTAATATCTATAGCAAACTGTATATTCGTAAGGGAGAAATTAGCAAGTTTGTTTTCATCAATTTCTGGTATACCCGTTTCGACCGCTTCGTTGGAGAGATTTAAGCTGACCGAAATGTCCGTGTTGGTATTTTGCTCGGCGTTTTTTACGTTTACGCCTAGATAAGTAATGTCTTCATTAGCGTCAAAGTCAGCTCGCAATACGTACGAACCGTCCGGCAAAAGAATACTTTGGAAATACTCTATTAAAATCAATAAATCAACAGGCAAATTCAAACCGCTCGCAACCAAATCGAGTAGTCCGGGAATATCGCTCAAGAAAGATTGCAACGTTAGAGTCATCGATATGCTCTCGCCACCGTCCTCGAGCGTTGCTACGCTCGGCGCCGTCATAAGCGCATTAAGAATAGGAGGCAAGAAACCGCTTATCAAACCGCCTAAGTCTATATCGCCCAAAAGGTCGGGGAGCTTATTCACTCCGCCGTTGATTATACTAATTACGTAATTGGGATTTATATCCTCAAGATAAAGCATAGCTTTATCGTCGCCTAAATCAACGAACATTTTGTCGTTGATCATATAAATTCCGAACAGCGTTTCTTTCTCTTGCGAATCAGCAAGCTGCTTAGATATAATAAAAGCAATTTCGTTGCGATACTCGCTGTACATATTGCCTCTTAAAGCAGCCGTCGTCTTGGAACCGTCGGAATTTACTATTTCTATCTCCAAATCAAGACTAAGCATATCGTCGGGCGCCTCGATAAACGCTCCGAAAATCTTCTCGACCGCGCCTTTTCTATCGTATGTATTGCCGGTAGAAGGTTTGTTCGTATCGGGGCCGATTATTATCGGCGGAATCCCCGGAGTAACGTCGCCGCTGTCGACAGGCTCATCCTTAGGGTCACACGCTATGAACAGTGACGATAGCGCTACCAATAGGATAACAATCAGCAGTAAGACCGTAATCATTTTGGATTTTTTCATAATTTCTCTCCCTTAACTGAGCGCAACGCGCTCTCTTGTATAATAAATATATTACTTTCGCCGAAAAAAGTCAAGGGGTAATTTTTCCAAATATTGGCATTCTCTTTTAAAAAAGAGCGATTTCGAGAGAATTTAAGCAATAATTTTCTAACAATTTCCGCAAAAAAACACAAGATATTGGGTATAAAATCAGCAGTTTTCTACTACTGCCGCAAAGAAGAACTAGAAAAGTTTTACATAAATTTTACATTTTACGCGTTGAATTTTGAGCAAAATCGGCAATAATAAACCTCTTGCAAAATAAATTTCGTTATTTTTACGACAATTTTGACCGTTGGGAACGCAAACTTTTAGACGTTGCAGCCGAGAAAGCGCATAAATAGTCATAGTAAAATCGCTTTGCGTATTCGACAACTTAAAAACCTGCTTTCCGCACAAACTCTTCTTATTGAGCAAAGCGTAAAGCGACGCAACTCTTGACCGATTGAAACTAATAACCTCTTCTTGTATTCTCTTTAGCAAAGTCGAAGCTCAAGCTAATTTCAAAGATTTTGACGCCGACTGCCAACATTTCCTGTCTATACGCTACTCCAACGTATGCAACTACGTTAAGCGCTGCTACGCTCAAAGATCACAACTGAGCGCTTGATAAGCGTTTGAACAATGTTCAAATAACGCAAAATGAGCGTATTCGAAGCATATTTTGCAAAAAATTATATGGATAAAAGCTTTCGCTTCACACTACCTCAATTTGCTAGATTTTTGCGCCAAAACAGCAAAAAACAGGCTTTTTTGCCTGTTTTAAGATAATTTCCGCATTGTTTTCCAGTATTTTCCAAATATTGAACAGTGTTCAGCGCGCAACTGGCACTTTCACTGTTATGGACAAAATCGGCAAACAAATTATCGCGCTATTTTTAAAAGAATTAGACTATCTCCTAAGAAAAAAGCCTTTTTGACTGCTGCACAGCGGACACATTTCGGGCGCGCTTTTGCCCTCGACGGAGTAGCCGCATTTGATACATTGCCACCTGGACACTGCGTCGGAAGAGTACAGTTTTCCCACTTTTAAATCGCCCATTACGCCTTTGATCTCCTCTTCCGTACGGCTATCTACCTTGGAAATCTCATCCAAAACCCTGGAAACGTAGTCAAATCCCTCTTCGCTTGCCGTTTTACTAAATTCTTGAGCCAATCTTTCGCTGCTTCTATGCAGTTCTCCCGCGCAATATATAAGGTTGGCGAGCGTATCTATATCGTTGCCATCCTCCATTATCCTATATAAAACCCTGCTATGCTCGCGTTCCTGCCTTACTATCGTATCAAATTTGGCGGCAATAGTAAAATATCCCTGTTCCCGCGCCCTTTCGGCAAAACAGTTGAGAAGCAGCGCGTTTTTCCCCCTGCTTTCAAGCTCTTTGGATACGTTTTCATACGTTTGCGATTGTTTTACGTCTTTCATATTTCCTCTCCTATATACGGTATTATTACCACTATAGAGCGTTTTAGACGTCAAACGCATAAGTTATTTCGACTTCGCTGCGTTTCGCTCAAATTAACGAGAGCTCGCAATAATAATTATAGTTATGCAAATTTAGGCTTCGATAAAAATGATGGGAGAGAATTGCTTCTCCCCCAATTATGCGACCTGCGCGTGCAATTCACAATACTTAGCGCGATATTTGATTATAGGAATCGCTTTGCCACAATAAAGTAGCTCCACCTAGTCGAACTGATCTCCTCTATAACCGCGTGATCGGAAGCGGTGTGGAGTATATAGTTGTTGCCGAGATACAGCGCAACGTGTCCTACGCGTTCAACGCCCGTGTTATTATACCTGCTCGCGTTTGTGAAGAACATAACGTCGCCTCTTTGCAAATCGCCGTCGGCTACCTTAGTACCTTGCAATACCTGCGTGCGAGTGTTCAAGTCAAGCAATACGCCGCTACCTACGTAGAATATGTATTGCATCAATGCCGAACAGTCAAACTCGCCTTGCACGAAACTCGTATTCAGCACGCCGTTACCCCAATGATACCGCTGGCTGCCCCAAACGTACGGATATCCGAGAAGTTCCTCTCCAACGGCGATTATTCGCTCGATAGACTTGATTGACGACTGCTTCATTTGCGCAATATGCGCGTAGTTGTTGCCCGCGTAAACGTAAGCCGTTTTTTGCTTATACACGGTCTTATACCAACCGTTTACGGTTCCCTCGTAGCGCAACATATCCCCTTTATCCATTATTCCAAGCACCGAGGAGCTAGTCGACGGAGCTGAGCGGATATTCAAGTTTTGCGTATCGCTGACGATCATTGACGAATAAGTCACTATCGGAGCGACCACCTGCGGCGTATCGGGCACTTCGACGTTTCCGCCGTTGCTTCCATTGCTGCCGCTACCTCCGTTGTTGCCTCCCGAAGGAGTTGAAGTGTTGCCGCCGCCATTATTTTCACCGCTGCTGCCTCCTATAGAAGTATCGGGCGTCGGAAGCGTAACGCTAGGGCTGTACGCGCCCCAATTAGCCGCCCACTCCACGCGGGCGATTTCACTCTCGCCGCTTTTCATACAACCTGCAAACGACATTGCCGTTACTACGCAAACGGTTATTATAGATATTATCATAGAAATAATCTTTTTCATAACGACCTCCTTTTCTACGATTTCATTATAACTGCTAAAGAAAGACCGTTCAACACACAAAATTTTCCAATAAGCAGCTATTATGAATAAAATGCTTATTTTTTGTACTAAAAATTAATGCGTTATGTTATAATAAAGCAAAGAGGCATAAAAATGAAGAAACTTACGGAACTTTTGCGACTTTACGACGTTGAAGGAACTCTTCTTGAGAGATTTGCTCAGGCTGTTGACGATAAGACATATCGCCCTACTCAAACTTTGGGCGAATTGCTTAGATTTGCCGACGCGCACGCCGTCCAAGGCAACTGCTGGCACTATTACGTGGCATATTTCATCGCCAGCGACGTAAACGCGTTTTCACTGGCATTCGAGCGCAAAAAGCCGTATAACCGTAATAAAGAGCTTGAAGGCACGCTGATGGAGTTTGGCAAAGAAGAATGTAAAACTCTTATGCAAATCTTCAACTACAACCTTTCCTCGCTTCCGTTCGTAAGCGAAAAAGCCTCGCTTCTGACCAATTTCAAAAGCTCCAACAAGGTATCGACGAAACCTTACGCCGATATTATCGCAAAGTTTACTTCTTGGCTTGAAAGTAGCAACAACTCGTTTGAATTTCTTAGCGCTATCGTCAATTTCTACAGCGTATACGGCGTGGGAGAACTGGGACTCAACAAAGCGTTTAGAGTTATTCCGTCCAACGAGTTGCCGCAAAAGAGAATCACTCATCACGTCTCGCAACTCCTGCCGATTGCTAATTTAAATAAAAAGCGGCTAGAGGACATCGTAGGTTATGAAATGCAAAAGAAAAAAGTCGTAGAAAATACTAAAGCTTTCCTAGATGGCAAACCCGCCAACAACGTCTTCCTCTACGGCGATATGGGTACGGGCAAATCTTCTACCGTAAAAGCGCTTATCAACGAGTTTTACGAGCAAGGTTTGAGAATTATCGAGATTTACAAACATCAATTCCTCTATATCAGCGATATAATAAGCCGTTTGGCGGAAAGAAATTATAAGTTTATACTCTACCTTGACGACCTATCTTTCGACGACAGCGAGGTAGAATACAAGTACTTCAAAGCGATAATTGACGGAGGCTTGGAAGTCAAACCCGACAACGTACTTATTTACGCAACGTCCAATAGACGGCATATAATAAAAGAGAACTACAGCGACGGCAACGATATCAACGCTTTGGACGAACTTCACAAGTCCGATACCAAAAACGAAAAGCTCTCGCTCGCGGCAAGGTTTGGTTTGAGCGTATACTATCCATCGCCCGACCAACAGGACTTCCTCAATATCGTTCACGAACTAGCTAAGAGATACTCCTTGGATATGGATATTGAAAAGCTTGATAAACTCGCGCTGACTTGGGCGATACGCAACGGTATCAAGTCCGGACGAATGGCGGAACAGTTTGTTTTTTCGCTTGCAAAAAAATAAATGACGATAGAACTTCCGAAATACTTACGAGGTCAGTCACCAACTATAAATAATAAAAAATCAAGAGGTTAATATGAACACAACATTAATGCAACAAGAAATCTTCAGCGAACCAAAGATGATGAAACGCACTATTGCCGCTTGCCAAAAGGTTTTGCCGAAAATCTACGAGGCTTTCAAACAAAAAGGTATAACGAATATCGTTACGATGGCGAGAGGTACGTCGGACAATGCGGCTACGGTTTTTTCTTTCGTTTGTCCGCTGCTTACGGGCATCAAGGTAGGTAAATACCACCCGTCGCTCACGACCGTCTACAACGCCGACGTGGATATGAAAAACACTTGTATGGTTATCATCTCGCAAAGCGGTATGTCCAAAGACACCGTTGCCGTCGCCGAGAAAGCGATAGCCAACGGCGCAATGACGATTGCAGTAACCAACAACGAGGAAAGTCCTATCGCTAAGAGCTGCGATTTCCACTTGTTTATGGACGTAGAAGAGGAAAAGAGCGTTGCCGCTACCAAGACTTATATAGGCGAACTTTTCGCGCTATTCTTGCTTGCTGAAGCTCTCAAGGGCAACTTCAATACGGATCTCGACAAGACCGCCGATAGATTGCAAGAAGTACTTGACCTCAACCCTGAGATCGCGAGCGTAGCTAAAAATCTTTACACGCTCAACAATTTTATCGTACTTTCTAGAGGCGCTATGCTCGGCACGGGCGACGAATGCGCGCTCAAGCTGACCGAGTGTTGCTATCTCTTCAATCGCTCCTACTCTTCGGCAAACTTTATGCACGGTCCGTTGTCTTTGGTAGACAACAACGCAAACGTTATTCTTCTCGCTCCCAAGGGCGAATTTGATGCGGAGTTTGTCGATATGGCAAAACGCGTAACGAATTTGGGCGCCAACCTTACTGTATTCAGCAATATCCCCGAGGTTCTCAAACTCGCTAAAAATAAAGTGGCTATGCCCGATACGGATATGCTTGAATCGCCTATCCTCTACGGTACTGCCGTAAGCCTTCTCGCGCTCAATATCGGACTTGCTAAAGGACTCAACGTTGATACCCCGAGAAACCTCAACAAGGTTACGATCACGCTGTAAATAAAGACTCCTAGCATATTGAATTAGTTTTTGCATCGCCAAAACCAAGAGAGTTTTATAATAAAGCTAGTAAGGCGAAACGTTATATTTTTTGTCTTGCATTCGAATTTTAATTTCGTTACGCCAAAATATGCGCGCTTATTGAGCGAATCCACTTATTAGCAAAATCTACAGTCTATATCTAACAAAAAGCAAACGACCTGCGGTTAAACCGCAAGTCGTTTTAATTTACAATTCTTAATTGATATACCGATTATTCCTCTTCCTCAGGTTCTACGTAAATTGCCGTAGCGTAAGTGTTGATATCGTCCTCGGTCATAAACTTAGGAATTTGATAATACGTTACGCCCTCTTCGTTAGCGTCGTCGGCAACGTAGTTTACCTTTATGCTTCCGTCCTCTTCCTTTGTAAGCGTAGCTTTACGGTAACCGCTCACGATTTCTCCGTAAGCGTAAACCACTTTGTTGGGTTCGCGAACGAAATCTTTTAGGTTGAGTCTATACATATAGTTGTAAGTATTGTCAATATAGTACATATAATCGCCGAGCAAGGAAATAGTCAACCAGCTCGTATTGATAGCTACGGCTATTTTGCCGGAATCGTCTTTATCGGCGGTTGCGGCGCTAATCAGCGTAAAGCCGTCAGCCTTTTTTTGCGCGTCTTTGTCAGCGTAAGCAATTCTATAGAGCGAGTTGCTGAGCACGTAGTACATATATTCGCCTTCGATCTTGATTATCTTAGCTCCGGTTGCGCTCAAAGTTGCGTAATCCTCGGTGTCGTCCTGAGTAGCGTTTGCAGCTATAGGTTTGTAGAGCTTAAGCGTAGCCGCCGACGTATCCATCAAACCTTTTTCAAAGCCGAGGCTTACGAAAGACGAGAGCGCGTTTACTGCAAACTTTTGCTCTTTTGACGCGTCAAACGCAAAGTCGTCGCCAAACTTGTATCCATAGGTGGAGGTAGTCTTTGAAGCGTCGTTGTTGTTTGCCGCCTTGGTATAGAACAAAACGTTTTCGCTTGCGTCGTAAGATACCAACGCATAGGTAAACTGCTTAGAAAGGTCGTTTGCGCTGTCAGCGTATGTTTCGTCGGTGGTGATTGCCTTGACTTCTCCGTCTACGCAAACGTACATATTGTTGTTTCTTCTCGGGCTGTTTTCCGAAGCCGACTTGATGAAGAATATGGTCGTGGACTTTTGAGTAAAGAGTACCGAGCTGACTTCTTCAGCCAAAGCTACGGACTTTTTCGTAACCTTTGAATTATCGTAGCTTACTTTGGAAAGCGTGTTGTTTTCGTAATAAATAAATTCGCTGTCAGTGAAAACGTACTGCGTGGTATTCGCCGACAAGGTAGCTATCTCCTGCGTTTTCGTTCCGTCTATCTTGGTGCGAGCGGCAACGAGTTGAGAAGTCAAAACGTTGCTAACGTTGTCCGTCTTGGTGCTCGGAGAGAGATAATATATCCACTCGCCGTAGATATAGAAACCGCCGTTGGTAGCGGAAGTATAAAACATCTTGGGTACTACGACCGCAGTTTCGCCGAGCGAACCGTCGTCGTTTATTTCGCTCTTCATAATGCTGCCCTTTACGGAAGCGTTGCCGAAATAGTTGTCGGACGGCTTGGTGATATTGGAAGTAGCGTCCATACCGTTGACGTAGTAGAGGTATTTACCCTGCTGAACTACAAGTCCGCCGTTGTTTATCGCGTCTTCGTTTGCGTACTGCATCGTGCCGATAGGTCCAAACTTCGAGCAAGCGGCAAGCGCGCCCACAGCCAAACATACCACAAGACATAATACCAAGATTTTAGAAAATTTCTTCATTATAAAAACTCCCATTCACGGATTAAGTTACTTTCTTTTTGAATTTGCTAAAGCAAAATCTCTTTACGGAAATTATAAGCGAAAGCAAACTCGCCGATACTATCGCTTATAATTATAATATAATACTCGCGTATAATGCAATAAGTTTTCTAAATATTACTGTAAGATTTTTAACAAATTTATAGACTTTTAGCCGTAAAACCCGTCAAAGCGGCTTATTTTTGCGAAGGCCGTACAGTCCAATCGATTGCTCCCCTGCCGTTCTTCTCAAGAAAATCGTTGGCTTTGGAAAAATGCTTGCATTCCAAAAAGCCGTTGTAGAACGACAGCGGACTGGGATGCACGCACTTGAGCACTAGATGCCTTGACGTATCGATGAGCTTTTCTTTGGCTTTGGCAGGATTGCCCCAAAGCATAAATACCGTGGGATAAGGACTGTCGCTTATCATTCGTATAACGCTGTCGGTAAAGCGTTCCCAGCCGATACCCGCGTGGCTTTGCGGCTTGCCCTCGCGCACGGTCAAAACGGTGTTGAGAAGCAGTACTCCCTCTTTCGCCCAACAAGTCAAATCACCGCTGGAGCTGACGGGGATTCCCAAATCGTACTCAAGCGCCTTGTAAATATTGACGAGCGACGGCGGACACTTTACTCCCTCTCGCACGGAAAAACTCAAGCCGTGCGCCTGTCCGTAGCCGTGATACGGGTCTTGACCTAAAATTACGACCTTGACGTTTTCGTAAGGGGTGTACTCAAACGCCGAGAGTATCTCTTTCATAGGCGGATATATCCTGTAATTTGAGTATTCCTCTTTCAAAAATTTGCGAATATTTTCAAAATAGTCTTGCGAAAGCTCGCTTTCCAAGACGTTGTCCCAACTGTTGCCCAAATGAGTCGACATAGCTTTTTCTCCTGCGTAAAAACTTCGTTAAGTTCATTTTAACACATAGCGGAATATATGTCAATTTTACTTGTTGAAGAGGTAATATTAAATAATACGGTCAGAATTGATTACGTCCTACAGCTTAACCGCTATCTCTTTATGCGAAACGAATTTAAAAAGATACTTGAAGCCTATAGATTTGAGGTATTCGGATACTAAGGAATACTTTTCGCAAAGACGCTCGATAAGATGCGCGTCCGAACCGAAAGTCAAAAGTTCTCCGCCAAGCTCTTTATATCGAATCAATATCTCTTTCGTCGGCAAAAAGTCAAGCGGAGTGCCTTTGCTTTGCGAGTTGACTTCAAGAGATTTTCCTTTGATGATAATCGTCTTTAAAATATCGTCTATCAAATCGGCGTGGTCGGCGTAATATAAATTTTTATCGGGATAAACGGACTTCCTTACCACGTAGCCGATATGTCCTACGCTGTCGTAATGATAAGGGCAATCAAGACTCTCCCTAACGGCTTTGAGATACGCTTCGTACGCGGTGAATTTCGTCCGCTTATCAAAGTACGACTTGAGATAACAGTCCTCGTATTCTACCGTGTGAACGGAGTTGATCGTAAAGTCGATATCGTAAGGCTTAAGAGTATGAAGATACAAATCGTTGGCCTCTTTCATATATCCGCATTCTATTCCAACGCCCACTTGAATTTTTTCGGCGTACTTTTCCTTGAGCGCGTAAAGCTCTTTGAAATGCTTGTCAAGGTCAATTTGTCGTATGAATGCAAATTCGGGAAGCAAAGTAAGTTCGCCGTCGTAGTGGTCGGTAATCGCCACGTATTCCATACCCAATTCAATAGCTCTCTCGATAATGGCGCTTGGCTCTTCCTTGCTGTCGTGCGAATGTTTGCAGTGAGTATGCGTATCTATCATAATTCCTCTTTTAGCGTGAAAACGTTGTCCAACGGCTATTAATACTTGATGGTCGCCCTGATTCTACGGATACCTGCCGACGAGGACTGCTCTTTTTCTATCTTGAAGCTTCCGAGTTGTCCCGTATGCTCGGCGTGCGGTCCGCCGCAAATTTGCAAGTCTACGTCGCCGATTTGGTAGACCTTAACTATCTCTCCGTATCTGGAACCGAATACGCCGACTGCGTTTTTCTCTCTCGCTTCTTCGATAGGCATTTCCATACATACGACGGGGATATCCCTCTTGATAGCTTCGTTGACGGCGTCTTCGACAGCTTTCTTCTCTTCTTCGGTCAACGGTCTTGGGAAGTTGAAGTCGAAACGAAGTCTTTCGGGAGTTATGTTGCTGCCCTTTTGCTGAATGGTATCGTCTTTGAGTACCTTTTTAAGCGATGCGAGAAGCAAGTGCGTAGCCGTATGCAAGAAAGTCGTCATTTCGCTGCTGTCGGCAAGTCCGCCCTTAAACTTTTGTTCCGCGCCCTGTTGGGATTTCTTGATATGCTCTTGTTGAGCCGCCTCGTAACCCTCTATATCCACCAAAAAGCCTTTCTCTTTGCAAATCTCAACAGTCATTTCGATAGGAAAACCGTAAGTGTCGTAAAGTCTAAACGCCGTCTTTCCGTTGAGCGTGTCGCCCTTGACGAATTGCAGTACCTTATCAAGCTGTTTGATACCGTCCTCCAACGTCTTGGAAAACTTGTCTATCTCTTTGACAAGCTCGTCGTAAATCTTTTCGCTGTTGCTGTCAAGTTCCTCGTATACGCTTTTATATTGCTCCACGTAGATTTTTGCTACGTCTACCAAGCTTTGCGGCTCTATATTGAGTTGACGGGCAAACCTTACGCTCCTGCGTATAAGACGTCTGAGTACGTAGCCTTGGTCGACGTTGGACGGAACTATTCCGTTCTCGTCGCCGAGCAAGAACGTCGCCGTACGGATATGGTCGGCAATTATGCGCATTGCCCGCGTATCCTGTTCGTCCGCGCCGTATTTCTTGTCGGAAAGCTTGCATATCCTGTCAATCGCGCCTGCAAATAAATCGGTTTCATATACCGACTTGTAGCCGTTGAGCATACATATAGTACGCTCCAGACCCATACCCGTATCGACGTTTTGCTGCGAGAGCTTCTCAAACTTGCCGTCGGCGTTGCGGTTGAACTCCATAAAGACGTTGTTCCAAATCTCCACCCATTTTCCGCAATCGCAGCTTGGGTCGCAATGCTCCGAGCAAGCCTTTTTTCCGGTATCTATAAATATCTCGGTATCGCTTCCGCAAGGTCCCGTTGCGCCTGCGTACCACCAGTTGTTGGCTTTTGGAAGATAGAATATCCTATCTCTAGGTATTCCCAAACTCGCCCATACGTCGGCTGCTTCGTCATCTCTTGCGCAGTCCTCGTCGCCCGCAAAAACGGTTACGGCAATTTTCTCGACGGGAATTTGCAAAACCTTAGTCAAAAATTCAAAAGAAAAACTTATGGATTCTTTTCTAAAATAATCTCCCAACGACCAGTTGCCGAGCATTTCGAAAAACGTACAGTGAGTAGCGTCGCCAACCTCGTCTATATCGCCGGTGCGCACGCATTTTTGCACGTCGCAAAGTCTATTGCCGGCAGGATGCTTTTGTCCCAAAAGATACGGGACCAACGGATGCATACCCGCAGTCGTAAAAAGTACCGAAGGATCGTTTTCGGGTATCAGCGAAGCCGACGGGATTATCTTGTGTCCCTTGGACTCGAAGAACTTCAAATATTTTTCTCTTAATTCGTAAGATTTCAACTCTTTCATAAATTACTCCCGCATAGAAGAATTTTCAAAATTTTCACATATATTATAATTTATCCTTTTTCAAATAGCAAGGATTTGACCGCAAGTAATAAATCATCCGCTTTATACGGCGAGAGAAACGCGAATCGCGTTTCTCTTGGCTTTCATAATGATAAATTTTTTATTTACTCAGTTAAGTTTAGTTTGACGATAGGAATTTCGACGTATTTACATTTTTGCCGGCGTTGCTATACCCAGCAGTCCCAACGCGTTACTAAGCGCTTGCTTCACCGATTTAGTGAGCAAAAGTCTTGCGTTTTTAATTCCCGCTTTTTCGGAATTAATTTTATACTCGAAATAGAACTTATTGAAAGCTTGCGACAGGTCTACGGCAAAACGCGTCACTACGCTAGGCTCGTACTTCCTCGCGCTCTCTTTTAAAAGTTCGGGATATTTGTCCAAAAGCAATAGTATCGCCTTGCACGAGTCGTTGTCAAGACCGCTAAAGTCGATTTCCTCTCCTATGCCTCCGCTCTTTTCCAAAAGGCTGTTGCATCTTGCAAAAGTGTACTGAACGTACGGTCCAGTTTCGCCCTCGAAGTTGAGCACCTTGTCAAAGGAAAACGTCATATCTTTTATTCTACTGTTGTAGAGCACTCCAAACAAAACCGCGCCTACGCCTACTTGCTCGGCTATCTCTTGTTTGCCCTCGAGATCGGGATTCTTCTCGTCTATTACGGCTTTGGCTTTGGCTACGGCGGTATTGAGTACGTCCTCGAGGAAAACGACGTTGCCCTCTCTCGTGGACATAGCTCCGCTCTCGAGCGAAACCATACCGTGCGCCACGTGTATCATATCTTTCGCCCATTCGCAACCCATCATTTCAAGCACCTTGAAAACCTGTTGGAAATGCAAATTTTGCTGATACGCTACCACGTATAAACATTTATAAAAGTCGTAAGTCTTTTTCCTGTAAAAAGCCGCCGCCATATCTCTCGTCGCGTAAAGCGTTGCGCCGTCCGAGCGTTGAAGCAAGCACGGAGGCATTGTATCGCCGTCAAACTTAACTACTCTTGCTCCGTCGCTCTCCACAAGCAAACCTTTTGCGGTGAGCTCGTCCAAGACAGGCTGCATTTTGTCATTATAGAATGACTCGCCCGCGTAGCTGTCAAACGTGATATTGAGCCTTTTATAAATTCTATCCACCTCTTTGAGCGTGATAGCTTTGAAGTACTCGAAAAGCTCGAGCGCCTCTTTATTTGAGTCCTCGATAGCCTTAAACCACTTTCTCGCCTCGTCGCCTAAAGACGGATTTTTCTCTTCTTCTTTGTGGAACTTGACGTATATATCCACGAGCGCGCGCACGCCTCTTTTTTCTATATCGTTTCTATCGCCCCAAAGCTTGTACGCGACGATGAGCTTTCCAAACTGCGTGCCCCAATCGCCCAAGTGGTTTATTCCCACGACGTCGTAACCGAGCGTCTTGTAAATGCGGTAGATAGCTCCGCCGAGCGCGGTATTGAGCAAGTGTCCCATATGGAACGGCTTTGCGATATTCACGGACGAATAGTCTATACAAACCGTCTTGCCCTTGCCCTCGTCGCTCTTGCCGTAATTAGCGCCCGCTTTGAGCACTCCGTCCAAGACTTCGCGAGCGTAAAGCGCGTTGTCGAAAGTGAAGTTTACAAAGCCCGCAACCGATTGTACGTCCTTTATCATTCCGCCTTTGCTTACGCTGTCAGCTATCGCGTCGGCAATAGCCATAGGCGATTTTTTCATTTCCTTTGCAAGCTTAAAACACGGTATGCACAAATCTCCCATACTTGCGTCTTTGGGTTGAGTTATTAAATCGTAAACGCTTTGTTTGTCCAAGCCGTCTAAAGTTATTCTATCAATTATCAGTCGTTTGTAATCCATATTATCCTCGATATTTTCTATACGTTAAAGCGGAAAAGCACGACGTCGCCGTCTTTTATGACGTAGTCTTTGCCTTCGCTCCTGACCTTGCCCTTTTCCTTTGCGGCCACGTAAGAACCGCACTCAAGAAGCGTTTGCCAATCTACGATTTCCGCGCGAATAAATCCTTTTTCAAAATCGCTGTGGATTTTACCTGCCGCCTGCGGAGCTTTCGTACCTCTCGTAATCGTCCAAGCTCGCGTTTCTTTCTCGCCGGCGGTGAGATAGCTTATCAGCCCGAGCAGGTCGTAACAAGCGGTAACGAGCTGGTCCAGTCCGCTCTTTTCTATACCGTATTCCTCTTGGAAAAGCGCCTTGTCCTCGCCGTCCAAAGACGATAGTTCCTCTTCGAGTTTTGCGCAAATAACTACGGTTTTAGCGCCTTGTTTCGCCGCGTATTCTTTGACCGACTTAACGTAAGAATTGTCCTCTTTTGATACTTCGTCTTCGCTTATATTCGCGGCGTAAATAACGGGTTTTGCCGTCAGCAAAAACAAATCTCTCGCAAGCTCTCTTTCCTCTTCGCTCATCTCGATAAGCCTAGCCGGCACTCCCTTTTCAAGCTCGGCGTATATCCTGTCCATAAGCTCGGCTTCAACGATATATTTCTTGTCGCCGCCCTTTGCCGACGTCCTCGCTTTGTTGGCGCGTTTTTGCACGCTCTCCATATCGGCGAAAATAAGTTCGAATTCAATAGTTTCTATATCTCTAAGCGGATTTACGCTGCCGTCGACGTGAGTGATGTTCGCGTCGTCGAAACACCTCACGACGTGGACTATAGCGTCTACTTCTCTTATGTGCGAAAGGAATTTGTTGCCAAGTCCTTCGCCCCTCGACGCGCCTTTGACGAGTCCGGCTATGTCGACAAATTCCAAGACCGTCGGCGTAACTTTCTTGCTGTTGTACAACGCGGCGAGTTTGTCAAGCCTATCGTCAGGCACTGCTACCACGCCGACGTTGGGTTCTATCGTGCAAAAGGGATAGTTCGCGCTCTCAGCGCCAGCTTGCGTTATAGCGTTAAACAACGTGCTCTTGCCCACGTTGGGAAGTCCTACTACTCCGAGTTTCATACGTACCTCTCTTAATATAGAATTGCTTTTTTATCTAATCGTTTCGAGCTTCGTCGTCGCTCTTTTCCTGAGCGTTCTCTTGCTCGTCGCCGAGCGGTTTTACTTCGTTCTTACCGACGATGCTCAGCGTGTTTTCTTTGCCGCGAATAAATCTCTTTACGTTGTCTTTGTGCCTGTATATCACAAGCGCCCACACTACCAACAAAAGCACTATGGACGCGATACTGCTTCTATACTTTACGCAGTTGACTACCGTCAACGCAGTCACCGCCAAATACGAACCAATAAAGCCTATCTTGCATACGAGTAGATATAGAATAAGAGCTAGAAAAACGCAAGGTCCGACTATTGGGGTCGCTACCATAAACATACCCAGCGACGTCGCTACGCCCTTGCCGCCCTTAAACTTTGTGTATACGGGAAAAATATGACCGATGACCGTCACCGCGCCCAGTATGAGCATCCATTCGGTAGAACCGCCGTCGACGGCAAACCTGCCTATAAGCGAAAAAACCGCGCCTTTCGCGCAGTCGAACGCAAACGTCAACGCGCCCCAACCCTTTCCTATCGAACGCATTACGTTCATAGTGCCGGGATTGCCGCTTCCCAATTTTTTCACGTTTT
Organism: Clostridia bacterium; assembly: GCA_029068165.1. Classification (GTDB taxonomy): domain Bacteria; phylum Bacillota; class Clostridia; order Christensenellales; family UBA3700; genus RACS-045. The sequence goes on from JAIEDA010000011.1 coordinate 192,023, forward strand.
TGCCCTTGATTTTGCCAACGATAGTCGCCATATTTATCGCGCCTATCAAATACGCGGCTATTACAAGGAATATTTTAAGAAAAATATTCGCCATATTATCTCCGATTTAAGTCTTTGTCATTATTTTAACATAAATAACTAATTTGCACAACGGTTTGCAAATAAATGTTTGAGTTATTAATCTCTAAATTTTTGTGGCGTAGGTGTCGATTAACCCAATCAACGTTAAATTTTTAAAACTAACTCGGATATTTCGGCGATAATTAGCGATATTCCCCAAACGCTGAGAAAATCCCGCAAAAACCGTTAAAAACCGTTTATCGTTGACTTTTAGTCTTTTTATATAATATAATCAATATACTGATTAAAGAGAGGAAGTTTATGAAAAAAATAATTATATCGATAATCGTAGCTATTACTATAGTTACCCTAGTACTACTTGCGGGCTGCACACCTCCGCCCGAAACTACCGAAGTCGATCTCAATTTTGACGGACTGGGTTCCAAACCCAACGACGCCGCCGCAGCAAACGCGACTGCCGTCGATAAATCAAAAATTACGTTCAGCGAGGAACAAACCGATAACGCGGACGTGCTTAATTCAATCGTCTACATAATAGGTTTATCAAACCAAAACAATATGAACGCCGACTTCTACGCCGCCGCAGCATACGGCACCGGCGACGCGAAGATTAAATTCGGTTCCGACATCGTTGGTTCTATGGATATTCGCGATTGGAGAATTTACGACAACGGCGAATACTTCTTCGACTCCTACGGACTCGTAGTAGGCGGATATACGATCAAGTCCGACGGCTCGCACGGTTCGGTTTCGGACGCTATTCTCAATCCTATCAGCGGCGTGCTCAACTACACGAAGCGTATTTACTCGCCCGATAGCGAAACGTTTTACATTTCTAATAACGGCGAATCGAGCAACGATTCTTTCTTGCTCTTCCCCTCGGTTGACGCCATAACCTATAAAAAGCCTAAGTCGAAAAAAAAGACTTTGGATGAATTTATAGAATACAACTACAACCGCGAGAGCTTCAGGGAATACAGTTCGGACAATTTCACCGTGGAAAACGCAATAGTTACCGGCTCGTTGACCTACGACGAAGAGAAAGGCATTTATACCATTGAATGTACGTTAAACTGCGAAGACGAAAAAGTACTCGATCTTTCTACGAAAAGCATGATTGAAAGCTGCGGCTCGGATATCTTTAGATACGTAGAAAAAACTATAACTCTCGAGATATGGGAATGCGGTCTTATAAGGCGCTATTACAATACCAATATTTGGGAAGCAACGTTGCTCCCGAAATCGCTAAAGGTCAAAGGTTCAAGCGATTCGAAATACGAACAGCTCTTTACCTACAACAAGGACGGCTTGGAACTGCTCAACGTTCCCGATGAAATCAAAAAGGCTATGATGGCGTAGTGAACCTGTGTAATTCCTGTCCGAGAAAATGCAACGCGGATAGAAGTAAGAGCGTAGGCTACTGCTCTCAGCAAGGTCTAAAATTAGCAAGAGTTTCCCTGCACCGCTGGGAAGAACCGATTGTTTCGGGAAATCGCGGAAGCGGAACGGTTTTCTTTAGCGGTTGCAACCTAAAATGCGTTTATTGTCAAAACTTCGAAATATCTCGAGGAAAAGGCATAGAAATAACTCCCCGACGTCTAGCCGTTGCTTTCAAGCGGCTCGTCGACGCGGGAGCGCATAATATCAATTTAGTTACTCCTACCCATTTCATAGACGAAATCCTATCGTCGTTTGAACTTTATAAGCCGCCTATTCCAATCGTGTACAACTGCGGCGGCTACGAAAGCCTATCCACCCTTGAAAAACTTAAAAACGTAGTGGACGTGTTCCTGCCCGACTTCAAGTACGCCGACAACGCTTTAGCGAGAAAATACAGCAACTGCGCGGACTACTTTGAAATATGTACCGAGGCAATCTTAAAGATGCGACAGCTGCAACCTAAAGACGAGTTTAAAGACGGACTTATTCAACGCGGCTTGATAATACGGCATCTCGTACTCCCAAGCAATATCGACAACACTAAAGCAGTACTTGATTGGATAGCCGAAAATCTCTCGCCCGATACGTTTATCTCGCTGATGGGACAGTATACCCCCTACGGCAAGGCAAGCGAGTATAAAGAGCTTTCCCGCCCGTTGCTGCCGCTCGAATATAAGATAGCGGTATCGTATGCCCAAAAGCTCGGATTTGAAAACGCTTTTATTCAAGACTTAAGCAGCGCTTCGACGGCTTTTATTCCCGATTTTGACAATACTGAAATTGAGTTTTAAATCGCAACAAACGTTGATCTCGATAAGCGGAGTCAAAGATTTCTCTTTGCTATCAATATGCTATATCAATATACAAAAGCCGCGCCCCAAAACGGGGCGCGGCAATTATATCGGTGAGCGTGATTTAGATCTTACGCCAAATCTTATAAACTTCTCCTCCCGAAAGCGCTATCATCTTAAGCGCGTTGATCGTGATTTCGTCGGCGTAAACTTTGAGTTTCTTGTTTATTTTCGCGCCGTCCTCTACGATTAGATAGTTGGCGTTGTTTGCTCCGATACCGCATTCGCGCACGGTGTCAATCGTAACGATGTCGCCGTCCTCAAAGTGAGATACAATCTCGTCAAGCGTAACGGTCGTCTTGATAAATCTTGTAGAGTTGCTTGCTTCCATAGAGATGTCGGCAAGAAGTTCGGCAAAATCATCGGGAAGCTGTTCAACGTCCTCGAATTTGATTTCGTCGCGTATCATATAACCGTATCCCTTTCTTGCAGTCAACGTCAAGTCAGCTGCCGACAAATCTTCGCTGAAATCAGCGTTCTTGTATTTAGCTTTCTTTAGTACGCCTACCTTTTCGGCTAACATAGCGATAAGTTCCTTCGCCCTGCTTACCGACTGCTTGGAACGAATCGGAAGCATCGTCGGGATTTCCGCAAAAGCTTTCTTTTCGCTCATATCCTTGTGGTGGAAGTACTTCGTATCAAGAGTAGTCGGGTCAAGCGCAAGATAGAGTTTCATAGTCTTGCCGTTGATAACTATTCTTGCTATCACGTCCCTGCCCTTGGTGAAGTTTTCCTTGGTCTTGCTTATCCTGCTTCTTAAAGCGTAGGAATAAAATTCGTTTTTGATTTCCGAATAGAAGTTCTTGATATCGTCGGAAGCAAGTTTCATCTTCGTTATGAAATCAAATCTCGGTCTAATCGAGGCTACCGCAACTTCTTCTTCCTCTTCCTCGTCGTCGCCGTCTACGTCCTCTTCTTCAACGGTTTCTTCGACGGCTTCTTCTACCGCTTCAACGGGAGCGGGTTCCTCAACGGGAGCAGGTTCTTCAACCTTTTCTTCCACTGGCTCGGGAGCGGGTTGCTCTTCCACGACTTCCTCTACGGGAGCGGGTTCTTCAATAGGAGCGGGCTCTTCTACTACCGGCTCTTCGGGAATCGGTTCTTCTACGACAGGCTCTTCAACGGGCTGAACAATCGGCTCTTCAATAGGAGCAGGCTCTTCTACTACCTCTTCAGCGGGTTCTTCAACGGGTTGCGCCTCTACAGGTTGCTCGTCTAAGACGGGTTCTATCGGAGTTTCTTCGGACTTGACCTCGTCCTCGATTTCGCCGCCTACGGTTTCGACTTTAACGTAGTACTTTTTATAGAAGGTATACTGACAAAGAACCAACCAAATTACGCCGACTACGCCGCTTCCTATAGAAAGATAAAGCATCATCCACAATTTGCTCGTGAAGAAGTTGAGCAACGTGCCGATAGCGAACAGTATAAATATGTACGGCATACAGTCTACTATGTTGACTCTTCCTCTTACTATTCTTATGAACAGTCCTACTATCATAAGTACGAGCGCAACCGCAGCAAACGCCATCGTAACGATTTTCTCCGTTTGCGAAGCCTCAAATTCGAATTTTTCAAGCATTTCCGATTTGGTTACGATAAGGATAAGCAAAATACCTACCATACACAAAGTGGATATAAACAGCGTGTACTTGGAGAATATTACCTTGAGGTACATTCCTATATGAGATTTAGCTTGGTATCTCGCGTCGTCGTTCTTGCCCTGCTCTTTGTGCTTATACATAATAAGTCTTATCGTCAGCAAAATCAGTACGAATAAAGTCACGACAACGGTCAATATAGCCGTTTCGTCAAACGTCTTAAAGTGATTGAGAATCACGCATTGCAAAATAAGTCCGAAACACAAAAGCAAACTTATCAATAAAAACGCGTCCAACGAACAAACTCTCCGCTTCTTCCTGTTGTCTATCATCCAAATGATCAGCAAAGCTCCCAAAAGCGCCATCATTACGATAACCATAAGCTTGTTGTTGCGTACGAAATCTATTCCGTCTACAATGTCGGAAGCAAAGAATATTACGTAGAAAATACAGGTGATTGGCAATATCGTGATAATGTTGAAGTACTTGAGGAGCGAAGTAACGTAACCGCCCACCTTTTCTTTGCGGGTCACTTCGGGTACGGCCTTTACTTTCGCAGGTTTTCCATTCTCGGACTTCTCTTTCTTAGACTTCTTATCTTTTTTGGATTTCTTGCCGTCTGGATTTTCCTCACTGACAGGAGCTGGCTCTTCCGCAGGTTTTGCCTCGTCCGTCGGAGCTGCTTGTTCCGCGGGCTTGACTTCCTCAAGCGGAGCGTTCTCTTCCGCTTTAGGTTCCGTCTCGGAATTCTTATCTTTCTTGGACTTTTTGTCCTTTTTCTCTTTTTCTTTCTTGGGTTTCTTTCCGTCGCTCTTTTCTTCAGCAGGCGTAGCGGCAGTTTCTTCCGCGGGCTTCGCTTCCTCGGCAGGCTTTACCTCGTCGAGCGGCGCAATCTCTTCCGCCGACTTCGCGTCGTCGGTAAGCGCAAGCGTAGCTTCGTCCTTGATTTCTTCTGATTTCATATATCCCCCTTAATACGAACCGAAAGCGACGATTTTTGCCGTCGGTCGATATCTATATTATATTATAAACGGCTCTCGAAAAGCAAACCTTTTGCAAAAATTCCCCTCGCCGTTTGCCTTTTATTTGATTATAGCATTTATTTTATTATATTTCAATAGCAAATCAATAGCAAATTTTGCCTTTATTTCAATTCTTTTTCTCGGAAGGAGTATTTCTTTTCAACTTGCTAAGCAAATCCTTGAGCGTTATTTCTTTGACGGTACAGTAGGTAGAAAGTATGGGGACTGCCAAAAATATCGCGCTCATCAAAATACCGAGTACGTATATGAGATACTGCGCGCCCTTGAAAATAAGCTCGAAAGCGACTGCGATTTCCCCCACCATATCGTCTAGAAAAGCGGGAAGCGACGCGCCTGCGGCGGACGGTATCATAAGTACGAACGCCAACAAGAGCGGAATAGTCATAATCGTGCTGTAAACGCAAACCGCTATTGCAAAAACGTCCTTGACTTTGCCTTTAAACGTGCCTGCCGCCGCAGACATAAGCATAATGCCGATAGCGTTGGTAATAATTACGACGGCGTACTTCAAAATTACGTTGGGAATCTTGCTCAAATACGCAAGTCCAGCGTTTGAACCCGTAGCTTGGATAATAGATAGAATACCCAAAACGATGAAAATTGCGGCAACGATTATCATTACCGCTTGTTTGATTTTTAATTTACTTTGCTCCGTCATAAAGAACCTCCGAACTCGCGTTCTCGGTTTAATTTCAACGCGATAGCGAAAGTAATTGACCCCGAGTGTATTTTTATTATAAACCATTTCGATTGAATTTGCAATATTATTCAAAATTTGGTTTTCATATTTCACTAAGCGGGATAAAATATTGACGATTCGTATTTTTCGGTAAAAATTCGGCTAATGGGGAAAAACGTCGTCAAAACGCGTTTTTACGCAAATTTCCCGCCCAAAACGGCAGTTATCCACAGAGTTATCCACAAAAACACTTGTTCGTGTGGATAACTCGCGGAATCACCCCTACCCCTCAATATTATGTGTATGTGTCGAAATTCGTCGATTTTCAGGGGGTTTTGCGTTTGGAAAATAAAAGTTTTGAGAAGTTTTAGCTCTTTATGGACGATTTCGGAAAAGCGTTGAATCGAAGCAATTTTAAGAAATCTCACTTACGGTTTTGATTTTAAATTTTTCGTTTGTAAGTAAGAAAATTTTTTGCTATAATAAAGCTATGACAAACCTGACGAAAGATAAGTTGAAGCAAAAACTCAAGTTGCTCAAGCTTTACGAGATTCTCGAAAAAGAGAGCGACGAGTCCCGTCCCCTCTCTACGTACGATTTGATTGATAGACTTGCCGTAGAGGGAATTAGCGTAACGCGTAAAACGCTTTACGAAGATATTCAACTGCTTATAGACGACGGCTACGAAATCGTTCAGCTTAGAGGCAAATGCAATACGTACTACGTGGAAAGAAGAAGATTCGACGTCGCGGAAGTGAGGATACTTATGGACGCGGTGGAAGCGTCTAGCTTTATATCTCCCAAAAAGACGGCTCTACTCGTCGATAAAATTGCTGACCTCGCAGGTTCGCTTAGGGGCGAAGTCATCAAAAAGAATATAGCGATCTTTGACACCGTCAAACGCGACAACGATAGACTTTACGACAACGTTTTCAATATAAACGAAGCGATAATCGAGAAAAAGAAGATTTCGTTTACCTATTTCAAGCTCGACGCAAAGGGCAATAAAGTCCCTACCCGAGCGCAAAAGCCGTACGTAGTCGACCCGTTGGCTACCGTCGTAAGCAACGACAATTACTATCTTGTGTGCTACAACGAAAAGTACGACAGCGTTTCGCACTTTAGAATAGATAGAATGGACGTAGTTACGCTAAGCAATAAGGATATTTCTCTACCCGAAAGATTGAAAAATTTCGACGTCGGAAAGAAGAGAAAAGAACTCTTTTCTATGTTCCTCGGCGCGGCGAAAAGCGTAACATTTGAAATAACTAAAGATTTGGTGGAAGTGGTATTAGATAAGTTCGGTCCGTCGACTGCGTTCTCCCCTTACGGCGAAAACTACCGATTCACAGCCGAAGTGCAAATCTCCGATATGTTCTTCGGTTGGTGCTGCGCTCTTGGCGAAAAACTGAAGATCATCTCGCCAAAAGACGTGCGCGACGGATTCGTAGCCAAAATGAAAAGAATATCGCAATCTTACGCTGATTAAAAAGGCTGGAGCAAAGGCTTGGCAAAATAGTCAACCGTTTAGAAAATATGTCTTTCCGAATGTAGAACGAAAATTTGTCAATAAATATAGACGGAAAGATTTACAAAATTACTTTCAAAATGGTATACTGTACCCGTAATACTCTATTCGGAGGCAAATTTAATGAAAAAGAAACTCGTACTTTCTATAGCGGTTTTGCTTTTGGCGATAACGGTTATGACTCTTTTCGTCGCTTGCACGCCGAGCGTAGACGCGGTCGCAAATAAATTCTCGAATAAAGGTTACACGGTAACGAAGTCGGAAAACGAAGTAATTGCGGGAGATCCCGAAACCGACTCGTCTATAAAAATAAACTGGTACGACGATGACGACGAGGCTCAAGCGGCTTACGACAAAGCTCTCGCGGTGCACAGCGAAAAAAACGTCGTGAAGAAAGGCAAAGCGGTAGCGGTCGGCGACGAAAAAGCCATAAGCCTTTTTAAGTAAAATATTACCAAAACTACAGCTAATAAGCGCGCTCTCAAAGGGCGCGCTTATTGACTGTAATCTTTAAATATGCTATAATTGAATATACTATATAAAAGCAAAAAAGGCGGTTGAAATTATGAAAAGAAACGGTATGTGCCCTACGTGTTATCTCAAGATGTTGCTTACCCCCGGAAAGAGGACTGCAAAATTAGATCTTGGAGAAAAATACGACAACGGCGTCGCCCTCACTCCCCCTATGGGTTGGGCAAGTTGGAACACTTTCAAGAACACTATAGACGAAGATTTGATATACGAAACAGGACAGGCTATGGTGGAAAAAGGTTTGCTTGACGCGGGATATAAATTCATCAATATCGACGACAACTGGCATTCCAATATGCGCGACGGCGAAGGCAATCTTCAAGGCGATCTCGTCAAGTTTAAAAGCGGTATCCCCGCCCTCGTTGCCAAGCTCAACGATTTGGGTCTTAAGTGCGGTATTTACTCCTCAAACGGTACTCTCACTTGCGAAAACCTGCCCGCAAGCTTGCACAACGAAGAAAAAGACGCGCTCAACTTCGCCAAATGGGGCATCGAATATTTTAAATACGACTATTGCCACAACGAAAGATACAGCAAATACGCTCCTTTGGTCTACGCTTTGGAAATCGTAGCGGTCGGCGAAAAGACGGGCAAAATAATACCTTGCAAAGAAGCCAAACTCGACGGCTTGGCTAAGTTTATGCCTGAGAAAAGAGTCGACGGCGGATACTATATCTCGGGATTGGACAAAGCGAGAGGCGTAGCCAAATTCGACCAAATAGTAATGGAAGAAGAGGGCGACTATGTACTCACCCTTTGCGTGAAGAAAAAGGGCTGGTATCAAAAGTTTCTTGTCGCTAAAGTAAACGGGAAAAATCATATATTCGAAATTCCCCAACAAAAGTTTTTCAACACTACCGCAAGATTTCAGCAAATAATTCATTTAAACAAAGGGGTCAACGTCATAGAATTGAGCAACCCCGTCACAAGCCGCGCGGACTCTACCGCTTTGCAGTACTACAAAATGGGACAGGCGCTCAAAAAAGCCACGGCTCAAGTTGCGAAAGAAAGAGGCGAGGAAGAAAAACCGATAACTTACTCTATTTGCGAATGGGGATTCAACAAGCCGTACAAATGGGGCGCGAAAGCGGGCAATCTATGGCGTACTACCGGCGACATTAGACCTATTTGGGTGTGGATAGTAATGATATACCGACACACGGCAAAACTGTATAAATATTCGGGCGCAGGCGGCTGGAACGACCCCGATATGTTGGAGGTCGGCAACGGCAATCTCACTTACGAGCAAAACAAGTCGCACTTCTCGCTGTGGTGTATGCTCAACGCTCCGCTCATTCTCGGTAACGATTTGCGCAGCGTCAAACAAGACGTGCTGGATATAGTTACAAATAAAAATATGATAGCTATCAATCAAGACCCGCTCGGCAAACAGGCTAAGCTTATAAAGAAAGGAAGAATAGATATTCTTGCAAAACCTCTCGAAGGCGGAAAGACGGCGATTTGCGTATTTAATAGCAAAAAAGGCAAGAAGAAAGTCACCGTCGACCTGAATAAGATAGCCGAAGATAAGTACGTTCAAATGAACCGTAAAAACAGCTATACTCTCGTAGAGCAATGGAGCGGAGAAATTTTGCAAAGCGACGGCAAATTTAAATGCGAAGTAAACGGATACGGCGTGAAAGTCTTCGTCGTGTAAATCGTTTGACAAATAATAACGCAAGATTTATAATTTTTATATCTTATAATACGGAGAATATTCTTAATGAAAAAAGTACCGTTCGTAACCAAAGAACTGATAGAAAAAATCACGCAAAAGTACCCTACTCCTTTTCATATCTACGATGAAAAAGGCATTAGAGAAAACGCTAGACTGCTAAAGAAAGCTTTTTCTTGGAATAAAGGTTTTAAAGAATATTTCGCGGTAAAGGCTACGCCCAACCCGTATATTTTGCAAATACTAAAGGAAGAGGGCGCGGGCGCGGACTGCTCTTCCTTGACGGAACTAATGATGTGCGAAAAAGCGGGCTTTAAAGGACACGAAATAATGTTTTCGTCCAACGTAACGCCCAAAGAAGACTTTGCTCTTGCCGCTAAGCTCGGAGCAATAATCAACTTCGACGATTACACGCATATCGATTTTTACAAAGGCTTCGCGCCTTTCCAAGAAACGATGTGTTGCCGTTATAATCCCGGCGGCGAGTTCACGCTCAACAACGAGATAATGGACACGCCAAAAGACGCTAAATACGGTATGACTAAAGAACAAATCAAAAAGGCATACGCTAAGCTCAAAGACTTGGGCGTAAAGCACTTCGGCATACACGCGTTTTTGGCAAGCAATACCGTCGGCAGCGGCTATTACCCCGCTTTGGCGAAGATACTATTTGAACTTGCGGTGGAACTCAAAAACGAACTCGGTATTCATATCGCGTTTATCAACCTCTCAGGCGGCGTAGGCGTACAGTACCGTCCCGATAAAGAGGGCAACAATATTCTCGAAATCGGCGAGGGCGTAAGAAAAGTCTACGAAGAAGTGCTTACGCCAAACGGAATGGACGACGTGGCTATTTATACCGAACTCGGTAGATTTATGCTCGCTCCTTACGGCGCGCTTATCGCAAAGGTCGTTCATAAAAAACATATTTGGAAAGAGTACGTAGGCTTGGACGCTTGCGCGGCAAACCTTATGCGCCCCGCTATCTACGGCGCGTATCACCATATAACGGTACTCGGCAAGGAAAACGACCCGCTTACATATAAATGCGACGTTACGGGCGGTCTTTGCGAAAACAACGATAAGTTTGCCGTAGACAGGATGCTTCCGCAAGTGGAAATCGGCGACTACGTAAATATCCACGACGCCGGCGCGCACGGATTCTCTATGGGTTACAACTACAACGGCAAGCTCCGCTCAGCCGAACTCCTACTCAAAGAGGACGGCAGCGTTAAACTCATTAGAAGAGCGGAAACTCCCGAAGACTATTTCGCGACTCTCGACTTCAGCGGACTGAAAAAGTAAACGGGAAAAGCAATCTCGCGAAACGCTAAGCGTAACTCGCGAAGTGTTGCCAATATTGGGGGAAAATATATGGAATTTATCAACTACAAAAAATTCGGCAAATGCGCTAAATTATCCAAGGGCGGAAAGACTATGCTCGTGACCGTCGATCTCGGTCCGAGAATTATTTTCTACGGCTTTGACGGCGGAGAAAACATCTTCTATGAGGACGAAGCCGATTTGATTAACAAAGACGGCGAATATTTCGATACTAACCTAAAGGGCAAAGGTATTTGGCATATCTACGGCGGTCACAGGCTATGGAAAAGCCCCGAGTATATCGATACTTACTACCCTGACAACTCGCCCGTAGAAGTAGTTCAGGACGGCGAGAGCGTTACGTTCGTAAGCGAAATAGAAGTCACGACAGGATTGAGAAAAAGTATAAAAATCACTATGGACGGCGACGGTAACGCTACCGTTGAACATAAATTCCAAAACTGCTTGGAAAAAGCTACCCAACCTATCGCGCTGTGGGCGCTGTCGGTTATGGACAAAGGCGCCGTTGCGAAGATTCCTCTAAGCGTTGAGGATAAGGGATTACTGCCAAATAGAAATCTCGTGCTTTGGAGTTATACCGATTTAAAAGACGAAAGATTGCAAATCCAAAACGACGGAATCACTCTTTCTCAAAAAAATATAGCAAAGCCGATTAAGCTCGGCGCGTTCGTCAAAGACGACGTTTGCGTAGAAATCAAAGGTATGACGTTCAGTCTATCTTTCCCGTCCGACGACGGCGATTACGCGGATTATTGTTGCAATCTCGAAACGTATACGAATAATATAATGTTGGAAATAGAAACGCTTTCTCAAATCAAATCGCTTAAAAAAGGCGAATACGCGTTACATACCGAAAAATGGAGATTGGAAAAAACAGTATGAAGAAAAAGGTTTTGATTATAGCGATTGCGCTCGTTTTGACGATATCGGCTCTATCGCTTGCCGGTTGCGATTTGTTCTTCGGCTCAAACGACGAAACTCAACGCTACTTCGTAGATATAGGTCAAATCGAAGATAGCGGCGTAGCTAGCGTCGTTGCCAACAACGTTGTCGGCTCTTGCGTAAGAATTTGCGCCGACTATAAGACGGGTATAAAGAGCAGGAGCACAGGCTTTTTCGTCACCGAGGACGGATATATAATCACCAACCGACATTCCGTAGTACTCTTCACCAACGGCAAAGACCTCCCCACCCACAACAACACGCGAGTGGATTGCGATCTTTCCATTATTACCGCCGACGGCGATACGTACAAAGCCGAGCTAATAAGCTTCAGCACTACTGCCGATATCGCTTTAATCAAAGTTAAACCCTCGACTGTCGATTATCTTTTAGGAACGAAAACGACCTTTTCTCCAGTGACGTTTGACACGGTGAATCTCCCCTATTACGGCGACACCGTCTACACTATGGGCAATCCTGAAAACCTTGGCTTTATCTTCTCCAAGCTTATGGTTGCCTGTCCCGCTGCCAAGCTTAACGAAAGCGACGATTTTTCGACTATCCTGCTTGACGGCAATATCAACCACGGCAACAGCGGCGGACCGCTTATCGACGTCAACAGCCGCGTAGTCGGAATAATCTACGCGCGCGTAGAGGGAGCTTCAAGCGACACCTACGGGATAGGCTGCGCTATAACCGCAAACGAAATAACCGACTTTTTAGACGAAAATAAAATCGTATATTCTTCTTACACTCCGCCAACTGAAGAAGCGGCGTAAGATACTAGAGGACTTTACGAAAGATGCAAAAAAGACACGGCAACAACTCTATCAACAACAATATCCACAAAAACCATCGCGAGCGTATGCGACAGCGAATAAGAAAAGACGGTATTGAAAGTCTACACGACCACGAACTGCTTGAATATTTGCTCTACGCCTACATACCTCGCAAAGACACTAATCCTATTGCGCACAATTTGATAAATCTTGCAGGCAGTCTTGAAAAGGTATTCAACTTGCCGCCGCAAGTACTCGAGAGCGTTCCCAATATGACTAAAACCGCGGCGTTGTTCTTATCAAGTATGTCCGGAATAATAAAGAGATACGAAGACCAAAAAGCCGAAAAGAAAATCACTTTTGCAAACAGCGAAGAAACTATGCTCTATTTCAAAAAGCTCTTCGGCGACGAACCTGAAGAACAGCTTTACGTAGCTTTAATTGCGCCCAGCGGTCAACTCGTGGATATTAGTAAAGTCGGCAACGGAACTACCGACCAATGCAAACTTGATATAAAGAAGCTGCTTCTTAAGATGACCAACTTAAACGCCAAAGAAGTTATCGTCGCGCACAATCACCCGTCGGGCAACCCCAATCCATCAATGTCCGATTTCGAATTTACCAAGTGGCTCGTATCTTTCTTCGCGTCAGTTGAAATGAATCTTGTAGACCATATCATCGTAGCAAAAGGCGGTTATTACTCTTTCCGCCTAAACGGCGTAATCAGCGCATACTCCGACGATTATAAAAAATATTGCGAAACAACTTTCGCGGATAAGTTCAAAAAATAATTAAATTTATTCTACTATATTTATTCAACGCTTTCGTCAAAATAAGTCGCCATAATATCGGCAACGTGTATAAGCGTTGAGAACGGATAGAGCGAAAACGCTTGCGACAGCGAATAGTCGCCGCCTATCACTCTCTTATCAAAACCGCCCATGTGCCAATTTATCGCCATAGCTTCATCTCTCGTAAGCCTCATAAATCCGCTGATAATATAAACCGACTTTTCGCCGTGACCGTAAGGCAACGAATCCTTTACGCTAAAATACGGCACCTGCTCCCACACTCCGTCCACTTTGACGTTGCGCAATTTGACCTCGTAGAAGTTTACTTTACATACGTCGTGCAACAGCGCGGCGATCGCCACGTTTTCCATTGTGATATTTTTGAAAGGGCTGTCTTGCTTTTTGTTCTCGTTTTCGAGCAGTTCAGCCGCCCTGTCAAAAACGTTTAAGCTGTGCGCGCAAAGTCCTCCCGTAACCGCGCTATGGAACTTGGAACTTGCCGGCGCAGTAAAGAAATCGCTGTCCGCAAGCCACTTGAGCAGCTTGTCGCTACCTTCTCTCTTTATGTATTTATTGTATAACTGTAAAAATCTTTCTTTGTTTAAATCTATATCTATTACCTTGTCCATTACTTTTCTCCTTCATCGAAACCATTATACATTTTTACGCAAAGAAAAGTCAACTCGCTTCTTAAACTTATACTCGTCGTTCTGAGTATAGTCGAATGTCATATCAAATCATAAATATATTGAAACGTTTCAGCCTTGCTCAATATTACGAATTTTTAAGCATATCAAACCACTTGAAGTCCTCTTTGGTAGGAACTTTCGGAGTTTGCTCCTGCGGCGGTTTCTTCCGTGTTATCATTCCTTGCACGGGCAAATAACAATCGCTGCGCAGTTGCTGCTCTTTGACCTTTACGCCGTTTTTATCATAATACTCTATTACGGCTCGCGATTTATAGCCTTGAGCGCCTTTCTTGCTTATTGAGTATTCTCCCTCGTCGTCGATTTTTATCTCGCCTTCAAGCTCTTCCGCCCATTCAACAATCGGCTCGGGTTCGGGCAAAACTTCAAGCACTTCGCTCCTTATTTGAATAGTATACTCAATGGGGTTGCCGTATATATCAAATACAACTTTTCCGTCCTTGGTATAGCCGTTGACGAGCACGTCGTAATCCGAATCGTTGACAAGTACCATATCTATAAACTCGCTTACGGTCGCGTCCGTCGACAAAGGACAGTACGACGACGGCAAGCTGTGCGCTTGAGCGTATTCGCTGCCAAGCCCCGCTCTTATCCAAGCATTATAAAGAGTAGTCGACACCTGACACACGCCGCCGCCTACTCCTTCGGTATATTTGCCTTCAACTATTATCTTAGCGTTCTTATAGCCTCGCTCTTCTACTCGCTTGCCCACTACAGTGTTGAACGAGAGCTTCTCACCGCGTCTAACGGTCAGCCAACTGAAGCTGTCGCACGCGAGGGTTACGTTGTGCGCTCTCTCCGCCTTCGACGAAGAAAAGTCCGTACTAAAGGAACTGATAAGCTGCATCTTAGGAGAAAAGTCGTATTGATTGGGGCTAATTGCGCCCTCGGCGGTATCGCCGAATTCGTATAGGAATACTCCGCTTGCTATCAAAGCTAAAACCGCGGACAACAATATTATGGCGATTACGCCGTCTTTTCTTTCAATACGACTTTTCACGCTTTAAGTATGTGAATAAGTATCGATATTATACCGTTAATTCTCTTGGAAATTTTAGTTTTCGACAAAATTATTTACGCCGAAATTTGTCCGTTGATTCAATCCGTTGCTAAATATCTCAAACCGCTTCTACCAAACTTCTCTCTTCGCCGTCTTTGCCAACGTCGTCAAGAGATAGTTTTTCCTTTTCGTCTTTTGTCGTATCTTCCGCCTTTAAGTCCTCTCCGTCATAAGACTTCCCGCCTTGAATACTCATTGCAAAAAACAACAAAAAGTAAGGATAAGTATAGGTAAAGGAGTTTCCGAACGCAGCGGAAATCAAATACGCAAACGCGCTCGCCAACAAAAGCAAATCGGTATAGGCTAGTCTTTTTCTATTTTTAACCGCTTTGACAAACCACCATACGATTGCCGTCAAATACAATATAAGCCCGGGTATGCCAACGTTGCTCGCCATAGTAAGATATTCGTTATGCGCGACGTCAAGCGTAGGATCGTAGATATTGTTTGCGTAATACAAATCTAGACCTTTGCCAAACCACGGAACTTGTTTTATGACCGCTATCGTCCTCTTCCACAGTCCGAACCTGCCTGTTCCGGAGGAACTCGCGTCCTCGCCTTCTCCGCCTAAGCCGCTTGAGAATACGCGCTTTATATCGTTGAGAAGCTCAATATAAGACTTCCACATATTCGTTCTTCCAACAGCCTCAATCAACAGCGTTATCGCGGCGGATAAACCTAGCGCAAGAAGCAACTTTTTCCACTGAAGTTTTTTGGTAATAGCTCCGCTGCATACTATAAAGACTATTCCGCCGATATAAGCGAGGTTTGCGCCCAAAGCGTTGGATACGAACAGGTAGTAAACGTTAAGCAATAGCAATAGCGACGTGATTATAGTCGTCGCCTTATTTTTGGAATATACTAGCGCGCCGAAAGTCATTGTCGCGGACATAGCGAGAAAATAACCGAAGTGGTTGGAGTTGTTGAATACGCCCGCTTTAATCGCTGTCGGCACGGTAATAGGAAATATTTCCACGCACAGCAAACATATTTCTATAAGCCCCGCAAGCGCGATAAACGTCCACACTACCGCCGTCTTTGAAAACTTGACTTGCTTCCTTACGGCGTACGCCGACAAAAACACTACCGCATATTGCAAAACAGTAAAAAATCCCTCGTTTATATATCCCGAACCGTACAAAGACTTTTGTAAATTGGGCGATTTCATCGTCGCTATAAACGCCCATAACAGCATTAGCGCAAGCGGTATTAGTATTAGATTATTCAACGCAAATTTGCGCAAGTCTAAGGACTGTTCGGCGCAAACGCTAATCACGTTCGCCGCGTAATACACGACCAACGCAACTGCCGTCATTGCCGATACTATCTTGAGATAGTACTGCGAATAGTACATAAAATGGGAGTGGTCGGCAACGGTATTCGTCACCCTGCCGAGCAACATAAGATTGAAGTACGCTTGAAGTAAAAACAGCATTACGCCGCCAAATACAACGTACGCCGCCGCCTTACGCGTAGCGCGCAGTCTTGCCTCTCGGCTATCCGTAAAAGCTGTTTCTATGTACTCGAGCATATATTATCCTAAAATTCGACTTCTCGTATGTTTATATTCTTAACGCTTAAACGCTTGTATAAACAACGAAAACCCGACTGATTGTCGGGTTTCCTTGCTAATTTTGTAAGTTATTCGGTTTTGTCTTGATTTTCCGCCTCGACTTCAATCATTATTTTATCGCTTTCTTCTACTTCTTCCTTTTTCGTAGAAAGCTTTTTGATTTTCATTTGTCCTTTCTTGCTCGTGACTATCATCGCGATGATTACCGCAAGTATGATTACTACCGCAAGTATGATTATGAACGTCATTTTCGTAAGCGACGAAGTATTCGTTTGTTTAGCGCCTGACGTTACTCTTACCAACGAATTGATGCTGTAACCCTCGTTGTAATCTTTGATCATTCCTTGGTAGGTGTCAAGCAAATCGTTGTAACCGTTGATGAACTCGTTTGCCATAGCGACAGCCGAATTGTAGAGCTCAGCGCGTTTTTCGGCGTCTAGTCCCGTAAAGTCCGAACCGTATTTCTCGTATGAAGCTTGATAACCTTCCCAAGTGCCCAAGATGTTTTGAGCAGCTTCAAGCTTAGCTATTGCGCTAACGAGTTGTTCCTGTATCAATGTCGTGTCTTTAATTATTACAGTGCCGCCTTGCAAACTCGGATCTATTATCGAGGTATTGCTCTCAAAAGCCTTTTGCAAAGCTTCTACGCTGGCTTTTGCGCTCTCTATTTCTTTAGTGTACCTAGATAAGCTCAACGTTATATACTCGCTTTCACCGTTGCTGTCAAGCGCGTTTTGGAGTACGAACAACTCGTAAGCGTTGAGTTTTAGCGCAAGACCGTCTATCTTAGCCGAAAGCGTATCAAACGATTCGTTTTCGCTTGAAGATATAAAGTTGCCTACTTTCGCGCTCCAGTTTGAAGCTTCAGCAGCCAAACTGTTGACCTTTTGCTTGAGTTCAAACAAATTTTGGATAGTATTCAAAGCGCTACCGTCAGCGATATTTTCAACATTAATCAAATTCGTAGCAATAGAAAACTCGCTCTTGAACTCGTTGATATATTCCTGCGTAATCGCGCCGACGATGGTGCTGTATTCGTTTCTAGAATTGATATTTTTATCTATAGCCGAGCTTTGCGCCAAAATAATTCTATAGTTGTAGTTTGCGCTTACTACGCTACCGTCAGCGCTCAACGTTTCGTTTGACGTAGACGGTATAACGGATAGATTTTTAAGTACCGGACTTACGAGCTTATCAACGACTTCTTCATCGTAACCGCACTTAGTCAAAGCGTTGCTGACGATCGCCGAAGACCTTATATTCTCAACGATACTCATTTGACCGCCCCAAGGATCTTTACCCTCTTCAACTCCGCTATAATAATAGGTTATGCTCGTTTCGTACTGGCTCTTCGAAACAAAAATGTTGCAAATTCCCATTACGCCTGCCGCAACGATAAGACCTATCAACGCGTAAACGATTATTCTAACGCCGCTAAGCTTGATTTTTTCCCAAACTTTCTTAAAGGTCAATTCGCCATTGTATTGCTCTTCTTCCATAAGTACCTCCAATTAGAAGTTGTTGAAGTTATTATTTAGTGTAAGTATAGCATATAATATAAATAATTTGCAATCATATTTATCTAACTAATATATTTTGCCTTTTATTAAGGAAAAATACTTGCCAAAGAGCTGAAATTGTGATAATATCATTCTATCAAAACTTAATATGAAAATAGAGAGTTGGCTGAGTGGTCGAAGGCGCACGATTGGAAATCGTGTGAACGGGAAACCGTTCCGAGGGTTCAAATCCCTCACTCTCTGCCATTAGGGAACTGTACGAACACTCGGCTAGAAGGGTTCGTACTTTTTCTATTGCCCTGCTTTTGTTGCAACTTCTTTTTATAGTGACTAGATTCGGGCTACCGAAATAGTGACGTTCGCAGGCTCGCTATGCCGTCGCTCCGCTCCTTACAAATCCCTCTTTCTTCGCAAACGCGATACCCACAAAAGGAGCGTATCGATTTGAAACTCCAAAGCGTGTGTTTTTCTTCCTATTTTTCAATTTCATTTTAAAGATATAAAAAATACCGACCATAGCTTCTACTCTATTGTCGGTATATCATTTTATTGCTAATTCGATATCAAATATTCTTTTCTACGTCTTGCCAATTTGCATTGTTCAAGATTTCCGCATTTTCACCGAAGAATATGCCACCCGCTTCGGTATCGTTTTGTAACCAATACATAAACCAAGCCGTCATATATCCGTCTGCGCGTGGAAGAACGTCGCCGTGCTCGGCGTCTACAACTCTTGCCATAACTTTTGATACGTTTTCGGATAATGTATTATATTTTTCTTGCAACTCTACCAATGGGCAAATTCCCGAATCTTTTTTATTGCCGGCATCGCTTTGCAGTGTTCCCGCTGTCAAAAAACAAGGAATACTAACTGTACTTATATTAAACGGAGTCTTAAGGAAATCTACGCTCAAAGCTAACGTAGGTGAACTCGCCGCATACATAACTTTATAACGGTTGCCGTTGTCCTGCTTAGTTACAGCATTTATCGTACCTAAACCGCCTTGTGAGTGTCCGCCGATACCGATATTGTCAACGTCGATTTTACCGTAGAACATGCTGTTACTATCCGAGTTTAAAGTAAGCATATAATCAAGACTTGCGGAAGAAGACTCCCCGCTTCCCGCGTTTCTATCTTCGTTGCCTATCACCACAAATCCCCAACTTGCCAAATGGTCGAAAACGGCTTTATATTTTGTCGCAGGTACGCCCGTACCATTTACCATTACCACAAGAGGATATTCTTTGCCATCATTATTTTCTAATTCAGTAGGATACCATATTTCATATTTTTTCCAATCCTTATTGTCCATTTTTTGTTCATAATAAGAAACTTCATATTCGCCCTTTGCTATGTATTTTTGTTCAAGAGGTTTATCGGATTTTATATTTTTATAATATCCTTCTTCAACTGCAGGCGTAAATGCGGCTTTAACAAAGAACAAAACTATTAGCGCGACAATTACTAAAACGATTATGCCTGCTGCGCTTAAAACAAATTTTAATGCTTTTATCACTTTTCTTCGTCCTTGACTTTATTGTTTGAATATGATATATTTATATGGAACTATCGTACCAAACCGCTTTGATTATACCAAGTACGAACATTTATTACAAGTGACTAAAACGTTAGTAGTACGATACCGAAAAAGTTATTACTTTTGGAACGAATTAAAGTAAAAATATTAAAGCGGTACGATTTTGCCGAAAAGTACCAAAGGAAGAAATATGGGGAACGCTAAAACAACCGAGTTCTTGAAAGAATGTCTTGCCGACGCGCTTATTAAACTGCTCAAACATAAACCGATAGAAAAAATTACCGTTCCTGAAATTGCTCAAACGGCTGACGTGGGAAGAACTACCTTCTTTCGCAACTTTACTTCAAAGACTGAAGTCATAACGTTTAAGCTCATTCGTCTATGGCAGCGTTGGGCGGAAGAACATAATATGGTTGAGCGTTCAAAGTTTACGCTTGACAACGCAACTGACTTCTTTGAGTTTAACTATTCGATTAAAGAAATACTTGAAACAATATACCGCAGGGATTTACAGCCTGCTGTTTACGACGCCTTTTATAAAGTAATGATGCCGCAATTCGGCGCGAACACACAAGAATGTTACGAAAGTCGTTTTTACTCTTACGGTCTTTTCGGACTACTCGATGAATGGATAAAACGCGGCTTTAACGAAACACCTTCACAAATGGCTGAAATTATTAAAAATATTATATTGAAATAGTGTTTTTTCAATTATATTTTGAGTTCAAGTCCCTAACGTTGTCTTGATTTGCAAGTTCAAGTCCCCCACTCCATTAGGTAGTCAAAAATACCGTTTTGTTTCAATAGGTTTTTATTCACAATTTATAAAATTGAATTAGTTTTCGTAATATGTTATAATATCAAATATGAACGATACTTTTTCAACAATACTTAATATGCACGAGGCGGACGACAGTAAGCAAGCGAATGAAGAAGCGTTGATTACGGCGTCGATCAAAAAAGAGTTTGTCAACAGTAAAGAAATTTTAGATACGGCAAAGCTTTTGTCAATCTCGATAAAAGATTTTACGTCGGGAAAAATTGCCGATTTCCCAATTACGCCAATAAGACAATGCGACAAGTTTTATATCAAAAAACATACGGAAAGTCAAATGCCGTATTTTCATAGCCACAAATTTTATGAACTGATTTACGTTCATCGCGGTAAGTGCTTACAACGATTTGAAGACGGCTCTCAAATTTGTTTAAACGAAGGACAGTGCTTACTGTTATGCCCTAACGCTGTCCATAAGATAGAAAAAAGCAAACGCTCAGATATAATATTAAAATTAGTTATCCCCTGCGATATATTTGAGAAAACGGGCGACAAAATATTAGGCGGTAGACTTTGCGAAAAGACAACCTTATTTACAAATACGTCCGAAACTGCGGAATTTTCAATTTTGAAATTGTTGGAAACTCAATCTAGTAATGCTGAATTTAAAGACTTGATCGTTCAAAGTTATCTAACTATAATTTTCGCCGAGCTAGTCGATTCGCAAAAAAGCGACATCGCTTTGGAGTCGGCAATCAACGGTTACTTTGAAAGTAATTTTAAGACAGCGTCGCTATCGGAATTTGCCGCGCTACAAAAATACAACGCTAATTACGCAAGTCGTTTGATAAAAAATCGAACGGGCAAAAGTTTTTCAGAACTATTACGTTTGTTTCGTATAAATCGCGCAAAGCAACTTCTCACTGAAAGCGCGTTGACCGTAGAAGACGTTGCCGTAGAAGTAGGCTATTCCAACACGTCGGGATTTTATAAGCAATTTTTCTCCATGGTCGGAATGAAACCGTCCGCATACCGCAACATATTAAAGTAAATGTCATATCAGGAAATATTTTGGTCATCCGACGATATGGACGTAATTTTAACTCTAGTGTATAATAGTATAAATACCAATTTAGAGGGAGAAAAAAATGGTAGTTGAAAGAATCGAAGCGATACCGCTTGATAAAAAAACGGCGATGAAGTATGCCGAACAAATTGCGCAACGTAATATCGGACAAAATATAGATAGCATAACTTATCTCGGCGGAGGTTCTTTCGGGCGCGCTTTCGGAATAGACTTTGCGGACGGCAAGAAAATCGTAATAAAGTTTTTGCGGGCAAACGATATGATGGATAAAGAAATCCACGATTTGAAACTACTTGCCGAGAACTGCCCCGTTAAAATTCCGAGAGTTTTGTTCGCGCAAAAAGCAAACGACGAAATCCCCGTGGATTGTTACGCAATGGACCGCATTGAGGGCAAAAACGTGCTTATGTCGTTTAGTACGTTTTTTAAAAGCAAACGTAAACGCAAGAAATTTGCCGACGAAGTTACCACCGCTTTACATCAAATTCATTGTAATAAAAACGATAAATTTGGCGACACGCTTTCGCCAAGTTTTGATAATTGGCTAGACTGTTATAAACCGTTTGCGCAAGCGGTCTTGGATAAAGCGGAAGAAATGTACCGCGAAAAAACTATGTCTAAAAAAGTAATAACCGTGATGCGAGCGGCGTGGGCAAAGTTTGATATCATATTTTCCGAAAAAGTCGAAGAAGCTTGTTTGATACACGGCGATTTGAATATCGCCAATATTATGGTCACAAAAGATTTGCAAATAAGCGGATTTATAGATCCGCTCAATTCGACGTACGCCGATAAAGAATACGACTTATTCCAATTCGACAATCTTGCAGGCAAAAGATTTTATCTTAGAGAAACGTATACTCGCAAATACGGCTCAAGCAAATACTGCGACGTAAAGTGCGCTTTTTACGGCTTGTGGAACGAGGTGTATTGCTATATCAAAACGGGCGCGCTTGTAAATTTGATAATGAACCCGTTGATTAAGAATATGAGAAAAAGACTTGCCGAGCTATGACTTCCCTAGGAGCGAAATTCATAAACGCGATTTTAAGACTGTATACTTACCCGTATCGTAAAAAACATAAATCCCTGTCGCGTTCTATAAAATTTAAAAATAAACCGTATTCGCCGCCAAAAGAATATAATTTTGAAGTAATACAAGTTTGCGGCGCGAATATAGAAATTTTGTCCCCGATCAAACCGAATAACCGTTTTGCTATTGCGCATTTCCACGGCGGCGGTCACACGCAGGCAATGAACGGAACGTATCGCAAAGTCGCCGAGCGGTTTTGTAAAATTTCAGGTTGCTCGGTATTTTCAATAGATTATAAAACGGGCAACGAACTTGTATACCCTTCCGTGCATAACGAATGTTTTTCCGCTTATATCGGATTGCTTAGCGAACGTTTGAAAAGTAAGCGTATAATTGCCGTAGGCGACAGCTTCGGCGCAAATTTAACGTTATCCACCTGCTTAAAACTACGCGATAGAAATATACCTTTGCCAAATGCGTTGATTTGTATTTCAAGTTATATCGATTTGGCGGCAACGGGCAATTCTTATAAAAAAAATTGCTACCGCGATCCGTTATACGGTCTAACAAGAAAACTAAAATTCGAATATAATGAAAAATTTATAAGACGTATAACTCCATATTGCGGGCAAACGTCATATTACAATACGTTGTTATCTCCAGCATACGCGGAATTTCAGGATTTCCCCGAAACGCTCATTCAATGCGGGGACTTGGAAACCTCGGAAAGCGACAGCGATACGCTTTACGAAAAGATGCTCAACGCCGGCGTAAAAGTAAAATTAACGAAATATAACGGGATGTGGCACGACTTTCAATATCTTGCGCCCTTTCTAAAAGAAAGCAAAATGGCTTGGAAAGAAATTGAGCAATTTATCGATTCAGTAATGCGCAAAAACAAAGCGGCGCAAATCCAATAAGGGTTTACGCCGTTAAGTTATTTGTTATTTCTTATATGAGGAGTTTTTGAGGAACTCCTCACGTTTTACTTTTTCTTGCTACTCGTCGTCTTCGTCGTAGACGTAGTCTTACTTGTTTTTGCCGTAGACTTTGTAGAAGTAGCTTTGCTTGCAGTTGACTTAGTTGTCGCGGTCTTGCTTGCGCTTGTCGCGGTTGACTTCGTCGCTGTCGGCTTTGATGCGGTTGCCTTGCCAGCGGTTGACGCCGTAGACTTCGTCGGCGCCGTCTTGCTTGCGCTTGTCGCGGTTGACTTCGTCGCCGTCGGCTTTGCTGCGGTAGACTTGCTAGCGGTTGACGCCGTAGATTTCGTCGGCGCCGTCTTGCTCGCGGTCGTTGCGGTCGACTTGGTAGCTGTCGGCTTTGACTGCTTTGCGACCGTGGACTTTGTCACTGCAGAAGATTTCGTTTGCGCTTTAGCGCCTACGGTTGCTACAGCTTTTTGCTCTTTCTTTTTCTTCATAACGAACCATATTACCAAAGCGGCAACTGCAACTACCACTACTGCAACGCAACAGCCTATTATAATGCCTGCAACGTTATTGCTCGCATTTCCGCCGAAAGACTCAGTCAACTCGCCGTTGAAAGATATTGACATACCTTTTCTTGCATAATCATTGGCGATTTCCTGCGACATAAACCTGACTTCGAGCATATTGCTAGACTCAAGCTCGGATTTGGAAAGAGTAAGTTTGCCGTCGCTGTATTTTTTAGCGTCAACAATTTTTCCATTGAGAAGCACGCAAGCGGTAGTATAACCTTTGTCGGGAGTGATATTGTAGACGATAGTGTCGCTCACCTGACTGATGCCGCTAGCGCTCTTGCCGTCGGACGTGATTTTTCCGCCCGTACCGCCGTTGACGTATGCATATACGTTAGCAGTAGCGCTTTCAGTAACGGCAACGCTAGTATTTTTAATTTGCACGATAGTGAACGGACTAAAGCTCGTAACCCTCGCGATAAGACCGTACTGAGTGATAATCAAAGGAATTTCTTCTACGCCTATAATATTACCCTTGTCGTCGTGCTTATAGTGATATATTTTGTAAGTCGTATCCTTATCGTCGGGGTCATAGCCTTCGGGGAAGCCGAATGAAACTTGCATATAAGAGCCGTTGGGAACAGTTTGTACGCAACCGCAAAGTTGCAAATCTATCTCGTAAGAAGACGAAGTCACGATATCGCTGTCGACAATGCCCGTTTCTTCCTTGAGAGTGTCGACCATATCTTGTTCTTCTTCTCCTGACTTTTTGCTTGCTACGAGCAAGAGTTGCGAGCGTTGACTTTCAGCGAAATAATTGCCGTTTTCGTCCTTGAAGTCGGTGATAGACACGTCGGTGTTGTCTATTAGACTGGGCGCGCCGTACATAAGCATATAAAGCCTGCCGTCGTTGAACACTTTACTGCATACTACCGTCTTTCCCTGGAAAGAATATGTTACAGGGTTTGGCACTTTCTTAGAAATTGCGCCGACAAGACCCTTCGGCGTAAAATAATAGAACGCGCCGACGTGGATATACATTTGGCTGGGCGTAAGAGTAAAGGTTATGGTCTTATCGCCGTCCCAAGCAAAGTTTTCAATCTTAGTGTATTGATTGATAGTACTGTTTCCGAGCGAAGCTTCCAAATCCATACCGATAGTATCGACCGTAAAACCTGCGTCAAGTTCCAACTTTTCGTCGTAAACAAGTTCAACTTCATAAGTTTGGTTATATTTCAATCTTCCCGTATTAGACGGAGTTATCGACAATGCGCTGGGGGCAGGATTGTACGAGTCAAAGCCTTCATTACGATAAGGCGAAGACTCCTTGCATACGAAATGCTCTTCAGTGAGATTTTCGGGATTATACATAACAATGGCGTCGCCCGTAGGACTAATAATTCCAAGACTGTTTCCGTCTATGTCCGGAGCATAGTCAAACAAAGCAAATTTGACGTGTTCCACGCCCGCGCTTAATTGCATTTTCGTTTCAGTATCAGTTATAGTGTAGTATTCAGTTCCCAGCGCTTCGTTAACGGCAACAATATTCGTCCATTCAGTCCAAACTATTTTGTTGTTTCCATAGTCGCGTCGGGAGAAACTATATGCGAGATATTTGCCTTCCTCTTGCAGGACGCGCGCGCCCTTACCTTTGTAAGAAACGGATATTTCCAAAATTGTACCCATATTGTCGGTTTGGGTATACGAACCTACGACAGCCATTCCGTTTTTGTCCTCGTCGGAACCGTAGTTGTAAGGCTTGAGTGCGGGATAGCGCAACTCGTAACCCGATGAAGATACTACTCCGTCCTCGACGTGGTCTTCAACCATAGCGTCATTTCCCAACAACATATAAGGATTGCCCGTATTCGACGCATTGTAAGTTACGTCAACGGCGTACCACATACCTTCCACTTGCACGTAGTTCCACATGTGCGGATTCATTTTTTCGTGGTCGCCCGCATAGCCCTGTACGCATACGCAAGGTATGCCGAGCCTGTCCATAACCGCTTTAAAGCTCTTTGCGTAGCCTTCGCAAACCGACTCCTTGTTTACCAACGCGCCGTACGAGGTGTAAATATAGTCGGCTTTGGGCGTATCGACGTTCCTACCGTCCTTAACTTCAATACCGAAGCCGTAAGTATTGTTTTTGCAAATATAATCGTTGACGTACTCGATCTTTTCAACAACGCTATCTAATTTGTTCGCCTCGGCAACGATTGACGAGATTTTGTTCTCATATTCATCAATAGCCTTGTTGACTTTGGATTTGCTGTTGATGCTAGAACCTGTGTACAAAGACACTACTCTGCTCGAATCGAGATAAGCGACGTACTTTCCTTTCTGCATACCTGCGGTGATAGAAGTCGAGAAAACGTCTATATAGAACAAATCGGGATGATCCATATAAAACGCGTCGCGTCCGATGCCGTAAGACTTGGCGAGTCTATTGTTGTCGCCACCGTTGACGTAAGCCTTGACTTCGTCTTCGGTCGCAACTCCGTTGGCAATCAAATCGTATTGAAGTTTGCCGTCTTTGAATTCGCCGTTTGCGTAAAGAGTTTCAAACGCTTTATAGAATCTCTCCGCAATCGGGTCGTTTGTAATTTGATTATAAAAATAATTATAGGTATTGTCCGTATTTGTATCAGCCAAAGCGCCTTCGACGTATACAAAACACGATGCGACAAGCAGTAAAACCGCTATGACTACAAGCGTCGCCAAAATACCCGTTCGCTTTTTTAAAGATATCATAAAACCTCCTATTTGCGTTATTTTTTCATTATTATACTTAATTCGATAAAATTATGCAAGTTTTTACAGCTAAATTGCTAAGCAATTAATACGCAAGCGTAGCATTATCCGCGCAATATTCGGCTTTTCTATGCAAGTCATTACAGTACGGAATAAACGACAAAGGAACGCAAGTAAATTGCGTTCCTTTAAAATTTTAATTCAAGATGTCGAATATCAAAATCCGTCAATCTCACTTCCCCGAGTCGCCGTAGTTTGAAAGTACTCTCGCCGACGGGTCGTCCACGTCGCAACCTTTCCAAGACTTGTTGGGCATCCAAAAATCTTTGACCATACCTGCCATTTGGGGGTAGTATTTTTCAAAGATTTCGCGGTACATAAGGCTCTCTTTGGTGAAAGGCTGAGCGTGGTAGGCATACTTTTTGCGCTTGGTTTCGTACTCCTCGTCGCTATAGAGCTGTTCAGCGTACTCTTTGAGGTAGTCAACCATAGAATGACCTACTGCGTCGGAAAAAGCGGCTTTTTCGCGGTACAGTATGGACTGAGGCAAATAATCGCCCTCAAACGCTCTTCTCAGTAAGTACTTGCCTTTGCCGTAAGTGTTGAGTTTCTTCGACGGGTCAATAGACATTACGTAGCGAACGAAATCAAGATCTCCAAAAGGCACTCGCGCCTCTAAAGCGTTGGAAGAAATGCACCTGTCCGCTCTTAGCACGTCGTACATATAAATTTCGCTTATCCTCTTGACGGCTTCCTTTTGGAACTCTTCCGCCGACGGCGCGAAGTCGGTATACTTATATCCGAAAAGCTCGTCGCTAATCTCGCCTGTGAGCAAAACTCTTACGTTGGTACGCTCGTGTATCGCCTTGCATATCAAATACATTCCAATGCTTGCGCGAATAGTGGTAATATCGTACGTTTCCAACACTTGTATAACCTTTTCCACGCTTGAGAGTACGTCCTGTTTGGTAATGATTATCTCGCTGTGATCGCTGCCGATATAGTCGGCTACTTCTTTGGCGTATTTGAGGTCGATAGCGTCCTCGCTCATACCGATAGCGAAAGTTCGGATAGGCTTTTTGGCAAGCCTTTGCCCTACCGCGCATACCAACGAACTGTCCAATCCGCCCGATAGCAAAAAGCCGAGCGGCGCGTCGGAATCAAGACGTTTTTCTATGCCTTTGACGAGCTTGTCGCGAATGTTTTTGCAAATTACGTCCAAACCGTCGTCGACAAACTTCTCTACTTTGGTCACGTCGCAATACTGAACGAATTTGCCGTCTATATAGTAATGTCCGGGTGGGAACGGCATAATCCTTTCGCAAATAGGAGTTAAGTTTTTGGCTTCGCTCGCAAACGCTATCTTCCCGCTCTTACTATATCCGTAAAACAGCGGTCTAATGCCTATTGGATCTCTAGCCGCAATTAGTTTATCCTTCTTGGAATCGTAAATAATAAGCGCAAATTCGCTGTCTAAATGCTCAAATATTTTAAGCCCGAGTTCCCTATACAAGGGAAGAATAATCTCGCAATCGCTATCTGACTTGAAAGTATATTTTGCCTTTAATTTTTCTTTGATAGGTCTAAAACAATAGATTTCGCCGTTGCAAACCAACCAATCTCCGTCAAGCGAGAAAGGTTGCATTCCCTCTTCGGTCAAACCCATAATTGCCAGTCTATGGAAGCCCAAGATACCGCTTTTGGTTTCTACAACTTTCGTATCGTCGGGACCTCTCATCACCGTTGCGTCGAGAGCTTTTCTGAACTCCTCGACAGTTATATCCTTGCCGTCATAACCCATAATTGAACACATAGTGAACCTCCGTAAAAAAAATACAGCATTGATCCTTATTTTAGGACGAATGCTGTTATCCGCGGTGCCACCTAACTTGTCGATACGGGTATATCGACCGCTTTTACTCTCAACCAAGAGTTTCGGCTGTAACGGGCCTCCCCGTCTTCCCTACTCTCTCAACGATTTCAGGTCGCGCTCATGAGTGTTATTCATAACAGGTTGCGATCGAGTTCTCACTATCCCCGAATCACTGCGCGCAATGGACTGCTACTACTTCTCTCAATCTTCGTTTTACACTTTGATTATATGTCTGCAAAAGGACTATGTCAACGATTTTACGAAAAATTCGGCTATTGAAATTAATTATACGCGCTATAAAAACTACTAATAAATGTATTTTTACTTGTCGACGATTTACATATTTTAAGCAACCATCCGAGTCCGCAAACGCGGTAATTCTAATAAGATTAATACCGCGGATTTAATAATCATCGGATTGGTTTGTCAATAAAAACGCCCCCGAAAAATCGGGGGCGTTTTGTTCTTTTTCTTCGTTTAGCAACTCTCATCGCCTTTCGGCTTGACAGTTATTTATCGCTATCGCCGTCGCCGTCTTGAGGCTGTTGAACCTGCTCAGTTTGTTGTTGAGGAGCGGGTTGCTCTTGCTGAGGCTCTACGGGTTTGTTTTCAGGAACGATATTTATCGTCGGTCCGTTTTTATAGCTCTCTTTCTTGGCTTGTTTTTCATCGATATAAGCGATAACTTCTTCAGCAGTCTTACCGTCGAAAAGCATATTCACTTCTTCGGTATAAATGGTTTCTTTCTCAAACAAGACTTTGACCATATTGTCCATTATCAAACGATTGGCTTGCAAAATCTCCAACGCCTTTTTATAACAAGTATCCAGTATAGTCTTGATTTCGTTGTCTATAACTCCGCCAAGCTCGTCGCTGTAGGAGTGCGTAGTGCCGTAATCTCTTCCCAAGAATACTTCCTTGTCGCCGCCGAGATACATATTGCCTATTGCTTTAGACATACCCCATTGCGTAACCATCTTTTTAGCGATATTGCTTGCTCTTTCGATATCGTTGGAAGCGCCGGTCGAAATGTCCTTTATGACGATTTCTTCAGCCGCTCTTCCGCCGAGCATCATAGTGATCATATCGATAAGCTTATTCCTGGTGATATGGCTGTCGTCGTTTTCGGGACGGGTAAGCGTATAACCTGCCGCCATACCTCTCGGAATTATGCTGACCTCTTGCACGTCGTCGCAATTTTCTAAAAGCTTGCCGATAATTGCGTGACCCGACTCGTGGTAAGCGGTAATTCTCTTGTCGCTGTCAGTGACAATTCTACTCTTCTTTTGCGGACCTGCGATAACTTTGTTTATACCCTCAAGTATATCTTCCATTATAATAACTTTACGGTTGGCTCTTGCCGCTAAGATTGCCGATTCGTTGAGAAGATTTTCAAGATCCGCGCCGCTGAAGCCGCTCGTCATTCTCGCCAAGGTCTTGAACGATACGTCGTCGGCAAGTTTCTTGTTTCTTGCGTGAACGCGAAGAATTTCCTCTCTTCCCTTTACGTCGGGAACGTTGACGTAAATTTGTCTATCGAAACGACCCGGTCTTAGCAATGCGGGATCGAGTATATCCGCCCTGTTGGTAGCCGCCATAATTATTATGCCGTCGTTCTTTTCAAAGCCGTCCATTTGTACGAGAAGCTGATTTAGCGTTTGCTCTCTCTCGTCGTGTCCGCCGCCTAGACCCGAACCTCTTTGACGACCGACCGCGTCTATTTCGTCAATAAAGATTATACAAGGCATATTCTTTTTAGCCTGATTAAACAAATCTCTTACTCTCGCCGCGCCCGTACCTACGAACATTTCTACGAAGTCGCTGCCGCTTATCGAGAAGAACGGCACGTTGGACTCGCCCGCAACGGCTTTGGCAAATAAAGTCTTACCCGTACCCGGAGGACCTACGAGCAGTACGCCCTTAGGGATTCTCGCGCCGAGTTGCAAAAACTTGTCGGGGTCTTTGAGAAATTCGACTATTTCTTGAAGTTCTTCCTTTTCCTCTTCCGCGCCCGCAACGTCGGTGAAGCGTACGTTGACATTCATATTAAGTCTTGCCTTTGTCTTGCCGAAGTCAAGCGCCTGACGGTTTGCGCCCGCGTTTTGCCTGAATATGATAAACACTACTACCGCGCAAAGAATAAGCGCGAGTATCGGGAAGATAAGCGAGCTGATATTAACGCCCGAGTTGGGGTCGTTGAATACGTACTGCGGGACTACCATTCCCTCTTCCGTTCTCAAACTTTCAAGATAGTCCTTGAAATTCGTGCGGTAATCTATAGTCGCGAAATAATTTGCTTTTTTAGTAGGATTCTTATAGAAAGCCTCGATTTCTTTTTGAGTAGGTTCGCCGACTAAGGCGTATACTTTATAGGATTCGATATACAACGCTTTGACGCTGCCGTTTTCAATTCTTTGCACCATACCCTGAGCGTCGCCGTCTATATCGTTGCTGTAGGATATCTCGGTAGGCTTTACGCTGAAAAACATAAAGTACACAAGCGCGATAATTATTATCACGCTCAAAGCAAGCACCAGATACCTTACTATCATTGCTTTTTTGTTCACTTTTCCCTCCAAACGGTCATTCGCCGATAACTATTATATTGATAGTTTGCTTTCATTATTATAACTTATTACGAAAGAAATAGTCAATTATACTAAATATAACTTTTGTAAAGATTTGGTTAACGGTCGGCAAAAGCAAGTTTTAGGCGAGAGAAAGCATATAGCCGTTGGCAAATTCCACGACTTTATCTACCAAAGTATCTATAAATTTTACGTCGCGATTTTTAAGCTCCAACATTCTATCCCCGTCGGCGTCGCCAACGACCGCGAGAATACCCACGTCGCCTACTCTCTCTTTGCCTCGATTGAATGCTCCGCCGGGTTTTATGCCGTTTTTCGTGACTTTTATACTGCCGATATCCGTACTTTTTCCAAGCGCGGAATCTATTACTACGACGAGATCGCTCGCGTGGCGAGTCTTGATCATTTTGATATAGTCGTCCACGTTGATAGCGGTGACTTGCCTGAGCGTATTCCCGTATACGTACGCGTCGACGCCCCTTTGTCTAAGCCTGTCGCCCACTTTAGGACCTACGCTGTCGCCTATGATTTTAGTTGTTCCTATACATAAAAATACCAAGTTTTTCATAATCGTAATTTTTGACGGGAAATTTTACTTTATACTATATCGATAAATTTTGACAAAATAACTTGACAATCAATACTACGCAATGTATAGTATTAGAGAATGACGGGAACAATTTAAGAGGTTACTATGTCTTATATTACGATAATATCGCTAGTGGTTTTGGTAATATGCCTTATAACGGGCATAATAAGAGGGTTTGTGCGCGCGTTGCTTAGACTTATATCGGCAATAGCTACTTGCGTACTCACGCTCACGCTTACCCCGTATCTTGCAAAGGCGATGTATACCTCTTCGTTTGCGCAAGGCAAGTCCATACCTGCCGCCGTCTATTCGGGATTGAGCGCGATTATAATACTCGTAGGCTGCTCGCTGGTGTTTGGACTAATTACGTTTATAGTACACAAGTCCGTTTCAAAATCTCCGCTTAGCGGCGCAAACAGGTTTTTGGGCGCGCTGCTCTATTTGTTGATAGGTTTTGCTGTATTGATACTCGTGGGATACGTGATAAACATTTTCTCGGATTTGTCTTTTATGCAACCCGTAGTCAACGACGCGCAAAAAGACCCGTTCTCGAATTGGCTGATCACCAACAACCTGTTCAATAAATTTATGGAAGCGGTCGCAAAAGAAGGCGGAGTCTTCCAAGACTTCCTCAACGGCTTCAAGTCGCTTCCGTCGGGCGATATGTCGTCGGGCGACGCTATTACTAGCGGAGCGATAGAATAAGGCTAATTTTAAAGACAAAACGTAAGTCTACACAAACAGTACGCGAAATCAAAAAGTATACCCCCTACTCCGCTTAAAAATATTTTAAAACAGTCGGCTCCCGTAAAGAAATAGCTTATTATACATTCCAAGCCGCCAAAGAGAATATTGGCGGTTACGAAAGGGATATGCCGTCTTTTATATCCGAGAATGTACCTGAATATTATCCCGAAAGCCGCGCCTATTATATATATCGAAAAAAGTTCGTAAATCTTCATATTAAAATATACTAAAGCTTTTTGCGCTAAATGACGGCTTTTTAATTGACTTGCAAAGGTTATTACAATATAGAAACCTATTTGACCTTCGCATTGACGCCGCGATAATACGTAATCTTTGTCGAATAGCGATTTTTTACGCAATTTGTTGCGCATTGGCTTTCGTTGCCTTGCATAGCAACGCGTCGATATGATATACTAAAAACGTTGGTCCTTGCATATTATAAAGGGCTATGGGAAAGAAAATGGCAAAATCGTTGGAAACTTGGAGCAAACTGGACAATTCCGCAAAGATTTATCCTATGCTCGTAAGTAAGAAAAATCAAAATATTTTCCGACTAAGCGTTACGCTCAAAGAAGAGGTTGACGCTGAAATTTTGCACAACGCTTTGACTATAACTCTCGGCAGGTTCCCCGGCTTTCAAGTAAGACTTATGAAAGGAGCGTTTTGGTACTACTTCGACGCAAACTCCGCTAAAGTCAAAGTCTATCCGCTCGACCCTATGTCGTTCAAAAAGATTACCGATAAAAATTGTAACGGCTATTGCTTTAGAGTCAGCTATTTCCAAAAACAAATTATTTGCGACTTTTTCCACGCGATATGCGACGCGACTGGCGCTGCGGAATTCGTCAAAAGCTTAGCTTATACCTATTTGAACCTTACCGGTAAAGACGTCTACTCCGACCAAAAAATTCTCACGGTCGGCTCGCCCGTCAGCAAGGAAGAACTTGAGGATTCCTTTCTCGCCAACTACAAAAAAGTGTCTTTGAGTAAGCTGAAAGTAAAAGATTTGCAAGGCAAAAAAGCCTATCATATCGAGGGCATTTTGTTCAATAACGCCGGAAACGGCATTATCCATATGTTTTGCGACGTAAAGCAGGTTTTGGACGTTTGTCACGCGAGAAACTGCACTATGACGGAATATCTCGGCGCGCTGTTTATATCGTCGATATTCGAAACGCAAATCAAAGGGAAAGTAGAAAACGCAAACGATATTCAGCTTTTCGTGCCTATCAATTTGCGTAAGATTTTCCCGTCCAAAACTCTTCGCAACTTCTCGCTCTTCTCGCGCGTAGGCGCCAATCCTTATGAAGATACGAGCATAGAGCGACTGATTGAAATAATGCACGAACATCTAGTACGCGATACCGACAAGGCTCTTCTAATGGATAAAATATCCACGACGGTTTGGGCGGAAAAGTTTTTCCTAATACGTTTCATACCGCTGTTTATGAAAAGAATTTTCTTCAACTTTTCAAATACGTTTTTCGGCAAGAGCAAAAAGACGGCTACCCTTTCCAACTTCGGAATTTTCGATATTCCGGACAGTATGAAAGAACATATCGAAAACGTGAGCTTTGCTATATCGTCCAACGCGGTCACTCCGCTTTCGCTGTCGATCATCTCCTGCAACGACAAGCTGAGCATAACGTTCACAAGACGAATCACCGATACGAATATAGAAAAGCAGTTTGCAAAATATCTTGCCGACGACGGAATAGATTTGACGGTTACGTCCAACTTTTGGGAGGTAGACAATGCGCTGTGAGTATTGCAAAGTAGAAATAGGCTGCAAGAGTAAAATTTGCCCGCTTTGCCATGAAAAGCTAAGACTTGATCCTAGCGTGGATTTGCCCGCCCGAGTAGAGGAACTCCCCTCCGCCTATCCGCAAAAAAAACACGATAAAATTCCGGTAGCCAAAAAGCTTCGTTCGTTCAGCAGTATTTATCTAAGCGTAGCTTTGGCGGTGTTTATCATCGCGGTAGCGATAAACTTAAGGCTCACTCCCGAAATATACTGGTTTGCGTTCGTAGCGGCGGTACTCGTGTACGGCTATATACTGATAAAACATACGATACTCTCCAACAACAGCGTGGGTATAAAGATATTTTGGCAAGCGGTGTCAATACTAGTGCTGCTTTTAGCGCTCAATTACCTTGTAAAAAATCAAACTGCCGATTACGACAAAACTTGGGTATGGGACTTCGGTTTGCCGGCGATTTTGATAGTTTCTACTCTCGTAGTGGGCATATATACCTCTATCGCTTTCCACAAGTGGCATAGCGTAATTATCGACGCGCTTATGATTTCCGCTTTGGGCTTTATACCGCTTATACTCTTTGGCGCGGGCGTAGTCAAACAACCCGTTACGTCTATAGCTTCCGCCTGCCTTTCTTCGGTAGCAATCATCTTTTGCTCTATCTTGGGAAGAAAAAATTTACTCTCGGAGTTCAAGAAAAAATTCCACGTCTAATAGGTTTAATAAATTGCTCAAAATTTGACGAGTATGCCTTGCAAACGTATAAAAAATATTATATAATAAAAAATGCGTAATAGGAAAAACATACTTACGCTCAAGGAGAAAATTATGTACTTAATCGGAATCGACGTAGGCGGAATGAGCATCAAAGGCGGACTCGTAACGCAAGAAGGAAATATATTGTTTAAAACGACTCTTCCTACGGCGGAAAAGTATAACGACAGTCACGGTATCAGCGAAGATATACGCAAAGTAATTGACGCGGTAATCCAAGGCGCTAAAGTAAGCGTCGACCAAATAAAGGGAATAGGAATAGGTCAACCTGGCTCTATCGATTCCAAAAACGGAGTTATTCGCTACTCCAACAATATCGCTCTTGAAAACGTCCCCGTAATCGCTCAGCTCAAGAAATATTACGATTTGCCTATCTATATCAACAATGACGCCAACTGCGCCGCGCTCGGCGAACACGTCTTTGGCGCGGGAAAAGGCTATAACGACGTTGTTTTCGTTACGCTTGGCACGGGCGTTGGTACGGGCTTTATTATCGACGGAAAACTATTCGAGGGCAAGGACTGCGCGGGTACTGAAGGCGGTCACATGCAAATCGATATATCCGACTCGGCTTGCGCTTGCACTTGCGGTCGCAAAGGATGCTGGGAAGCTTACGCCTCCGCTACGGCGCTAATTCGCCAAACTAAATCGGCTATGGACGGCGCGCCTAATTCGCTGATGCATAAATTAGCTAAAGAAGAAGGCAAGGTATCGGGTAAGACTGCTTTTTGCGCGGCAAAGGCGGGCGACGAGGCAGGTCAAAAAGTCGTTGATAAGTACATAGATTACGTGACGAGCGGACTTATAAATCTCGTCAACATCTTCTACCCCGACGCTATCTTGATAGGAGGCGGCATTAGCAACGAAAAAGAGTATTTGACCCAACCTATCCAAAAAGCCGTCAACGCCGCAAGATTCGGCGCTAAGTACACCCCCGACGTGGTAATCAAGACCGCTAGTCTTAAGAACGACGCGGGAATTCTCGGAGCGGCTGCGCTTGCGCTGTAACGAAGCTTTGCCGATATTAACGAACTAAGGCTATCGCGCTTTGATTTCGTTGATGACGATAGTATTTAAGACTTGCTAGGCTGATTGAGTTGATTAATACTAATAGAGTAAAAAATTACGGAGTTGAAATTCTCAACTCCGTTTTTCATATTGATTTATTGAATTTGTCCGCTTATATTTTCAAGACGATACAAAAAGCTTATTCGCATATTCTTACTTTCTTGAGGTTATGGCCGCATTTATTGAGCGATACAGTGAAAGTTCGCTATCCGACGTGTCGCAGGAATAGTGCCACACCATTACTCCGCCCGCGCCCGTATCCAAAGCGTAGCAGGTCTTGTCATAAATCATTTGTACGCCGTTGTAATAACACGTTGCTTTGTAGGCTTCCCCGTCGCCTATCTTGACGTCAAGCTCTAAGCTGTTGCCCCATACGCCGAGCTTATCGGCTGCCGACGCGTAATCTCCCCAAAATGCCGCTCCGTCGGCGGGACGGGAATAGAACGGAAGTCCGAGATTTACTATACTAATTTCCACTCCCCTTTTCTTTAACTTATACAAAGCGTTGGCGCAAGTTTCGTAGAACGAAGCGTGATTCCCTCTCTCGTCGAAAGCGTCGTAAGCCATAAGCTCTATGCTGTCGAGAAAGTCGAGTTTGTCTATAGGAAAACCGCCCTGTATCGAAAGATTCCAAAGGCTGAACGCGGCGCTTAGCCTCTTTCCCTCGCCCATCGCCGTTTTTAGCTTTTGCAAGAAGTTGCCGTATATCTTATTTGCTTTGTAAGTATACGGATATTCGTAGTCGAAAGAAACGCCGTCAAAACCGTACTCTTGCGCAATGCCCAAGCATTCCTGAATAAGCGTTTGAGCGTTGTCGCCCATAGCTTTGCTGTGTCTTGACTGCGTATCCAGTCCGTCGCCCGTAAAATCTAAATTGCCTAAGATAGTAAGCGTAATCCTAGCCGCGGGATTGTATTTGCGTATATTTTCTATCGCCTTGCGAAGTACCGCCGCGCCGTCTACGCTTTGTCCGTCAAACAAATAGTCTTGCAGGTGTAAATGCCCGTCCGCATCCAAGTATACGCTTCCGAATATGTTAAACTCCGTTGAAACGCTCATTTGCGGCGCCGACGTGACGTTGAGCGTATAAGCCCTTTCTACTAATATATACGACGTTACTTGAAAATCGTCTTGCGCAGTCCCGCCGATATTATAAGCTTCAAAGTCTTTTATACTCCATTCTCCGTCGCAAGCGACGACTTTGAGCGTAATGCTGTCCGTCGTAACAGTCTTGTGAGAGCAGTATTTATACTTGCCGATAAAGTCGCTTTTGTAAAGCATTTCGCCGTTTGCGTACAACTCGTAGTTGGTGATGTTTCCGCTGTTTTCTTTAAGTACGATAACGTTGAAAGTCTTTGCCGATTTGAAAGTGAACGTTATGCTGTCGCCCTCTCCGCCTTTTATCCTATTGAGGGCATATCCTTTCGCTACGTTTTCGTAGTTTTTTGAAATCGCGTTTGGCGTTGACGACATCGAACAACCCGACAATGCCAACGCGGGACAAATCATTACGCAACATAATATAATTATCGCAAAAAATCGCTTCATAAAAACTCCCCTACGCTTATTATAATATTTGGCAATTCTACCAAGATATAACCTCTTTGTCGCGAATGTGTAGCAGCTTTCTTTTATGATATATGACAATTATTTTATAAACTCGACAAATTAAACTTTTAAAAAAAGAAACTCCCTTTTCATACAAGAGTTTCAAGAGAGTTTCTTTTTTATAAGTATTATTATGGCAATGCCGAACGATATAATGACGGAATGCACATTGCCTCGCCTAATCTACCACCACAGTGAGGACATACATAGCTATGAGATGTTTTATAGTAATAACTACATTTATGACATTCATAAACTGTATAAACTTCATCGTATGCGCCCATTCTTATCACCTCCTTATAAATAATTATTTATTTTTAATCTTACTGTTGAGTTGTTTCATTTGATCAACTATTTCAAGACTTGAAACATTAGCTTTTGCTAGTAATGCATTTGTAAGTGTATGTTTGGTTATCATTAAATTAGACGCAGTTTTTATATCGCCCGCAATATCTTCAATTCTACCATTCGTATTACAAACCTCTCTATTTAATTCAGCCATTTGAATAAATTGTACTTCCAACTGATTAAATAATGACTCAAATTTTGAAATCCCTAGTTCGTGAAAATTTTCTTTTATGTTACCGCTTATTGCTTGACTTGCTTCTTTAATGCTATTTTTATAATTACTGTTCCTGCGTTCAAAATCCACTAATTGCAATGCTTCTTTAATGCTATCCGCTCTACCTGTTTCATAATTGAAAATAACAAAATCTAGACTTTCCCAATCTCTTATATCAAGTGTTGACGAATACAATTCTATCAACGTTTTTGTAATTAATTGACACTGAGTTAAAATCTGCAAAGACATTTGATTGTTATTTTGTATCTTATTTTCATACTCGTCTAGCATTTTATTTTCTTTTTTATTTAATTCTTCATTTTGATGTTCTATGTCTTTATATCCAACTTCAAGCTTATATTTCGCAACATAATCGTGGTAGTTATATAAATAAACAATAGCCGAAGGCAAAAAAATCATATATGTTTTAATGATTTGATTTTCCATTTTGCTAAATTGATAATCGGCACCTTTTAATACGTCTACTAATTCGTTTATAGTATTTAAACCAATATTAGTATCAATATTTTCGTCTTTTTGCGCTTCTTTTTTAATAGTTTTAAAATACTTATCTTTTTTTATAGATTTTAATACTTCCCTTTCGCTTGTATGGCCGATATATACAAATGGAAATGCAATTATATCAAAAAGAATAATAGGAATAGAAATAGGTAGTATTAATATTGCGGCAAAAATATGTGCGATAATCGAAAAAATCATCCATATTCCACTTCCCCAATCGCCATTCTCATCTACTATCTCGTCAATAAACTCATGTAAAAAATCCCATATTGACGGTATACTTTTTCTTGTAAAACGAAAAAAAGCATTACTTTTTTCTTTTAATTCTTGATATACATTTATTACTCTTTTAGAAGAACCGGTATAAATTACGTTGGCATCTTCTTTAAACTTATTTACTTCCTGCTCTATATAAGTTTTATTGAGTACTTTTTTTGATTGTTGTAATTGATAAATATCTTCTTGCATTTGACTTATTTTAGCGTTATCTTCTATCAATTCATCGCATTTTTGTGATATCAAAGACAATCCTGCCCGCAAAGCATACATTTTTTCTAATTCTTCTTGCTTTTTACTTTCCAATCTTCTTCTCCGTAGTTGTTATTATTAATAACATTATATTAGGTCAAAAGACCTATGTCAAGACTTTTGACCTAATATTGTCTATAATCTAAATATGCCTTATTGCGAAGTAATTAAAGAAATAATGCTTGCAAACAATCTCAGTCAGCAAAAATTTGCTGACATTATTGGCGTAAATCAAACGACTATTAGTCAGTGGCTTCTAGGCAGGAAAAAACCAAGTTATGACAATATCTTGTCAATCTATGAAAAATTTGATATTGAACCTAACGTATTATTTGGCATAAAATATTGATATAAAACAAACACGGCTGTCGCAATAACGACAGCCGTGTTGATTTTTCTTATCTTTTATAGATATATTGCGAATTATTCTTCGCTTTGCGTTTCGCCGGACTGCTCAACCGCTTGCTCTCCTTGCTGCTCTTGCGGAGCGTTTTCAGCCGTTTCAGTAGCGGTCGGAGCTTCCTCTTCGTCTTGGTGAGGAACTATTGTAAACGCTACGACTTTAGCTTTGTCGTCTTTCATTCTCATTACCTTAACGCCTTGAGTGTTCCTGCCTATCTTGGAGATTTCGTCGGCTTTCACTCTAATGATAATACCGTTGTCGGCAATTATCATTACGTCGTCGGTAGCAGGATTGACAAGTTTGAGATTTACGACGTTGCCCGTCTTGTCGTTGAGTACGCCCACTTTGATACCGCTTCCCGCTCTTCCTTGTACGCGGTACTCGTCAAGATCGGTACGCTTGCCGTAACCGTTTTCGGTAATCGTAAGCACTTCGCAACCCTCTTTGACGATAGCCATATCGACTACGACTTCGCCCTTATCAAGACGTATAGATTTTACGCCCATACTCGTCCTTCCCGTAGCTCTTACGCCCTCTTCGGCAAATCTAATACACTTGCCGCCGCTGGAAGCCAAGATAATATCCTCGTCGCCGCGAGTAAGCTGAACGCCGATAAGTTCGTCCTCTTCGCTTGCAAACGTAATCGCCTTTTTGCCGTTGGCGTTGATGCGTACAAACTCGTCAAGCGTAGTCTTTTTGATAAGACCTTGCTTGGTAGCCATCATCAAGAAGCCTTTGCTATCTTTAGGTACGGGTACGTAAGCGTTGATAACTTCGCCCGGCTCGAGGTTGAGCAGGTTGATAATTGCTCTACCCTTTGCGCCCTTGCTTGCTTCGGGTATTTGATAACCCTTAGCGCGATAGACCTTGCCCTTATTTGAGAAGAAAAGAATATTGTCGTGAGTGGACGTAGTAATAACGTTTTCGACAAAGTCCTCTTCCTTGGTCTTATGAGCGGTTACGCCCACGCCGCCGCGGCGTTGAGCTTTGTACTCGTCAACCGGCATACGCTTGATATAACCGTTGTGAGTAATGGACAGTATTACGTCCTCTACTTCTATCAAATCTTCGATGTCGATGTCCGAATAGTCGTAGGTTATTTCCGAACGGCGAGGTTCGTTGTACTTGTCCTTTATCTCCAAAAGTTCCGTCTTGATAATATCGACTACTCTTTGCGGATTTGCGAGGATATCTCTCAAATCGGCGATGACTTTTTCAAGCTCGGCAAGTTCTTCTTGTATTTTTTCTACTTCCAAAGCGGTAAGTCTTTGCAATCTCATCTCAAGGATAGCGACGGCTTGCTTGTCGCTGAGTTCGAATCTCGAGGTCAAGTTTTCAATAGCCGACTGCCTGTCTTTGGACTTTTTGATAGTTTCGATAACCTCGTCGATATTCGTCAACGCCTTTACCAAACCAAGCAAGATATGTTCTCTCTCGAGCGCCTTGTCGAGGTCGAATTGCGTTCTTCTCGTAATAACCGACTTTTGGTGCTTAACGTACTCTTGAAGAATTTCTTTCAGGTTGAGTATCTTCGGCGTGCCGTCTACGAGCGCAAG
Organism: Clostridia bacterium; assembly: GCA_029068165.1. Lineage (GTDB taxonomy): Bacteria > Bacillota > Clostridia > Christensenellales > UBA3700 > RACS-045. Next base: position 233,368 of record JAIEDA010000011.1, read on the forward strand.
CATTATCATAGAGAACGAAATTTGCAACTGCGTATGCTTATACAGCATATTTAGCACGACTTGCGGATTTGCGTCTTTTTTCACGTCTATGACTATTCTCATACCCTCTTTGTCGGAGAGCTCGTGAATATCGGCGATACCTTCGATACGCTTTTGCTTTACAAGGTCAGCCATATTCTCAATGAGTTTTGCCTTGTTGACCTGATACGGAATTTCAGTAATAGTAATCTTGGACTTGCCGCCGTTGGGGTTTTCCTCAATCTCCGCCTTAGCGCGGATAATGCAGTTGCCTCTACCCGTGCGGTAAGCTTTCTTGATAGCTCCGCCGCCCATAATATACGCTCCCGTCGGAAAGTCGGGCGCAGGGATAAAGTCCATAAGCGATTCTATATCCAAATCGGGGTTTTCCAAAAGCGCTATCGTGCCGTCGATAACTTCGCCGAGATTGTGAGGAGGAATAGACGTAGCCATACCTACCGCTATACCGTCCGAACCGTTGACGAGCAAGTTGGGGTATCTCGACGGAAGAACTACAGGTTGTTCTCTCGTGTCGTCGAAGTTGGGATAAAAGTCTACCGTCTTTTTATCGATACCTCTTATCATTTCGTCGGCTATTTTGCTCAGTCTTGCTTCCGTATAACGGTACGCGGCCGCGGGGTCGCCGTCGACCGAACCGAAGTTTCCGTGACCGTCTACAAGCGTACATCTTATTGAGAAGTCTTGAGCAAGTCTAACCAATGCGTCGTAGACCGACGAATCGCCGTGCGGGTGGTATTTACCAAGCACGTCGCCGACGATCAAAGCGCACTTTCTATACGGCTTGTCGGACGTAAGTCCCAATTCGTTCATAGCGTACAAAATACGCCTGTGAACGGGCTTCAAACCGTCGCGTACGTCGGGGATAGCTCTTGATACGTTTACCGCCATTGCATAAGCGATAAAAGAGGTTTTCATCTCGCTGATAGCGTCTACGTCGACAACGTTCGTCTTGTCAAGCATTTCAAAAATATCTTTCTTATCTTCCATTTCTCTCCCCTCCTATCACACGTCTAAGTCTTTTACGAGATTAGCGTTTTCTTCGATAAAGGTACGGCGCTTTTCGGGTTCGTCGCCCATAAGAACCGAGAATATCTCGTCGGCTTCTTCAGCGTCCTTTAGATTAACTCTCAAAAGAGTACGCTTTTCGGGGTCCATAGTCGTTTCCCACAACTGCTCCGCGTCCATCTCGCCCAAACCTTTATATCTTTGTATTTCAGCTTTCCTTTCTATGCTGACAAGGAAATTTTCCAACGATACGTCGTCATAGAAATAGTGCTCTTTCTTGCTGCCTTTTTGCACTACCTTGTAGAGCGGCGGTTGAGCAATGTAAACGTGACCTTGCTCTACTATCGGCTTCATAAAGCGATAGAAGAACGTAAGCAAAAGTATTCTTATATGGCTGCCGTCTACGTCGGCATCGGTCATACATATAATTCTATCGTACTTAAGTTTGTTGACGTCGCAGTCCTCGTGTATGCCGCAACCGAACGTCGTAATCATATTCTTGATTTCTTCGCTCTCGAGTACCCTGTTCAGTCTAGCCTTCTCTACGTTGAGAATTTTACCTCTCAGCGGAAGAATAGCTTGGAAACGTCTATCTCTACCTTGCTTTGCCGTACCGCCTGCGCTGTCGCCCTCTACGAGATATATCTCGCACTTTCTCGGGTCTTTGTCTGAACAGTCGGCAAGTTTACCGGGGAGCGTGGTGGATTCGAGCACGGACTTTCTTCTCGTGAGATCTCTCGCGTTTCTCGCCGCGTCTCTTGCCTTTTTAGCGTTAACAGCCTTGAGGATAAGCTCTTTGGCTTCGCGCGGATTTTCTTCAAGAAATTCGCCGAATTTCTCGCTGAAAACCTTTGATACTACGCCGCGCATAAAGCTGTTGCCCAGCTTAGTCTTGGTTTGTCCCTCAAACTGCGGGTCGATAAGCTTTACGCTGACTATTGCTACCAAGCCTTCTCTACAGTCGTCGCCCGAGAGTTTCTCTTCGTTTTTGAGAAGCTTGAGAGAAGTTCCGTAGTCGTTGAAAAGCTTCGTCAGCACGGCTTTAAAGCCGTCAAGGTGCGTGCCGCCCTCGTGCGTGTTTATATTGTTCGCGTATGAATAAATGCTCTCGCTGTAGCTGTCGTTGTACTGCATAGCTATCTCGACTTGATAATCGTCGGTAGCCGAATAAATATACAACGGCTTGTCCAAAAGTCCCTGATCCTTATTGAGCAGGTCTACGTACTCGACTATACCGCCTTCGTAGTGAAACTCTATCTCGTTTTCTTTGAGCGGTCTACTGTCTTTAAGCACTATTCTCAAGCCCTTGTTGAGGAAAGCGAGCTCTTGGATACGGTGCTTGAGCGTGTCGAAATCGAAATCAACGGTTTCAAAAATATCGGGATCGGGGAAAAACGTGATCTTAGTACCTCTTCTATTGGTGTTGCCCACCATAGCGAGAGGTCTTTGCGCTACGCCCCTATTGAAAGACATCTTGTAGAGTTTGCCGTTTTGCGCGACTTCTACGTCCAACCACTCGGAAAGCGCGTTTACGCACGATACGCCTACGCCGTGCAATCCTCCCGAAAATTTATATCCGCCGCCGCCGAACTTGCCGCCTGCGTGCAATTTCGTAAGTACGACTTCGACTGCCGACTTGCCCTCTTTTTCAATGATACCCGTAGGAATACCTCTTCCGTTGTCGGTTACGCTCACTGAACCGTCCTGCAAAATTTCAACGAGAACTTTGTCGCAATAACCTGCCATTGCCTCGTCGATAGAGTTGTCCACAACTTCGTATACGAGATGGTGCAAACCTCTTTCGTCCGTAGAGCCTATGTACATACCCGGGCGCTTTCTAACAGGTTCTAAGCCTTCAAGCACTTGAATGTTTTCCTGAGTGTAATTGCTCTTTTCGATATCGCTCATTATAACCTCCGTCGTTTAGTATTATCCCGCGTCCTTTCGTGCGTGCGTGCGCACGCATACGCAAGATTATAATATTATAATAAAATTATTATATCATATTAAAAGTCAAAATTACAATCTTTTTTTAGAAATTCTTATAAAGTATTAAATTTTTTGCCTGCTTAACGTCTAAATAGAGGTAATAACCGTTCGGCATTAAGAACGTTTTTAATATTGATGCAAAATTAAAGTCAACCTTTTGTGAATTTTTATTTTTATTTCTTTTCTATCAAAATCGTATTTCTTGGCAAGTCCATATCAAAATCGGTGCAAGTAATCACCGTTTGCAATCCGCCGGAAAGTTCCATAAGTTTTTGACGGCGCGACAGGTCAAGTTCGCTAAGCACGTCGTCTAGAAGAAGTACGGGTTTTTCTCCGATTTCGCTTTCAAAAAGATATATTTCCGCTAATTTAAGAGATAACGCAACTGTGCGCTGCTGCCCTTGCGAGCCGTATTTTCTCACGTCTATGCCGTTTATTTTAATTGCTATATCGTCGCGGTGCGAGCCGAACGACGTATACATTAAGTTCGTATCTTTTTCTATATTCGCGCGGAGCTTATTGAAAAAACTCTCTCTCATATCTTCGATTTTTCCGTAGTCTACGTTGCTTTCATATTCCAAAGCGAGTACTTCTTTTCCATCGGTTATTTCGTTGTGAATTTTTTGAGCGAACGTTTGGAGTTTTTCTACAAATTCATACCTCTTTTGCACAATATACGAGCCGTAGTCGGCAAACTGCGCGTCCCAACCGTAAAGCATTTGAGGTAAGGATTTCATATCCCTGCTTTCTTTTATAAGTTTATTGCGTTGGGCGAGGATATTGTTGTATTTCGAAAGAGAATAAAAGTACTTCTTATTTTGTTGGGAAAGGCTTATATCGGCAAATCTTCGCCTCTCTTGAGGACTTTCCTTTATAAGTTTCATTTCGTCGGGCGAAAAGAACACTATATTGAGCATACCGAGAATTTCGCTAAGCTTTACGAGAGGAATACCGTCTATAGCAATTCTCTTTTTATCCTGCGAATCTATTGAAAACTCAACCGTATGAGTGGAATTGCGCTTTTTGAGCGTAACTTTGATATAAGCGTATTCGCTGCCCCATTTTATCATCTCGCGGTATTTATTCGTACGCGGAGATTTGCCTATACCCGAACAGTATAGACTTTCTAAAAGATTGGTTTTTCCGCAAGCGTTTTCGCCGATTATAACGTTTAGACCTTCCTTAAAAAAAACAGTTCTATCTTCGTAATTGCGGAAATTTTTTAGCGTTACGCTCTCTATATACATAGTTATATTATAATTGAATTAAAATTTATTATCAACTCAACTTCTTTAAATATTTATTTTAATTACTTTTTACTGTTTTTTATATATTATAAATAATGGAAAATCGCTTAAATTAATTGAAATTCGAGGCAAAACCCTGTATAATAATTGTATGGACGAGTGTAAGAAAATTTGGAATATTCTAATGTTGGAGATTTCCAATAAAATATCGACGGTAACTATTGAAATGTGGTTCAATTCTCTTGAGCCGCTTACTATCGTGTATAACAAACTTATTATCGTCGCAAAACTTAAATCCATTAAGAACACTATATACAAAAATTATAGAAATCTTATCCTGGACGAAATCAAGAAACTAAATACTTGCGTCGACGATTTTCTTATCATTACTCCTGACGAAATTTCGGTGTATGAAAATCAAATAAAGGAAGATAAAGCGGCGTTTGAAAAAGACGAAACGAATAGCTTGCTTTTCGACAACAACTTCACTTTTGATAAATTCGTCGTAGGTCAAAGCAACCAAATCGTATACGCTGCGGCTAAAGCCGTCGCGAGCGAACCCGGTACGCTTCACAATCCGCTGTTTATATACGGCGGCGTTGGACTTGGAAAAACTCACATTATGCACGCAGTAGGCAACGAGATATTAAAGCATAATAAAAAAGCCAAGATACTCTATTGCACAACCGAGCAGTTTGTAAACGACTTTATCGACAGCATTAGAAATAATAAAGACAACGAACAAAATAAGAAATTTAGAGAAAAGTATAGAAACGTAGATATATTAATGCTTGACGATATACAGTTTTTAGCGGGAAAAACGGGTACTCAGGAAGCTCTTTTCCACACTTTCAACGATTTATATCAAAACAAAAAGCAAATTATACTCTCGTCGGACAGGCACCCTAAAGAACTTACTTTTCTCGAAGAAAGATTGCAATCGAGATTTGCTAGCGGTCTAACGGTAGATATTTCTACACCGGATTTAGAAACTAGAATTGCTATTTTGCAAAAGAAAGCTTTCTATAAAAGCGTTAATCTACCTATAGAAGTCGTTTACTTTATGGCGGAAAATTTCGACAGCAATATAAGAGAACTCGAAGGAGCTCTTCAAAAAGTTATTTTCTACTGTCAATTAGAGGGAAAAGCGCCCGACAATATCGACATCATAAAAGAAGCTCTTAAAGACGATATTGACGTGACTAATCATATACTCTCTCTCGATTCAATCGTGGACGCTACTTGTTCTTACTATAACATTAAAAAAGAAGAAGTAATCGGCAAGAAAAAGCTTAAACAAATTGTTCAGGCTCGCCAAATTGCCATATATCTTATAAACGATTTGTTGGGAGTACCTCTCGCAACTATAGGCAGTTACTTCGGCGGCCGCGATCATACTACTATCATATACGCACGAGATAAGATAGAAGAATTAATAAAGAGCAATAATATGATTGCCAACCAAATAAAAGATATAAAAAATATGATACAAAAGATATAATTTAGAGCGTTTTTAGCCATAAGTTATATACTCGACGGGTATAAAAATTCTTAAATTATTATCTTTGTGGAAAGTGTGGATAACTTTTAAAATCTATCAACGTTTTTTGAGGGTAAAATGTTTATAATTTTATCGGATATGTGTTGATTAATCCCACTTATCAACAATATCAACATTGTTATTATGATAATTATTATCTAATCTATATAATATAAAATATATAATTGCAAGAAGAGGTGAAATATGAAATTTGTATGTAACGGAACGGATTTATCGGACGCTTTGTCAAAAGTAATTAAGGCTTTGCCGTCTAAAAAGAGTATGCCTATTCTCGAAGGAATAAAGTTTAGCGCTTTCGGCGACACGTTGACTATAATGGCTACCGATATAGATTTCGTAGTTATTATAAAAATTAAGGCCGATATAATAATGGAAGGCGAAGTTTTAGTCCAAGGCAGGACTATTTGCGAATATATAAGAAAGATAAGCAAGGAGAACTATATAGAGTTTGACACTCAAGTTGAAAACGATAAACTTTATATTTCCCATTGCGACAGTTTTATTTATCTTGCGACGATGAATTTGTCGGAATACCCCGCTATCGAAGAAATTAAATACGATATGAATATTTCTATCAAGCAAAAAGATTTTAAGGATTTGGTAAATAAGACTATATTCGCTACTTCTACCGAAGATATAAGACAACAGCTCAAAGGCTGTCTATTATCGGTAAAGAAAAACGTTGTAAAGAGCGTTGGTCTTGACGGATATAGACTTGCTATTTGCAATAAGCAGCTTGAAGAAGAATATCAAGACAAGGAAATAATAGTTCCGGCTAAGAATTTAAGCGAAATAGCTAAACTTCTTGAAAATGACGACGAAAATATTTCTATCAGCATCAACGACAAAAAGATGATGGTTGAATTTGAAAACAGCAAAGTAATAACTTCCCTTATAGCAGGACAGTATATCAAGTACGAATCTACTATTCCTACGCATTTCGAAACTGAAATAACAGTAGATAGAGCAAGTCTTGAATACAGTATGGATAAAGTTGACGTCATTGCTAAGCAGGACAAGAACAACTATATTAAAATGGATATAAAAGAGGGTAAGATGACTATCTATTGCAACACTGCTCTAAGCAATATAAAAGAAGTTATCAACACTTTTACGAAAGGTAAAGACGTCACCGTTAGCCTCAACGCTAAATATTTGACCGACTGTATAAAGAATAGCAGCGACGAATATCTATCTATAAAGATTTCTAACAGCAATAATCCTATAGTAATTACTCCTATCGAAAGCGACGAGTATTTGTATTTGATATTGCCGATTCGTACTAGATAATAGGCGAACGCGTATAGAGGAGCGCTTTTCGCTTGATCTTTAATATAATAATAAAAAAGGAACTTTAATTAGTTCCTTTTATTTTTATTTATCAAATTATAATAATTAAAAGATGCAATTTAATTTAGACTATTTTTTATTATAATTAGTCCTTGATTTTAGCCATTATTTCAAAAATACGATCCAAATCGGCAGTAGAATAATAATCAATATAAATTCTACCCTTATTGTTATTTCCTACGGCGTAAACTTTCGTGCCGAACTTTCTATTCATTATATTAGCCAAATCTTTAAGTTCTACCGATTGTTCTTGAGGAAGCTTTTGTTTTTTGTTAGGGTTTAGGTAATTTCTTACCATAAGCTCAAGCTGTCTTACGCTAAGCTGTTTATCGCAAGCGGCTATAGCGTAGGTGTTTTGTACGATATAATCTTTAATAGACGTCAAACATCTTGCGTGACCTGCGGACAGTCTACCGTTGACAACCATATCTATTACGACGGGATTGAGATTTAAAAGACGCAAAGAGTTGGTAATAACAGGACGCGACTTACCGAGCTTGTCGGCGAGTTGCTCTTGAGTAAAACCGTATTCGTCGATAAGAGATTTATAAGCTTGCGCTTCTTCGATAGGGTTGAGGTCTTGACGTTGAAGATTCTCTATCAAAGAGATTTCTTTGATTTGTTTTCTAGTAAGGTTTTTGATTATGACTGGAATAGTAGTATTGCCGGCTATTTTGTTTGCGCGAAATCTTCTCTCGCCCGCAACTATTTCATAAGAGTCGTTGCCGATAGGACATACTATAATAGGTTGAACAACGCCGTAGTTTTTAATAGAAACGGCAAGCTCTTCAAGCAAATTCTCGTCAAATTTTTTTCTAGGCTGATTGGGATTGGCGGTTATTTTATCAATAGATAGTATTTCAACGCCTACGTTGAGATTACCGTCTTTATCGTAAGAGGTCAAATCTCCGTCTATATCTAGCATCTTTTCTATTGTAGAATTTTCTTTCGTCATAAGTAAACCTCCGTGAACCAGCTATACTCTTTTATATTATATCAAATAAAATTACTATATGCAAGAAAAATATTTATCCCAAAATAGGACTAATTCGAGGTTTATTTCCTCCTCTCGGATATTTTTTTGGACAATCTCCGTCTTTTTCAACTATGATTATAAAACGTTTATCGCCACCGACAAGACTATATTCTCGAATTTCTTGGACTTTAGAATTTAAAATGCATAATATTTTGTTGGAATTTTCAAGTTCTTCCTTATAGTTTATACCTTTGTACGCTATAAGTTTTCCTCCGACTTTTACCAAAGGAAGAGTATACTCCGCCAAAGTAGGAAGAGCCGCTACTGCCCTCGCAACGCAAATGTCAAACTTTTGAAAATTTTCTTTTGCAAAATCTTCTACGCGCGAATGTAAGGTTGTTATATTATCGAGCGAAAGCTCTTTTTTTACTTCTTTTATGAATTCTATTTTTTTGTTTACGCTGTCCACTAACGTAAACTCTATATTAGGATTTAAAATAGCAAGCGGAATACTCGGAAAACCCGCTCCGCAGCCTATATCGCAAACGCTTAAACTTCCTTGAATTAAATCGTTGCCGAGTAGGCTGTCTATAAAATGTTTTATTTGAACGTCTTCAAGAGAAGTGATTGCAGTAAGATTTATTTTTTTGTTCCAATCTTCGAGCAACAAAAAGTAATCTCCGAATTTTCGTAAGATTTCTTCGCTATAGAGGTTTTTCTCTTTAAGATAGTTTTCAAGTATAGTTAAATTTTGCATATTACAATTTATTTTTGGAAAGATAGACTAAAAGCACTGTTATATCAGCAGGCGAAACTCCGCTTATTCTTGAAGCTTGTCCTAAGTTTAGAGGACGAATTTTATCAAGTTTTTGCCGAGCTTCTATTCTAAGTCCTTTGATTTGAGAATAGTCGATATCATTTGGCAAAGATTTGCTTTCCAACTTATTTATATCGTCTACGATATTTTTTTGTTTACAAAGATAACCTTCGTATTTTATATCAGTGGCAATCTCTTCAAAGCATCTTCTATCCGCATCTTTAAAATCGTCAAAATTATCGATAAGGCAGTCGCAAGTTACGTTTGGTCTTTTGAGCATATCTCTAAAGCTCAAACCGTTGTGAGGTATGCTCTCGCCTATACTCTCAAATAATTCTTTAAAATCTTTTGGCGGAATAACTTTGTCTAGAAGAGCTAAAATATTCTTTGAATTTTCCAATTTTTCGCAGTAACTTTCCCATCTTTTATCGTCGACGAGTCCTACTTCTCTTCCAATAGGAGTAAGTCTTTTATCAGCGTTTTCCTGTCTTAACAGCAGTCTATGCTCCGCTCTTGCCGTCATCATTCTATAAGGTTCGTTAGTGCCTTTGGTGACGAGATCGTCGATAAGTACGCCGATATAAGAAGAATCCCTCGTCAAAGTCAAAGGAGCTTTGTTTTTCAAATACAGCGAAGCGTTTATTCCGGCAATCAAGCCTTGAGCTGCCGCCTCTTCATATCCGCTGCTACCGTTGAGCTGACCCGCCAAGAAAAGTCCGCCTATATGCTTAACCATAAGATAAGGCGTAAGGCACAGCGAATCGATACAGTCGTATTCTATAGCGTAAGCAAACCTCATAATTTTTACTTTTTCAAGACCGATAACCGATTTATACATCTCTATTTGTACGTCGTAAGGCAGCGAAGAACTCATACCCTGCACGTACATTTCGTTGGTGAGAGAACTTTCGGGTTCAATAAAAATTTGATGTCGTTCCTTGTCCGCAAACCTCATTATCTTGTCCTCGATAGACGGACAGTATCTCGGACCTACGCTGTGAATAGACCCGTTGTAGAGAGGAGAGCGGTCAATGTTTGCCAAAATAACGTCTTTTGTCTTTTGAGTGGTATAAGTGAGATAACAAACCTCTTTATTTTGTACGAATCCTTTCGTCATAAAAGAGAATGGATATATATCGTCGTCGCCGTTTTGGACTTGCATAGCCTCAAAATTTATGGAATTTTTATCTACTCTTGCAGGAGTTCCCGTCTTAAATCTACGTGTGGGAATATCCATCGCAAGCAGGCTGTCGGTAAGTTTGGTCGCCCGTGAAAAACCGTTGGGACCCGTCTTGGTTACGTTGTCGCCGATGATAATATGAGCGTTGAGATAAACGCCCGTGCACACGACTATTGCGTCGCAATAAAACTCCTGTCCGAGCGTGGTTTTGACGCCAATGACTTTACCGTTTGACGTGAGCACTTCGGCTACTTCGGCTTGCAGTATATCGAGATTGGGCTGCGTTTCCATTATATTTTTCATATAGTGGTGATAAAGAGTCTTATCCGCTTGACCTCTCAGCGATTGCACCGCCGCGCCCTTGCCCATATTCAGCATACGAATTTGCAATAAATTATTGTCGGCGGATAATCCCATTTGACCGCCTAAAGCGTCGATTTCTCGCACCAAGTGACCCTTAGCCGTGCCCCCGATAGCAGGATTGCAAGCCATAAAAGCAATAGCGTCTAAAGACAGCGTAACCGCGAGCGTTTTATGACCTAGCCTTGCCAAAGCAAGACTCGCCTCAACTCCCGCGTGTCCGCAACCTATTACTATAGCGTCGTATCTTTTGGTTTCCATATCGTTTTAATTGTCTTATTATATGCAGTCAATCTAGCGTTTACATTATATCATAACGCCCTAACGATTGCAATTAATATGATAAACTGCTATAATTTAATTATGAAAACTATAGCCACTATATCCACCCCAATAGGAAGAGGAGCAATAGCTATTATAAGAATGAGCGGCGATAAAGCTTTGGAGATTGCCGCTCGGATTTTTTCAACGAAAAAGTTGGATAGCTTTACTCAAGCTCAACCCAATTATATGTACTTCGGTAGACTTAATTGCGGAACGTTTTCGGATAGCGTGTTGGCAGTGTATTTCAAAACTCCCAATTCATACACGGGCGAGGACGTCGTGGAATTTCAATGCCACGGCGGAATAAGGCTGGTAAACGAAATACTCAAGACTTGCATTGAGGCAGGGTGCGAGCCTGCCGACAAGGGCGAGTTTACAAAGCGAGCTTTTCTCAACGGCAAGATTGCGCTAAGCGACGCCGAGGGTATTATCGATATGATAAACGGAGAAAGTATATCGGCGCTGAACGCAAGCTTCAGGCTGTCCAACGGCGAAGTAGCTCAAAAGATAACCGAACTGCAAAACAAAGTCCTGGACTGTGTATCCGAACTCGAAGCAAGCCTTGATTACCCCGAAGAGATGGAAGAAGAGGCAAGATCAAATTCACGTCAAACAATAGACTATCTCATAAACGAATTGACAAAACTCTACTCTTCCTCAAAGGTCGGAGGATATATCCGTCAAGGCATCAACGTAGCGATTATTGGTCAAGCCAACGTCGGTAAATCGTCGCTTTTAAACGCATTGCTAGGTCGAGAGAGAGCAATCGTAACGAACGTTGCGGGAACAACGAGGGATAGCTTAGAAGAATACGTCGAAGTAGACGGCGTAATGCTCAAATTGATAGATACCGCGGGAATACGCGAAACCGACGACGTGGTCGAAGCTATAGGCGTTGAGCGTAGTATACAAGCAGCAAAAGGCAGCGATATTATACTCTTCGTCACCGAAGCGGGACGGCAACTAAACGATTATGAAAAAGATCTAATAGCGCAGTTTGACGAAGATACTCCTCTACTGCTTGTAATCAACAAGTGCGACGTAGCAAAAGATAATCGCGACGGCGCGCATATCAGCGCGATAGGCGGCAAAGGAATAGACGAATTAAAGAAAAAAATAGTGGGTATTTTCGTTGACAACAGCGTAGATACGAGCGGAACTATTATCACCAACGAACGTCACTCTCAAGCCATAAAGAACGCGTTGGACGGAGTTAAAGGCGCGCTTGCGTCGTTGGATAGTATGCCGCTCGAGTGTACGCTTATTGACTTAAGAGAAGCCTATTTCGCTCTCGGAGAAATAACGGGCAATACGGCAAGCGAAAGTATAATTGACAATATCTTTTCTAAATTTTGTCTAGGAAAGTAATATATTCACTCTTAAAGCCGATCGTCTTTGTCGTTTTGGTTTTCTAACGTATTTGTTTGATTTTCGAGATTGTTTTCTTCTACTATTTTAGCGAGTTTTAAACCAATAATTGCAAGAAGTACAGGTTCTCCTTTTTCATAAAACCGTCTTGAATAAGCCGTGTATTGAGCGCCGTCTTCCGCTTTCACGACGACTCTATATACGACGCCTCTAACTCTCACGTTTGAGTTTGTCTTTACGCTTCTCGTGCTTGACATTATACACGATTTAATCTCGCCGCAAACAAATTTTTTAGCTTTACTTATATTAGCGTTCAAGGACATACTTTCAATTACTACGACTGTTATCAACGTCGCAATAATTACTACGGCGAATATCGCGGCGCAAATTATCGCGCCAATGAAAATATGTTTGATGAAAAGAACCGTAGCGGCAACGGCGTCGGCAACGAGAAAAAGAAAGTAAATTATACCGAAAGCCATTCCTTTCGGCGTAGCGTTTTTCATACCTTCTTTTACGTGACGGGCTTCGTACTCCGCCATTTTCATTTGGCTCGAATAGTATTTGGAACTGTTTATTGCGTTTAGAGCGGCTTGTTCTTTCTCTTTTCCGGAAAGCTCAGCGGCGTTTGACGCGGTATCTTCCGCTACTTCAATTTCGTTAAGGGCGGAAAGTTGTTTGTCGGACTGCTCCACCGTATTCGATTGGTCCTCTTTCTTTTTGTCGGGCATTATAAACCATATAATAAAATAGCCTACAAGTATACTCGGTATGCCTATCGCCAATACCATTCCTCTAGGTTCAGCGCCGGTGATAATAAGCGTCAATCCGACTATCAGTATGATCGGAAGAAGAATAAAAAAACATATACGAAATAATAGTTTCATAAGCAAAACTCCTCTCATTTAATCATTATAGTATTTCGTAATTCGGAAATCAAACATTTTATAAAAATTACTTGAAATAGTTGTTATAGCGACGGCTTTTTTTGCGCGATAAAGACAAAAATTTAAGGAACGCAAAAGCGTTCCTTTTGATTTTTTCGTACTGTTTTTAGCAAAATTGCTTTACTCTAAAGCGTATAAGATATTATCCGATAAGCTTAAGATATGACTTTGCTAATCTAGCGCTTAGAAGAATTTCTTCATATCGCCGCCATAGGACTTCATTCTTCCTACGCCGGTTTTATTAAAGTTTTTCCCTTCACTGGATTGGTGATTGGCGGAAGATTGAGGAGCAACGCGTTGGCTAGACGGTTGACGGTCGCGGTCGCTAGAGCGTCTTTCTCTTCTCTCGCCGTTTTCTTTTCTATCGTAGTTGGGCTTTTTGGGCGCGATTACCACGTATCTATTAGGTTCTTCGCCGTGGCTTTCAGTGGTTACGAATCTATCGTCGTGCAAAGCTGAGTGGATAATTCTTCTCTCAAACGGATTCATTGGTTCTAAAGACTCGGCTTTACGGTTTTTCGCAACTCTAAAAGCTATCTTTTTAGCGAGTTTAGAAAGCGTAGCTATTCTTCTCTCGCGGTAGTTCTCGCCGTCGATCACGAGTCTTTTGCCAAGCGGATTATCCTTGTTGAGCACCAAAAGCGAAAGGTATTGAAGCGAATCGAGCACGTCGCCTCTATAGCCTATCAAAACTCCGGTGTCCTCGCCCGAAAGAGAAACGAGAAAAGCGTCCTCCTGTTCCTCTACTTTAGCGAAGCACTGAATACCCATTCTTTGAATGATACCGTTGATAAAATCGCTTACCATAGACGCGCCGTCTACCTTTTGGGTCACTCTTACGGTAACTTTTTTGCGTATTATACCCGTTTCGCTGATTTTTTCCGCTTCGACTTGGTTTTCCTCAAGTCCCAACTCGTCCAAAGCTTGTTTGAGCGCTTCTGCGTAACTGTTTGCAGTAATTTCAATGCTTTTCATTTATATATCTCCTCAAAGGCAAAAGACTTGCCTTACGTATAATAATCGGATGATTTATTTTCTCTTTTTCTTAGTATCGTCTTGCGCCGCAGTTATTATAATGGGTTGAGCGGCTTTGCGTTCGTCGCGTTTCTTTGCTATCAAATTGAACGTAATGGATACTATCGTCATATACAGGTTGCTGACAAAGTAGTAAATTGCGAACGCCGCGCTGTATACGATAGCGAATATACCAAGCACCAACGGCATAATGTAGACCATAATCTTGTTCATCATTTTTTGCTGTTTTTGCTGAGCTTCGTCGCCCGTAGCCATTTGCATATTCGGTTGCATTTTTTGTTGAAGCATCGTAGATACGAAGCTCGTCAATATCGAAAGCAAAGGAAGCACCAAATAGCCGTTCCAATGCGCTACGTCCGTAAATTTCGTCTTGTTGTAGGCGTCGAGTATCGGTTGCATAAGTTCGGTATACGAAACTCCCTTAATATCGCTTGGGAAAGTAGCCGCAACGCCTCCGAAACTCGTGGACGTGAAGTTGTCTAGGTTGGGAATTACGTTAGCCCAAGTGTCGGACATAAACACGTTTTTGACCCAAAGCCAACTTTGAAGCGGATATCCGTCGACCAAAGCCGCGTTGAGTTCCTCGACGAGTCCCGCTCTTTGTATGAGTTCGTAAGAAGGAAGCGACGTGAGCTGACCGCCGCTGATTATGACGGAGCCGTCCCCTAACCTCTCGTTTATAAGTTGCGCGTTATCAATAAAAAATTTCACGTAAACGTTGTTATAAAGGTCGCTCACGATTTGCTCGTTTGCCGATATGATATACTGACGGAAGCCTTGGAATATCAACGCGAAGATTACGAGCGTGAAAATCATAGGCAAACAGGACGAAAATAGGTTGATATGCGCCGACTTTTGCAATTCGTATTGCTTTTGACGTAAGATATCGGGTCTATTAGCGTATTGTTTTTGAATTTTCGCCATTTGCGGACGGAGAGCGTCCATCTTGGCTTTTTGCTTGCGCATACCTATTTTTTGCCAAATATCAAAAGGCGTAAGAATAAGCCTGAGCAAAAGAGTAAAGACGACGACAGTCCAACCGAAGTTGCCGATACCCTTGTTCATCCAATCGAGCAGGCTGATGATAGGTTTCCAAATCGAACTTACCGCAGCCAGCGTATCCATAGTCATAATAGCCATTTTGCGTTTCCTTTATAATCGTCTTTGACGGGGTCGTAACCGCCTTTAGAAAAGGGATTGCATTTCAATATTCTCGCCGCGCCCATAGCCGTGCCGCGAATAGCTCCGTACTTTTTCACGGCTTGTCCCATATACGCCGAGCAGCTCGGGATGAACTTGCACTTATGCGGCATAACGGGATTTATAAATCGCTTGTAATATTGAATAAAGATATTTCCGCTTTTCATACCTGATACTGCAAACCGCTTTTCGCGTTATTACGTATTAAGCAGGTTTATTTTTCCTAATTTTCGAAATTCGTTGTAGCTAGCGCGAATGGGTATTTACGATAACTGACGGGTTTCAAACTTTTAAGCGTTTTCGTCAAACCCGTTGCGACTGCAATTTTTAAATCGCGTCTAGGCGAGTTCGTTTCGTCCGTTATAAAGAGGTTTTCTCAAAAAGCTTTCTATCAAGCGAAAGTTTTGCCATTGCCTCTTCGTCGATTTGCTTTATTATCAAATTAGCCTTAAGCAAAGCGGTTGCGACCGCATTGGCAAGTTGGGAGAACGAAGATTCGGTGCATTGCGCGCGGGAAATGATGATATAATTGCAATTTTGTTCGAGATAAGGAATCAGCGCCCTGAATATCTCTCTCAAACGTCTTCGAACTTTGTTCCTAACTACGGCTTTCCCAACCTTTTTGCTTACGATAAACCCCACTTTTATAGGGTATTTCGACGGCGCGTAGACGAGTACAAGCCACTTATTGGCGGAGGTTTTTCCTCGCTTGTGCAGGTAGTTGAATACCCTGCTGCTCTTCAGCCTGTACTTTTTTTGCATACTAAATTAAGCGGTCAGTTGTTTTCTGCCCTTGTTGCGACGTCTTTTGATTACGTTTCTACCGTTTTTAGTACGCATTCTCTCACGGAAGCCGTGTACTTTAGATCTTTGTCTTTTTTTAGGTTGATAAGTTTGTTTCATTATAAAATCCTCTCTTTTATATATAAATAAAATTATGCTATATTAGTATAAATAAAAAAAACTCGGCTGTCAAGCAAAATTCGGCGGATAAGGCAAATAGGTTGTCTTAATGTTCAAGACTACATTTCCTCGCTTATATTTATTGAAAATTTTATAAAAACAAACTCTCGCCGCGGCAAGAGTTCTCTCGCTTTAAAAAAGCGGCTAGCAATCCGTATACGAAGTATACGATTTTTCTTAAAATACCATATAATATCGCCCAAGTCAATATTTTGACTTTAGGAGAGCATAAATGAAAATTTATTCGACATACGTCCTACGAGCTTCCATTGTCGTTGCATATAGTTTTTAATTTCGATCGCGTTACGCTCGTAATCTCTTATTGCGTTTTGCTTATCGGTCAAGTTGGATATAATCGCAAGAGCCGCCGCATATCCGCTCTCCATCGCGCAAGAAATACCCTCTCCCATTGGGTTCAAAAATCCCGCGCTTTCGCCCGCTTTAAGGATGACGCCGCTACCGTAATCGACGTCAAACGGCGGTTGAATATTGCGAATAAGCCACTTGTCGGTTTTTATTTCTCTATCTATTTTAAGCGCGTAATTTTTTTCCATATACGCTATAAAATTGCCGTAATACTTAGAAATATCTTTTGAATTTGCCGTCGCAACTCCCAATACGAGAGAATCGTCTTTTACGTTGAACCAAGCGTCGTAGCCGGAAAGCTCAGGCTGCAAATACGCGTAAAAGTAATGCGGATCCAAATTTATTTTGCCTGCATTATACGTTTGAAAAGTTATGATATTTTCACGGCGTTTGTCAATGCCGACCGCTCCCGAACAGTCGACGACGAATTTTGCGTATTCGGCTGCGCCGTTTACCGCTACGCAAGCGATATTATCTTTTTCTTGAACGTCCGACACGCAGCTTTCGTCTTTGACTTCAACGCCGTACTTTTTTGCAAGCGAAGAAAGCCAAAAGTCAAACTTATCCCGCCATATATTCAAACCGCGACTTTCAAACTTTTGTTCCCGACCGTTATCGTCGACAAAGACCATCCCGCGATTGTCTACGGGCGCGCAACAAACGATATCCGGCACCTTTTGCCCGAATACATTTTCAATAAAGCGTATTGACTTTTCAATTAGAATACCCGAACAGCTTTTATATCTCGGCAGTTTGCTCTTTTCCAACAGCAAAACTTTAAGTCCGTTCTTCGCTAAGATACTCGCGGTTACGCAACCGCTAGGTCCTGCTCCAATAACGATAACGTCATACATACAGCGTTTATTTTCTCCTTAAAACCTTTTCTTTTGCGTTTTCGCGCGTTTTTTGAATTAAAGTCTTTATTTTTTCTCTTTTATAATCGAGATATCGTCTATCTTTACTTTAATAAACTCTTATACACAGTATAACAAACTCTCGCTTTAATGGCAAACCCCTCACCACTATTCTTGCGAGTTAACGCAGTTGATATCATACGCTATCTTTTGAAAGTTGACACTATATTTAGTACTTTATTAATACATCATTATTTTGCGCTATAGTATAGTCGGCTTGATTTAGACCAAAGCGAAACGTTTACGATTACAGTCTAACATTACATTTAAAACAACTATTGCGATAGAAACATCTAGCGAATGCTATGGAAATAACAGTTAGATGCGATAGGAATAACCAACGGAAATAATAGCGGCATATATCTACGCTATTTTAGAAAACAACTATATATTAAGGCGAGAAAATATGTGGAGTATCATAATCAAAGGTTATAACATTCCGAATTAAATCCTAGGACGGGCCAAAAATTGGCTAAATACGCTAGCAAATTGCGCGATAATAGCTTATCGTACTCTAATCGCGTATCTTAATCATAAAACTTGTATAAGGTGGTAATACGCTCGTAAGCAAAAGCCGAAGGTTATTACGGACTATCAATCTTGTCGTACTGCAATGAGATTTGATTGGAACAATTCATTGGGATTGTTACGTAAGCGCGGCTGAACCTCACTAATAGATTCTCCAATATTGAAATATTCAAGCTGTACATACGCAAATACCTATCCGTTAGCTGCATTAGCTTATTTAAAAGCGGATTTTAATAAACACAGCATAGCAATCGAATAAGAAGAAATAGGTTTTATGCCCTGACGCGTTTCTAAACTGCATAATGTGTTCTTAATTACAACAATGGCTTTACTGCTTTGAGGTATTACAGTCGGATAAAACGCTCTAGCAGGAGAAAAAATACGGTTTAGTTCCACGTGAAACAGGATCGTAATTCCCAACGGTTTATTTGTTTGGAGTATAAATCGGTATTATAATTAGTTGAATTGTCAAACAGCTGGCAATACTCTAATTGCTTACAATGTGTACGGGTATAACTAATTTAGACTGTTCTTCAAGCTATATTGTCTTTTGCTTAGCAATCCTTAGTAATTCCGTCGTAATGTAACGGCGTTGCCATTAATAATAATGAATTCTCATGGACTATTTAATATTGTTTAAGAAATTCTTAGGTATTTTCGGCTGCGCTGCTCTTTTAGCATATGGTCTACTAATATTTTGCGACTTTTTTCAGTAGTTCGCGCGTTTAGCAATGACTTAAATTAAAAAAATGACAGCTATGGCGCGCAAATTGTTTCAAGCTGCCCAAACCGACTTGCGATTATTTTCGATAAACACGTCTTCCGCGCTTATAATGCTTTTCGAATCTTTCTTAAGCAGTTCTATCGTCGGCTATGTAGTTTGCGCAGTTATACGCTGCCAAGAGCCCTTAATAAACGTAGCCAAACGTTTGCAATATGCGCGTACATCTTTGTATACGTTGCCCTATGTATGCGTTATTCAATTTCTTTCAAACCGATTTTTCAAATAAAATGACGTTTTTGCAAAAGCTGACAGCGTTTGCGCGTGTAATAGGTCTGAATTTGCGGCATTAGCATTCTTTGGCAATACTGTTGTAGACGTACTGTTGCAACCTTGGCTGCAACTGCAAAGATATGGTAATTGCGATTCGCATTTCAACAAAGCTATAGTTCTACAACTACTCGCTTTAGCTTGCGCTTTTAATTGCTCCTATCAAGCGCAAAACGTTTCTATTAAAAGTAATTAATTTAACTCGATGATGTTTCCATATAAAGATATTCCCATAAATATACTTTTTGACTGAAATTATAGTATTAATAATCAAAATCGTGGTGGCTTTTTCTATATACAGTATAAGTTGCTGCCTTTGATCCTTATGCAAACTCGAACTGTCTTATATAAGGCTATTTATATATAAATAGACCTGAGTATCGTACGCAAATATCATACGCCGGCATATAGCAATACGGGGATTGTTGATGCCTATAATTTATTACATATTCACGCTTCTATGCTTTTTACGTAGCGTTTGGTATATCAAGTTTACTCGAATATTGATATAGAGCTTATGTTATCTCGTTTTTCATTTGATGTCTACTTCACTGATTCTACTCTCGCTTTAAGTGTCAATCTAATTATAACTTCCTCATTGTAAACTGCTCAAAGACTATTGAGTATTTAGCTTGGCTAATTCGCTTATCGACCTAAATTTTCGCATTATACGCGCTTACGTTGCACAGTTCCGCGGCGCTCTCCTATTTTCATAGCTGCAACTTTCCATACGCGTAGTGTGGATAACTCACGAGGCAAATAATCACTTTCGGAAATAGTAGGCGCATAATTCATTGTTTAACGTGAAACTTTTTTATTTTTTATTATATTTCACGGCAATTTGCCATGTGAAAAAGTGGATAAACAATTATAGTTCTCCAATAGGGATATCTATGCTCATAACGATTGAGATGCTAAGCGCAAGTATATTTTTGTCATATAGAGCTAAACACGGTATAGTCTAATATTTCGTCAATCAAATATTTTCTTTTAATAAGTTTGTCGCGCATCATACTAAGGAATTAGTAAGTTTGTGAGCAAATTAATAGCTCAAGTCGCTGATAATGTTAATCGCTAACAATGCTAATTACCAATAGTTATAGCAGTTTAGACGAGCTTTATTAGTAACCAAAAGCTGAGCTGTAAAAGAAAAACGCTGACAGCGTTTGGCAAGGCGCTTTTGATGATCGGCTTGCGTAATGATGTTGCCAAACGTGGCGTCAAACGGTTTACTTGTGTGACATAGTCAATGACGTTTTCCGTAAGCGTGCTGTAGAATAATACGCTGCCCTTTCGTTCTATGCCAGTTTTTTCCAAAATAGTTTTTCTATATAATCGCGAACATTAGTAAAATTGATGGCTTCAGTTTGGCGGTAGTCAAATAGTGGCAGCATCCTGTTGTAACGCGTAATAACCATTAATAGATTATCATTGGCTTTGAGTTACTTTAAAGATAAATCTACAAAGCGGCGTTTGATGTTTACTTTGCTCGCTGTTCTTGTTACGTTTGCGTAAGATTGTTGGTGTGTGAAGCAAAATGAGGTTTTTAGGCAAAAATTACCCACGTTTCACGCCTTTTATGAGTTATCTTCCGAATTTGCTCAAAATGTTCCGCGTGAAACATTTTTAAGAAATAAATTGGCTAAAATGTGCGATTTTAGAAATTTATATTCTAGAAATAGGCATATTTTGAACCAAAAAACGTTAAAAATTTTATCGGGTTAAGCCCCTCCTATTAAATTTTCAACATTTGTTTCACGGTTTTTGTGAAACATTTCACTTGCGCTCCTCCTTGTTAATTTTGCCTGTTTTTTGCGCCAAAATAGCATATAATTGGCTAAAATTGGGCTATTTTAGGGCATTTTTCTTGAACTCGTTCAATTTTGATTCTATGAAGTTTCCTAAATTTTGTGAAACGATGAGGACAAACCAGTTTATTTAGCGAAATTACGTAATTGACGGCGCAAAATCGTTATTTTGCGTTGATTTTACTGTGTGATCGTTAATTTATGCCGCTATTTCATTAAATTTTGCTTTGTTCTAGGCAATATTTTTTGCTTATATGAAAGACTTAGCGAAGGAAAATAGCTGATTTGCGGTATATTAATCGTATTTTTTGGGGAAAATAATCGTATAAGTCATTTAATTTTGAGAATTGGAGGGTTTTTATGCCAAAATGTATAGTTTGTAATAGAAGAATCGAGTATGAAAATGCTTACGTGTGCGATAAATGTAAGGCTTGCACGTGCGCTGAGTGCATTATAAGATATGGCAAAGATTGCGATTGCGGCGGTAGATTACATCACGTCAATTAAATACCGCCTTTACTTTACGGTTACGCAGTGTAAAAGCGGATTAATTGGGTTGTTTGTGAGTTAGTTGTTTAGCTCCACGGTTTATATTACGATGTTTACGCTTGAATTTGCCCAAGTATGTCTTACGTATACGCTTCGTTGAGGGGCGTATATTTTTTTATTTTTTAATTTTTTGCGCTAATTTGCTATTGGACAGTTTATGCATAAAAGCTGTACATTTTTCGGTTATTATTCTACGGTATTTCCTAATGGGAATATAGATCAATATTGACGTTGCCGCGGTTGCGAAAATCGCTATATATAGATAGTATACGCGCATATAGTATCCGAACTTGAAAAGCGTGCATAAGAATAGACTTGCGCCGTATAGCAAGACGTACAAAACTTGCGTTACGTGTCTATAAATCGCCTTTTTGACGAGAAACGCGCATACGAACCAATTAAGCGCGTACAGCGCGCCGAACGTTATACCTAAAATAGAGAATATTAGCAGCGCGTACGGCTGCGCGAGCGTATCTGAAAGTATCATTTGAAAATCTTTTTCAGGAACGAAACTTTTTGCTTGCCTTTTTCGTACTTCAGCGTTGTCAAATTGCCGGAAACCGTGCAAGTAAATCTTGCCGTATCAAGGTTGACAACGGTCAATTTTTCGCCGGTTATGACTAGCGTTCTATCGCCCAAAGAAGCTACGATTTGCTTATCGTCGCTTTCAATCATATTAGTTATTCCATTGATAGTAATGCTGCTGTCGAAGTCAATACTGACGGATTTTTGCGGTTTGGTCGTTACACTCGAGGTTAATTGGCTCATAGTTCACCTTTTATTGTTTTTTAAATTACTTCATTTAATTTATATTGCTAATAATTTGCGAATATGCGAAAAAAATGACAAAATATTGCGTTTAATTTCTTTGAATAAGACGCCTAAAACGAAATGGTGAAAAATTATTCTTAAAAGTTGACTAAGCAATCAAATTTTGATAATATATTACTTACTAATTATGTACTTGCAAATTTTGCTAAAGACTTTAATTTTATGCTATAGCAAAAAAAGCAGGGTGGAAAAACGTGCGGATATGGCGGAATTGGCAGACGCGTAAGATTCAGGTTCTTATGGTCGTAAGGCTGTGCAGGTTCAAGTCCTGTTATCCGCACCATAACAGGGGTATACGAACACCCAGATAGAGAAACCGATTTTTCGGTTTCTTTTTCTTTTGCGCTGTTTTCGCTTTCGCCGCCGTTGCCGTCGGGGTAATCGGGGAAAATCAAGTTCAAAAGCAGCTCGTTCTTTTGCCCGCCTTTCAAATTAAATATCACCTTCATTTTATCGTCGTAAAGCAATACCCGATAAATGAACGTGTCAATCAATGCCTTGCGGTTTCTCGTCTTGGAATAGTCAAGCGTTCTGAAATGCTTCAACCACTTGCGAATATCGTTGTATGTGTAGTTGATTTGTAACGCTTTTTCGCTCTCTATCGTGTCGTTTAGTTCGGCGTTCTCATTCTCTAACTTTTCAATTTGCGCTAAAATAGTGTTTGCAATCTTGCCGTGCATAAGGGCTTGCATAAGATTATTGATTGCCGTTTGATTGTCTGCAATAATGCCCTCAATGCGTTTTATCTCGCTGTCGTTGTGTTCGGCTTGTATCAGCAAGTAGGTTTCTGCCGCAAGCATATCTATAAATTCATCGGTCAAAACGCCGTGCGGGTTTCGCTCCGTGCCGTCGCCTACAAGGGCGGTTATTATTTCGTCCTCAATAAACTGTTTGCGGACTGCGCGTTTACGGCAACCGCATTTTACCGCGCCAACGCATTTATAGTAGTTGTGCATTGTTTTGTTGCGGCTTGTGCCGCTTACGCCCGTCATTTTATGCCCGCAAAGTCCGCATATAAGTTTGTCCGACAATATGTATTCTTCAATCGCTTTCCCACGCGACGGAGCTTGCGCATATTTCCGCAAAACCGCTTGCACGTCCTCGAATAGTTGTTCGTCGATTATCTGCGGAACGCCGCCTTTTATCTCTGTGCCTTGAAAGGTGTAAATGCCTAAATACTTGCGGTTGCTAAATAGCCATTGAAAACTATTCTTGCCCCATTTGCCGCCCGTCGCGGTCTTAATTCCTCGCTCGTTCAGATAGCGCGCTATGTCGGCGTATGTGTTGCCCGTAGCAAGCATTTCAAACATTTTGCGGACGATGGGCGCGGTTTCTTCGTCAATAATATAATTCTTTTCATTGTCGATTTTGTAGCCGAGCGCAACCGTGCCGCCAAAGTATTTACATTTTGATGCTGACAAGGCTATGCCGCGCTTAACCTTTTGCGACAGCTCCGCCGAATAGTATTCCGCCATACTTTCAAGTACGCCCTCGATTAAAAT
>JAIEDA010000012.1 GCA_029068165.1 Clostridia bacterium
ACAAATAAAGAAGACTAGTTCTTAGCGGACTAGTCTTCTTTTTTATTCTTCTAAAGTAAAGTGACAGTTATTTTGCTATAACCATTATGTTCACTTCGTTCAATATGACGGTTGAGTAATTGATAGCTTAAAAGTCCCTCAAATTGGGAGGAGCGAAGGTAATGGGAAGTTTTGTTTGTCACCTTGAGCAAGCGTCAATATCTCGTCAATATAAATTGATATAATAATTTAAATTTAAGTATAGAGGATTTTGCTTATAAGTGGGTTTGCCCAATAAGCGCACATATTTTTTGGCGTAACGTATCCTAAATACGAAAGCAAGAGGCACCAAAAATATGTAGGTTATTTTAGCAAATCCCACTTAATCGCTCAAACCAACTAAGGAATAACTCTAGATAGTTATCTAAACGGCTTTGACCTTTTGACTATGCTCAGGGTGACGATAGAATATCCGTTAGAAGATTAATCTCCATATAGAGCGAAGCGTGGCGAAGTCGAATTATCTCATCAATATAAATAGATATATTAATTTAGACATAGAGGTTTTTGCTTATAGGTGGGTTTGCCCAATAAGCGCACATATTTTTTGGCGTAACGCATCTTAAATACGAAAGCAAGAGGCTCCAAAAATATGTAGGTTATTTAAGCAAATCCCACTTAATCGCTCAAGCCGACTAGGGAATAACTCTAGATAGTTTTCTAAACGGTTTTGACCTTGACGTTCGCTTAAGCCGCTATCCGCTACCTAGCTATGCCATCGCTTCGCTCCTTACGTCTACGCTCAAGGTGTCAATAGAATAGTCCGTTAGAAATATAGTAGTAATATTGAGCAATGCGAAGTTGAAATATCTCTAAACCGATTGAGCGGAGGATAAAAAATTTGTTTTTACTGCTTTACCAATAAACTTTGTTATATGATTTCCGCGCCCCGAAGTGGGGCGTAACTTTTGGAGAATAAGAAATAGCAGTGTGTCTATTATAAATATGAGCGGGGGAGGTTTGAGTTTGGTTATTTATTTAATGTCGTTGTGAGATATTTGGTCTTGGATTTGTTTCGCTCAATATGAAAATTTTACTTCTAATTGACTATTCTATCGTCATATTAAGAAAAGCGAAGTTATAGAAATATCTCGACTGCGGTAAATATAACGAAAAAATGTTCAAACGAATTAGCCATTCGAATTTACTCAACTATATCTATAAAACATACATTATGCAAAATTGAAAGTTCGTTAGTATTCCGTCGGCTTTGGCGGTTAAGTGGGGTTTACGATTATTACGCTCATAGTTTGTTGGCGGTATCTTTAGGACTATCTCCCACTCCGTTGGGTGGTAAGGTAGATAGTCAAAGGATAAAAAAATAGATTTTTTGTTGAATGACCATTTGGCGAACCGAGGCGTACTTTATGTACGTTGAGCGTGAGCCAAGCGGTTAGTCAGCGGAAAAGATACTTTTTAGACTTGACTAGACTGCCTTACTATCAAACGCAATAAAAAAGATCCGACTGTTCCACTTAAGAAACTAATATCCGCAAAATCTTTATGACGTCGTAGATACAGTCGGACTAGATTCGCCGCGAAGAAGTCACGGCAGGACGCAAGCCCCTTCATACTCTTTACAACTGCCCGAATATCTTTTAGATAAACGGGAACTGGAATACTTGCTCAAGGCAAGTGAGTGAAGCGCGGGACGAACAGCGTACTCAGCATCGCGAAGGAAAGTCAGTGCCTAGCGCCTGCCGAGGTCAGCGTCTAAGCGGAAACGCCGGAACGCAGCCAGGAAAAAAGCAGTCCTCTAAAACCAGAAAACTTACGCCCTACGTTAAAGATTAAACTATCAAAATATTACCTGTCAATAATTTTGAATAAAATAGTTATTAGTAGTGGTTATAAAAGTGAAAAGTATGTTAAATTTAGGGTAAAAAAATCGACAAATAGCAAAAAATTCCAAAAAAAGTGTACTTTTACTGACCAAAATTTTATGTCAAAAATATGCATATTTTTAACAAAATTCTACAAATATATTATACAAAATTCCCTTTGTCGAATACAAGAACATTTAGTCAGTAAAAGTACACTTTTCCTGACCGAGCCAAAAATAGACTAAACTCTATACTTATTAAAAAGAAAGGGACAAGGGAAAAAGGTATGCAAAGTACTTTTGGAAGAAATAAACGATTATGCGTTTTAATTAGCGTAATGTTAGTTTTATGCTTTATAATAGGCATTATCTTAATAGGGCAAAGCGGCAAGGAGAACGCGAAAGCGTTGAATTCTAGCGGATTGAGTTCGGCTACAATAATTGGCGGCGGCGATGATTTATGGGACGCAACTAAAAGCGAAATCAACGTAAGCGTTGCGAACGAACTTGAGAGATACATTTTTGGGAATAATGATCCGGATAGCTATATAGACACCAAAGGCGTAGATTATTTTGGTAGTAAGGTTTTACAGGCAAAAACAATTAATGCTAGCATCAGCAATGACTATGGCTTGGTGGTTACGCTCGGCGGCTTAAAGTGGATGGTAGCTTCGGTGACGAAAGATTCTACAAGTGACAAGAATATCGTCGCTACGTTATATCTTGCTGATGCTCAGTCTACTATGGCTTGGGGTACGTATAACACTGCTGCTTACGGCGACAAGGGAAACAACGCTTATTGTACAAGTAATTTGAGATACGCGCTAGTGCAAGACAGCACAACGGCTGCGACTTGGGGACTTTTCCGAAACACAGTAACAGGAGATTTTGCGGAAACGTACTTAGTGCAACCAAAATATATCGCTTATCAGCAAAATCAATATTACGGAGCATTCGATACATCTTACACGACTAGTGCACTTGGAAATGAAGCATTAATACCCAATCCTAGCGGAGCAACTTGGGCTTACGGCGTAAATACTAGAGGTAACTATTCAGATGGTGGCGCTTGGACTCAAAATAGATGGACAACTGCGCAAGATTATGAAGGTTGGGGTGATGATTATATTTGGATACCTAGCGTAAGCGAGGTAGGTTGGAAAGATTACAATCCAGGCTCCTCAAGCACATATTACAATACAGGTTATATATGGGGGTTGGATAACAACCAAAAGATGGTTAATACATCTTCTTGGTTGCGTAGTAGCGTTTACTGGGATTACCGAGTTGCTTATGTTGTTGAGTCTTCAGGCTCATTTCACGACTATTTTGTTGGTAGCTCTTATGGTCTACGTCCGGCAATACACTTAAATCTATCCGCTATAGGTTTTGGTGTGTCTTTGCCGGAAGATATAGAGATTGAATATACTGGCAGTGCCATTGACTTAGATATAGCAAATAAATTAGGCGCTGCGGATTGGTGGAAGAGTGACTACTCAAGCAAAGTTGACGTAACCTATTGGAAAGGCGATTCAAAAGAAACTCCGCTTGAACCGGGCAGTTATACTGTTGAACTAACCTTTAAGGACAGTGACGACTTTTGGGCTGACGGCACGACCGGAAAGCAAACTATAAACTTCACCGTAATCAAGCGATACTTGCCGTATCCGACGTGGCAGGGCGGAGGGAATTCGAAAGCTTTTGCCGGAGCGTCGGGACAGGAGTTTGACGTGGCGTACGACAGCTCGCTCATAACTCAGTTGAATAGCCTTTTCGGCGTAAGCAGGACTGACTACTTCACCAAACTCGTTAAGGCAAATTTCCCAAGTGGTGTAACTCAAAGCAACTACGGTTGGGCATACAGTGCGGTCGACGTTGATACATACGAATTGACGTTCTCGCTTGTGGACGACGAGCATTTCCAGTGGAAAGACGCGCCTTCGTCGGGAAAGATATCTTTCACAATAATCCCAAAGGTAGTTACTGTTGACTTGACGACGGGAGCGATAGGAGGTTCAACGGACTTTACTGGAAAAGAGGGCGCGACGCTCAATGCGCTAATGAACATAGCGCCGGGACAAATATACTCGACTCACAACGCGGTAATAGCAATTACGGCAGAGCGCGAAAACGTTGCGCCGAGGACAATAACGGGCAACATAGATTTGACGAGCGCAAGCGGAATGGAGGATATCTCGCTTGACTTGAGTAAAGTAGTTCATAGCAACGAAGCGTACACTTTGGCAATAGATTGCTTGTCAAAAGAGTATACTTTCGTGTTTTCGACAACTCCAACGCTGAGAGTGGAGGAAGACAATCCCAACGTGCTGAGATGGCAACTGTTTGTGGGTGGAGTAGCGCAAGTAGGTTGCTATGTGGATAGCGACATTGACGACCCAAGGAATAGCAGTAATCAAATTGAGATAGACTTCGCAAGTTCCGGCAAGACTATTAGTTACACGGGAAATCGCGTTGAATTTAGAGCTTCAGCATATCCGAAAGGCTACGCGCTCAATACAAGCGGTCTAAGTAACGGATACGAGGTAATCAAGGGTACTTCAACAAATACCAACGTCGGCGTAAACGTAGATACTTACACGACGAAAGTAGAAGTGTATAAACTTGAAGATTCAAGCGTTGTCGTAACGTTTGTAATCAAGTGGGAAATAGTACCTGCTCTAATAGATTTGTCAGGTGTCAAGTGGCTAAACGACGGCGACTTGCCGTACAATGGCGGACAGGCTGTATACGCTACGCTTGACCCGACGACGTTGCCTAAAGGTTTGCTAGTCCCGACGAACGGTTATTCTACCAACGTTGGTTCAGTAGTAGGCAACAGCGGAACAGCTTCAGTAGAGTTTGAATTAGCTCCCGAATACGAGGGCAACTATATATTGCCTGTAGAAGGGGATAAATCGACCTATACTGGATTTGGAGATAACGAAGACTTTGAATGGGAAAAGGCTTGGCAGGTAGTGCCGCATAAGATATCCACTTCAAGTTGGAGCACCGTCGCTCACCCCGACAGCAACAAGACTTTCAATATCTTGCAGCTCAAAGACCCGAGCGCGGACACGGTGGTATCTTACTTGTATTACGAAACCGATTCCAACGGACAAATACCCGCGGGAGCAACCGGCTTGACTGTCGACGAATTAGAAATGCCAAGCGAGGGAGCAAAGTGGTACGTAGCAAAGCCCGTACTTCAAGACACGACCAACTACGTGCTTGAGAACCCCAACGCTCAGTCAAAACCGTTTATGGTGGGAGCAATAGATGCGTCTATTATAAAGATAACTGTAGAACCTGCAAAGACGGAGTTTAGCTACAACACTCAACCAAGACAAGTGACGGTAAAGACGAGCGGAGCTAACTTAAACAACGGCTATTTTGACCTGACGTACTTCAAAGAGGACGGCTACACAATGCTTAGCGGAGCGCCTGTAGAGAGCGGAACGTATTGGGTGGAAATAACGCTCAAATCAACGTATGCGGACAAGTACTATATAGAGGGAACGACGAGTTATCAATTCACTATTGTACCTGCTGAGATAACGCCCGAGTGGATAAACACAGCAAGACCGCCGGTGCTCAAACTTGAGTACGGACAAATATACGCGCTTGAGTACACTATCATTGACGAGAACGGCAATGAAGTAACAAACGTAAACGATATCCAAGCGGACAAGGTATATCAAATAAAAGCGACGATAAAAGATGCGTATAGGAACAACATACAATTCTCTATAGCTGACGGATACGGCTCGGTATACGATACGGATTACTATACGTTTAGTCTATCGGCTGAGGACATAGCGGGAGGACTGTACGATCCCAACGATCCTACGAATCCCAACTATCCGCAAGTAGACCCCGACGCGCCGAATACCACGCCGAACGATCCTACGCAGGGCGGCGACGAAAAAGACGGCAACAAAACTTTAGAGAAGATAAAAGAGTTTTTGCAAAAGTATTGGCAAGTAATCGTCAGCGGAGTAGCTTTAATACTTATTATAGCCTTTACGGCGAAAGGCTTGTCGTACGCAAGCAAGCGTAGCAAAGCGAAGAAAGAAGCTAAGAAGTACACTACGCCGGCTTACACGATTGCATTGTACACGGCAGGAGAGAAACTGTGGAATATCGATTACAAGATATGGACAATCTTAGCGTTTACGCTGCTGGGCGTAGCGGTGCTAGCGTTTGTCTTTATGCTGCTCGAAAAGCGTTCATATAAGAAAGCGCAAGAGGAGTTGGAAAGCGCAAAGCTAGAGTATGCGAGAAATCCAATGGCGTACGCTGCTGCAGGCGCGAACGCTGCTCCTCAAGATCAAGCGGAGAGCGCAAATAGCAAGAAACGCGATAAAGAGTTGGAAAAGCTAGAAAAAGAAATGCGCAAGCGCGAGGAAGAGTTGCGTAAGCGTGAAGAAGAGAGCCGTAAGCGCGAAGAGGAAGAGCGCCGTCGCAACGAGCAAAAGAAAAACAGCGATATGGAGCGACTTGAAGAAGAACTTCGCCGTCGCGATGAAGAAGCTCGCCGCCGTGAGGAAGAGTTTAGACGTCAAAACGAAGAAATGAAGATGATGTTTATGACTATGATGGGCGGCGCGAACGGCAACGCTAATCCGCAGTACGACGCAAGCGGAAATCCGCAGTTTGCCACTATGGGAGGCGGAACGAATATAATAATAGACGCCGAGCATATAAAGACAATGATAACGGAAACAGTGGCGGCGTTGCTACCTAGCGTGCAAGCGTTGCTACCGCAACAGGCTGGCACGAACGACGAAATAATGAAGATGCTCGTTGAACAAAACGCGCAAAGAGAAGAGAAAATGAATATGCTTATCGAAAGACTTCTTGAGCGCGACGAGCAAAGAGACGCGGCTTCTAACAAGGTAGTAGAGAAACCCGTTGAGAAAGTCGTGGAAAAAGTGGTAGAGAAACCCGTCGAAAAGGTTGTCGAAAAAATAGTGGAAGTACCGGTCGAGAAAATCGTCGAAGTACCCGTAGAGAAAATTGTAGAGAAGAAAGTGGAGGTGCCGGTCGAAAAGATCGTTGAGAAGATTGTTAAAGTACCGGTTGAGAAGATAATAAAAGTCCATACCGATAAGAAGGGAAGGGAGCTTGAAAAAGCGCCAAGACTTAACATCGACGAGGCTTACGCTAAATTGAGCAAAGAGCAAAAGAAGTTCTTCGATAAGCTCCGCGAGTACGCTCTCTCAAAAGACAAGTGCAAGGAGAAGAAGCTGACCTACAATATCTTGCTCGGTCAATCGTCTATCAATCCGCTCGTCAAGCTGACGATAAAGAAAGACACGACGGTAGCTTTGTTCAAGATGGAAGACGAGTATTTCAAGGATATACGCCGCAATGCGGAAGGATCTAAGATAAAAGTCAAGGAAAGTGAGCTAGTCGTAGCCGACGCTGAATCGTTTGAAACCGCTAAACAAATGATAGACCTAAGAGAGGACCAAATAGAGCGTTACAATGAATTCCTTAAGGAGCAGCGCGCCTTAAAGTAATCGACTGCGTATATCAGCGCATATTTTGCGCAAAGGCTTAGTATTGCTCTAGGTCACGTACAGCAAGCACGCGCTAACTTTCGCTCATCGGCGCACTGGCAAACTCTAAATTAATCTTCCGCGCTCGTACGCAATGAAAAGATTAAAGAATAATGATTAAAGTAATATCGTATAAATTAAAAATCGAGAGGAACGCAAGAGCGCGTTCCTTTCGTCATATTTTATATTGAAGAGATATTTTAGCTGCAACACGTTGCTACTAACTTAAAGAATATAATAATATATTAGATTGACAATTTGTAAAAATAAAGTTAAAATAAAATTAAATACGTATTGAGTCGGGTAGGGGATTATGAGAAAGAAAAGACTTTGTACCTTAATTGTATTGGCGTTGCTGATTTTGTCTATGACGATATCGGTATTCATTGCTTGCGAAAAGACGGAGAAGCTCAACGTCACTTTTGTAAGCGACGAGGGGTCGTCTACCGACGCTATGACAGTGGAAGAAGCTCAAGCGTATATTAAGAGTTTGCCTACGAGAGAGGGGTACGTCTTTGGCGGCTGGTATTTAGATAAAGACGTTTGGGAGCAAGAAGTTAAGTCTATTGAGGAAATACAGGAACTTATTTCAAAGGGAAGCGTTAGCGTTTACGCCAAATGGATAGAAATAGTCGACGCGGTTACGATTTTGTTCTTGGACTACAACAACGCGAGTTTGCTGGAATACAAATGCGACCGATACAACGTAGACTTGTCTTTTCTAAAGCCGTCGGCAAAACCTACCGACAGTCAGTATTCTTACACGTTCGACCACTGGGAGTGCGATTTATCCGACCTTACAAAAGTTTACTATACGGCGACTCCGGTATACAAAGCCGAACTTAGATATTTCGATGTCAAATATTACGTCGAAGGGAATTTGATTTATACCGAAAAAGTAAAATACGGCGAGAACGCAAACGCCGACAGGATAACTCCCGAAAGCAAGCCGTCTACCGCGCAATACGACTACGTTTTTGCCGGTTGGGACGGAAACGCTTCCAATATTACTTCCGACGTTAATCTTTACGCAAGATATGAGGAAACGCTTAGAAAATACAAAGTGGAATTCAACTATGGCGACTCTCTTAAGTACGTCGAGTACGTCAATTACGGCGCTGCTGCAGTAGATCCGCAAAATACTGCAAAAAGTCCGTCTACACAGTATAGATATGATTTCATCGGTTGGGACAACGCATTTGACAACGTCCAATCCGATATTGTAGTCAATGCAAAATACGCTGAACAAATTCGCCTTTACAACGTAAGCTTTTGCGTGGACGGAATAAGTATTCAATCTTCCAGCGAGCCGTACGGCGCAAACGTTACTGCTCCGACCAACGTCGTTAAGAACGAAAATGACGGCTATATCTACGTTTTCAAAAGTTGGGATAAAAACTTCAGTAGAATAACAGGCGATACCGTAGTCAACGCAATTTTCGAGAGGAATCCGCAAACTTTTAAAATAGAGTATTTGAACTGGAACGGAGAAGTTCTCTTTAGCGAAAGCGTGAATACGGGCGAAGCGTCAATCTACAAAGACGAAGTAGCCGTAAGAGAAGCCGACGCTCAATACGAATATGAGTTTGTCGGTTGGACGAACGCCGATAAGCTTATCGACGTAAGATCAAGTTTGACGGTATACGCGCAGTTTGAACAAAACGTTCGAACCTATTCGGTTAAGTTTATTTACGGAGACGATGAAGAATACGTTTGCGAAGTGGAATACGGAAAATCCGCTATCGCTCCGCAAGATACAAAAAAGACGGATACGGAAGAATTTAAATACGAATTTTTGGGTTGGGACAATACTTTCGACGTAATAACCGAAGATACCGTCGTAACCGCAAGATACTCCGAACAAACGCAAGTATACAAAGTAAGGTTTCTTGTGGACGGAAAAAGTATTAAGTCTACTTACGAGCGTTACGGTTTAAGCGTTACGGCGCCGACCGACGTCGTTAAAACTTCCGACGACGGACTTATCTATACGTTCATCGGTTGGGATAAAGACTTTGACTTTATCAAAGCGGATACTGACGTAAACGCAGTTTTTGAAAGTCATACGCAAACCTTTAAAGTCACGTACGTAAACTGGGACGGAACGATACTTTATACCGGCGAAGTAGACAGCCAGCAGCAATCAGTCTATCCGTACGACGTTCCGACGAGAGATCCAAACGCTAAGTTTGAATACGTCTTTAACGGTTGGTTGGTCGAAAATGATATCAACCGCGAGGAAGAACCTAGCGAAGAAGAATATCTTAAATGCGAAAAGAAACTTGGCTGTGTCACCGAGAGTTTTGCGGTTTACGCTCAATTTACCGCTCAAATCCGTAAATATACCGTTAAGTTCGTTTACGGCCACGATAAAGAGTTGACGATAGAAAACGTAGAGTACGGCTCCAGTCTTGTCGGCAAAGAGCCTGAAGATACATTCAAGAGCTCCACTGACCAATACGACTTTACTTTCATTGGTTGGATAGGCTATTACGGATACGTTGAAAGCGATTTGATTATAGAAGCCAAATACGCCGAAACGGTTAGAAAATACGAAGTTAAGTTCGTAAACGACGGAGAGGTCGTAAGAGCGCAAGAAGTCGCTTACGGTTCTTATCCGAGCGCGCCGACGGTTACTCCGATTGCCGCCAACGAGCAATATAATTACACGTTCCTCGGTTGGGGTATCGTGGAAAACGAAGAAGGGCAGTTCGTGGCAAGCGCCGACGATTTCCAACCTGTCGACGTAAACGCTATCCAAGTCAAGGGCGAAATTACTTATACCGCAGTTTATTTGAGAAAGGTACAGCAGTACGTTGTCACTTTCTACAACGAAAAAGTTCTTGGCAATAGAGTTGAAGTTGACAAGATAATTGTTGAGTACGGAACAAACGCAACGACCTTAGCTCCGACTGTCACGAGAGATTGGACTCAAGTCTACGAGTATACGTTCAGCGGATGGAGCAAAGACTTGACCTTCGTCAAGTCCGATTTGGAGGTCGACGCTCAGTACGATAAAGAGTTGAGGACTTACGTCGTTACCTATTACAACGGCGACGAAGTTCACTATACCGAGGAGGTCAAGTATGGATATGGCGTAGCTAATAAGCCTGCTAATCCTACAAAGGCTTCAACCTTGGAATTCGACTTTGAGTTCGTAGAGTGGAGAGGCGGCGACGAGAATAATATTCTTGACGATACCGATCTATACGCTTATTATTACGAAAATAAAAGACAGTATCAAGTTACGTTCTTCGATTTGTCGGTATACGAATTGATTTCCACGACAATGCTATACTACGGCGATAAGATTGAAAGAACTATCGAGCGCGACGGATATTACTTCGACGCGTGGTATCGCGATCCCGATTGCACGACGATGTTCAATATGGATACCGATACCGTCGACGGTATTATGATGCTTTTCGGTAATACTGTTATTACGGGTATCGAATATAAGGTTGAAACGTCCGGCTTGATAAATAAGACCACGTATGGATCGATTACAGGCTACAGCGGCTCGCTCACGAACGTCATTCTTCCAAAAGTTATCGGCGGTTTGAAGATGACCAAAATAGCAAGCGGCGCGTTTGAAAATAATGACTTGATTGAGAGCATCTATATACCTAGTTGCTATACGAGCGTAGAATCGTGCGTGTTCAAAGGTATTGAGGAAATAGATATCTATACTCAAGCCGTAAACGGAGCAGGTCTTGACTATCCGTACGGTTGGAGTCCGTATTGGAACAGTAATAGCGGCGCTGTGCCAGGTGTTGGCGCTACTAAGAGGCTCGTATCCAACAACGTTGAAAACGTCGTTACGTCCGGCGATTTTAGATATATTTTGGTAAACGGCAAGGCTGTAATAGATAAGTTCGTCAACAACAATACGACTAGGGCGTATCTCGAAGAAAAACTAGAATACAAGAAGCCGTCGTTCGTATACGAGACCGTCGTCGACGAAAAGACGGATACGCCTATGAAAGTATACACGATAAATTACGAAACCAAGGAATACAACATAACGACTATTTCGCCGTCGGCATTCTCAGGATGTGAAAACCTCAAGAGCGTATTTATTCCCAATACGATAACCGCCGTTAAGAAGTACGCGTTCAGCGGAACTAGCGTTAATCTTTATATTCAACGAGAAGCTCCAGCTGTAGGCTCCGTTCCGAGCGGATGGGCGTTGTCTTGGAACTCCAATAGAAGCGGCGACAGCGGTACGAGAACGATATACTGGGGCGTTGTGGGTATGGACCAAGTAGGCGACTTTACCTATATCTTCAAAGGCGACGGCACTGCGATAGCCGCCGAATACAACGGAAGCAAATCGCTTCCCGGAGGTAAGATGACGATACCCGATACGGTAAGCTATAGGTCGGCAAGCGATTCAAGCGTAACGGAAGAGTATATCGTAACCGAACTCGGCGACGAACTGTTCGCTGACGGAATGAATTCGTTGATTTCCTTCTCGTCTATTACTTTGCCTAAAAACTTGAAGAAGATAGGCAGCAAAGTGTTCTATATGAATATGTCGCTTTCGTCGATAACGTTGCCTGATACGCTAGAGGAAATAGGCGACTACGCGTTTGTCGGAACTATGGCTCTCAAAGAGATATTCATACCTGCGTCAATCAAGCATGTGGGAACGTTCTGTTTTGCAGGATCTTCGGCGACGATATATCTCGGTTGCGCCGAACCTAAAACTTTGGTAAGTACGCCTACTCGCGGTTTGTATTGGAATATAAAACTCGAACTTAAGGATATTCAAAAATTGACGAATCTATCCGACTTTGTAGGTTTAGTATTCAGTCCGTCATACTTGCCGACGTATTGGAACGTTGCCGCGAAGTATACCGACGTTGCTACCAACAGCGGTACGGTTACTACCAACAAGACCAATTTCGAGTATATACTTTTCAACGACGGAACGGCGACATTAATAGGATATAGTTCGGCTAATATGATTCACGTAACCGAGTACTCGATACCCGAGGCAATTACTTACGGCGACGTAACTTATACCGTAACGGCGATAGGTTCGGGCGCTTTCAGCAACAACACTTCGCTTAATACTATCAATATACCCGCGAGCGTAACGAGTATAGCTTCCGACGCTTTCTCAGGTTGTAGGAGCGATCTCGTTATCAACAACGCTTCCGCGGTTGTAATCGACTTCGGGGAAGCGGAGTAAACTTTCTAAGGCGAGCGATAATGATTTAACAAAAGAACGGCGCTTTGTACAACATTGAGTACGGAGCGCTTTTCTTTGGTCGTTATTACGCGAAAAATATAATATAAACGATTAGATTAAAATTAATAAAAAAGTTGGGAAAAACCCTTTACAAAGAATTTTTTTTTTGATATTATATATAAGCAGTTTATTTGGAAGTTTAGCTCAGTTGGGAGAGCATCTGCCTTACAAGCAGAGGGTCATAGGTTCGAGCCCTATAACTTCCACCAATTTGCGGGAGTGGCTCAGTGGTAGAGCGTCACCTTGCCAAGGTGAACGTCGCGAGTTCGAATCTCGTCTCCCGCTCCAAGTAACACTTTTGCTATATGCGGCATATTTTGAAGTAGATGGCACCATAGCCAAGTGGTAAGGCAGAGCTCTGCAAAAGCTTCATCCCCAGTTCAAATCTGGGTGGTGCCTCCAAAAAACGCTCTTGCATTAGCAGGAGCATTTTTAATAGTACGCTGCTGTGGTGGAATAGGCAGACACAAGGGACTTAAAATCCCTCGAAGGCGACTTCGTACCGGTTCAAGTCCGGTCAGCAGCACCATTTGCGCGGATAGTCCGAAACAGTGACGCTCGCAAGTTTGCTAGACAGACCTTCGCTTCTTACAAGTCCGCTTAAGTAGCGTCAAATGAAAGGGGTTGCAAAGAAAAATTGAATATCGGGGTGTAGCGCAGTTTGGTAGCGCGCTTGGTTCGGGACCAAGAGGCCGTGGGTTCGAATCCCGCCACTCCGACCACGATAAGCCTTGTCGTTTGACAAGGCTTAAATTATGCTTCGTGGCGGGACGTGACGCTCGCGGACTCGCTAGACCGTCGCGTTGCTCCTACTTTGCTGTTTTGATACTTTCTAAAAATAGAAATTAAGCTTGCGATTGCGGTTGACAAACGTCTATAACGATAATATAATAATATCGTTGAGGGAGTAGTTGGCGCTTTTTCGGTAAAAGATTTAGCGTTGCAAGTCAACATACTGATAGAAATATCTGGCTTGTATTAAATAACGAGACTCGTGTGGGCTTTGCCGTGCATTGAGTCTTTTTTCAGGGTATGGCGAGTTTGCCGTACTTTTTTTATTTTGGAGGCAAAATGCTTTACGCTATCGGTTTAGGGATCGGTCTTGCAATGGACGCGTCTTGCGTTTCTATGACCAACGCTATGGTTGAAAAAAATATGCGGCTTGTCAAAGCTTTGGCAATGGCGTGTCTTTTTGGTTTGTTCCAGTTTGTAATGCCGCTTATAGGCTACTTTCTCGGTTCGCTTCTTTCTAAGTATATATCGGCGTTTAT
The DNA here is from genome assembly GCA_029068165.1 of Clostridia bacterium. Lineage (GTDB taxonomy): Bacteria > Bacillota > Clostridia > Christensenellales > UBA3700 > RACS-045. The sequence goes on from JAIEDA010000012.1 coordinate 13,951, forward strand.
TCCAATTATCGCTTTGATACTTTTGAGTATTATAGGCATTAAAATGATTATCGAAAGCGTTAAGGAGAAGAAAGAGGGCGAAGAGCTTAAACAAAAGAAAATAAGTCCCGCTGAATTGTTCTTGCAGGGGTTGGCTACGTCTATTGACGCTCTAAGCGTGGGCGTACTATTTATTGCCGATACGAAATCTTCGGCGGTATTGTCGTTTGCGATTATCGGTTGCGTTACGTTCGCATTGACCTTGATTGCTTTCTTCATAGGAAAAAAGCTTGGACTGCTTCTTAAAAACAAGGCGGCTATCGTCGGCGGAGTAATACTTATAGCTATAGGTTTGGAGATATTTATAAAATCGCTGATTGGGTGAAATATTTGCGCTTCGCTTTTCTTTATTACGCTATAGTCTAGATAAAGATTAAAATCGTTCGCCGTTTGCTCAATTTTTATATCGCCTCTTGAAAATCCTACGAAAGGCGTGCTATAATAAATGCGTAAGGGGAGAGAATGGAAAAGAAAAATAAATTTATTTCTATATTTCTAGCGGCGGTACTTACGTTTGTTTGTACGTTTTGTTTCGTCGGTTGCGCTAAAAAATACGACGACGATATTCCAATAAAGGAAGGGTATTTGCGTACGGCGGATATTCGAATTAGAGATATTTCAGTAGTAATTCACGACGGTAAATACTATATGTACGGGATGTATCCCTGCTCGGTTGACGACGGCGGATACGCTTGTTACGTAAGCGAGGATTTGCAATATTGGGAAGATGCTCCTCACGACGTGTTCTTGGCTCAGTGGGACGAAAGATTCGAGGGCGCGAGTTGTTTTTGGGCGCCTGAAGTCCACGAATATAATGGAAAATTCTATCTCTTCGGCACGTATCTTTCTTTGTCCACAGGCAAAAGAGGAACGGGCGTATTCGTATCGGACAGTCCTTTGGGAGAATTTCAACTCATATCGGACGGACATATAACTCCGCGCGATTGGAACTGTATTGACGCGACTTTGTATATTGACGACGACGGACAGCCTTGGACTGCGTTTGTTCACGAATGGGTGGACGAGGGGGAAGGTTCTATGTGCGTGGCAAAACTTTCCGACGACCTTACTCATATAGTCGGAGACGTCAAGACGATATTTTACGCTAAAGACCCGCTTTGGTCCAACAACAAGGTTACGGACGCTCCGTATTTTTATAAGACTAAAGACGGGAGACTGCTAATGCTTTGGTCCAACAGCGATATGCTTGACAACTACGCCGTGGGTATTGCTTATTCCAAAGACGGAACGGTTGACGGCGAGTGGAAACATCAAGCTTCGCCCCTTTATTCAAAGAATTATAAGTACGCCGAGGACGGCGGACATCCGGTAGTATTTGAAGATATGCAGGGCAATTTAGTGCTCGGTTTTCATTCTCCAGGATTCGTCAACGACAAGAGCGAAAGAGTAGAACACGCTTGTTTTTATAAGTTGCAAGACACGGGCGCAAGCCTTAAAATCACGGGACAGCTTTTTTAGTCTTTGAGTTTTTTGCCGTATTTAAATTAATCGATATAATTTGATTGCGCCACTGGAACAACTTAATTAGCGTTTTTCCAGTGATTTTTATACTATTATATGGTTTTCGATGATTTACTCTACGGTCTTGGCGACGATTTAGTTTTTACCATAAATTGTGTTAAATTTTTTATATCAAGTTAAGTATACTAATAAAGGAATTGTCGACGCTTAAAATCTCTACGTAATCGCTAAGTTTTCCTGGCAAAATATATACGAATAATGGTCAAAAGCGATTGACAAGACACAATATTATGTCTATACTTATATTGCAAAACACAATATATAGATTTTCCGCGCTAGGCGGTCAATCTTAAAAGGAGAAAAAATGAAATTCGAGCAATGGAACGGCTTTAAAGAAGGCGAGTATCAAGATAAAATCGACGTTAGAGGCTTTATCAACCTCAACTACACTCCGTACGAGGGCGATAAATCGTTTTTGTCGGGACCTACCGCAAGAACCAATAAGGTTATGCAAAAGGTCAACAAACTCCTCAAAAAGGAAATGGACAAAGGAGGAGTTCTTGACGTGGACACCGATAGAGTATCGGGCATTTTGTCATACGACGCGGGATACATTGACAAGGACTTGGATATTATCGTAGGTTTCCAAACCGACGAGCCTCTAAAGAGAGGTGTCAATCCTTTCGGCGGTATTCGTATGGCGAGAAACGCTTGCGAAGCTTACGGCTACAAGCTTTCTAACAATATAGAGGAAAACTTCAAGTACGCTACCACGCACAACGACGGAGTTTTCAGCGTATACACCGACGAGATGAGAGCGGCAAGAAAAGTCGGTATCATAACCGGACTTCCCGACGCTTACGGCAGAGGCCGTATTATTGGCGACTATAGAAGAGTAGCGCTTTACGGCGTAGACTTCCTTATTGAGCAAAAAAAGCAGGATAAAATCGCTTACGGTAAAAACGATATGACCGAGGATAATATCCGCACTCTTGAGGAACTTCATCAGCAAATACAGGCGCTAAACGACCTTAAGGGGATGGCGCAAAAATACGGCTTTGATATTTCTAAGCCGGCGGCAAACGCTAAGGAGGCTATTCAATGGCTATACTTTGGCTATCTCGCCGCAATAAAGGAACAAAACGGCGCGGCAATGAGCTTGGGCAGGACGTCGACTTTCCTTGATATTTATATTCAAAGAGATATAGACAACGGCGTTTTGACTGAAGAGCAGGCGCAAGAGCTTATGGACGACTTCGTTATCAAACTTAGACTTTCAAGACAGCTTCGTACTCCCGAATACAACGACTTGTTCGGCGGCGACCCGACTTGGACGACTGAGAGCGTAGGCGGTATGAGTTTGGACGGAAGAACTTTGGTCACCAAAAACTCTTTCCGCGTACTCAATACGCTTTATACTTTGGGAAGCGCTCCTGAACCCAACTTGACGATTTTATGGTCGGATAAGTTGCCCGAAAACTTCAAAAAGTTTTGCGCTCAAGTATCTATCGATACCGACTCTATTCAGTATGAAAACGACGATATAATGCGTCCTATGTACGGCGACGATTACGCTATAGCTTGTTGCGTATCAGCAATGCAGGTTGGTAAGCAAATGCAGTTCTTCGGCGCAAGATGTAATCTCGCAAAACTTCTTCTTTTGACGCTCAACGGCGGTAAAGACGAGAATATGGGTATCCAAGTCGCTCCCGAGGGTAAGAAGTTCAAAGGTAAACTTGATTACAACGAAGTAATGAAAGCATTTGACAAGTACTGCACTTGGATGAGCCGTCTTTATATCAATACGCTCAACGTAATTCATAGAATGCACGACAAGTATGCGTATGAAAAAATACAAATGGCGCTCCACGATACCGAGGTTACGAGATTTATGGCTTGCGGCGTTGCGGGACTGTCGGTCATAACCGATTCGCTGTCGGCGATCAAATACGCCGAGGTTACTCCAATATACGGCGAAAGCGGTCTTATAGAGGACTTTGAAATCAAGGGCGATTTCCCCAAGTACGGCAACGACGACGACAGGGTTGACGCTATAGCGGTAGACGTATTGACGAAGTTCAGCAACGAGCTTAAGAAGAACCAAACTTATAGAGGTTCGCAGCATACGCTTTCGGCGCTCACTATCACCTCCAACGTAGTTTACGGTAAGAAGACCGGTACTACTCCCGACGGCAGAAAGAAAGGCGAGCCGTTTGCTCCGGGCGCAAACCCGATGCACAATAGAGAAGTTTGCGGCGCGCTTGCTTCGCTCAACTCCGTATCCAAACTTCCGTATTTTTGCTGTCAAGACGGCATATCCAACACCTTCTCGATTTTGCCAAACGCGCTCGGCGAGGATATGGATAAGAGAGTCGACAATCTCTCGGATATGCTCAACGGCTACTTTGAGAACGGCGGACACCATTTGAACGTAAACGTACTCGATAGAGAAAAACTCGTAACGGCTATGGAAAATCCCGAAATGTACCCGAATATCACTATCCGTGTGTCGGGATATGCGGTAAACTTCCACAAGCTTTCAAAGCCTCAACAGCTCGAAGTGCTTAAGAGAACTTATCATGGAGAAATGTAAGGCGAGAATAGACTCGATATACAACGGTTCGGCGGTTGACGGCAAAGGACTAAGATGCGTAGTCTTTTTCACGGGCTGCAATATGCGTTGCGGTTTTTGCCACAACCCCGAAACTTGGACTGAAAAGGGCAGGGAAGTTACGCTCGAAGAGGTCGTATCGAAAATCATTCGCTACAAGAGCTATATTAAAAACGGCGGCGTGACCCTATCGGGCGGCGAGCCGTTTTTGCAAGCAAATTTTTGTAAGGCGTTGGTAAACGCTTTGCATAAAGAGGGTATAAGCGTAATAATCGAAACAAACGGACTTATTTGCGATGAAGAGCTTATTCGTCTATGCGACGGCGTGCGCTTAGATATAAAAAATCAAGACAAAGATATAGACGGCAGGGTTTTCAAATTTCTAGATTGCTGTCAAAAGTATGACATTCCCGTCACTATGACCAACGTGTTAGTCCCTACGCTCAACGACGGGGCTGATAAACTTTCCAAGCTTAAAGAGTTGAAAGAAGAGTATTCCTGTATCAAAGATTTCAAATTTCTAGCGTTTAGGAAGCTTTGCGAGAGCAAGTATCAAAGGCTGAATATGCCGTTCCCTTACGAAAAGTACGAAGAGGGAAGTAAGTCGGATTTGGACAAGGCGTACGATTTCATTAAGCGCTAAGGGCGATAGTTTTGCCGTCGCTTACCTCAAATTGACGAAAATTTTTCATTTTTTCGCTCGTTATTGTAAATTTATATTGATAAATTGCAATAATGATAAGGATGAGAAAATTACTATTGTGAAAAATTTAACTAATTTGGAAAAAATTGCTTGTATTTTGTTGACAAGTTATTGCAAAAGTAATAGAATTATATACGTAATAATTGTTAAAAATTTCACAAATGCAATTATTTCACCTTTCGCTTAAGGCGAGAGGGGTAGTAAAACTTAAAGAGAAAATAATTTTATAAGGAAGGAATATAAAATGGCAAACACTCAAATCGTCAACGACGAGAAAACGCTTTTGGCAAGACTCGAAGAAGTAAGAAACGCGCAAGCTATTTACGCAACTTACACTCAAGAGCAAGTTGACAAAATTTTCTTTGCGGCGTCTATGGCTGCAAATCAGCAAAGAATACCTCTTGCTAAAATGGCAGTAGAAGAAACGGGAATGGGTATCGTAGAAGATAAGGTTATCAAAAACCATTACGCTTCCGAGTATATATACAATACTTACAAGAACGTTAAGACTTGCGGAGTAATCGAGAGAGACGAGGCGTTCGGTATCACAAAGATTGCCGAGCCTATAGGCGTTATTGCCGCGGTTATCCCTACGACGAACCCGACTTCAACCGCTATCTTCAAGTCGCTTCTTGCGCTTAAGACTCGCAATGGTCTGATTTTCTCGCCGCACCCGAGAGCTAAAAAGAGCACTATAGCCGCAGCTAAGGTCGTTCTTGAAGCCGCAGTTAAAGCGGGCGCTCCCGAAGGCATTATCGGTTGGATAGACGAACCGACTGTTCCGCTCTCCGGTATGATAATGAAAGAGGCCGATTTGATACTTGCAACGGGCGGTCCTGGAATGGTTAAGGCGGCTTATTCTTCCGGCAAACCGGCAGTAGGCGTAGGCGCAGGTAATACTCCCGCTATCGTAGACGATACCGCCGATATTAAAATGGCTGCTTCTTCTATTCTTCACTCCAAGACTTTCGACAACGGTATGATTTGCGCTTCCGAGCAATCGACTATCGTACTCGAGAGCGTATACGACGAGTTTAAAGAAGAAATGCTCAAGAGAGGAGCTTATTTCCTCAATCCCGAACAAACTAAGAAAGTTAGAAAGACCATTCTTATCGACGGCGCGCTCAACGCTAAGATAGTAGGTCAACCCGCTTACAAGATTGCCACAATGGCAGGCTTCGACGTTCCTGAAGAGAGCAAGGTTCTCGTCGGCGAAGTTACGAGCGTAGACCTCAGCGAAGAGTTCGCTCACGAAAAGCTCTCTCCGGTACTTGCTATGTACAAGGCTAAGAACTTTGACGACGCGCTTGATAAAGCTAGCAAATTGATCGACGACGGCGGTCTTGGTCATACTTCCGTACTTTACGTCAATACCGAAACCGGTAAAGATAAGATGGAGAAGTTCTCCGCAAGAATGCGTACTTGCCGTATTCTTATCAACACTCCGTCTTCGCAAGGCGGTATAGGCGACCTTTACAACTTCAAACTCGCCCCGTCGCTCACGCTCGGTTGCGGTAGCTGGGGCGGTAACAGCGTCAGCGAAAACGTAGGAGTTAAGCATCTTATCAATATCAAAACGGTTGCCGAAAGGAGAGAGAATATGTTGTGGTTTAGAGCGCCTGAAAAGGTTTATTTCAAGAAAGGTTGTCTTGGCGTAGCTTTGAGAGAACTCAAAGACGTAATGGATAAGAAGAAAGCGTTTATCGTAACCGATAGCTTCTTGTATCAAAGCGGTTTCACTAAGACCATTACCGACAAACTCGACGAAATGGGTATTAGACATACTACGTTCTTCAACGTAGCACCCGACCCAACGCTCGGTTGCGCGATTGAAGGCGCTAAGGCGATGAAAGATTTTGCTCCCGACGTAATTATAGCAGTCGGCGGCGGTTCGGCTATGGACGCGGGTAAAATTATGTGGGTACTTTACGAGCATCCCGAAATCAACTTCCAAGACCTCGCTATGAGATTTATGGATATTAGAAAGAGAGTATACACCTTCCCGCGCATGGGCGACAAGGCTACGTTCGTAGCAGTTGCAACGACCGCAGGTACCGGCTCGGAAGTGACTCCGTTTGCGGTTATTACCGACGAAAACAGCGGTACTAAGTATCCGCTCGCCGATTACGAACTCTTGCCTGATATGGCAATAGTCGACGCGGATTTGATGATGAATATTCCTAAGGGCTTGACGGCAGCTTCGGGTATCGACGCTCTAACTCACGCTTTGGAAGCAATCGCGTCTACTATGGCTACCGACTTTACCAACGGTATCGCTAAAGAGGCTATCAAATTGATATTCGAGTACTTGCCTAGAGCATACGAACTCGGCGCTCACGACGCTCAAGCAAGAGAGGAAATGGCTCACGCTTCCTGTATGGCAGGTATGGCTTTTGCCAACGCTTTCCTTGGCGTATGCCACTCTATGGCTCACAAACTCGGTTCGTATCACCACTTGCCGCACGGCGTTGCCAACGCTTTGATGATTGACGAAGTAATTAGATTTAACTGCGTTGAGAATCCTACCAAGATGGGCACGTTCCCGCAATACAAGTATCCGCAATGTATGAAGAGATACGCCGACGTAGCTACGATGCTCGGATTGAAGGGCAAAACCGATATGGAAAAAATCGAAGCTCTTATCGCTGAAATCGACAAACTCAAGAAAGCCGTAGGTATCAAAGAAACTATCAAAGAGTACGGTATAGAAGAAGAAACCTTTATGGCTTCGCTCGATCAAATGGTTGAAGACGCGTTCGACGATCAATGCACGGGCGCAAATCCGAGATATCCGCTTATGAAAGAAATCAAACAAATGTACTTGAACGTTTACAAGAAATAAAGACGGAATAACCGATTGCGTACGCGTCGGGGTATAATAGGGTAACAAAACCGATAGAGAGGCTTTTGCTTCTCTATCGTCATATTAAAGGCAATTTCATAGCTCGCTGACTGTTGAATAATTTAACTTCGAATAGAATGACGTAAGCGCGCGTATCCTACGATTTTGTCGTTAGATTTTATTGAGCTAAGAGTAATGAGAGCGTAAAAAAAATCTAAAAAACTCACTTCAAACGTTTGACATAGTTGAAATCTACTAGTATAATTACACTGTAAGTTAGCAGCAGCTAACTAAATAAATCGGCGAAAGCCGATTAAAAAATGCCAGTCGGTTAGCGATTGCTAACACGCTGAGAGTTAGCCTTAGTCGAGTCGAAAGACGGGGCAGGCTGCAATATAATCGTAAAAATATTTATTACATATAAAGGAGTAAAAAATGAAAAAGACTTCAAAAGCAATTTTGGTTGCAGTAGTAGTTGTAATGATAGTCAGCGTATCTATGGCGTTGGTTGCTTGCAACGGCGGCATTGAGTACACCAAGTACGAAGCTAGTATCAGCGCAATCGTTTCTATGGGACCGGCGGGCGACGTCGAAATGGGCGAGGGGTTGGTTAAAAACGCTTACGCTTACGAAAAGGACGGGCAACAATATCTTACCGTCGTATTTGACAAGAGCGAGATTACCATTATGAAGATACCTTGCACTACTTTCGTTGACGATAGCGACGGCGCAAAGATCGGTCTTTACGACAGCGAAGGCAATCTCACGACCGACGGCGTAGTATTTTCTTATAGCACGGGCGACGATTACGTTATCGTAGGCAGCGAGCCGGTATTCTACGTTAAGTCGGCGACTTTCCCGATCAGCGGCGAAATTAAAGAAGAATACAAAATTGCGGTATACGTGAACTCTACTGCAAGAGGTATGCAATTTAGCGAAGACACCAACTACAAGGCAGTGTTGAAAATCAATTTAGAGAGCGCTGAAACCGTTAAAAATATGGACGGCATAGGAAGCTATACCAAGAGCGAATTGCTCGCTGAAGTACTTGCTACGGAATATACCAAGTACGGCGCGGAGCTTGACGCTAAAATCACAATGGGACCGATGGGTACAGCCGACTTCGGCGGACCGCTTCTTTCAGGAGTTTATTCTTACGAAGTATCGGGCAAGAAGTATTTGACCATAGTGTTTGCTAAAAATCAAATCAGTATTCTTACTTCAAAAGTCAATGCGTTTGTCGACGGCGGCGAGGATGCGGTTACCGGCTACTACAACGGCGATAAACTTGTTACGAACGGCTTATTGTTGACTTACAGCTATGGCACTGATTATGCGGAAAATTCCGATGGCGACAACGTATACTATCTCAAGTCTATGACTTTTGAAATTGATAGCGTCAGCGCGGAGTACGCTCTTTCCATATACGTCAACTCTTCTTCAAGAGGCGCTCAATTTGGAGAAAAATACTCGGCTACTTTGAAGCTTGACTTGTCGGATACCCAAAAGGTTGACAGCATCAGCTCGCTTCTCGGCGTAAGAGAACAGGGCAAAGTTCAGTAATATTAGGATTCTTCCAAGCATTATATAGTTATCACCAACGAGGCGGTCAAGGCTTTTTGTCTTGACCGCTTCGTTATATTTTTCCTCAAAAAAGACAAAAAATATGTTGACATTATAATATAACAGTGTTATAATAACATTGTTATAAATAAAGGGAGTTTTGACATTGAGAAGAAAAGACGATTTGGCAATAGATAAGATTTTGGAGTGCGCGAAAGAGGAGTTCTTGGAAAAGGGCTACGAAGGAGCCTCAATGCGAACGATAGCCGAGAGAGCGGGTTATACGACGGGTATGGTGTACAGCCGTTTTGCCGACAAGAGTCAAATTTTCAAAGAGCTTGTGGAAGAGGGCGCAAACAAACTATTTGAATACTATTCCAATATTCAAAAGGAGTTTGCTTCTTTTCCGATTAAAAGGCAAGTAGAAGAAATGCATACATACGTAGAGGGAAAAATGGATATTATGCTCGACATTATCTACGATAACTTCGACGCTTTCAAACTTATAGTCACAAAGAGCGTAGGCTCGGGATACGAGTACTATATCGACAAAATGATAGATATAGAAACGGAGAATACTTATAGGTTTATCAAGCAGCTTAAAGAGCTCGGCTTCCAACCCAAGGAGATACGCGCCGACTTAAGTCACATGTTGGCAAGCGCGCTCTTCAACGGTGTTTTTGAAATCGTAGCTCACGATTTCCCCAAAGAAGACGCTAGCGTTTACGTCAAGCAACTTCAAGCCTTTTTCAACGCGGGGTGGGATAGATTGTTGTTCGATTCGAAGTAGAGGATATAGCAGTTTAGTAGAATCTAAAAAGTATTTATTGCGCCGACTAACCGTATGAGAAAAAGCGAATTAGAACTTTCGACTACAATTAAGGTGACTATTTATTGTAAATCATTTGCTATTTTGAGCGAAGCGTAGAGTAGTCGAAGTATCTTGTCATTATACAAAGAGAATTAGGGGTAGTCCCCTTTTTTATCAGCGCCGTGTTAGCGTATGCTAACAAAAAATGAAAAATAAATTTTAAGGAGGTTTTCTTTATGAAACTAATAAAAATAGGAGGTAAAAGACAGTGAAGAAGAAAGGAAACTTATCGCGACTTATGGCGTATGCCGGAAAGCATAAGTATTTGACTTACGCTTCTTGGGCGCTGTCGATTGTAAGCGCAGCGCTGGCATTGGCTCCGCTTATCTATATTTTCTTTATCATTAAAGAGGTTATAGACGTAGCGCCTGATTTTTCAAAAGCCGTACATATTGCTAATTACGGTTGGATGGCGGTAGCGCTTGCGCTGATGTCGATATTTATATACGTGTGCGGATTGATGTGTTCGCATCTTTCGGCGTTTAGAATAGCGGGAAATATGCGTAAAAAGTTGATGGCGCACATAGCCGATTTGCCGCTTGGCTTTATAGGCGAAACGGGTAGCGGTAAGGTACGTCGCATTGTCAACACTTCAACTGGAGCGACCGAAACTTATCTCGCGCACCAACTTCCCGATATGGCTGGAGCGATTGCTACGCCGATTGGTATGATAGTGTTGCTGTTCGTATTCGACTGGAAGTTTGGACTGGTAAGTCTTATTCCGGTTATACTCGGCTTTATAACTATGTTCAAGATGGCAGGACCGTCTATGGCGGTTGAAATGAAAAACTATAACAACGCTCTTCAGGATATGAACAACGAAGCTGTAGAATACGTGAGGGGAGTGCCGGTGGTAAAGACTTTCGGACAAACGGTACATACTTTCAAGAGATTTAAAGGTTCGATAGACAATTACTATAAATTTTGCGTAGCATACTGCAAAAAGTGTCGTACTCCGATGTTGCTGTTTACTACGCTTATCAACAGCGCGTTTGCGTTTTTGATAGCGTTGGCGATTATACTCGCAAAAGGGGATTCAATTACTCAAAATCTTATTTTGAATTTCATATTCTACGTGATACTCACGCCTATACTTACTACGGCTTTGACTAAGATTATGTATATAAGCGAAAACGGAATGGTCGTAGCCGACGCTTTGGAAAGAGTTGATTCAATACTCGATCTTAAACCTTTGCCAGAGGCTGCAAAGAGAAGTCTACCTAAAGATAATTCTATTGAGTTTGAAAACGTATCGTTTAAATATGCAAACGCCGATACGAACGCTTTGAGCGACGTTACTTTCAAAGTCGGCTCGGGTGAAAAAGTCGCGTTCGTAGGACCAAGCGGCGGAGGTAAAACTACGGTGGCGGGACTTATCTCAAGATTTTGGGACGTGTCGCAAGGAACTCTCAAGATAGGCGGAGTAAACGTAAAAGACATAAAAAAAGAGGATCTAATGGAAAAGGTTGCTTACGTGTTCCAAGACAGCAAGCTGCTTAAAACTTCGATACTCGAAAACGTACGTCTATCTAATCAAAATGCGACGAGAGAGCAGGTTGAAGACGCGTTGCATAAAGCGCAATGCGATGATATTATCGCAAAACTTCCCAACGGCATAGATACCGTTATCGGAGCGAAAGGAGTTTACCTTTCAGGCGGAGAACAGCAAAGAATAGCCGTCGCGCGTCTTATGCTCAAAAACGCTCCGATAATTATATTGGACGAAGCGACCGCGTTTGCCGACCCCGAAAACGAGGCGTATATGCAAAAAGCGTTTGAAGAACTCTCCAAAGCTAAGACTGTAGTCACAATAGCGCACAGGCTTACGACCGTCAAGAACGCCGATAGGATATTCGTGCTTAAAGACGGTAAAATAGAAGAACAGGGCGCGCATAATAATCTCGTTGAAAACAAGGGACTGTACGCTAGAATGTGGAATGACTACAAGACTTCTATCAGTTGGAAAGTGGGACGATAAAAGGAGAATGACAATGTATAAAAAAATTATGAATAAATTTGCCCTCTCTTACGAGGGCGCAAAGAGTTTCGTTTGCGCGGGAATAGCTTGCATTGTAGGAGATATTTGCTTTATGTTTCCCGTCGCGCTGCTTTACTATCTCTCAAACGATTTGATAAACGGAGAAATTCCGACGCGGCATTGTTGGCTGTACGGAGCGGGAATAGTAGTATCGTTGCTGCTCATATTCTTGACTTCGCTATGGAAGTACAACGCTACGTATTTCGCAACCTATAAGGAATCGGGAGTAAAGAGAATAAGCCTCGCCGAAAAGCTGAGAAAACTTCCTCTTTCCTTCTTTGGTAAAAAGGATTTGGCGGACTTGACCAACACCGTTATGAGCGACGTTCAGGTTACTGAACAAATGATGTCGCACTACGTTCCGCAGTTCTACGGTTCAGTAATATCCACCTGTTTGATTGCGATAAGTATGTTCGTATTTGATTGGAGAATGGCTTTGGCTGCGCTGTGGGTACTTCCTATATCGCTAATCATAGTTTGGACTTCCAAGAAAGCGCAAAACCATTTCACTCGCAAGCAATCGCAGGCTCAAGTATTAGTTGAGGACGGCGTGCAGGAGTGTTTGGAAACGGTACGCGACTTGAAGAGCAACAACGCGGAGAAGAAATATCTTTCAGGTCTTTTCAAGAAGTTCGATAAGCTAGAAGTCCGTCATATCAAAAGCGAGTTGGGCGTAGCAATGTTTGTAGTTCCCGCTCAAATGATATTGAAACTGGGTATAGCTTCCGTCGCTTTGGTCGGCAGTATGCTGCTCGTAAAAGGCGCGCTTACGCTGATTACGTTCTTTATGTTCTTACTCGTTGTATCAAGAATATACGAGCCGCTTGCGGGAGCTTTGCAAAACTTGGCGGCAATGAACTCTATGCAAATAAGCGTGGATAGAATGAACGAAATGGAGAACTACGCCGAACAGGGCGGCGGAAAGGAATTCCGACCTCAAGGCTACGATATTGAGTTCAAAAACGTATGCTTTGCCTATAATAGCGGCGAGAAGGTTTTGGACGGAGTATCATTTACCGCAAAGCAGGGCGAAGTCACCGCGCTTATAGGCGAGAGCGGCGGAGGAAAGTCTACCGCGGCTAAGCTAGCGGCAAGATTTTGGGACGTCGATCAAGGCGTAGTATCCGTCGGCGGAGTGGACGTGAAGTCGGTCGAACCCGAAGAGTTGTTGAAAGCTTATTCGATAGTATTCCAAGACGTAACGCTCTTCAACAATACCGTTATGGAAAACATTCGCATAGGTAGGAGAGGAGCTAGCGACGAAGAGGTCTTGCAAGCTGCAAAAGAAGCGCAGTGCGACGAGTTCGTTCAAAAACTTCCCAAAGGTTACGATACTGTAATAGGCGAAAACGGCTCAATGCTCTCGGGCGGCGAAAGACAAAGAATTTCCATAGCGAGGGCGATGCTCAAAGACGCGCCTATAATCGTAATGGATGAGGCGACGGCTTCGCTTGACGCGGAAAACGAAACGCAAGTGCAAACCGCTCTTTCTTGTCTTATTAAGGACAAAACCGTGCTTATAATCGCTCACCGTATGCGTACCGTTGACGGCGCTCAAAAGATAGTTGTCTTGCAAGGCGGTAAGGTCGTCGAACAAGGCGCGCCTCAAGAGCTTAAAGCTAAGGGCGGAGTATACGCTAAAATGCTAGAGTTGCAAGAAGGAGCTTGAGAGAAGCATAACTAACGTCACGTAATAGTAAACTGTTTGATACGCCTAGAGGAACGAAATTCGCGTTCCTCTAGGTATATTTATCAGTTGAGATATTCTTTTCTATAGAGCCACGCGGTTGAAGAATCTCAATACATATAGAAAATTATTACTATTTACCGTTGACAAATGCAATTTGGCAGAGTATAATAATGTTAGTCGCGGCTAACAAGGGTGGGCCGTTTTATTCAATAATTATGTTAGCAGGTGCTAACATATATCGGAGGCATTATGGCAATCGTGACTTTTGATAAGGTGTCGAGAGTATACAAGAGCGGAGATTACGCACTTAAAGCGTTGGACAACGTTGATTTGAGTTTGGAAGAAGGAAATTTCGTCGTTGTGTTGGGACCTAGCGGAGCGGGAAAGAGTACTTTGCTAAACTTGTTGGGGGGATTGGATTCTCCTACGAGCGGAACTATTAAGGTAAACGGCAAGGATATTTCTTTTCTTAATGAAAATCAACTTGCCGAGTATAGGGCGGAAACTGTAGGGTTTGTTTTTCAGTTTTACAATTTAATACCGACTCTTACGGTATATGAGAACGTGGCGTTGGTCAAGGAAATCGCGAAAAATGCGCTTGACCCCGCAAAGACGTTGGAAGAAGTCGGGCTTGCCAAGCATTTAAAGAATTTTCCGACGCAGCTTTCGGGCGGCGAGCAGCAACGTGTGTCAATAGCTAGGGCTTTGGCAAAAAATCCGCAAATAATACTTTGCGACGAGCCGACAGGCGCGCTGGATTCAGTGACTGGCGTGACCGTTTTGAAATTGCTTTTATCAATGACGAGAACTTACGGCAAGACCGTCGTCGTAGTTACGCACAATCAAAATATAGCTAAGATGGCTGACGTCGTGATACGGGTGAAGAACGGCAAGATAGAGTCTTGCGAAGAAGTTGAAAATCCTGTTGCAGTTGAAGACGTAGAGTGGTGATAAAATGTTGTTGAGGAAGTTATTTAGGACTGCTTTTAAGTATAAAGCGCAGTTTATTTCTATGATTATTATGGTGGCGATAGGCATAGGCGTTTTCGTAGGCTTTAATATGGAATGGTATACTCTTGAAAACAATACAGGCGCATTTATGTCTGACACTGATTACGCCGATTATCGCCTTTACAGCGAAAACGGTTTTTCTCAAAGCGATATAGAAGCGATAAAAAATATTCAAGAAGTTAAAGAAGCGAGTAGAGTATTCAACGTAAACGTCGACGTAAAAGACGAAGAAAAGTCGCTTGCTCTTTTCGCGCTTGAAGATTATTGCGTATCGACTATGTATATCGTCAGCGGTAAAGATTACGATGAAAACTCCGACGGCTTTTGGCTGTCTGATAAGTACGCTTACGCTAACGGAATAACAATCGGAGATACGCTGACGTTGACTTATCGCAACGCGCAAATAAGCGGGGAAGTCGTAGGTCTTGTAAAAAGTTCGGAATTTATGATATGCGTAGCCGACGCTAATCAACTTATATCCGACTTTACTTCATTCGGGTTCGTCTACGCTTCTCCGTCAAAAGTTTTTAAAGAGATGGGGTTTTCCTTTTATCCCCAAATAAACTTGATCTCCGATATGGAAAAAACTGATATGGAAAAAGCCGTTACGAACGCGCTCGGTAAAACGACTTTAGTGCTTTCAAAGGAAGAGCACGTTTCTTACGCTGCCGCGCTTAGCGAAGTGGAAGAGGGGCAAACTATGGTTTCCGTGCTTCCGATTTTGTTTTTGCTTATCGGAGTGTTGACGATGATCACCACTATGCATCGTATCACGGCAAACGAAAAGACACAAATCGGCACGCTAAAAGCTCTTGGTTTTAAGAACGGTAAAATTATCCGTCACTATACCGCCTACGGTTTATTTATCGGAGTAGTAGGCGCTATTGTTGGAATTGCAATAGGCTATGGGATATGCGCGCTCGTAGTTAATCCCAACGGGATGCAAGGTTCGTATTTCGATATGCCCGATTGGACGTTGCGCGCTCCTTGGTGGAATTGGCTTATCTTGGCGGCAGTAATAGCGTTTTTGACGTTTATTAGTTTTCTTTCCGTAAGAAAGATGCTCAACGGCACAGCCGCCGACGCGCTTCGTCCTTATACGCCGAAAAAGGTCAAAGCGCTTGCGATAGAAAAGACGAAAGCGTGGGAGAACTTGCCTTTCGGTACGAAGTGGAACTTACGCGACGTATTCCGTCACAAAACACGCTCGGCTATGACGTTGATAGGAGTAATAGGCTGTATGTTGCTTCTCGTAGGCGGGTTAGGGATGAGAGATACTATGACGGAATTTTTAAATACTCTTGACAATCACTCGCTTAATTATCAAACGAGAGTAAACTTTACCGAAACCGCCACGAAAGAGCAAGCTTTAGAGTTTGCTGATAAATATGACGGCGACTTTGTTGCAACGTCGTCGGTGCAGTTGGACGGAGAAGCGGTCGCTTTAGAAATATACGGAATAGAGCGCGACAGCGTGCGTTTTAACGGCGCTGACGGTAAAGAGGTAAAATTGACGCGCGACGGAGCATATATATGTATAAGGCTGGCGAATAAAGGCGTAAAGGTGGGCGACGAAATAACCTTTTCTCCTTACGGCAGCGATACGTCATACAAGGTCAAAGTAGTCGGAGTGCTGCGGTCGTTTCAATCTCAAAGCATAATTATGACGGATGAGTATGCGCGAAGCGTTGGCATAGATTACCGTATTTCGTCGGTATTTTTAAATATTTCGCCCGACGCAATTAAGCCCGAAGACTTCATCTCAGGTACGCAAACCAAAGCGTCGATTATGGAATCGTACAGTAGTTTTATGCAAATAATGAACGTTATGGTTTTGGTATTCGTGCTTGCCGCAGTCATATTAGGCGTGGTAGTGTTATATAATTTAGGCGTGATGAGTTACGTGGAGCGGTCAAGAGAACTTGCAACTTTGAAAGTGGTTGGTTTTAAGAATAAGCGTATAGGACGTATTCTCGTCAGTCAAAATATTTGGATAACGGTTATAGGAATTATTATTGGACTACCGTTGGGCGTAGGGGTTTTGCATTTGCTCATAACAATGCTCGCAAGCGAATACGAACTCAAAATGGCGCTCGGCGCGCTTACGTACTGCGTTAGCGTATTGTTGACCTTTGGCGTATCGCTTTTAGTAGGAGTGTTCGTAGCTCGTAAAAATAAAAAAATAGATATGGTAGAAGCGTTGAAAGGGACGTTTGGCGAATAATAATTTCCTCTTTACAAATCCATCCGTTTAATGTATAATAAAGATATTAAACGCTTGGGGGAAAACAAGGGTGGTAAAATATTGCGAATCGGAAGAGATGTATTTGGAAACGATACTCTTATTAAAAAAGAAATGCGCGAGCGTACATTCCATACGCATTGCCGAAGAATTGGGGTATTCCCGTCCGAGCGTATCAAGGGGAGTCAACTTGCTTGCTAAGAAAGGCTATATCACCATTTCTCAAACGGGCGAGATAAACTTTACAAACGAGGGCAGGAAAAAAGCCGAAGGTATTTACGAACGTCACGAGGTCATTACCAAACTTCTTGAGAGCGTAGGCGCGGACAAAAATCTCGCTGAGGAAAACGCTTGCAGGATAGAGCACGTTATCACGCCCGAGCTATTCGAAATACTAAAAAACTTTATCGAAAATAAGAGTTAGTCTAATCTAATTTGGTTGACACTTTTAATTACAAAGGATATAATAATAAGCGGAGTAGTAGTTGCTCCGTAATTTATTGCCCGTATGTTAGCAATAACTTACAGGCAATATTTTCGGCGAAACGAGTTAGCCGACACAAACTTTTATGGACGGCGGTAAAGCGGTGGAAGGCAATAGCAATAGCAGTAATACGAAGAAAGAGTTGAAGGCGTGGAACAAGGAGAAGAAGCTTATTCCCGTTATGATAAAAAAGTATTGCCGAGGCAATCACAAGTCGCAAAGGAAAGAACAGGGCGTAGCGCGGAGAGAGGTTTGTCTAGAGTGCAAAGAGCTTACCGAGTTTGCTCTCTTTCGCTTGGATAAGTGTCCGTTTAAGGTCAACAAGAAGTTTTGTTCTTTTTGCAAAATACATTGTTACAAACCTGATATGCGCGCGAAGATAAAAGAGGTTATGAAATATTCGGGACCGAGAATGTTGGTAGGGCATCCGATATTTGCAATATCGCACGTCGTACAAATGATAAAGTACAAAAAGCAAAACAAGGTCAAAGACGAAGAAGACGGAAAGGGCGGAAAGAGTTAGGCGTTTTTCGCTGTACGGAGGTGGAGTTGATATGATAGATAAGGACTTGTTCAAACTCATAGGTAAGAATAAGAAATACATATTTATAGCGGTTGCGTTGCAAGCGGTAGGGCTTATCGCCAACTTGGGAATAACCGCCGCGATTTGCTACGCCGTTTATTTGCTCTCTCAAAATTGTGACGCGATAAATTACTTATATCCCGCAATCGGCGCGGTAGTAGGCGTAATAGTAAGATACGTCGCCACTCGTCTTACAGGAGATATCAAAGACGTTTTGGGTAGAAAGGTGAAGAAAGATTTGAGAGAGAGGACTTACGATAAGATAGTAAAACTCGGCGTTAAATCGACGGACGGAATGAGTATGGCGGGACTTACTCAGGTGTCTATGGAAGGAGTGGAGCAGCTCGATTTGTACTACTCAAGTTATCTTCCGCAGTTTTTCTTCGCAATGCTTGCGCCGATAGTTTTGTTTATTATATGCGTATGGATTGATTGGAGATCTTCGTTGATGCTGCTTTGTTGCGTTCCGCTTATACCGGTGTCGATAGTGGCGGTATCTAAGTATGCGAAGAAAATATTCGCAAAGTATTGGGGCAAATATACGTCGATGGGCGATAAGTTCCTCGACAGCGTACAAGGTCTTAAAGAACTAAAGATTTTCAAAGCTGACGAAGCTCAACACGGCAAGATAAACGAGAGCGCCGAAGAGTTCCGCAAAATAACTATGAAAGTCTTGGTTATGCAGCTCGCGAGCACTACTATTATGGATTTAGTCGCGTACGGCGGAGCGGGCGCGGGTATTGCGCTTGCCGTTAGCGGAGCGGCTTTTTGGGGACTTGCTCCGATCAAGGCGCTATTTATGGCGTTGGTAGCGGTGGAATTTTTCTTGCCGCTTAGAGCGTTCGGCAGCGCGTTCCACGTCGCTATGAACGGAGCTAGCGCAGGTAAAAAGATCATATCGCTTTTGAATACTCCCGATCCCGTTTGGGGCGAGGAGGAGGTAGAGAATACTTCTATCGAAATCAATGACGTAACGTTCTCGTACGACGGCAAGAGGAACGTACTCAAGTCCGTAAGTTTATCTTTCCCCGAAAAGGGAATGACGGCTATAGTCGGAGAAAGCGGCTGCGGAAAATCTACCGTTGTAAATATGCTGGTCGGAGCTTTTCGCCCTCAAAGCGGCAGCGTATGCGTAGGAGGTAAAAGCTTAGAGAGTTTGTCGAGGGAGAGTTACTATTCGCGCTTGGCGGCGGTAAGTTACAATACCTATATTTTCAACCAAACCGTCAGGGAGAACTTCGCGCTCGCAAACGAAAGCGTAAGCGACGAAACGATTTACGGCGCATTGGAGAAAGTCAATCTTGCGCAGTTCATAAGAGAAAACGGCGGTCTTGATAAGGTGATTAGCGAGGATGCAAACAATATTTCGGGCGGACAAAAGCAGCGTTTGGCGCTTGCGGTAAATCTTGTAGCTAACAAAGATATATACGTATTTGATGAAGCGACGAGCAATATCGACGTGGAGAGCGAAGCTATCATAATGAAGAACATAAAAGATATTTCTAAAGAAAAGAGCGTTATCGTAATTTCTCACAGGCTTGCAAACGTCGTTCCCGCCGACAATATCTATTTTATGGAAGACGGCGAGATTAAGGAAGTCGGCTCGCATAACGAGCTAATGCAAGCCAAGAAAGGCTACGAACAGCTTTTCTCAACGCAAAAATCTTTGGAGGAGGGCTATTCGCTATGAGTAATAAGAATAAGCAAAAACTTCGTGCAAGCGGCGCTAAAATAATGGCAAGTTTGATACTGCTTCTCGGCTCTCTTTCGTACATAATGATTTTGGCGGTGATAAACGGAAGTTTGGGCTTCGTCTGCGCAATGGGAGTAACAGTGTTCGGCGCGGTAGGCGTAGCTAAAGCTTTGGGAGAAGCTATCGCAATGTCGTACGGTTTGATTATAGGACTTGCAATCGGTTGCGGCGCGCTTAGAGGACTTTTGAGATACTTCGAACAATACAGCAATCACTTTATCGCTTTCAAACTTTTGGCTCTACTTAGAGATAAGATTTTCGGCGCTTTGCGTACACTTTGCCCTGCAAAACTCGAGAGTAAGCAAAAGGGCAGTATAATAGCGATGATTACTTCGGATATAGAAACGCTCGAAGTATTTTACGCGCACACGATTTCGCCTATATGCATAGCTTTGCTGGTATCGACGGCGGTATTCTTGTTTGTAGGTTTCGTATCAAGTTGGTATTTGGCGCTTACGGCCTTGGTTGGCTTTTTGGTAATAGGAATAGTCGTTCCGCTGATTTCATCTTCTAGATTGAAAGAATCGGGCGTAACATATAGAAAGGAGTTCGCTTCTTTCAACGCGTATTTCCTTGACAGTATCAAGGGTATCAAAGACATAGTACTCAACAATGCGGGACTTGAAAGACAGGCTGAAGTCAACAGGCGCAGCGACGTTCTTTTAAAAGAAACCAAGAGAATGAAGCGTAATATTACGCGCGCCGCTGCTGCGACGGAACTTACAGTATCAATATTTATCGTACTTACTCTTATCGTAGGGGTATTGCTGGTAAGTTACGATAAGCTAAGCGTTGGGGCAATGATTATAGGAGTCGTAGCGGTTTTCGGTTCGTTCGGACCGGTCATAGCCATATCGGCGCTGCCGGGAAATCTCACGCAAACGTTCGCAAGCGGAGATAGAGTACTCAACTTGTTATCCGAAAAGCCCGCGGTAGAAGAGGTTAAGGACGGCAAGGATTTCGATTACGAAAATCTTAAAGTCGATAATTTGTCCTTCTCTTATGACGGTCAAACGCAGGTTTTGCAAGACGTTAAAATGAGCGCTGAAAAAGGCGAGATCATAGGCATAGTCGGCGAAAGCGGTTGCGGAAAATCTACGTTCTTGAAACTGCTTTTGAGGTTTTGGCAAAAGGACGGCGGTACTATCGCTTACAACGGAGCGGACATAGATACGGTAAATACGGCAAATCTTTTGGACAACGTGACTATGGTCAGCCAAAGCACGTATCTATTTGACGAAACGATAGAAGAGAATTTGCGTATCGCAAACCCCCAAGCTACGCAAGCCGAGCTTGAAGAAGCTTGCAAACTCGCTTCCGTTCACGACTTTATAATGACTTTGCCTGACGGTTACAAGACTAGCGTCGGCGCGCTCGGGGATAATCTCTCCGCAGGCGAAAAACAAAGAATAGGTCTTGCGAGAGCGTTCTTGAAAGGCAGTCAGCTTATCTTGCTTGACGAACCTACTAGCAACGTAGACAGTATCAACGAGGGAATTATCCTTAAAGCTCTCAAAGAGCAAAAGAGTAAGAAAAGTATTATATTGGTATCGCATAGGGAAAGTACTATGGCGATTGCCGACAGGATATATAGAGTCGTTGACGGCAAAATGAGCGAAGTTGAGAGATAAATATAAGTAAAAAATTTTTGAGAGGTATAAAATGAACGAAGAGGAGAAAGTTATTCAAGCCGCCGACGAACAGGCTAGCGTTGTTGAAAAGCAAGGCGCGGGCGAAAAGAAAGACGAAGACCTCGTTATTGCCGAACTTATTCAAGTTGCGGGCGAGCAGGGTAGCGTTGAAGCAAAACAAGAAAAGATTGAGAGCGTTGCTCTCGTTGACGACAGCGACAGGCTGTTTCGCAAGTACAAGATAAAAGATATCGTATTTTTGGCTATTATAACCGCTTGTACGTTAGTGACCGGAGCAATAATGCCGCTTCTCGTAAACGCTCCCGTATTCGGTATTATTCAGTTGGGACTTGGAATACAGTTCTCGCTGTTTCCCGTAATAGGTATGATGAAAGTAAGAAAACCTTTCGCGCTGCTGCTTCAATCGGTATTTATATCTATATTTTTAGTATTTATGTTCCCGCCGATGGTGTTTATTATAGTTTGCGCTCTCGTAGCGGAAGTAATAACGTTGCTTATATTTAGAAGCTACAAAAGCGATTGGGCGTGCGTGCTCGCGGGCACTTTGTATATGCCGTTGACCATTCCGCTGTTGTTTATGTACTATAGATGCTTCTACACGGTGACGGGCGATGAGAAGAGCGCCGTATCTATGTTTATCGGAAGTCAAAACGTAGGCGCGGTAATAGGCATAACGATTGCGGTAATCGCCGTATGCTTTATTGGTTCCGTCATAGGTATGCTCATCGCAAGAGAATTAAAGAAAGCGGGTAAGTTGAAGTAATGACGTTTTTTAAGTACAAAAAAACTTTCTATCCTCTCGTTGCGATAGCCTCAGCGCTGCTCATAATGGTGTTTGGGCTAGTTATGTCGCGAAAAGCCAACTGCGCGTACTTCTTGATTGGCGCGTTCGTTTGGTTAGCTCTTTTCGGGTGTTGGAAAGGCTTATTGAGAGCTTTGCCGCTGTTTGCGATTATAGGCGGGGCGTTCGCGTTGATTTCCTACTATACTTCGGGCAAAAACGCGCAATCTGCTATTGCTATGCTCAACAGGTTCGGCGCGGTGTGTCTTGCCGTAGTGCCTGGTATGAGTATTCAAGCCGTGGCAATGACGAGAAATCTTTCGCAGCTGCATACTCCTAGAGCGGCTACGCTGGGTATACTGATAACGCTTTCTTTCGTACCCGTGCTTCGAGGCGAAATCAAGCGAGTGCGAGAAGCTATGAGGACGAGGGGAGCGGGCAGTATTCTCAACCCTAAGATTTTCTATCGCGCGTTTTTGATACCGCTGGTTACGAGGCTAGTGGATATTTCCGATACGCTTGCGCTGTCTATCGAAACTCGAGGTTTTACTCTCGGCAAATCCAAATACACCGTATATAAGAGGGAAGTAATCAACGTATTCGACGTAGTTTATATACTAGGACTCATTGCGGGCGTAGTCTTGGCGGCGGTACTGTAGGAGTGAAAAGAGGTTAAAATGAAAGCAATTCAACTTAAAAACGTGAGTTTTTCCTACGAAGGCTTTTCCGAGCAAGTTCTCAAAAACGTCAACTTCTACGTATCTTACGGAGAAGTCGCGCTTTTATCGGGACTTTCCGGCGAGGGCAAGAGTACGCTTTTATCAATCGTATCAGGCATTATCCCCAATATAATTTCGGGTACGGTAAGCGGCGAAGTCTTGATAGACGAGCAAAGTATTATCGGTATGAAAATGGCGCAGGTTTGCAGGAAAGTCGGCGTAGTGTTGCAAAACGCCGACAGTCAAATCATACACAAACTCGTTGAGGACGAAATCGCTTTCGGCTGCGAAAACTTTGCATTTCCGCCTGAAAAAATAAGTTTGCAAATCGAAAGAGTTTGCAAGCTTATGAAACTCGATAAAGGTTGGCAAACGCGTTCCTTATCGGGCGGGCAAAAGCAACGTCTTATCACAGCTTCAACGCTTGCGATGGGACAAAAGATTTTAATTCTTGACGAACCTCTCGCCAACCTCGATATCGAGGGCGCAACACATTTGATGAACACTTTGCGCGCTTTGGCGAAAGCGGGTTACGCAATTTTGGTCGTTGAGCATAGACTTGATATGGTACTGCCGTTCGTCGACAGCGTTTGGAATATTCGCGCGGGCGAAGTCAAGAAGATAGAGAACAAACAAGAATATTTGTATTCGCAAGTAGCGACTATTGAAGATAATTCACGTAAACATTCGCAAGGCAAGGTTTTATTTGACGTTCGCGGCGTGGCGTTTGCGGTAAAAAAGCGCGAAATATTAAAAGACGTAACGTTTGCGGTGAACAAAGGCGAAAGGTTGTTGCTGTTGGGCGAAAACGGTTGCGGCAAAACGACTATGCTTAGACTTATCGCAAGATTGAATAAACCCACAGGCGGCGAAATAGAGCAGTCGCTAAATAAAAAATTCGGTAAAAGCAAAGCGAGCAAGAAATGGTTTAAGAGCGTGGGAGTAGTATATCAAAATCCCAACTATCAGCTCTTTATGCCTACCGTCGAGCAGGAGATAGCTTTCAACGCTGTGTCAAAGGAATACGCCGACGAAATGCTACGTTTGTTTGGATTAGCGCATTTGAGAACCCGCCATCCGCAATCGCTCTCCGAAGGTCAAAAGCGTAGAGTATCCATTGCCGCCGTTGCCGCCGGCAATCCCGAAGTTTTGCTTTTGGACGAACCGACCGTGGGTCAAGACTATAAGGGACTTTGCGATTTGGTAAAAATTTTGAACGAACTTCACGACCGCAGCGGCAATACTATGATAACCGTAACTCACGATATGCGTTGCGCCGAAGCGCTGTGCGATAGAGCGGTTTTGATTGGCGACGGTAGGGTTGTGAAAGAGGGCGGCAAGGAGTTTGCTCGCGAATATTTCTTTAAGAAGTAATCGATAGAAATATATTTTTGTTTTAGAAGAAAAAAGGAACGCTGTTGCGTTCCTTTTGATTTTATTTATCAGTATATTTTCGCGTTGGTTTTCTATATTCTCGCCGCGCCCGTTTTTCTAGCGGCTTCGGCCACGGCTTTAGCTACCGTTGCGCCGATACGGTTGTCAAACGCTTTGGGAAGTATATAGTCGGCGTTAAGTTCTTCGTCGCTGACGAGCGAAGCGATAGCCTTTGCCGCCGCCATTTTCATATCCTCGTTTATTTCCTTGGCTCTTACGTCCAAAGCTCCTCTAAAGATACCGGGGAAAGCGAGTACGTTGTTGATTTGGTTGGGGAAGTCGCTTCGTCCTGTGCCTACTACCGCCGCGCCGGCTTCCTTTGCAAGGTCAGGCATTATTTCAGGAACGGGGTTTGCCATAGCCATAACTATAGCGTTCTTCGCCATTGAGCGAATCATATCTTGCGACACGATATTCGGAGCGGATACGCCTATCAAAATATCCGAGCCTTTAAGCGCGTCGGCAAGAGAGCCTTGACGGTTTTGCTTATTGGTGATTTGCGCAAGTTCTTCGTTGCCCGCAGGTTCGTTTATGCCCTTGCATATTATTCCTTTTCTATTGCACACGAGTATATCTTTTACGCCGAGCTTGATAAGCAGCTTAGCGATAGCGGTTCCTGCCGCGCCCGCGCCGCTGAAAGTAACCGTTACGTCTTTCCACTGTTTACCGACCAGCTTCAACGCGTTGATCAAAGCCGCCGCAGTGACTACAGCCGTGCCGTGTTGGTCGTCGTGAAAAATAGGTATATCCGTACGTTCTTTAAGCTTTTTCTCTATTTCAAAGCAACGGGGAGCGGAGATGTCTTCCAAGTTGACGCCGCCGAAACTTCCTGAAATCATAGCGACGGTGTTGACGATTTCGTCCACGTCCTTAGATTTTACGCAAAGCGGAAAAGCGTCTACGTTTCCGAACTCTTTGAAAAGTACGCACTTGCCTTCCATAACTGGCATACCCGCTTCGGGACCAATGTCGCCAAGACCGAGCACCGCCGTGCCGTCGGTTACGACCGCAACGGTATTCCAACGGCGAGTAAGCTCGTAGGACTTGTCGATATCTTTTTGTATTTCCAAGCAAGCCTGAGCAACGCCGGGGGTATAAGCAAGGGATAAATCGTCCTTATTTTCGACCTTAGCGCGCGAGATTATTTCTATCTTGCCTTGCCATTCGTAGTGTTTTTTCAAAGATTCTTTCATATAATCCATAAATATATCTCCTTAATCGGGTTGTGGTTTAACTTTATTTTAACATACAATCACCTCTTTGAAAAACAATTTGACGGCATAATTTGACAATTATATTTTTAAATGTTATTATTTATTTAACTTCTATTTAAGTTATATTCATTACGCGTTCCCCTAAAAAGGACGAAAATAATGTTACGGAGATCATATATGGCGGAGTTTTTTATAAATTTTTCCAAGTATATAGACGAAGATTCTCCCGTCAAAATAAGGATGATAGGAGAAACTCAACAAGAGGACAACGTAAACGAAGAGAGAAAAAACCCTGATATTATGGCGCTTGAGTACGTAATATCGGGCGAGGGAATATTAGAGATTGACGGCAAGACGTATTATCCCAAAGTCGGCGACGTGTTTTTTCTCAAGAAAGGGGTAGATCACAAATATTCTTCCAGCAAGAAGAACGGTTGGCATAAGATATGGGTAGTATTTGAAGGCAGGCTTATGGAAGAAATCGTTGATATGTACTTGCCCAAAGATACCTATTTGTTTTCCAACTGCTATGTCGGCAACTACTTCCAAGATATTCTTTATTATCTTAAGAATTTCAAAAACAATTACAAAAAACTCACCGACGGCGTGTCTATTAAGCTCTTTGAAATTTTCACCGCAATAAGGAGCAACTCTACCGTCGACAAAAAAGCAAGTCTTGCAATGCAAATCAAAAATACTTTAGATATGATGGTGGAGAGCGAACTTTCGCTCGAGAGTTTGAGCGCACAGTTTGGCTATACCAAAAATCATATTATACATATTTTTAAAAAGGCATTCGGTATCACGCCCTACAACTATTTTTTGGAAAGGAAGATAGAGTACGCAAAAGTATACTTGGATAATTGCTCGCTCTCAATCGCCGATATAGCCGCTAAGCTTTCGTTTAGCGATCAGCAGTATTTTTCCATTTGCTTCAAAAAAATCGTAGGTATGCCGCCTATAGCGTACCGAAACAAGAAATTTTAAGTTTTACGCTTGCATCGACAACGCGCAGCTTGGTTTTCATAATCAATATAATTTTCGATATCTATCTTCTTGTAGAAAAGAAAGTCTATGTTTTCTTATTATGCCGCCAACGCGGCGTTTTTCTTTTCCGTTTGCGCTTAGTCTATTTTAAACCTCATCTTGCCTGCTAAAAATTATACGCGCATATATATCTATAGATTATAAATTTAAAAACAATGTTAAATTTAGGGTAAAAAAATCGACAAATAGCAAAAAATTCCAAAAAAAGTGTACTTTTCCTGAC
>JAIEDA010000013.1:0-63205 GCA_029068165.1 Clostridia bacterium
GACGGAATAACCTATAAGGGAGATCTCAGCGTAGCGCTCAAAGAAGATCTCGGCAAACGGGAAATTCAAGTAACGTTTAGATAAAATTTGATAGGACTTTTAAGTAATTGACTTCTAAGTCCTATTATTATATAATAACGATATGAATTTATTCGATATTATAGGAAAAGACGACGCTCCGTTGGCGGAGAGAATGAGACCTACGAATTTAGATGAATTTGTGGGTCAGGAACATATTGTTGGCAAAAACAGTTTGCTAAGGCGCGCTATTTTGACGGATAGTTTGGGAAGCTGTATCTTTTACGGCGCTCCGGGATGCGGAAAGACTACGCTCGCCAACATTATCGCAAACACGACAAAGTCCAATTTCGTAAAGCTCAACGCCGTTTCCTCGGGTATTTCCGACGCGAAAAAGGTTATAGAGGACGCTAGACTTGACAAGGAAAGATACGGAATAAACACCTACTTGCTACTCGACGAGTGCCATCGGTGGAACAAAGCGCAGTCCGACTGTATGTTGGAAGCCATAGAAAAAGGTCATATAGTATTTATCGGTTCGACTACCGAAAATCCTTTCGTGTCTATGACTAGAGCAATAGTTTCGCGTTGTAGAATTTTCGAGTTTAAGCCGTTGAGCGGTAAAGATATCAAAGCAACGCTTGCAAGAGCGGTAAAAGACGAAAATAAAGGTCTTGGCAAAATGAATTTGCAGGTCAGCGAAGAAGCTTTGGAACATTTCGTATGGGCGAGCGACGGAGATCTTCGCAACGCGCTCAATGCGTTGGAACTTGCCGCAAAAAGTACTCAACCCAACGACAATGGAAAGATAGTAATAGATTTGACGGTTGCCGAGCAATCGGCGCAAAAAAAGTCTATGAGCATAGACGAGAGTATGTACTACGATATGATTTCGGCTTTTTGCAAGTCGCTGAGGGGAAGCGATTCGGACGCGGCTCTTTATTGGGCGGAGCGGCTAATACAAGCGGGATGCGACCCTATGCTCATTCTAAGGCGACTGATAGTACACAGTAGCGAAGACGTCGGTATGGCTGATCCGCAAGCTTTGGTCGTAGCGACCGCGGCGTTGACGGCGTATCAAAATATCGGTTTGCCAGAGGGTAAAATTCCTATGTACAACGCAATTATTTACGTATGCGAAGCGCCCAAGTCCAACAGCGTAGTTACGGCTAAGTATGCGGTTGAAGAAGTCGTAGCCAATCGTAAAGACGACGGAGTCCCTACGTATTTGATGGATAAAAACTACAAGGTTCAAAAGATTTCGGGGTATAAATATCCTCACGACTACGGCGGTTGGGTGGAGCAGCAGTATTTGCCTAATTCTCTCAAAGACGAGAAGTTCTACAAACCCTCTAGCAACGGCTTTGAGAAATATCTTATACGAGCGAAAGAAATCAAGGGCAACAAAGACGAAAACAAAAAGTAATTTTTACTTTGGTAATTTCTACATGATATTTGTAAATTTTAATTTAAAAAAATATTGACTGTCTTATGAACGGCGGTTATACTTAAAGTGAATTCAAAAGTCGGAGGTTTAATTATGGACGATATTTTGACAATAACAAATTTAAGCAAAAAGTACAAGGGCAATGATAAATACGCAGTACAAGATTTATGTCTTGAAGTAAAAGCGGGAGAGCTTGTCGCTTTCTTAGGTCCTAACGGCGCGGGTAAGAGCACTACGATAAAATGTATAACGGGCGCTTTGCCGTACAGCGCAGGAAATATTTCAATATGCGGATTTGATTTGCACGACAATCCGATTTCGGCTAAAAAGAATATGGGTTACGTTCCCGACAACCATTTCCTATACGAAACTATGACCGCCAACGAGTATATCAATTTTATGGCGGATATTTACGGAGTGGGGCTGAACGACAGGAAGCAAAGAGCGGAAAAGTATCTATCGCTCTTTGAGCTAACCGACGTCGCAAATAAGCAAGTCGGCGGATATTCGCACGGTATGAAGCAAAAGATATGTATTATAGGAGCGTTGATACACGAGCCAAAGCTTTGGATATTGGACGAGCCGCTGACCGGCTTGGATCCTAAGAGCGCGTACAACCTCAAAATGCTTATGAAAGAGCATTGTAAGCAGGGCAACAGCGTATTGTTCTCTTCGCACATTATCGAAGTAGTGGAAAAGCTATGCGACAAGGTGGCTATTATCGACAAGGGAAAACTCATAGTAAGCGGTTCTATGGAAGAAATCAAATCAAGCAATACCGACAACAGCCTTGAAGAATTCTTTATGTCCGTCACCAACGGTTCGGAAGTCGACGGCGGAGAAAAGTTTGACGAACGCTTCAGCAGCGGTGAGTTTGACTAACGGAGGCGAGTATGACTGCTTTTTTAACGTTGACTAAACGCATTATCAAAAACACTCTCGTTCCTAATTTCTCCGACGCTAAGGAGAAAAAGAAGTATATAGGAATAATCGTAGCTGTTGCGATTTGTTTGGGTATTCCGTATCTCGGCGTACTCATCAGCGCGTATGAACTTATCGCGACTTCCTTGGAGCTTGGATATTTGACGGAAGTACTCTCCGTATTATTTTTAGCCACCCAACTGATTACGATATTCTTATCGCTCTTCGTCTATATAAATATAATGTATTATAGCAAAGATAACGAGTTTTTGTTTACGCTGCCGCTAAAGTCGGTGAGCGTATTTTGGGCAAAACTAATAGCGATAGTGGTGCACGAGCTCATAATTTCGGCTATTATGATAATACCGATGTCTATAGTGGTAGGAATAGCTTTGGCAAAATCGGCAATAGGTTTGAACGCAGGGTTTTTACTGCTTATTATACCTGCAACGGTTTTATTGCCGCTTATGGCAATACTTTTGATTGCGCTCGTATCCTATCCGCTGATGAAGATACTGAACTTTTTCAAGAAAAGACCTATTTTGGGCGCTGTATTCGTTATTATTTTAGTAGCAGCGTTTTATATAGCCATATATGTACCGATGCTTATCAGCGCTCAGCAATCGCCGTCGGCGGGAGATATAGAAGGATCGATAGACGAGAGCGGAGGAATGAATACTTCGCAGGTCTTCGCTCAGGTTTTGCCGTCGCTTACTAAACTAGGTCGGTATTCCTTCCATACCTATTTTCTTGCTAAGGCTATGACGGCTACGAACGGCGCAGTAGGCTTCGGCTACGCAATGGCGTTTATCGGCATCGTGATTGGGCTTGCGGCGATAGGTAGTTTGCTCTCCGTATGGCAGTATTCCAAACTTGCTACCGCGTCGCTTGAGA
Organism: Clostridia bacterium; assembly: GCA_029068165.1. Classification (GTDB taxonomy): domain Bacteria; phylum Bacillota; class Clostridia; order Christensenellales; family UBA3700; genus RACS-045. The sequence goes on from JAIEDA010000013.1 coordinate 3,281, forward strand.
GCGGCGGCGGCTCAAAATCCGCAGGCAAAGTCAAAGAGGCTAAGTCTAGAAATTACAAGAAAGCGCTGTACTTGAAAGATATTTCTTCCGTCGTAAAGAACAACTCGTTACTTATACAGTCTGGATTAATGACGATACTTCCGCCGATATTGATATTTTTCGTATGTCAAATGCAAAGCGGAATACAGGAAGTCGGAGCGGTTGTAGGCGTGGGAATTGCCGAACTCATATTGAAGATAATGCTTTCAAGCAACGTTGCAAGTATACTGGCGTTTTCGCGCGACGGCGAAGGAGTGATAAAATATAAGACGTTGCCTGTCAACGTTAAGGACGTGGTAAACGCCAAGATCAAGACAGGTTTGACTTTTTCTTTGATCGCTACAGCGTTTAGTACTGTCGCTTTAGCTTTCGTGCCGGGTATGAATATCGTATTCGTGATAGGTTTCCTTGCGTCAAACGCAGTGTACGCTCTAGCGATAAACAGGTTTAGCGTTTACCGCGATTTGAAAAAACCGAATATACATTGGAAGAACATAACTGAAATTACGAAGAATAATTTTTCGTCATTTATACCTATGCTTATATCGTTCGTCCCCGGGCTGATAGTAATGGTAGGTACCATTGCTGTGGGTATAAGTTTAGATATCAATCAGTACGTTTTGGGCTTATTGTATTGCGCGATAGCGTTAGCGGTCGGCGGTTTATTCTTACTGATAGTAAAAGCCTTGACGTCTTTCGACGAGGAAGAAGCGTTGGAGCGAGTAGAGTAATTATTCGTTGATTTAACTAAAGAGGAGCGTAGCGAGGTTGCGGCGCTCCTTTTGCTTGACAAAATTTTTTCTATATCGCATAATATCCGTATGAAATATTTAGCGATAGATTTAGGCGATAGCCGCACTGGCATAGCAGTCAGCGAAAGCGGTATCATAGCCACCGGTATTGAAACGTACAAAAGAATAGAAGAGCAAAAAGATTTGCAGTATATAGCCGATTTAGTCAAAGCGTACAAGGTTGACGTAGTCGTGTTTGGTTTGCCGCTAAATATGGACGGCACTGAAGGTGAGAGAGTTCAAAAGACGAAAGCGTTCGCCGAGAAACTTCAACCGCTTATCAACGCAAAGATAGACTATGAGGACGAGCGTCTTACGACGGTAGTCGCCGAAGAAATGCTTATCGAGGGCGGTATGCGCAGGGATAAACGTAAGAAGGTCGTTGACAAGATTGCCGCGACGATAATACTACAATCCTATTTGGATAGGCGGTAAAACGTCAAAAAAGTTGTTGACGAGCGGCATTTATTTTGGATATATAGATTATGCAAGGGAAATATTTCTTTGCGCAAAGGTTGATACTTTAATTAAAATATTGAACTCCTGTAAGTCGGGGGTTCATTTTTATTAAGATTAAGCGCCGCAATGGCAAGTTTTTTACTTGCTTTTTTTTGAGTACGAAACACTTGCAAAATACTCGACGTTATTATAAAATAAATATATAAATAACATTTCGGAGGTAATTATGTCCGGACATAGCAAATGGGCAAATATTAAAAATAAGAAAGGAAAGAGCGACGCGAAGAGAGCAAGCGTATTTACTAAGATAGGAAGAGAGATAGCCGTTGCGGTTAAGCAAGGCGGACCCGATCCCAGTTCAAATTCAAGACTTCGCGACGTCATCGCTAAGGCTAAAGCCAACAATATGCCCAACGACAACATCGAAAGAGGTATCAAAAAGGCGAGCGGAGAACTCAGCGCGGTAAACTATGAAGAAAATATTTACGAAGGCTACGGCGCGGGCGGAGTTGCCGTTATTGTCGAAACGCTTACCGACAACAAGAACCGTACCGCGGGCGATATTAGACACCACTTCGACAAGTGCGGCGGAGCTATGGGTACTAGCGGTTGCGTGTCGTATATGTTTGAAACAAAGGGAGTGATAGTCGTTGACGGAGAGGGCGTAGACGAAGACGAGCTTATGATGGTCGCGCTTGATTGCGGAGCGGAAGACATACTCAACGACGGCGACATATTTGAAATATATACCGATCCAAATTCGCTCGGAAGCGTAAGAGAAAATCTTGAGAAGCAAAAGACCGTTAAGATTTTGTCCGCCGACGTGGATAGAATACCCAACAATACCGTAAAACCTGATAAAGACGCTCAGGCCAAAGTGCTTAAGCTTTTGGATATGTTGGAGGACAACGACGACGTGCAAAACGTATATCACAACGCCGAACTCGACGAGGACGAGGATTAGATCGAGGAGTAGAGATTGTTATTATGATGACGCAAATAGAGAAAATATGCGCAAACGCGAGAGAGGCTTCTTACAAACTTGCTTTTTGCAGTAGAGGCGAAAAAGATAAGATATTGCTCGCAATCGCCGATAGTATAGAAAAAAGCAGGGATATAATCAAGGCGGAAAACGCAGTAGATATCAAAAACGCAAAAGGCGTTCTCTCTGAAGCAATGATAGATAGGCTTACGCTTACCGATGAAAGAATTTCTCTTATGGCTGAGGGCGTAAGGCAAGTAGTCGCTTTAGACGACCCCGTAGGAAAGGTCGTTAGAGAGTGGACTACTCCCAACGGACTAAAGTTTAAAAAAGTGCGCGCTTCGCTAGGCGTTATAGGAGTTATCTACGAGTCCCGTCCCAACGTGACGGTAGACGTTGTAAGTCTTTGTATAAAGTCGGGCAACGGCGTTATTCTCAAAGGCGGAAAGGAAGCCGTCAATTCGAATAGACAGCTTTTCAAGATTATTCAAAATGCTATTGAAGAGAGCGGCTTTGATAAAAACTGCGTAGGCTTTATTGACAATATCGACAGGGCGGCTACCAACGAAATGTTGGCTCAATCTAAATATATCGACGTGATTATCCCTAGAGGAAGCGACGGACTTAAGAAGTTCGTATTGGCGACTTCGCAAATTCCCGTTATCGCTTCATCGGGCGGCAACTGTCACGTCTACGTAGAAAAATCAGCAAATCTAGCTATGGCTGAAGAGATAGTTTACAACGCCAAAATGCAAAGGGTATCCGTTTGCAACGCGGCTGAACAACTGCTCGTTGACGAAGAGATAGCAAAAGAGTTTTTACCCAAAATGCTTAAAAGACTTATGGACGGCGGATGCAAAATCAACGGTTGCGAAAAAACCTGCGCACTCGTCAAGGGAGTTTATCCAGCCAGCGAAGAGGACTATAAGACCGAGAGAGAAGACTATATCTTGACGGTTAAGGTAGTCAAAGATTTTAAAGAAGCTATCGACAGGATAAACGCAAACGGCACAAAGCACAGCGAAGCGATAGTATCTACCGACGAAAAAGTTATGCAAATTTTCACGGGTATGGTTGACGCGGGGTGCGTCTATACCAACGCTTCGACGAGATTTACCGACGGATTTGAGTTCGGTTTCGGCGCGGAGATAGGAATATCTACGCAAAAACTCCACGCTCGAGGACCGCTAGGCTTAGAGCAACTCACGAGCGAAAAATACGTTGTTACGGGCAACGGTCAAGTAAGGAAATGATAATACTCGGAATAGACCCGGGACTTGCAATAGTCGGTTACGGTGTGATAGAAACTAACAAGGGCGCAAGCAGAGCGATAGATTGCGGTGTAATAAATACTCCCAAAGACGACAGCGTTCCTGTGCGTTTGACTAAAATTTACGACGGTATGCTATCGCTTATAGAAAAGTACAAACCCGATTGCATAGCTATCGAGGAACTCTTTTTCAATACGAATATCACTACGGGCATAAACGTGGCGCAGGCAAGGGGAGTTATACTGCTTGCTTGCAACCAAAGTAATCTTAAAATGTACGAGTATACGCCGCTACAAATCAAGCAAGCGCTGACGGGCTACGGAAAAGCGGAGAAGAAACAAATACAGTTTATGGTGACGAGGCTTTTGAATCTAAAAGCCGTACCCAAACCCGACGACGCGGCGGACGGCTTGGCTGTTGCGCTCACTCACGCTCAAACGGCAAGACTCGGCGGACTGTTCAGCATAAGGTAAATTATATAAAACCGTATTGTTAAGCAATTACGGTAAGCATACGCAAGGTAAAAAATGTATTATTTGATTACAGGAAAAGTCATACACTACGAAGAAGGGAAAATCATACTTGAAAACAACGGTATCGGGTACGAGCTCGGCGTGTCCGCCAATACGCTCTCGGCTTTTGCAAAAAGAGGGGAAGTTGTAACCGCTTACACGTATTTAAAAGTATCGGACGACGGAATGAGCCTTTACGGTTTTTGCTCCAAAGAAGAGAAAGCTATGTTTATAAATCTTATAAGCGTAAGCGGCGTAGGACCTAAGATAGCCTTGCAAATTCTTTCGGGTATTGATTTGCAGCGTTTGGCGATATGTATCGTAAACGGCGATTCCAAGACTTTGGCTAAGGTCAAGGGCATAGGTAAAAAGACAGCCGAAAGAATTATTCTCGAGCTCAAAGAGAAGATTGCCGACGTTCAATCCGACGGCGGCGACGACTTCTTTGGTTTGGTCGGCGGCTCGGAAGCCTCGAAAGATGAGGTCGTGAACGACGCTGTGCTTGCGTTGGTAAGTTTGGGTATTTCAAAGACGGAAGCGGTCAAAGCCGTTGCGGCGGCAAGGGCAAAGAGCGACAAGCTTGAAATTATAATTACTACTGCATTAAGGAGTTTTGATAGATAATGGAATTTGAAGACGAAGAGCGGTTTATGTCCTCGATGCAGGGCGTGAGCGAAGGTGAGAGCGAAAACTCACTTCGCCCGAAAAGTATGTCCGATTACGTCGGTCAACAAAAGATAAAAGAAAATCTCGAGATTTATATCAAAGCGGCTGTTGCCCGCGACGAAGCCCTCGATCACGTGCTTTTGTACGGACCTCCGGGACTTGGAAAGACTACGCTTGCGCACATAATAGCCGGCGAAATGAACTCGCAAATCCGAATTACTTCAGGACCGGCTATAGAAAAAGCCGCCGATTTAGCGGCAATACTTACCAATCTCAATGAAAAAGACGTGCTATTCATTGACGAGATACACAGGCTCAACCGCAACGTTGAGGAGGTATTGTATCCGGCAATGGAAGACTACGCGCTTGATTTTATGGTCGGCAAAGGCCCCAGCGCGAGAAGTATAAGGCTGGCTCTTCCTAAGTTTACGCTTATAGGAGCTACGACTAAAGCCGGTATGTTGACTTCGCCGCTACGCGATAGATTTGGCGTGAATTGCAGGTTGGAGATGTACACGCCTGAGGAGCTTGCTTCTATCGTAACGCGCAGCGCGGGACTTTTGAACGTAGAAATAACTGAGGACGGAGCGTTTGAGATTGCTCGCAGGAGTCGCGGTACGCCTAGAATTGCCAACCGTATACTTAAGCGCGTGCGCGATTATAGCGAAGTTTTGGCAAAGGGCATTATAGACGCGAAAGTAGCGGATATTGCGCTTTCCAAAATGGAAATTGACAAGTTAGGCTTAGACAGCGTGGATAGAAAACTTATATTGACGATTATAGACAAGTTTAACGGCGGTCCAGTAGGACTTGATACTTTGGCGGCTTCGATAGGCGAGGACGCGGGAACTATCGAGGACGTCTACGAACCTTATCTTATGCAAATTACTTTTATTGCTCGCACGCCTAGAGGTAGAATTTGCTTGCCTGACGCATACAAGCACTTTGCGAGAAAAGCGCCTAAAGTTGCGTTTGAACAACTCTCAATGTTGGAGAGCGAGGATAATGATGAAAACTAAAGATTTTTGGTACGATTTGCCAAAAGAATTGATTGCTCAAACTCCTATAGAACCGCGCGATACCTCTAGAACGTTGATTTACGATAGAAAGAGCGGCAGCGTTGAGCATAAGCATTTTTATGATATTTGCGATTATTTGAGAGCTGGCGACGTGTTGGTAATCAATACAACTAAGGTAATTCCAGCAAGGATATTCGCTACTAGACTTCCAAGAACTGACAAAACTGTCGAGGGCAATACTGAAGTATTGCTGTTGAAGCGCAAAGAGTACGACGTGTGGGAATGTATAACAAAACCCGCAAAAAAACTTAAGATAGGCTCAAAACTCGATTTCGGCAAAATGCAAGGCGAAGTCGTAGGTTTTGGCGAAGAGGGAATAAGGTTTGTCAAGTTCATATTTGACGGAGTTTTTGAAAACTTGCTCGAAGAGATCGGCAATATGCCTCTTCCGCCTTACATTACTGAGAAACTTCAAGATAAGAGCAGGTATCAAACGGTTTACTGCAATATAGACGGTTCGGCAGCCGCGCCTACCGCAGGCTTACACTTTACGCCTCAGCTTCTCGATAAGCTAATCAAGCAGGGCGTACAAATCGCTAAAGTCTTGTTGCACGTGGGGTTGGGTACGTTTAGACCGGTTAAAGAAACCGATATTCTCAAACACAAAATGCACAGCGAATATTTTGAAATTGACGACTACAACGCTCAACTTATCAATTCGGCGCTCAAAGACGGAAGAAGAGTTATTTGCGTGGGTACTACTTCGGTAAGAGTGGTTGAAAGCGCCGCAGGCGACGACGGACTGATCAAACCTACTAAAGGCGAAACCAATATTTTCATATACCCGGGTTACGAATTCAAAGTTGTAAAAGGACTTATCACCAATTTCCATTTACCCGAGTCTACGCTGATAATGCTTGTCAGCGCGTTTATAGGTAGAGAAAAAACTCTCGAAATATACAACGAAGCGGTGAAAGAAAAGTATCGTTTCTTTTCTTTTGGCGACGCGATGATGATTTTATAAGCCTTTTAATATTGCGTTTTGTATATGTCAGCGAGAGTGTCGACTTTCGTGGTAATCCGCGAGCCTTGTCGTGTTCGGAATGGGGCAAAGAGAGAAAAGGTTGGGATAAGAATAGCGGGGAAATTTTATTGATAAAATCGGAGAGTACAATATATGTCGGAAAATTTTAAGTATGAAGTAGTAAAGGTGTGCAAGCAGTCGGGCGCAAGAGTGGGTAGATTTACCACTCCGCACGGCGTAATTGACACGCCAGTTTTTATGCCTGTCGGAACTAACGCGACAGTCAAAGCTTTGACACCCAAGGACGTGGAGGACGCAAAGGCTACGATAGTGCTTGCTAATACTTATCATTTATATTTACGACCGGGCGCGGAGCTTGTAGAAAAAGCGGGCGGGTTACATAAATTTATGCATTGGGACAAGCCCATTTTGACCGACAGCGGCGGCTTTCAAGTTTTTTCTCTTTCCAAAATGAGAAAGATTTCTCCGGAGGGAGTTACGTTCTCGTCATATATAGACGGGTCAAAACATTTTATGGGTCCCGAAGAATCTATTGCGGTTCAAAACAAATTGGGCGGCGATATAATTATGGCGTTTGACGAATGTACGGACGGCGTAACCGACTATAACTACGCTAAAAGCGCAATGACTCGCACGTTGGATTGGCTGGAGAGGTCTTACAAAGCGCACAAAAATCCCAAGCAAATGCTTTTCCCGATTATACAGGGTAATATGTATAAAGACTTAAGAATTGAGAGCGCAAAGCGTACTATAGAATACGCAAAATGCGGCTTTTCTATAGGCGGTCTTTCGGTGGGCGAGCCCAAACCCGTAATGTATGAAATGCTTGACGTATTGAGAGAATACTATCCCGAAAATCAACCGAGATATCTTATGGGAGTTGGTTCTCCCGATTGTTTGGTTGAGGGCGTAATGAGAGGAATTGATATGTTCGATTGCGTGCTTCCTACGCGTATGGCGCGCAACGGTACTGCTTTCACGAGGCGCGGAAACCTTACAATCCGCAACGCAGTATTCAAGGAAGACTTTGCGCCGGTCGACGAAACTTGCGACTGTTACTGTTGCCGCAATTTCTCCCGCGCTTATATCCGTCATCTTATCAACAGCGGAGAGATACTCGGCGGCAAACTTTTGTCTATCCACAATATACGCTTTTTGACGAATCTTATGGAAGAAATGCGCAACGCAATAATGGAAGATAGGTTCAAGGACTTCTACGACGAGTTTTTAGCCGGCTACACTTGGGGACACGGCGGAGCAAAGCAAGATAGAAGTTAAATTCGTCATTTGTCGGCATAAATTTGTAAATAATAAATAAAATAGCAAATTATTCAAGTCCAAACGCTTGATATTTGCCTTTAATTTAATGTAAACTCTATAATGGTAATCATATTTATACTAATATTGATTTAAGGAGAATATATAAATGGATAAAAATCAAATCATAATGCTAGTCGTGTTAGCAGTGCTAATGGTGGGTATGTTTGCAATGTCTATCATTCCGCAAAAGAAGCGTCAAAAGAAGGCTCAGGAAATGATGAACAGCATTAAAGTCGGCACGAAAGTAAAGACTATCGGCGGTTTCGTCGGAGAAGTAAAGAAAATCGAGGACGGCAACTTCACGCTTGACATTAGCGCAAACAACGACGGCAGCACTTTGGTACTTATCGATAGATCGGCTGTCTACGTAGTACTTGAAGCTGTTAAAAACGAAGAGGGAGAAGTTAAACTTCAAGAAAAACCCGAAATCACCGCAATGGACGACATTGAGGCTGATAAAGCCGCAAACGAAAAGAAGTCTAAAAAGGCTAAGACAGAACACGTTGATTCCTTGGCAAAGACGGACAACGAAACTTTGCTTAAAGACTAATTTATAATGACAAAGTTAAGCCCCTCGTTTTACGAATTTAGGCGCAGGGCATCTATTAAGGCGTGATTAATAGTCACGTCTTATTTTTTCTCAATTAATATTTTGATATTGACTTTTGTGTCGTATAAAGTTAAAATTTAATTAGAGAGAAAGGGGGATAATGAGGATGAAAAGACTTTTATCGATTTTATTGATTATACTCATCGTCGCAAGCGTTGCCTGCTTGACCTTAGTTGCGCTCGTCGGCTGTAGTCGAAGTTCCTACTCAAGCCTTGCTCAAGTATCCGAATATAAAGATTTGAAAAACGGCTGTGATAGAATAGAAGTAAAGGTCAACGAAACAATTAATTGTCTAATACTCCATAACTTCTATTTTTCCGTTCAAGATAAAGACGATATAAACGAAATTGTTAATTTATTGCTCAACACTCGTTTGGATAGGGAAGATTTACTGCCCCCGCCCGGAGCAAGTGGCGGTTATACTTTGACAGTATATCAAGGAGAAAAGACTTTCACCGTTTCAACGACAGGCGTATATATAAAAGATAAGCGTTACGTTTTTTCTACAAACGAATTATTTAACAAAATCAAGTCGCTTGCCGACTCCAAAGGCGCGTCGGATGAGCGATACGGGATAATTTGCAAAATCATTGATACGCTAGATATAAGTGGCAGTTTTGATATGAGTTCAGCAAATCTCGACGCAAACGGCGTGCTCAGCGCGATTGAGAGCGACTTTTCAGGCTTTAATTATCTTTTCTTATATTCTTCGGACGGCGAAGCTTTTGAGTTGAAGGAATCTTTGGAGTCCGTCTTGAATCTTGATTTTGTTGAAGGACAGATACTTTTGTTCCATTATATATGCAAATTAGACGACGGTTCGTATTTTATCTCCGACCCGTCGACGGTTACGTATTCAAACGACTTGGATAAGACTGATATTCTAGCGGGCGCGCTTCCGCGTGATTTACTCAAAGACTTGACCGATACGCTGTCAAGCGCTTTCGCTGATATTTTTGGACCGCTATTTGAAGCTTTTCTAACCTAATAATAATAGTCATAACAAAATAGTTAGCGGCATATATTTATCTCAAGAAGGAGGGGTATATATGTCGCTAAAACTCAACAAAAGGGACTTCTTTGAAATTTTTAAAGGGGTACTGTTTTCGGTAATCATATCGCTATTGGCAGTAATAATTTTTGCTGTAGTCGTAAAATTTGCAAACCTATCGCAAAAGGCTGTGCAAATCGTAAATATATTTTTGAGGATAATAAGTATCTTCTTCGGTACGCTCTTGGCTATTAAGTCGGGTAAGCAGGGGTTGTTTAAGGGGAGCGTTATAGGTTTGCTGTTTATACTCATATCGTATCTCGTATTTTCGCTTATAAACGGCTCGTTTGCGGTAAATCCGCTGACTGCGTTTGATATAATATTTTGCTTGGCGGCGGGACTTTTGAGCGGAATTTTTACCGTCAACGTGCGAAAAAATAAGACCGAATAGATTTATTTTCCGTATATATATTGATAAAATAATAAATAAATATAAAAAGTACTTGCCAATTTTCGCTTTTTATTATATGATATTTGTAATAAAATTAACGAAATATGCGGAGGATTTATGAAACATATCAACAGTGTCGTTACCAATTCGATGAAAAAGAACGGAAATATCGGTTGCGGAGAGTGTCAGTCCAGCTGTCAATCGGCTTGCAAGACTTCTTGTACGGTAGGAAATCAAAGCTGCAAAAACCGCGACGAAAAGATCAACGCTACGAGAAAACCTTTAATATAATAAAAGCCTTACAATAAATAAATGGTACATTCTTTTAATTTCCGCTATCATAGCAGGACGTATTGTTTTATTTGGGACGTAGAAAGCGGCAGTCTACACAACGTAGATTACGTCGCTTTTTTGTATGCGAAAAAAAGATACGGACAAGCTTTGAGCGAAAAAGAAAACTTAGACTACGCGGCGATAGACGAAGTCGCGCTCAAGGAACTTGACGAAGAGTTTTCGCAGCTTGAGAAAGAGGGCGTTTTGAATACTAAAAGTTTGCCTTACGCAAAGCGTAAGCGTATCGGCGAGATTAAAGCGCTGTGTCTACATATTTGCAACGACTGTAATTTGAGGTGCAAATATTGTTTTGCCGACGAAGGAACTTATCATACGAGCGAGCGTGCTTATATGTCCAAAGAAGTGGGCAAAAAGGCAATAGACTTTCTCATTGCCAACTCGGGCAAGCGTAAAAATCTCGAAGTAGACTTTTTCGGCGGCGAACCTCTTATGAACTTATCCGTCGTCAAAGCTATCGTAGCTTACGCTCGAGAGCGGGAAAAGGAGAGCGGAAAATCGTTCAACTTTACTATGACGAGCAACTGCGTGCTTCTAAACGACGATACTATCGATTGGCTTAATAAAGAAATGCACAACGTCGTGCTGAGCATCGACGGAAGAGAATGCGTGCACAACGCCGTGCGAAAGGCTGTGAACGGCAAAGACTGCTATTCGCTCATCGCCAAAAACGCGTTGAAGTTCGCCAAAGTAAGAGGGGATAAATCCTATTACGTGAGAGGTACTTTCACGGCAAAGAACTTAGACTTTGCGAGCGACGTTCTTGCGCTCAACGATATGGGCTTCGACCAAATATCAATCGAACCTGTCGTTACGGATATCGAAGACCTTAAAATCACAAAGGAGCATTTGCCGGTGATTTTAGCGGAGTACGAGAGATTGGCTGAAAACTATATCGATAGGCGAAAGACGGACAAGTGGTTCAACTTTTTCCATTTTATGATAGACTTGGAGAGCGGTCCGTGTATCGTTAAAAGGCTGACAGGCTGCGGTTCAGGTTGCGAGTACTTAGCGGTTACGCCGACGGGCGGGATATATCCTTGCCACCAATTCGCCGAGAACAAAGACTATTATATGGGCAACGTGTTTGACGGCAAAATAGATTTGAGGGTATCTGAAAAGTTTGCCGACAATATCGTTACCAACAAACCCGATTGCGCCGACTGTATGGCAAAATATTACTGTAGCGGCGGCTGCGTGGCAAACAATCTTAATTTTGCGGGCGATATGAGCAAGCCTTATTCCATATCCTGCGAGATGATGAGAAAAAGACTGGAGTTATCTCTTGCAATCAACGCGATAGAGGGCAGCGAGCAAAATTAAGCGACAACTATCTTAATATAATTAAAATACTAAAAGAAATATACTTAAAATCGTTTGCCAAACGCTTTTATAATATGATAGAATACCATAGGTAAAATAAACACTCGGGATCAGCACAGGCAGTTGCTTGTTTGCCAACAAGTTGCCGATAAGCGTAAATTTCGAGGAAGAATAAACAAAAAAAGGAGAATTTAAAATGGCAGTAGCAACAATGAAGAGCCTCTTGGAGGCAGGCGTTCACTTCGGACACCAAACGAAAAAATGGAACCCTAAGATGGGCAAATACATCTATGCGGCTAGAAACGACATTCATATCATCGACCTTCAAATTTCCGTCGATCTTATCGAAAAGGCTTACGCTTTCGTAAGAGAAGTAGCTAAGTCGGGCAAGTCGGTTTTGTTCGTAGGAACGAAAAAGCAAGCGCAAGACGCTATCAAAGAAGAAGCAACCCGTTGCGGTATGTTCTATATGAACCAAAGATGGTTGGGCGGTACTCTTACCAACTTCCAAACCATTAGAAGCCGTATCGAAAGACTTAACAAAATCAATCAAATGGAGCTCATCGGTCAATTTGAGCTTTTGCCTAAGAAAGAAGTAGCCGCTCTTAGAGCTGAGAGAGACAAACTCGAGGCAAACCTCGGCGGTATAAAAGATATGACTCAACTTCCGGGTTGTATGTTTGTCGTAGACATCAACAAAGAAGATATAGCAGTTAAAGAAGCTAAAAAGCTCGGTATTCCGGTAGTAGGATTGGTAGATACCAACTGTAATCCCGAAATGGTCGATTACGTAATTCCCGGCAACGACGACGCTATCCGCGCTATTAAGTTGATTGCAAGCATTATTGCTGGCGCAGTAATCGAAGCAAACGAAGGTATTACTTTCTCCGTTGAAGAAGAAGTAGCGGGCGAGAAGAGCGAAGCTGCGATTGAAGAAGCTCCCGCTCAAGTAGAAACGACGGAAGTTCAAGAATAATTCGTAAGGAGAAAAAGTTATGGCATTCACTAATAAAGACGTAATGGATCTACGCGCAAAGACGGGCGTAGGAATGATGGACTGCAAAAAGGCTCTTATCGAAGCTGACGGAGATATGGAAAAAGCCGTTGAGCTTTTGAGAGAAAAAGGTATGGCTACCAGCGCTAAGCGCGCAGGCAAAATTGCTTCGCAAGGAACGGTTGAAGCTTACTGCGACGGCAAGTACGGCGTATTGGTAGAAGTAAACTGCGAATCCGACTTCGTTGCAAGAGGCGAGCAATTCAAATCTTTCGTATTGGAAGTTGCTAAGTATATCGCCGCAAACGACGTAAAGACCACTGAAGAAGTCAGCGAGGGAATGAGCGTTGCTTTGGCTGAAGCGGTAGCTAAAATCGGAGAGAAAATTGCAGTTAGAAGATTTGCTAAATATCCGGTAGGCGGAAATAAGTTGGAAAGCTACATTCATATGGGCGGTAAAATAGGCGTTCTCGTTGAATTGAGCGCAAACGCAAGCGACGAGCTTGCTCACGATATTGCAATGCAAATCGCCGCAGCTAATCCTTCTTACGTAAAAATCGCCGAAGTACCTAAGGAAGAGATTGAGAAAGAGAAAGAAATCCTTAAGGCTCAGGCTCTCAACGAAGATAAGCCGAAGCCCCTCAACATCATTGAGAAAATGGTTGAAGGTCGTATCAATAAGTACTACAAGGAAGTTTGTTTGGTTGAGCAACCGTTCGTAAAGGACGGAGATAAGACCATTAAGTCGCTCCTCAAGGAAACAGGCGCCGACGTAACGAGATTTACCCGTTTCGTAATGGGCGAAGGTCTTGAAAAGAAAGAAGAAAATCTTGCGGACGAAGTTCAAGCGCAAATCAACAGCGCTAAAAAAGCGTAATGAATAGAAAAGGAAAACGAACCGTTTTCCTTTTTTTATAAGTAACGTAGTCGTATTGCCGTAGCGCAAGCGATTGCAACAGTGTGAAGCATAAGGTATAATAGATAAATAAGTAAAGGGGATAAAGCTTTATGAAGTATAAGAGAGCGATAATAAAATTAAGCGGCGAAGCGTTGGCGGGAGAAAAGGGATTCGGAATAGACGAATCTATCGTATCGTACGTCGTGAATCAAATAAAGAAAGTATTCGAATTGGGCGTTGAAGTCGGTATAATTATCGGCGGAGGCAACTTTTGGAGGGGCAGACAAGCGCTCAAGATGGAGAGATCGGCTGCCGATCACATGGGAATGCTTGCGACGGTTATGAACTCAATAGCTCTTCAAGACGCATTAGAAGCGGCGGGCGTACCGTGTAGAGTGCAAACGGCTCTCACTATTACAAGAATTGCCGAACCGTATATTTTAAGAAAAGCTCTTCGTCACTTTGAGAAAGGAAGAGTAGTTATTTTCGCGTGCGGTACGGGCAACCCGTTTTTCAGCACCGATACGGGCGCGGCGCTTAGAGCTGCGGAAATCAACGCCGACGTGCTTATGCTTGCAAAGAATATAGACGGAGTATACGACAGCGACCCAAAGAAGAACCCAAATGCAAAAAAATACGACGAACTCAGCTATATGAAAGTCGTTCAAGACGGACTTCAGGCAATGGACGCTACCGCGATTACGCTTTGTATGGAAAACAAAATTCCCATTATTGCATTCGCTCTCAAGGAAGAGGATAGCTTGCTCAAAGCGGTCAAAGGCGAGAAAATTGGCACTTTGATTCACTGATTTACTGAAAACTTGCAATTTTAGACGCCTGGTTTAGGCGTCTAATCTTTTTAGTACATTGTATTATGTTGACATTATCTTGAAGGAATTGTAAAATATATTTAATAAATTAATACAATATTAATCGAACGGGTGCGGATAATAAGTAAAAAATTTTTTACCGCAACCGTTTGCGGAGATGATTATATGAAGCGTCTTATAAAATTAATATATGTAATGCCAGTATTCTTCTTTATTGCCATTGGTATGATGATAGCTGGCAGCGCAACTTCAAACGATTTGATTTCCAAAATTGGTACAACATTGCTCACGGTGTTTTTCCCTATTCTTGCCATCGTTTTAGTAGGCGCTATACTCGGATCGGCAATTAGGGGAAAAGGCAAAAACTCTACCGACAAACAATCGGAAGACGAATCTAGAGAAAAATCGGATAACGACGAATTTAAAACGTACGATGACGCGGACAATATCGCAATCGATAATTTCGATTCAAAAGAGCTTTCCTCTTTAGGTGAAGAAAGTCTAGACGAAAAAGAAAAGGAGCTTTCGCAAATAGAGAATATAAACTCTTCCGTTGACTACGATAACAGAATGAAGCAAGGGGAGTTTATAGCTTCCCATTCGGCTAAAATCTTTCAAACGTATTCAAAGAAGCAAAAAATATTGTCCACGCTGTTTTTAATATATTTGCTTACGACGTTTGCATTGATTTTCGTATTCGGCTATTTCCATATCATCCCAGGAGTAATCACTTGTATTAGCTTATTTGCAGGCACGATAATCATATGTATGATTGTGGTAAAGGTATCCGAAAGATTATCTATGCGCAAAATTGACGTCAATTCGGGCAAATACGAAATAGTATGCGGGGCGGTAAAAAATTGCTTTTTGTCAAGCACTACCAGTTCAGGCGGTATGCGTGGCACGCAAATTACCGGCGTGGTATATAGAGTAGTCGTAAACGCAAACGGAAAAGATTATACGGCGTATTCTAGAGAATTTCGTACGCGCGGCGACATAGTAATGATAGCAATAATAGGAAAGAAGCGCGCTACTATCATCGACGGCGACGAGCTAATCGAAAAATACGACGGCGTCGTAGGTAAATTCGACGATAACGACGATAGTGACCAAACTTTTTAAATAGTATAAACGCTTTTGTTTTGTTCAATAATTATAACGGTCGTTGCAAAAAGTCTATTGAGGTAGATTTGCAACGACTTCCTTAAATATACACGATATAAATTTATGCGGATGTTGCAAAATAGTTCTTATGACGGATTCGCGGCGACTTCTTTAAATATAAATAAAAGAAAATTAATATAAAAAAGCATTGAATTTGAACTCAACATTTGTTATAATTATGATAGCAAATTTTAAGGAGAATTATTATGGCTTACGAGCAAATAGAAATTTTGGAAATTTTCGACGAGTTCCAAACTAAAATGAGCAAAAGCATTTCTTCGCTTCAATACGAGTTCAACAATCTTAAAGCGGGAAGAGCTAATCCTCACATTCTAGATAAAATCGTCGTAGATTATTACGGAGTACCTACGCCGCTTAAACAAATAGGTAATATCCAAACTCCCGAGGCTAGGATACTTATGATCACCGTATGGGATACGTCAATTCTCAAAGAAGTAGAGAAGGCTATCATCGCGGCTAATATCGGCATTACGCCAAACAACGACGGTAAAGTAATAAGACTTGTTTTCCCTGAGCTTACGCAAGAGAGAAGAAAAGAACTTTGCAAGACCTTAAAGGCTTTGGCTGAAAATACCAAAGTTGCGCTTAGAAACGCCCGTAGAGATATAAACGATTCTATCAAAAAGTTTAAGAAAGATTTGATATCCGAGGACGAAGCGGCTCTCTACGAAAAGGACGTTGACAAACAACTTGCCGAGCAAATCGACATCGTTGACAAAATGAGTAAGGAAAAAGAGCAGGAAATACTTTCCGTATAAAACTTAAAAGAGGACACGATGGAAAAAGCATTGAAAATCCCAAAACATATCGCTTTCATAATGGACGGAAACGGACGGTGGGCAGCTGAGCGCAATCTATCTAGAAGCGACGGTCACAAACAAGGCGCGGAAGCGCTTAAGCGTGTGATAAAAGCTTGCTCGGATAGAGGGATAGAAGTCGTCAGCGTATATGCTTTTTCTTGCGAAAATTGGTCAAGACCGCAGTCGGAAATCAAATTTCTCTTTTCGCTTATAACTCAGTTTGCAAAGAAAGAATTGAAGCAGTATGCGGAATCGGGATATAGAATTACTTTCAGCGGCGATTTGACACAACTCCCGAAAAGCACTCAAAATACTATAAAAAAAGTTATGGATTTGAGTAGAAACAACAAAGGTATCCTAGTCAACGTAGCGTTGAATTACGGTTCAAGACAAGAGATAACTCGAGCCGTTAATAGAATACTTCAATCGGGACTTAGGGAAATAGACGAGCAAATGTTGGAAGACTGTCTTTATACAGCGGGACTTCCGCCGCTCGACTTGCTAGTTCGCTCAAGCGGAGAAAAGCGTTTAAGCAACTTTATGCTGTGGCAGTGCGCGTACAGCGAATTGATTTTTATTGACAAATATTGGCCTGATTTTGACGAAGATACTTTGACGCAGCTTTTGGAAGAGTATTCTAGACGGGATAGAAGGTTTGGAGGAGTTAAATAATGCTGAAGCGAATACTCACTGCTATCGTAATGCTTGCGGTGGTCTTTGGAACGATTTTAGGTCTTAGACAATTATACGTGGAAATCGCCGACGTCGTTGCAATGCTCGTTTGTTGGATAGGCGTTTACGAGATGGCTCAAGCGTTCAAAAAATCCGAATACAACGCTATAAAGGGAAGTTTGATTAGCGGCAGTATTTTGATGTATCCATTGATTTTATTCTTTGACAAGACGATTGGAAGAGGCGAGCTCGGCTTGCTTATTGCGATATTGGTTGCGCTTGCGGTAGCTATTTCTGAATTTACTTTGATACATAAATTTGAACTCAAAGACCTGCTTGCGACAGTATTTATACTTATCTATCCTTTAGCGACGTTCTCAACGCTGATACTGATAAATCACAGCGCTTACGGTTTGATGGGAATATTCCTTGCGCTCCTCATTCCGATAATGACGGATACTATGGCTTATTTCGTAGGCGTAACTTTCAAAGGCAAAAAGCTTTGCCCAAACATTAGTCCCAAAAAGACTATCAGCGGAGCGATAGGCGGTTTGATAGGCGGAATTATCGGCGCAATGCTCGTATTCGTACTCTTTGACGTATGCTCGGTATTCGTCAATTTCGCTCACGTAGGGTATATGAGTATAACAAAGTCTTTAGGCGCATCGGCGGCAATCTACGTGATAGTAGGCTTGATAGGCGGAATACTCAGCGAACTCGGCGACTTGGGCGCAAGCTGGATAAAGAGAAAGGCGGGTATTAAAGACTTTGGCAAGATATTCCCCGGACACGGCGGAATAATGGATAGATTGGACAGTATCATATTCGTATTGCCGCTCGTACTATTGCTCATAAGCGTAGTTTCTGCGGTAAACGCTCTATAATATAATTGTTGACGATTATGAAAAGCATAACGATTTTAGGAAGCACAGGTTCGATAGGCAAACAAGCCTTAGAAGTAGTCGACGCTTACCCTCAAAAACTTCAAGTAACAGGTTTGAGCTGCAACTCCAATAATCTTATAGTCGAGCAAATTCGCAAGTATTCGCCTAAGTACGTTGCAGTAAAAGACGAGGCTTTTGCGAAAGAAATCGCTTCGCTGTTTCCAAACGTAAAAGTATACGCGGGAGATAGCGGCGTTTGCAAACTTGCGCAAGTAAAGGTCGACGTACTTTTAAACGCGCTAGTCGGCGTAAGCGGTCTAAGACCTACTATTAAGGCTATCGAAGTCGGAAATTGCATAGCCCTCGCAAATAAAGAAACCTTGGTTGCCGGCGGAGAATTGGTTATGCCGCTCGCAAAAGAAAAGGGAGTGAATATACTTCCCGTTGACAGCGAGCATAGCGCTATATGGCAATCGCTTACGGCAAAGAACGTATCAAGAATACTTCTTACGGCAAGCGGCGGAGCGTTTAGAGATTGGACGAAAGAGCAGCTTGTAGAAGCAAAAGCCTGCGACGCGCTGAAGCACCCAAACTGGAATATGGGCAAAAAAGTCACTATTGACAGCGCGACTTTAATGAACAAAGGCTTGGAGATAATCGAAGCGATGCACTTATTTGACGTTGAATGCGACGACGTAAAAGTCCTAATACATAGACAAAGCGTAGCGCACAGTATGGTTGAATACGCCGACGGCAGCGTCATTGCGCAGATGAGTTATCCCGATATGAGATTGCCTATACAAATTGCTCTTTTATATCCCGAGCGAGGAAATTACGCTTTTGAAAAGTATGATTTCGTCGGCAAAACTCTTACTTTCGAGGACGTAGACGAAGAGAAATTTCCGTGTCTTTCCATAGCGAAATATTGCGCGAAAGAAAAGGGTATTGCTCCCGTCGTTATGAACGCCGCAAACGAGATTGCCGTAAATGCGTATTTAGATAATAAAATCAAATTTTACGACATACCATATTATATAGGAATTGCTTTGAAAGAGTTTTATCAAGGTCAAAGAATAACAAGTGAAGAGCACATTTACGAGGTTGATTTCAAGGTGAGGACTTATATCAAAGACCTTATCTTTAAGAGGTAAAAATGGTATTAACTTTGGCAGTAAGCGGAATTGAAGCGTTGAAATGGGTAGGCTATTTTATAGTCGCGCTTCTTTGCCTTATGTTGATGATAATGTTGCACGAGTTGGGACATTATACTTTCGGTAAGATTTTTAAATTTAAGATCAATGAGTTTGCAATAGGCTTCGGTCCGAAAATTTTCAGTAAGAAGAACAAAAAGACGGGCGAAGTGTTTTCCGTGCGAGCTATACCTCTCGGCGGTTTTTGCGCTTTTGCAGGCGAGGACGAAGAGGGAGAGAGCAACTACGATTTCAACAAAAGACCAGTTTGGCAAAGAATTATCGTACTGTTTGCCGGCGCTGGGTTCAACTTTCTATCGGCTTTTATCGTCATAACAATTTTCTTCTCGGCATACGGCGAATATTTTCCCGTCGTCGGCAACGCTTATCAACACGTTGAGTACGTAGACGGAGAAAAATATACCGTGCTAGAAGGCTCTCAGCAGCTTCAAGCTGGCGACGTTATTTTGAGTATCAACGGCAAGAACTGTTACTCGCTTCTCGAATACAACCGTCTTTCTTCGCTGATTAGCGGCGAAGGCGACAGCCTAACCGTCGTAGTACTTCGCGACGGTGAAAAGCTTACCCTCAACGTGACAAAGCAATACTACGTCACCAATACGGGCGACGCGGAGAATAAAGAGGACGGCGGCGAAGCCAATACTCAAGTCAGCGCAACAAAAGGCTTAGGTATTTCTATGGGAGCTTACAGCGTGCAAAAACTCTCGGCGGGTCAAGCCTTTACGCACGGAGCGACATTTGGTTACGACGTGTTGAGAGTGACGGTAAATTCCATTAAACAACTTTTTGCGGGGACGGTCAGCGTAGGAGAATCAATGGGCGGTACGGCAACTGCGATTTTCTCGCTTGCTCAGCTCGTTCAAGCGGGTATACCTGCTATCATATACGGTTTTTGTATACTGTCCACGTCAATAGGAATAATGAACGTGCTTCCGTTGCCAGCGCTAGACGGCTCGAGAATAATTTTTGCAATAGTCGAGGCGATAAGGAAAAAACCTCTAAACAGGCAAATCGAAGGAACGATTCACTTCGTCGGACTTATCGTTTTGTTCGCGCTTGCGATAATACTTGATTTAGTTCACTTTTTCGGCTAAAATATATCTATAAGGCTAAGCAGTGAGGATATTATGACAAAACGCGGCGTAAGAGTAGGCAACGTAAATATTGGAGACGGCAGCGTAAGTATTCAGTCGATGACGAATACAAAGACCGACGACGTCGAAGCTACGGTAAATCAAATCAATAGATTAAGCGAAGTCGGCTGCGAGTTGGTAAGGTGTTCGGTTCCCGACGAAAACAGCGCTATTGCGTTGAAAGAGATTATTAAAAACGTACGCGTTCCGATAATTGCCGACATCCATTTTTCACACAAGCTAGCTATTATGGCAGCAGACGCGGGCGTTTGTAAGATAAGAATAAACCCCGGAAATATCGGCGGAGTAGACAAAGCGAAATACTTAGCCGATTATCTCAAGGAGAGAAGTATCGCGCTTAGAATAGGCGTCAACGCAGGGTCGTTGGATTCTTCGCATAAGTCCAAACCTCTAGCGCAAGCGATGCGCGACAGCGCGCTCGAATATGTTTCCGTCTTGGAAAAATGCAACTTCTACGATATCGTGATTTCCGCAAAATCGTCAAACGTCAAAGTTATGATAGATACCTATAGACTGCTAGATAAAGCCTGCGATTATCCGCTTCATTTAGGAGTGACCGAAGCGGGGCTTTATCACACGGGGATAGTTAAATCGGCGATAGGGATAGGTTCGCTTTTGTGCGACGGAATAGGCGATACGGTGAGAGTTTCGCTCAGCGACGATCCGATAAAAGAAGTCGAAGCCGCTAAAGATATTCTTAAAGCGTGCGGTAGGTATGATAAACCGTACTGCGAGATTATTTCCTGTCCGACTTGCGCCCGCACGAATATCGAAGTTAAGTCGCTTGCCGAGCAAGTAGAGCAAATGTGCAAGGACGTGAATAAGTCGCTGAAAGTAGCGGTTATGGGCTGCGTAGTCAACGGAATAGGCGAATCGCAAGGCGCAAATCTCGGCGTCGCGGGAGGCAAGGAAAAGTCGGCTATTTTCGTGGACTCTAAGTACGTGGAAACCGTAGATAACTCGCTCATTTTACCCACGCTGAAAAAATATATAACCGAATACGAAAGCAAATAAAAATACGGTGTACATAAGAAAATGCAATTTATAGACAAACTTAATCAAGCGACAGACAATAAGTACGAATTTTTGAGAATTAGCAAACTCAACCTAGACAAGGGAATGAGTTCGCTTTCCGTCGTATGCCTGTTGCCCGAAGATATAAGCGACGACAAATTTACCGACGATGATAAGAAAGTCGTAGAGGAATTTTGCCGCAGCCAAGTGCCCGAAGCATTTGCGCTAAAGATTTCATTCGTCAAAAACAGGTTGAACAAAGAGGCTATACTTCGTCAAGTTATCGCTTTTATTTCTTCTAAATACCAAACGTTGACTACTCAATACGACGCTTCGCTCACTCAAATAACTTTTGACGGCAAGAAGATTGTCGTCGACCTGTATATGTCCAGTCCAGTATTGCATTACTGCGAAAACAGCGGGTTTAAGGACAAACTTTCAAAGTTTATCTATTCTCAAAACTGTTGCGACAAAGTTTTAGTCAAGATAAACGTTTCTCACGTGGTGGATACGGATAAGCTGCTGCAAGAGCGCGAGAGCGTTCAGTACGTAGATATGGGCGAAATAGAGATCAAGGGCGATTATCACTATCTCGTGGGTAAGGAAATAGGTAGAAATCCGAGATACATAGACAAGTACAAAAAGGAAATGGACGGAATATGCGTGAGCGGTACCGTCAGCGATGTAAAAAGAGTTAATATAGTCGACAAGAATTCGCCTGATAGACGGCTTAAAAAGGTATTGTTTAAATTCACTATCGACGATACTACCGGCAAGATGGACTGCTTGTACTTTGCAAAACTTCGCAAGCCTAAAAAACACGAGGACGACCACGGCATAGGTTTTGTAACCTGTCTTGACTTGCTTGCGGACGGCGACGACGTAGTAATATACGGAAATTACAGGCGCAGCGATTTCTCGGGAAAGAACGAGCTTCTCGTACTCAAACTAGCTCTTTGTAAGATAAACTACGAGTCAATGGCGAAGAGAAGAGAGGACATCAAAAAAGCCAATAAAATCAAAGTGTTCCAAGCTCCTCAAAAATACGAAGTCGACGTCAATGAAAACTTGCTCGATATGATATGGCACTGCGACTATATCCTCAACAATAAGTTTGTTATATTCGATTTGGAAACCACCGGAACGAATACCGATACCGACGCGATAATCGAAATAGGCGCAGTAAAACTAGAATACGGAAAGATAGTAGAGTATTACAATACTCTCGTAGACCCAAACCGACCTATACCGCTAGGCGCTTCGGAAGTCAATCATATCTACGACTCCGACGTTGTCAACGCGCCGTATATTGAGGACGTGTTGGGATATTTTATCGACTACGTAAAGGGTTATAAACTCATAGCGCACAACGGCAACGGCTTTGATTTCAAGATCCTTCGCCGCGACTGCTTGAAATATAATATTGAGTTCAAAAACGAACTCATTGACTCTCTTGTCGAAGCGAGGAGAATACTCACCAATACGCGTTCGCACAGTCTAGAAAGCTTGTGTAGACATTATAATATCGTCAATAGAAATGCCCATAGAGCGTACGAGGACGCCGAAGCAACGGCAAAAGTTTTCGTCAAACTTATGGATGACTCCTATTCAAAAGAAAATAATAATTAGACGATTTAATAATTACTAATAAATATGAATAAAACAGTTGCATAATTGGGATAAATATGGTATATTGTTAGTGCAATAGTTGAAGGACTGGAGCGACTGCGAATGCAGTCGCTCTCAAACTATGAAAGAGGTATTATGTCGAAAATAACCGATAGCGTAACCGCAACGGTCGAGCCTATCATTGAAAATTTGGGAATGGAACTTGTTAACGTGGAGTTTAAGAAACTCTACGGACAGGACACTTTAACCGTTTATATCGACAAGGTCGGAGGAATAAGCCTTGACGATTGCGAAATAATACACAACGCGATAGACGGGGTTTTGGACGAACTTGATCCCACTTGCGGAGCGCCGTACAATCTCAACGTATCGTCGCCCGGTATCGATAGACCGCTTAAGACGGCGAAAGATTTCAATAGAAAGATGGGACTTGAAATGGAAGTTTCGCTGTACAAACCTCTTGCGGAAACCGATAAAAAGAAGAAGTTCAACGCCGTATTGATCGGCTACGACGAAGAAAACTCGATTATAGAACTGAAATACAAAACTAAAAATATAAAACTTAATATCAAAGATGTGGCTCTAATACACGAAGCCATAATCTTCTAGGGAGGATAAAATGATCAACAAAGATTTCTTTGCGGCGCTTGAAGCGCTCGAAAATGAGAAGAAAATCGAAAAGCAACAGTTTATTGAGTCGCTCGAAGCAGGACTTGCCATCGCTTACAAAAAAGAAAGCGGCGAGGCTAGACCCGTTATGGTAGTGCTCAATCCGCTTCGTTCGGAGATTAAGATATACGCTTATAAGACGGTAGTTGAAGAAGTTCTCGACCCCGAAAAAGAGATTTCTCTCGAAGACGCTAAGAAAATCAAAAACGCTTACAAAGTCGGCGACTTAGTCAAAGAAGAAGTTACGCCCAAGACTTTCAGCCGTATCGCGGCGCAAACCGCTAAGCAAGTCATTATGCAAAGAAACAATGAGATCGTCAAGGAACTCGTTAAAGACGAGATGAACAACAAGGAAGGCGAAATCGTAAAAGGTATCGTTAGAAGAGTAGAAAACGATACCGTATATCTCGAAATGGCAGGAACTCAGCTTGAAGGAGTTATGCTCCCGTCCGAACAAATCAAGGGCGAGAAATACAACGTGAACGACGTCATCAACGTATTCGTTAAGAACGTACGCACGACGGTTAGAGGCACTACTCAAGTTATGGTATCAAGAGCTAGCAACGGCTTCGTAAGAAAGCTCTTTGAAATGGAAGTTCCCGAAATCAAAGCCAACCTCGTAAACATCAAGAGAATAGTTAGAGAGCCGGGCTATAGAACCAAGATGGCAGTTTACGCCGAAGACTCTTCTATCGACGCGGTAGGAAGCTGTATCGGTCAAAAGGGTATGCGTATCAACAGCGTAGTTCAAGAACTTGGCGGAGAAAAGATTGATATTATAGGCTATTCTCAAGATATGGGCGAATATATCTCTAGAGCGCTTTCGCCGGCGAAAGTCATCGCAGTTATGCTAAAGCCTGAAGAAAAGAGCGCAAGAGCGATAGTTGAGGACGACAAGCTGTCGTTGGCTATAGGTAAGTCGGGACAAAACGTAAGACTTGCGGCTAAACTTACCGAATGGAAAATCGACGTCAAACCTTATTCGTCGATAGCAAACGAGTCGGGCGATATCGAAGTATAATAATTCAGCGATATGAAGAAGCCGCCCGTAAGAATGTGTATCGCGTGCCGAAGCGCGTACGAAAAAAAGCAAATGCTTAGAATCGTAAAAGACAAAGAGGGAAATATATCTTTGGATTTTACTTGGAAAAAAGCAGGAAGAGGAGCGTATATATGCGACAACGTCGCTTGCGTAGAAAAATGCATAAAACATAAGCTTCTCAACAAAGCGTTCGAGCAAGAAATAAGCGTAGAGGTCTACGATGCAATTAAAAAGCAATATTCCGATAAGCAAGATTGATTGCTATATCAACTTTGCCGTCAAAGCGGGAAAAGTCGTATGGGGAGTAGACAACTTGGAAAGAGCTAAGAGAGCTCCCGCCGTCACGCTTTACGACGAAACGCTCGGCGCAAGCAGTAGGAAACAACTTGAAAAATACTGCAATGAAAAAAAGGTGAAGTCGTTGGCTTTGCCGAAAGATTATCTAAACGTAGTACTCAAGAGAGAGAACGTAAAAGTTATATCGATTTCCGACGTATCTCTCGCTAGCGCGATACTTGCGTATTGCGAAGAATAAACGGAGGTGTTTTTGTGAGCAACAACGAAAACAAGAATGAACAATTTAAAAGTTTGAAAGAGATTGAGGCGTTTATAAAAGACGTGTCAAAGCCTTTCGTTAGCGAAATTTCTTTAGCTAAGAGCAAGATTAAAGAACTTTACGAAAAAGTAAACGCTCTCAAGCAAGAGAGTATTCAACAGTCTTTGGCTATGGAAGAGGAAGTCGAACTTGACGTAGTATCTCAACCCGCCGAGAAAGTAGAGGATTCGTCCGCAGTAGAAACTGCCGAGCGCGCGACCGCTCCCGCCGCTCCTGAAGAAAAGCCAGTTCAAAGCGAGCCGGCGAAGTCGCAAACGACTTATATAAATCCCGATATGATTAGACGGCAAAACGGCGCCAACGATAGACGTCCGCCGTTTGATAAAAACAAGAACGGTAATACGCTCAACAACAGAACGGGCGCGCCGCAAAAGCCGTTTACTCAAATGAAAGGTAAAGCGGAGGTAGTTGCGCCTGCGCCTAATTCCAATTTTAAGAACAACGATTTGAAAAAGAAGAAAGATACCAAATCCACTTTTTCAAAGGACGAAAACAAAAAGGGTATGAACAAGAGAGACTTGTTCAAAAAAGGCTACGCTTACGACGCTACTAGAGAAGATGACAGCGATACCGCAAGATACGTAAAAGTCAAGAAGTCCAAAAAAGAAAGCAACGCTCCTCAATATATAAAGATAGAGCACGCCGTACTCACGAGCGAAAATATACCTATCAAAGTCTTCAGCGAAAAAATAGGTAAATCGGCGACCGAAATAGTCAAGAAGCTCTTCGATATGGGCAAATTTGCAACGATAAACGACGTAATCAGCTTTGAAGAAGCGGAGCTTGTAGCGGTAGATTACGATATCACGCTCGAACTCAAAGTGGATAAGACCGCCGAAGATAGACTTAAAGATATTATTGATACTCAGCAAGTTGACGTTACGAAACTCGTTAAAAGACCTCCTATCGTCACGATAATGGGTCACGTCGACCACGGTAAGACTTCGCTTTTGGACTATATACGTAAGTCCAACGTAGTAATGAGCGAGGCGGGCGGAATTACGCAGCATATCGGCGCGTACACGATAGACCTCAACGGCGAGAAAATAACTTTCCTCGATACCCCCGGACACGAAGCGTTTACCGCTATGAGAAGAAGAGGCGCGAACGTAACGGATATTGCGATTATAGTAGTCGCCGCCGACGACGGCATAATGCCGCAAACGGTCGAGGCTATCAATCACGCTAAGGAAGCGGGAGTTTCTATCGTAGTCGCAGTAAACAAAATCGATAAGACTGACGGCAATCTTGATAAGATTAAGCAACAGCTTACTAATTACGACTTGCTTGCCGAAGATTGGGGCGGCGATATAATGGTATGTCCTGTCAGCGCAAAGACTGGTCAAGGCGTAAAAGAGCTACTTGAAAACGTGCTTTTAGTTGCTGAAGTTATGGAATTGAAAGCCAACAAGAAGTGTCCCGCAACCGGCTCGATTATCGAAGCAAGTCTTGATAAGGGCAAAGGTCCGGTAGCGACTATTCTTGTTCAAAACGGTACTTTGAAAGTATCCGACTATATCGTAGCGGGTACTGCTATTGGCAAGATTAGAGATATGACCGATTACACCGGAAAAAGAGTAAAAGAAGCTTATCCGTCTTACGCGGTACAAGTACAAGGTTTTTCCGAAGTGCCTAAGGCGGGCGATATAATGGTAGTTGTAAAAGACGAAAAGCTCGCTAAGAAAGTAGCGCAAGAAAGAGCCGATAAAGAAAGAGCGGAAATGCAAATGAGCAGTAACGCAAGAAGTTTGGACGAAATGTTCAAAAACGCGCAGTCTTCCGACGTCAAAGTGCTGACTTTGATAATCAAAGGCGACGTTCAAGGTTCAGTCGAAGCAGTCAAGCAGTCATTGCTCAAACTCAATGACGATATGAAAGAGGATAACGTTAAGATTAATATTATCCACAGCGCGGTCGGTGCTATCAACGAATCGGACGTTATGCTCGCTGACACCGCAAACAACGCCGTCATAATCGCATTCAACGTAAAAGCCGAGGCGAAAGCGCAAGCTCTAGCTGAAAGAAGCGGCATTGATATCAAGCATTACAGCATTATATACGATACTATAAACGACGTCGAAAAAGCGCTGAAAGGTATGCTTGATCCTGTATATAAAGAAGTTATTATCGGTCACGCCGAAGTTAGAGCTACGTTTAAGATTACCAACGTAGGCACTATTGCAGGTAGCTACGTAACCGACGGAAAGGTCGCTAGAAATTCTAAGGTTAGGCTTGTTAGAGATAACATTATCGTTTACGAGGGCGTTTTGAGCTCCTTGAAGAGAGAAAAGGACGACGCTAAAGAAGTAGCGGCAGGCTATGAATGCGGTATAGGTTTGGAGAAGTACAACGACGTGAAAATTGGCGACGTAATCGAAAGCTATATTTTGGAGCAAATATCTAATGAGTAGAATTGAGAGAATAAACGCCGAACTCAAAAAACAGCTGTCAGTAATTTTACGCGACGGAATAAAAGATCCAAGAGTTGCGGGCAAGATAATTTGCGTGACCGACGCTCAAGTCGATAGAGATTTGACTTTGGCTCAAATATACGTAAGCGTACTCGGCGGAGAGAACGACGAGAAGTCTATTCTAGACGGGCTCAACAGCGCGGAAGGGTACATTAAGTCGGAACTCAAGTCTAAGATCAAACTTCGCAATATGCCCGCGCTGAGATTTTTATACGACGACAGCATAAGTTACGGAAGAAAGATTTCCAAAATTTTGGACGACCTCAATTCTTCCGAAAACAAACAAGGTGAATAATGTACGAAGATTTTATTAAAGCCGTTGATTCAAGCAGCACTATTGCGATTATCTCCCATATCAATCCCGACGGAGATACTTGCGGTAGCGCTCTTGCGCTATTTAGGGCGTTGAGTTTGTACTCAAAGGATAAAAATATATATCTTTTGTGCGACGGCAATATTAAAGGTAATTTGACTACGCTCAAGGGAAGCGAATTTTACAACCAAGCCGAACCTGATAAGGTTGAGCTAGCTATAGCTTGCGACTGCGCGGATATGGATAGACTGGGAAAATTTACGTCGTTGTTCAATCGTGCAAAGATATCGGTAGATATTGACCACCACAAGACCAACGATAGATACGGCAAAATCAATATTATTGAAGCGGGAGTAAGCGCTACTTGCGAAGTGATGTACAAAGTTTTGAAAGCGTTGGACAAGCGTAAACCTTGTTTTGACGACGACGTCG
Organism: Clostridia bacterium; assembly: GCA_029068165.1. Lineage (GTDB taxonomy): Bacteria > Bacillota > Clostridia > Christensenellales > UBA3700 > RACS-045. Next base: position 31,925 of record JAIEDA010000013.1, read on the forward strand.
CGAAATTGTTATACAGCGGATTAGTCACCGACAGCGGCGGTTTCAGCTATTCCAACGTGTCTACTCAAACGCATTTGATCGCTTCGGAATTGATTAAGTATGACTTCAAGGCGAGCGAAGTTTGCGAACGTTTTCTTAAAAAAGTTTCTATGAACAAATTTTTGCTTAGGATGCGAGTTCTTTCCAAGGCTAAGTTTTTTGAAAACGGCAAAATCGGAATGATAATCTTCACGCAAGAAGATTTCGCCGCCACGGGAACAACCGTCGAGAGCACCGAGGGCGCTATAAACTACGTGCGGGATATCGACGGAGTCGAGATCGCTGTGTCCATAACTCAAATGCCGCAAGACAACAATTACAAAGTCAGCGTACGCACTTCCGACAATTACGACGCGTCTAGAATTACTATGCAATTTGGCGGAGGCGGGCACAAGAACGCTGCGGGTTGCAGGGTGTCGGGATTTTTTGAGGACGTAAAGGACAAGGTACTCAAAGCCTGCGTTGACGAACTATGAGCAGCGGTTTCGTCATAATAAACAAACCGTCGGGTATGTCGTCTAGCGACGTAGTAATCAAGTGTCGCAACGCATATTCCAAGGCAATCGGTAAAAAAATCAAATGCGGACACATGGGCACGCTTGATCCTATGGCAAGCGGCATTTTGATCGTAGCGTTCGGCAACGCCACTAGATTGTTTGACTTTACGCTGAAAAAGCGCAAGACTTACGTCGCAAAATTTCAATTCGGCGAAGAGCGCGATACTTTGGACGCGTGCGGAGAAGTGACTAAAACTTGCGCTTTGCCTGAATTTCAAAGCGTTGTCGATTACTTGCCCAACTTTATAGGCAAGATCGACCAAGTACCGCCAAAATACAGCGCCGTGAACGTAAACGGCAAAAGAGCTTACGACCTAGCTCGCAAGGGAAAGGACTTTGAAATTGCCGCTAAGCAAGTGGAAATTAAAGATATTAAAGTCCTTGACAAAACTTTAGACGGAGAACTTTGTAAGGATCTAACGCTTTCAATAATATGCGGCGGCGGAACGTATATACGAAGTATTTGCCGCGATTTGGCAAATGGCGTAGGCAGCGCCGCGTATATGTCGGCTCTTACGCGAACTGAAAGCGTAGGGTTTGAGTTGGAGCGCGACGCGGTCGAATTGCAAGACTTCTTAATCGCTCCTATGAATTACGTACGCAGCGTAAAAGCGCTTACGGATAGCTTAATGCAATCTGTTACTTTAAGCGAAAGCGAGTACTTTAAGATACGCAACGGACAAAGCGTTGTGATTGACGTGAAAGACGGAAATTACGGCGCGATTTATATGGACGAAACGTCGTTTATTTTAGACGTTAAAAATAAAATCGCTAAATCAGTTTGTTTTTTGGAAAGTTGAGAAATGGGTAGATGGAAAGGAATAGAAACACTCAATTTCTTTGATAAAAGCGGCAAAGAAATAGTTTTGGCGCTGGGTTTTTTTGACTGTTTGCATATAGGTCATATCAAACTGATAGAGGCAAGCAAACTGATGGCTTTCAAAAAGTCGTGCAATAGCGGAGTATTTACCTTTTCAAACTCGCCGTTTGAGGTGTTGGGAAAGAGCGAAAAACAAATACTCAATTTTGAAGAACGTCTTTTTAAGCTAAACGCCCTTCAAGTTGATTACTGCATTAAAGCGGAGTTTAGCCGAGAGTTTTCTCAGCTTTCGCCCATTGAGTTTTTAGATACTATTCTAAATAATTTTAAAGTCAAAGGAATAGTTGTCGGAAGCGACTATACTTTCGGAGCGAAAGGCTCAGGGAATATAGACGTACTCGCAAAGTGGTGTTTGGACAACAAAATAGAGCTTCGCGTAGTAGATTTCGCCAAAGACGAAGGCAGGAAAATTTCTTCCACTCAAATAAGAGAGTTATTGCAATCGGGGGATTTAGCTAAGGCAAACGCATATCTTACGCAGCCGTATTTTGTAATCGGCGAAGTCGAACACGGACATAAACGCGGCTCAAATATAGGTTTTGCAACGGCAAACGTGAATTATCCTGACGATAAAGTAAAACTCAAAGCCGGCGTATACTATACGCGAGTTTTGTTGGACGGAGTATGGTTGAAAGCCGTAACTAACGTGGGAGAACACCCGACGTTCGACGACGGAAATTTCAATATAGAAAGCCATATTCTATGTTATAATAAAGACATATACGGCAAGAAAATCATAGTTAAATTCTTAGAAAAAATTCGTGAGATTAAGAAATTTAACTCTAAAGAAGAACTTGCAAAACAAATAACCAAAGATATAGAATTTGCCCTTGAGAGCAAATTGTGAGGTATAATATGATAAAATTCGGACCAAGCGGACTTTGCGAGCAATTTGCTCAAAGCGGAATGTCGCATACTATCGAAGCTGCGGCGTGGCTAAAAGAGAGGGGGCTAGATTGCTTCGAGTATTCCTTTGGTAGAGGCGTGCAAATCAAACCGCAAACGGCCAATCAAATCGGCAAGGAGTTCTTCAATAAAGGAATTGAAATAAGCGTTCACGCGCCGTATTTTATAAATTTAGCGACTAAAGAAGAGGATAAAGCGAACAACAACCATAGGTATATTCTCGATTCTTTGAGCGCTCTAAAAGAATTTGGCGGCAAACGGTGCGTATTCCATCCCGGAAGTCCGCTCAAGGCGTCAAGAGCCGAAGCTATGAAAACGTTGCTGAATAGATTTGAAATAGTACTAAAACTCAAAGAAGAAAACGGATTCGGGGAGCTGTTGCTTTGTCCCGAAACTATGGGCAAGAAAGCGCAACTAGGCGACTTGGACGAAATTATAGAGATGTGCAAAATGGGCGATAATAATATCGTGCCTTGCATAGACTTCGGTCATCTAAATAGCCGCGATCAAGGAATATATTTCACTAGCGACGATTACAAACGTACGATAGATAAGCTGCTCGAAGAATTGGGCGAGAGCAAAGTTGATAGAATGCACGTGCATTTTTCAAAGATACAGTATACGGCAAACGGCGAATTACGTCACCTCACGTTTGACGATGAAGTTTACGGACCGCCGTATCAACCGCTTATGGAAGTATTCTACGAGTACAAGCTCAATCCGTATATCGTATGCGAATCGGCAGGAACTCAAACGCGTGACGCGCTTGCTATGAAAACGTACTACGATTCTTTGAAAAAATAAACGGCGTTTTTGAGCTATCCTAGATTTTGTACTTTACATATTATTAAATTTATGGTAAAATAATCGTATGAACTTGTGTAGAAAACTCTTCGATATAGCAGGCGTTGACAACCTTATAGTTCTTTTGCCGTCGAATACTTTCTACCTATCGGGTTACTCGTCGACTAACTGTCAAATAATTATCACCAAAAGCAAGTCGTACTTCCTTACCGATATGAGGTACTTCTTGGAAGCGAGAGAGAAGTTGAGTGATAATTTTGAAGTAGTATGTCAAGACTTAAATAGCGGCAAAACCTTGTTAGATAGCGGAAGCGTAGGCTTTGAAGCGGATATTTCATATAGACAATATAGGGATTTGCAGGAGCTTGTCGGGGATAGAAAACTCGTTGATATCACTGATCAAATCGCTTCGCTTAGGGATATAAAATCGCTTGATGAAATAGGAAAAATCCAGTCCGCTCAAAGGGTGACGGAGTTAGCGTTTGAGGAAGCGCTGAAGTTTATACGCTTAGGCGTAAGCGAAAGGGAATTAGCCGCTTATATTGAGTATATAATGCTTAAAAGCGGTTGCGATATAGCCTTTGAAAGTATCGTTGCATTTGGAGAACATACCGCAAGTCCGCACGCTCACAGGAGCGATAAAAGGCTTCAGGACGGCGACTTTATCACTATGGATATAGGAGCGAAATTCGATGGTTACTGCTCAGATATGACCCGCACGGTAGGATATGGACAAATTAGTACTAAGCAAGTTGAGATCTACAACGAAGTACTTAAGGCGCAAAACTTGGCGATCGACAATATCAAATCAGGAATGAAAGGTCGCGATTGCGATAAGATTGCTAGAGATTATTTTGCCGAAAAGAAATTGGATAAGTATTTTACTCATTCGCTTGGTCACGGCGTGGGTATAGATATACACGAAGGCGTAGGCTTTACGCCAAGAGAAGAAAGAACTATTCGAGAGAATATGATAGTGACGGTAGAACCGGGACTCTATATCGAAGGCAAATTCGGCGTAAGAATAGAAGATATGGTTTTAATAACGAAAAGTTCGGTCAAAGACTTGACCAAAGCTGATAAACAACTTATAATTTTATAAAGACAAGTTCGGAGGTACTTTATGGCTGATTTCGTATTAGCAGGCGATTTTAGAAAGGGAGTTACGTTTGAAATGGACGGAAAAGTAGTTACTATCGTCGATTTCTTGCACGTAAAACCAGGCAAAGGCGCGGCGTTCGTTCGCACCAAACTTAGAGACGTTATCAACGGCGGAACCGTTGAAATGACTTTCAACCCAACGGCTAAGTTCCAAACCGCTCATATAGAGCACAAGAATATGATATATTCTTACAATGACGGCGACTTATACTACTTTATGGATCCAGTATCTTTCGATATGTTGCCTATAAACAGCGAAAGCGTTGAGGACGCTCTCAAATACGTTATGGAAAACGGCGAAGTTACCGTATCGTTCTACAACGGCTCTCCGTTTGCAGTAGAACCGCCAAATTTCGTTGAACTTCTCATCACTCACTGCGAACCTGGCGCAAAGGGCAACACGACCCAAGGCGCAACTAAACCCGCAACGCTAGAAACGGGTTATACCTTGCAAGTACCTTTGTTTGTCAACGAAGGCGACACTATAAGAGTAGATACCCGTACCGGAACTTATATGTCGAGAGTTTAATATAAGATACAGTTTAGATATTACTTGGGTTAATTTTCGTTATATCGAAAATTATCGTTGCCATTAAACAAGATAATATTTAAGTTTAGTTTGGCAAAGCAACCGTTTGTGTGGATAAGCGGTTGCTTTTTTTATTAGAAATATTATTTTTTTTAAAGAGATATCCACATAACATTTATTTTCTTTAACTTAAAAGTTTATAAATTTGCTTAAATTTCCACATTCCACAGTTACGGACCAAATTTATTTGTATTATAATCTTATTGATTAGCATTTCGTCTGTACTTGCGATTTTGATATGAAATCTTCCGCGATAAGACTTAATTTTAATATTGAGTTTTGTCGAATTTTTTTATAAAAACCGTTCATTTGTAGTATAGTCATACGAGGCTGAAACGGACATTAAGATATTGTATGGAAAGTATGCTCTCAAAATTATTACCGCTAAGCATTTACAACGAACTCTATAGAGTATGCGACTTCAATGAACTTAGCGAAATAAGATTGAGAGTAGACAAACCTATACATTATGCGATAAACGGAAGGTACAAAAGACTTGGCGATTTTTGCATAAGCTCAAGCGACGTTGAAAAGATACTTTCGTACGCTACGAAATCGTCTTTATACGCTTACAACACGAGTATGGTTGACGGGTTCATCACTTTTGACGGCGGCATAAGAATAGGCGTAAGCGGAGAAGGCGTACTAAAAGGCGGCAGTCTTTGCGCTCTAAAGAACGTTACGTCGCTTTGCATTAGGATCCCACACTACGTCGAGATAAAAGACAAAAGAATAGACTCATTACTCAAAAATTTTCAAAACACGCTGATAATATCCAAACCCGGCTACGGAAAAACAACGCTTCTTAGATATATGATAAAGCGACTATCCGACGAAGCTTACAACGTTTTGGTCTTGGATGAGCGGGGCGAGTTGAGCGGAGTAAGCGACGGCAAACAAACGATAGACTTGGGCGAATGTAGCGACGTAGCATTGGGCATTCCAAAGATTACCGCCTACGCTTCGCAAGTGCGGAGTATGCGTCCCGACGTGATAGCGACCGACGAGATATTCGGCGAAAAGGAAATCGAGTGCATTGCCGACTGCGTTAGATGCGGAGTAAAGATAATCGCAACGCTTCATTCGGACGACCCGAAAAGCTTGAAGAAAAACGCTTCGTATTCAAAACTATTAGACGATATTCGCTATGTCGTTTGCATTGCGGGAATAGGCAATATCGATAAAGTCATCGATTTAAAAAACGGTCTAATTTGACTATCGAACTTTGACGATTGATCAGCTTGGAGGATTTATATGCTAAAAATGACTTTAGGCGGTATACTTTGCTTTATAAGCGCGTACTTGGGAATTGTGGGGAAAAACTACTATGAAAAGAGATACAAATATCTTGCGAGTTTCAACGACTATTTGCTTGCGCTCGTAGACGGCATAAGTTATTCCAAAGACAGGCTGCCTGAAATATCTAAGAAATACTTAGCTCAATCAAAGGGCGGATTCAGCAAGGACTTACAATCCTTTATTAGCGTTATTGAACGCGTTGGCGAGGAAGAGAAGATTGAAAACTGCTTTAATTGCAAGTACTTAAAAAAACAAGACAAGGCGTACTTTAACGACTTCTTTTCTTCGCTTGGGAAAGTCGATTACGACACTCAGCTTTCCAAACTCAATATGAGTAAAGCTGAAATGGAAAAGATTCTTGCAAAAGCTGAAAAAGACAAAAAGACTACCGGAAACGTACTGTCGAAGTTGGGGCTTTTAATAGGTATAACTATAATGATTATTTTAGTATAGGAAGGAGAATTTATGGCGGTTGACATTATTTTTAAGATTGCGGGAATAGGTCTTTTGACGGCGATAATAAACGTAATTCTCAAGAAAAACGACAAAGACGAAATAGCAAATTACGTTACGATAGCGGGTCTTATATTAGTATTGATTTTAGTGTTGGATATGCTTGGAGGATTGTTTGACACGCTCAAATCGCTGCTCAATCTCTATTAGGTGAGTTATGGATATCTTTAAGATCGTAGGAATAGCGATAGTCGGTTGCGTGTGCAGCTTGGTGCTGAAGAATACTCAATCGCAGTTTGCAACGCTCTCGACTTTGGCTACGGGAATTATTATACTTATAATCGCGCTTTCGTCTTTTTCGAAAGTCATACTTTCGTTTCAGTCTATCATAGACAAGACAGGCGTAAATTCGCAAATATTTTCAAGTCTTTTGAAGATAATCGGTATTGGCTACATAACCGAATATAGCCAAAGCGTATGCGACGATTTCGGTTGCGCAAGCATAGGAAAGAAAGTTTCTTTTGCAGGAAAAATCGCTATCTTTTTATTGGCGTTGCCAATAATTGAAAACCTCATCGCGGTAATAGTGGAGATATTGTAGTGAAAAAAATTAAGGCAAGACTAAACTTTAGCAAGTATCTAATAGTTGCGTTACTTATTTGTATAGCCGTTGTCTTTGCCTTGCAATCAGCTCAAGTATGCTACGCCGACAAAGCTCAAGACGAAAGCGAAAAAACAATTCAGGATAACGTCGACGAAAACCTCGACAAAATGGACTTGTCTAAACTCGAAGAGCTGCTAGCAAGCCTAGGCGACGACTTTCGTACGCTATTCGGAAGCGACGCAACTTCGACGATAAAATCAATCGTAAACGGCGATTTCCAAGGCGGTTTCAGTGACTTTTTATCAATACTGACTAAGGGAATCGGGAAGAGCATTTTAGACGTATTGCCTATGGTTCTCACAATCGTTGCCGTCGCCGTAATTTACAGTTTGCTTGAGGGATTGAGCTCAGGGTTCGTGCGACAGCCTACTAAGCAGCTAATTTACTTCGCAACTTACAGCGCGATTATCTTGGTAGTTATGATAGAAATAGGTTCTATAATATCGCTCACGACCAACACGATAAGGTCCATAAAAACTGTTATGGAAGCCATTTTCCCAATATTACTTACGCTCGTCACGCTTTTGGGCGGAGTAAATTCATCGGCGGTATTCAAACCTATGATGGTAACGCTGACGTCTTTTATAACAACCTTTATATCAAGCGTCATCATCCCGTTTTTTATTGCCGCCATAGCATTCAGCGTAGTAGGCAATCTTACTAAGAGCGTAAAACTCGACAAGCTGACCGGCTTTTTCAAATCAAGCGCTACGTACGTACTCGGCGGAGTATTCAGTTTGTTTATGGCATTCTTGACGTTTCAAGGCTTGACGGGCGGAGTTATTGACAGCGTATCTATAAAGACGGCGAAATTCGCTATTCAAAGCTACGTGCCTATACTCGGCGGATATTTGTCGGACGGCTTTGACTTGATGCTGGCAAGTTTGGTGCTGATAAAAAATTCCATAGGCATAATCGGACTGCTTACGATACTCTCGGTTATCGCGTTGCCTACGATTAAAATAGCCGTGCTGAGCTTAGGTCTAAAGCTTGCAAGCGGAATAATCGAACCGTTATGCGATTCCAAGTTCAGCAAAATGCTCCACAGCATATCTTCTAACCTAATATTGCTTATCGTTTCGCTCGTGGGAGTAGGCTTTATGTTTTTGATGACGATAATGCTGGTAATCTATACTTTCAACGCGGGGGTAGTCTAATATGAGCGCGTGGTTGATAGGAATAGTCGGAGTAGTCAGCCTCGGGGTGCTTATAGAGATTATTCTTCCTGAGGGCGAAAACAGCAAATACATAAGAGGAATTTTCTCTATAATCGTAATTTTCGTAATCGTATCGCCGCTGCCAAAATTACTAAAAGGCGACTTTATAAAGGAATTTACGGGGAACGGCGAAACTTCTCAAATTGAGATTGACGAGGAATATTATCAGGCTGTAAAAGAGCAAATACACTCTACGCTCATCAACGGTCTAACGGAAGAGCTGACGGCGAATGGATACGCAGGCGTAGAATTTGAAATAACGTTTGACGACGACTATGCATACGCCGTCAAGAAAGTAACGGTAAAAAGCGTAATTACTTCGGATAAAGATTGGGAAGAGATTAAAGCTATAATCAAAAATTACGTCGGAGCTACGACGATAGAAAGGAGTTAAAATGAGCGACAAATTCAAGGCGCTTGTAGAAAAATGCCGAAAAATAAAAGGTTTTGAGATAATTTGCGCAATAGTCATAGCGGTATTAGCGATATGCGTATATTTTAGTGTAAACGCAATGATGGGCAAAAAAGAAAGCGCTCCCGCTTCAACTGACCAAACTCAAGAAGGCTTGATTGGCGAGATAAAAACAATCCTCTCGAGCATAGACGGAGTAGGCGAATGCGAGGTGCTTATAACGTACAAGTACAACGGCGAGGACGTCAGCGCGGATACGCTCAACGCGACCGACAACATTCAAGGCGTTGTCGTCGTTGCCGAGGGCGGACAAGACGTTTACACGAGAATAAAAATCACAAACGCGTTATGCACGCTTCTAAAAATAGAGGCAGGAAATATACAAATCTTTGAAATGAAATAAATGGAGGTCAAAATGGCAAAAAAAGAAAAAACAAAGAAACTCTCATCAAATGGCAAAAAAGCGCTCGTACTGTGCTGTATGGTTGCGCTCTTGGTAGTGACCGGCGTACTTAACTACGTTCTCAACACGCAAATCAAAGACGGCAACAATCCCAACGACGTCGTTGATAATTTGGGCGACGGCGCAGCCGTAGAAACTTTCTTCGCTTCGCATAGAAGCAATAGAGAAACGGCTAGAGCCGAAGAGTTCAGCTACTTAGACGCTATCATATCTTCCGAGGCTACGAGCGAAACAGTTAAGGCAAGCGCTGAAGAAAAGCAAGTCGAGCTTCTTTCCTTCATCGAGCAGGAACTCGTACTCGAAAGCCTTATCAAAGCAAAAGGGTTTGAAGACGCCGTCGTTACTATGAGCACCAACAACCTCAACGTCATTGTTAAGCAAGCCGAATTGACGAAAGAAGAAGTAGCTCAAATTCTCGGCACTATTCTTCAAGAAACAAACTATACTGCTAGTCAAGTATACGTCGTACCTTATACTGCGTAAACAATTCTTATATACTTAGCGACGTCTTAGCAATATCGCATTAATTTTGCCGACCCGTTTGGGTCGGCAAAACGTATTTTTAAGTTAAATTTGTTAGAGTAAAAGACTTTGCGAAATATAATTATAATAAAATAGCTAATAATTATTATATATAAATAATACGAACTATGCTTGTCAAACTTATTTTGATATGCTAGAATAAGAGTATCAACGGAGGTATAAATGGCTATAGAATTTGGTTCGGATGCAAATAAATCCATTCAAACGTACGTAAACGTAATATCTTCAATCACCGGCAGCGCGGCTTCGCAGGTCGACGGAGTGGTATCCGTCACGTACGGAAGCAATAAAAGCGACAAAAGAAAAAAGAGTAAAAACAAGGCTATCGACGTAGTTATCTACGATAATAAACTCGTTAAAATCGAAATATCCGTAAACATATATTACGGATACGTAATACCGGTCGTGGTATGCAAGTTACAGGAAAAAATCAAGCAAGAGATTGAAAAATCAACTTTTTACAAAGTTAGCAGCGTAAACGTAAACGTAGTCGGTATCGTAGCCGGCAACTGATTGACATAAGGAGAAATTCGGCAATGAGCAGAAGAAGCGCAAGGTTAGACGCGTATCAGCTAATCTTCGGATACTTATTTTCTAAAGAGATAGATACGAAAACTCTCGATACGATGCTCAATGCGCAAGACATAACCGAGAGCGACGCAGAGTACATAAACGATACTATAAACGGCGTAAAAGAGCACTACGACGAACTTTTGTCTTTGATCGCCGAAAACAGCAAAAATTTTAAGCTTGATAGAATTTACAAATCCGACTTAGCGGCTCTATTATTGGCTTGCTATGAAATGAAATATATAGAGGATATTCCTCTCAAAGTTTCTATCAGCGAAGCGATAGAACTCGTTAAAATTTTCTCAACCGAAAACAGCAATAAATTCGTCAACGGCGTATTGAAAGGCGTATTCAACGAATTAAATAAAGAGGTGTAATTATGCTAATTTACGGCAAAGAAGTAGCGGCAAAAATTCTCGACGACGTAACGCTCAAGACTTTAGAGTTTGAAAAGCAGTACGACCGCAAACCTACTTTAGCGGTAATTATCGTAGGCGAAGATCCCGCTTCTCAAACTTACGTACGCAACAAAATCAACGGCTGCAAACAGGTTGGATTTAATTCCTTGCACTACGAATTTCCCGACGGAACCCCGCAAGATGAGATAATTCAAACAATCAAAGCTCTCGCCAAAGACGATAAAGTAGACGGCATATTGGTGCAGTTGCCTTTGCCTAAAGGCTACGACGAGAAAGCCGTACTTGCAAACATTCCCGATAGCAAAGACGTGGACGGATTTAACGCTTCAAACATAGGCAATCTTTGCCTGGGAAGACCGCGAACCGTTTCGTGTACGCCGCTTGGAGTAATGAAGATGCTTGAATATGCAGGCGTAAACTTGAGCGGTAAAAACGCTGTGGTTTTGGGTAGAAGCAATACAGTAGGAAAGCCTATGGCAATGCTGCTTCTCAACGCAAACTGCACCGTAAGCGTATGTCACAGCAAGACGGAAAATCTCGCCGAGTATACGAAAAAAGCCGACGTCTTGGTCGTAGCTATAGGAAAGCCGAAATTTGTCACGGCGGATATGGTCAAAGACGGAGCGATTGTCATAGACGTAGGAATCAACCGCGTTGACGGCAAACTGTGCGGCGACGTAGATTTTGATTCGGTTGAGCCTAAGACGTCATTTATTACTCCAGTTCCCGGCGGAGTAGGACCTATGACGATATCTATGTTACTCTATAATACTTTAACGTTGGCAATAGCGAAGGAAAATGAACGGTAATATAATCAACGTTACGGCGCTAAATACCGTTATCAACGCTATATTCAGGGCGGAAGAGCATTTACACGATATTCAAGTCGCAGGGGAAATATCGGGCTATAGAATATCCGGTGGTCACGCTTACTTTACTCTTAAAGACGAGAACTGCCAAATTGAAGCGACTTGTTTCAACTGCGCAAAGACGTATATTCCCAAAGACGGAGAAAGCGTTATTGCAAAAGGCTCCGTCGATTATTACGCTAAAGGCGGAAAATTAAAGTTCAAGGTAGACGCCATAACTCCAATAGGCCAAGGCTTGCTTGCAATTCAACTTGAAATATTAAAGCGGAGATTGGAAAAGGAAGGATACTTTGACCAAAGCCATAAAAAGCCAATTCCGCCTTATCCGGCGAACGTATGCGTAATTACGTCCTTTAGCGGCGCGGTTATTAGAGATATAAAAAAGACCATACGGCTTAAAAACGATATTATTAATATTTATATCAAAGACGTAAGAGTGCAAGGCGAGGGCTCTCATAAAGATATTATCAAAGCTCTCGAGCAAGTTGATGAACTTGGATACGACGTGTTGATTATTGCAAGAGGCGGCGGCTCGGCTGAGGATTTAATGCCTTTCAATAATGAAGAACTCGTTAAGGCTATATACGAGTGCAAAACGCCTATCATATCCGCGGTCGGACACGAAACCGACTATACGCTTTGCGACGAAGTCGCTGACTATAGAGCGGCTACGCCTACTGCGGCGGCTGAATATATTGCGTACGATACGTATCAGCTCAAGAGATATTTTGCCGACGTTTTGCTTAAAACGAGAAAGCTTGTTAATAAACAAGTTGAGGAGATAGAGGGGGATTTGCAAAGAAAACTCAAATTTGTCAACTATCAAATGAATTTGAGCTACGCAAATAATTCTCACGCTCTTGAGCAACGTATGAAAGCTCTAAGCGGCGCAATGGACAAAGCCTATACGAATACTCGGCATAGCCTAGAAAATATAATAATGAAGCTACAAGCCAACAATCCGCTCGCCATATTGGGAAAAGGTTATTGGCGGATGAGCAAAGACGGTACAGCCGTTTCTACGGCGGCAGCTTTGAAAAAGGGCGATAGCGTAACTTTGCAAACAAGCGACGGAATAGCGCAAGCGGAGATTTTGGAGGTAAAGAATGAAATTTGAAGAAGCTTTGAAACAACTTGACGGAATCGTAGAAAAACTCGAAACCGGAAAACTCTCCGTTGACGAGAGTATATCGTTATATTCCAAAGCAATGGAACTGTGCAAAGATTGCAGCGATAAGCTCAGCGAAGTCAAAGGTCAAATCGCATTGCTGGAAGAAAAATCAAACGAGATGATAGCTAAACTCGTCGAGGTAGATTAGTGAAGACGTTATTGGAAAAATATAAGGATATTTTTTCTAAACAACTGAATAATTATTTGCAAAACAATACTTGCGATATTCAGCCTATTTTTGAAGCGGCGCGCTACGGAATAGAAAACGGCGGGAAACGCATACGACCGGCGCTTTGCTATCTTGCGGCTGAATTTTGCTCAAAAGACGAAAGTTTTGTCAAAACTATAGCGCTAGGCGTGGAAATGATACATTCTTATTCGCTCGTTCACGACGATTTGCCGTGTATGGACGACGACGAACTTAGAAGAGGAAAACCGACCTGTCATATAGTTTACGGCGAGGGTATGGCTGTGCTTTGCGGCGACGCTTTGTTCAATACGGCTTTTGAAGTAATGCTTAGCGACGAAAATTTCGATCAAAACGCTTTGAAAGCAGTACGCTATATCGCTAGAAACAGCGGAATAAACGGTATGATTGGCGGACAGTGTATTGACCTATCAAACGTGAGCGAAAGAGATTTTACGCTTGAAGAAATTAAGAAATTGAACAGGCTAAAGACTTCGTGTCTTATAAAAGCCGCGTTGGTCGGCAGCCTAATCAAGTGCGGGGCAAGCGAAAGCGAAATAGCCGATATGGAAAGCTACGCCGAAAGACTCGGGGAGATTTTCCAAGTAGTAGACGATATACTTGATAAGACTTCTACATCCGAAATTTTGGGAAAGGACGTAAACCAAGACGGAGCCAACGGCAAGCGAACAGTAGTAGATATCATGGGGTTGGATGGAGCGAAAGAATACGTTAAAAAACTCCACGCCGCCGCTGTAGCCGACTTAAGCAAGTACGGCGAAAGAGCTAAAAACTTGATTAGCCTTTGCGGCTATCTTTGTGAGAGAACGCGTTGATATTGGAATAATAGATAATCGTGCGCCATATTTTATAATATGGAAAGAAAGCGTAGATGTCGGCTGATAAAGAAACGCGAAGTCAAAGAAAAAGCAAAGATAAGCATAGCCGAGTTGTGGGTAATAAAGATAACGATATTTACTTTTTTCGGAGCGGTGATTTGCAGTTTTATTTCGCAAATTACTACTTCTAAAAGTGATATAACCGTATCAATAATGCTACTGTCTTTTATGATATTGGTGAGCATAATATTCGACGGAATAGGACTTAGCGTAGCTTCTTGTTCGCAAGAGGATATAAAAAAGTACGCTCGCTTTACGAAACAGTATGCGATCGCGCAGTTCTTGCTCAAGAACGCGGAAAAGGTTAACAATATATGCGCCGACGTAATAGGCGATATGTGCGGAATACTGTGCGGGGCTTGCGGCGCGTCGATAGTCGTCCAGCTCAATATGCACTCGTCGGGCGGCGGTCATTGGATAACGATAATTATCTCAAGCGTGATAGCGGCAATCACCGTGGGCGGTAAAGCCTCGCTGAAAAAGATAGCGGTAAAAAACAGCGCGGAATTTGTGTTTATGTCCGCAAGAATTATCGGAATATTTATAACGAAAAAGAGGAAAAAGTAATGCGTATACTTGACAAAATTAAGTTACCTGAAGATATCAAAAGTCTTGACGTCAAAGACCTTGAACTTCTATCAAGCGACTTAAGAGAGTTCATCACGGAATATACTTTGAAGAACGGCGGTCATCTAGCCTCTAATCTAGGCGTCGTAGATTTGACTTGCGCATTGACTTACGTATTCGATTTTCCCAAGGACAAATTGATATTCGACGTAGGACATCAATGCTACGCGTATAAAATTTTGAGCGGCAGGCTCGACGATTTCAAGCGACTACGACAAAAAGACGGTTTGAGTGGTTTCCCCAAAAGAGAGGAAAGCAAGTTTGACAGCGCCAACAGCGGTCACGCTTCTACCGCTTTGTCAATAGCTTGCGGAATGGCGAGAGGCGGAGAAAAGGGGCAGGTCATTTGCTTAATAGGCGACGGAGCGATGACAGGCGGACTTTTTTACGAAGCATTGAACGACGTACTTACGCTCAACAAAAAGGTTATCGTAATTATCAACGACAATAATATGTCCATCTCCGACAACGTAGGATTTATCAACGAGTATCTCAAAATCGTACGGAAGTACGGCAGCGATATGCCTATGCTCAATATAGAATCGCTTAACAATATCGACGGACACGATATCCCCGACTTGATAGGAAAACTCAAGTATGCGAAGAATTGCGAAAAGACCGTAATACTTCACGTAGTTACGAAAAAGGGCAAGGGGATAGCCGACGCGGAAGCCAATCCCACTAAATTTCACAGCGTGAGCAAGCCTTGCGAAAATCTTTCGTACGGACAAATTTTCGGAAGCGAAATTGCAAAACTTGCGCAAGACAATGAAAATGTCTTTGCTATAACGGCGGCTATGACGGACGGCACGGGTTTGAGCGAGTTTGCTCAAAAATTCCCCGAACGATTTATTGACGTGGGTATAGCCGAATCTCACGCCGTGACTATGTCGGCAGGTCTTGCCTTAGCGGGAAAGAAGCCGTACGTTGCCATATATTCGACGTTTCTTCAACGCGCTTACGACAATATTCTTCACGACGTATGTCTAAACGACTTGCCTGTAGTATTTTGCATAGATAGAGCAGGATTCGTCGGCGGCGACGGCGAAACGCATCAAGGTCTATACGACGTCGCATACTTGGCGTCTATGCCGAATATGACAGTTGCCGCGCCCAAAGACGGCGAGGAATTGCAATCGCTAATTAAGTGGTCAGTCGCATATAATCATCCTCTTGCAATAAGATATCCCAAGAGCCAAGCTCAGCTGATTTATTCTAAGTCCGCAAAAATCGAATTGGGAAAATGGGAAAAGTTATCTTTTAATGATAGCGATATAGTGCTTATTTCCAACGGCGACGTTCTTGCCAACGTTGTAAGCGCCGCGGAAATTTTGGTTGAATATGGTGTAAAAGCCGACGTAATCAACGCGCGTTTTGTCAAACCTATTGATTACAATTATCTTGATCAAATTGCTAACGGCAAAAAGATTTTCGTATTCGAAGAATGCACCCGCCCAAATTCTATATACTCGCAAATACTCGAGTACTTCAATGAACAATCATACTCAAGCAAAGTTTTCGGAGTTTGCATAGAGAACAAACCTTACGCGGTTGCCTCGCGCGAAGAGCTGCTTGAGGAAGCGGGATTAAACGTTGATAACATAGTTAATTTCGTAATATCGAATAAGTGATTTTATACTATGAGATTGGATTTGTACTTAAGCAAAACGGCAGGCGTTTCGAGAGCCAAAGCCCAACAAATGATAGAAAATTCTTTTGTAGAAGTTGACGGAAAAATTACCAACAAATCATCGATGAACGTCGACGAGCGTTCTCAAATCAAAATTCTAGATACTTTCAAATTTTCTTCGCTTGGCGGAGATAAACTTCAAAAAGCGTTATGCGACTTTAACTATGACGTAAGCGGAAAAATTTGCGCGGATATCGGCGCGTCAAACGGCGGCTTTACCGATTGTCTATTAAGTCACGGCGCGGAGAAAGTTTACGCCGTTGACGTAGGCGAGTGCGCGTTTGAAGATAAGTTGAAAAACGATCCTAGGGTAGTCATAAAAGACAGGACCAACGCTAGATATATTGACGAAAGCGCGTTTGGCGAACAAGTTGATTTTGCATGTATTGACGTGAGTTTTATTTCACTAAAACTAATTTTGCCGTCTGTAGTCGGCATACTTAAAAAGGGCGGAGATATAATAGCTTTAATAAAACCTCAATTCGAAGCCGGCAGTAAGAATTTGAGCAAAAATGGAATAGTAATCAGCGAAAAGGTCAGGAGCAAGGTTTGCGATGATATAAAAAACTTTGCGTTGAGCCTTGGATTGAAATATAAGAGTATTACGACAGCTCCAATAAGAGCTAATAAAAACGTAGAATTTCTAATATTTTTATGCAAACCTATTGAATAATTATACAAATAAAGTTATAATATTATTATGAAAATCGGCGTTAAAACTAATTTGAATAGGGATTTAAATGCAAGCACCGCGCACGCTTTTTGCGCAAAGCTCAAGTCCAACGGCTTGAGTTATAAGGTATGTGACAACGCTAGCGATTATTTTGATGCAAGCGAAGTCGCTCCAACGTCTTACGTATACGAATGGTGCGACGTAGTCGTATCTTTCGGCGGCGACGGAACAATGTTGGACAGCGTTCGCTACTTGCGCAATAATCAGCCCATACTCGGAATCAATATGGGAAAAATCGGCTTTTTAACGGAAGTCGACGAGAACGAAATCGATTACGCCGTTAAATGTCTTAAGGACAAATCTTACGAGATCGAAACCAGAACGTTGATTAAAATCTCGGTTGACGGTAGAGAATATCACGCTCTCAACGAAATTATCGTATCTCGTCAAGACCCATGCCACATATCTTCATTTGATATAGAACTTGACGGAGTGAAAGCCGATACAGTACGCAGCGACGGAATATTGGTATCCACGCCGACTGGCTCGACGGCGTACTCGCTCTCTTGCAACGGTCCAGTACTTAGTCCGAGCGTCAAAGCGTTGATAGTAAACGCTATTTGCCCACATTCATTGCACAGTTGTCCTATGGTGATAGACGATAATATGAAAATCAAAATTTCTACGTCTTCGCCAAATATTAGAATTATTGTTGACGGTATCGTCGTCAAAAATAGCGAAGGCAACGGACTAAGCGTGACGATAGAGAAGGCGGACAAACACGCTTCGTTTATAAGATTCAAAAACGAAAACTTTTACAACAAATTACGGAAAAAGCTCAACTACTGGGGAGAATAAATGGCGTACAAAGAAAGACAAAAAGCTTTGCTTGAAATAATAAATACTTATGAACTCGATACGCAAGAAGATCTTGTTTATATCTTGCGCGAACACGGCTTTAGCGCCACGCAGGCCACGGTATCGAGAGATATAAAGCAGTTGGGACTTGTCAAAATTGCAGGCTCTTCAAAAAAATATCGCTATACCCAAGTACACGACAAACAACGCAACGGGAGTAATAAATACGGAAGTATTTACAAAGAAATCGTATTGAGCGTACAAAGTTCGGGCAATATGATTGTTATAAAAACCGTAAGCGGAGCAGCAAACAGCGCCGCCGCGTATCTTGACAATTTAGCGCTTCCAACGATACTCGGCACGATTGCTGGCGACGATACGGTATTTTGCGTAGCGACCAGCGAGCAAGACGCTTTGGAAATTATAAAATCTCTCAAGGAAAACCTTTGATATGTTGACGAATATTTCTATCAAAAACATTGCCTTGATTGAAAGTGTAGACGTAGATTTTTCTCAAGGCTTGAATATTCTCTCAGGCGAAACGGGCGCGGGTAAATCTATTATCGTAGACAGTCTTAGTTTTGTCTTAGGCAAAAGAGCGGATAAGTCTTTAATTAGATACGGCGAAAATCTTGCCAGCGTGACGGCTACATTCGAGAACGTATCCGAGCATACCGAGGCAATTCTCAACGAGTATGATATTGAAAAAGACGATTATTTAATACTCAAACGTTCAATGACTGTTGAAGGAAAAAATACTTGTTCTATCAACGGGCAGCGGGTCACGCTGAATGCGCTCAAAGACGTAGCCTCTACTTTAGCCGACATATATTCTCAGCACGAAAACGTTACCGCTCTCAACTCTAATTACCACCTAGCTATTATTGACAAATACGGTGAGAGAGCAATCGCGCCGTTGAAGCAAGCCAATCAAGAATTGTACAATCAGTATTTAGAAGTATGCAAAAAGCTGCAAAAGTATGGCTCGCTCACCGACGTGAACAAGAATATCGATTTGCTAGAGTACCAAATAAATGAGATTACTCAAGCCGAGCTTAAAGACGGCGAAGAAGATGAATTGATTGCACTTCGACACAAACTCAACAATTCTCAAACAATTATTTCTACTTTGAACGAATGCAATAATCTTCTCAACGGCGATGACGAAAACGCATTGTCAATATTGTCGTACGTTATAAATGCCTTGAGTAGACTTACGGATTTTGAAAGCGGCGCGGAAGAACTGGTTGAACGTTTAGAAAGCTGCAAAATCGAGTTGAAAGACGTTGCCTCTACTTTAGTTGCTTTAGCGGAAAACAATAGATTCGACTTGCGGCAGTACGAGGAATGCGAGGCTAGAATTACGCTAATACGCTCGCTGAAACGTAAATACGGCAATTCTATTGAGGAGATTAAGGCGTATTTGCAAGATATTCAAGCGGAATACGACTTCTTGTCCGATGGCGAGGAAAAAGTCAAAGAATACGAAGAAGAGAAAAGAGTTTTGCTTAAAAAACTATACGACAGCGCGCAAAAACTTTCTAGCGTAAGAAAAAAGACTGCGGACGAACTGTCGAAAAATCTTTTAAAAGAGCTGAAAGAACTTGGTATGCCGTCGTGCAAATTCAGCACTCAATTTGCCGAACTTCCGATTTTTGAAAATTTTACTCCCGATCCAAACGGCTCGGACGAGGCGATATTTACTTTTAGCGCCAATGCGGGACAACCGTTGAAAGAGCTCTCAAAAGTTATATCGGGCGGCGAGCTGTCGCGTTTTATGCTCGCTATTAAAAAAATTATCGCCAATTTAGACGGAATATCTACTATGGTATTTGATGAGATAGATACGGGCATTAGCGGAAATACCGCTCAAATCGTAGCTCAAAAAACTTACGACATTTCCAAAGACAAACAGGTATTGGCAATTACACACCTTCCGCAGTTGGCATCTATGGCGGACAATCATTATCTTATTGAAAAATCTACTAAGAACTCCAATACTGTCACAAAGCTTATTTTGCTTGAGGGCGATAGCCGTACGAACGAACTTGCAAGGCTGATCGGCGGTCGCGATATATCAAATTACGCTGTGCCGCACGCTAAAGAACTTTTAGAATATGCGGAGAAGTATAAAAAACAGTAATTAGTTTTATTTTGTCGAATAGTGGATAATAGATATATGGTAATAATTGTTCAAAAACTGGACGCATTGGCGAATTTGAAGTAGAAAATAACTTCGTATTTAGATTTATTGCTTAACAATCATATAAAAGTTGATTCTTTTAGAATAATTTGCTTAACATTTCTCAAACTAAACTGCGAGAGGTTTGGAAATGAGCATAAATTTGAAAAAAGCATTTTGTATATTTACACTAATTATTTTGCTAGCCTTTTCCGCTACAGCTATATATGCAGTGGATCAAGTAAGCGATTTTAATAATCAAACGGTTTCCGTAAGCGCGTATAATAATTCGCAAATACAGCTTAACAGTTCGATAGAAACTCAAGAAACAACCGAAGTAATCAGCTTCAAACTTTTTGGCATTATTCCGATAGGCAAAACTCAAGTAGACGCAACGCCCGCCAAAACTGTGACTTTAGGCGGCTATCCTATAGGTATCGCCATAAAAACAGGCTTATATATCACATCTAAAGTAAGCGTAGTAACAAAAGACGGCGCAATTTGCCCAGTTGATACGATAGATATAAAAAGCGGCGACATACTTGTATCTATTGACGGAGTAACGCTTAATTCCATTACGCAAATTAGCGACTTAATTGACAAAAAGGATGAGATAACTATAGCGATCAAACGCAATTCCGAAACAAAGGAGTATATAATAAAACCCGCGACGGACGTTTTAAGCGGCAAAAAGAAATTAGGCTTGCTTTTACAAGACCAAATTGAGGGTATAGGTACGATGACTTATAGCGACGGCAAAAACTTCTATTCGCTTGGACACGCTATCAAAGATATGAACGGCGACGACGTGACAGCAAAAGAGGGAAGTATCTACAACGCTAATATCGTAGGCTTCGTCAAAGGTCAAAAAGGCAAAGCGGGAGAACTAAGCGGCTCATTCAGTACGTTGGGAAATTCTCTCGGAAGCATAACGGCAAACAATAATTACGGTTTATATGGAGAATTGAACTCCGAGGTCGAAAACGGAATGCAAGTAACACTCGGAAGTAAAAGCGACGCTCAACCGGGCACAGCTTATATTTATACCACTATAGATGGAAATGCTCCGCAAAAGTATGAGATACAAATCATTAAGACTGCAAGCCAAAGCAATCCCTCCGAGAAGAGTATGGTCTTGAGAATAATCGACCAAAGACTGCTTGATACAACGGGAGGAATAGTGCAGGGTATGAGCGGAAGTCCTATTATCCAAAATGATAAACTTATCGGCGCAGTTACGCACGTATTCGTTTCCGATCCGACTAAAGGTTATGGAATCTATATAGATTGGATGCAGCCGTAAATTTATCAAATAATTCTCAATTACGAGCAAATATTTCTTAATTAAATCGATTTTTAGAATACTTGAGGTGATTTTTAGTATATTTCTTTCTAATTTTGCCGCAAGTATTTTTTTATACTCTGACGTCACATTAACGAATAAAGCAAGAAACTTAATAACAAATGATTAATGACGACCTGCCTGCAATTTTTAAGTTATATCGTTAGTTTTCTTGATTTAATCATTGCAATAATATATAATAATATATGTATTATAAATATTATAATAATTAAATACGATATGAAAACGAGGTGTAAGATGTCTACTAATTACGTTGATCCATTGACTACGCGATATGCGACAAAGCCTATGCTCGAGCTATTTGCCGAGAATACTAGAATGGTGCTTTGGAGAAAGCTTTGGCTTGCTTTAGCCGAAAGCGAGAAAGAGCTCGGTTTGAATATTACCGACGAGCAAATTGCTCAAATGAAAGAGCATATAAATGACGTCAATTTCGACGTAGCTAAAGAACGAGAGAAAGTAGTAAGACACGACGTAATGGCTTACGTATATGCTTATGGACAGCAATGCCCGAAAGCTATGCCGATAATCCACCTCGGCGCAACTAGTTGCTATGTAACAGATAATTCCGACGCGATAATATATCACGACGCGTTGATACTCGTAAAGAAAAAACTCGTCAACGTTATGGATAAGCTTGCAAAGTTTGCGCTCAAGTATGCCGATATGCCAACTTTAGGTTTTACGCACCTACAACCTGCGCAGCTTGTAACCGTAGGAAAAAGAGCGGCGCTTTGGCTTCAAGAACTTCAACTCGATTACGAGAACTTACAATACACTATAGACAATACGAGATTGAGGGGAGTAAAGGGCACGACTGGTACTCAAGCAAGCTTTCTACAGCTTTTCGACGGCGATCATGAAAAAGTTAAGAAATTGAACGAAATGGTCGTAAAAAAGATGGGATTTAGCAAAACTTTTGCCGTAAGCGGGCAAACTTATACAAGAAAATACGATTATAATATACTTTCAGTTCTTTCGCAAATAGCGCAAAGCGCATATAAATTCGCAAACGACGTGAGAATTTTGCAAAATATGAAAGAAATAGAGGAGCCGTTTGAAAAAAATCAAATAGGCTCATCGGCTATGGCTTATAAGCGTAACCCTATGAGAAGCGAAAGAATTTGCTCGCTTGCAAGGTACGTTATGACTTTGCCGGCAAACGCCGCCAACACTGCCGCAACGCAGTGGTTTGAACGCACCTTGGACGACTCGGCTAATAGAAGACTAGTTATGGCGCAAGCGTTCCTGTCTATCGATGCGATTTTGGAAATTTATATGAACGTAGCCGACGGACTTGTCGTGTACGAAAATACTATAAATAAACATATTATGGCGGAATTGCCGTTTATGTCTACTGAAGTAATCCTTATGGAATGCGTAAAAGCAGGCGGCGATAGACAAGCTCTCCACGAACTGATACGCGAACATTCTATGGAAGCATCAAAAATGGTCAAGCAGTACGGCAAGGACAACGACTTGATTGATAGAATTAAAAAGGACAAAGCTTTTGCCGCTATAAATAACAAAATCGACAGCATACTCGACCCAAAGAACTTTATAGGCAGGGCAAAGGAACAAACCATCGAATTTGTCAACGAGGTTATTAAACCTATACTTGACGAAAATAAAGACTGCCTAGGACAACAAGGTCAAGTCAACGTATAATTTATCAAATTATGATTGATGATGCGTTTCAACGCAATTTACTTAAATAGCGATTAGTAAGGAGTGAGGCGACGGCATAGCGAACGCAAGCGAGCGTCACACGCGACTGTTCCGCAAAGCGGAGCATTGCTGTTTCGAAGTGCGTTGACAATAAAAAAATGACCTTCATTAAAAGGTCATTTTGGCAGGGGATGCGTTTCAACGCAAAACTTAATCATATATCCTTAAATAGCGATTCGTAAGGAGCGAAGCGACGGCATAGCGAACGTAAGTGAGCGTCACACGCGACTGTTCCGCAAAGCGGAGCATTGCTGTTTCGAAGTGCGTTGACAATAAAAAATGACCTTCATTAAAGGTCATTTTGGCAGGGGAGACGCGATTCGAACACGCAACCAATGGTTTTGGAGACCACTACTCTACCGTTGAGCCACTCCCCTAAAAACAGTAATAAGTTATTACTTAAATATTATATATAAACTTTTAATAAGTGTCAACAAGTTGGAGCGAAATTTATGAATTATAAATACAAATTAGGTTTTATTGGTTGCGGCAATATGGCAAAAGCCATAATCAACGGACTTCTATCCAGCAAGCTATTGTTGGAAAAGGAAATTTTTATCTCAACGCCGAGTATTAAGGAGAAGTATAGGGGTATTGATTTTACCAACGACAATATAGAAGTTATGACTTCTTGCGAATTCTTGGTATTGGCAGTTAAGCCGCAAATATTTAGGACGATAGCGGAGAGCTTTTCAGCAAACGCTTCTAAGTGTGTAATTTCAATAATGGCGGGCGTTAGCTGCAATACAATAGCCGACGTATGCAAATGCAAAGAGGTCGTAAGAATTATGCCCAATACGCCGTGCTCGATTGGAGAGGGCGTCAGCGCAATAACCTCTTTAGGCGCAAGCAAGAATAGCGTTGATTTTGTAGAGAACGTTTTTAAAACCATTTCCAAGACTATATTTATAGAAGAAAATCTTTTTGATGCAGTTACGTCAGTAAGCGGAAGCGGACCTGCGTACGTTTATTACTTTATAAAAGCTATGATAGAAGGCGGAGTAAAGGGCGGCTTGAGTTACGAACAAAGCAAGGAACTCGCTTTGAACACGATTATCGGCGCAAGCAAAATGGTAGAAAATTCCAGCGACGATTTACAAACTCTTATTCAAAAGGTTTGCTCAAAGGGCGGAACAACAATACAAGCGATAGACACTTTTGAAAAAGCTAGAGTAGGCGAAAGTATCGTCCAAGGCATAGAAAACTGTCGCCGTAGAAGCGAGGAACTGAGCAAGTTATGAAAAGCGTAATTATATATACTGACGGAGCCTGCTCAGGAAATCCGGGTATCGGCGGTTGGGCAGCCGTTCTTATTTACAATGGTATAGAAAAAGAACTCGTCGGCTATAACAAAGAAACGACAAATAATCGAATGGAAATGTTTGCAATTATTCAAGGATTGGGCGCGCTAAAAGAACCCTGCGCCGTAGACGTATACAGCGATTCGGCTTACGTTTGCAACGCTTTCAGCGAAGGCTGGATAGAGCAATGGCAAAAAAACAACTGGCGCACGTCGGGAAGAAGCGCTGTAAAAAATGAAGATCTATGGAAATTGCTTTTAATGCAAATTGCTAAGCATAAGGTAGTATTCCATAAAGTCAAAGGTCACGCAGACAACGAGTACAATAACCGTTGCGACAAACTCGCTACCAACGAAATAAAACGCATTAAAAAACTTATGACCGAAAATTAGTCGTATTTAGGCTTAAACCTTATTCAAACTTACTTTTCATACAAACGAGTTGCCGTTAGCTTTCAAATAGCAGTTAAGGCAACAATCAACGGCTTATAGAGCGGTTTGCTCCAAATACGCCTTATATATTATATAGAAAATTTTATCATATATTGATTTTGAGTAATTTTTTACCTTTTAATTGATTATAATAATTATAAGGTTATGACACTGAAATCTAGAATTATTTCTTCTATAATAATTATGCTTGCAATCGTCGCTTTCAACGTAGTATTTTTCGTTACTACAATTAATTTCGACGTAAATTTTTACGTAAGAATAGTTTGCTTCGCATTAAACGTTCCGTTGATTATCGCATCGTCTATTGCGCTCGGTTTAAACTATCATCAAATGGTCAGGTGGATGATAAGCGCCTCTATTATCTTGTTCATAGCCGCTATTGCTTACTTGCTGATTTTGAAGTTTGACCTATATTCTAAGTTTGACAGCGCGCAAAAAATTGAAATATTTTTGACTAAATACGGAGCTTGGGCAGGATTAATATTTATAGTAATTCAATTCCTTCAAGTAACCGTCGTACCCTTGCCGGGCGCGTTGACAACAGTCGCTGGCGTAGCGCTTTTCGGGGTATGGAAAACTCTTTTATATAGTTCGATAGGAATAATAAGCGGGTCGCTTTTTGCGTTTTTTTTAGGAAGAAAATTCGGCATAAAACTTATGGTTTGGCTGTGCGGAAAACGAGTATATGACAAATATAAGAAGTTTGCAAAGGGCAGGGATAAGATAGTTCTTACTATGATGTTTTTATTTCCGTTCTTTCCGGACGACATATTATGCATAGCCGCGGGAATGACGAATATGACGTATTGGCAATTTTTCATCATAATGTTGATTACAAGACCGCTCAACATACTGATGATGGAAGGAGCGTTCAAGGGGATAACTGCCATACCTCTCACCGGTTACGGCATACCGATATGGATAGCGATAATTAGCGTAGCTTTAATTGTTGTAGTAATTGCATTTAAATACAGCGATAAAATCGAAGGAGCTATGATTAAATTTTTTGACAAGACGTCATCAATATTTGCAAGAAAACGAAAAAAGAAAGCTGACGATATTGAACCTACTATGGAGCAGTATTCTTTATCTAAATCGTGCTATGATAAAGACAACGTAATAAAATAATTTTACTCCATTAATTCAACCGCAAAATCGGTATATGCTGAGATGAGTTAAATCAAACGAAAGACAATTATTATCGGCTACGTTTCCCAATTTTTTTTTACACAAAAAAAGTATGCCATAGTTTTTCTATGACATACTTATTCTTTATATCTTAAACTATTTTCACTTATAATCGTTAACAACCAATTTGTTTTCTCATATCAGTTGATATGATATTTATACGTTCTATAGAAGACGGCGTACACTACAAAATAGAGCGGAATATTGAACAATAGGAAAATCGGAAGTACGATCGTCCGTTCCATAGACGCGTAGTCGTGGATGTTTGCTCCAAACTGTACGAACGCCAAAAGCGCAATTACGATTGGCAACGTAATAACCGGCAATAGCGAAATTAGCAAAGCCGTTTTTAAATTAAACGTCGCAGGCGTCTTTTTTGTCGGATCTATTATATACAGCACGTACCGAGCAAGAGGGTATAGACCTACCGCAATTACAGCTAATATAAGCGCCCAAGCAGGCATAGCGTTTGCATCGTTCCTATTGCAAATCAAATGTGAGAATAACAACTCTACAAACAAAACCGCAAAAATTATCAACGAAGTGTGAAGGTGCAGCTTGTTGGAATAGTAGTACCTATTGACGTAAAACTCCATCGTATCTTTTTTATCGTACGGTCTAATTTTCACGCCTTTAGCATGGAACTTATAGACCATCTCTTTCATCGTAAGATACTCGATTTCCTCTTTATCGTCCTCAATAATCGCGTCGTCCTCAATAGAGTTAAACATATCCGAGAATGAAGTAACGTAGTTTACCTCATTGTCTTCGTCAAAATATCGCTTGCTTTGATAGAGAGGAGAAGGCTTTGGCTCCTCGTAATTTTGATACTCTCTATTATAGCGATCTTGAGCGTTATCATCAAAAACATTTTCTTGATTTTCTACTGTAGATGATTGTACTTGCTTATTTACTTGTTCGCTTTCGTCAATAATTACTTGCTCGCTCTGTAACATTTCTTCCGATTGCGCGGAAGCCTCTTCGCTGAGAAGATTTTCTTCTTCAGTCAAAATGGTAGACGCACTTTGTTGACTATTATTAATCTTTTCTTTAATCTCAGCAAGATCTTCAACGATTTTAGCAAGTTTCTCTTCAAAATCAGTAGACTCTTGCGCTTGAGTAGAAGTCTCCGTCGAAGTTATCGTTTGACTTTCGGAAAAGCTATCAAGCACGTCGATAGGGTAGCTTTGAGTTTCTAAAGCGGAGGAGTCTTCGATTTCGGAATCGGAATAAATCTCTAAAGTTTCGTCAGTAACTTCCTCAGCAGGAGAGCTTTGAGTTTCCGCTGAATCTTCCTTGTACTCGCTAATCAATTCGGATACAACATCCTCATCGTTTGCGGAAACTTGCTTGTTGCCGTCGTAATCTTCAAAATTATTTGTTTCTAAACTCTTTGTTTCTTCAGTTTCTTCAACGTCTTCTTCCGTTCTGTTTGCAAATTCGCCTTTTTCATCGGTCGGCGCTTCTTGATTTAAGTAAACGTATTTGATAATTACGTTTTCTTTATCGGATGCCGATTTATTGCGCCTTGTCAAAGGACGGAAGTCAGCAGGATCAAAAGGCTTTTCTTCATTAACGGGGTCAAATTTATTGTCGGAAATCAAACTTGACATTAAGAAGTTGCAAAATTCCCAATATGACTTATCGTTGTTCAAATGTTCGCGACCTTGCTCAGTTAAGCCGTAGTAAACTCTTTTTGCGCCGTTAGAAACGTCGCCGTCATAAGAATGAACGTATCCGTTTTTCTCAAGCCTCTTAAGACTACTATACAGGGTAGCTTGTTTTAACGAATACATACCTTGGCTTCTTTCTTGGATAGCATTGAGTATCTCAAGACCGTACTTGTCGTCGTCGGCAAGAGCGGAGAGCACTATCATATCGGCTTGTCCGCGGACAAAATCAACGTTAGCATTGAAATTATCTTTATCCAACTCAAAAACCTCCAAATTTTCTATACATTTACATTTTACTATATAAGAAATAAAAAATCAACAAAATATTTACATAAGCCTAGCTAATTTATAAGAATTTTCGATTCAAGCAACTAGAGGTAAGTTATAAACAACAATTTTCCATATTTCATAACAAGAATAAGAAAAATACATTTTCCATCAATTTAATGTTTTATTTGACAAAAAACATTAAAGATGATAAAATATAACCAAAAATAAATTTTAGTGAGGTAATTTTATGGAAAAAATACAAAAGGTAGATAGTTGTCTCAAATGGATAGCATTAATCTTAGCATTAATGTGTATTCTTGTATGTTTTGCTCCTGCATACGGACGAGAATCTTCAAGCTTCGACAATAAAGACGTAGAGTATTATTTTTATGATCATAATTTTCCAGCTGTAAACTTGTTTACTATAGTCATACTTATTCTTGCCGTGACTTTATTATTCTCAACATTAAAAAATGGTAAAATCTTTTTTATTGGCTTAAGTTTTACTTACTTCCTCTATAATATTTTTACGCTTGTAACATTAAGTAATACTATTGAAGCTTCAACCAGTACTTCATATAAATATAAATTCTTATCAGGTTATTATTTACTAATCATTTTTATGGCATTATATATGGCTGTAGTAATTGCATACTTCGTTATGGCTATTATTCAAAGATTCCTTGAGAATCAAAAGGGAAATAAAAACGACAACGTTAAATCTCTTCAAAACAAAATAGAAACAATCTCATACTTGAAAGAGCAGGGAATTCTATCTGAAGAGGAATATCAAGAGAAACGGGCTAAAATAGTCGAAAACCTAAAAATATAGCTCCTTTTACATAAAAAAGACCTAGTAGATAGTCTACTAGGTCTTTTTTATGTAAAAACTCAACGAATATCCATAAAGACGTCGAGGAAGAATTAAACGCCGAATTTAGTTAAACGAGATAGTGGAGCACGCTTGCCAAGTATGTGGCTGTACGGAAGCAAAGTTAATTGAAATGCTTACTGACCGTATACCAACACACGAGGGAATAGTCTTGACTGAGCCGATAAATATATCCGCGCCATTTACCCGGAGCAATGCTCGAGGGAGTAAAAGCAAGCAACGGTAAGCAGTCTTCATCAGTGCCAACGCCGACTGTCGAACAGGAACTCGAAGAATTGTATTATCAATCGTCTATGTTTGATGACACGAATTTTCCAAGTCCAAGTCCTTGTAGTAAACGCAATAAGATGATACACGATAATATAGATGTTTTGCTCAAAAACGTCCTTGGTACTGATAAAAATGGCGAATAGTTTTATAGTGGGGAGATATATGTATCGCTTCGCAAAACGATAGCTTTACGAATAGTTGAGGGTATTTTAGCCAATAAATTGCTTTAATTGTTCTTAATTAATGCGATTTTTGTAAATATGCGTAAAATTTGTTAATAATAATTAATTTAGTACAGTTCCATTTATTGCGTTAAATTTTAAAACTAAAAACGGCTGAATTATAATAAATATTTACGAATATTATTATCTACAATTTTTCAATATATAATTGATAATTACACTTTGCTCCGCAATATTATTAAAATTTCTTGGCGATAAATTGGCTATGTAACTACATTTAGTATATAGTTAGCTTACAATAATTTGAATAAAATATCTTTTCTGTAATTTGACACAATTAAGTTTTTCTTATTATTCAATTAAATTATCGTCTAATATTAAAATAATTATTCAGGTACGTTTTACTAGACTATTATCCCACTTTTTACACTGTAATACTTATCATCGATATTTTATTAGCAATAAATCCATTTAAATACATTATAAATATATGTTCATATTTTTTATGGATCATTTGTTGAATTTTTTATATTAACGTGCTATAATCAAATTATGGCGGAAAAATCATATTTTGAACAAAGAAATTTTGATTGTAATGTTAAACTTCGGCATTTATTGAGAGATTTGCCAACGCTTTGCAATGAATTTTTTTTAGGTATCGAAAATCGAACCTCAATACTCACCCGTCTTGGTTACGCTCAAGACTTAAAGATTTTTTTCAATTTCTTGCACACTGAATGCGCGGAATTTGTTGAACTTAAAGACGTTCGTCAATTTGGTTATGACGAACTACGCAAAGTCGACACTTTCCATATAGAAATGTTTTTAAATTACTTGACCGCATTTGAAGTTGACGGCACCGAATACAGCAATTCCGCCAAAACTAAAGCTCGTAAATTGGCTACAATTAAATCGTTTTTTAAGTTTTTCTACAACAAAGACAAAATACCATCCGATCCCGCGTCTAAAGTCTTGAGCCTAAAACTGCACGATAAAGCAATTATACGATTGGAAGTTGATGAAGTTAGTCGTCTGCTTGACAACGTGGAAAGCGGCGCCGGACTAACTCCGAAACAGCTTGCGCTGCAAGCCAAGACTCGAAAACGCGACGTCGCTATACTAACATTGTTTTTGGGAACAGGCATAAGAATTAGCGAATTGGTCGGTATAGATATAAAGGATATAGATTTTAACGTAAACGGGTTCAAAATTACCCGCAAAGGCGGAAATCAAACTATTTTGTACTTCAATGATGAAGTTGCCGACGCGCTTTTACAATATTTAGACGAAAGAGCTCAAAATCCGTTGCTAGACGACGTATCGGCTTTATTTGTTTCTCTTCAAAACAAGCGCATTACAGTACGCGCCGTGCAAAATCTAGTGAAAAAATATGCGACAGTCACTACACCGTTAAAACATATTACGCCGCACAAGCTAAGAAGTACTTACGGTACGAATCTTTATAAAGAAACGAACGACATATACGTAGTTGCCGAAGTCCTCGGTCATAAAGACATAAACACCACCAAACGCCACTACGCGGCAATAAGCGACGATATCAAGCGCAATGCAGCTAGGCGCGTAACACTAAGAAATAAAGACGAAGTTTAATTAACAGTCTAGGAGTATTAAATTTTAGAAGAAAATTGCCTAATAAACAACAAAATCTTAAATTTGTGAACAAATATTTAAATATTTTTTGAAAATTAGTTGCAAAATGTGAACATTTGTGCTAAAATTTAACTACAATAAATATAAATCATAAGGCAAAAACTATGGCAAAAAGCAAAACGATTGAAAAAACCGCTGAAAAATGTTCAATTACACTCG
>JAIEDA010000013.1:63215-152571 GCA_029068165.1 Clostridia bacterium
ACCGTTCGCGAAATCTGTAATTTAGTTGGGTTTAAATCCACGGCTTCGGCAAAATATTATCTCGACAAACTCGAAGAAAAAGGCGCAATTAGAAAAAGCGGCAATAAAAATCGAGCTATTGAAATAGTTGACAAATCAACAAACGAAAAACAGCAAAAACAAACGGTAAATTCAAATGTAATTAATAAATCCGACAACATTGCCGATATTAGCGAAATTTTTTCAAATACGATTACAGTACCTATGCTTGGCAACGTCGCGGCCGGCGCTCCGCTCTACGCTGACGTAGAAAACGACACCTCGTACGCTATACCGAGCGATTACTTTAATTGCAAAGGACAAATGTTTCTACTTAACGTAAAAGGCGAAAGTATGAAGAATATTGGAATATACAGCGGCGATTTGGTTTTGGTCAAACAGCAAAACGTAGCGCACGACGGCGAAATCGTGGTTGCCCAAATAGACAATAACGAAGTCACGCTAAAAAGATTTTATAATTGCGGCTCGTATATTAGACTTCGCCCCGAAAATGACGATATGAGCGATATTATTGTTACCTCCGACAAAGAATTTAAAATTCTTGGAGTTGCAACGGGCTTAATGCGTAATAAAATATTTTAATTTATAATTTAGTATGCCTTCCAATATATAGGTAGCACTATATTTTAATATAAAACAATATCGTTGTAAAAGTAAGGTTTTAAAAAACTGAAGTATCAAACTCAACCTTGCTAGACAATTATAATAACAATACGACCGCCAATCTTTAAGAAATGACGGTCGTATATTATTTATTTTTATCATTACTTTAATTTACTTAGTTTCTCCACGCAATACATAGCTGCTATTTTCACGTGCTCATAAGTCAATCCACCCTGTAAATACGCGATATACGGCTCCTTTATAGGACTGTCAGCCGAAAGCTCAATAGAAGCTCCTGCTACGAACGTACCGGCAGCCATAATAACCTCGTGCTCATATCCAGGCATATCCCAAGGATAAGGAACTACGTTGCTATCAATCGGCGAAGCCTCTTGAATGGCTCTACAAAATTCTATTAGCTCGTCTTTCGTATCAAATTTAATAGACCTTATAATATCATTGCAGCGTTCTCCCGACTTTGGCATCGTTTCAAAACCCAAGTCGCTAAAAACCTGCCCAAACAATATCGAGCCTTTAAGCGCATTTGCAACCGTATGCGGCGCAAGAAAAAATCCTTGGTAAAAATCTTTATATCCATAAGAGTACGAGCCTACTTCCATACCGATAGACGGCGCAGTAAGCCTATTTGCGACCATATCTATATACTTTTTCTTTCCGCAAACGTATCCGCCAGTTGGCGCTATACCGCCTCCCGGATTTTTGATTAACGATCCGGCAATCATATCAACTCCAACGTCTAAAGGCTCTTGCTTATCAAGAAATTCGCCATAACAGTTGTCTACCATTATACAAATATCTTTATTGATTTTTCTTATACCTTCTACTGCGGCTTTTATATCCGGAATCGATAAAGCGTCTCTCCATTCATAGCCTCGAGATCTTCCTATAAAAATCAACTTCGTTCTTGCATTGATATTTTCTACGACTTTTTGCAAATCAATTTTGCCCTGATTCAAATCTACCTGAGCGTAGCTTATCCCGAAATCTTTGAGCGAACCGTTTCCTTCTCCCAAAATAACTTCTTTAAGCGTATCGTAAGGACTACCCGTTATCGCCAACATCTCGTCGCCCGGTCTTAGCACGCCGCAAAGCGCAAGAGTCAACGCGTGCGTGCCGCTGACGATCAACGGCGATACTATCGCGCTTTCTCCGCCAAAAACTTCAGCGAAAAGTTTGCAAAGCGTATCTCTACCTATGTCGTCGTAACCGTAACCGTTTGTTTGCGCCAAATGCCTTTGTCCCACGTTGTTATCTTGAAAGGCTTTCAGCACTTTCATTTGATTATAAGTCGCAATATCGTCAATATCTTCAAATTGCTTTTTCAGTTTGCTTTGAGCATTATTTACTATATTTAAGGTTTCTTGATTAAAGTTCATATTATACCTCAAAAATTATTTAGGATATATTTTTCGGCTTCAAGCCTCTCGCTTTGCGGGTCAAACCATTTCGCAAAGTCGTATTTTTTCAGCCAAGTGACTTGTCTTTTAGCGTAATTTCTAGAGTTTTGCTTGATCTTTTCTTTTAGTTGAGTTTCGTCTATCTCTCCATCAAAAAACGGTTTGAACTCTTTATAGCCAATAGCTTGCATACTTTGCAT
Source organism: Clostridia bacterium (assembly GCA_029068165.1). Lineage (GTDB taxonomy): Bacteria > Bacillota > Clostridia > Christensenellales > UBA3700 > RACS-045. The sequence goes on from JAIEDA010000013.1 coordinate 65,476, forward strand.
ATCAAAACTAACGCCGTTCTCTAGAAGTTTTTCGACTTCTAATTGCAAATCGTTTTTAAACATACGTTCAACTCTTATATTTATACGTTCATAAAGCAAATCTCTCGGCGGATTTAATACAACCATACGACAATCATATTCGAGGCTACGTCCGAGTTCTTGCAAATCCGATTTCCGTTTGCCGTTTATTCTATAAATTTCTAAAGCTCTTAAAACTCTTTTTACGTTGTTCGGATGTATTTTATTTGCGTCGTCAGGATCGATTTCGACAAGTTTACGGTACATATATTCGCCGCCGAATTTCTCATATTCTTGCTCCAATTCCTTTCTAATAGCAATGTCTTTACTTCCGCCGAAAGTCATAGGATAGATAATAGAATCAATATATAATCCCGTCCCGCCGACGATAATAGGCGCCGCTCCTCGAGCAATAATTTCCGAAATTACTTGCTTTGCTTTTTGCGAATACTCGCCCACGCTAAATTCCTCAAACGGCTCAACTATGTCAATAATATGGTGTTTGACTCCGCGCATTTCGCCTTCTTTAATCTTAGCCGTACCGATATCCATATTTTTATAGATTTGCATACTGTCGCAAGATACTATTTCGCCGTTGAGCTTTTCAGCAATATCTATAGCAAAATCGCTTTTGCCGCTTGCAGTAGCACCTGCGATTATCACGATTTTATTCATACGATCCTTTTAAATAGCTTGTCAAAGTCTTTTCTCGTATAAGCGATAACTGCGGGTCTACCGTGCGGGCATTGCAAAGGAATGCCGTCTTTCATTGAACTTAACAACTGCTTTATTTGCACCGCGTCCAACTTTGCGCCCGCTTTTATCGCCGACTTACAAGCCTTTTGAGCAAGTCTATCCCTTATCAAATCCGAGCTTTTCAAACTTTGTACGGACTGTTTATCGGCGAATAAGTTTTCAAAAAACATACCCAAGTTGATATCGCTCAAAACGAGCGGAACACTGCTTATCTTAAAACTCAATCCGCCAAATTCTTCAATATCAAACCCCAACTCTTTTAAATTTTCTTGCATTGAACTTATAAATTCAAACTGATAACTGCTACATTCCAAAATGTACGGAATAAGCATATCCTGAATATTCACGTTGCCCTCGTTCACTTGCTTGAGTAAATTGTCGTATATAAACCTTTCGTGGCAAGCGTGCTGATCTATAAAATAGACCTTACCCTCGCTCTCAAGTATCAAATAGGTGTTGAATATTTGTCCGACAATCTCGTACTCTTGCTCCAACTGACTAGCCGCCAATTCCAAAAGCGAAGACTGCTCGGCTTGCTGCTGCGGCGATTTGTCGTTTAGCGATTTGTTATCAATGCCTTTAGCGGCGCTCTTTGCAACACTAACTCTTCCCGAGTCGGCAACGATATTGCTTGACTTCAACGTATCTTTAAAATATTTCAACTCTTCGATTTTTTTCTTTTGTCTTTCAATTATATCGTTATGCAACCCCAATTTAGGAATCTCACCCTCAAGCGAACAATTTGCTTTTGGACGATCACATTCTTTTGATAATATTATATCTACCTTTTCGTCTTTTGTTGAACGGTTTGCGTTCTCCCCCGACTTAGCGTCAATATTAAAAGCAAATCTATCGCTTTGTATATTTTCGCTAATTTTGCCGCATTTGTCAATGGCTTCAACTGCGTCAACCGACTTTGCTTTTCCTAAAATCAGCGATTGTTCTTGTTCGGCGAGTACGGATGATATAGCCTTATAAACGCAAGAAAATATTTTGCGCGAATCAGCAAATCTAACGTCCGTCTTTGTAGGATGTACGTTGACGTCCACCTCGTCGAACGGCATAATAATGTTCAATACAAACACGGGAAAAGTTCTAGTCATCAATCGATTCCCGTAAGCCTGCGACACCGCGGTTGATATAGTCGAGTTGCTTATTACTCGCCCGTTTACGATTATCGTTTGATAATTGCGGTTATGTTTTGCTATAGCCGCGCTACCGGTATAGCCGTAAACAGTATACTTATCGTAAGTATATTGAAAAGGCAACATCTCGTTGGCAATTTCGTTTTTATAGACCGAATAGACAGCTTCTTCAAGACCTCCGTTCGTTTGAAAAACTATCTTTCCGTCAACGGTATACTTGAATTTAATGTCAGGATTAGCCAACGCAAGTTGGGTCATAACGGATGTTACGCCAGCCTCCTCCATCTTTGGCTTTTTCAAAAATTTCTTGCGTACGGGAGTATTAAAAAATAAATTCTCCACCGCTATAGACGTGCTTTGAGCCAATCCTTTTTGCCCCTCTTCGACAACCTTACCTGCGTTCAAAACAATATAATTACCTACGCTATCTTCGCTTGTCTTAGACGTCATAGTCACTTGCGACACAGCAGCTATAGAAGCCAACGCTTCGCCTCTAAAACCCAAAGTGGCGATATTATCCAAATCTTCCGCCTTTGAAAGTTTTGAAGTCGCGTGCGGCAAAAAAGCCAGTCGCATATTCTCTTTGTCTATGCCCGAACCGTTGTCAGTAATAACTATCGAAGATATACCGCCGTCTTTGATTTCAACGGAGATAGCGTTTGCTCCCGCGTCGATACTGTTTTCAACAAGTTCTTTGACTACCGATGAGGGGCGTTCTACTACCTCGCCGGCTGAAATAAGATTAAATACGCTTGAATCTAATACGTTTATCTTTGCCATATTTCTACCTCTTAGAAAGCTCGATTAAATAAGCAAGTTTTGCCATAGCCTGCATAGGCGTTAGGTTTTCCACGTCAATGCTTTCAAGCTCGGCTTTAAGATTGTTGTCATTGCTCATATTGATTAAATTATCCTGCGACAAACCGTTCTTTTGTATCGTCAACGGGTTGCTCTCGAGCAATTTGCAAATCTCTTTAGCCCGCTTTATGACGGGTTGAGGAATGCCTGCAAACTTAGCTACTTCTATTCCGAAGCTCTTATTCGTTCCGCCTCTCGTGATTTTGTGAAGGAAAACTACTCCTTTATCAACTTCGCTCGCTAAGACTTTAAAATTCTTTATACCTTCTACAGTATCTTCCATTTCGGTAAGCTCGTGATAGTGAGTGGAAAAGAGAGTCTTGCACCTAATTCTATTGTTGACGTCCTCTAACACTGCTCTCGCTATGGACATACCGTCAAACGTCGAAGTACCTCTACCAATCTCATCTAATATCAAAAGACTTCTAAAAGTCGCGTTTTGAAGTATCGTAGCGACCTCGACCATTTCAACCATAAACGTACTTTGACCGTAAGCCAAGTCGTCGCTCGCTCCAATACGCGTAAATATTCTATCAGTTATGGATATCGACGCCTCGTCCGCAGGAACGTAACTTCCCACGTGCGCCATAAGCGTAATAAGCGCGACTTGACGCATATACGTACTCTTACCGCTCATATTCGGTCCGGTGATAATCATTGTACGGTTTTGACAACTGTCCAACTGTGTGTCATTGGGCACGAACTCGTTGCTCTTAAGCAAACTTTCTACCACAGGGTGTCTACCGTTCTTTATCGTAATTCCCTCGACCGACTCGTTTATCTTTGGCTTAACGTAGTTATTTGCAATAGCTACCACCGCCAAAGAAAGCAAGCAGTCGCAGTACGCGATAGCTCTAGAAGTTGATTGAAGTTGAGGTATAACTTCCATAAGTTCCAGCTTCAATTCTTCAAATATCCTGTTTTCTATTTCAATAGCCTGCTCTTTAGCTCCCAAAAGCTTGTCCTCTATTTCCTTAAGCTCTTGAGTAATATATCTCTCGCCGGTTGTCAAAGTTTGTTTTCTTTGATATCTATACGGTACTTTGTCGGTATTCGTCTTGCTTACTTCGATATAGTAGCCGAAAACTTTATTAAATCCGACCTTAAGATTTTTAATACCCGTAGCTTCTTTTTCATTGGCTTCAAGTTCAGCAAGCCACTTCTTGCCCAAAGTGTCGGCGTGACGAAGCTCGTCGAGTTCTTGATCGTAGCCTTCGCTTATGTAGCCGCCGTCTTTCATAACTATCGGAGCTCTTTCATCAATAGCCCTCACAAGCTTATCGGCTATTTCGTCAAGCGTAAATATATTATTTTTGACTGATTTGAGCAAGTCGGTATTTGCAAACTCCAGCATTTGCTTAATCGGCGGCAAGCTTTTCAACGAAGTCCCCAACGCCAACAAATCCCTCGGCGAAGGATTTCCGAAAGCTATTTTTGAAGTAAGCCTTTCTACGTCTCTTATTTGCGAGAGCAAGTCGAATAAGTTATTTCTAAGTTTGGTGTTGCCGACCAACTCTTCAACGCTGTCCAACCTCTTATTGATTGCGCCGCTTTCTCTCAACGGTTGCTCCAACCACCGTCTTAAACATCTTGCGCCCATACTCGTTCTCGTCTTGTCTAGCGCCCAAAGAAGCGTGGTCTTTTTGGAAGCATCCCTTGAATTTTCACAAATCTCCAAATTTCGTCTGCAATTATTATCCATAAATAAATACTTGTTGTTTTGCAAATATTTTATAGAAGAAATATGCGAAAGCGAACGTTTTTGAGTTTCGTTGATATAATTGATCAACGCGCCTGCGGCAATAACCGCTAGCTTTTTATCCTCAAACTCAAACTTCGCCAAAGTCGTAACTTTAAACTGTTTCAACAAAAGTTCCCGCGCGGTCTTAAAATCAAATACCCAATCGTAGTATTTTTGGAATTTAGGAAGCCTGCCTATCCTTATCGAAGAGATGCTTTTGGAAGCCTCGTAAGCGTATTCGTTGCATATAACTTCCGACGGCGAGAACGTCGTCAACAAATCTTCAATAGAAGAAAAATCCGAATAATCGGACTGAACTGTATTAAATTCGCCCGTCGATACGTCTATCCAAGCCAAAGAATAACACTTGTCGTCAGCGCATATACAAGCCAAATAATTGTTCTTTTTCTCGTCTAGAATACTGTCTTCTATAGCAGTACCCGGAGTGACTACTCTCACTACGTCGCGTTCTACGAGCTTACCTTTTTCGGGTTCGGTCAACTGCTCGCAAATAGCTACTTTATAACCTTTTTGCACGAGCTTTGCTATATAACCGTCAGCCGCGTGATAAGGCACGCCGCACATCGGAGCTCTATCTTCCAAGCCGCAGTTTCTTCCGGTAAGAGTCAAATCAAGTTCCCGACTGGCAGTCTTTGCGTCGTCGAAAAACATCTCGTAAAAATCGCCTAATCTAAAAAACAACAGCGCGTCTTTATAATTTTCTTTAAGCGTCAAATAATATTTCATCATCTCCGAAAGCGCCATAAGTTTAATCCTCCGTAATATCTCCAAACAATGATGCCGATTGCGATTTTTTAATCTTAACGTTGACAAATCGACCTATCAAGTCCTCGCTTCCCTGAAAAGTAACCATTCGTCCGCTATCCGTTCTTCCGCAAACGAAGCCGTCCTTTTTAGGGGCTTTATCTTCGCACAGCACTTCGTAAACCTTACCTTCGTACTCCCGCGAAAGTTCTTTGGTGATTTTGTTTTGCTCAGCTATTAGCCGCGTAATTCTATTTTTAGAAACTTCGGATGGGACTTGCGGCATAAGCGCGGCTTTCGTACCTTTTCTAATCGAATAGATAAAAGTAAACGCGCTTGAGTACTTAACTTTTCTCACAATATCCAAAGTATCTTCAAAGTCTTCTTCTTCCTCATACGGAAATCCTACCATTAAATCGGTGGTGATACCGCAATCGGGAATCTTTTCCTTGATAGCGGCTATAGTATCGAGATAGTATTCCCTAGTATAATGCCTGTTCATCAGTTTGAGTATCTTATTAGAACCGGATTGAATTGGCAAATGGATATTATTGCAAATATTTGAAGAAGAAGCGATAATGTCAATAACGTCCAAATTCAAGTCCTTTGGGTGCGACGTCATAAACCTTATTCTATGCTTGCCGTCAATCTTAGCAAGCTCTTCCAAAAGTTTTGCAAACGAACTACCGTCGTCCAAGTCGTGTCCGTAAGAATTTACGTTTTGCCCCAAGAGCGTAATTTCCTTGTACCCTTCGTCTACCAACCTCTTAAATTCGTCAATTATGTTAGCCGCTTTTCGGCTTCTTTCTCTTCCCCTTACGTACGGGACTATACAATACGTGCAAAAGTTATTGCAACCGTACATAATATTGAGCCACGCATTGCAACCGCTCGTACGGTAAACCTTCTCGTTTTCCAAAACTTGAGGTCTTTCGCACGGATCTATCAGCACGCTCTTTTTGCGAGAGTTTTTAAGATTATTAATACAGTTTTCCAGTTCAAATAAATTATTCGTGCCCAAGACTATATCTACGTACGGATATTTTTCTCTCAACTTCAGCCCTGCTCCGTCCTGTTGCGTCATACATCCCACAACCGCAACTATCAGCTTAGGATTGGCTTTTTTCAACCGTTTAACAGCTCCAATATTACCCAAAGCTCTTTTTTCGGCGTTATCTCTTATACAACAGGTATTGAAAACGATTACGTCGGCGCTTTCTATCTCTTCGCACATCCCGTAACCCAAATCTTCAAGTATTCCGGCTATCTTTTCCGACTCGTGAATATTCATTTGACAGCCATACGTAATAATCTTGTATTTTTGCATATAACAATTATATCGAAAAAATAAAGAAAAAACAAGTATAAAGTATTATAATGAAAAAAAATAATAAAAATAACAAAAAGATATTCAAAACGTTTTTCGCAATAGCCTGCGTAATAATTGCCGTATCGGTATTGGCTTTAAGTTTCTTCTTTGGCGCGTTATACTTTGGAGGAGATGAACCTGATATGAACTTGCTTAGACAAACCCATTATTCTTTGAACGTTTACGACAGCAAAAACCAACTGATGCTCAACACCGACTCCCAAGAATACGTCGAATACTCGCAAATCCCCAAACTGCTTTCCGACGCGTTTATAGCCGTCGAAGACAAAAGGTTTTATTCTCACCACGGCATAGACTTTATTCGCGTATTCGGAGCGTTGATCAATAACGTAAAAGGCAACCGCACTCAAGGCGCTTCCACCATCACTCAGCAGCTTGTTAAAAATACTTACCTAAGCAGCGAGCAAACGTTTTCTAGAAAATTTAAGGAAATGCAAGCCGCAATAAAGCTAGAGAAGAATCTATCCAAAGAAGAAATATTGGAATACTATCTTAATATGCTCTACTTCGGCAGCGGCGAATACGGCGTAAAAAACGCTTCTATGCGCTTCTTCTCAAAAGAGCTTTCTCAGCTTAACGCTCTTGAATGCGCTATGCTCGCAGGAATAGTAAAAAGCCCCACAAAATATAATCCCATAAACAATTACGACAACTCTATCGCCCGCGCAAAAGTCGTATTGAAGTTGATGTATGAACAAAATATAATATCAGAAGATATATACGGTAGTTATAAAAATAGCGATATTATTATACAAAACACAATAAATGAGAATACTTTAGCCAATAATTATCTAAATTCAGCGATCTACGAAGCAAGCTCAATTCTAGGAATATCCGAAAAAGATTTGCTTAGCGGTTGCTACAATTTATACACTTACTACGATAGCGAAACGCAAAACAAGCTATCCTCTATCGTTTTAAATTCAAATTATTATCAAGACAATACAACGGGCGGACTGGGATTGATTTGCGACAACAATAGCCGTGGAATTAAGGCTTTTGTCGCAAATAAAAACGTCAACGTTTTTGAATACCGCCGACAGGTAGGTTCGACAATCAAGCCGCTCGCCTGCTACGCCCCCGCTTTGGATCAAGGCTTGATTTCGCCGAGCACGAGAATATTAGATGAGCCCACTTCTTTCGGCGACTATTCTCCGTCCAACTTTAAAGACCAATATTACGGCTGGGTAAGCGCAAGCGACTGCATTGCAAACTCGCTAAACGTACCGTCGGTGAAGATAATACAACAACTCGGGTGCGAAACAGCTGTCAACTACTTGAAAAAGATGAACATCCAAGCCGTAGACGAAGACAAAAATCTAGCCTTAGCTTTGGGCGGCATGACTTACGGTATGAATATGATTGAACTTCTAGGCGGCTACTCTACTCTCGCAAATTACGGTTTATACAAAACTCCGTCTTTTATAAACAAAATTACTGATAAAGACGGCAACATTCTATACGATAGCGAGTCTAAAATTGCAAACCGCGTATTCGACGAACAAAGCAGCTATTTAATGACGGATATGCTTTTGGCTTGCAGCAATAACGGAACTGCGAAAAAATTAAAGAGCTTAAATTTCGATATTGCCTGCAAGACCGGCACGGTGTCTATGTCAAACAAGGCTTTCAACAGCGATATATTTTCCGTTGCGTACACAAGCTTGGACACTATGCTGTTTTGGCAAGGCGACAACGCTTTGGACGCTTCGCAAACCGGCGGCGGCACAACTACTCTTATGATGAAGAACTTTGCATCCACCTATTATAGCGACGAAACTCCCGAAAATTTCTATACTCCCAGCGGCATAGAAGAATTAAATATCGATAAATACTCGTACGAAAACCTCAACGAAATAGTCTTAGCAAGTCAAAACGCTCCTCAAAAGACGGTCATAAAAGGATTATTCTCTCAAAAGTGCCTGCCTTCCGCAAAAGACAGCACCTATGATAGAATAGCTATTGACGATATATCGTTTAGCCAATCTAGCGGATACGTTACGATAAACTTTGAGTACAACCCAAAACTAAACTATAAAATCTACAAACGAGATTTTGCCAAAGGCGAACTTTTGATTGACGATATAAAATGCAATAGCGGCGAGGCAAGCATAAAGGTCGACGTTGACAGCTTCTTTGGAAATAAGATAACCGTTATACCGTATTATGTCGACGATAACAACTTAGAAATAATAGGCAGTCCCTATAAATTCTACTCAAATTCCATCATATCCAATATTTTTTCTAATTAGGAATATAGGTATAAATAGAAAAATGACGGCTATATTGCCGTCATTTTAAATTTAATATTTCATCTTTATATATAAATCCTCTATGCCTTCAATAGCTTCTTCTATCATTTTATCTAGTCCTATGATTTTAGCCTGCTCTTTCTTAGCGACCTCTAAATCGGGTTTTATAACCGGATTCTTTGGCAAGAATACAGTACAACAATCTTCGTACGGCAATTCGGAAATCGCGTAAGTATCTATCTTTTCCGCCGTTTCCATTATCTCATACTTATCCATACCTATCAAAGGTCTAAACACGGGTAGGCTCTTGACAGCGTCGTTTGTTACCGTAATACTCTTCGTCGTTTGACTGGCAACTTGAGCCAAACTTTCACCCGTTATCAACGCTCCGCAATGATGTTTCATTGCCAGTTTCTCAGCTATTTCAACCATAATTCTTCGCATTATCGTAATCATATAGTCCTCGCGGCAATACTCGTGTATAGCCTGTTGAATGTTGGTAAACTTGACAACGAATAGTCTTATATCTCCGCAATACTTAGTTAATTTACCAGCTAAATCTATGACCTTTTGCCTAGCGAGTTCGCTCGTATGCGGATAGCTATGATAATGAACTCCGAAAATTTCCATTCCCCTGCGAGCCATTCTATAACCCGCTACAGGACTATCAAAACCTCCGCTCAGCAGCAGCATACCTCTTCCCGCCGTACCGACAGGCATACCTTGCGCGCACTCAATTTTATCAGAAAAGATATACGAATATCCGTTTTCTCTTATATCAACGCAAATCTCACTCTTGGGATAATATAAATCAACGCTAAGTTTAGCGTTTTGCGATAAAAGATAACCGCCTAGCATAGCCGAAATTTGCATACTCGTTTTGTCCAAGCTCTTATCAGCTCTCTTGGTCGTCACCCTGAAAGCGCCGTCTTGCGGCGCGAAATCGTTTATCGCCTCTTTTAGGTTATCGTAACTCGTAGGCAGCTTGGTAGCTATCGAAAGCGAATGAAGACCGAATACTTTGCTTACTCTTTGAATTATTTCGTCTTGCGAATTTTCGTCGTAGTCCTCTATGTAGTATCTATTTTGAGTGCGGATAAACTTATATTCAATGCCCGTCAAAGACTTCTTTATATTTTCAATCAGTCTTTTTTCAAACATATTCCTATTTTTGCCTTTAAGAAACAATTCGCCGTATCTTAAAAGTATAACTTGCTTTTTCTCCATAATTACCTCTTTTTTAACCTAGACAAAATACAATCTTCTTTACTAGAAGATTTGTTTTGATATTTAATCAATTCTTCAAGACTTTCCTTAAGTGCGTTGATAAACGCGTCAATATCTTTTTTAGAGTTCCTTTCGCAAAAACTTACTCTCAGCATACCTTGAGCGTAATCGTCGGTAATGCCGAGCGCTTGCGGTATTCTCTTCGTAGACTTTCTTGAACTGCACGCCGACCCCGTACCTACCAAAACTCCTTTATCTTCTAGACAATGTACCAAGACCTCGCCTTGCGCGCTGTTTATAGCAAAAGAAAGAATATACGGCGAAGATTTTTGCAAATCGGTATTGATTTTCAAGTTTTCAAAATTATCCGATAGCTTTTCAACGAGGTAATCTCTCAAGCTTGCTACGCAATCGTAATGCTCCTTAATTCTAGAAAAGCCCTTCTCAACAACGCTTGCAAAAGCGACTACACCCGCCACGTTCTCGGTAGCCGATCTAATTCCAAACTCCTGACCGCCGCCATAGACGAACGTCTTTAGAAAAAGACCGCTCCTGCAATACAACGCTCCCACGCCTTTAGGCGCGTGAACCTTGTGCGCGCTTAACGTATACAAGTCTACGCCAAGTTCCTTAACCCTTACGGGAATTTTCCCATAGGCCTGAACGCCGTCGCTATGGAAAATCGCTCTAGGAGATTTTACCTTTATAAGTTTGGATATAGCCGCCAAATCGTTCAAAGCGCCAGTTTCGTTGCACACGTGCATAATCGACACCAACACGACTTTTTCATCCAATAGCTCGCTAAGTTTTTCAACTTCAGTCCTGCCGAATTTATCGCACGGCGCAAAGATCACGTCGTAGCCTCTTACCTTTAATTCCAACGCGGCGTTATAGACGGCGCTATGCTCGCTCGAACCGACGATAACCTTACCGGTCTTTGCGCGAAGCGAACACAAAAGCGCGATATTATCTCCTTCGCTGCCTGAAGCGGTAAATATAATTTCTTCGCCCTTAGCGCCTAAAGATTTAGCCAAAACGTTTCTTGCATTCTTAACGGCGCTTGACGCGTCTATTGCTTTTTTATATAAAGCCGAAGGATTATAGAATACGTTGCAACCGTATTCGACAAAAGCCTTAACGCAATCTTCGTCCATTTGCGTAGTTGCAGCATTGTCAAGATATATCACGAGCCACCTCAATCAACGAATACATATAATCGTCAAAATTCAACGAATAGTTTTTACCCGATAATTTTACCACATATCCCACTCGCGCGCAACCTTTCGGGACTAGCGCGATTATTTTTTCACCGTTCATCATTCCTATTGAATACTTTTCAACTATCAAGTCTTTCGCCTTTGCGTCAAAGACCTTTACGTTAATTCCCCCGTACGATTTCGCCACCCGCAAAATGCCGTTATCGTATTCAATAATCACCGTATAAACGAGAAATACGGTAGAAAATTGTATCAATATAACTACAACGAGCGACACCGCGTACCATATCAAATCATAGTATTTCTTATTGCCAAGGCAAGCAAAAATTCCAACCAAAATTACGAGCAACGCGACGACACAAAGCGATAGAATAATGTGTTTTAGAATTGATTTACCGTCGGTTTTAATCTTTTGAGTATAACGCAAGCCGTCCATTTTATCACTTCAAAGTAGCGATAGTCACACCGCTTTCACCCTCTCCGTATTTGCCCAGTCTAAATGATTCTACCAAACTCGAATCTTTCAAATAATCTTGAACCGCCTTTCTCAATATTCCGCTACCTTTGCCGTGCACGATTCTAACCTCGTTACAATTTCGCAAGACAGCCTCGCTCAAATAGCTTTCAAGATTAAATAAAGCTTCGTCAACGCGCTGACCAATAAGATTCAACTCATAAGAGAACGGCTTGTTCGTGAACTCTTTGCTTACGGTAACCTTGACCTTTTCTTTTTCAATTCTCAAATTGACTTTAGAGCATTGCTCAAACTTGACGTTTGTCGTCAATATGCCTACTTTGACTTGATACTCTTTCTTTTTCTCGTTGATTTTTACAACCTCTCCGACTTTTTCAAGCGATGAAATATATACGTTATCTCCGACTTTTATTTCTCCGTCGCACGTCTCAAAAGAGTTTATAGGCTTTTGTTCTTCTATATTTATATTTGATAGTTTCTTCTTAAGTTTTCTCGCCTCAAAAAGCGCCTCTTCATCGCCCTTTTTAATTTGTTCTTTTAGTTGTTCGACCAAATCCTCAGCTTCTTCCAAATATTCGGAAAGCAATTCTTTTGCCGATTTTTTCATCTTTTCTTCAAGCATTTCCTTTTGCGTATTCAGCTCTTCTAAAGCAGTCTTAGCTTCTTTAGCAACTCGCTCGGCTTCTTGATAGTTTTCTTTAGCTTTACGTTCGTATTCAAGAGCTTCCCGTCTAGACTTTTCCGCTCCTTTGATTACGTTGTCAAAAGCTATCTTTTCTTTTGACAATCTTCCCTTAGCGCCCTCTACGATTGATTTCTTTAACCCCAAATAAGTAGCTATTTCCAAAGCGTTTGAGGAAGCCGAATGCCCCATAATCAATTTATAAGTCGGAGCAAGCGTTCTTGGATCAAAATCCATACCCGCTATTCCCACGCCCTTAGTAGCAAACGCGTACTCTTTCAACTCGCTATAATGAGTACTCGTAACCGTCTTACAGCCTTTATCTTTGAAGTATTCAATAAAGCTTATCGCCAACGCGCTACCTTCTATAGGATCGGTACCGCCGCCCAATTCATCAAGCAATAGCAAACAATTTTCGCCCACGTGATTGCTGATATAAATCAAATTTACGAGGTGCGACGAAAACGTTGATAAGTTTTGCTCTATATTTTGCTCGTCGCCTATATCGCAAAAAACGTTATCAAACACGGCAAGCGTACTATCGGCGTCGCAAGGCGCAAATATCCCGCCCGCTATCATCAACGAAAGTATTCCCATCAACTTCAAGCACACTGTTTTTCCGCCCGTATTCGGTCCTGTAATCATTAGCGTATTATAGTCGCCGCCTACACTAATCGACACAGGTACGACTTTTTCTTTATCGATTAGAGGATGTCTACCGTCAATTATATTTACGTAGCCTTGAGAGTTCAGCCTTACTCTTTGCCCCTTAATCTCCTCAGCGTATCTTGCTTTTGCGAAAATGCTATCTAAATACGCAACGCGTTTATAACTGCTTGTCAAACTTTCGCTCGCGTAGCCTATCTTTTGCGTAAAGAACTGCAATATCCGTTCAATTTCGTTGCTTTCTTCCGCGCGCAAAGTCCTCAGCTCGTTGTTAAGTTCTACGATAGCCATAGGCTCGACGTAAACCGTAGCTCCCGACGACGATTGGTCGTGAACCAATCCTTTTATTTGCTTCGCGTACTCGCTTTTTAGCGGAACAACGTATCTATTATTGCGCATTGTAATCAACGAGTCTTGAAGATAAGAAGCGTAATTTGCCGAAGTAATATAAGAATTTAGCTTTTGCCGTATTCTATCATTGCAGTTTTTGATACTTTGACGGATTGATTTCAACGCGCTTGAAGCGTCGTCGCTTATTTCGTTTTCGCCCAAAATACTTGAGTATATACTGTTTTCAAGCTCGTTATCTATATATAAATCGTTTAGCAACACTTTGATATCCCCGACTTCCGCGTCGTTAATGCCGCTTATCGCATTATAAAGCAAGCGCGAAGTACGCAACAATCTCCCCACTTTTAGTACGTCCAAGCAAGATAGCGCGGCTTGTCTTTGCGCATTGCTTAATATATCCGTCATAACGTCTACGGAAAAAGACGGCGAAACGCAGTGTTCGTAAGTAATTTTATAAGCTTGCTCAGTTAGATCGAGCAAATATCCCGCTTGCTCCAATTCGACAGTCGGAGTTATGGACAAAACGGTAGTTTTAGCAAGCTCGGACGAAGTATAGTTGGCTATTGCGCCCAAAATCTTTTCGTATTCCAAAACTTTAAGAGTTTTTCTATTAATAAATTTGCCCATACAGCGTTATTTTACTCCCCTAAATAAGTGCCCATACGTAGAATTATCGACACCTACGCCACTTTTTTTACTAAAATCATCAACAATTTTCACGATATCGTCTTGAGCGCAACCGCTTAAGTTGATATAAAAATCGCCGTCTAAGAGAGAAATTTTATTTCTAACGTCTACGATTTGTTGATTATAAAGTTCAAATTGACAGTACTTTACCTTAATTCTCTCTATTTTATACTCGCCGCGCTTATCGTAATAACTGAATCCGTCTTTATATTTACAGTCGGCGCAGTCGCAACCCGTATTGGCTTGAACCGGACAATGCAAAAGCGTCATAATGGCAAGCTTTCCGTAGCCAAATATTATTCCGTCATCCACGAGCTCTCTTCTATTCAGCTCGACGGAATTAATCGCTCCGTCCAAACCGATGATTTTTGAGTAACGACTATTATATACGTTAAGTCCGATTCCGCCTATCACCGCTATATCCAACGCTTTCGCTATATAAACGCCGTAAAGGTTATCGGCAACTATTCCGTCAAAACTCAAGCGGTTTTCTTCAAGCGTTTTCACTACTATATCATAGTCTTGCCCTCTAGCTACACGAGGCAATTTTAGAAATATATTTTCTATATTCTTCTTAATTAAGTCGTTTTCTAGAATAATTTTTATCATTTTAGCCAAATTCGTGCTAAATTGCAAACATAGATTGATTTTGCAATCTAATCTTTCTAGCGACTTCAGGCTTCCCTCGGTGCCGTCTATTTCAACAAACAATCCATTAATTTTGTCGTTCAGTTTTTTATTTCCAAATGACGTTTTATGCTTATTAAAATCTACTCTATGCCTTTTATTTTCAAAGTCGTTGATAATTTTTCTTCTCAACTCTTCAACGGCGATTCGCCTTATACTGTTGAGCTGAGATAGCGGAATAAAACAAGACTCTTCGTTGCCAGCAACAAACTCTACGTCGTCAAAAGTTGAACTAAACTCGCTCTCCCCTAAACGCAACAGTTGCTTCTTTACGGTTTCTTCGTCGGTTTTCTTTGATAGAGCCGCTTCAACAATCTCTCCGTAAACGCATGCCTCAAAACCGCCGCAGGCTGCCATAAGTTTCAACCTTTCTCCTACTATTGCCTCGAGCTTTAACTTTATGGACAATTTAGGACTGACATTTTCAAATCTATCAACTTGACTTTTGTCTAGCGTTAAGCAAACGCCGCTTCCAATATCATACTTTTTATTTGTTTTAATAACGAAACAGTCGCCTTTTTTCTTTATATCATTTATGCAAAAGCCGCCAAGTTCACGTCCGCTCTTTATGACCTTTACTCCGTCGCCGACGTTTAGGGGCTTGTTAAGACGGACTTTTAGCGCGCCATTGTCATACCCTATTATTTTTCCTACTTCCTCGCCTATATTTCCGTTTATCTTATCAAAGATTATTTGCTTGGTATTCTCGTAATTATATCCTTGAGTAAAGTTGCCGCGATTGTATGCCCTTTTAAGCGACGAATAATCGATTCTATTATTATTTCCGTAAAGCAAATTATCTACCGCTTTTCTATACTGCTCTACCACGCTTCCTACGTAATGCGGCTGCTTTAATCGCCCTTCGATTTTTAAACTGTCGACTCCTGCCAAATGCAAATCGTTTAATTTATCAATAAGACATTGGTCTTTAGTGGAAAGCAAATACTTCTCTTCTTTGCAATAAGTTGAAGTATATTTCAATCTACAAGGTTGATTGCACCTGCCTCGATTGCCGCTATCGCCGTTCATCATCGACGAAGCCAAGCAACCGCCCGAAAAACTTACGCACAAAGCGCCGTGCACAAAATATTCTATCTCTAGAGAAGTCCCGTTTTTAATCTTGGAAATATCTTCCAACAACGTTTCCCGAGCCAACACTATTCGACTAAAGCCCAGTTCTTCCAACACTTTTGCGCCCGCCAAGTTATGAACGCCGATTTGAGTACTGCCGTGCAAAGGGATATCGTACTTTTTGAATACGTCCAAAGTACCCAAATCAGTAACTATGAAAGCGTCGACGTTGGCTTTGGCAGCAGCTTCAACGTACTGCTCAAAGATGTCAAACTCAGCGTTTTTTATTTGAGTATTGAACGTAACGTAAACTTTTACGCCAAACAAATGACACTTCTCTACGTAAGTACGGATATTGTCCTTAGTAAAGTTACCCGCCTTTATTCTAGCGTTGAACAAGTCCAACCCCAAATATACAGCGTCGGCGCCCGAATATATTGCGGAATTTAACGCTTGAATATTTCCGACAGGCGCTAATACTTCCAACATACTTAACGCTGTTGCGCTCCGAATTCGCCGCTCAACTTGTTCAATATCCTATTAATCTTAGCGTTGACTTCGTCGTCGGTAAGCGTTCTATCGGCAAGCCTAAACACAAGATTTATAGCTACGCTCTTCTTGTCTTTTCCTATTACGCTTTCATTTCTATAGATATCAAATATCTTAGTATCGACCAAGAGATTACCGCCGCCTTTTCTAACGCAAGCAAGTATATCGCCAGCCAAAACGCTTTCATCTACGACTATAGCAATATCTCTCTCGATTGGCGGATAGCTTGATATAGCCGCAAAAGCGTAAGAAAAATCAGCCGCTTTATTGAGTTTATCCACGTCTATCTCGGCAATATAAAGCCTATCCGACACGTCAAACGCGTTTGCAACCTGCGGATGGACTTCGCCAAGATAACCCAAACGTTCTTTGCCAGCGTAGATTTCCGCGCTTCGTCCTTTGTGCAAGTAATTGATATTTGCCCGTTTGTATTCGGCGTTTATTCCAAATTTCGCAAGCAATACTTCTACCGAGCCTTTTATAGTAAAGAAGTCCTCGTCAGCGCCGTAGCACCCCATAGCCAGCGTGTTGACTTCATCAGGAAGGTCGGTCGCATTAGAATTTTTAGGTAGATATATATTTGCTATTTCAAACAATCTTGCCTTTTTATTGCTTTTTAGATTATTGCTCGCAAGCGCAGCAATCATACTGTAAGCCAACGTAGTGCGCATTACTGATAAATCTTCGCCCAAAGGCTTAAGAAGCTTCACCGTATCTCTACGCAAATCGTCTTTAGCAATCATCAAAGTATCAAAACACTTGGGCGTAGTAAACGAATACGTCAAAGTTTCGCTCATTCCTTGGCTTACGCAAACTTCTTTGATAATATCTATATTTTGCTGTTCTCTATTCTTACCGCCAAGCGTTTGATTTCCGCCGCGAAGAAGCGTGCCGACTATTTTATCGTATCCATACAGCCTAATAACTTCTTCGGCTAGATCGTTAGCGTTTTCTATATCGTCTCTAAATGCAGGACACACGCACTTCAATACGCCTTTTTCCAACTTGCTTTCGATTTGCAAACCGTTGAGTATATCCAAAACAACTTCTTTAGGAACTTCTATGCCCAAAATCGAGTTGATTTCTTCCACGCTCGTAATGACAGTTTTAGTAGACACGTCGCCCGCTAGCTCGTCGATAATCCCGTCGGCAATCTTACCGTACCCGAATTGATCGATTAACGAAAGCGCTCGCAAAAGTCCAAGTTTTTGACTTTCAAAGTCA
The DNA here is from genome assembly GCA_029068165.1 of Clostridia bacterium. GTDB lineage: Bacteria > Bacillota > Clostridia > Christensenellales > UBA3700 > RACS-045. The sequence goes on from JAIEDA010000013.1 coordinate 83,237, forward strand.
ATTCCTCTTTCATATCTAAAAGACGAATCGGAACGCAAATTAAGTTTTCTCGACGTCCGTCTTATATTATCGCGCAAGAATTTAGCCGACTCAAATACTATCGTTTTAGTATTCTCGTTGATTCCGCTATCCACGCCGCCCATAATTCCGGCAACCGCGCAAGGCTTCTCCCCGTCGCAAATTACCAGCATAGTTTCGTCCAATTCATACTCTTTCTCGTCAAGCGCAACTATTTTTTCCCCTTTCTTGGCTCTTCTAGGAACAATCGCGCCGCCCGCAAGGTTTTCCCTATCGAACGCGTGCATAGGCTGACCTATTTCCACTCTAATAAAGTTGGTGATATCGACTATATTATTGATAGGTTTCAATCCTACCGACTTTAACCTTTTTTGAATATAGTCCGAACTCGGTTCTATCTTTACGTCGGTCACAGCCGCCGCCATATATCTCGGGCAAAGCTCTTTATCTTTTACGCTAACTTTTACAATATCGTTCACGTTAGTATTTTTATTAGTTTTAAAACTAATCTTTGGCATCTTCAAAGGTTTTTTCAAAACCGTAGCGACCTCTCTCGCTAAACCGAGTACGCTGTTGCAGTCCGAACGGTTTGCCGTAACGCTTACGTCAAGAATAGCGTCGTCGCTTGAGAATATATCGTTAAGATCGGTGCCTATCGGATATTTCTCCTTGTTCATAAGCATTATGCCGTAAACGCCTGCGCCCTCGTAATCTTCTTCGGTAAGTTTGAGTTCTTCGCCCGAACACAACATTCCGTTTGATACTACGCCTCTAAGTTTACCTTTTTTGATAACTTGTCCCGTCGGCAACAATGAATTATCCAAAGCAACCGGCACCAAATCGCCTTCGCTTACGTTTTGCGCGCCCGTAACGATTTGCACAGGCTCGCCCTTACCCACGTCGATTTGACAAATTTGAAGTTTATCGGCGTCGGGATGTTTATCCAATTTAACAATCTTTCCGAGCACCACGTTTTTCATAGTTTTGCTCGCGGCAATAATCTCTTCCACCTCAAAACCCGCGCTCACGAGTTTTTCGGCAAGCGCCTCGACCGTCACGTCTATATCAACAAAATCTTTTAACCAACTCAAAGATACTTTCATATTCCTATCCTCCTACTTGAAGCTCTTTAAGAATCTTACGTCATTCTCAAAGAGTATCCTCATATCGGGTATGCCGTACTTAATCATAGCTATTCTCTCTATGCCCATACCAAACGCCAAACCTTTATATTTCTTGCTGTCTATACCGCAGTTGTCCAAAACCTTTGGATTGACTACGCCCGCGCCCAATATCTCTATCCAACCCGTCCCCTTACAAATTCTACAGCCTTTACCGTGACAAACCGAGCAAGAAACGTCGACTTCTACGCTAGGCTCGGTGAACGGGAAGAACGACGGTCTAAACCTTACCTTCGTGCTCGCGTCAAACAGCCTTTGAGCAAAAGTTTCCAGCAAGCCTTTCAAGTCGCAAAGCGTAACATTTTCGTCAACGACAAGCCCCTCGATTTGTTGGAACATAGGAGAATGGGTAGCGTCGTCGTCGGGTCTATACACTTTGCCGGGACATACGATACGAATCGGCGGTTTAGTCTTGAGCATTGTTCTTGCCTGCACGGAAGACGTATGCGTTCTAAGCAAAACCTCGTCGGAGATATAGAACGTATCTTGCATATCTCTTGCCGGATGGTCAGGCGGAATGTTCAGCATTTGAAAGCAAAACTTGTCCAACTCCACTTCGGGACCTTGCGCAATCGTAAAGCCTAGCGACGTGAATATATCCACTATTTCGTTGGTAACGAGCGAGCAAGGATGCAGACTGCCCCTTTCCTGCTTTTTGCCGTCCAACGTAATATCAACGCTCTCTTTCAACATCTTCTCGTCTATTTCCGCTTGAGTAAGCTGTTCCGTCTTTTCGTCAGTCAACTTGGTAATGATATCTCTAGCCTCGTTGACGTATTTTCCGACCATAGGACGTTCTTCCTGAGGAACGTCTTTCATTCCTCTTAAAAGTTGCGTAAGCTCGCCGCTTTTCCCGAGAAACTTGACTTTCACGTTGTTGATGACCGCCAAAGTATGGCTTTGTTCAATCGCAAGTTTTGCCTGTTCGATAAGTTTAGCTATCTTTTCTTTCATATTTACCTCTTTATAATAAAAAAACACGCCCCTATATGATTAGGGCGTATTTAACGCTGTACCACCTAAATTCGTCAAGACGCGGCTTGACCTTATTACGGCTATAACGTTGCCGACGATTCCGCCTACGCATCATATAAATTTCAGCGGAATAACTCCGAGGCGAACTCTCCCAAACTCGCGAATTACCCTTTCAGCCTACCGAGGTAATATCTCTAACGCTCGCTTTTCGCGGGACATGCTCCTCATCACCGTTTATAGTGATATTTTAACATTAAAGACAGTCTTTTGCAAGCGTTTGATTATATTTTGTTTATATTCGCAATTTCCTTGATTTACGGCAACAAGTCAAGACTTCCCAAACCGTACTGAAAATAAAACTCGGGAACTTTGCCGACTATCAAATTTTGATAGACTACCATATTGTTGCTGACCTTGATATTTTTTACGTAAAGCGGAAGCATAACGCTTATATCGGCAAATAGATCTATGTACATACACATAAGCGTTTGGTTTACGCCTTGCGATTCGAAAGTCGTGCGGAAGTTGCATTGTATATTGCCTATCAGCTCCAACTTAAGCGTATATTTTCCGCCGTAGTTGGCAAGCAAAAGACTTCCGAAAATACTCGTATAAGGGACTTGAATACTTTCATCGGAACAAAGTTTATTGACGTTTGTTTGGGAAATCGCCGCGACGTCTCTCATCAAAGCGTTTATCACTACCATATCGCTGCTAATCAAAGACACGTTTCCGTCGCCGTCGTATCTTATCTCGTAAAAGTTGGACTTATCTTGAAACCATTCTCCTTCCAACGCTTCAGTAGTTGAAGAGTTGAAAATATCCACTACTCTAGTTGTGATCAACCCTTCGGCGTACTTTTCGACGTAGTTTATCAACCTGCTCCTAAAATAAAAGAACGAGGCGAGAACTACTGTGAAAGACGTTAAGAAAACTATAAATCTTCTTGCCCGATGTTTTTTTCGTTTATACATATAATCATTATATGCATAAATTGTTTGCAAATTGCCGTATTTGCCTTTTATCGCAAATGCGGCAATTAAATTCAAGCTTTTTTTGAGTGCGATTTAAATATAATCGCAAATAAAAATCCGAAGAATATCGCCGCCGTCAAGCCGCCCGCCATATTTCTAAAACCGTAAGTCACTGCTTCAAATAGACCTATCTTTGCGCCCTCTTGCGCGCCCTTAACGATCGTACTGCCAAAGCCTGTTATCGGAATCGTTATTCCCGCTCCTGCAAATTCCTCAATGAATTTGAACGCGCCGACAAATTCCAAAAACACGCCCAATAGCAAAAACATTACGAGTATTCTCGCCGAAGTCATTTTGGTTTTGTTTATAAAAATTTGCGCAATCATACACACAAGTCCGCCTACTGCGAACGCTTTTACGAAACCCAAAAATATTTCCATATAAATCAATCCTCCATTTCAATTACTACAGCGTGAGCAATGCCGGGTATACTTTCACCTTGCAAAGCCGAATCCTTAGACAGCATCGCGCCTGTGGGAACAAACAGTATCTTTTTCAACGAGCCGTCTATGAGTTTTTTATATAGATACGCGGCAAAGACAAGCGAACAACATCCCGCGCCCGAGCCGCCTTGTCCCGCCTTTTGCGCCTCGCTGTACATTAGACTGCCGCAGTCGTTTAGATTGTCTAATACGTAGCCCTCTTTCTTTGCAAGATAGTGAAGCGTTTCCCTGCCGAAACGCCCCAAATCGCCTGTGATTATCATATCGTAATAATCGGGAGAACGCCCCGTATCTCTAAAATGCGTAACGATAGTATTTGAAGCCGCGGGCGCCATTGCTCCGCCCATATTGTTGGGATCGCTCAAACCGAAGTCCACTACTCTTCCTATCGTATAACCTTTTACTAGCGGATAATTGCCCTGTTTTTTACTCAACAGAACCGCTCCGCTTCCGGTGACAGTCCACTGCGATTCAGGCGTCGGTTGAGTACCTAGTTCCAGCGGGTATCTATACTGTCTTTCCGCAGTTGCGTAGTGCGAGCTAGTGCAGCACACGACTTTTTCAAAATCGCCGTTTACCAAAGTTGAGCCTATCGCCATCGCCTCGCCGAAAGTCGCACAAGCGTTGTATAGTCCCATAAACGGAGTGCGAAAATCCCTTGCCGAAAAAGACGTCGGCACGATTTGATTTATCAAATCTCCGCCCATAATTACGTCGCAATCCATAGGATTTACGTTTACTCTTGAAAGACACTCTCCTATCACGTACCTTTGCATCTCGATTTCAGCCATTTCGTGCGACTTGCATTTCCACTCGTCGTCTTCCATTACCGAGTCGAAATATTCTCTAAAATTGCCTTTAGACTCGTATGGCCCAGCTAGAGAATATGCCGATTGAATATAAACTTTGTTGTCCAAAAAATACGTTTGTTTTCCTACTTTCATAAATTCTCCTACTTGATCAACTCGACTATCCAATAAATTAGACCGGTCACGACTGACGAAACCGTACCCGCTACAATGATCGGCCCTGCTATTACGAACATCTTCGCCATCATACCCAGCACTATTCCCTCTTTGTTAAATTCCATTGCCGGAGATACTACTGAGTTTGCAAAACCCGTAATAGGTACGATGGAACCTCCGCCCGCGTGCATACCGATTTTATCGTATACGCCTATAGCCGTGAGAAAAGAACCCAAGAAAATCATAGTCATACTCACGAGCGCCGCTATTTTTCCCTCGTCCCAATTAGGCAGCGCAACCTCGAATATATCTCTAAATGCCTGACCTATGCAGCAAATAAAACCGCCTACCAAAAATGCCCATACCAACGTCAATGCGTGATTACTTTTTTGCGCGTGAGTATGGATGTACTCCATATACTGTTTATCTTCCACTATTTCCCTCCCCGACTGAAACTTTATTTACTACTATATCCTTATCTTCGGGCAACATAAACTTTATTTCTTTGTCCTCGATATTGTCTTTGAAAATAGGACTATTCATAAAAAATCACCCCCGATTTAGATGTTGTCCAATCGGGGGCGGGTTTATACCTTTGTTATTATTTAGTTACGCTAACGCTTGCTTTAGTTGATTGATTACCTTGCTTTCTATTCGGGAAATTTGCACTTGCGAAACTCCCAAAAGCTGAGCGATTTCGCTTTGAGTTTTATCCCTGAAGTACCTAAGGATTATTACTTTTCTCTCTCTATCGGGCAAAGAACTTATATAGTCTTTCAACAATATCTTGTTTATCACGTCGTCGCTATTTTCGTTTGACGCCAACTTGTCCATTACGCATTGATTATTGTCGTCCTCGTACTTTTCGAAAATGGATATAGGATATTTATTGCTATCCATTGCAAACACTACTTCCTGCTCGTCAATACCAAAATGCTCGGCTATATTCTTTATTGACGGAGGCGTACTTGTCACGCAACATTCGTTTATATACGCTTGTATCTTAGAACATAGACTCTTCATCGCTCTAGATACTTTAATCGTTCCGTCGTCTCTTATGAACCTCTTTATCTCGCCCGCAATCATAGGCACGGCGTAAGTAGAAAATTTTACGTTGTAAGAGCAATCGAAATTATTGATAGCTTTCACCAATCCCAAAGAACCCAACTGCAATAGATCGTCGTATTCTACTTGCTTATTCCTATAACGCCGAGCAATGCTCTTAATCAGCGGCATATTCGCGCTTATCAATTCGCTTTTAGCGCTATCGTCGCCTCTTTTAGCAAGCTCCAACAATTTTAAGGTCGTTTCGTAATCAAGCATATCAATCCTTCTTAAATTCTTTTTGCATTACTACTCTCGTTCCCTTATCCTTTTGTGATACAATCTCGACTTTATCCATAAAAGTTTGAATAAGCGTGAAGCCCATACCGCTACGCTCTTGCTCTGGCTTGGTTGTGAAAAACGGCTGCATCGCCTTATCGACGTCAGCAATTCCGCAACCCTCGTCCTCTATGATTATTTCCGCTTTTCCGTTTTCTAAACTCACGGAAATATCTATAAATTTGTCCTCTTGTCCGCCGTAAGCGTGAACTATACAATTTGTTACCGCTTCCGAAACCGCCGTCTTAATATCGTTAATCTCCTCCAAAGAAGGATTAAGTTCTAAGCAAAACGCCGAAACCGAACTTCTCGCAAAACTTTCATTGCCCGTCTTTGCCAATAATTTCATACTAAATTTGTTCATAATTACCTCTTTTCCTCAACTTATTTTCTTCATAATCGTGTAAATGCCTGCAGTAGATAATATAAAATCTACGTGACCTCGCGCTTGGCTAATATATATCGGAACGTTGCGTTTTTTCAGTTGTTTGTAACGTCCCAACAACATTCCTATCCCCGTACTGTCCATAAAGGAAAGATTTGAAAAATCAAAGACGAATTGAGAAAAATAATTGTTGCGAATAAATCCGTCTATCTTTTCCCTGACCGACTTAACGCAACCTTCGTCAAGTTCTCCGTCCAGTTTTGCAACTGCGCTGCTTTCTTGTATTGATAATTCGATGCGCATAACTTAACCTCCGTACTATTTTCGTAAGAAGATTTTAGCACGTTTGATTTGCTCGAAAACTGTAACTGCTGTCGAAAAAAAACTTTGTTTGTCGTTGAGGATTTTAAAGAAAAAAGCCCGCCGTTAAAGCGAGCTTGTATTTGGAGCAGGTGACGGGAATCGAACCCGCGCCGGCGGCTTGGGAAGCCGCAGTTCTACCATTGAACTACGCCTGCATTTTAATCGTCCATATTATATCACTTATTTATTGCAAGTATCAAGCGAACTGCAAAAAGATAAACTAAAATATTGTCAGCAAAATTATTCTTGAAAATCTTTTCCTATTTCGCTTTCTTCTATATTTGGATTCACGTATCTCGATTTTTTATTTTTGTTTAGATATACTATCGCTTTATTAGGACACCTATGATAGCACCCCAAGCAAGCAACGCATTTATCACCGAAAACTATTTTTCCGTCTTCCATCGAGATATTTCCCACGGGACAAATCGATGCGCACTTACCGCATTTTATGCAGTTTTGATTACACTTAAACCGCTCGCCTATCAAATGCCAATTAGATTTATTTTTTAGATAGGTATCTTCCTTTATTTTCTTCTTCTTTGGTATTTTATATTCTCCGTTTGCAATGCAGTTCAAGATTCTTTCCATTCTACTATGCGATTTTCTAAGCGTAGAGTTCAAATAGAATTTTGGCACGGTAAAAGAAAGAGTAAAATTCTCCGGCATTTTCAAAGAATAGACGGCTTTTATATTTAGACCGTTTCTCTTAGCGTATTCATATAATAAATAGTCAGCTCCGCCCATCATTCCGCCATAGTTTTGGATAACTATAACTTCCTTTGATTTGTCAAGTTTAGGCAGCAAGTCATAGACGAAAGTCGGCATTCCAAACGAGTAGACGGGCGTAACTAAAACAATGCTGTCAAATTCGCTGCCATTTCCCGCATATTTTGGAATATAGACTATTTTCCCGCAAAACTTTTCTTTTACTTTTTGCGCTATCCATAGACTATTACCGGTTGAGCTAAAATACAATATTCCAATCATCTTGTTTGTTCCAAAGTAGTTTTATATTTTAATTATATCAAATACGAGTGTTTTTTGCAATATTCAGTTGTTGTCACACTTGTATAAATTTTAGATTTTGCCTATCTTTCACAAAAGCTAGTATCCTATTTTATAGATTTGATTTTTGTAATATCGCCGTTGCACAAAACTTCAAGATTATCAAATATTTTTTCGGCGGACCAATTCCACCATTTCAAATCCAACAAAAAATTAATCGTTTCGTCGTCAAATCTTTTACGTATTATCTTAATCGGATTACCGCCTACTATGTGATACGGGGGCACGTCTTTCGATACGACCGAATTTGCGCCGATAATAGCGCCGTCGCCTATATGAATACCCGGCAGTATTGTGACGTTTTGTCCAATCCAAACGTCATTTCCGACCACGGTATCACCCTTCAACGGCAAATCGTCCAACGACGGAGTTGCTTTTTCCCACCCGTTTCCCATAATGTTAAAAGGATAAGTCGTAACTGAACTCATACGGTGATTAGCCCCGTTCATAATAAACTCCACGCCTTTGGCAATAGCGCAAAATTTCCCTATAATCAATTTGTCGCCGTTAAATTCATAATGATGCGTAACGTGTTTTTCAAAGTTTTTCGCGTCTTCGTTGTCATCGTAATAAGTATAGTCCCCGACTATAATATTAGGACGAGTTATCACGTTTTTTATATAGCATAAACTTGGTATTTTATCATTTGGAAACGCTTTATTTGGATCAGGGCCTAACGTTCGCATATCTCCACCGCCTTAATTATATTTTCCATTATGCACGCCGCTTTATTTATTATACTCGCATATAAACTTAAAGTCAAATATTGATTTTAAACGACGAAGAGCGTAGAATTATAAAATTCCACGCTCTTTCGAAAGCATTACGCAACGATGCAAATACCTTATTGTTAAATATAATCTATGTTCTTTTCATTTATTTTTGCTATCTTAGCGCTATAAAACAACAGCGACGGAATGAACGTAAACGGCGAAGCCACTATCGCTAAGAACAAACAAATAATGATAGACCCCAAAAACACTACTATCGCAATAAAGAACAACACTACTTTAGCAATTAATAAAAATATCAACCCGTCGGGTGAAAAAGAAAATATAACGCCCGGCAAATTCATTATATGTCCGCCTCCAGTGCATATCGAATACACAATGCCCTCAACGCGTTTGCCCCATATCATTTGCGAAGTGAAAGTATACGCAAATACGGCAAGTATGCAACCGGGAGCAAAATAGGATATAAAGTCGCCCTTATTTTCAGCCTGAAGCCCCATTACCAAAAAAGTAACAAACACGATTACCGCGGGAATTAAAGCGACCAAAAGCGCAATATTACGAACTTTCTTCCATTTGCCTTTCTTATCTTGAACTCTATTCTTTCGTCTTTGAACTTCGGCTTCCCTTTCTCTTTGCTCTGCATTAATGCGGTCTTCTTCGGCTTGTCTTTCAAGCTCTACGCACGCTTTACATATCAATTTAGGATTAGTAATCGCTTCCTCGCCCTCGCGCACAACTTTACCGCATTGCACGCACATACCTATTATATCGGCTTGTACGGCTTGTGCGCCCAACGTCACGCCGCTGGACAAATCCGAGGACGCTTCTTCAACGCCGTCCTCAAAATAAGATATAGGGACTTGAAATATTTTTGCCATTTTTGAAATCGTTTCAAAGTCAGGCAATGACTCGCCTCGTTCCCACTTAGAAACCGCTTGATACGTGACGTTGAGTTCGTCGCCAAGCTCGGCTTGGGTCATACGGTTTTTCTTTCTTAGTCGAGCGATTTTTTCTCCGTAATTCATAATTGATATTTTCTCCTATTTAGTTTTTCAATTTGATTTAATTTTACACTTTCACGGATAAAAATTCAATATTATTCTCTCAACCGTTAGTTGAATTGCTGTATAATCAGTTGAAAACGCTATTATTTTAGTTTTTTTACGACTGACTCATATAGTTACATTTGATATTTTTCTCTTTTGCAAAACTTCTTAAATTCCCCTATTTCAAACGCTTTGCCAAACGTGACGATAAGCGTTTCTTTACTCATAATTATTTTGAAAATTGTAAACGTTTTATCTTAACAGCGATTTAATATATCAATCGCTTCTTGAATATGCTTCTCTTCAAGTCCTCGTCCAAAGTTGGGATTGGTCTTAACAAAATACGGAGACAAATCTCCCCAACCGAATTGATCGTCGTCTATGATTACGAACGCCTCTATCTTTTCACTGCAATCGTTTAGCCATTGCTTGATTTCTTCCTTTCTCAAAGTATAATCTCTATGAAGCGGCGTTCTACTGTAAACGAACAAACCGTATTTTGCAAAGGTCTTGTTTATGTACATTCCGTCCTCGTCGCAAAGATTTGGATCTTCGTTCCAATGAGCTCTCCAAGTTGAACTAAGAACGATTTTAGCGCCCGTAGTATCGACTAATTTTTTCAGCAACGGCAACCGCGTTTCGTCAATATCGGAAAGAATATTCCAATCTCGCAATCTATCATACGCTCGCGAGTTAAGAACGCCGTCAATATCAAGAAATATAATTTTCATATTTACCCTTTCCTATTTATTAAATTCTTTTTCCGCAGTTTTGCTGTGAATATTGCTTTGTCCAAACGCCGTAACGCTGCCTACTACAATTCCATTATATTCTATCGCAAAAGCAAACGTATTAGCCTTATCGGCGCTATGCACATCTATTATGCTGCGTTTTTGTAGCTGATTAAGACGTGATTTACTGCAAAGATAACGGCGAAAATAAATAACGGTATATTAGCCAAAATTATGCTACTGAATAAAAAGATACAAGACGGAATTATCGAAAGCGACAACGCTTTCAGTTTACCGTTACTATTCCAAAGTATTATCCAAAAAATCAAGTATGCTAGGCACAAAACGCCGTTTACGGACAAATAAACGGTAAGCGCATGGGCAAACCAAAAATTTAAGTACAAATACGGAACATTGAAAATCATAAAGACAAAACTGCCGTATCTTCCGATTTGCTCGAAAATAGCAACAGCTTTATTATTATAGTTATTCGCTACTCCATTCTTGCATTTTGCGGCGTAAATGATATTGGGTGTCATAACTATCGCCATAATTGCAAGTCCGTAATAATTAAACCATCCCATATATTGATTATACCAAACTATAAAAAATTACTCAAGCATAAATAATTAAACTAAATAAAGCAACCCCTAATCTTAATCAACAAGAATCTAAAACGCCTTTAGTTTTGCTAATTCGGTATACTTTTTTACAAAGTCAGTCTTTGCATTTGTATAAGCGTCTCTATTTCGCTCAAATTTTTTCCAAAGCTGTAATTTTAATTCTTCATATTCTTTTGCGACTTCGCTATGCTCATTCAAATAATCGCGAAAATATATTTCGTCCTTATCGTTTTCTAGCCTAACGTGCAAATGGAAAACCCTATCAGCAAAACCGTTTTCAGTGTATCCCTTATTCAATGAAATACGATTATCGTTTTCCGACATAACGACGTAACCGTTTTTTTGCAAGGTTTTAGCAGTAACTTTTAACTCTTCGTTGGATTTTACGACTATCAATATATCTATTATCGGTTTCGCCCAAATGCCATTTATAGCAGTGCTACCTATATGAAAATATTCTATATAAGGCGGCAAAATATTTTTTAATACGGCAATTTCTTCTTGATACCAATCTACCCAATAAGACTTATGCTCCGTTAAATAGATAGGAAATAATTCCCAAAGCTCTTCAAGTGTCATTTCGGAAAGTTTTTTGACTGATTTCATATTTAAATAATATCAAAATACAAACGATTTTTCAAGCTCTTAAAAATACTACGTAAGAAAATAATCACCATTTATTAATTTCAATATACTATCGTCACTAATTTGTTAGCGAAATACGGACAAATAATAAAAAAATCTTATAAGTCAATCAAATTATAATTTGCATACCATTAAGTATTCTTCTAGATTTTCTTCAATGATTTGAAAACCAACTTTCTTATACATTTTTACGGCGTAGTTTGCTTTTTGAACTGATAGCGAAACTCGTTTATAACCGCCTTGTTTGAGTTGCAGTAACATATTGCGCATTAAATCCGTCCCTATGCCATACCCTCTATATTCTTTATAAAGTGATATAGCAAGCGACGGCGTATCGTTGTCAATATGCCCATAATCATCCATAATCCTCGTCCAAACCGCCCCGACAATTTTACCGTCGACTTCCGCAAGCAATGCAATATCGTCTTTTTGTTTGCCAAAATCTTTAACGTAAACTTGTAGGTCCTTGTTTTCAATTATATTCTTGGGCGGCGGGGTTATTCCTTGCGGAATGAAAATCGCGTTATATAAAAAGTCGTTCAACAAAAAATATTCGCTTGGTTGCATTTTTCGTATATTGTATTTCATAAATCAATTATAGCAATATCACGTTGAAAAATCAAATATTAAAAGGTCGATAAAAACTATGTTTTTATCGACCTTTAGCGGCTCAAAAGCAGTAACTTAAAACGAAATGTTCAACCTCCCAACGTTACGTCTTGACGGGCATACCATTCTAACGCGTCGTCCAAATGCTTCTCTTGAAAATTAGGCCATAAATCATCAACTACGTAAAAATCGGAATAAACCGTTTGCAGCGGCAAAAAACCTGACAAACGCCGCATTCCTCCCCAACGAATAACCATATCTATTCTTGGAATTTTACGTGAGAGCCAATCGTTTTTCATATCCCATTCCCAACCGTAATTCACTAAAAAATTAACTTTCATTTTGTTGTTTGACGAGTCTTTTCCCTCAGTATATGGAAGTAATTCTGCCGGAAAACAGTTTGATTTTGTATTACCGCATACGTATAATGATACGCCCTCTTTTTCAATTAATTTAACCGCATTACAGCAAGCTGTTTTGAAAGCTTCAACTTGTTCTTTGGGGCGTTTGCAGTTGTCGACAGTAAAGCCGTAATAAGTTATTTCCTCTATACCGCGTTGTTTTGCGGCGCGTAGCAACTTCAACCCCGGTAGAAGTCCGTTGTCATATCCGTTTTCCTTTCTTAATCCGTTTTGCGCTGCCCAACGTCTATTTCCATCGGGTATTATTCCTATATGCGTAGCCTTATGTTGCATTTTCTTATCCCATATTAAATTTCATCTTGATTATTGGTATTATTTGCAAAAATATACTACGCAATTTCCCGTGACTAAATATTATAAAAGCGCTTAACAAAACGAGCTAATGCCTGGCAATTTCTTGCTTTGCCAATGTAGCTAATATTAGATAAAGATACAAGAAAGTACAAACCATTTTGGTCCGTACTTAAATACTATTGTCTAAGCGATAGTAACTAATAAACAAATTATACTACATAGGCTTTAGATTTCTATTGAGTCTATTGACAATCCAAGCAATACGCTTTTCTCGCCCTGCTATTGTTTTTGCGTCCAAATACGCCTTTGTATAAGTCTTTTTTACTGACAAAGACATTTCCTGAAAGTTGTTATAGGCAAGTTCATACTCTCTTAATACTTCGGACAAACAAGCTATTTGTTCGTCTGTAACAACGGCAGGCTTAGGCGCATCCCATTGCCCGTTTTGTTTTGCTTCTTCTATTTTCTTTCTTCCGAAATCGGTCATAAGTCCGCGTTCTTCAAGACTATTTGCCAAAGCCTTGTTTTTAATTGACCATTTGCTGTTTGCTCTACGCATAGAAAAATATTTCTTATAGACTTTTTCGTCAATGCTTTGCATTTGTCCGTCAATCCAACCAAAGCAAAGCGCTTCCTCCAACGCTTCCTCAGCAGTAATTGTTTTCGTTTCTTTAGACTTTCCGAATAAAAGCCAAACGCCGTCATTTGATAGACAATGCGTATCTAGCCATTTCCTAAATTCAGCTCTATTAGCAAATTTTAGAATTTCGCTCATTTCAAATATTCCTTTACCTTTCTAATTTTGATTTAATCATATTAAATAAACAAATATTAATCGTATAACCTTTGCCCAAAACGAGTTTTATAATTATTAATCTTTACTACAGCGCTCTCTATTATTTTTAAGCCATTTATTAAATTGTCGAACAATTGAAAATACGACGTATATCCAATTTGTAAAAAATAATGCCATTAGCTCTTCTTCCACGGTACACCATTTTGGGTTAATTGCAACCAAATAGTACTGTAATATAGTTGTAACGTTAATAATTGAAATTGAAACAATGTTTACAATAATAGTTAAATTATAATTTCGTTTAAAAAAGAGCCTTATAATTGAACATTTATTTGCGCTTTCGATTTGTTTGTCCTGATTTTCTTTAGCTTTACTCTTGTCATAGTATTTAGGTTCGACTTGGTCATAAAAATGTATGTCAAAAGTTAGAATTACACCAATTAAAAAAGTGTTTATCATGATTAGTTCCGACACGGTTATTGAGTGATTATTATAATAATAAAATCCGTTAATTGCTTCGTCAAATTCGCATGGAATAAAATTGCAAACGCCAATAAGGAATATGCAAAAAGTTATGACGGGAAAAAATGCAACTGCAAAATATAATGTAAACAAAAGTATTAATTTAATTATTTGTAGTGCTTTGCGTAATTTCATTTGTATTGCCTCAAAATATTATTTCAATAAAAATTGCACTTGCCGTAAGGCAAATTTAATTGAAAGACCTAAAACGAAGTAATTCGTTTTAGGTCTTATGTGGTGGGCAGGGATGGATTCGAACCATCGAAGACAGAGTCGGCAGATTTACAGTCTGCTCCCTTTGGCCACTCGGGAACCTACCCATATTAAAACTTTTGGAGCTGGTGATCGGAATCGAACCAACAACCTGCTGATTACAAATCAGCTGCTCTGCCTATTGAGCTACACCAGCGCATACCATAATGGTATGGTGCCTCGGGGCGGAATCGAACCACCGACACGGGGATTTTCAGTCCCCTGCTCTACCGACTGAGCTACCGAGGCATAAATTAAGAGATTACGCATAATCTCGAAATTTATTAGTATATTAAATTTGTTGGCGACTCGGAAGGGACTCGAACCCTCGACCTCTAGCGTGACAGGCTAGCGTTCTAACCAACTGAACTACCGAGCCAAATTCCATTTAATATTTTTTATTGGTGGGCCATCAAGGACTCGAACCTTGGACCGACCGGTTATGAGCCGGTTGCTCTAACCAACTGAGCTAATGGCCCACGCATATTTTGACGCTTTCGCAATTTGGTCGGGGTGAAGAGATTCGAACTCCCGGCCCCATGGTCCCAAACCACGTGCGCTACCAAACTGCGCTACACCCCGACGACGCAACATAAACTTGCGACTACTCAACTATACTATATATTAAGTAATTTGTCAAGGAATTTTTCTTACTTTTTGTATATTTTTTTGGCGGTACTTTATGCGCCGCCAAAAGAATAATACGCGCTTAGTTTTGGTTATTTAATATCTAATTTAAGACCTTTGAAAAGATCCGCCATAGTTGCGCTAGCGCTCTCTTCGCTCGTCCAAGAAGATACTTGTTCCTCATCGTCCTTAACTACGGCTCTAGCCTTTTTAGCAGGCGTAGAAGCAACTGCTGCGGAATCAAACTTCTTAGCGTTTTTCTTAGCTCTCTTCTCTTTAGCCTCTTGATAAGCTTCTTCGCTTACGTTGGTATCCTCAACTGGAGCTTCCTCTTTTGCTATCAAAGCTTTGATCGAAAGCGTAATTCTATTATCTTCAAATCTAATAATTTGAGCGGTAACGGGATCTCCCGGCTTCAATACGTCGGCCGGATTTTTCGTGTAGCTGTGCGAAATTTCCGATACGGGAACTAGACCGTCAATATTGTCCTCGATAAGTACAAACGCGCCGTAATCTTTAACGTCTCTAACCGTGCCGTTGATTACGCTGCCAACGGGATATTTCTCGAAAGCTATTTCGTACGGCTTCTTTTGAAGTTGCTTATAACCAAGCTTGACTTTGCCGTTTTCCCTGCTTACGTATCTTACGATAAACTCGTATGTCTTACCCAACTCAAATACTTCGCTTGCAGGTACGTTTCTATTGTAAGAAGCGTCGCTGTTGTGAACAAGACAGTCAAAGCCGTTTACGCTCACGAACGCGCCGAACTCGGCAAATCTCTTAACCTTACCGGTTACGATCTTATCCTTTTCAAAGAAAGCCCAAATCTCGTCTTCCTTTTTCTTTTGCTCTTCTTCAAGTATAACCTTTTGAGAAGCGATGAACGATTTCTTTGATTTCAAATCCAATTCCTTATCAGGATCGTCCTTGTTGGATTTGATAAGACGAAGTCTAAGAGTCTTTCCTACGTACTTAGGAAGGTCGGCTTCAGTAACGTAAGCTATCTTGATTTGAGAAGCGGGAACGAATATCGAATAACCGCCGTAATAACCCTTAAGACCGTTCTTAACGCACTCTTTCATTTCCAATTTAAATTCTGGTTGAGAGAGCATTTCTACAGCGTCGCTGTTTTCCTTATTGCGTTGATCTACGGTTTTCTTGGAAAAATATACGTACTCCTTAGGCAAGGATTTAGAAGCTTTATCAATAACTATAGCCGTAAAGACGTCTCCCTCTTTATAATTTTCGGGAAGATACTCTACGCCGTCCATTTCTGCATCGTCTTTGCACACGAATCCGTCTTTCTTACCGCCGAAGTTTACGGCAATGCCTTCTTCATTGGCTGAAATAACTCTACACTGGTACGCCTTACCCGCTCTTATGTTCATAGACTTAACAGCCTGCGAAGCGTCCAAAAGTGCGCCAAAGTCCTCCTTTGCAGTTTCGTTCTCAATTTTGTTGATTTCTTGAGATTCATTCATTAGATTTTTTACCTCCTCAATCAACTCCGGCGGAGTTGAAGCACCGGCTACTATGCCGATTTTAATTTTTTTATCTACTTTTACCGACTCTAAATCGGATAACTTTTCTATCAAAAAAGTTTGGGGACAGTTCTTAGCGCTAATATCAAAGAGTTTAGACGTATTGGAACTGTTTTTGCTACCCAAGACGAGCATCAAATCGCAATCTTTACTCAGCGAATTACACTCCTCTTGCCTGCACAGTGTAGTATAGCATATTGTATTATTTCTATCAAGCGTTTTTATATTATTTTGTAAAAATTTAATAAAACGTTCGACTTTTTCGTGGTCGTACGTCGTTTGTACGACTAGGCAATATTCCTTATCTTCGTCGAATTTGACGTCAGTTTCGCCGTTGAAAATTATAGCTGAATTTTCACACCAACCGTTGATACCTTTGACTTCGGGGTGTTCGGGATTTCCGATGATAATTATTTGCTTGCCTGCAAGGTAGTTTTCGTAAACTATCTTGTGAATTTTCTTGACGAAAACGCAAGTACAGTCCACGTAATCAACTCCGTTTTCATCAAGATAATCATAAATATCCTTGCCAACGCCGTGAGAGCGAATGATGAGTTTTCTTCCGTCGAGTTTTTCCAAATCGTCGATACACTCCACGCCCCTATCTTTTAATTTTTCAAGTACGCTTTCGTTGTGTATCAGTTTGCCGTACACCGCCGCAGGCGCGTCGATTTTCATTGCGACGTCGACCGCTCTTTTAACGCCCTGACAAAATCCGCTGTTTTTAGCTACGGTTATTGGCATTTTCGTACAGTTCCTTGCTTTGAAGTCTTTTATATTTCAAATATTTCTTCTTGCTGCCCTTGCATTTTTCAACTAGCAAGTCCACCTCTTTTCTCAAATCGAGCATCTTATTATAGATATATTCAGTAGCCGCCTCTTTTACAACTCCAAGTTTTTCTCCGTAAAACTCGTCAAGCCAAAAAGGATCGCCGACTATCAACCTATTTTTCTTAAAAGCTCCAGTCTTTTTATAGTACATAAGAGGCACGATAGGCGCTTTCGACTTGAGCGCAAACGTCGCGACTCCCGCCTTAAACGGCAACATTTCCTTAAAGTTCTCGTTTTTATTTCTAGTACCCTCGGGGAAAATCAAAACCTGCTGATTGTGATTCAACGCGTTAAGCACTCTTTTTACGGCTTTCATGTCCGCCTCTCCTCTTTTTACAGGAATACAACCCAATTCCTGCGCAACGCTTGCAATAAATCCGTTGGCGGAAACTTCTTCTTTCATCATTATTTTGCCGTTTTTCCCCAGTAGCTTGGAGATAATCACGCACGGGTCTAACGCCGAGTAGTGGTTGCAAATTACGATAGCTTTGGAATTTTTGATAAATTTATCTTTAAAGTATATTTTCGTATACCAAAGTCCGCCCATAACCCATTTGACGAAGTTTGCGAAAGCTCTTATAAACGGATTTCTTTTTGTCTTTTTCTTATCAGCAACTTTGACACTTGAGTTTTGGTTATCGCGCGCAACTATAGCCGCGCCCGCTCCTTCCGACTTGGATATCGTTTCGACGTGCGACAAAATCAATTCCGCGACTTGCTCTTGGTTGAGTTCGCTACTGTCGATCTCTATTGAATCGTCGGTCTTAACCAGCGGCGCGAATTGCCTCGTCATATCGTTGTTATCTCTATCGATAATATCTTTCAGTATCTTTTCGTATTCTACTTCCTGACCTTTTTGTTTAAGCTCCAAACAACGTCTTTTCGCCCGCTCTTCGGCAGTTGCCGTCAAATAGAATTTGTACTTTGTATTCGGCAAAACGTTACTCGTAATATCCCTACCGTCGAGAACCACGTCGTTTTCAGCTGCTATTTCCCTTTGCATAGCCACCAAAAACTCCCTTACTTGAGGCAACTTTGACACTTCCGAAGCGCACTTTGACATCTCGTGTCGCCTTATATCTTCCGACACGTCGCGACCGTTTAGACAAATAACGTGACCGTTGTCTTTCTTCACGAAAGAGAGATTGATTTCATTGAGCAACGGCGCTATTTCATCCGCATTTGATACGTCTTTGCCGTTTTCGACTGCGTACAGCGCTACGGCTCTATACATAGCTCCCGTATCCAAATACGTAATATTCAACTTTTGCGCTATCGCTTTAGCTATAGTGCTTTTACCTGCGCCGGACGGACCGTCAATGGCAATATTTATCATAATAACCTCATATAAGTCGTTACTATATATTTTAACCTATTTTTTTGATAATTGCAATCAATTATCCCCTATAATACTCGCGCTCGTTTGATGAGCGGCGCTGAATGCAAGCTGAAGATTAAAACCGCCCGTAAGAGCGTCCACGTCCAAGACCTCGCCTATAAAATAAAGGTTCCTGACGAGTTTACTCATCATATTTTTGGGGTTGATTTGCTTACAGTCTACTCCGCCCGCAGTAATTATTCCCGCGTTTATGTCTTCAAGTCCGCAAACAGTAAAACGCAAATTTTTTATAACTTGCGAAAGTCTTTCCCTTTGAACTTTGGTAATAGAGTTTACGACAGTCTTTACGGGAATACCGCTTTGTTGCAAAACTACGTCTATCAACGCTTTAGGCATAAGACTCGGCAATACGTTTTTTATTTCCGCGTTCGGCTTTTGGGAAAACTCTCTAAGCAATCGACTATCAAGTGTTTCGATAGATAAAGCGGGTTTTAAATCTATAACCAAATAAAACTTCCCCTCAAACTTTCCGTTTGAGTAGTATCTATTTATTAGACTTGAAAGCGAAAGTATTATCGGACCGCTCACGCCGTTGTGAGTAAATAACATTTCGCCGAACTGTTCGCATAGCGTTTTGCCGTCCCTAACTATCGAAGCGCTGACGTTTTTTAAGCTCAAGCCTTGCAGTCCGTACTGCTCTTTTAGAAGTATCGGAACGAGCGCGGGTCTTGGCTCGACTACGTTATGCCCCAACTCTTTCGCCCATTTATAGCCGTCGCCGGTACTTCCCGTAGAGCTATAGGATATCCCTCCCGTCGCGACGACAACGCAATCGGAAAATATTTTTTCTCCGCTATTGATCTTTACGCCGACCGCGGTCCCGTTATCCGTCAATATCTCCTTGACTTGCGTATTAAGTCTAACTTCGACGTTGTATTTAGCAAGAATTTTTTCAAAGCATTTGATTACGTCGCTCGACTTGTCGGACTGAGGAAAGACTCTATTGCCCCTCTCAACCTTTAATTTAAGAGAATTTCTTTCAAAAAACTCAATCGTATCTTGCGGAGTGAATCCGCTGATCGACGAGTACGTAAACTTTGAATTGGTTACGACGTTGGAAAGGAAAGTTTGGGTATCGCAAAAATTCGTTACGTTACATCTTCCTTTGCCTGTAATAAACAGCTTCTTGCCAAGCTTTTCGTTCTTCTCGATAAGAGTAACTTCCACGCCGCTCTCGGAGAGTAACGACGCGCACATCAAACCGCTCGCTCCGCCGCCGACTACGATTGCTTTCATAGCTTAAATTCCTCTCTCTTGAGATTTTCATACGTCGCGTAATCGTTCCAATCGTTTTTAACCGCGGATACGGTGATATAACTCTTTTCGTAGAGATATACGTCGTCATCCTCCGTAGAGTTAGGACTTGCCTCGCCCAAACCTCTCAATTTATAGCCTAAATTATTCTCAAAGCTATAGCTTTCGTCGTATTTCTTTACTCCGATTTTGGTAAACCTTACGCCTTTTATATCTTTCTCATTGCCGCAAGGTACGTTTATATTAAAGACAGTTTGAGCGTCGTTTGGCAACAAATCATTAAACTTTTGCAGGTTTTTGGCAATAAAGTTTGAGGTATACTCAAAGCCGACAATTTCATACTCTTGCGAAACTGCAAGCGATTTAACGCCTTGCATGCACCCCTCTAACGCAGCGTTGACCGTCCCTGAATAAAAAACGTCCGAGCCGAGATTGAAACCTTTGTTTATTCCGCTTATTATCAAATCGGGTTTCCTATCCATAATTAAATGTAGAGCGACTTTAACGCAATCGGCGGGAGTACCGTTGACTGCAAAGCACCTCGCGCCGTCCAAAACTTTAAGTTCGGTATAATTTACGTGTCCGTAGTACGTTATTGAATGCCCCATACCCGACATTTGTCCCTGAGGAGCGACCAAAATAACACTGTGATTTACTAAAAGCTTTTTCGCCAAAGTCAAAATACCTTGGCTGTAAATTCCGTCGTCGTTTACTAAAAGTATATTCATAGATATATTTTAACAAAATATGTACAAAAAGTAAATTAAAAATGCAACTCCGTATCGAAGTTGCATTTAATCGCGTATTTATCAAAAATCAATTAAACGGGTTGAATACCTTTCACAGTGTCGCCGACTTCTCTATCAACGTGTTTTTTATTAGCTTGACGATACTTAAAGAAGTTGAGCGCAACCTGCGGGAAGAGCGCGTAAGAAAGCACGTCCTCGTCCTGTTCAATATACTCTTTAATTTCTTCGCGGTACTTTTCAAGCTCAGGCGTGAGCAAATCGGCAGGTCTACAAGTAATTCTTTCGACGTCGCCGAGAACTTGCTTAACTACCTTAGGATTAGGTTCGGCAGGAAGCTGACCGTATTCGCCCTTGAGCACGCCCTTTGTTTCCGCGGATACCATTTTATATCTCTCGCCCATAAGCACGTTGAACACTGCTTGCGTTCCTACAATTTGACTGGTAGGCGTAACGAGCGGCGGATAACCTAAATCTTTTCTCACGTTGGGCACTTCAGCCAAAACCTGTTCGTATTTATCCAAAGCGTTGGCTTTCTTAAGCTGTCCTACAAGATTGGAAAGCATACCGCCCGGCACTTGGTAAATCAAAGCGTTTACATCGGTAGCCAAAGATTTTTCCGTCAACCAACCGTCGGCTTTTAATCTTTCGGCAACCTTTTTAAAGTGATTGGAAATTTCGTTTAGATAAGCTACGTCAAGACCCGTATCGTACTGCGTACCTTTCAAAATAGCAACCATAGGCTCGGTCGCAGGCTGAGAAGTACCGTTGCCGAGCGCGCTCAAAGCGCAGTCGATAATATCAACACCCGCTTCAATGGCTTTCAAATAAGTTTGGTTGCCCGTTCCTGCGGTTTGGTGCGTATGCAAATGTATTTTTGTATCGGGTTTCAATACGGCTTTCATTCCCTTTACGAGGTCGTACGCCACGTACGGCAACAAAATGCCCGCCATATCTTTAATACAAATATTGTCGGCGCCCATATCCTCAAGGGTCTTAGCGAGCGTTATAAAGTACTCGTTAGTGTGTACGGGACTTGTGGTATAAGAAATAGTAGCTTCGCAAATACCGCCGTATTTTTTACAGCTTTTTATTGCTTGAGCCATATTTCTAGGATCGTTGAGCGCGTCAAAAATACGAAGAATATCGCAACCGTTTTCAATGGTCTTTTTTACAAACTCGTCTACCACGTCGTCGGCGTAATGCTTATATCCGAGAATATTTTGACCTCTAAAAAGCATTTGAAGTTTGGTCTTCGGCATAGCTTTTTTCAAAGCGCGCAATCTCTCCCACGGATCTTCGTTCAAAAATCTTAGACAAGAGTCAAACGTCGCTCCGCCCCAACACTCTATAGAATAGTAACCCGCGTTGTCCAACTTCTCGCACATAGGAAGCATCTCGTCAAGACGCATTCTCGTAGCCGCTTGAGATTGGTGAGCGTCACGCAAAATAGTTTCTGTAATCATTACCATAAAATTTTACCTCTCTTATTAAGATATTGTCTTCGCTTAACCGAAGATTGCAAGCAATACGCCTGCCGCAACTGCCGAGCCTATAACGCCTGCTACGTTTGGTCCCATTGCGTGCATCAACAAATAGTTGTTGGGGTTTTCTTCCTGTCCTACCATATGCGAAATTCTTGCCGCCATAGGCACTGCGGAAACGCCGGCCGAACCGATAAGCGGATTGATTTTGCCTTTGGACAACTTGGACATAATTTTGCCGATAAGAAGTCCGCCGGTGGTACCGAAAGCAAATGCGAACACGCCGATAAGTATTATCAACAAAGTGCTGGTATTGAGGAACACGTCAGCCGTAGCCTTACTACCTACTATTACGCCAAGAATTATTGTAATAATATTGATAAGCTCGTTCTTAGCGGTATTCGTAAGTCTAGGCACAACCTCCGACTCTTTCATTAAGTTGCCGAGCATAAGCATACCCAAGAGCGGAATTGCCGACGGCAAAACCATACCTACGATACCCGTAACTGCTATCGGGAATACAACCTTCTCAGTTTTGCTAACGGGACGCAACTGCTCCATTACGATACCGCGTTCTTTCTTTGAGGTCATCAACTTCATTATAGGCGGCTGTATGACCTTTATCAATGCCATATACGAGTAAGCGGCTACCGAAATTGCAGGCAACAAATGCGCGGCAAGTTTTACCGTAACGTAAATAGCCGTAGGTCCGTCCGCTCCGCCGATAATACCGATAGAAGCGGCTTCTTCGCCTGTAAAACCAATATTGATCGCAATAATAAAAGTCACGAAAATACCGAGCTGAGCCGCGGCGCCCATTATCAACGACTTAGGATTAGCGATAAGCGGACCGAAGTCGGTCATTGCGCCTATTCCCAAGAAGATAAGCGGCGGATAGATTACCCATTCAACGCCCTTGTACAAATAGAAGAACAAGCCTTGATTTTCTACTACTTCGTGCGAAATAACTATGCTGTCCTTGTACTGCGGGAACAACTCGAAAACTTTGTTTTCAATTAAGTGCACCTTATCCATCATACCGAGCGACTTTATATCTTCAGTGGCAACGCCGAGAATTTTTGCGAGTTCCTCGATAGTACCCGTAAGAGCTTGATTGTTGTAAATCAACGTTTGATTTATCATTTCTCCGTCTACTTCGACCGGTATTGCAAAGGTATATCCGTAAGTGCCGTACAAAATATTGTAAGCGCCCGGGATATTGATTATAAACATACCAAAACCGATTGCCAGCAACAAATTCGGCTCAAACTCTTTAGCGACGGCCAAATAAATCAAGACGCAAGCAATAGCCATCATAATGAGGTTTTGCCAAATGGGCGTCAAGCTCGTCATAAAGCCCGTGCTAAGCCACAAGTTTTTGAGCGAATCAGTCATCAAATTCGATTGTAGCGTAGTAATTATGCTAAACATTTTGCCTCCAATATCTTTTGATGATTATGCAATGGTTGCAAGAACCGCGCCGGTGTCGACGTTCGTTCCCTCCGACGTGGAGTAAGTAATTACGCCGTCGCCTGTAGCGGATACGGGAGTATCCATCTTCATTGCTTCAAGAATAATTATAGTATCGCCCTTCTTAACGCTTGCGCCGTTTGCAAAACAAAGCTTCTTCACTAGACCCGTCATCGGAGCTTTAACCGGAGTTCCGTTGCCTGCGGGAGCGGGAGCAGCAGCCTTAGGAGCGGCAGCGGCAACTTTGACAGGGTTGGAAATAACCACGCTATCGTCGAGCATCTCCTCTACTTCTACGGCGTACGCCTTACCGTTTACATTGACATTAAATTTACGCATAATATTTTTCTCCTATATGATTTGGATTTGATTAAATTTCTTTTATTGAACGAACTCTAAACTTGAGATTTGACTTGCAGTCTTCCTTGTCGCTTTCATAGTACGCCATTATGGCGGCTGTGATAGCCGCAACTATTTCGTCATCCTCGCCAACTTCTTCGACCGCGTTTGTCACTTCGCTGACCGCAGTAGAAGTTTTTGCCGAACGCTTCTCGCCTAACTTCGCAACTCCCATAAGAATCAATCTTATTACGTTTATCGCGATGATAAGCACGACCAACATTAAAAATACGGTAGCTAAGCCCAAAAACGCGACCTGCAAACCTATCAACAGTCTTGCGCCGAAGTTTTGTCCGCCGATATCGAGCGAATCGGGTTTACCGTAAGTTTGATCGGATACCATTAGATATATAAGTCCCGCGAGAAGAGCCGCAAAGACTGCGCATATCACGATAGTTTTGACCAGTTTTTTAGTTGAAACTTCCTTTTTCATTCCTCACCTCAAATTAAAGACCGAGTACCATCAATAGCGCCGAAGCAAGATAAGGTCTAATATTCGTCGCTTCAATTACGTTGTCAATATATCCGTCCTTAGCGGCAACTATAGGATTGCTTTGCATTTGAGCGTAAACTTCCTCAGCCGTCTTACCCTTGATTTGGATATTAGCCATAACCTTTTCAAAATATTTCAAAGCCTTTTCCAAAGAAAGCGTATCTACGTCGCTCTTAGCTTCGGCTTCTTTGCTTGCTTTCTTAAGTTCCTTGATTTGGTCCGTAGCGATAACTTTGCTTACGTCCATACCTACAGGCGCTACTACCGCGCCAGCCGTAGCCAAAGTATAATCAAAGCCTATAGACTTGCTCATAAGCGCGCTGTAAGCGTAGCCTACCGCATTGCCTACTGCAACGCCGATTTTCGGTATCGTACTCAAAGCAATAGTCTTCATCAAAGCGCTAGTCTTTTTCGCAAAGCCGCCAAGCTCTTGCTCGTACGACGGATTTACGCCCAAAGAGTCAACGAGCGTAACGAGCGGGATATTGTAAGCTTCCAACTTCTCCACGAAAGAAGTTGCCTTTTGCAATCCTTGCTCGGAGATATACTCGCCCTCGGTAGCGATTACGCCAACCGAAAGACCGTTGAGCTTCGCAAGCGAACATACTACTTCTTTAGCGTACGTCGGACAGTATTCGATTACGCTGTTCTTATCCATTATTAAAGCCGTCCTGTCCTTTGCGGAAATCTTGTTCTCGAGTTTAGGACTTACGCGATTGGGGTCGTCCGCAGGCTCGCCCTCGTCGCTAAGAAGCGTAGAAGTAAGTTTTTGGAGCTTTTGAGCCAAATCTTTAGTATCGTTATAAACAAATTGAGCTACGTCGCTTACGCCTTCGTACGCCTTATAGCCCAATTTCTTTTTATAGTCTACAGGGAAAGATTTTGCATCCGATACTAAATACATAGGAGAATTTACGGACATAATCGCGTCGTTGGACATAAATACGAAGTCGGCTCCCGCTACGAACGTAGCCATCATACCGACTGCAACGCCCTTTACGATACAAATATGCGGAACCTCGTCGGACAAATCGAAACTGCTTGCAATAAGTTTAGCGTAGCCTTCCATAACGCTTGCGCCCTCGCCCACTCTTGCGCCGCTACAGTCTATAATAGAAATAAGCGGAGTGCCGGCTTTGATAGCTCTTTGCATACACTTACAAATCTTGTTTGCGTGAGCGTCGCTCAAGCTTCCTTTGAGCACTTGAGAATTTTGCGCGAATATATGAACGGGATTTCCGCCCATCGTAGCATAACCGGTAACCACGCCTTCGCCCAACGCTTCTTCGGCGCTGTCAAAACTCTTGCCGGTCAAAAAAACGTCGGTTTCAACGAAACTTTCGCTGTCCACGATGCTTTCCAAAAACGCTTTAACTTCGGAAGTAGCCTTGTCCAATACCTTTACGCTAGCCGAGAGTGCTTTGTTCTCCATAAAAACCTCCAAATGTAGTATGAATACCTTAAATAAATAACAATATATTGACTGAGAACGCGTCTTTTAGCGTTCGTCGATTAACAATCATAACTATTATATTTGTTAATATTTTTTTTTGCAAGCGAATTAACGATAAATTTGATAAAAATTTTTAATTATATAAATATTATAAAAACGCCTTGCCTAAAAGACAAGACGCTTTGACTTACTTATATCTTCCTCAAATATTCGACCTCGATATCGCTCAAGTACCTATAACCGCCTCTTGATAATCCGCCGAGCCTTAACTCTCCCACGGCAATTCTCTTAAGGAAAACAACCTCTCGCTCGACCGCCTCGAACATCTTCCTCACTTGACGGTTTTTACCCTCGCTGATAGTGACTTGCAACTTTGATTCTCCGTCCTTAAATTCAAGAAGTTTGACCTTAGCCCGCTTGGTTTTTTCTCCGTCCACGACAACTCCTTTGCGAAGCTGAGCGAGTTTATGCTCGGGCATTTCCCCTTTTACTCTAACCAAATAAGTCTTCGGCACTTCAAAACTCGGGTGCGTGAGTTTATGCGCCAAATCGCCGTCATTGGTCAAAAGTAGCATTCCTTCAGTGTCGTAGTCAAGTCTTCCGACCGGACAAAGATGCGGTATATTGAGGTCGCTAAGATAATCAAATACCGTTTTTCTACCCTTTTCGTCGCTTACGCTCGTAATACAACCCTTAGGCTTGTAAAACATCACGTACGAGTAGTCGCTCGCAGGCTTGACGATTTTATCGTCAACCATTACGGTATCGTTGACTTCGTTTATAGATTTTCCGAGTTCCGTAACAGTCTTACCGTTCACCCTGACCCTTCCGTCGGCGATTAATTTGTCGGCGTTACGTCTAGAGGCTACCCCCGCGGACGCTAAATATTTGTTGAGTCTTTCCATTCGTATAACTTATTTGCCAATCCCCTACGAAAGCCGAGAGTTTTTGCAAAGCTCCTATATCGTTAATTTCATTTATATTAACAATATTTGCGCTAAAAAGCAAACGATTATCGTCATAAAACCTCAATTTTCCTATTACGGCGCCTGCGGCAAGGTTGGGAGCTAAGTCTTCCCGTATCTCAAACCTGCAGCTAAGTCCCAAGTTTTCACCGTCCTTTAGCGGCATAACGAAGTCGTTTTCAAGAGCAATTCCATACTCCTTGTCCCCTACGGATATACTCTCGAGTATATCGCCCTTTTTGCCTACTTCTACGGGAACGTACTCGTTGAAAGCCTTATCCATATTCGCCGCGCAAGTTCCGTAAGTGTCATAGATATTCAAAACCGCGCAAATCAACTGCATACCGTTACGCTCGGCGGAACTTACCAAACAACGTCCCGAATCTTTAGTATAACCTGTTTTTACGCCGTTTGCGCCGTCGTAATTAGCGAGCATCTTGTTTTTATTGGCAAAATAATAAGTCGGATGAGTGTCGTTGCTCTCTACGGTATATGTCTTCGTCCCGACAATCTTCTTAAACTCTTCGTTTCTCATAGCGAACGCGGTTATGACTGCCAAATCGTAAGCCGAAGTATAATGGGTATCTCCGTGTAAACCGTTGGGGTTGTCGAAGTGCGTGTTCTTAAGTCCCAACTCCGCCGCCTTGTCGTTCATCATCTTTACGAAGTTTTCTACGCTACCGCCCGCGGCAACCGCCAACGCCACCGCCGCGTCGTTTCCGCTTCTAAGCATAAGACCATAAATCAAGTCCCGAATTGTCCATATTTCTCCATACTTTAAGTAAATGGACGAACCTTCTACTCCTACCGCTTCGTCGGCAACTTTGATTTCTTTATTTAAGTCTACGTTTTCAATAGCGACTAGCGCCGTCATAATCTTCGTCGTACTCGCCATTTCAAGCGGCATATCTTTATTACTCTCCGCCAACACTCTTAGCGTAGACTCTTCTATTACTACCATAGACGAGGATCTATTAGCCGCAGTAGCATTATAATAACTATCCGCGTTTTCTATAGAAGAATTGAGTTTCAACTCCGCATTGTCAGCAAACGCTAAATCATCCGAAATTATCGATTTTAGCTGAATAAACATTATGCTTAGAATTAATATGGCTAAAATTACCGAAATAGTTTTACAAATTGATTTAATTGAGAAATATTTGCTCATTATTTTTTATCCTTAACCAAATTTAACGTAGCTGAAATCAAGTCTTTCCACTTGCCCTCGCTAGCCTTTTCATCGACTTTGACAAGAGTAGTTTGATTGTCGCTGAACACCAAAAAACCCATAGGCGAAAGAGATATTCCCCCGCCGCCTCCGCCTGCGTAAGGTTGCAACTTATCGCTCTTCAAATCCGAGAATTTATTAGTTTCACCGCCGCCTCCGCCGCTTACGAACCCGACGGACACTTTTGTCAGCGGTATAGCCATAGTCTTATCGTCAAGATATATCGGCTTAAAAACCATATCTTCGCTCTTGACTATTCCCCTCAAATTATCAAGCGTATTGTTCATAATTTCCTGTAACGAATTGTCCATAAAATTTTTCTCCTTAAATTATGCTGTTTATGCCTTTTGAAATCTTCTTTTCTGAGCTAGTATGTGTAAGATATAGAAAAATATTTTTAGTAGCGACAACTTTATTACGCCCTCTAAAAAGAGTCCTCTAAATGAGGATTCGTCGCATACGTTTTTTACCTTGAGATTGTTTACTTCCAACTTTTCCTGTAAAAACGCCAACGCGCCGTTTATTACAAACGCTACCCCGCCGTCAAACATCGCCCTGTTTTTGATCTCCTCAAACTGAGCTCCGTATTCCACTACGGCGTTGGAAAGCGTGATTTTCGGCATATTCTCGACGATATAGTAAATATACGAAAGCGTACGGAGTTTCTTATCTTCCTTTTCCTTCTTTTCGTCGTCCTTTTCTTGCTTTTTGAGAAGCGTTATGTCGCCCTTATTAAATTGATAATAAAATTGCTCTTCGCTGATAAAAATTTTAAATCCGATAATTTCTATCCAATCAAAAATATATACTTTGACGCATACACTGAGGTTGTTTGCGTCTATTCTTATGGAAGTCTTGATACCGTACGCCAATACAACTATAAAAGCGTAAATAATCAATAATATCGCAAATAATAAAAAAATGCACCACATATTGCTATGTTGCGCATTTTTTTAATTAATATTATATTTAGCTAATTAAATGTAAATGGCTTAATCAAGTTACGATTTCGCCGCCGTCTTCATCTTCTTCTACGGTTTCAACAGCCGCCGTATCCGCAGCTACTTCCCGCTCCTCATAATCATCGCCATTGCCCTCAAGCACTTGCAACTCTTCGCCCTGCAAAAATTCGGGAGTTACGGTCATATCCATCATTTCGTCAAGTTCTTCTTTCACTGCATCGTCATCCTCGAATTTCTCGCCGATAACTCTTTCGCGATATAGTCCGTCAGTTTGGATATTGTAGTTGCTGTATTCGACGAGCCTACGCATAACTTCTTCATAATCAGGCAATTTGTCAAGACTTTCTATCTCGAATTTCTTCAAGAAGTCATCAGTAGTTCCGTAAAGAATAGGCTTTCCTGGAGCGTCCTTAAATCCGCACGTCTTTATCATATTGATTTTCAACAGCACGCTAAGCGGATAGTCCGCGCTCGCGCCCCTGCAATCTTCAATTTCACCCCTCGTAATGGGCTGTCTATACGCAATCAACGACAGGACCTCCAAGAGTATCTTTGACAATTCCTTTTCTCTTACGGGTCTTAGCATATCGCTTACGATTTCGCCGTATTTGCTGTTGGACGCAAACTGAACCTTATCTTTGAATACTTCTAGAACGATACCGCTATCTCCGCTATA
This sequence comes from Clostridia bacterium, assembly GCA_029068165.1. Classification (GTDB taxonomy): domain Bacteria; phylum Bacillota; class Clostridia; order Christensenellales; family UBA3700; genus RACS-045. The sequence continues at coordinate 113,254 of JAIEDA010000013.1, forward strand.
CTTCTCGGCGAGCTGATCAATAGCCTCGTTGAGCTGTTTTCTACTAATTTCTTCGGGAAGACCGTTGAGAATATCGCTTCTTTTCACCGGCACTCCAGCGGCAAATATAATTGCTTCTAGCATTTGCAATAAGTTGTCCATAATCAGTATTTCTCCTCAGTCTTTTTCAATTCTTGTAAATCTACTTTATCCGCGTCTACCTGCTCGTTCAAAGATATGAATATATCTTGCCCGAAATCTTCTTGCACGGCAATGACTATTTGCTTCTTCATAAGCTCCAACAGCGCTTGGAAGGTCGTAATAACCTCGCTTCGAGTAATATCTTCTTCAAACAGCTTGTTGAAAACGACGCTTTTATTCTTGAGGACGTATTTTGATATGTATTCTATCTTATCCGCAACGGTAAATCTATCCTTTTGAATTTTTTTCGTCGCTTGCTTCTTCTCTTTTTCTATCGTATTGAGAAGTATTTTTCCGTACGCTTCTATAAGCTTATCGAAAGAAAAGTCGTTGACTACGATAATCGCGTCGGCGTTGGTAAACTTAGGCTTTCTATAAAACTTATTCAAAGTTTCCATTTCTTTAAGCTTAATAGCCTGTTCTTTACATAGTTGGAACATTAAGATTTTTCTTCTAAGTTCGTCCTGAGGATCGACGTAGTCCTCGTCCTCGTATTCGTCCTCTTCTATCTTAGGCAAACACTCTCTCGCCTTGATTTCCAATAGCATTGCGGCTATTTTAATGTATTCGGCGGCTTCTTCCATATCTAGTTTTTGAACTTGCTCCAAGTGCAACATATACTGTTCGGTAATTTGCGCCAAAGGAAACGTACGGATATCGTACTTTTTTTCAACGACGATAAGTTCGTAAAGAAGTTCGATAGGTCCGTCAAAATCGCTGATATTGAGGATAATATTTTGGGTAACGTGTTTATCGAAGAAATTGCTCATTATATCCTCCTATATCCAATTCAACGCTAAGCCGAAAATCTTGTCAAAGAGCCAAGTCAGCGCCGTTCTTACCGCATTCAAATAGTTGGACAGTATATCCAACTGCGGGATAAACCTTCCGACAAACAAACTCAAAAGCAATATTACAAGCATTACTTGCGAGCCGTGCTTATACATAAAATTAACGTATTTATTGTTTGGTTTAGCAAGCGTTTCTACCACTCTAAATCCGTCCAACGGATATATCGGCAACAGGTTGAACGCCATCAACACGATATTGAACGTAACCGAAAGCTGTAATAGATAACTTATAAATATCAAGAAATAGGATAAAGCGTTGTCGCTTAGCGCTACCGAAGCCGTCAACTTCGTAAAGATAGCAAGTATCAAAGCGCTTATAAATGCAACGATAAAGTTGAACGTAACTCCCGCCAAAGCGGTCATAACCATACCTTTTTTATATTTCTTGAAGTTCCTCGAATCTATAGGAACGGGCTTTGCCCAACCGAATCCGACGAGCATCATCATAGCAAAACCTATCGGATCGAGATGCTTAATAGGATTGAGCGACAGTCTTCCCATAAACTTAGCCGTCTTATCCCCGTTCCAATACGCGACGTAACCGTGAGCCATTTCGTGTCCCACGATTGCAACCATTATCGCAATTACGTACGCTATTATTCCCAGTACCACAACGCCGAAGCCTAAAGCCTTGACGAGCGAACTGTTGACGAGTCCTATTATGAAAGAAAACACTGTTCACTCCTATATACATTATATATTATAATAAATATTGCCCTTTAAGTCAATGATAAACGCTCTTTTTACGTTCATTTTAACCAAATAGGAAAAGCGCCGCTTATAATAAAGCAACGCTTTTACTTATTTTATTTTATATAATTATATACCGCTAAAATTCGTTATATTACCAATCTTTGGCTATTCCCTTAATAATATCCAAGAACGTACTCTTGCGAGCGTCTTGCATAGCTATCAAATCCACCTTACACTCCTTACCGTCCAAAGTATAGACTGCCTGACCTATGACGTCGCCTTTAGTTATCGGAGCGGCTATTGATTCGGGCAATACGAGTTGAATTTCCTCTCCGCCTGCACCCAACTTGGAAAACTTGGTTATATCCGCAGCCGTCGCGACTTCTACGCTCTCAACGGGCGATTTCCTAACGCTAACGCTTCCCACTACTTCGCCCTTTTTGAAATAAATTTTATTCACGTAGTTGGCAAAAGAGTAATCAAACATCGCTCTTACTTGGTTAAACCTCGACTTACTGTCCGTACCGCCAACGATCGTAGCCACGACTTTCATACCGTTTCTCTCGGCGCACGCCGACAAACAGTGTCCAGCCGCGTCGGTATAACCCGTCTTGCCGCCTATACAGCCGCTGTATTGCTTGAGAAGTTTATTAGTATTGACGAATTGCGTAATTCTACCCGACGGGTGCTGATAATCTTCCATCCAAACGCTTGCGTACTCGAAATATTTATCGTGAGTCATAAGCTGTCTAGTCATAATATTTACATCTTTAGCGCAACTATATTGCTCGTTTTCGCAAGGAAGTCCCGTGCAGTTTGCAAACTTAGTATTAGTCATACCCAGTTGAGCCGCCCTTTCGTTCATCATATTTACGAATGAATCCACGCTGCCGGCAATACGCTCAGCCATCGCGTACGACGCGTCGTTTGCCGATACGACTATTATTCCCTTGATCAAATCGCTTATGCAGTATTGAGCTCCACTGTCCAAAAACATTTGACTTCCGCCCATCGACGCCGCTTCCGACGATATAGTTATCATCTCGTCGTAAGAAATCTTTCCCGCGTCTATAGCTTCGAATATCAAGTTTGCGGTCATTATCTTGACCATACTAGCAATCTCGTGTTTGGACTCGGCGTTATGCTCGTAAAGTACTTCGCCAGTATAGTATTCGGTCAAATATTCCCCAAAGCCGTTCGGCGTAAGAGGCTGCGTATCAGTCGCGGTAGCCGCTTGAGCGACTATACGCGTTTGCGAAGCCATTCCTATCGGGAAAATCGCCAACAGCATAATGGCAAGTATTATTATCGGTAAAACAATTTTCTTTCTCATAAAATACCCCTATACCTAGTTTTGCAAATATTGTGTTGCATTAGTCGATTTTTATTCATTATGGGTAATTTATTTGAATAGACGAAGCGTATTTTCTAAAACCTACTTGAAATATACAATTAAAGACATTATACTTTACGCGATTTATATTACTATATAACTATGGAAAAACGCATCTATTCATATATGCTCTCTATAGGACTTCGCCCAAATTGCTTAGGTTATAAATATATTTTTGACCTTGCGAAAACTTATATTGATGGCAACAACATTCTTCCGCTCAAACTTAACGGCTACGTTACGCTCGCCCAAAAATACGGCAAGAACGCAAGTAGCATTGATAAAAATATTCAAAACTGTATTTCCAAAGCCTGGCTTGACGCGGACATAGACGAGCTCTATAAAGAATTTGGCAGCACTATAGATATGAGCAAGGGAAAGCCGACCGCAAAGCAACTGATTATGCATATTTGCGACAAAATAAGTTCAAAATAAACGCCGTGTTGTCATAATTCGCCTTTTTACCAAATAAAATTTAATACAATCAGTAAAAAGGCAACGAACTATGGGCAAGTTTAACGGCATTAAAATTAACAAACTTTCTTTAAAACCTTATATAAAAAACTATTTAAAAGACAACAAACTTTTCTTAATCACTTTCTACGGACTATTCATATTCGTATTTGCGTTCTCTCTCTTCGTAGTACTCAACTATGAAAGCGAATGTAATCACGACAACTACTACGTCTTACTTATGAATTGCGACTACGGATTTTTGAAAGTTACGCTGAAATACTTGCTTTACAATTTGCTTTTCGCGTTTTGCGCAACGCTGACATATCGCAAAAAATTCGCTTTTGCGATAATGTATTTTGCCGTTACGTTTATCGCCTATCGCTTGGCTGTAAATATAATCGGCAGTTGGTGTTCGACTTTCGCAATCAATTTGATAAACGCCGCATTATTTTATTTTCCAATATTTTTGATATTCGTAATTACAATAGTGACTATTATTTGCTATATAAACGATAAGTATCTCTATTGCAGCGGAAGTTGCCCCGTAACGCTTAAAAAAACGCTATGCTTCTCGCTCTTGGTTTATATGGTGACGTCAATTTTAATAGCCGTATTCACGATAGCGTTGCCGTTGATATTTAAAAGAATCCTCTTTTAAATCTAAAAATCTACGCAAAGAAAAAAGGAGTATCTTTCGATACTCCTAAAAACAATTATTTTGCATATTCGGTTTTTCTAACTTCTCTTATAACGTTGACTTTGATTTGTCCCGGATATTCGAGTTCCGCCTCGATCTTCTTAGCGATGTCCTTAGCCATAAACGTCGTAGCTTCGTCGTTTACGATTTCAGGTTTGACGATAACCCTGATTTCGCGGCCTGCCTGTATAGCGTACGATTGCTCAACGCCTTCAAACGAATTAGCAACGCCTTCAAGTTTCTCAAGTCTTTTTACGTAATTCTCAAGAGATTCTCTTCTCGCGCCCGGTCTTGCGCCCGAAATCGCGTCGGCGGCTTGTACGATTATAGCCTCAAGCGTTTGCGGTTCAACGTCGCCGTGGTGAGCTTCGATAGCGTGAATAACGCTTCTTTGTTCCTTGAACTTTTTAGCTATCTCCACGCCGATAGTCACGTGAGTACCCTCGACTTCGTGGTCTACAGCCTTACCTATATCGTGCAAAAGTCCCGCTCTTTTTGCGACCTTTACGTCCGCGCCGAGCTCGGATGCCATCATACCTGCTATATAACTTACTTCCAACGAGTGGTTGAGTACGTTTTGACCGTAACTCGTGCGGTACTTCAATCTACCCAATAGCTTTATGATCTCGGGATGCAGTCCATACACGTTGGCATCGAATGCGGCATTCTCGCCCGCTTCTTTCATTTGTTGCTCGATATCTCTCTTAACTTTTTCTACGGTTTCCTCGATCTTAGCAGGATGTATTCTTCCGTCGGATACGAGTTTTTCAATAGTAAGTTTTGCTATCTCTCTTCTAACGGGGTCAAATCCCGATACCGTTACTACGTCGGGGGTATCGTCAATTATCAAATCTACGCCCGTAGAATTTTCAATCGCTCTTATATTTCTACCTACTCTACCGATAAGTCTACCCTTCATATCCTCGTTGGGAAGGGGCACGACTGACACGGCGATTTCGGAAGCGTGATCGGCCGCGCATCTTTGTATCGCAAGTCCGATAATATTCTTGGCTTTCTTCTCCGCCTCGTCTTTGGCTTTTTGCTCAATCTCTTTAGCTTTAGCGACAGCGTCTTTTTTGACCGTTTCTATTAGCTCTTCCATAAGAATGTCTTTAGCTTCGCTTTGCGTAAGTTGAGCAACCTTTTCCAATTCCGCCAACATATTTGCGTGGGCATTTTGCAATTCCTGCTCTATGTTGTCAAGCTGTTTTTCCTTGTCCTCTAACTGTTTTTTCTTTTCATCAATAGCGTCAGACTTCTTGTCGATCGCAAATTCGCGCTTTACAAGTTGATCTTCTCTTTGAGCAATTCTTTGTTCGTTTCTTGCGATTTCAGCTTTTTGCTCTCTGGTAGAAGTTTCTATCTCCTTGCGAAGTCTGTGCTGTTCTTCCTGCACCTTGATTTTTGCTTCCATGAGATAAGACTTAGACTCTTCGCGCGCGTCTTTCTTGATACGCTCGCACTCTTCTTTAATGCCGCCTACGGTCTTTTTTGCATAAGACTTGTATATCAAAATGCCTATTCCAATACCGCCGCCGATACCAAACACGGCAACCAATATCGCAACAAGCACTACTATACCTGCATCTACCCCAAGGAGAAAATCAAAGCAATTCATAGTGAATTTCATTTTTGCCTCCTCTTTATTAAATTTTTAAGTTGCGTACATAAAAAATTTATGCAATTAAATTATACCCTATTTACTCTATCAAAGTCAATATTATATTAATAGAATGTTTTATTTTTTAAAACTTAACTCAACGAAAAAAGACGGCTTTGCCGTCTTTTCTAAGTAGTTTATTCTTCTCTTGCTTTTTGCATAATTTTGTTTTTAATTTCCAAAGCAACTTCGGGATTGTCCTCTAAGTATTGGATGGTCTTATCTCTACCTTGACCTATCTTTTCGTCGTTGTAGCTTATCCAAGAACCGCTCTTTTGGAGAATATCCATACTTACGCCTACGTCTACCAAACAACCGTTGTTTGAGATGCCCTTTCCGTAGATAATATCAAATTCGGCTGTTCTAAACGGCGGAGCAACTTTGTTCTTTACAACTTTTGCTTTTGCCCTGTTTCCGATAAATTCGCTGCCGTCTTTGATAGTGTCGCCTTTTCTTACTTCTATTCTTATGCTTGAATAGAACTTAAGCGCCTTGCCGCCTGGAGTAACCTCGGGATTACCGAACATAACGCCGACTTTTTCTCTCAACTGATTGATAAAGACTACGCAGGTCTTTGTCTTGTTTATAGCCGCAGTGAGTTTTCTAGCCGCTTGCGACATCAGTCTAGCTTGCAAGCCTACTACAGCCTGTCCCATTTCGCCGTCTATCTCCGCCTTAGGAGTGAGCGCCGCAACGGAGTCGACTACGATAATATCCATAGCGTTGCTTCTTACCATAGTTTCTACGATATCAAGAGCTTGCTCGCCGTCGTCAGGTTGGCTTACGTATAGTTCTTTAACGTTTACGCCAAGTCTTTCGGCGTAAATAGGGTCGAGCGCGTGCTCAGCGTCTACGAAAGCAGCCAAACCGCCTGCCGCTTGACAAGCCGCGATAGCGTGCAACGCAACGGTAGTTTTACCCGAAGACTCCGGTCCGTAAATCTCTATAATTCTACCCTTTGGCAAGCCGCCTACTCCCAAAGCCATATCAAGAGTAAGACAACCGGTGCTAATTACGTCGATTTGCTCTATCTCTTTGTCGCCCAACTTAATGATGGAACCCTTTCCGTACTGCTTTTCTATCTTTGCGATAGCGTCGGCAATGAGTTCGGACTTTTCTTTTTCTACACTCTTCTTTTCCATTATTTACCTCGTCTTATAATTCTTTTATATTTCTAAGCGCCAAATACAACGCAGTATTGGTCACGCATTTTCTAATTTCGTTCCTATCCTTATCGAAAAAGGTATCGAATACCTGAAGCTTATCCCTGCCGCCGATAGCGATATAGGAAAGACCGACGGGAGTATCGTACTCGTCGCTTTGCGGTCCCGCGCAACCCGTAGTCGCTATAGCGTAGTCTATTTCTTTATTCTCCAACAATCCCTGAACCATTTCCTTAGCGACTTCTTCGCTTACTACTCCGTACTGTTCGATAGTGGAGAGCTTGACGTGCAATCTCCTGACCTTTGCCGAAGCGTCGTAAGTAACGAACCCTTCGTAAAGGACCGAACTGCTTCCCGGCACGTCTACAAGCCTAGAGCAAATCATACCGCCAGTCAGGGACTCTGCGACGGCAATCTTCGCGCCCTTGTTTCTCGCGTTTTCAATCAAGCACTGCTCAAGCGTGGTATCGTAGTTTGCGTAGACGTTGCTCTTGAGTATTTCCAAAATCCCGTCTAAGATATTTTGATAAGTAATATCGCTCGCGCTCTTGTTCACCAAAGTTATCTTGCAATCGAGATTTCGCTGAGCGTACTCCAAGCTTACGCCGTGTACGTTTGCCAGTTCTTTACACTTAGAAAGCAATTCGCTGTCTATATCGAACGCTTTCAACACGCAGTAATTTTTGCAAGTTTCTATCATAGCCCCTCCTTAAGTTGAGATTATTCGACTACTCTTCCCACGTAGTCAAGACCGTTTAATTCTTCAAGTTTGACCTTATATATTGTTCCTATCTCCAAAGGCTTATCCGCAACGAAATAAATCTTTGTATCTATTTCGGGAGCGTCGTACGCGCTTCGTCCATAAAAAGTTTGTAAATCGTAGTCTATACCCTCGTACAGCACGTCCACTACATTTCCAAGCTTTCCCCTCATTCTCTCGAGCATAGCTTGTTCCTGCAATTCGTAAAGCCTATCCTGCCTTGCAATCTTGACGTCCTCGTCTATTTGTCCGCCCAACCTGCTTGCGGCAGTTCCGTCTTCTTTAGAGTACGTAAAGAATCCGCACCTATCAAGCTTCGCCTTGCCGATAAACTCTTCAAGCTGTTTAAAGTCCTCTTCGCTCTCTTGCGGGAAGCCGACGATAAACGTAGATCTAATAGTAAAGTCGCCCTTGCTTCTCACCATATCGATAAGGCTTAAGATTTGCTCGTTCGTGATACGCCTGTTCATAAGCTTGAGTATCTTATTGCTCACGTGCTGACACGGTATATCCAAATAATTGCAAATTTTATCGTTGGCGACTACGTAATCGATAAGTTCTTCGGTTACGTTTTCGGGATACAAATACAGCAATCTTATCCAAGATACGTCAAGCTTTGACAGCTCCTTAAGAAGCTCTATCAACTTGATTTCGCCGTATAAATCTTTCCCGTATAGCGAAACGTCTTGCGCCACGAGTATCAACTCTTTAATCGCGTAATCTCTCACGAGCGCAGCCGCCTCGTCGACTATATCTTCAATACGTCTTGAAGTATACGCTCCTCTAATCGACGGTATCGCGCAATAAGTGCACTTGTTGTCGCAACCCTCGGCAATTTTTATGTAAGCGTAATGATAAGGCGTGGTCAATACCCGTCTAGGCGAGAAATGCCGCAAATCCTTACCGTTGGTATAACAACGTTCGCTCCTGCCCGCGACCAAATCCTTTATAAGTTGCGGAAGCCTGTGATAATTCGCCGTCCCCAAGAACATATCCACCTCGGGAAACCCCTCTTCAAGCTCAAGCATATATCTTTGCGTAAGACAACCCGTAACTATTAGATATTTGCACTTATCTTTTTTGAGTTCCGCCATCTCTAAGATAGTATCGATAGATTCTTGCTTAGCGCTGTCGATAAAACCGCAAGTATTGACGATAATTATATCGGCTTGGCTTTTGTCCGCGGTCAACTCATAACCGTCGTCTTGCAAGTAAGCCAACATATTTTCGCTGTCTATACGATTTTTATCGCATCCTAAAGATACAACGCCTATCTTCATTGCTTGTCCTTATCCTCGTTTTCTTCCTTAGCGGGTTTTTCTCCAAAGAGCAAAGCCTTGTTTTTGACGATATAATTTATTCCCGAAATTATCGTCAGTACCGTTGCGACTATCAAAAGCGCCGCTCCGATATACTCTATTACTTGGAACGCAGTTCCTTCGTGCGCCGAGCATAGCAAGAACGTCAGCGCGAACATAGTGCTTGCCGTCTTCATTTTGCCCAGCTTGTCCGCCGCTAAAGCCACGCTCTTCAATGCGGCAACCTGTCTTATTACGCCTATCATAAACTCTCTAGCAATGATTATTACGGAACAAATCAGTTCAAGGTACGGAATCTCGGGAACGTAATTGCCGTCTATGAGTATAAACAGCCCCGTCGCTACCAAGACTTTGTCGGCTATCGGGTCAAGTAATTTGCCCAAATCGCTGACCATATCGTATTTTCTTGCTATATATCCGTCAACGTAGTCGGTCAAAGAAGCGACGATAAAAAGCAAAGCCGTGACTACGAACAAAAATTCGTATAGAGGTTGCAAGCAGTAGCAAAGTATAATCAGCGGTATCATTACGAGCCTGATTACCGTGATTTTAGTAGGTAAAGTAAAAGTCGAATTACTACTCATATTCCTTTCTCTCCTAAAGCCTCTTCCTATTCTTCTCCGCCTGCGCCAGTCCTTGCGTTTTCAATAATTTCCTCGACCTCTTCGCTCGTCAGTCTACATACGCATTTATTGTCGGCGGTCTTTTCGGTATAACCCACGTTGAGCAGCCAATCGTATATCTTGCCGCCTCTAGAGAAGCCTATTGAGAACGCTCTTTGCAATCCCGATATAGACACCTTGTCCGTGCCGGCTATTCTTCTCAATACGTCGGGTATCAAGTCGTCGGGGAAATCAAATTCCTTTATATCCTTAGCGCTGACGGGTTCTTCGCTCTTAGGCGGTTCGGACATTTGCTTGATACGATTTTCTACGCTCTCGTCGTAATACGCTTGATTGTGATTTATAATATCGGTCATTACCCTTTTAATTTCAATATCGTCTACAAACGGATTTTGCAAACGCTCGAGGTTCTTGCTCAACTTTCTCGTCTTGATGAGCATATCGCCTTTACCAAGCAGTTCTTCCGCGCCTACGGCGTCAAGTATAGTCTTACTATCCACGCCCGAAGCGACCGCGAAAGCTATACGCGTAGGCATATTGGCTTTGATCAAACCAGTAATAACGTCAACCGACGGTCTTTGAGTTGCGAGTATCAAATGTATTCCGCACGCGCGCGCTTTTTGCGCCAACGTGATTACCAATGATTCGAACTCTTTGGAGTATTCGCTTACCATAATGTCGCCTACCTCGTCGACAATCGCGAGTATATAAGGCATCTTCTTATCGTCCGCGATGACTTCGTCGAGCATATTGAACGTCGGCAACTTATTTACTCCGTACTCTTCAAATAGCGCGTATCTTCTACCCATTTCCTCAACCAGCCATCTTAGAATAACCAAAGATTCCTTAGGCGTGTTGTAAATTTGCGGGGTGAGCAAGTGCGGCAAACCTTTGTATTGACCAAACTCAACTCTCTTCGGGTCGACGAGCACTATTCTCAGCTCTTCCGGCGAATACTTGTAGACCAAAGAACAAAGCATCGTATTCAAGCAAACGGATTTACCGCTACCCGTACCGCCGGCTATAAGTCCGTGCGGGAAGTCGGTCAAATCTTCAAAGTGACAGTTGTTGTCAACGTCCTTGCCCAAAGCGAAATACAGTCCGTCGGTTTTGCTCTTAAACTCTTCGTTTTGGATAAATTCTTTAAGTCCGACCGTCTTTCTCCTTGCGTTAGGAATTTCTATACCGCATAGAGGTTTACCGGGGATAGGAGCTTCTATTCTCAACGAAGTAACGGCAAGTTCCATAAGCAAGTTATCGGCTTTCTTACGGATAAGCTGAACGTCGATCTTTGACAGCACTTCAAACTCAAATCTCGTAACCGTCGGTCCGCTTACGATATTCTTAACGCAAACTTCTATGCCGAATGCGGCGTAAGTTTCTTCTATAATCTTCGCTTTAGCGTTGAAATCCTCTTCAAAGCCGCTGTTGTCCACGTAATCTTTGAGGTTGTCGATGCTTGGCGGAATATACGGACTTCTCTTTACTTTTTCCACAGGCTTAGGCTCTTCCTTCTTTACGGGTTCGGGCTTAACTTCGGCTGCGACCTTATTCTCCACAGGCTTCTCTATCGGCGCTTTAGGCGCGATAGGCTGCTTAGGAATCACAGGTTTAGGCGTAATAGGCTTAGGCTCAAACGTCTTTTGGAAATAGCCGTCGGTAGGCTGAGGTTTCTCAACTTTAGGTTCTACGTTCTTAGTAGCCTCGTAGTTCTTGATCTCAGGAGCGTCAGCCGCCTTCTTTTGCCTGTTCATATTGGCGATAAACTCGTCCATAGACTCGATTTGCTTGTTTTGCGTCTTGTCCACCACGGGTTCCGACTTTTGCGGCGACTGAGGCTTGATAGGAGTAATAGGAGTATCTTTTTTGATATCCTTTATTTCCTTTCTATCCTCCGCTTTGTCAATCTCGGGCAATATCGACTCTATAGGCTTAATAGGCTCTAGAGGCTCAACCCTATCTATCTTTTTATCGTTCTTAAGCGTTCTAAAATCAAACTCAATAGGATTTTCCTTTGGTATTATATCCGCCCCTTTTTCTATATCCAACTTTCTTGCGAAATCGGAACTTACTTTAGGCTCGGAATCCTTACGCATATTCTCGCCCGTATTTCTCATCTTGTTTATTCTTTCGTTTTCAGCCATTATACGCAGTCTTTCGCTCGTAGAAAAGCCTGTGTATCTAGATGGGTCGTAGTTTTGACTAGAGCTTGGCTCGCCGCTCAAATCGTTTTGCTCGGGCAACACGTCGCGTATTACATCTTGCCGTCTATCCTGCATACCCTCGTTGATGACGTTCAATTTAGCGGTAGCGTCAATACCGAATATCTCTCTTTGAGCTTGAGCGACGTCAACGGACTTATCTTGATCATCCACGTCGTTACCCACGTAAATGAGTTCCGCTCTATCGGCTTCGATCTTGATTTCGTTGGTATCCAAAATAAGCTGAGCGTCCTCTTCGCGGAAGTTTTCGCCGTATATTTCAAAGTCCTGCTCTCGCGATACGTTTATCCTATCGATAGGAATGTAGCGATCCAACTTGAGTTTTCCTTTGCCCTTTTTCGCCGACAAACTCTCGCCCATATCTTTTCCGTCAACGGTGTTGTTGTTGAGATATACTCCGCTCGCGTTGTCGTAATCCACGTCGAACATACCCACGTTTGCGTTTTGTCCTTTGGCAATTCTATTACGCTTTTTGGGAAGAAATCTCTCCAAATTTATATCGACGTTTACTTGCAAAAGTATAGCGATTACAATCAGCCCCACCGCCAAAATACCGTCGGCAACCAAACTCAAGATATATATTTTGCGCGTTGCAAACGGATAGAGAAAAATACTTGCTATTGCTCCGCCCGCAGTATTGGAGGTGTCGTAAGACATTTTGATATACTCTCCCCAATTAGAAGTAGCGTAGTCGTGCGATACCAAAATATGCGCGAACATTATCACGAAAATCGCGATAAGCAAGTACAAAAAGATAATTCTCGCGTTTTGTTTAGGCTTTATATTCAAACACATCAATATGCCCAACAGCGTCATTGCAAAGCTATATCCGTAAATAGCGTATCCGAAAACTCCGACGAAAAACTTAATAAGGGCTTGTCCCGCGGCGCCGAAAACGCCCAACAAAATCAAGTCCATTGCGACAAAAACAATAGTAATTACCGCGCCGTTTGTGCGGTTCGACTTGGAACGTTTATTTTGATTATTATCCTGATAACCCTTTGGCATTAGAATTTCTCCTTATTATCCTATTCTAAATTATAGCACAACAAAAATCTAAATACAATGTTTTTTATTTAATTATTATAATATAAAAGAACGTAAGCGTCGACTATTTTCGACAAAATTATCGCGCCGTTTAAAGCCGTCTTAAAGAATATCGAAATTAATTGCGAAAAGCAGATAGGAATATCCTACCTGCCATAAGCAATCGGCAAACAAGCCGTTAAATCAATTTATTAACGTCGCAATCGGGTTTTTTACCCACGTAAGCAAGACTTGCCTTGCTTAAATCGTACGAATAGTCGATTACTTCTTTCGTTTGCTCAAGCGTGATATTCTCTATCGCTTTTATCTTCTCGTCTATATCGAAAATATTATCTGAGAACAGGACGTTCTTAGCGTTTACCCTCATCATAACGCCGCCGCTTTCCTGTCCGAGTACGTAAGAGCCTTTAAGCTGTTCAATACCCCTTTCCAGTTCTCTCTTCGTAAGACCGTTCTTTCTAAGTTCTTGAATAATATCTACCGTACAGTCAACGGCGTTTTTGACCGACTCGACGTTGGTACCGATATACAGCGACAAAAGACCGTTGTTGACGTATGAAGAGTTGTAGGTATAGACGTTGTAAGCCAAACCTCTCTTTTCTCTTATCTCTTGAAACAGCCTCGAACTCATACCGCCGCCGACAATGGTATTGACGAGCAACTCAGCCATAGAATATTTGCTGTCGTATTCAAACGCGGGAAAACCTATCGCAACGTTAGACTGCTCGATATCCTTAAACTTGCTCTTTACGCAAGGTTTTGTTTCGTGCCGCTTATCCTGCCACTTACGTTTGCAATTTGAAGAAAACTTGCCTTCAAAATACTTTTCTACGAGTTCTTTTGCTTTGTCAAACGTTATATTTCCCACGATAGACACGACGCTGCTTTCGGCGCAATAATTACGCGAAATATAGTCAATCAAGTCCTGTCTAGTAAAATTCTTTACGTTATCTCTTTCGCCGAGTATCGTCATTGCAAGCGGATTTTCGCCGAAATATGCTTCCGATAGCAAATCTATGACTACGTCGGAGTTATCGTCCTCGCACATAGAAATTTCTTCAAGTACTACTCCCTTTTCCCTCTCCATTTCGCTCTCGTCAAAAGTCGATTCAAAGAGTATCTCGCTCAAGATACGGGCGCAGTTGTCGGCTTGAGAATCTATGGAAAGCGTATAAAAACAAGTCGTTTGTTTGGAAGTAAAAGCGTTGATTTGAGCGCCTATTCCGTCCACGTATTCGACTATTTCAAAGGCGCTCTTATCTTTCGTGCCCTTGAAATACATGTGCTCGATAAAGTGCGAAATACCGTTGTTGGCGCGGATTTCGTTGCCGCTGCCTACGCCCGTCATTACGCCGATACTCACCGACCTGACGGACGGATTGCATTTATATGCCAGTCTTAGACCGCTTGAAAATCTATAAATTCCGTTCATAATTTTCCTCGCTTGAACCGTAAGTTTAAATCGCAATATATTATAATACGATTATTGTCAATAGTAAAGCGTATTAGACATAACTAAATTATTTCTTGCTTTATAATTTGCGAAACAGTTACGGGAGTAAGGTCGTTTTCCTCATAGTACTTGAGTATATCCCCGAGCGCCGCCAAGGTATGCGCTGTAGGGTGCATCAAAATCATATCGCCCGCGCTAACTTTGTTCGTTGCCCTGCTGTATACTAGAGCGCTGTCCTTATCTCGCCAATCGATAGTATCTCTGCTCCACATAATCGTTTGCATACCTAAATCAGCCGCTACCTTGAGCGTGGTATCGTTGAAACTCCCCGACGGCGGCGCGAAGAGCGTCATTTTGTAACCGGTCAAACCGTTGACAAGTACGTTGTTGGATTTGATTTCGCTCTCGTTTTCGGCGTAAGTCAGCTTCGCGTGGTCTTTATGGAAATAGCCGTGATTGCCTATCTCGTGTCCCGCAGCTATCATCTTATCCAAGTATTCGCTGTTTTTGCTCGCCCAACTGCCGCCCACGAAAAAGGTGCAAACGGCGTTATGATTTTCAAGAACCTTGAGCATATCGTCAAGATATTCCGTGCCCCAATACACGTTTATCATAAGCGCGACTTCTCCGCGCGCCGAGTTGCCTTTGTAGTACGGCCTATCGTTTGCGTTAGACGAAACGAACGACGAATACTGTCCGCTAAAGCTCACGATAGTAAGGCTTACGAGCATAGCTATTATAATTACGTTCGTAACCGCGCTTGTAATTTTCCATTTCTTTTTCATTTCGCACCTCTCAAAAAAAGATATGCGATAAAAAAGTCGTTTATACTATATTTGTCCTCGATTGTCCTAGGAAATTCTCACCCTAATAACCAAATTTCACGGTATATTAGTTTTTTAAAGTTATATTAGTTTATTAATGCTTAATGCGATACTTGCCGTAAGATTGCTATCGTCAATTAATTAAAATAAAAAGCAATGATTAATCAAAAAATCGTCTTGAAGAGATAAAGGAGCAGCCTTTCGACCACTCCCTTGATTTTACTTTGTATTAGTTTATTTCAAAACTTCCAAAAGTCTAAGCGCTACGCCCTTGTCGGTGATGTCCGTAACTTTAACTTTTACTCTATCGCCGATATTTACTACGTCTTCGACTTTCTCTACTCTTTCTTTTTTGAGCTTGGAAATGTGAATCATAGCGTCTTTGCCGGGAGCGATTTCTACAAACGCGCCGAAGTTCATAATTCTTACTACCGTACCTTCAAACTCTTCGCCCACTTCGGGATCGTTTACGATTAGGTCGATAATCTTCTTAGCCTTAGCGTTCATAGCCTCGTCAACGCCGGATACGAGTACGTTGCCAAAGTCGTCAATATCAATCTTTACGCCGGTTTCGTCGATAATCTTATTGATAACCTTACCGCCGCTGCCGATAACGTCTTTAATCTTGTTGGGATCAATGCTGAACGATACGATCTTGGGAGCGTATTTAGACAAAGAAGTCTTAGGCTCAGGCAAAACTTCGAGCATCTTGTCGAGAATGAAAAGTCTGCCTTTCTTTGCTTGAGCAAGAGCCTTTCTCAAAATCTCTTCGTTGATACCCTTAATCTTGATATCCATTTGGATAGCGGTGATACCGTCTTTGGTACCTGCGACCTTAAAGTCCATATCTCCGAAGAAGTCTTCCAAGCCTTGAATATCCGTGAGTACGGAAATCTTGGACTTGTCCTCGTTGCTTATAAGTCCCATAGCAACGCCCGCAACGGGTTTCTTGATAGGTACGCCGGCGTCCATAAGAGCCAAAGTCGAACCGCAAACCGAAGCCTGCGAAGTCGAACCGTTGGAAGATATAACTTCGCTGACGGTACGGATAGCGTATGGGAATGCGTCTACGCTTGGGAGCATAGGCTCGAGAGCTCTCTCAGCCAACGCGCCGTGTCCGATTTCTCTTCTACCCGGGCTCTTAAGCGGCTTAGCCTCGCCCGTGCTGTACGGCGGCATATTGTAATGGTGAATGTATCTCTTGCATACTTCGTCGTCCAATCCCTCAAGCTTTTGAACTTCGGACAAGCTTCCGAGCGTACAAATAGTCATAACTTGAGTTTGACCTCTCGTGAATACGCCGCTGCCGTGTACTCTAGGCAAAACGCCGTGCTCGCACCAAATAGGTCTAATTTCTTCAAGACTTCTTCCGTCGGGTCTTACGCCTTTGTCCAAAATCTTTGCTCTAACCTTAGCTTTCTTCATAGCGTACAAGGTCTCGGCGATATCTTTCTTTCCGTCGGGGAACTGCTCGGCAAAATGAGCGAATACGTCCTTATCGAGAGCTTCCTCGGCTTTATCTCTTTCCTGTCTATTGAAGTTTTCGAGGACTGCGTCCATCTTCTTGTCGGCGTAAGCCTTAACTGCTTCTTCAACGTCGGCTTGAGGATGATAAAGTTCAGGAACGACTTTCTCCTTGCCGATTTCCTTTTGAATACCGTCGATAAACTTAACGATTTTCTTAATTTCTTCGTGACCGAAAAGGATAGCGCCTATCATTTCGTCCTCGGTAAGCTCGTTTGCGCCGGCCTCAACCATCAAGATAGCCTCTTTCGTACCGCTCAAAGACAAATGAAGTTTGGACTTCTCTCTTTGCTCGGTATCGGGGTTGATGACGTACTTACCGTCAACGAAGCCTACGATTACCGAACCCGTCGGTCCTGCAAACGGAATATCCGAAATGCTGAGCGCAACGGAGCTGCCTATCATTGCGTATACTTCAGGCGGGATATTGGGATCAACCGACAAAGCAGTCGCTACTACCGCTACGTCGTTGAAAAAACCTTTAGGGAAAAGCGGACGAAGAGGTCTATCGATAAGTCTTGAAGTCAAGATAGCCTTATCGCTGGCGCGTCCCTCGCGCTTTTTGAAGCCGCCGGGGATCTTGCCTACAGCGTACATTTTTTCTTCGTAATCTACTCCGAGCGGGAAAAAGTCTATTCCGTCTCTCGGGGTTTTTGCCATAGTAACGTTTACCATAACTGCAGTATCGCCGCATCTTACGATACAGCTACCGTTGCTAAGACCGCAGTAAGCGCCGGTTTCTATCGTAACCTGTCTTCCGCCTATTTCGGTCGTGAAAATCTTTCTTTCTATCATCAAACTAACCTCCAATAATTAGTAATAAAATCTTAAAAGATAAGTTAAAAACGAAGTCAAATTCTCGTTTTACGCAAAAAAATCGGGGTGTCGAATGACGCCCCTGACTTTTTACTTTCTAATGCCGAGTTTTGCAATCAGTTCACGATAACGCTCGATGTCAGCGTCCTTTAGATACTTAAGCATACTTCTTCTCTTACCTACCATTTGCAAAAGACCTCTTCTAGAGTGGAAGTCGTTCTTATGCTCGGCAAAGTGATCGTTGAGTTGAAGTATTCTTTGCGTCAAAAGCGCGATTTGAACTTCGGGAGAACCCGTGTCGCCTTCGTGCTTTGCAAAGCTTGCGATTACTTCTTGCTTCGTCATTTCCTTTACGTTGATAATTTCCATTGTTTAGCCTCCTTTCTTTGGAAATTTAATTTAGCGCTAACCAAGTAAGACATCGGAGTTTTTGTCAAACCTAGCCACGTTAGTACAATTATCTTAACACAATTTGTCCGCCTTCGCAAGCGTTTAACGTAAAATATATTTATTATTTTATTATAAGTTTTGCATTTTTCCGTCAAATCGACACGGACGGCTATTTTTCGTCAAAATCTATTGATTTGAACACTGTTCAAAAAACTTGATTTTATCATTAATCAACTTCTCTTTCCGCTGCAAATACACGTCGATACCTTTTGGATTTGCGAGCCGCTCTAGGCGGTTGTTCGAGAAAATTCTCTTGGATATCCCTCCCGCACCGACGGCGATTATACTCGATATTTCCTCCATAATATCAATATTATAGATACAGGCTTTGCCCTTTTTGCAGTAGCCGACGTTCTCAAGATTGCCCGATACGTATTTTTGCTTGTACATATAGTACGGAGAATAACCCGCCAGCGAGATACTTTTATAAGCGTAATCGACCATCGAGCTTGCCTCTTTCCACTCGCTGTTGTCGTAACCGTCGACCTTGAGCGTAGAACCTTTCTTGAGCGCAAGCGTATGTACCGTTATATTGTCAGGATTGAGCGCGATTGCGCAATCGACCGAATATTTAAAGTCGTCAAAGCTCTCGCTTGGAAGCATTGCTATCAAGTCCATATTAATATCAAAGTCGTACTCTCTCGCCATTTTATAGACCTTATAAATATCATCTACGGAATGGCTTCTTCCGATTACGTCCAAAGTCTTTTGGTTGAAAGTTTGGGGATTGACGGATATCCTGTTTACCCCGTATCTCGCCATAATATCCAACTTCTCTTTGGTTATCGTATCGGGTCGTCCTGCTTCGACTGTAAACTCTTTGCAATCAAACGCGCAAGCTTTGATTACCCTTTCAAAGTTTGCATCGTCGAGCGAGGTTGGAGTTCCGCCGCCAACGTATACGCTTCTCACTTTCAAGTTTTGCGACTTTATGATTTTCGCAACGCAATCAAGCTCGTCGACGAGCAAGTCGCAATATGGAACAACCGACTTCTTGATTTTATCAAGCTGAGCGGAAATAAACGAACAGTACGCGCACCTTGATACGCATATCGGGATATTCACGAACACGTCGATTTCGTCGTCGGCTACGCTATAAAATTCCGCTTGATTTTCAACTATGGAGCTTATTAGTTTAAGCTTTTGCGGCGTTACTCTCAACTTATCGCGAAAATATCCATCCGCATCAAGTCCCTTGGCTTTTACTTCGTGATATAACTTCGTTGGACGTATTCCCGTCAACGAACCGTACGGCAACTCCGCGCCAGTCAGCTTGCTCAAAAAATCGTACAGCGCGACCTTTGCGTGCCTTTTTAGCTGAGCGTTGTACTTGATTGAATAATAAGTTGAGCTCTCTTCTTCCAAAAATGCTTTTTCTAATGAAAATTCGCTTAAGCTAATCTTTCCGTCGTATTCTATAATGCACTTAAAACTCAAGTCGTCTATCTTTTCCAACCGCAAAGACAGCTCGCTGCCGTTTTCGGAAGTCTTGATAAGCGGATAGAAGGCTCGGACAATATCCATATAATCGTTGTAAAACTCTTCGTAATCGGTTATAAACTTAATATCCATAACGTTCCTCAATTACCGTCGGCAAATATGGGATTGAATATCCTCTCAAACTCGCTGGTCGTGTTTTCACCGTGACCGCAAAGCAAAACGTAATTCCCGTCTAAATCCAAAATTCTTTTGACCGAGCTTTGCAACTGCGAAAAATCTCCGCCCCTAAAGTCCGTCCTGCCGTAGCTTCCTCTAAAAATAGTATCTCCGCAAAATATAAGGTTGTCGAGCAAATAACATACTCCGCCTTTGGAGTGTCCGGGCGTGTGATATACCTTAATTTTTTGGGAACAAATCTCCAATTCCTCGCCGTCCTCTACCAAAACGTCGGGCGTAAACTTTTCGACTTTTCGCCCTATCTTCAAGGGATTGTCTATAAAATCTACGTCTTCGGCGCGCATATATATTTTGCAGTCAAACCTGTCTTTAAAAAACTTTACTCCGCCGATATGGTCGAAATGTCCATGCGTGAGCAGTATTGCCTCCAACTTTAAAGAATTGCTCTCAATATATTCCGCCACGTTACTATCGCTAGTCGACGGGTCTACCAAAAAGCAAGTCTTGTCCTTTTCATTTATCCCTAAATACGTATTGTTGCTCAAAAGTCCCAATACGAAAGTCTTGATTGTAATTGCCATAGCTTGTCTTATTTCTCCAAAACCATAGTGATAGGTCCGTCGATTGACGAATCTATATGCATATGCTCGCCGAAAACTCCAGTTGCGACCTTGCCTAATCTTCGTCTAAATTCCTCGACGGTAAAATCGTACAGCGGCTTAGCCTTATCATACTTCGCCGACTTAGAAAAGTCGGGACGCCTACCGCTGAAAGCGTTGCCGTACAAAGTGAAGTTGGACACTACCATAACCTCTCCGCCGACGTCTCCCAGCGTCAAGTTGAGCTTGTCGCAATCGTCTTTGAACACTCTCATTCCTATAATTCTATCTACTATGCGCTCGCAAATCTCCTCAGTATCTTCGTCGGTATAGCCTACCAAAACGAGATATCCCGAAGATATTTGGGATATCAGTTTATTATCGACGGTAAGTCTTGCGTTATTAACTCTTTGCACTATCGCTCTCATATTTAATTCTTTGCCGTTTTCTTTACTCTTGTTTTTTAGTATTCGCTATTCGCTACGATTTCTTGATCAGCTATTCGCGATCATTCTTTGTTCTTAATGCTCTTCGAAGCTCTCTTAATTTCTCTTATGCCCTTTATTGACTGCGTAAGTTTATTCATAAGTATCTCAAGCATATTTGTATTCGTGACCTCGACTGACACTTTTATAGTCGCCATATTGTTTTTCTCCGACTTGGCGGATATACTTGTCATCGCAACTTTCATATTCGTAATCAGCGTCGCCACTTCTATGACCAATCCCGTCCTGTCGAAAGCGGATATTACGAGATGCGCTATAAACTTCTCATCCTCGGAAATCGGCCATTCGGCTTCAATGATGCGCTCTTTGTCAAAGCCTTTACAATTTGGGCAGTCGACTCTGTGTATAACCACTCCGCCGTTGCGCGAGATATATCCCAAAATCGCGTCGCCCGGCAACGGCGAACAGCACTGCGAAAACCTATACTTCAATCCGTGTTCACCCTTGATGATCACGCCGCCGTTATGCTTACGAGCAGTAGCCTTTTTAGTCATATTTTCCACGGTTTGCGTTTCGTGGATATGCTCGGCTTTGTAAAGCTCGGTAAGCTTATTAATTACCTGTAAGGAAGTCAGCTCCCCGTAGCCTACCATAGCGAGCACTTCTTCAGAAGAGTTCAAACCGTATTTTTGACGGACAAACTTACTCCAGCTTTCTGAAGCGAGCAAATCGTTGAGCGCGTAGCCCCTATGCTTAGCCTCTCTCTCAAGAATTTCACGACCTCGCTTTTCGTTTTCTTCGCGCATTTCTTTTTTGAAGAAAGAACGGATTTTGCTCTTCGCTCCGGGAGTGATGACAAACTTTAGCCAATCCCTCGACGGACCTTTGGAGTTGCTTCCCGTGATTACTTCAACCACGTCGCCATTGTTGAGCTTCGTGCTGACGGGCATAATTCTTGAGTTGACTTTTATTCCCGTGCACCTATCTCCGACCTTACTGTGAATCGCGTACGCAAAGTCGATACCGGTAGAGCCGTTGGGCAAGTTGAATACGTCGCCTTTGGGAGTGAAAACGAAAACTTGGTCGGAATACAAGTCCACTTTGAGCATATCGAGATACTCTTGCGAATTGCTCGCCTCGTCTTGCAGCTGCATTACGTTGCGAATCCAAGCAAGTTTATCGTCGTCGATTTTTGAAGTATCGGTATTATTCCCCTGCTTATACTTCCAATGCGCCGCGATACCGTACTCGGCTATCTTATGCATCTCGTGAGTACGTATTTGTATCTCAAACGGAGCTCCGTACGAGGTAAGCACCGTCGTATGCAAAGACTGGTACATATTGGTTTTCGGCACGGAAATATAGTCCTTGAATCTACCCGGAAGAGGCTTCCACTTGGTATGGATAGAACCTAACACCGCGTAGCAGTCCTTGACGTTGTCGACGATAACTCTCAAGGCAATCAAATCGTAAATTTGCTCAAACGGCTTGCCTTTCTTAAGCTTTCTATAAATGCTGTAAAAGTGTTTGGGTCTACCGTTGACTTCGCCGACTATACCCAACTCGTCAAGCATAGCGTTGAGTTCTCCCGAGATATGCTGGACGCTCTCTTGACGCTCTATCTTCGTTTGAGCGACTTTCTCGGCTATATAGTAATAGCTGTCGGGATAGAGATATCTCAAGCACAGGTCTTCGAGTTCGCCCTTCACGCTTGAAATACCAAGTCTTGCGGCTATAGGCGCGTAAATATCAAGAGTTTCTTGCGCTATGCGTTTTTGTCCCTCTTCATCCTTGAAAGAAAGCGTACGCATATTGTGCAGTCTATCGGCAAGTTTGATAATGATGACTCGAATATCGTTGCTCATTGCCATAAACATTCTACGCAAGTTTTCAGCCTGTTCTTCGAGTTTTGACTTAAAATTGAGTTTTCCGAGTTTTGTGACGCCCTGCACCAACGAAAGGACTATCGGACCGAAAGTTTGACTTATCTCTTCAGCTGTAATTTCGGTATCTTCTATTACGTCGTGCAAAAGCGCGGCGATTACAGTATCGCAATCAAGTCCTAAATCTATGAGAATATCGGCGACGGCGTTGGGGTGAACGAAATACTCTTCGCCCGACTGTCTTTTTTGTCCCGCGTGAGCCGTCTTTGCGAAATAGTAAGCCTTGATAATCTTTTCGGCTTGCGTTTCGCTGTAATTCTCTTGAATTTTATTGATAAATTTAATCTTTTGCTCTTCCACTTGCTTCCTCTATCAATTTATAAATTCTACTTTCGCTCAATTTTGTCTTTACCGATTTGTCGACGAACAGCTTTCCCGATGATTTGAGTATACCCAAATCGGCGAAAACCACCGCCGCTATCATAAATTCATTATACTGCAAATCCAACTTTTTTGCAATAGCGTAATACAAATCCGACAACGCAAAGAAATCTCGGTATTCGAGCGTTTCTCTCAAAGCTAAAAAAATTTGAGAAAGTTTTTTATAATCGGGCAAATACTTCTTCAATTTGCTCAAGATTTTGACGTCGTTTACGTAGTATAGCTTGGTATTTTTCCCTATCGCTTTTTCAATCGCTCTAAAGCCTAAAGGCTTATCTAAAAATACTACTTTCCTGTAATATCCAAGCTCTTTCAAAGACGTGGGCGAAAAGAGTATTTTGGTGACGGGAACGCAGCTTGACACGCATCCGTTTTGCGTGACTATATCTCCGTATTTTTCCACGTATTTCGCGAAAAATGCCTTATAGGTGTCGATATCGTACGCTACGTAACAAGTCGAATACAAAGTGTTTCCAAGCGACAATGCCGCTTCCCAGTCTATCGCGATTCCGCCCTCTTCGCCGCCGAAAAATCCCGTCGCAACGTACGCGGAGAAATTCTCGTTTTCTTTGACCTCAAGACATTCTATAGCGCTTACTTTAGCTTGCGCGTACACGCGGTTGTTAAACGTTTGAAGCGACAGCGAAAGATATAAGTCTTTCCGCACGTCTTGCGATAGCAGCTCCTTGTATCTCAAGCCGCCGTACACAACGGTTTCTTTATCTCTTTCCTTGCAAACGACGTGAGAAGTAGCTCCCATTTGATTAAACTCTTTAGCGTATACGCTCTCTTTGAATTTGATTCTCGGGTTGCCCTCGCCGCAAGGCTCGAGCATTT
The DNA here is from genome assembly GCA_029068165.1 of Clostridia bacterium. Taxonomy (GTDB): domain Bacteria; phylum Bacillota; class Clostridia; order Christensenellales; family UBA3700; genus RACS-045. The sequence goes on from JAIEDA010000013.1 coordinate 137,208, forward strand.
TCAAACCTCTCGCCATATCCAAAGCGCTGTCGACTTGAGCCATATCCAAATCGTATCTCCTCTTTGGAATAAAATAATTCATATCGAAATCGGCGCGTATAAGTTCGTTGAGCTTAGTCGCAAACGCGTCCAAATTTTTCTCCAATATGCTCATTCCGCACGCCATCGCATGACCGCCGAACCTAGTCAGTAATTCCGAGCACTGCGATACGTATTTATAGATATTTATACCTTTAATACTTCTTCCGCTTCCCTTGAAAACTTCTCCGCTTTTCGTAAAAAGCAAAGTCGGACGGTTGAAAGTTTCAGTTATTTTAGAAGCGACTATTCCTATAATCCCATCGTCCCAATATGCGCTGTGTAATACGATAACGGCTTTGTTTTCAAAATCGTAATTTTTCAAAAGATCTAAACAATGCGCCGCCAAATCGTTGGTCAATTCCATTCTCTTAGCGTTGCTCTCGTTGACTTCCTTTACGATATTCTCAATCAAGAAGTTGTCGGTAGTACAAAAAATATCAAGTACGCCGTTAGCGTCGCTAAGCCGTCCAAGCGAATTTATTCTCGGAGCTATTTTGAATGCTATATCGTAAGCTGTGACCTCGCCGTCAACGCAACTTTTGACCAACGTTTTTACGCCTCTTCTCACTGCAAAAGAGTTGATCAGTTTCAATCCCGCGTGAGTAATGATTCTATTGTCGCCGATAAGCGGAACGACGTCGGCAACCGTTGCGATAGCGGCAATATCGAGATACTTTTTCATCTCTTCCAAACCGCCTAAACCCTCGACTATTCTCAACGCAACTCCCGCTCCGCATAAGTCGCGAAAAGTATCGTTTGACGATAATTTTGGATTGAAAATAAGACAATCGGGCAAGTTCTCTCCCACCTCGTGGTGGTCGGTGACTATCACGTCGAAGCCAAGGACTTCTCTAGCGTACTCCACTTCTTCCACGGCGGTAATGCCGCAATCGACCGTAATTAATAAATCGCTCAGGTATTCTTCCGCCAATCTTTCCAACGCTTCTATAGAAAGACCGTAACCGTCGGTATGCCTATTTGGCAAAAAGCAGTTGACCTGCGCGCCTTGAGATTTGAGGTAGTTGTATAAAATAGACGTAGCGCATACGCCGTCACAGTCGTAATCTCCGTAAATAAGAACGCTTTCTTTCATTTCGATAGCCTGTCTTATCCTCTCAACGACTTTATCAAAACCGTCGTATTTTCGCGCGTCGGTCAAATTGTCCAAAGACGGATATAAAAACGCGCTCAACTTATCTTGCGTGTCATAACCTCGCGCAATAAGAATTTCTATAAGCTTTTTATCAACGGCGAATTCTTTTGCCAATTCGGCAATTTGCTCTTTTTCCATAAACCCCTCTACGAGTATATTATATAATATTTCGTACGCATATTCAAACGATTGCGTAACTTTGAGTAAAATAAAATCGAGTTGCGATTAGCAACTCGATTTTGATATACGAATATTTTGTTAGTTCTTCGCTCCCGCGTATTTCGGTTTTTCTTTCTTGACGATATTTTTCTTTATAGCCTTTCTCTTGTCGGCGGCATTTTTCATCAAGCAGTAGAGCGACGGAGCTATTACCAACGAGGAATAGAAACCTGCGAGCAAACCGAATATAACCGGCAACGCAAATTCTCTAACCGAAGCCGTTCCGATAATTGCGAACAACGTAATAGCAACCATAGTGGTAATCGTCGAGTTGATAGATCTTACGAGAGTTTGAACTATTGACTCGTTGACTATCTTGTTGTTGTCGAGCGTTGCGCTCTTGTCAATAGCCGCCTCTTTTTTGTTGTTTTCTCTCACTCTATCGAATACGACGATCGTGTTGTTGATTGAGTACGATACTATCGTTATCAACGCGGCGATAAACGCGCTGTTGACTTGAATATGGAATATGATAACTAAGAATGTCATCATAGCCACGTCGTGGATAAGTCCGACGATTGCGGCGATACCGCTCCATACTTCAAATCTAATCATTATATATATAAGGATAAGAACCATTGTTATCGCCACAGCAAGAAGCGCGGTCTTAATCAGCGAAGCCGAAGCCGTAGCGCCTATATACGAAGTGCTGACGGTAATACCCGCGTCTTGATAGTTGACCTCGTAGTAGTCTTTGATTTGACTTTCAATAATCTTGTTTCTTTGAGTGGTCAAATCGTTGTTTTTCGTATCGAAAGTCGAAGAAATATTGTCGTACTTGATAAGGAGCGACATTTCGGTATCGCTGCCCGAAGTTTGCACGTAGCTTATAGAAGCCACTGCCGCGCTGAGCGGAATTTCGATATTCATCTCTTCTTTTGCATAGTCTACAATTTGCTGAGCAATTTCCTCGCTCGTCAAAACTTCTTCGATATAACTATAATGCTTGTTGTATTCTTCGGAGTTGTTAAGAATATCCGAACCTAGCTCGACCGTCAAAATTGAACCGCCTGCAAAGTCGATACCTATATTCATACCCTTCGATACGTCGTTGTTGATAATAGCGAACGAAGTAAATACGATTACGGCAACTATAAATATAACTACCGGAGCGATTGCCCAAATGCCGTGCTTTTCAACGATTTTCGCGTTTTGCAATTTTCTCATTTAACCGCGCCCCCTTTCGCCTTCTTACCGTCCAACTTTTTTTGCTCGGAAGGACGTTCCTCTTGTTCGGTTTGAGTTTCGACGCTCTCTTCAACAAGCTCTTCTCTCTTTAGTCCGAACTTTCTAGCGCTGTTCTCGTCAAAGAATACGAGAATACACTTGAGTATTATTCTCATCAAAACGAGCGAAGCTACCAACGACAACAATATACCTATAAGCAACGTTATACCGAAGCTCTTGATAGTCGAAGCGCCTACTACTATCAATACCAACGCGCCGATTATCGTCGTAATGTTACCGTCTAAAATAGCGCCGAGCGAACGCTTGAAGCCCGTTCCGATCGCCGTAAACATCTTTTTGCCGTTGGAATACTCTTCTTTGATACGCTCGAAAATAATTACGTTAGCGTCTACCGCCATACCTATCGAGAGCAGTACGCCCGCAATACCCGAAAGCGTAAGCTGTACCCACGGGAAAATCGAAAGGAAGAAGAGGTAGGTAAGCGAATAGAACCAAAGCGATATGCTAGCCGCTACGCCCATTAGCCTATACATTACTATCAAATAGATAAAGATAAGAACCAAACCTACGATACCCGAGATAAGACCCGCTTTGATAGCCGAGCTACCCAAAGTAGCCGTCAAAGTATTGCTCTCTTCCATCTTCAATACCAACGGGAAAGAACCCGATTGTATTCTTACCGCAAGGTCGTACGCTTGATCGTAAGTGTACTGTCCGCTGATTGTTGCCGAACCGGTAGAAATCGTATCGTTTACGGTCGGAGCTATTACGAATTCGTCGTTTATCCAAATCGAAAGTTGGGAACCTGTCAACGCGCCAGTCGCCGTCGAGAATTTCGCAGTACCCTCTTCCGTAAAGGAAAGAGCTACTTCGTAATAACCCGTTTCGCTGTTGTAAGTCACGCCCGCGTTTGCAATGTCCGTGCCTACGAATTTGCTGTCAAGATTGACCTTACCCGACGGGTCGTTGAGCGAAAGGTCGCCCTCGCCTCCGTCAACGTATTCTTTAAACTCAAAGCTCGACGGACGACCGATGAGATTGAATATTCTATCAGGATCGTCCTCGGCTGGAATTTCTACACGAATTTTTTCTTGAGATACCGTAACCTGAGCCTCGGTATAACCCTTGCTGAACAGCAAAGACTCCAAGCTCGCTCTCGTACCTTCTATTAGCTGGCCGATGTTAGACTTTTGCTCATCGGTAAGGCTATCCCTATCCACGCCGTAAACCGCGTAGACGCCGCCGCTGAGGTCAAGACCAAGACTAATGTTTGTGACATAGGCGTAATAATCAGTAGTACCCAACTCGCCGTTTTCCAATGAAACGAAACCGAATACCGAGCCGAGCACGATAAGTATTGCCAAGACTGTCAAAATCACTATTGACTGCCACTTCTTCACCTTATTGTTGCCTCCCCTAAATTGTTAGTCATTCTTTATTATATATATATAATAATAATAAGTCAATAAAATTTTCGGTTTTTTTGCATTCAAATATAAATTTGAGTGAAATTTTTTACGTCTATATTCAACGCTGCAAATATTTTCAGTTAAATAATTGACTTATAATCGCATAAATAAAATAGCCTAGGCAAAAAATCGCCTCTCCGCTAGCCGCTTAAAAGAAATAAGCTCGACTAAATCGAGCTTAAAACTTAGCTTTGTAATCTTTTGAATTTTACTTGTCGCCCTCTTGCAAGTCGCACTCTTTAAGATACTCCTCGTAAAGCTTGTTCAACAAATCCTCGTCCTCGACGGGCATAAATACGTCGTTGCCCTCTTCGTCCGCTTCTATCTTGAATATAAGCATCTCATCCTCTTCCATTTCGCCTAATTCGACGGGTTGAAGATAGATATACCAATCGTCTTTATAATCCAAAGTAGCTATATGGTGAAACTCAACTTCCTCGCCGTTGTCGTCGACGAGAACCATAAGTTCGTCATTTTCTTCGTATTCTTCTTGTTGTTTGATATCGTCTGCCATAATTTTATAACCTCCATAGTATTAATGATATATTTTTTAATCGCGTTTGTCAAGCGCATTATTTGCCGAAAACCAGCTTATAAAGCGCGACCGACAAACTTACCGCCGCGTTGAGCGATTCTATCTCCCCGCTCATAGGCAACGCAATTATCTTTGCGGCTTCCTTAATTTCCTTTGAAATTCCCCTGCTTTCGCTGCCCACCGCCAAAGCAAATTCTTTATTGGATACGCTCGCGTTATAGATACTTTCTCCGCCCATATCCAACGCCAGTAGTTGCTTGTCTTTTACGAAATTCAACGCTTCGCTTAAATCGCACTCTACTACGTTTACCTTAAATATTCCGCCCATCGACGACCTTACGACTTTTCCCGACGTATAGTCCACGCAGCCGACGGCTAAAATATTCTTCACTCCGCACGCAACGCAAGTACGGATAATCGTACCGAAATTCCCGGGGTCGGAAACTCCGTCCAAAACAACGCAGTTGCCGTCGATTTTCTTTTCGCCACGTTCAAACTTTACGACAGCCAAGATACCGCTCGGAGTTACAGTTTCGCTCAAGGCTTTCATAACTTTGTCGTCTACTATCGTAAGCTTGTCTTCGCCGTAGCGCGTTACGATATATTCGTAATCTTTGAGCTTGTCTTTTTCAACGAAAAGACACTCTACGCAAACGCTTGAGGGCAAATCTTTGATGAGATTTTCTCCCTCGACTATAATTAAGCCTTGCTCTCTTCTAAAAGACTTATCCTTGAGTTTTTTGACGAAGCCTACTCTTTGATTTTTAACCGACGTTATTTCAATCATACTTACATATTACATTATCAAACGGTTTTTTTCAATGATTTATAGAAACTTTTTCCTAATGAACGTTGTATACCAAACCATACTTTTCTATTGATTAGCGCTAGCCAAACAAACGGGCTGCGCGCTTTTAAAACTGCTTATCTCGATAAGTAAAAAATCGACAGCCTTACGACTGTCGTTTTTTATACTTATTAAGCCTTAGCCTTTTCGCACAAAGCGGTGAAAGCTGTCGGGTCGTTTACGGCTATATCAGCCAAGACCTTACGGTTGAGCTCGATACCCGCTTTCTTAAGACCGCACATAAACCTGCTGTAGCTAAGTCCGTTGAGTCTAGCTGCGGCGTTTATTCTCGTAATCCACAAAGACCTGAAATCTCTCTTCTTGAGCTTTCTTCCTACGTACGCGTAGTTTTGAGATTTCATTACGGCTTGACGAGCTACTCTATAGAGCTTTGACTTAGCTCCAAAATAACCCTTTGCGGACTTTAATATCTTTCTACGCTTTTTAACGGCGTTTACACCTCTTTTAATTCTCATACTGTCTTACCTCCGTGATTAAATCATATCCTTAATGGTCTTTTCTTGCGTCGAAGAAACGTAAGCGGTCTTTCTAAGTCCGCGTTTTCTCTTTGAAGCTTTCTTGCTAAGGATGTGACGTCTATTCATTTTTGCTCTTTTAACTTTACCCGAGCCGGTCAAATGAAAACGCTTTTTAGCGCCGCTATGTGATTTCTGCTTTGGCATAATTGTTCGTCCTCCAATTAAATATTTATTTCTTTGCAATAGGAGATAGAGTCATAGCTATGCTCTTTCCTTCCAATAAAGGTTTTTTCTCCATTTGCGCGATGTCTTTTAGTATGTCGAAAAAGTCGTCCATTACTTTCATAGCGAGTTCGGGTCTAGCCATTTGTCTACCTCTAAGTCTTATCGACACCCTAACCCTGTCGCCGTTGGCAATAAACTTTTGCGCCTGCTTCGCCTTGGTATTGAGGTCGCCCACGTCTATCGTAGCCGACAGCCAAACCTCTTTAAGCTCAACGGTATGCTGATTTTTCTTGTTTTCTTTTTCTCTTTTAATGGTCTCATATTTGAATTTGCCGTAGTTCATAATCTTACAAACTGGCGGCTTTGCAGTCGGAGATATCAAAACTAGATCGAGATCTTTGCTTTGAGCGAGTTCGTTTGCTTCGTTGGCGGACATAATGCCGAGCTGAGCGCCGTCTTGATCGAGAAGTCTAACGGTTTTCTCTCTAATTTGTCCGTTGATAAGCATATCTTTTATGGTCGTATCCTCCTAGCCTTTTAGGCGAAAAAATATGAGTAACGCAGCAATTACTGTTACTCATAATAAAAATCAATTTATTAACCGTATGCGACCCGATTGCCGATAGGTGAGTATCAATACTGCTTTGTTTTCGTAAGTATGATACCAAAATAAACGCCTATTGTCAAACGATTTTCACACAAAATCTAGATTTTTTATAAATATATTCTATTACGTTCAAACATCGCCCCATCGCCGTTTTTAGCGTCGTAGATTTCGTACGTTGAGTAATTGCCCTCGGATAGGCTGACTACTCTTGCGCCTCGCGGATAGTTCTTGTACTCCTTGCGCTTGCTGGCGCTGAACATAAAGTATTTCCATTCGCCGTAGCCGTAAGACGACATTCTTCCGTACGCGAGCAACATCGAGTAATCGTCGGCAATATTGTATATTCCGGCGAAGTTGCTCAAATGGTCGTGACCGACGTAGATACCCTTGACGTTTTTATTCGCGATAAGGCTTTCTTTGAAATATTCGTTCATCTCGGGATCTTTCGTGGGATAATAACACTTTCCGTCCTCGGGACTTTCGATTTCGCCCTTAAATTCGGGAACGATGGAAGTATCTTCCCTATTATCGTACATCGTCTGGAATTCCTGCGTAGGCTCGTGCGTGTACATACTAAACTCCACGCCCTTATATTTTTCGCTCATTTCGTTGTAAAAGTCTATTTGACCTTTGGTAAACCCTTTATAAGGACTGGTAAGAGAAGTCGCGCAGTCAATCAAAATTACGCCGTGGACGATCTCCGTCTTACTAGCGTCGTAGATAGGCAAAAAGTAGTTGCAGTATGTGTCTTCGTCCTCGTTGATATAACTCTCCCAATATTCGCCCTCTTCCAAGCCGCCGATAAAGTAGGCCGACTTTTGGTATATCTCAAGCATTTCTTTTTTGGAAATAACTCCGCACGCTCCGTCGTGATTGCCGAACTCCGCCGTCCACGGTATGCGTTTGCTATCGAAATACGAAGTAATTTGATTGAGTATCTTCTTTGCTTTTCCCTTTTGTCCGATTAGATATTCGGGACTTATTTGATCGCCGGTAAGGACTATCAAATCGGGTTTTGCCGATTCAATAGAGGCGTCCATAACCTCGACGCTGTTCGCTCCGATCGCGTCCGTAAATTGAATGTCCGCCATTTGCAAAATAGTAAAATTGCCGTCCTCGTCAACGCTGAGCGTCAAGTCGACGCGTCCCCTTTCTTCGCCCGACCATTCAAACTCCGTAAAACTCGCGCAACCAGTTAAACTTACCGCCAATATTGACAGCACAAGCATTGCCAATACTAGAAGTTTTCCCATTCTTTTCATACTTCACCTCTCAATATATAAATAATATTAACATATAATTTTTTGAATTTCAAGACGAGTTTTCTCATTTAAGATGAAATTTACAAAAAAAGCCACTGCTAAAATTGCAATGACTTTTCCTAGGTTTTGATGTTTGTTAAATATTCGGCAAGCCGATTTAATCAAGCCGTTTTGTCGCTACGTCGTCGAGCACCTTTTCGGCAAACTCCATAAGTTTCATTTCGCCCATAACTACTCCGCCTCTACGTCTTACCGCAACGACGTCGTTCTCCACTTCCTTATCGCCGATGATGAGCATATAAGGAATTTTCTCAAGTTGCGCAGCTCTTATTTTGTAGCCAACGGTTTCGCTGCGAGAATCGACTTCCGCTCTTATGCCCATAGCTTTGAGCTTGTCGTTGATTTTATTGCAAGCGTCTACAGTGCGATCGGTAAGCGAGATTACCTTTACTTGAACAGGACTTGCCCAAACGGGGAAAGCTCCGCCGTATTTTTCAATCAAGAGCGCCATAGTCCTCTCGTAAGAGCCGATAGACGAACGGTGAATAATGTAAGGTCTTTGCTTTTCGCCGTTCTCGTCAATATAGGACATATCGAAGTTTTCCGCCAAGAACATATCCACCTGCACGGTAATGATAGTATCTTCTTTGCCGTATACGTTCTTAATTTGTATATCAAGTTTAGGACCGTAGAAAGCCGCCTCGCCTTTAGCCTCGACGTAATCGATACCGATATTGTCGAGTATTCTTCTCATAGTAGACTCGGCTTTTTCCCAAACTTCAGGCTCGTTGATGTATTTATCAGTGTTGTCGGGATCCCACTTGCTGAACCTATACGTGACGTCGTCCTCTAAGCCCATACATCTCATCATATATTTGACTAGATCTACCACTCCGCTAAACTCGCTCTCAAGCTGCGACGGCGTGCAAACGATATGACCTTCGGAAAGCGTGAACTGTCTTACGCGAATAAGTCCGTGCATTTCGCCCGATGCCTCGTTACGGAAAAGCGTGGACGTTTCGCCGTATCTTATCGGCAAATCTCTATACGATTTCAAACCGTTGTTGTAAATCGTGTATTGGAACGGACAGGTCATAGGACGAAGCGCAAACACCTCTTCGTCTTCCTTTTCCTCGTCGCCTATGACGAACATTCCGTCTTTATAGTGATCCCAGTGTCCTGATATCTTATAGAGGTTGGACTTTGCCATATACGGGGTTTTCGTCAGTACGTATCCCCTCTTTTCTTCCTCGTCCTCTACAAACCTTTGAAGTATTTGGAAGAGTTTTGCGCCCTTAGGCATAAGTAGCGGCAAACCTTGACCGATATTTTCGTCAGTCATAAATATGCCCATTTCACGCCCCAACTTGTTGTGGTCTCTTTTCTTCGCCTCTTCAACAGCTTCGAGATATGCTTGAAGTTCCGACTTCTTGTCGAAAGCCGTGCCGTAAATTCTTGAGAGCATCTTATTTTTTTCGTTACCTCTCCAATAAGCTCCCGTCAAAGACGTAAGTTTAAAGGCTTTTACCATACCCGTAAACGGCAAATGCGGTCCTGCGCATAGGTCGACAAATTCGCCTTGCTTGTAGAATGATATCTCCTCGCCCTCGGGCAAATCGTTTATAAGCTCCACCTTATAATCTTCGCCGTAACCTTTCATAAGTTCGATAGCCTCTTTCTTTGGCAAGACAAACCTAGTAATAGGATAGTTGGCTTTGATAATGTTCTTCATTTCCTGCTCTATCTTGTTGAACTCGTCCGTCGAGATAGGAGTCTTAAAATCAAAGTCGTAATAAAAACCGTTGGCAATCGCAGGTCCGATAGCGAGCTTCACAGTCGGGAAAATATTCTTGACTGCTTGCGCAAGAATATGCGAAGCCGTATGCCTGTAAATGAGTTTTCCCTCGTCGTCGGCAAACGTCAAAAGCTCCAACTTGCAATCTTCGTTGAGTACCGTTCTCGTTTCAACCACCTTGCCGTTGACCTTTGCTCCCACAGTAGCTCTTGCCAATCCCTCGGATATTCCCTTGGCGATTTCATAGACGCTCAAGCCGTCGTTAAACTCCTTGACGCTTCCATCCTTTAGCGTAATTTTCATTTTTCACCTCATCTTATTTATTTAACTATTATTATATCTTTTTATATTTAACTAACTATATTTACTACTCGCCTTATCGCCCGCGTCCTCGCAACTCAGTCCTTTAAAGCGTTATCTCATCAAAGGTTTTGAGATATATCGACTTCGCCACGCTATTCTCGATAATGACGATTCCAACCGCTCCAATCTCACCGCGTACGCGTTCGCCGCATAAAAAAATCGCCCTCTATCATAAGGACGATTACTCGCGGTTCCACCTTAATTACGGCATATTCCTGCCGTCGCTTCATTTTGCCGATTTCGCACGGCTGACGTGTTTTTCCTCCAGGCGGTATGACTGACATCCTCGTACGTCGCTCTCAGCTGCCGACGCTCTCTGTGACGATTTCCTCTCAATCACTTGTCCTCAGGTACGCAAAAATTTGCGTTGCAATTTAATTGTATTCATATTATAATACCGACTTTTTTACTTGTCAACACAAAATTGCGTTAAATTTTTACGTTAAAATAACCAAATTTTTGCAAATCTACAATATATAGCGGTTTTGCAATTCCAAATGCTTTTATAAATACAATAAATAGTTTTTTACAAAATTTTCACGTCTACGATGTTGCGGAGAGCGTTTAGAAGCTCTTTGTCCGCGTTGCCTCGCTCAATAACCACTTCGCTAGCGCCGTATTTGACGATTGCGTTGATGATGTTGTGAACCTTTTCCGAATAAACTTCCGGAACTTTGACCAAACCGCCTTGCGTTACGTTGGTAATGAGAATTTCCCTGCTGTCGGCTATAAAAAGACTGGTATCCTTTCTATCTCCAAGCATATACAGCGCAAGCGAGTAAATCTCCTTTTCGCCGAAACCTTTGCCCAAAGTATTGAGAATGATTGAGCCAAGCTCTTTCCATTCCTCAACAAGTTCTCTTAGACGGAAATGCACGATGCCGTCTATACAAAAATTCTTAAGGTTGGACAAGTGCTTGCGTACAAACTCCTCTTCCCTCTTATTGTCGTAATAAAGCATAGACGAAATAAGCGTGCATAGCGACGTATTTATCGCGCGCTTACCGATAGAAGCCATAATAAATTGCAGCTTGATATTGTTTAAAATCAAATCGGCAATAAGCTCCCTGACTGCCGACTGACAAACTTTTTTGTCGTACTCTTTTGCAGCTATGTCGTACGATACGTAGCCGTCGTCCTCGCCCTCGGCGAAGTACAACCCCTCTATGCTTTCCAAACCCTTTTTCAATACGTCGTCTTTATCATAATACTTACTAATTAAAATAGAACTTTGCCACATATATTCCTCATTAGGTATTGTATGCCAACAATTTCGATTTATGCTTTTCGTATAAGGCAAATTCTTCCTATTGACTGCGCAAAAGTTTAGTTTGACAGCAAATTGTCAATTTAGTATAATAAAGTATCTAAAGAAGTATATTTTATCTATACAATTTATATACGGATTTATATAATAACAATACAACGTATTAAAATCAAAAACGTTTTAGACGGAGGCGGCAAAATGAAAAAGACTGTTCTTAGAGAATACGCAAGGCTTATCGCTCGAATGGGAGTAAACGTCCAAAAAGGTCAAGAAGTATGGATAACGGCTTCGCTCGATCAACCTCAATTTATCGAAACGCTTGTAAAGGAGTGTTACTCGGCGGGCGCAAAAGAAGTGGTAGTCGATTGGCAGCACGCGCCTTTGACAGTCCTCAATTCCAAGTATATGACCCAAAAGGCTATGAACGAATATAAGGCTTGGGAAGTGGAAAAGATAAAGTATCAATCAGACGTTTTGCCCGCGAGAATTTATATAGATTCGGACGATCCCGACGCTTTAAAAGACGCGCGACAGGACAAACTCGCTGCCGAAAAAATTGCCAAGTACCCCATTCGCAAACCTTACCTCGACGCTATCGACAACAAATATCAATGGTGCATCGCGGCGGTTCCCAGCAAAGCGTGGGCGAAAAAAGTCTTTCCCGACTGCTCCGCGTCCGTCGCTGTCGAAAAGCTGTGGGAAGCCATTCTATATACGTCGCGCGCTCAATGCTCGCCGATTGACAACTGGAAAAACCACAATATAGACCTGCACGCAAGATGCGCCTATCTCAACTCGCTTGGACTCAAATATTTAGAGTACTCTTCTTCCAACGGCACGAATCTTAAAGTCGAACTTTTGGAAAACGCAAATTTCTTAGCTGGCAGCGAAAAGACTTTGCAAGGCGTAGAGTTTAATCCAAATATACCCAGCGAAGAGATATTCACTACCCCAAAAGCTGGTTCGGTCGAAGGTATCGTATACGCTACGAAGCCGCTCTCCTATCAAGGCGCGCTGATTGAAGATTTTTATATTAAGTTCGCAAACGGAAAAGTCAGCGAGGTGCACGCCGAGAAAAACGAGGAACTCCTTCGTCAAATGGTATCTATGGACGACGGCGCAAAAATGCTCGGAGAGTGCGCGCTCGTTCCGCAAAACTCTCCGATTAGCAACAGTAATATCCTATTCTACAATACTCTATTCGATGAAAACGCAAGCTGTCACTTAGCGTTGGGAAGAGGTTTTTCCAACTGTATTCAAAACTTCGAAAAGTACAGTCAAAAAGACTTCGACGAAATGGGAGTAAATACCAGTATGATACACGTCGATTTTATGATAGGCTGCGACGATATGAACATCGTCGGACTAACAAAAGACGGCAGGAAAATACAAATTTTCAAGAACGGCAACTGGGCGTTCTAGCCTATTTTATTGATCTTTACGCCTCCTGAAACGGTCTTCTCGATTTGCGGATCTCCATAGTAATTTATTTTAGCCGAACCGCTAGCGTTTACGATTATTTTATCGCTTACGTTGACGTCAGCTCGAACTGAACCGCTCACGCGTATTTCAGCAGTGGACAACGTAAACTCGGCTGCATATATGCGGCACGAACCCGACATTCTCGCTGTTAAAGTTCCGCCCTCGCCTTTAATATTTGCCTCAACGCTTCCGCTTGCTTTAATGGATACGTTGTCGCATTTCAAATCTTCGGACTTAAACGCCGAACTTCCCGACGCGGAAATCTTTAGAGAAGTAGCGCTACCCTGCAAGCTTACGTTAGAGCCGCCGGAAGTAGCGACTTCTACGTCCTTAAACTCGCCGCTCATACTCAATTCGCCGTAACCCGAAACGTCAAATTCAACGTCCTCGGTCTTGATTTCGCCCGCAGTCTTGATTTGAGCCGCGCCGTTTACGTCAAAATTTATATTCCCGTATTCCCAAGCGGGAAGCTCCATAGTGACCGCCCCGTCAAACTCGCAGTCCATAGTCAATACAGTCCCCTCTATAACAGTGAGGACCAAATCAGTCTTTTGCGTTTTTGCAAACCAACTTTGTATAAAATTAGTCCAATGCGTTTTTTCCACAACTTTAAGCGCGCCGTTGGATTCTACAACGCTGATATCCGAAATCTCGCTTTCGCTATACTTCAATGAGCAACTCTCTCCGCTTTGGATAATAAAGTTGTAATTGCCTTTAAGTTCAAAGTCAATCGCTTTGATATCAGACTCAGCCTCAAAAGTGTGCTCGGTATACTCCAAATCACGCTTAAACGCAAATCCGTCGCCCGCTCCGCAAATCACTCCGCCGACCGCGCACATCGCTATGCCTATAACAAGTAAAACAACCGTGATTATTATATGCTTTTTCATAATTCGCTCCTTACGCCTTTCCTACAACTTTCTTGAACGCCTTTGCGCACAGCTTGCCAAATATCTCGAATACTCCCGCTATAGCAAAGACTATAAAGCCCGCGCCGAAAATTATAGCGAACGTTCCGATACTTTGTCCGATCGCTGTAAACGACGAAATTATCACGCCGATACCGGCTATGATCATAATTACCATAGTCAAATAGAAAGAAAATACAAGCGCAGCCAAAACTATGCCGAATATCAGCGAGAATATAAACTTAATCACTCCGCCGGTAACGAACACTTCTTTTTTCTTTGGTTTTTCAACGCGTTCTTCCTCGTACTCTTCTTCAACGACGGCGTCTTCTTCGTCCAATAAATCGTTGACGTCTTCATAAATATCTCTATCTAAACGTCTACGTTCTTTTTCCGACCAACGCTTTTCCTTTCTTTCATCGTTGAGCACGCTATCGGCTACGTCTTGCGGAAATCCGAATTCCATTAGTATTTCCTTTTCCGTCAAGCCGTCTTCAAGCTTGTCTTGATACATCTCATTGTAATAGTTAAGCACGGCGCTTCGCTCTACTTTCGTCACGCCCCTATCGGTCAATTCGCTTTTCAACTGTCTTAACCAACTATTTTTATCCATAAACCGTACGCCTCCTTACTTTCTTAAAAAACGGTAAATGTCCATAATTTGTTCCATATCTCTACAAAACTCTCGGAATTTTACCTTACCCTTTTCAGTTATTTTGTAGTACTTTCTCAGCCTGCCGTTGTAAAGTTTGTTGCTTGTAACAACGTACTTCGAACTTTCCAAGCGCTTCAAAATCGGATATAGCGTAGACTCGGAAATCTCGATATACGGCGAAAGTTGCCCTATTATCTTATATCCGTAAGACGCCTCTTCCCTCAAAGCCGCTAATACGCAACCTTCCAAAAGTCCTTTCTTTAGTTGTGAATCCATCGTTCACCTCAATACCCTTTATTACATAATACTATACATTGCGTAGTATCGTTTGTCAAGAGTATTTTACAAAAAATTACAAAAATTTTTTCTAAGGCAAAACTTGAGCAAAAATAAGCCGCTTATTATGATTGTTCTAAACTATTAATAAAATTATAAATAAAATAAGCAAAATCGATTGACAAGTCGAAATAATTCATATATCATTATTTATGCTAAATATGCGGTTATGGCGGAATAGGCAGACGCGTACGTTTGAGGGGCGTATGGGAGACCATTCGGGTTCAAGTCCCGATAACCGCACCAGTAAATAAGACTCTTGAAAATCAAGAGTCTTGTTTTTTGCGTTTATGCGGGATAGTCCGAATTTGTGACGCTCGTTTCGCTCGCTATTCCGTCGCTTCGCTCCTTACAAGTCGCCGACACCGCACCAGTAAATAAGACTCTTGAAAATCAAGAGTCTTGTTTTTTTGCGCTTATGCGGGATAGTCCGAATTTGTGACGCTCGTTTCGCTCGCTATTCCGTCGCTTCGCTCCTTACAAGTCGCCGACA
>JAIEDA010000013.1:152671-204429 GCA_029068165.1 Clostridia bacterium
CCGCACCAGTAAATAAGACTCTTGAAAATCAAGAGTCTTGTTTTTTTGCGCTTATAGTATTTATTTTTAATATTTCACAAACGTTATTAGCGTCATTTTGTCGTTTACTCTATTAAAGCTTTTTTCTTTGTTTATTCTATATCCCATTCGCGTGTAAAACATACAAAGCGCTCTTTCATTCAAAATGGTTTCAGCTTCCCACTTATTTTCGCCGTGAATACTCTCCGCTATCGTGATTGCGGACAACGCGTATCCTTTACGCCTATATTCTGGCATAACGAAAATTTGCGAAACCCGCTTAAACTCGTCCGTCTTTTTGTCGACGATTCGCAACGCTCCTACGGTATCGCCGCCTACTTGTATAAAATAGTGGTACGTATTAGCTTCGTCAAACCTTGATTGTACTTTTTCAAGCGTTTCGGTTGCGGGCGAAGTATCCTTGTCCTTATACTTTGCAAACAGCTCGGCAAAGGCGATCTTTTGCATTTCCCAAATTTTTTCCGCGTCGTTTGCGTTTGCTAGGACGAGTTCAACAGGCTTGTATTCGACGTCGGCTAATCCGCAGTCTTTTTCAATCTTTCGAATTATAATTTTACCGACTTTATCCGACACTATTATCATCGCGAATAGAGATAGTCCCAACCCCACCAATACTCTTTGCAACGTTTGGCTGTTTTGGGGAGCAGCGCTTGCAATGCAAATTATAAAACCTGCGACCCCAAATATTAACGGTAGTATTTTTATAAATTTTATTAGTATCTTTTCTCTTTTCATATCAAGATAGTTTGTCCTATTTTTGAGATTAAAATTATTATACCATACAGTTTAATAAATCGCAAGACGCAAATACGTCATCTTTCTTGAAACAAAGCTCAGTCGAAAGGTTTCAAAGTATTATAAATACTCGTTACAATGCAGTCAACGTCAAGATGTTTGCTTATAAGAAAAAGAAGAGAAGCTATTACTTCTCTTCTTTTCATATTGTTTTGCTTAATTATTCGGCTGGCTCGATTGACGGAAACAAAACAAACGAGTCTATATTAGCTTTGCCTTTGCAAACTACTTTGACTTTATGTTTGCCGCTTTCCAGCTCCGGAGAGAGATAGGACATAAACGTTCCGCTTTCCGCTTCCTTGAGCGAAATCGACCGCACGGTTTTACCGTCAATCTTTACTTCAAAAGCGCTTCCGTATGCCGTAGACGACATTATTCCAACTCTAGAGCCTTCAAACTCAAACTCTACCACGGCTTTATTTTTACCGAGATATACGTGTCCGAAGTTGGATATAGGTCTAACAAGCGTCCACTTGCCCGCTCCTCTATAGGTAAACATATCGTTGTCAGGCGAATACATTTTACCGCCAAACACTTCAAAAGCGTGAGTCAAAATAATCTCGCCCAGTACAAGATAGTATCCGCTTGTTTGCGCGTTTGTGATAACCAACTTGAAATACTTAAACGTTGCATCTTCAAAATTGACTACTACCTGATTATTGGACGTAGGAACGTTCGTATACTCGCCTACTAAGAAATAATCACTTCCGTCATTACTTCCAAAGATAGTGAAATCTTTAGGTCCTTCGCCCATACCGTTGTGATTTCTAGCGGTTACGGTCAATCTATTAACTGTTTGAGGTTCTCCCAAATTGTAAACCAATTCAAGAGGTTTGCTCGCCGAAACTCTCCAACTGGTATGAATATAGGTGCCCCTATTGCCGTCAGTCAAGTTTTCGATAGGCAAACCGCTGCCATAACCTGTAGCTGTGTAATTCGTAGACTCCAACTGATAGGACTCCGTGGGTACGGAAACGTTGTTCGTATAGTTGCTCGAATAACTCCTCTTTACGAAATACTCGCTCGTAAACTCTTTCGGGAAGTCGTAGGACTGTCTATAAGCCGAAGCGTACGATATTCTTGTAGGCGTGATAGGCTCGACGTTGCTTGCTTGTTCGGCAGTAACTTCCTTACCGCTAGCGTCATAATAGTGGGTATTGCCGTCCGCGTCTTCAGAGGTTGTATAAAGCGGCACAGTCCACTGCGCGATACCTAATCCAATAAAGCTTGCATTCGACGTAGCCGTATAAGTAATCAAAATGATTTTGAAGTATACCCAACTCTTATTTTCATCGACAACTATATCGGCGTACGTATCGTTGTTGACGGAGTCCTTCAGCCTAAACGACGTCGAATTACTTTGCGCCGACTTATCTTGAATCTTCGCCGCTAGCGAGTAATCTTCGTCTTCGTTATACTTTAGATACATTGCGCAGTTCATTCGTCCTCGCATTACTATCCTATATTTGCCGGCTTCCTCTATATACAGCTTGCCGCTGACGACTGCGACGGAATTTAGCGGCACGACGTATTTACTCTTAGCCTCGTCGTTCTTATACGCGTCAGTCGCAGGATAGTACCAAATATCCGTGTTACTGTTTTGAACAGGGTTGACATTGTCGCCCTCAACTACCGAAGAATATCCCTTGAAGCCCGCATTATACGCCTCAACCGCGTCGGTGTAAGCCTTGCCCGCTTCATAAGTATACGTCGTCCTCTCAAGAACCGATCTATTGGTTTCGTGAGATTGCTCAAACTCAAGTACCAAATCTACGTCGTCGACGGTAAACTTATCGCCGCCCACTGTGTTTGACTCGTTGGTAATTTCCAACGTCACGTAGATTTTGCCTGAGAGCAATTCTTTGTTAGGTTTAAAAGTATATATAAATGGATCGTCGGTTGATACGAAACTACCGTTGATACCGTCCGCCTTTACTTCTTTTATCTTATACGAGAAGCCGCTCGGCATAACCACGCTGCCGCTCATATACTGACCGCCGTCGTTGACGGTATACGGCGACAAGTCTACGGTAAAGTCTTCGCCGTAAGTGATTACGTAAGGTTGCATAGATTCAAAATATTTCTTTTCACCGTCATACGTATAACTTCTACCCGTTTGATATACCGAAGATACGGGCACAAACATAGGATAATCGGACTGTTGCTTGTGTAACGTTTCCGGACTTGAATTTACCGCAAATCTAGAAACCAAACTAGCATAATACGACATATCTTGGTGAGTGTAATTAGCCCAGTAGTTCCAATAAGTGTTGTTTGAACCTTTAGCGCATTTCAAATATGCGTCAGGTCCGAAATTGTGCAACAGCGTTGAGTATACCGCAAGTCCGTTGGTGGAAGTGATAGCATTTTGATTTACTCTTTCAAGCGCCCACGTTGCGCTCGTGTAGCAGTTCCAACCCGAAAGTCCTGCGCCACCGTACGAAGCTATATGTCTTGAAGACGAAATCTTAGTATACAAACTGTACGCTACGAGGTTGAGCGAGTTGTTCGTTACCTCGCCGTCGTCGCCTACGCCGAAGCCTTGGAAGTTGTGGTGATATTCGTGGAAGTTACCCCAAGAACCTGCCGCGATAACAGATTCGTAATTGAGTGACGACGCCATCCAATCCATCGGGCAGTTGACGGAGCTTCTACCGGGGAACGCGACCGCTCCGCCCGCGGCAACGAACGGATCGTATAAGAATACTATTCCCTGATAGTAGCCGTTTCCTCTCGAAGTGGTGGAAAGCGAAACCTTTTCCCAAAATACAGCTGCATTGTAAAGCTGCTCGTAATCGAACGCTTTAGCGTAGTTTTTAGGGCCGGAGTGCAATACGCCGTATTCCCATACTTCCAAATCAAAGTACGGAACGGAAGAGTCTTTATTTTTCTCAAACTCCTCGGGCGAGGTGTATCCCAAAATAAAGTGAGAGTACGTTACTCCGCCTGAAATCGTAACGGTGAACGTAGCGCTCTCGTTGCGGATATAGATTGGTCCGCCGATAAACGAACCGATATAACCCGTATAAGTATGAGTATCTTCGTCGTACTCCATAGTATTCGTAGTCATTGCCAAGGTATTGAGCAAGTGAGGAATACGGTTCATAGCGTTTTTGCTATCCCAAATATTATTTGCTTGACCGTTGTAGAGAGCTTGTCCGATATGTATTACTATACCGCCTGTCGCTTTCATATCCTCTTCGCTCAAAGTTACTTTTATAACTTCGCCCGCAGGAGCGTACAAACCTGTTACGCCATAACTGGTGTAGCCGCGCGGCATCATAGTTATTTCTTTAATTACGCCTTTTTCCTTGTCGTCAACGTCGCCCAAGTATAGACCTACGGAAGCGGTGTGCTTATAAAGTTGTCTTTGTTTTCCGTCCTTGCCTATAGCGGGCGCGGAATTTGCAAGCGTACCCGAATAAAGATATCCGTCTTTATCCATAAAAGTGTAACCGCCGCCGCCTGCGTTTCTCGTGCCGGTTGCAGTCAAATAAGACGATTCGGCAATAAGAGCCTGCCTTGAGGCAACCTTATCCGAGTCAGTACCTATTACTGACCTAAGAGTATATCCGTACGTCGGATATGCGGACAAACCTTCGTTCTTAATCTCCGATACGGGTTTATACCTATCGACCGTACCCAGTTCCCTAGCCGAATAGCCGACGCGGGTCACGTTCTTGTACGGATTGACAATCACGACCTTATGATTTCTTACCGCTACTACGCTGACTATCACTATAGACAGCACCAAAACAAAAATTAGCACTGCGGCGATAATTATCATATTTCTTTTCGTAGAATCAGGAACGACTGCCGCCGCTACCGACGCTTTTCCGCCGGCAGGCTCTTTCGTCCTTGAGAGTTTGCTCGAGCTTTTACTGTCTTTAGTTTTTGCTAAGCTTTTCTTATCTTCCGCCTTTTTCTTAGCGGGTTTTTCTTCTTTCTTTGCTTCCTTGACGGGTTTCTCTTCTTTCTTCTCCGCCTTGGCATCTTTCTTCGGCTCTTCTTTCTTTGCCGACTTAGTTTCTTTTATAGGTTCTTCTTTCTTTGCCGATTTAGCTTCTTTTATCGGCTCTACCTTTTTAGCGGACTTAGTATCCGCGCTCTTAGCAGCTACTGCCGCGTTGGCTGCCGTAGTGGCCTTAGCCGCTTTCGCAGTTTGAGTCTTAGCGGGCTTTTCGTCTTTTACGGCTTTCGTCGGCTTAGCTTTTGCGTCGTTTTTAGCGGTTGCAGCTTTGGCAGGCTTTGCTTGAGCGGTCTTTGCCGTAGAAGTTGCCTTGGTATCGGCGGGTTTCTTCTCCGCAGTCGCCTTTGCGGGCGTAGCGGTCTTTTTGTCCGTCGTCTTAGCCGCCGTCTTTGCCGTCTTGTCGTCCTTGACCGTCTTTGCGGTAGTTTTGCTTGCCGCGGCAGGCGTAGCCGCCT
Organism: Clostridia bacterium; assembly: GCA_029068165.1. Classification (GTDB taxonomy): domain Bacteria; phylum Bacillota; class Clostridia; order Christensenellales; family UBA3700; genus RACS-045. The sequence goes on from JAIEDA010000013.1 coordinate 157,931, forward strand.
TTGCCTTTGACGAACTCGCCGTCGACTTTCCTGTCGTCGTACCAGCCTTTGCTGTGGTTTTACTCGTAGTCTTCTTGGTTGAATCTTTAGTATCAGCCATAAATACTTGCTCCTTTTTCAAGTAAAATGTTGTTTACAATATTATACTTTATACGACAAAATAATGCAAACGATATTCATTGATTAAACGCAATTTTAGTCAGGTATTATTCAACTTTTATATACTTCTTTTACATTATCTTCCGCAAGGTGATATTTCACTTTAATTTGTATACTTTGACCGCCACGGTTAGGAATTGAGAAAGGATTGTGTAACATAATAAGATTTCGTAACATAATAATTCAAGAGGTATTTATGAATCATCTGCTTGCAGTAACTTTTTCGGATATATTAACGACTGTAGCTAATTGGGTTGTCGGCGAAGGTTTGAGAATAGTCGTCGCTTTAGTCGTCTTTTTGATTTACTGTCAAATTGTCAAATGCTTTTGCAAAAGGATTGGCAGGTATCTTCAAAAAAAGCGCGTAGACGAAACGATCAAAAAAGTTTCGTTGCCTTGGCTCAAACGCATACTGATTTTTATAGGCTTTGCCTGCGTACTCGCCTACCTCGGCGTGGAAACCTCGACTATTGCCGCCGCGATAACCTCGGTAGGATTGACGATTGGTCTTGCCTTGCAAGGCTCGCTGTCCAACTTAGCGGGCGGCGTCATAATCATAGTCATGCGCCCCTATCGAATAGGCGACTACATCGAATGTGACGGCAACGGCGGAACGGTCGAGGAAATAAAGCTTTTCTATACGTATTTGCGTTCTCCCGACAACAAAGTTATAGCGGTACCCAACGGCGTGGCAAGCAACACCACAGTCGTGAATTACAGCGTAAAAGATACCCGCCGCAACGATTTGATTTTCAGCATATCCTACGAAAATGATTTTGAAAAGGCTAAACGGTTGATACTTGAATGTATTGAAAACAACGAACTCATTCTGAAAGACCCGTTGCCGTTTATCAATATAAAAGAACATTCCTCGAATGCAATCTCAATTTTGGCAAGATACTATACTAAAAGCGATGACTTTTGGACGGCGCACTGGTATATGCTCGAAGCCGTCAAAAAAGCCTTTGACAGCAACGGCATAACTATCCCATATCCGCAGCTGGACGTGCATATTAAAAATTGAAACGCCGATTAGGAATCAAACTAAATAACGTAAAAAAGACAACTGAAAATCTAAATTACAATAATTATAGGCTGTAAAATACGCTCGACGACTACTATATCTTAAGCCGCTCGACTTGCTCGCGCAAAGCCTCCAAGTCGCCGTCGTTGACGATTACGAAATCGGCTAAAGCTTCCCCTTCTTCTTCGCTAATTTGTTGAGAAATAATAGAAAGAACGCGGTCTTCACTATAGCCGCTGCGAAGTTTAACTCTTTGCACTCGCTTATCGCTACTGCTTTTGACTAGAACGATCAAGTCAAACTTGTCTTTCATACTTCTATCAAAAGCCGACACTTCCACAAAAAGCGGCGAGTTGTCTTGCAAGTATATTTCATTAATTTTATCAAAAACGTAAGGGTGCGCCAAAGAATTGAGAAGACGAAGCCTTGCCTTATCGGCAAACACTATATCGCCTAGCCTTGCCTTGTCTATCTTTCCGTCTTTCACGACGTTGAATACTTCGCCGACTTTACCGATATAATCTTCTCTCTCGCAAACTTGATTATATATCTTATCGCAGTCGCATACTCTAAAACCCAAGTTTTCGAGCATCCTCAAAACGCTGCTCTTTCCGCTGCCTATACCGCCGATAACCGCGATAATCATTACTTCGCCTCCAACCAACTCGTTCCGACGTTACAGTCGGCTTCGAGTTTTACTTGGAAATCTTTGACTACGTTTTCCATACAATCAACGAGAAGTTCCTTAACTTTATCGCGCTCGTCAAGAGGACAGTCGATTATCAGCTCGTCGTGTACTTGCATAATGAGTTTCGCCTTAAAACCGCCCTCGCAAAGAGCGTTGTACACTTTGAGCATAGCTACTTTGATAATATCGCTCGCGCTGCCCTGCAAAGGCATATTCATCGCCACTCTTTCGCCGAAACTGCGAAGATTGTAATTGGAGGATACCAGCTCGGGAATTTCTCTTCTTCTATTCATATACGTCGTGACGTACCCCTTTTCCTTTGCAATCGCAACGCAACCGTCCATATACTTTTTAATCTTAGGATAAGTGGCAAAATAGCCCGCGATAAACTCTTTCGCCTTGTATACGGGTATGCCCAAATCTTCGGACAAGCCAAAATCGCTTATTCCGTAGATTATCCCGAAGTTGACGGCTTTCGCCTGCCTGCGCATATCGTCGATAACAAGCTCCAACGGAATACCGAATACTTTGGAAGCCGTGGTCTTGTGAATATCGATATTGTTGTTGAACGCGTGTATCATAGTTTCGTCGCCGCTGAACTGAGCCATCAGCCTAAGCTCTATTTGCGAATAGTCGGCGCATACGAGCACGTTGCCCTCGCTCGCGACGAACATTTTCCTGATCTGTTTGCCTTCGGCTTTGCGGATAGGTATGTTTTGCAAATTAGGCTCCGTCGAAGACAGCCTGCCGGTAGCCGTAACGGTTTGCTTGAATATCGTGTGGATTTTATGCTTGGAATCGATAAGCGGCAACATTCCGTCAAGGTAAGTCGACTTCAGTTTGGACAGTTCTCTTTGTCTTAGTATCAAAGGTACTATCGGATGTTGATTTTTTATAGAATTGAGTACTTCAACGTTTGTGGAATAACCCGTCTTGGTCTTTTTACCGCTCTTGAGTTTTAAGTCCTCGAAAAGCACGCTAGCAAGCTGCTTGGTAGAGTTTACGTTGAAGGGTTTGCCCGCCAACTCCACGATTTCGCGTATAAGCGAATCAAGCTCTTTTGAGTACTTGTCGTTGAGTTCCTTCAGTATGTTTACGTCTACCGTAAAGCCTTCCTTTTCCATTGCGAAAAGCACGTCTACGAGCGGAAGCTCGACTTGCAAATACAACTCCTCCAGTCCCTTATCTTTAAGTTCCTTGTCAAGAACGCCGTCGATATACTCTATCAAAGCCGCCTCTTCTCCCTTGGGCAAATTGTAGGCGTTGAAAAGCTCCTGCTCGGATTTATAGTTGCGATTAGCGTCTATTAAATACGCTTTGAGAAGCACGTCGTTTTTCACGCCTTTGAGCGCAACTCCGTCTTTATCCAATACGTGAAGATTGGACTTGTAGTCAAAACAAGTCTTGATTATTTTTTCGCTTTCAAAAATACTCTTGCACGCGTCGATAAATTCGCCGTAATTTATCCCGTCGCCCAAAAGATTGTCGGCGATTGCGATATAAAAACATTCTCCGTCTACGGCAAAAGTTATTCTAGACGATAGAGAAAACGCAAACTCTCCGTGCAAAATTATCTTGGACAACACGTCGCCAAGTCCGTCTAAATCGTTTATTTCCTGCGCCGCGGCAATAACGGCATCGCTTTGAGATAAGCCGTCGCCGTCTTCAAATTTCAACTTATCCACTATCTTCGTAAGCTCCAGCTTTTTGAGCAAGGATTTGACGTCGGAAGAAAATACTCCGCTCAGTTTTGCCCTATCCAAATTGTCAAACTCTACGGGCGAATTTACGTTGATAGTCGCAAGCTCGTAAGAAAGATACGCCATATCTTTAGAATTGAGAAGTTTGTCTTTGAGCTTGCCAGTAACTTGATCGATATGCTCGTAAACCCCGTCAAGCGTACCGTATTTTGCGAGCAAATCGCGAGCAGTCTTTTCTCCTACGCCTGCAACTCCCGGAATATTGTCCGAAGAATCTCCCATAAGCGATTTTAAATCTATTATTTGCGAAGGAACCAATCCTTCGCTCTTGAGCATAGCTTCGTCGTAATAGTCGACGTCGGTTATGCCCCTTCTCGTCAAAAGCACGGTCGTCGTACCGTCTATAAGTTGAAGCGAATCCTTATCTCCCGTCACGATGAAAGTTTGCGCGGGAAATCTTTTGGCAAGCGTGCCGATAATATCGTCGGCTTCGTAGCCGTCCATTTCCAATATAGGGATATTCATTGCCGAAAGTATCTCTTTAAGAGGTTCAAGCTGACTTGCAAGCTCGTGAGGCATAGGTTTTCTCGTAGCCTTGTAGCCCTCGTACATAGCCTTTCTAAAAGTCGGCGCTTTTCTATCAAAGGTAGCGATTACGTGCGTTGGGTTGTAAGTGCCGATAATCTTAACGAGCATATTTAGATAACCGAAAATCGCTCCGGTGTATTGCCCTTCGTGATTAGTAAGGTTGGGCAATGCGTAGTACGCCCTATTTATCAAAGAGTTAGAGTCCAACAAAATCAGTCTATCCATAAATACCTCATATATTGATTATATAATATAATTAAATTAAATTCAATTATTATTTATATAATAAGAAAACTTTTAACATATATTATATTAATCAAATCACGCGCTGTTCAAACGAAAAATCGCTTGCGAGCCGCTAAGCGGCGACTTTAGCAAATATGGATAATTTTTGAGAATTATGGATATTTTTTCATTTTCATATAGAATTTGCGTGCGTTTTTGAAATATATATGTTATAATGCTGTCAGTATGTTAAGCGCGATACTTTTTTTATTCGGTGGATTAGGCGCGTTCCTTATCGGTCTTAAAATGATGGGCGATAACCTGCAAAATATAGCGGGCGATCGCTTGAAACCTCTTTTCAATAAAGTTTCCAACAATAGATTTATGGGTATTGCGACGGGCGCTGGCATTACCGCAGTAATACAGTCCTCCTCCGCAACGACCGTTATGGTAGTCGGTTTCGTCAACGCGGGAATGATGACGCTCAAACAAGCTACGAGCATTATTATGGGCGCGAACATCGGTACGACAATCACCGCTCAAATTACCGCTCTTCAAAGCCTGCCTATTACCCCGTTTTTAGCGGCGCTCGCTTGCGTAGGCGCGTTTATGGCGATGTCAAGCAAAGACAAAGTCGCAAAATCGGGTATGCTTATCAGCGGTATCGGCATAATCTTCGTGGGTATGAAGTTTATGTCGCAGTCAATGGAAGTTTTCTCCGAAAATCAAGCTGTCATAGATATGCTTACGACGGTCAAAAATCCGCTGTTGCTGATGCTCATAGGACTTGTGTTCACCGCTCTTATTCAATCCTCTTCGGCAACGACTTCGATACTTATTACGCTTTGCTCTATTCAAAGCGAAGTTCCTTTGATGACTCTTAGAAGCGCGATATTCGTTACGCTCGGCATAAACGTCGGCACTTGCGTGACGGCAATGCTCGCCTCTATCGGCGCAAACACCAATGCAAAGCGAGCTTCGGTCATTCACCTGCTTTTCAACGTATTCGGCACGGTCATATTCTTGATGTATATATTCGTTGCTCCGCTTATCTCGGAAAAACTCGCGTTCGACTATTGGCTGCCTAAAGTATTCGCGCAAGCTACCACGCAAATCGCTATGTTCCATACGATTTTCAACTTGCTTGCGACGCTGCTTCTCTTGCCTTTCACAGGAGGTCTTACCAAACTCGCTACCATTATCGTCCGCGATAAGAAAAAGGCAAAAAATCTTCAAGTCGAAAAGATGGTCGCGTATATCGATGAGAGAATACTTAAGACTCCGTCGATCGCGCTTATGGTGCTCCGTAAAGAACTCGTTTCGATGGCTGCACTTTCAAAATCCAACTTCGATATAGCAATAAATACGATAACCAAGCTCAACTTTGACAATGCAAAGGAGTTTGAAGAGCGAGAAAAACACATCGATTTTCTAAACAAACAGCTCACTAAATTCGCGGTTAAGATTTCCGCTAAAGACATATCCTACAAAGAAGAAAAAGAAATCGCCTCTTTCTATCACGTAATATCCGATATAGAAAGGGTTGGCGACTACGCCGAAAATATTTGCGAATCCGCGCAAGAACTCGTTGACAACGGACTGAATTTTTCTCAAACGGCTATCGATGAAATACTTATGATGAAAGGAGCTATCGACAAGCTCTACGACTACGTTATGCAAGGCTTCGAACAAAAGAGTATGGTACTCAAAGAAGAAGTAGACGGTTACGAAGACTTAGTCGATACTTACGACGAAAGCCTTTCTAAGAACCACATCGTAAGACTTCACAACAACGACTGCAGCGCCGAAAGCGGAGGAATCTTCCTCTCTATCGTCAGCAATATGGAGAGAATTGCCGACCACTTCCGCAACGTGTTTACGAGTATGAATACCTACGTATCCGCCGTAAAGACTAAAGCTACCGTCAAGGAAGAAATCTCCCCCGCCGAGCTTGACCAAGACAACTTGCAAAACGTGCGAATACTCCCTGACGCCGTTCAAGACTCGCAAAACGACGGCAAGAGCGCAACTGCGAAAGTTAGTTCCAATAAAAAGACTAAAGAAAATAAGGAAGTAAAGTAAGTAAAATATTTCCCGTTTAATATAATAAGCGAAAAGCGACCGATAGACTTTCGGTCGCTTTTTATATCTAATTTTTGTATCTACGTTTTGTTTCGTTAAGAGATTCTTCCACTTCGCTTCGTTTCGCTCAAAACGACGAATACAGTCATTTTGGTAAAACTCAAATCGTCGAGCCGAAAGTCTAACCTCTTAATATCCGCCGAAAACAGCTGCTAATCTACGTTTTTCTTTGCGCGCTCTTCTTTTATTAGCGATTGAGATTTATCTTGCAAAACGTTGAAATTAGCCATATCGTCATAGCTGTTGGTGGCAATACCCACGTTGAGTATTCTTGATATATCAAACGCTCTCCAAGGTACTTCTTCCTTTGGCGGGTGGACGATGAACGTCATTCTCTCTTTGGTAGTCGGGTGCGTGAATTTAATTTGCGTTGCCCAAAGTCCTAGGTTATGCTTAAAAGTAGCGGGATTAGCGCCGTACTTGCTATCGCCGAAAAGCGATAGACCTTGAGAAGCCATTTGAACTCTAATTTGGTGCGAACGCCCCGTTTGCAGGTCAACTTTGCACAGCGAAAAACCGTCGACTTGCTGTATGAAAGAATAGTCGAGTTCGGCAAGCTTTGCCCCGTCGGTAGCTTGCGGAACTATTTGAACGATATTCTTCGCTTGATTTTTCTTGAGATAATGCTTTAAATGAGCGTTACGCTCTTTCGGTACGCCGCAAGTTACGCAAAGATACTGTTTTTCAAAATCGTGATTTTTTATATCCTCGCTCAAGCGCGCCGCTGCTTTTGACGTGCGGGCAAATACCATTACTCCGCCCGTGGGTCTATCCAGTCTATGTACCAAGCCGACGTAAGCGTCGCCGCTCTTGTCGTATTTATTCACTATATACTCTTTGACGAGAGTCAACATATCCTTGTCGTTGGAACTGTCCGATTGCGACGGAACGTTGCAAGGTTTGACTACAACTATCACGTGGTTGTCCTCGTATATCACAGCTAAATCTTCGTAAGTAATTTCTTTTGCCATAAGTTTTGCCTTTGTCGGGTTTGCCCGAAATCTTTATTTCTTTTTTGTTTTTTTGCCTATCCAAAGTCCGCTGCAACCGCAAGGAAGTATTATTCCCTCGTCCGTCGGCAATCCCACTTCGTACGCCTCGCTTTCGCCGTCAAAACCATTAAGATTAAGCCTTAAGATATTGTCAATTACTTGCGGCTGAAGTCCAGTAGTATATGAATTGATAAGGAAAAAAAGCGGTTCGTCGGATAAAACTTTCGTACACTCTTTCACCAAGTCGAAGATACAATCTTCTAGCTTCCAAACCTCTCCGTTAGCGCCTCTACCGTAAGACGGAGGATCCATTATTATAGCGTCATACTTATTGCCTCGGCGTATTTCTCTTGCTATAAACTTTTGACAGTCGTCTACGATATATCTTATCCTATCCTGCTCTATGCCGCTAAGTCTAGCATTGGTCTTGGCGCGCTCTACCATCGCTTTTGCCGCGTCGACGTGAGTTACGTTAGCTCCCGCCTTCGCGCACGCTACGGTCGCTCCGCCTGTGTATGCGAATAAGTTGAGTACCTTAATCTTCCTGCCGCTACCGCGAATAAGCTCTTGCATAATATCCCAATTAACGGCTTGCTCGGGAAACAGTCCCGTGTGCTTAAAGCCCATAAGTTTGAGCGAAAATACAAGTCCTTTCCTCTCGACAGTAAATTCATCGGGCGCGCCACCTTTGAACTCCCACCTGCCGCCGCCTTGATTGGAGCGAATATATTTTGCGTTTATAGACTTATCATTGTCGAGCGAACGACTGCTTTTCCATATAATTTGCGGATCTGGTCGGAGCAAAACCAAACTGCCCCAACGCTCGAGCTTTTGCCCCTCGCCAGTTGCGATTATCCTATAGTCTTTCCACTCGCTCGCTACCTTTATCATTGATTATCCTTTGATTTTAGCTACGCTTATTACGATATTCTCGCCGTTTACGTCAAGTTCTTTCTTAAAGCCGTCAATTTCGCCCTCGATAAGTTCGTCGCACAGCACTCCGTCGCAAATACTCTTATCTTTCTTGAGAATTTGCGCGCACTTTCCTTTGCCCTCAAAGCCTATTTTGATGTGGTCGACAACTTCAAAGCCGGCTTCTTTACGCATAGTTTGAATTTTGGAAGTAAGTTCTCTAGCAATACCCGCTTCGATAAGCGCGTCGGTGAGGTTAGTGTCAATCACTACGGTCATTGTCGCGTCGTTTTCAAGCGCGTAACCCGCTTTGTTGATAGGAGTGATCAGCAAATCTTCAAGAGCAAGCTCTATCTCTACTCCCGCGATTTCAAACTTATATACTCCTCCGCCGTTTACGCAATCCACTATTTCGCTTGCGTTCTTACACTCGGCAAGGAACTGTCTAATGCCTCCAAGCTGCTTGCCGTACTTAGGACCGAGGGTCTTGAGCTGCGGCTTGAGTTCGTAGGTCATAAACTTAGACTTATCGTTGACGATTTCGCAGTTGTTCACGTTGATTTCGTCGGCTACGAGCGAAAGGATTTTCTTGTCGTGAACCTTTTTATCAGTAAGAATATATAGGCTCTCGAGCGGCTGTCTATTCTTGATATTGGCTTTGTTTCTAGCGGCTCTACCCAGTACTACCGCTTGCAATACGAAGTCCATATCCTCCTCGAGTTTCTTGTCTATCATAGACTTATCCGACTTCGGATAGTCGCAAAGGTGCACGCTCTCGGGAGCGTCTTTGAAAAAGTTTACGACCAAATTCCTATAAATACTCTCAGCCATAAACGGCGTGAACGGCGCGATAAGTTTTGCAAGCGTAACGAGCACGGTATAGAGCGTAGTATAAGCGGCTATCTTATCGTCGTTCATATCGCTTGCCCAGTACCTTTCTCTACCGCGGCGCACGTACCAGTTGGAGAGTATATCGACGAAGTCCTGTATAGCTCTTGAGCTTTCGGTAATCTTGTACGTATCCAAACATTTGTCTACGTAGTCCACCAAAGTATTCAAGTTGGAGAGTATCCACTTGTCCATATGCGATAGTTTGCACTTTTTAATATCGTATTTGCTTGGGTCGTACTTGTCGATATTCGCGTAAAGCACGAAGAAAGAGTACGTATTCCAAAGCGTTCCCATAAACTTTCTTTGACATTCGGATACGTTGTCGGCGGAAAATCTAGACGGAAGCCAAGGCGCCGAAGACGAATAGAAATACCATCTCACCGCGTCAGCTCCCTGCACGTCAAGGACCGACCACGGGTCTACGACGTTGCCTTTGTGCTTGGACATTTTTATGCCGTTCTTGTCGTTGACGTGACCGAGTACGATACAGTTCTTGAACGGAGCTTTATCAAACAATAGCGTGGATATCGCCAAAAGCGTATAGAACCAACCTCTTGTTTGGTCGACCGCTTCGCTAATAAAGTTTGCGGGGAACTGAGCTTCGAATACGTCCTTGTTTTCAAACGGATAGTGAAGCTGAGCAAACGGCATACTTCCGCTGTCAAACCAACAGTCCATAACCTCGGGCGTGCGTTTCATCTCTCCGCCGCACTCGCATTTGAACGTAACTTTGTCTATATAAGGCTTGTGAAGTTCGATATCTTCGCTAAGGTTGCCGAGCGTTCGAAGTTCTTCTCTACTGCCGACTACCTTAATCTTGCCGCAATCGGGACATACCCAAATAGGAAGCGGCGTACCCCAGTATCTTTCGCGGGAAATTCCCCAGTCAATTACGTTTTCAAGGAAGTTGCCCATTCTTCCCGTACCTATAGTAGGCGGCATCCAGTTGACGGTAGCGTTGTTCTTGAGAAGTTTATCTCTTACCGCAGTCATTTTTATGAACCAACTCGATCTAGCGTAGTACAACAGCGGCGTGTCGCATCTCCAACAAAACGGATAGCTGTGTTCAAATAACAGTTCCTTGAACAGTAAGCCTCTTTGAGCCAAATCTTTGATAATCAGCTTGTCGCCGTCCTTGACGAATACGCCTTGGAGTTCTCCCATAGCGGCAATAAATCTTCCCCTGTCGTCAACCATTTGAACGAAAGGAAGATCATAGTTCCTGCCCACTTTCGCGTCGTCCTCGCCAAACGCCGGAGCGATATGTACAATACCCGTACCGTCGGTAAGCGTGACGTAAGAATCGTTAGTTACGAAATATGCTTTCTTTTTCGTATCGTTGGTGTTATAGAGCGGCAAGTACTCCTCTTTCTCATAGTCTTTACCTTTCTTAACGCTGATTACTTGATAGTCTTCAAACAGCGTGGGCGCCAAAGCCTCGGCAAGCACGTATATTTCCTCGCCGACTTTGATTTCCACGTAGTTTTCTTTGCCGTTCATACAAAGAGCTACGTTTGACGGCAACGTCCACGGCGTGGTCGTCCAAGCAAGGAAGTAGCCGTCGGCATTCTTTCTCTTGAACTTAACGAATACGGACTTTTCTTTCACGTCTTTATAGCCTTGCGCCACCTCGTGCGAGGAAAGAGCCGTTCCGCATCTCGGACAATACGGCACTATCTTGTGACCTTTGTATATCAAACCTTTATCGGCTATCGTCTTTACCGCCCACCATACCGATTCGATATAGTTGTCGTCGTAAGTTATGTACGGGTTGTCCATATCCACCCAATAACCTACGGCTTCGGACATTCTCTCCCATTCGCCTTTGTATTTCCAAACGCTTTCTTTGCACTTCTTGATAAAAGGTTCGATACCGTACTTTTCGATTTCGGGTTTTCCGTCAATGCCCAAGAGCTTCTCTACTTCGAGTTCGACGGGAAGTCCGTGCGTATCCCAGCCCGCTTTTCTAGCGACGTAGTAGCCTTTCATAGTCTTGTATCTCGGAATAATGTCTTTCATTACTCTCGTCAAAATATGCCCTATATGCGGCTTGCCGTTGGCAGTCGGCGGTCCGTCGTAGAAAGAAAAGGATTCTTTGCCCTCGTTCTTTTCCACGCTTTTTTCAAAAATCTTGTTTTGCTTCCAAAACGCTATTACGTCCTTTTCCCTCTCGCAAAAGTTCATTCCGGAATCGACCTTGTTGTACATTCTTGCCTCCTGATTTCTATATATACGATAAAAATTTTTTTGATTTTACTCTTCGCTATCTTCCTCTTCGACGTTGATAACGACTTCTACTTTTTCCACGACCGTGTTGTCCATCTTCTTGACGGTGATCGCCAACTTTTCAAAGTTGACAATATCGCCGACTTGCGGCAGTCTTCCGAGCGCGAAAGCGATGTAACCGCTGAGCGTAACCGCGTCAAATTCCTCGCCCGCCTCGTTCACCTTGAAGAATTCGAAAAACTCTTCGAGATTTATTTCGCCCAATACGAAGTACTTTTGGTCGGTCACTTTTACTATAGGCTCTACTATCTCGTCCCTCTCGTCGTAGATTTCTCCGACAAGCTGCTCGAGTATGTCTTCAAGCGTAACTATACCCATCGTACCGCCGAATTCGTCGGCTACTATCGCAATATGCATTTTAGCGATTTGAAGTTTTCTAAGCACGTCGCTTATTTTCATCGAATCGGGCACGTAAATTACGTTCTTAGCGATAAGCCTGTTGAACTTGCTTGCTCCGTCGATATACGCTTCATAGAAGTCCTTAAGATTGAGCACGCCTACGATTGTATCGATATTGTCCTTGTATACGGGAAGTCGGGTATAACCGCTCTCGCGAAATACTTTCATTACTTCCGCCATAGAAGAATCTACGTCTATAGCCTCTACGTCGACTCTCGGAGTAAACACTTCCCTGACCGTCATATTGTCAAACTCTATTGCCGAACGGATAAGGTCGCCCTCATACTCGTCAAGTCCGCCTTCGGTTTGAGCTTCGTCGACGTAGGTGATAAGCTCCTCGTCGGTAATATTCTCAACTCCCTTTTTCTTGAACAACTTGCCTATGAGCTTTTGAAGAAGTCCCATTATCCATACAAACGGATAGAGGACGTAGTACAGCGCTAAAATAAACGGAGCGGTCAGCCTTGCAAAGTATTCGGGACTGCGTTTTGCCGTAGACTTAGGTATGACTTCTCCGAATATCAAAACTACTATGGTAATGACTGCAGTAGAAACCGCGCCCGCGGCGTTTTGATTGGAAATCAAAGCCGAGAACATAATCGTAGCCAGCGTGGTAGCCGTAATGTTGACTATATTATTACCTATCAATATCGTGGAAATCAGCGCGTCGAAATGTTCGCTCAAGAAATACGTCTTAGCGTACTTCTTCTTTTCCGTCGATACCAAATTCTTTAATCTTATCCTGTTGAGAGAAGAAAATGCAGTTTCCGTCGAAGAAAAAAATCCCGAAAGGAAAATCAGTATAACGATTGCAACGATATACCCCGTCAATGTAGGACCGTCTATACTTGATACGGTTGACGATAAAGGAACAACCATTTTAAAAAAAATACTCCTTGTAAATAAATAATTATTATTTATTATAATACACAGGCGCGGCGTTTGTAAAGTGTTATAAATAATATAATTTCTTATTATTACCTTAATTAGCGTATTTTATGACGCATATATTGACTTTATTATCGGATAGAGCTATTTATACTTCGCTTTGCTTGCCTCAACTTAATTGACTGCAACTACATTCAAAATAAAATCGGAAAAACTTGTTTTTTATCTCCGCTTATCCACCTAATGATTAACCGTAACGTAGAAAGGCGGAAAAAAACTAGATTTAATTCCGCCTAGAGCGCGTTAGCCGCCGAACAACTGCCTATATCTTATGCCTCCCTGCTCGTACTGCGCGTAAAACACGCCGTATTGAACCTTGGTCGGAGAAGATTTAAGTAGGCTAGACAACGTAGAAGGCGTTACGCTTGTTATTTTTAATGCTAATCCGCACGAATGAGTTATGCTTCGCGGCGCGTTGATTACGGCGCTAGATACTCCTCTTGCGGCTAAGTAACTACGCATTGAAAGCGCGTCGCTACGGGAGCGAAATATTATTACGAGATAATTCATAAATTTTCTCCTTGGTATTTATGTAACTCGCTCTTAATATAATATATTATTAAAAAATTTATTTTGTGAGGGAAAGAATGATATATTTAGACAATGCCGCAACTTCAAGATTTAAGCCGAGAAGAATGTTTGACGAAATCTTCAAACACCTGTCCTATTCCGCAAACCCGGGCCGCGGCGGACACAACGATTCGATTGATACGGCGATTAAGATATACGACGTCCGTCAACTCATAAAATCGCTGCTCTCTTGCGACGAAAGATACGAATTGATTTTTACTCAAAACTGTACCGAAGCGTGCAATCTTGCAATTATCGGATATATGCTCAATTTTAAAGACAAACCGTCCGACGTCATTTTCACGTCCAACGAACACAATTCCGTCGCCCGTCCGCTCTATTATCTCAAAGAAACGCTCGGCGTAAACTTGATAGAAGTTACTCCCGACAGCAGCGGTGTCATCTCGCCAGTCGCCGTCGCGAGCGCAATTACGCCCGATACCAGACTTATTTGCGTAAACCATATTTCCAACGTCACAGGCAACGCTACCGAAATATACCAAATAGGCAATACCGCTAAAAAACACGGTATTCCCTTTTTCGTCGACGGCGCGCAATCTCTCGGACACGTAGCTCTCAGCGTCCCCGACAACAATATCGATTTTCTAGCCTGCGCGGGACACAAAGGTTTACACGGCTCGCAAGGCACGGGATTTTTGATCTACAATACCCAGTACAAACTTTTCCCCATTCGTTTCGGCGGAACGGGAACGCACAGCGAAAGTCTTACTCAGCCTTCGGTTCCGCCCGAAGCTTATGAGTCGGGCACGCTTAACAGCGCCGGAATAATAGGTCTTGGAGCGAGCTGCGAATGGACGTATCAAAACCTTGCTAAGATAAGCCTAAACACAAGATATTTGACAAGCGAACTTCTCTACGGCCTAAAGCAAATCAAAAACGTAAAACTCTATTCGTCGCAAAGTACGGGCGTTGTTTCGTTCAACTTCAAAGACTACTCCTCTACCGACGTAGGCGACTATCTCAACGAGCGTGATATCGCCGTAAGATGCGGCTTGCACTGCGCTCCGCTGATACATAAGCAACTCGGCACGCTTGAAAGCGGAACGGTCAGGGTTAGCGTAGGTTACAACAATTCTATAGGCGATATACATAAGCTTTTAAAGTATATTGACCTGCTCAACAAATAAAACGTTCAACGGTTGCGACGAGTAGACCTGCAAACTAAGCGGCTGTAAGCTGTAACAAAAATAACCGTCTAAACGTATTATGTTACGAGGTGAAATTATGGATATGGATTTTGCAAAAATAATGCAAATGATGAACGGCGGCAGCGGCGGGAATAAAGATATGTCTATGCTTATGCAACTGCTCCCCCAACTTATGAACGGCAGCGGTCAAAGCAAGCAAACTCCGCCCGCGCAAATCAACCTCAAATCCGAGGAAGTAAACAAGACTATTAGCAAACTTTACAACGACAACGATTAAATAGTATAGGATAATTATGAAAAAAAACAACTTTAGAAATACTCAAAACAACTCGTCAAACAATGCTTTCAACAACGGATTTAATATGGATTCGTTTTCAAACGCGACGGCAGGTCAAGGCTCTTTGGAAGAAGAACTCAACAAATACTCTCACATGTCCGAAGAGAGGCTTATGCAAGAGATGTTCACGCTCGTTGACAACGGCAGGAAAAACGGCACGCTCAACAACGAAAAGCTTGAAGAATTTTTCAACTCGGCAAGCTGTATGCTCAACAACGAACAAATCACGAAATTAAGATACCTTGTTGATATGGCTAAAAATAGCTGACGGTTGAGTAAAATACATAGACTTTACCACGCTTAGACGTAAAGTCACTACTAAAAAATAAACGAAAAAAATACCGTAATTTTCAGCAAAACGAAGCGCAGTCGAAAACTCTTGCGCTTTTAAACTCTTTGAGATATTTCGACTTCGCTTAGGATTACGATAGAAGCGTATTGAATAGATTTTGCCTTGCTTTATTGATTTCGTCGCAGTAAAGATTGCGGTTTTCTTTTGGCAAGGCTATTTCCTCTTTTGCAACGACGTTTACGCTATCGCCGACTTCTCGCTTTAATACGTATATGGCGTCGCCCACCGCCAAAGCGTCTTCTGCGTCGTGCGTGACAAATACTACCGTCTTCTCCTTAATCAGAGGCAGCAAAAGCGCTAATATTTGACTCTTAAGCTTGAGGTCCAATCCCTTGAAAGGCTCGTCCAAAAGAAGTATATCGCTATCTATAGCAAGCGCTCTCGCAAGCGCCGCTCTTCCCGCCTGTCCTCCGCTTATAAATCTCGGATAAGAGTTGGCGCAGTCGCTGAGCTGAAGTTTTGCGAGTATGTCTTTCGCTCTATCTTCTTTATCTTTTTTACTACCTTTCAATACGTATTCTATATTCTCCTTGACCGTCATTGACGGGACAAGTCTAGGCTGTTGGAATACGTAGGCGATGGCTTTATCGCTCAATAGCCCGTTTTCGCTTCGTCCGTAATCAATCTCGCCTTCGTACGCAAGTCTTTTGCTGATGCAGTTGAGCAGCGTTGTCTTGCCGCATCCCGACTCGCCCATAATGCAAGTAACTTTGTTGCAAGGTATAACCAAATCAAAGGCTTTAAATATAGGCTTATCGCCGTAGGCAAAACTTAAGTTGTTTATAATCATCTACCTTTCACCGCCTTTTTTTCAACGAGTAACGTCACTCCCTCGAAAACGCCGCCGATTATCAATGCGACCAACGTCCAAGCCATAAGTATAGCAATGTCGAGATTGAGTTTTGCAAGCTGCATATTCACGCCCATACTAAACGGAGTTTGGGCAAGCACTTCGGCGGCAATGACAAGCTTTAGATTGAGTCCTACGGTGCTCTTAAGTCCCGTGAATATCGTAGGCAAAGCCTCCGGAACGTACATCCTTAAGATTTGAGTTTTGTTGTCCACGCCGTAGACTTTTGACATCTCTATCAAGTCCTTATCCACGTTTTCGATAGCGTCGCAAAAGCTTGTGTAAAGCATAGGAAATATTACGCAATACGCTACGAAAATCGTCGCTTGACGGCTATTGAACCAAATAAGCGCAAGCAATATAATCGAAATCGTAGGTAAAATTCTCACGAGTACGACTATGGGAGTAAGAGCCTTTCGCAACGGCGAAAAAGCCTTGGTAAGCGCGGTCAACGCTACCGCCGAGATTATCGCAAGCAAATACGCAGCAACCGCCCTGCCAATCGTTCCGCCCACCGACTTATAAAATTCAGCTTGCGTAAATAGGTCGAAAAAATTATCCAGTATTTTGGGAATTGACGGAACCAACATCTTTACTCGCGTAACCTTGGCGACTATAGCGTAAACAATGACGATTGCAAGCAGCATTACAATCGGCAGGCTAACGTTGAGTATCGAATAAATTTTTCTTTTTTTTATATTTGACTTCATTGACCGTCCTTACGTCGTCTATACAGTTTGATAAATACTTCTAGTCGGCGGAATAATAAAACCCGTCGCCAGGCAATGCTCCGCCGACAAGATTTTTATTTATTGCCATAACCGCTTTGAGCGTAGTTTCGAAATAATCTCTACCATTTGGCATAGCTACGGCGTCGATATTGCACCTTGAAATCACCGTCGCGCTCAAGTTGCCCTGCAAAGAAGTTTGAGGATATATACTCTTGACATTGCTTTCAACAAGTTGCGGATTTGCTACGGCTACGCTCATACCCTTTGAAAGTTCGCTCAAAAGCTCGTTTATAAATTCCTTATCCTCGCATACGCTCGACCTTGCGATAAGCGCGGCTTGAGCGTAACCCTGATAATCGCTATCGGAATACTCCGCCCAAAGTTTTTGCAAATCAAAGACTTCGTACAAATCGTTTTCCAAACCCTTTTGGACTTCGGGTTCCGCCAAAACCCCGTAAACCTCTTCCCCTTTTTCTTGCGAGGCAAAAAGATACGCGTTTGCTTCGGCTCCGTCGCCGCAGTATCTTATCGTCACTACTCCGCTTTGAGCCTCTTCGCCGACTTTAAACGAAATACCTTTGCTTGTAAGCAAGGTCTTGAAAATGATATCGGGCACGCTGTTTTGACCTATTGAATATACCATTTTACCCGCTAAAGCTTCAAGACTTTCGATTTGCTTATCTTGAGTGGAAAGTACAAACAAATTTCCGTTGGTGACTACGGCTAGCAATTTAATATCCGCTTCTCCGTTGTACATCTTTGCCGCAAGGTTTGCCGGAACTATCGCCAAGTCGCTTCGCAGCGCTTCGTCGCTTATCACGAGCGATGACACTATTTTTTTGTTTAACGTATATACTGTATCGTTTGTGCTTATCTTATCGCTCAAGCACGCAACGGCAATCGCCGGCGCGCCATCGGGCATAACGAGAGTATAACCCTCTTCATCCTTATCGTTACAAGCTGAAAAAGCGAGAACTGAACAAATTAGAGTTGCAACCAAAATAAAAGTTAAAATCTTTTTAGTTTTCATATTCGTCTCCGTGCATATAGATATAAAATTATTTACTCAATTTCAAAGGACGTGACCGCGGACTTGACGTAGACCTCGTTGAGCTTTCCGAGCTTGCCGCTCAGCGCGGATATTTGCTCGTTCGTGCCCTTAACGATAACGCTAATCGTGCTTATCCCCGTTTCTTTGTCGGGAACGCCCATTCTACCAATGATAATGTCGCTGAACGTAGAAAGTAAATTTTGAATCTCCAACGCCGTCGCTTTGTCCTTTCTTAAGACGATGCCTATCACGCCTATTCTTTTCATAATTCTCCTTAAAAGTATAGCCAAACGGGGAAAAAAGAAAAAGCTTCGCAAAATGCAAAGCAAAACGAATCACAAGTAATAAAGTCTTTCCTTACTCTCCGAGTTGCTCATCGATTTGGGTTTGTTTTCTAGTCCGAAACAGCGAGAGTATCACTGCTTAAGAATTGGTTTTATTATAAATGTTTTTTGAGTACTTGTCAATTAGTTGCGATTGATTTATTCTTTTTACTAAGAGTGGTTTTTGTAATCGTTTCGCCCCTTTGACTTCGCTCAAGGCGACGATTGAATTTTATCATTTCTTACGACCATACCGCATATTAAAGAACGTATTGCTCCACTTATTTACACAAAATCAAACGGTTTTTCGTTGTCATTTTAAGCGCGTGTAACAAAGTCGAAAATCTCATCAGTTCGTCAATTCCTACGTAGAGTAAAATCTCATCAGTTTTAATGCTGAAAGGAACGCGACTGCGTTCCTTTCAGTATTTTAAATCTCTTATTTTATCAGTATAAAATATTCGTTTCGGTCACAGTAAGACAACAACCGAATCGTTCTACGAAAACGTAGATAGTCAAAAGATAAAAAAGCGTATTTTAATTTTACAAATATCCCTTACGCTCCAAACAGCTCCAAAGCTCTAGCCACGCACTTATCGATAGCATAATCGGCTATTCTATCTTCAACGATATTTTCCTTGAGCGGCGTAAAGCCTATCTCGTGGATAGTGCGCTCCCAAACGAGATTGCCGTTGGAATCGGCGGTAGGCACGTAGTATCTTCCGTTGGTCACGTATAGATAGTCGCCCGTGGAAAGCGGTATTGATATTTGCGCTACTCCCTTGCCGTAAGTGGTAGTACCTACGATTTTGACGTCGTTGTAATACTGCAAAGCTCCAATCAAGCCTTCCGAAGCCGACGCGGTGTTTTCGTTGGTCAACACAACTATTTCAAAACCTTCAATTCTGTTTGCCAACGGACTAGCGATTGGCAAATTGACAACCGTAGGATTGGTGTTGCTGCTATACTCAATCGCCGACTTCATATTGCCGTAACCTGAATTGTAAATCAAATTCATAATAGGCAGTTGCTTTGACTCGGGGTTGTTGAGCAAAAACTGAGCTATATACTGCAGCGAAGTCAGCTCTCCACCGCCGTTGTCGCGAAGATCCAAAATAAGTTTTTTCTTGCCTTCGCTTATAAAATCCACGATACAACTTGCAAAATCGAAGTCGCCGTCGCGGTAAAATTGCGTCAATCTAATCAACCCCACGTCGTCGGTAATCGAATAATAGTAAGCGTATTTCTCGCTCTCTTCATACGTTGAACGGCGTATCTTGAAAGCGTAGTAACCGTCTTCGTATTCGCCGTCGCCGACGTATTTGTTTACCATATAGACTAGCTCGTCATAATCTACGAACAAACTCATAATTTGCGAGAAAAACGTTAAGTTTGCGCTTTCTACCTTTACGGTAGAATAAACTTTCTCTCCGCTTTGAGTATAGCCTTCTACTCCCACTGCGAAAATTTTATCGCCCTCTCGAACATAGACGTCATTTAACAACGCAACGCCGTCGTCGTCATACAAATTTTCGTCATACGTATCAAACCTTTTGATAGCCGTTGCGCTGTACGCAGGCATATTCGGTACTGCAAACGTAACGACGTGCTCGTTGTATATTGTGCTCGACACGTGCAAACCTATCGCTCCCGACGAAACCGCCGACGACTCGCCGCCCACAATTCCTGAGAACTTATCCAGCGAACCTGCAAACGCCGCAGCAGCTATATCTTGAAAGGTTTCCCAAGATATATCCTCGTAATAGTACTTTTTGATAAGCTCGTACGCTTCTATCATAAGCGGCATATCGCTATTAATACCTTTGCTGCTTTCGTAAACCATACCTACTACGAAAGCTCCCACGGTAAGAAGCAAAACGAGTACCGTAATCAGCGCAATTAGCTTTACGCTCAACTTTTTCTTACCGTACGTTACGGTATTATTCGTATCGCCATTGCTTTGCCCATTTGAAAAAATATCCTTCAAATTATCGCTCAAAATAAACACCTCACTTTTTAAACGTTATTTCTTTCATACATATAGTTTGTTTCTAAAGTTTTTCTTTAGAGATTATTCTCTCGCAGTCTTTATCGTAATAAAACCCCGTCGCGCCCCGCTCTCCGACTGCAAAACATACCTCTTTGCCTACGTATATATCGGATAAAGGCTCTTCCACCGAGTATTCATTATTTTCCAGCTCCGCAAAATATCCGTTCTCGCCTCTTTGCAAAACGCTCTTGAAGATAGCGTATCCGCACAAAATTGCCGTTTCCATATTGGTAGGGCGTACGCTGTGCTCTTCTAAAAGCTTAGGGCGGGCGCACTCGCCTTTGCTCAAGACTACTACTTCTCCGTCAAATTCTCTAGCAAACTCAACGTCCTGCGTTGCGATTACCACGCTCTTGTCCGCGGCGACTTCTTTAAGAAGTCGAATTATTTGAAGTTGCTTATCGCGCTCCAAATCTTTCCATACGTCGTCCACTACGTAAAGCTTTCTTTCTATTGCGAAAAGCCTTGCTAGCAAAGCCTTTGCCTTGTCAAAGTCCTCAAGACTTTCCACTGCGGCGAGCTTATCAATTTCAAAGCTATCGCAAGCCGACTCAACAGCTTTTTCCATTTGCTCTTGACTATAACCTCGCAACTTCATAGGATATTCAATTATTTGACTTACCGACTTGACTTTTTGCAACGAAGAAAAGTCAAAAGTAAAACCTATTCCTCTATCCTTTACGGCAACGTCCCTAAGATTTTTGCCGTCTAATATTATATCTCCGAAATCGCTCTCTTCCAAACCTGCAATAGCGCGGAGCAACAGCGTTTTGCCGCTCCCCTCTCTTCCGTAAACCGTCAAACGCTTACCCGATTGCATTGAAAGATTTATATCTCTAATGCAAAAATCCGTTCCGTAATACGATAAGGATACGTCCTTAAGCAACAACAGCTCGTCATTCATATTTATATTATATAACCGTTTTTGAATATTTACAAGTATATTTTTATTTTGAATATTATATCACCGTATTATATCGTCGTTTTTAGCGTACGCTTGATTCCAATCAAAATCCTAAACGCAGATAACATTATTTGTTCTTAGACCACGCGCAACACAGGCTGTCGCTTGTTGAACTGTGTTCAAAACAATGTTCAAAAATCGTGTTTTTTAGTTATTTTTCTATAGAATTAAGCAAAACACCGTAGTTTTTGATATAATTCGTACAAATTTGCTCAAATTCGCTGCCGTAGTTGGAATACTCGTCGTACACGCCGCAAGTGTGAAATCCCCCGGCTTTCGCGCCCTTTATTGCAAGCGGTATATCCTCAAACACCATACACTCGCAAGGTTGCAAATCAATTTTTTGAGCGGCTCTCAAATATATGTCGGGATAACCTTTTCCTCTCGTCACTTCCTCGATAGTCGTAAGCGGAAGCTCGACTTTGAGCTTTTCGTAAGTCAAACCGTTATTCTTTAAACACAGTTTTGCAACCTCGCAAAATAGCGTGGTAGCAAACGCTACTCTAACGTCGTTTTTGATCAAAAGCTTAATAAAGTCGTACGCGCCTTCTTTGAGCTTTATATTGTGAGCGTATTCGTCTTTGACCATATCTATCCATCTATTTTTGATATCGTCGGTAGATAGCGGCAAGGAATATCTCGTCTTTGTATAAAGCGCCGCCTCTTCAAAATGCATTTCTCGCACCGCGGCAGTATAGTCGGGAGTCAGCGGCAAGCCGTTTTCTATCAAAAAGTCCTCGTCGACCTTTTCCCATACCCACATAGAATCGAGCAAAGTGCCGTCCAAATCGAAGATTGCGCCTTTTATTTCTTTTTCAAAAAGTTTTATCATATCTACACCTTTAATATTCTATGCAATGGAAAGAAAATTTCGCGTTTTTGCCGCAATATATCTATCCGAAATTTCCTATTAGTAGATTTGAGCCACCTGAAAAATCAGATGGCTCGCTTTTATTACACAAAATGCAATTAGATTACGTATTTGTTTTGCTTTTGAGGAGCGTTTGCAAGTTCCGTTCTCTTTTCGTCGTAACCGGGTCTACCCAACAGCGCGTAAGTAGCGTTCTTACCCTCTTCTACGCCGGGTTGGTTGAACGTGTCGATATTGAGCAATGCGCCCGCGTAAGCCGTTTGCAACATAAAGTACATAAGAAGCTGTCCGAGAGTATACTCGTTGAGCGTAGGCAACATTATCGTGTAGTTGAGCTTGCCAGCCTTAGTTACAGCGTATTCGGTAGCCACGCGCTCGGCTTGTATGAGTTCGTTCATAGTATGTCCGCAAAGGAAGTTTACGTTGGGATACTCCTCGCAACCTTCCGGAATAGTTACCGTCGTACGGTACTCGTCTACGCCTATAAAAGTGATGACTTTATCAAACGGACCTTCGGCGTAAAGCTGTACTTGCGAGTGTTGGTCGGTTACGCCCAAAGACTTGACGGGAGTTTGCCCCACGTTGCAAGCCTTGCCGCAAAGCGTTTTGTTTTTGCCGAGCGACTCCGCCCAAAGTTGAGCGTACCAATCGGCTATAAACTTCAAACCGTCGGCGTACGGCATCATTACTCCGATATTCTTGCCCTTTTGCATAGCGAGGTGTTGAAGAGCCGCCGCCATCAAAGCGGGATTTTTCTTTGCGTTGTCGCTGTCGCACTGCTCCAACATATATTTAGCGCCTGCAAGCAATCCCTTAATATCAATACCTACTACCGCCGCAGGAAGCAAGCCTACGGGACAAAGTTCGCTAAACCTGCCGCCAACGCCGTCGGGGATATAGAAAGTCTTATAGCTTTCCTTGTTGGCAATTTTGATAAGGTTGCCCGCGTTTTTGGACGTCGTAGCGATGATATGGTCTTTCGCCTTGTCGCCGAGCTTTGCTTTGAGCAAATCGTTGATTATCAAGTACTGCGTCATAGTTTCCGAAGTCGAACCCGACTTGGTTATAACGTTGAACATAGTCTTCTCAACTTCGATTACGTCCAAAAGAGCTTCCATTCTCTCGGGGTCTACGTTGTCTTCTACGTAAAACTTTGGACCTTTACGCTTGCGCTTTGGCAAATCGTTGTAATGCAAATGACAAATTGCTTGGAACGCCGCTATCGGACCGAGCGCGCTTCCGCCGATACCGAGCACTACGAAATATTCGTAATTTTTGCGGATATCTTTAGCTGTTTCCAAAATATCTTCGACTATCTCGTCTTGGTTGTACGGCAAATCAGCCCAACCCATCATACCTTTGCCCTTGCCGCTCTCTACCGAGTAAAACGCCTTGGTCAAATCCTCGCTCAAATTGGATAATTCTTTTTCGGAAAATCCCTCTTTGCCGAGTACGGACGACATCATATTATTGTAGTCCATTCTTATTTTCAAGTTTTTCTTGCAATAACGCATATTTCTCTCCTATTGACCTTAACGGTCAGTATGTATTTTCCTAAATATAATACGATAAGACTTTCGATTAAGTCAAAGACCTATCCAAACAATCTTTTAAAAATTCGTAAGCCTCTTTTAGATCGCCGTCGTTTTCATAGTCCTTTGCGTATAGCTCCATAAGACACGCGCCCTCAAAGCCTAACTCTCGCAACCGCTTAAAGAAAGTGACGAAATCGAATATCCCTCTTCCGGGTATCGCCGTTGCGCCCTCGCTATCGTAATCGCATAAATGCACGGTATGCAACCTGCCCGCCATAACTTTAAGATACTCCGTATAATCTACGCCCGACTGCCTCGCCTGTTTTATATCCAACGTACAGCCAAGGTCGGGACACAGCTTTTTCAACGCTTCAAAATAACTCGGATGCGAAAAGTACGTCCAATGCACGTTTTCGTAACAAAGTTTCACTCCATAGTTTTCCGCAAGTTCTACGATTGTATTTACCCTCGAAGAAATAAACTTGAAATCAAATTTATACTTTACCGCCCGCTTGAGCATAGTCGCTCCGTGATAGGTGTAATGCGTCGCTCCGACGCTCTTAGCCAAAGCCAAAACTTGCTCGTACACTTCCAGCGCGTCTTTATACGCCCTGTCGTTTCTCGAAAAAAGCTCGGGCTCGAATTGATTTGTAAGCGCGTGCACGGAATGAATTTCAAGCGGAACCGTCTTCCTAGCCTTTGCAAGCTCTTGCTTTAAGACTTGCGCAAACTCTTGCGTATATTCGCTGCGCGTCGCCAAAAAGACCTCGCAAACTTCCGCGCCGAGCTTTGCTATTGGCGCCAAAGCCTGCTCGGTATACATTCTCGTAAAATACGTAGCAGTAGACACTCCGAGTTTCATATTAGTATTATAGCAAAGACAGCCGCGTTTTCAAAACGATTTTCCAATAGTTTTGCCAAAATTTTATCTCTTGCGCCCCCGCAATCGTTTTCTTAACGCGTTGTTTTGCCTGAAGCCGACCGCATTTTACACGTCGGCGATATAACCAAACGGAAAATAACAACTTTGCAATGTAAAATCTATGCAAAATCGACACGAAGGCTAAATTTATTTAATACGCAAAAATTTAAAAGTCCAACACTTGCACTACTTTTTGTATGAAAAAACAACGTCGTATTAATTGAAAAAAAAATAGATTTTTGCTATATTATAATTAGATAAAATTTGAGGAGATGTGAAATGCAAAAATTATCGCAATGGATAATGTCGCACAGGAAGACGTTGATAATAATTTTCGTAGTCGCTATCGTACTTTCAATAGTAGGCTCTATCTTCGTGCAAAAAGAAAGCGACCTTATCTCATACTTGGATAAAGACACTGACACTATTATATCCAAACAAATTCTTGAGAACGAGTACGGTATCGTAGGCGACTGCAATATCGCCATATCCTACACGGACGTAAAGACTGTAGAAAAAATTGTCGAAGCTATCGAAAACGACCCCACCGTTTCCCAATATTATTCCAAAATCGCTTGGATAGGCACTTTCTACGACCTTGACAAAATCAACGACGGATATTATTTCGAATATCCTTGGGGCGGCGGATTCCAGGCAGTCACCCCCGGCGATAGAATTGACGTCGACGCCGCTAAGGATAGAGTTGCCGAAAAATTCGTCAAGACGAAGGAAGTCACCTACGTCGACGGCAACGGCGATACGCAAACGCGTAAAGTTGATACGTTTATTATATCCATATATTTCGAAACGGCAGGAGGTTCCGACGAAACGATCGCCTCTCTTGACGCTATGGACGGCGACGGCGGTATCATTACCGAAATTCTTCGAGAGTACAAAACTGCCCACCCCGAGGCAGGTCCCGAAAGCGTGGATAATTGGTTCTATATCGGCGGCAACGCGCAAAACGCCCGTACGCTGCTCAAGTCATCGCTTGGCGATATGCCTAAATTCTTTATCATAGCAGTTGCGGTATGTCTAGTAATACTTTTACTGACCACTCAAAGCTATCTCGAGCCTTTGATATTCCTCGCAACTCTTGGTATCTCTATACTCCTAAATATGGGTACGAATATCATTGCGGGAAATCCTGTCGGAAGAATTTCTTCGATTACTTCCTCTTGCGCGACGATACTTCAGCTTGCGATTGCGATGGACTACTCTATCTTCCTAATGCATACGTATTACGAGGAGCTCAAACTACATCCGCAGCCTAAAGACGCTCTTATAGCCGCGTTGCCAAAGACGATTACGGCTATATCTTCAAGTATGCTTACGACCGTCGGCGGCTTTATCGCGCTGTTCTTTATGGACTACGGCATAGGTTACGACCTCGGTTTCGTACTTGCTAAAGGCGTAATTCTATCGTTGCTTTCGACGATATTCTTGCAACCTATTCTTATAATGATTTTGAGCAAAGGCATTGCTAAAACCAAACATAAATGGATTGTCGCGCCTAAACTCAAGTTTGTATCAAAGACTATCACCCATCCTGTAGTTGCAGGTCTAGTAATAGTATTAATCCTTGGTCTTGCTTTGCCGTGCGCTTACTTCCAACAAAAAGTACCGCTCAGCTACATATCCACTACGGTCGAAAACCCCGACCCGACTTTGCCCGAAGAAACGGCTATGCTTATCAATAACCAAGCTATAGTCCTGCTCCCCTACGAGGGTCCCGATACTATGTCGCAACACTACGAGTTTGTAGACAAAATCAAGAAAGTCGGCTACGAGTTGGACGAAAACGGCAATATTAAGTACGTGGACGGCGTAGCTCAAACGAGGAGCGACGTAAATCACGTAATCGAAGTCTTCTCTATCGCAACTGTCATAAGTCTAGAAGATTTCAATAATATCGAGGCTATGGGGGCAGGCGAAGGCAAAGGATTTGTCTACGACGTCTTCCACAAGAGTTTTATTGCAAACGTTGGCGACGCAGGCAACGTTGAATCAGGCAAAAACAGCTATATGCTCTACACCATTACGCTCAGCAACGTCGCAAGCGACGGTAGCTATGCAAATATGATAGAAACCGAGTACACCTACGACGCGCTTAAAGAAATCAAATATCTTGCGGTTGAAACGTTCGGTTTGTACGACGAACAAAACGCTGAAGAGCCTTATCTAAATCTTATCAGCGTAAAAAATGAATTCGGCGAAAACTCCGACGAGTATAAGACTGCTCTAGCCGATTTCAAAGAATACGTTATGAACAACTCTAAAATCTACAGCGTTTATATGACGGGCTTGGCTCAAGGCGCGTACGAGTTGAATAGAGTTACCCCAAGCGACTTCTTGCTCGTAACGCTACTCTCGGCGGCAATCGTATTAATAATACTGCTCTTTACGTTCAAGAAAGTAAAGCTGTCGGTCATCTTGATGCTTGTAATCGAATCGGGTATTTGGATAAACCTATCGTTCGTATACTTCGGCTCGCTAATCGATCCGTCCAGCAAAATCAACTTCGTTGCGTATTTGATAGTAACGGCAATCGAGCTTGGCGCAACGGTAGACTACGCGATTATGCTTACGACGAAATATCTAGAAGAAAAGAAGAACGGCGTAAAGTCAATCGATTCTGTCAAGAACGCAATCAACCGCGCCGCCCCAGGTATTACTACGTCGGCGTTCATACTTATAGGCGTATGCGCGTGCGTACACTTGATTACGTCAAATATGATAGTCGCTCAAATAACCAGGCTTCTTGCAATAGGAACGTCTATGAGTTACGTATTCGTATTCACGCTGCTCCCCGCTATACTCTCGTTTGACGAAAGAATTAAACGAAAGATTAGTATCAAGAAAGGTAAGGGCGATCCTGATATCGGTAGATTTACTCTCAACCCGCTCTACTACAACGAGGACGGCACGCCTATAGCCGACGCCGAAATTGTAGACGATAATTTGGCTACGCAAACGGTTGCCGAAGAAGACGTAGACGTTCAAATACTCACTAGCGACGTACAAATCGCTGACGACGCGCAAACAGTTGAGAGCGAGAGCGTAGAAAATTAAATTCGTTTCGAAAAATACAAAATAATGAAAGTCCTCAAAAGTTCAACTTTTGAGGACTTTTCTTTACAGTCAAATTGACTTACTTTACTGAGAAAATTTTGTTGATATTACTCAAGCGACTTAGCAAGTAGATAAACTTTTTCAATCTCTTCCCTGTCGGCTATATCGCCTTTATCCTTTACTCCGCCTACGAATACTTGACACACGTCTTGGAAGTCAAAGTATTTGAGTATCAGTTCGTACTGTTGCTTGATAGCGTCAAAAACGCTGTCTTTACTAGACGCCGCAGTCAACAGCAATGCCGTCTTTTTTACCTTAAAAGAATTTCGTTTAGGCGTATGCAATCTATCGATTACCGCCTTAAGCTGAGCGCTTATACCGTAAAAATACACTGGCGAAGCAACGACTAGCATATCGGCGCAA
Organism: Clostridia bacterium; assembly: GCA_029068165.1. GTDB lineage: Bacteria > Bacillota > Clostridia > Christensenellales > UBA3700 > RACS-045. Next base: position 186,105 of record JAIEDA010000013.1, read on the forward strand.
GCAAGAATCGGATAAATCTTTTGCATATCGTCGGCTTGAAAACAATCTCCGTTTGGGCGATTGAAGCACGAATTGCACCCTATACACGGATTTACCTGAAAGTCACGTACGCAAACGACCTCAACTTGATTGTTTTCTTTAGCTCCGTCTACAAAAGCTTGAACAAGCAAGTCAGTGTTGCCGCCCTTTCTAGGACTGCCTGACAAAACGACTATATTCATTTTAGATTACCTAAATCAATCTCTCGGCTATACAGTCGATTTCTACAAGTACGTTTTTAGGCAAAGTCTTTACTGCTACGCAAGAACGAGCCGGCTTTGAAGTAAAGTACTCGGCGTAAACGGCGTTGAATGCCGCAAAGTCGTCCATATTAGAAAGAAAACAAACCGTCTTTACTACTTGCGTAAGCGACGAACCGCTTGCTTCAAGTACGGCTTTGAGGTTCTTGCACACCTGATGAGTTTGCTCCTCTATAGTCTTAGCCTCAATATTGCCGCTCGCGGGATTGATTGCTATTTGTCCGGAAGTATATACCATACTTCCCGAAACCATTGCCTGCGAATAAGGTCCGATTGCGGACGGAGCATTTTCAGTATTTATAGCTTTCATATATTTATATCCTCCGTTAAATTATGTTGAATCCTGCGCTAGTGAGTTCTTTTTCTATTTCGCGTATATGCTCGAAATTTCTCGTTTCGATTTGTATCCTCAAGAAGCAACCGTTTACGTCGCTGCCCTCGTTGGAACGCTCGTGATGTATCGATATAACGTTGCCGCCGAGCTTTGATATAATATTTGACACTTGAGTAAGCTGACCGGGTTTGTCGACAAGCTCCAAAGTGACGAGGTAATTCCTGCCGCTCATTTGAAGTCCTCTCTTGATTACTCTCGAAAGTATCGTCACGTCTATATTTCCGCCTGACACAAGACAGCAAATTTTCTTACCTTCAGTTGGAATTTTACCAAACATAGTAGCCGCCACCGATACGGCGCCCGCGCCCTCGGCAACCATTTTATGTTTTTCAATCAAAGCCAAAATAGCCGCGGATATTTCGTCGTCCGTCACAGTCACTATGTCGTCGACGTACTTAGAAATAATATCAAAAGTGAGATCTCCCGGCTCTTTCACCGCAATACCGTCGGCGATAGTATGTACGTTGTCAAGTTTGACGATTTTCTTGCTCTTAAACGACTTCTCCATACTAGGAGCTCCGCTTGCCTGTACGCCGTATATCTTGATTGACGGCTTGAGCGATTTCGCCGCAAACGCTACTCCCGATATAAGTCCGCCGCCGCCTATAGGTACGACGATAGCGTCCAAATCGTCTATTTGATTGAGTATTTCAAGACCGATAGTACCTTGTCCCGCAATTACGTCGGGATCATTGAACGGGTGAATAAACGTATAGCCTTTCTCGTCTTTGAGTTTAAGCGCCCTGTTGTAAGCGTCGTCGTATACGCCTTGAACCAAGCAAATCTCCGCCCCGTAACTTCTCGTCGCTTCGACTTTGGAAATAGGCGCGCCGTCGGGTAAACATATCAAAGCTTTGATACCGTTCTTCTTTGCAGCTAAAGCCACGCCTTGAGCGTGATTGCCTGCCGAACAGGCGATAACCCCTTTTTTCTTTTCCGCGTTGGAAAGTTGGGATATTTTATAATATGCTCCCCTCACTTTGAACGAACCCGTTACTTGCAAGTTCTCCGTCTTGAGGTATACTTCGCAACCCGCTTTAAGTTTGGGCGCGTATATTATATCAGTTTCTCTTATCGCCTCTTTGAGCACGTAAGAGGCGTGATATACTTTATCTAAAGTCAACATTATTTTATCCTTCTCTACGTTTTATTTAAGCACGGCGCCTTTGTCCGCTCCAGTCACAAGTCTTGAATATCTAGACAGCCAACCAGTCTTGATATTTGGCTCTTTTTGCTTGAGCGACGAACGTCTTGATTGAAGCTGAGCGTCGTCGACTTTGACGTTTACGCTGTTGTTCGGGATATCTATCTCAATAATATCCCCTTCTTTTATCAAGGCGATTTCTCCGCCGTCAGCCGCTTCGGGAGCAACGTGACCTATCGAAGCGCCTCTTGACGCGCCCGAAAATCTTCCGTCAGTGATAAGCGCAACGCATTTATCGAGTTTCATTCCCGCCAAAGCCGAAGTAGGATTGAGCATTTCTCTCATACCGGGTCCGCCTTTGGGTCCTTCGTATCTTATTACTACTACGTCGCCCGCCTTAATTTTACCGCCGTAAATAGCCTTGATAGCGTCGTCCTCGCAGTCGAATACTCTTGCGGGTCCTGTGTGCTTCAACATCTCGGGAGCTACCGCGCTACGCTTTACTACGCAACCGTTTTTAGCAATATTGCCCCAAAGTATAGCTATACCGCCCGTTTCGCTGTAAGGCTTGTCGATAGGCTTGATAGTATCGTAATTTTTGACGAAAGCCGTCTTGATATTCTCGCCCACACTCTTACCCGTAGCGGTAAGCGCAGTCGTATCGATCAAGTTTTTCTTTGCAAGTTCGCTCAATACGGCTTGAACGCCGCCCGCAGCGTCAAGGTCTTGCATGTGCGTAGGTCCGGCAGGAGCTAAGTGACACAAATTAGGGGTCTTTGCGCTCACTTCGTTGATAATCTTCAAGTCTAGCGGGAATCCCGCTTCGTTGGCAATAGCAAGCAAGTGCAATACACTGTTGCTCGAACAACCCAAAGCCATATCGCACGCAAGCGCGTTGCGGATAGACTTTTCGTTGATAATATCTCTTGCGGTAATACCCTTTTTCACGAGTTGCATAATAGCCATACCCGCGTGCTTTGCAAGCGCAATTCTACCGCTCATAACGGCGGGAATAGTTCCGTTGCCAGGGAGCGCTATTCCTATAGCTTCGCAAAGACAGTTCATAGAGTTGGCAGTATACATACCCGAACAAGACCCGCAAGTCGGACAGCAATTTTCTTCGTATTCAAGAAGCTGTTTATCGTCGATAATATTCGCCTTTCTCGCGCCTACCGCCTCAAACATTTTCGACAAAGAGGTTTCGCAACCCGAAACCACTCCCGCCATCATCGGTCCGCCGCTGACAACTACCGCGGGAACATTCATTCTCACCGCAGCCATAACCATACCTGGGACTATCTTATCGCAGTTGGGCACCAGCACCAAACCGTCGAAACAGTGCGCCATAGTCATAGTTTCTACGCTGTCGGCAATGAGTTCTCTAGAAGCCAAAGAATACTTCATTCCCACGTGACCCATTGCAATACCGTCGCACACGCCAATGGACGGAACCATTACCGGCGTACCGCCTGCAAGACGTATTCCAGCCTTTACCGCCTCGGCAATCTTGTCGAGGTGCATATGCCCCGGTACGATTTCGCTGTGCGCGGATACTACTCCGATAAGCGGTCTTTCAAGCTCTTCTTTGGTATAGCCGCAAGCGTATAGCAACGATCTTTGCGGAGCTGTTTCTACTCCTTTAGTCAAATATTCACTTCTTAATGCCATAAAATTTACTCTCCCATTTTTAGGATTATACGGATATTCATATACTTTAATAACGAATATCCGTATTTGTTTTTTATTTAAATCAAAAACCCTTTACGTATGTTCAGGGCGAGAATTGTCTTGCCGACAACTATAGTTTTTTCTTCCTAACTTAAAATTCCCCGCGTGAGCGAAGAATTTTAAGTCGATAATTTATGATTACTTTTTGAGCCAGCTCATCATAGCGCGGAGTTCTTTGCCGACTTTCTCAAGCGGATGTTCCAACTCCAACTGACGCGTTGCGAGGAAGTGAGCGCACTTGCCGCTCTTGTTTTCCGTCATCCATTCCGAACAGAAAGTGCCGTCTTGGATTTCTCTCAAAACTTTCTTCATTTCCTTTCTGGTTTCTTCGGTGATAAGTCTTCTACCCGTGCGGTAGTCGCCGTACTCAGCCGTATTGGATATGGAATATCTCATCGTTTCAAATCCGCCCTTGTTGATAAGGTCTACTATAAGTTTCATCTCGTGAATACACTCGAAGTAAGCCATTTCAGGAGCGTAGCCTGCCTCAACCAAAGTATCGAAGCCCGCTTTCATAAGCTCGGTTACGCCGCCGCAAAGAACTGCTTGCTCGCCGAACAAATCCGTTTCGGTTTCCTCTCTAAACGTAGTTTCCAAAATACCCGCGCGACCTGCGCCGATACCGCTTGCGTAAGCCAAAGCGTAATCCTTAGCCTTGCCCGAAGCGTCTTGATATACAGCGATAAGAGAAGGAACGCCCTTGCCCTCTTCGTACTGACTTCTAACCGTGTGACCCGGTCCCTTGGGAGCGACCATAATAACGTCGAGATCCTTAGACGGTTTGATTAGTTTGAAGTGAATATTAAGTCCGTGAGCAAACATCAAAACTTTGCCCGCGGTCATATGCGGCAAAACTTCAGCCTCGTAAATATCGGCGCAAGCCTCGTCGGGAACTAACATCATTACCAAATCGCCTGCCTTAGCAGCGTCGGAAACCGACATAACTTTAAGACCTGCGTCTTTAGCCTTTTTCTCGTGTCTTGAGCCTTTTCTCAAACCTACTACGACGTTTACGCCGCTGTCAGCAAGGTTCATAGCGTGAGCGTGTCCTTGAGAGCCGAAGCCTATAACGGCTACGGTTTTGCCGTCCAAAAGTTTGAGATCGCAATCGGTATCGTAATACTTCTTTATCATTTTTCTATCCTCCAAATAAAGAAATTTAATATTTGTGCTTAGTGATTTCTAAACATAGATTACATTATTATATCGTCTATGCAACGTCCCGCGGGAATCATCGGCAAAACCTTTTCATCCCTATCGATAATTGCCTCGATAATACACGGCTTGCCCGTTGCGTACGCTTCTTTGAGCGCTTTTTTGAGCTCGTCCAAAGTAGTAGCTCTAAAGCCAACTCCGCCGAAAGCCTCGGCAAGCTTAACGTAGTCCGTAGCTCTTTCCAAAGTAGTTTGAGAATATCTCTTGCCATAGAACTGCGTTTGCCACTGTCTAACCATTCCAAGTACGCTGTTGTTGATAACAATGCTTACGATAGGAAGTCCGAAACTTACGCTTGTGCAAAGCTCGTTGAGATTCATGTGGAAAGAACCGTCGCCTGTGACGTGCGCTACTCTTCTATTCGGGTAAGCTTTTTGCGCGCCGATCGCTGCGCCGTAGCCGTAACCCATAGTACCCAAACCGCCCGAAGTGAGGAAACTCCTGCTCTTAGTGCGTTTGGAATACTGAGCCGCCCACATTTGGTGCTGACCTACGTCGGTGACGATAATTCCGTCCTCGCCCACTTCGTCGGAAATAGCTTGGATGATTTGGTGAGGTCTTAAAACGCCCTCTTTGTCCTTAGGCTTGTAATCAAACTTTTTCCACTCTTGAATTTGTGCGAGCCATTCGTCGTGTTTTGCCTTTTTTATCATCGGAAGCAACTCCGTCAAAACTTGCTTAACGTCGCCGATAACGCTCAAATCGCTTGTGATATTTTTGTTGATTTCAGCCGCGTCGACGTCGATATGTATAACCTTCGCTTCTCTAATAAACTTATTCTTGTCGGTAGCTACTCTATCCGAAAATCTCGTGCCGAGAGCTATTACCAAATCGCTGTTTGCAATCGCCTTACCTGCCGACATACTGCCGTGCATACCGATAAGACCGAGGTTGAGCTTTTCGCCCCAACCAAGTACTCCTGCCGCCATAAGCGTATGGGTCGCGGGAATTTGAGCCTTGTTCATCAGCGAAAGCAGCTCCTCTTCGGCTTGCGAAATTATCACGCCGCCGCCAAATAATATACAAGGTCTTTTGGAAGCGTTGATAAGTTTAGCCGCTTCTTTGACTGCCGATTCGTCCGCCTTTGCGTATTCGTCGCCAATCGAAAGCCCTTTGGCTTGGAACTCGCACGTATTAGACGTCACGTCCTTAGGAATATCCACGAGTACGGGACCGGGTCTACCGCTCTTGGCAATTCTAAACGCTTCCCTGATCACGTCGTGCAACTCCTCAACTTTGCGCACTACGAAATTGTGCTTTGTGATAGGCATCGTAATGCCCGCAATATACACCTCTTGGAAAGAGTCCAAACCTATCAAATCTGTGCCGACGTTGCCGGTAATCGCAACCATAGGAACGCTGTCCATAAACGCCGTGGCAATTCCCGTGATAAGGTTGGTCGCGCCAGGACCCGAAGTCGCCAAAACTACGCCGACTTTGCCCGTAGCTCTTGCGTAGCCGTCGGCGGCGTGAGCCGCGCCCTGTTCGTGCGCCGTGAGTACGTGAGTAAGCTTGTCCCTATAAGCGTAAAGAGCGTCGTAGATATTCAAAACCGCTCCGCCGGGATATCCGAAAATAGTGTCAACTTCTTGCTCGAGAAGCGACTCGATTAAAATTTGTGAACCGTTTAACTTCATAACAACTCCATATACTTTTATATATATTAAAATATTTATCGCAAATTGTCAAGTGTTTTTTGTATTCGGCGGCGAGGAAATCTAGTCAATTCCGTTAGTTATTCTATAAAAAATAGCTCCCTCGTATTTGCCGTACGACGGAGCGTATTTTTTATTGATTGATTTGGCGTAAAAAGTCGTATTTTAATTTTGCAAATCGCCTCTTGTCGCCAAACTCAAATTATTCAAGTCCCATTAATTCCAAATAGATGTTTGCGTAGTCTTTGCGGTTGTTCTTTATACAATCTATCGCTCCCGACGGGTGTCTGTCAAGCACGCCTGTGATCAGGTACGGTATATCGTATCCCCATACTACGCCCTGCTCTTTGAGTTTGAGTATTTCTTCTTCAATGAATTTGAGTACGGTATGAAGCTTATACTTAGGATTCTTGAGGAAGCCCAAAAGCAGCTCGAGCGGACAGTTTCCCGCTCCTCTTCCCAACGAATTGACGGTCGCGTCAAGATAGTTTACTCCGCAAGCTACGGCCTCGATAGTGTTTGCGAAAGCAAGCTGCTGATTATTGTGCGCGTGTATACCCACAAACTTGTTGTACTTTGCAGCCATATTGAGGTACTTGTCCGAGAGTTTTCTTATTTGCTCGGGATAGAGCGAACCGTAGCTGTCTACGATATAAACGCCGTTTACGGACGAATTGCCTATAAGCTCCAAAGCCTCGTCAAGGTCGCTGTCGTTGGCGTGGGATATAGCCATTACGTTGATGGTGGTTTCGTAACCCTTTTTAGCGCAATACTCCACCATATCTATTGCCGCTGGTATGGTATTGATGTAGCTTGCTACGCGCACCAAATCAATAACGCTGTCTTTCTTGGGAATAATATCCTTTTCGACGTCCGTTCTACCAACGTCCGCCATAACCGCTATCTTGAGGTCGGTCTTGTTTTCGCCGACAATATCCCTAATATCCTTTTCATCGCAAAACTTCCACTTGCCAAACTTGCTCTTGTCGAAGATAGCCTTTGACGCTTTATATCCAAATTCCATATAGTCTACGCCCGCTTGCAAGTTCATTTGATACAACTTCTTTACAAACTCGTCGTCAAAATAGAAATTGTTGACCAGTCCTCCGTCGCGCAACGTTGCGTCTACGACCTTAATTTGCGGAGTGTAAGATAATAACGTTCTCTTTGCCATAGTATATAGCTCCTTTTTCTTTCCGTTTTAGTAATATTTCTACTGATTATCAAAATTTAATTTCATATAGTTTAACATATATTTTTAGATATTGCAAGTACTGAAAATCACTTAGCGTTTATCTCTCGCGTAAGCCTTTTCGTATACTCCGCCGCGTCGTCGCATTGCATAAACCCGCTCATTACGCACGCGCCGTTTGCTTTAGCCTGCATTATCGATTTGATATTATGCTGCGAGATTCCCCCGATAGCGTAGACGGGAATAGACGCGTTTGCGCAAACTTCTTGCAAAAAGTCAACTCCCTTTGGAGATAAGCCTTTTTTACAATCGGTAGCGAATATATGACCTAAGCTTACGTAACTGCATCCCGCATTTTGCGCCGCTAACACGTCTTGTAGACTATGACACGACGCGCCTATATATTTGAACGCCCTCTTTTGCTCCTCGCTCAACTCAAAAAGCTTATTCAAAGGCAAATGTATTCCATCGCATTTTAGTTTTGCGGCGACGTCTATAAAGTTATGCAAAATGCAAACAGTTCCACGTTTTTTGCAAATGGAAATCACCTCTTTTGCAAGGCTTTCGTATTCGCTTTCCGATAGATCTTTCTCGCGTAAGATTATACCGCCGCAGTCTAGATTTTGCGCGATAACGTCCAAACGCTTTAGAAAGTCGTCTTGGCAAAGATTGCGGTTTGTTACGCAAAACAAGTCAAACATTGAGATAGTCGTTCAAGACGGGTTGAAGTCCCTCGTCCGATATATCCTTATACATTTTTTCAAGACTGCGGCCGTCGTTTATTTCAAACTGTTCGTCGCCCTGCGCTTCTCCGCTTGACTTGCCGCTATACTTGCTTTCGTGGTCGCCTATGCCGGTGGATACTCCCGCGGACACTTTCGTTGCGGCAATCTTTACGATGCCGTTTCTAAACTTCTCGCTCTCTCTCGAAGATACGGTTATTCCGACGAACGGCAAGAATATCCTATACGCGCAAAGCACTTGGCAAAGCTGTTTTTCGTGAACGTCAAGGGGATTTATTTTGTCGTTGTTGATGATAGGTCTAAGCCTTGGACAGGACAGCGACATTTCGGCGTGAGGATACTTTCTTTGCAAGTAGTAGACGTGCAGTCCGCTCGCAAGCGCGTCCTTGCGAAAATTTGAAAGACCAAGCAAAGCCGAAAAAGCCACTCCGCGCATTCCGCCCATAATCGCCCGCTCTTGCGCGTCAAATCTGTAAGGCCATACTCTTTTATGCCCCAAAAGGTGAAGTTGCTCATACTTTTTCGTATCGTAAGTTTCTTGGAAAACCGTCACGTAGTCAGCTCCGCATTCGTGAAGATAACGATATTCGTCGGTGTTTACGGGATATATCTCAAGCCCTACCGACTTAAAATACTTGCTTGCGAGTTTGCAAGCCTCGCCAATATATTTGACGTCGCTTTGAGCCCTGCTCTCGCCGGTAAGAATGAGTATCTCTTCCATTCCCGAATTTGCGATAATCTTCATCTCACGCTCGATTTGCTCCGCCGTCAGCTTCATTCGTTTGATATTATTGTAGCAGTTGAATCCGCAATACACGCAATAATTTTCGCAATAATTGGCTATATAAAGCGGCGTAAATAAATATACCGTATTGCCGAAATGCCTGCTCGTTTCTCTCCTCGCCCGTTGAGCCATTTGCTCAAGATAAGGCTCGGCTGCCTCGGACAGCAGCGCTTTGAAATCTTCGACGTCGCATGTTTCTTTAGCCAACGCTCTTTCCACGTCTTTAGCCGTATACTTTGAAGAGTCGTACGAGTTCATATTCGAAATTACTTTATCGCATATATCCGACTTAATAATTTCCATTCCTGACATATACTGCATACAATCGGTTCTTGAAGTCGGATCGTTTTCCAGTCTATGCTTTTTCTCCAGCGCCTTTGCGGAAAGATGTTCGCCGTCAATAAAAAATTCGTTTTGCATACTCACTCCGTCAGTCGCGTAAAAAACCCGTCAGCGGGTCGGAAGCCGCAGCGCCTCTCGTAAGTACCCTGCCCAAACCCGCAAGGTACGCTTTTCTACCCGCTTCGATAGCCAAACGGAAAGCTGAAGCCATAAGCGGTATATCTCCCGCAGTCGCCAAAGCGGTATTCGCCATTATAGCAGCCGCGCCCATTTCCATAGCCTCGCAAGCCTGCGACGGTTTGCCTATGCCCGCGTCGACGATTATAGGCAAGTCTATCTCGTCCAAAAGAATTTGTATAAAGTCTTTGGTAGCCAACCCCCTATTCGACCCTATCGGCGACGCTAGCGGCATAACGCTCGCCGCGCCAGCTTTCTCCAAATCTCTAGCCGCGTTTAAATCGGGATACATATACGGCATAACAACGAAGCCCTCGGAAGCCAGTATTTCAGTAGCTTTTATAGTTTCGGCGTTGTCGGGAAGAAGATACTTCGTGTCGCGCATAATCTCAATCTTGACGAAATCGCCGCAGCCGAGCTCTCTCGCAAGCCTTGCGATACGAACGGCTTCTTTAGCGTCGCGCGCGCCCGAAGTGTTGGGAAGAAGAGTTACTCCTTTTGGAATATAGTCGAGGATATTCTCTTCCTTTTTGGTATTTGCTCTACGCAGCGCGAGCGTAATTATCTCCGCGCCCGCGTCCTTTACGGCGGATTCAATCAAGTTCAACGAGTATTTGCCCGAACCGAGTATAAATCTCGAGTTGAACTCCCTGCCGCCTATAATAAGTTTGTCGTCTTTCATACGCCACCTCAACGCTCGCGCTGTACCAAAACCTTTTGATAAGTTTAAACGCAAGCATATTTATGCTATTCTTTTCCTGCTATTATTCTTAGTATTGCCGTCGCTTGGTGCGCCGCGCAAGCCAAAACTCTCGCGCCGTAAAGTCCTAAACCGCTATCGACGTCGCTCGTCAAATCGCCGCATAGGAAAAAGCGCTTGGTTATTCTTTTTGTCTTTATCTCGTTCGCTGAATCAAGTCCCGCCATACCCGAGCCAGCTACCAAATACTTATTGGGGAAATTCTCCAAAACACCGTCTACTAGCATTGCCTTGGCTTCGGGTCTATCAAACGCTTCGCAAATAATTTGTTCGTCGGTAAAAAGTTCGGCAATATTCTCTTGAGTAATTCTTACTGTATTGACAACTATCTCTACGTAAGGAGCAATCTTTTGCAAATTCTCTTTCAAAGCTTGCGTTTTGTCCATTCCTATTTGGCTTATATTGTATTGTTGCCTATTGAGATTGGAAATCTCCACCTTATCGAAATCGATCAAATGCAGTTTCCCTACTCCCGCGCGAGCAAGAGCGATGGCTATATTTGAGCCTAAACCGCCAAGTCCGCAAATCGCGACTTTCGCCTCAACAAACTTTTGCTGTATGTCCTTTCCGTGTTTTTGCTCGAGAGCTGAATAGAACTCTTCTCTTGTCGGAATAACGTTCATTCGCTCAACCCCCTCCTACGAAGTTGACTATTTCAATAACGTCGCCGTCAGCCAAAACTACTTCGCCGTACTTTGACTTTGGCACGATTTCCTCGTTTCGCTCTACCGCTATAAATTTCAAATTATACTCGGTAGTCGATAGGTATTGAGCTATCGTCTTACCTGCAACGTTTACGCTTTCGCCGTTAATCTTAACCATAACTCTCCTTTTATATATAAACAACTATTTATCAATATTTATATTTCGTTCTAACCGATTGATGACGTGATATTTCGACTTTGCTTCATTTCTTTACTCTTCTCTCAATACTACGGACTAAGGTTCCTCCAAAAAACTAAACGTCAATTTATTGTTGCGTAGTAAAAATGATGTTTATAATTTCGTAATCCTGAGCGTCGCCGAAAGATCTAAACCAACTTTACTTATCCTGCTTTATTTTATCTCGGTTGGAAGCTATATTGTCTTGCCCGTACTTAGGGTTTGGAGCTTTACCCTTCCTCGCCATAACCTCTTGGAACACGTCTTGTACGCTTATTCCGCTCGCCTCGGCAAGTACCAAGCAATGATACAGCAAGTCGGACAGCTCGCCGACGAGTTCTTCTTTCTTGCCAGCGACTGCCGCGATAACCGTTTCCGTAGCTTCTTCTCCTACTTTCTTGCATATCTTCTCGATTCCCTTGTCGAAGAGGTAGTTGGTATACGACCCCTCTACGGGTTTTGCGTGTCTTTCCTTTATTGTGTTTACGTCCTCGAATACGATTTTATAGTCGGGTACGAACTCAAATTCCTTAAGCGTACGATAGAAGCAGCTTCTATTACCTGTATGACAAGCCGCGCCCTCTTGCTCTATCAACAAAAGTAAGCAGTCGCAGTCGCAATCGTAGAGTATCTTCTTTACCTTTTGCAAGTGCCCCGACGTTTCGCCTTTTTTCCAAAGGCACTTTCTCGAACGGCTATAATAATGCGCGTAACCGCTTTGCAAAGTCTTGTCTACCGCTTCTTGGTTCATATACGCCTGCATAAGCACTTCGCCCGTATATACGTCTTGCGCCACAGCGCAAATAAGTCCGTTATCGTCAAATTTAAATTTCATTTCTTGCATATTTTTCTCCGTATATTTTCTTCGTTTTCTATTTCCTAACGGGTATTCCCTCTTTGGATAGGTATTCTTTAAGCGACGCTATTTCCAACTCCTTGAAGTGGAAAAGCGAAGCCGCCAACGCCGCGTCCGCGCCCACGCTGTCCTCAAGTACGTCTTTGAAATGGCTCATATTGCCCGCTCCGCCGCTTGCAATGACGGGTACGCTAACCGCTTGACACACTCGCCTAGTCAAATCAAGATCGTAGCCTGCTTTCGTTCCGTCGCAGTCCATAGACGTCAATAAGATTTCGCCCGCGCCCTTTTCCTGAGCTTTGACCGCCCATTCTATTGCGTCAATGCCCGTATTTATCCTGCCGCCGTTGAGATACACGTCGAAAGAGCCTTTATCGTTGCGTTTTGCGTCGATTGCCACGACGACGCACTGCCTGCCGAACTTGAGCGCCGCTTCGGTGATGAGATCGGGATTACGTACCGCCGCGGAATTGATACTTATCTTATCCGCGCCGAGATTGAGCAAGTTTCTGAAATGCTCGACGGTGGAAATTCCGCCGCCTACAGTCAGCGGTATAAACACCTGTTCCGCCGCCCGAGAGATTACGTCGTACAACGTCGCTCTCCCCTCGTGCGTTGCAGTTATGTCCAAAAAGACTATTTCATCGGCGCGCATAGCGTTGTAGGCTTTGGCAACCTCGACGGGATCGCCCGCATCTATTAAATTTACGAAATTAACGCCCTTAACTACTCTACCTTTGTTGATGTCCAAACAAGGGACTATTCTTTTGTTTAGCATTTATCTCCTCGTCTTGACAAAGCCAAAGCTTCGGCAAAATTTATTGCTCCGCTGTATAGGGACTTGCCCAAAATAGCTCCGTATATTCCTTTTTCTTTGACTGCATTGATGTCGTCGAGCGTAGCCATACCGCCGCTTGCGATTACGTTCATTCCGCTCTCATTAGCGAGTTTTGCAGTAGAATCGACGTTGACGCCGCAAAGCGCTCCGTCGCGATTCACGTCGGTATAGATGACGGTATCCACTCCTCTTTTCTTCATATCCAACGCAACCTCTAAAGGTTTGAGCGTACTCTTTTCCACCCAGCCTTTTATTGCGACTAAGCCGTCTTTAGCGTCGATACCGCTGGCTATCTTATTTCCGTATTTTGCGCAGGCAACGTCTATAAGGCTTGGATCAAGCACGCAAGCGCTGCCGACGATTACGCGGCTTGCGCCCACTTCTTCAAGATAAAACTTTACCTTGTCCAAATCCTTTATTCCGCCGCCTATTTGCACGGGAATATCTATCTTCTTTATAAGTTCTACCAACGTCTTTTTGTTGACGGCGGAATTATCAAACGCGCCGTTCAAATCGACGAGGTGCAAATACTCCGCGCCCGCCTCTTGCCACTTGAGCGCCATCTCGACAGGCGAACCGTAATCGGTCACTTCGTTGCGTTTGCCGTATAGAAGCCTTACCGCTCTATTATCCAACACGTCAACTGCAGGAAATAAAATCATATACTCACCTTTTAATTTATCTTTGCAAAATTTTTGAGAAGTCGAAGTCCCGTATCTCCGCTTTTTTCGGGGTGAAACTGCACTCCCCAAACGTTGTCTTTGTTCACTGAAGATACAAACTCGTACCCGTAATCGCATACCGTTTCCACGTCGCCCGCCAAGCAGCCGCTCGCGTGGTAGGAATGTACGAAATAGAAGTTGAAATCGTCGACGTTCTCAAAAAGTTTGGTAGGCTTTTTGACAATGACGTTATTCCAACCTATGTGAGGAATCTTGAGCGTGGTTTCGAATCTCTTGACTTCGCCTCTAACCAGTCCCAGTCCGCCAAACTCACCGTCCTCGTAGCTCTTGTCGAAAAGCATTTGCATACCCAAACATATACCCAAAAACGGTTTGCCTTTGGCTATCTCACTCTTCATCACGTCGACTACTCTATATTCTTCAAGAGCCGTCATTGCGTCTTTGAACGCTCCTACGCCGGGCAAAACGATATGCGAAGCGTTTTTGAGATCGCAAGCGGCGGATGTAATCTTCGCGTCGCAACCGATATACTCGAAAGCCTTTTGCACGCTTCTCAAGTTGCCCATTCCGTAATCGACTATAGCAATCATTCGAGCACGCCCTTTGACGAAGGCAAAGTATTCCCTACTACCTTTACCGCCTCGCTCAAAGCTCTTGCGAAAGCCTTGAAAATCGCTTCTATTTTGTGGTGCGAATTACTACCGTAATGTAAATTGATATGCAAAGTTATGCCGCCGTAATTTGCAACCGCGCGGAAAAATTCTTCAACGAGTTCGATATCGAAATCGCCTACTTTACCGCTCATACCCTCGGCGTTGAACACGAGAAAAGGTCTACCGCTGACGTCGATAGTTACGGTCGCCAAACTCTCGTCCATAGGAATAGTCGCTTGAGCATATCTCTTAATTCCCACTTTGTCGCCCAAAGCCTTGACGAGAGCCTTGCCCAAGACGATACCGATATCCTCTACCGAATGATGTCCGTCCACTCTCGTGTCGCCCGCGCACTTTACGGAAAAATCAAAACCTGAGTGACACGCGAATAGCGTCATCATATGGTCAAAAAACCCTACTCCGGTATCGACTTCGTACTTACCCTTTCCGTCGAGATTAAGAGCTAGTTCGATTTTGGTTTCTTTGGTATCTCTCACAATTTCAGCTTTTCTCATTTTTTCTCCTTGTCGCCGTATTCGGCTTTTCTAAGTTTTATAGTATTTGCGTGCGCTCCGAAGCCTTCGCTCTCGGCGACGTTTATAATATCGTCCGCGTTGGTAAGCAAATCTTCCTTTGAATAGTTGATATAACTTATCTTTTTCATAAAAGTATCTACCGATAGCACGGAAGAATATCTCGCGCTTCCGCTAGTGGGCAGGACGTGCGACGGTCCTGCAAAGTAGTCGCCTAAAGGCTCGGGGGAAAAACCGCCTACGAATATAGCTCCGACGTTGGACAACCTCATCGCGACGTCGTCCGCATCATTGGCGCAAACTTCCAAGTGCTCGGGCGCAACCCTATCGGCAATCTCTATAGCTTCGTCGATACTGTCCACTACGATTATAGCTCCGTTTGCGTTCAAAGACTTGGTTATGATATCCTTTCTCTCTAGCAAAGCCGTTTGCCTATCCAGCTCCTTTTGTACGGCTTGAGCCAACGTTTTGCTCGTCGTCACGAGTATGCTTGCCGCTTGCTCGTCGTGCTCGGCTTGCGAGAGCAAGTCGCTCGCAACTAGCGTCGGATTGGCGCTTTCGTCGGCAATGACCAATATTTCGCTCGGTCCCGCGATCATATCTATCGCAACCTGTCCGAAAACCTGCTTTTTAGCCAAAGTAACGAATACGTTGCCCGGTCCCGCAATCAGGTCTACTCTCGGCAACGACTTTGTTCCGTACGCCATCGCGGCGATAGCTTGAGCGCCGCCGACCTTGTAAATCTTATCTATTCCGCAAATCTTGCAAGCGACCAAAATCGCAGGATTGTTGATATTCGGAGTTGTTACTACTACTTCGCCCACTCCCGCCGCAATCGCAGGAAGAGCCGTCATTAGCACGGTGGATGGATAGCTCGCCTTGCCCCCCGGCACGTAAAGTCCAACTCTTGACAGCGGTCTATATATCCAACCCAAAGTGCTGCTCTTGCCCGATTGGAAAAACTCGTTGGAAAATTTATCGCGTTGACGAACGTGATAATCTAGCACGCTCTCTTTAGCGCGCTTTAAACTCTCGACCAAGGACTTGTCCACCTTCGAATAAGCTGCTTCTATCTCCTCTTCGCTCACGAGAATATTATCCGCGTTTATCGTTTGTTTATCAAACTTCAAAGCGTACTCAAACAAAGCCTCGTCGCCTCTTTTTCTCACGTCCTCGACTATGGATTCGACTGCTAAGATATACTCGGAGTTGTCGAGCTGCGTCCTGTTGAAAACCCTGCCTAGGTCGTCTTTTTTATAATACAAAATCGGAACCATATTTTTTCCTCTCTTTCTCTTTTATCAGCCCTTAACCGACTTGAGCGCTTGCTCTATCTTGATTACGAGCGGTTTGATCTCGTCGGCTTTGGTCTTGAAGCTTACCTTGTTGACGATAAGTCTTGCCGAGCAGTTTACTATCTCCTCAAGTACGCAAAGGTCGTTTTCTTGCAACGTCTTTCCGCTCTCGACAATGTCGAGAATTATATCGCTAAGACCTACTATCGGTCCAAGTTCTATCGAGCCGTGCAACGGAATTATCTCTACGTTTTGCCCCCTGTTGTCAAAATACTCTTTTGCCACGTTGGCGTATTTCGTAGCAACCTTGAGCGAATTGCGGATACTAGTCACGTCCGTATCCTTATATCCCGCTAAGCAAAGCCTACACTTGGCAAAACCCAAGTCCAAAAGTTCGTACACGTCCCTGCCTTCTTCGAGCAAAGTATCCTTACCCACTACGCCAATATCGGCAACTCCGTGCTCAACGTAGATAGGCACGTCGCTAGGCTTTACGAAGATAAACTCGTATTTTCCGCTCGCGTCGCTAAGCACAAGCTTTCTAGACGGTTCCAATATACACCTGCAATCGATACCGCATTTTTCCAATATATCCACCGACTTTTCGGCAAGTCGACCTTTTGCCAAAGCAAATTTGATTTTCTCTTGCATATTACAACTCCTCTTCGCCGTCTTTGCTAACGTATATCGCGCGACTTGCTCCCGCCGCCGACTTTGCCTTTTCAAGCTGCTCTTTCGTGGTGGCGAAGCTGAGCGCAGCGTTTATCTTGCTCTTTCGCAGCTTATTGAAATACTTTTCCGCATTAGCCATTTGATCGGGTTCATAACCTACCACGACGTCAAACTTCGGCATAGTTTGCAACTTGTTTTGATTGTCAAGCGCCCTTACTAGATAATCTATACCTATTGCAAAGCCTACCGCAGGAACGCGCTTGCCGAAAGAATCGCACAGCCTGTCGTATCTTCCGCCCGACAAAACCAATCTTCCGAGATTTTTGTTGAAGCCTTTCATTACCATTCCTGAGTAATACTTCATTTTGCCAACGCTGCTCAAGTCAAAACATACGTATTTTTCAAAACCGAGTTTCTTAATTCCCGCATATATAGATTTAAGGTTCTCGACGGCGGCTCTCATTTCTTCATTTAGACACGTCTTTTGCGCCGTGTCTAAAACTTCCTCTCCGCCAAATAGCATAGGCAAGCTCGACAGCGTATCCAAAAGGCGCTCGTCCACGTCCTTGGAAAGCTCGTAAAGACGAATACCGTTTTTGGATTCTATTGAACGAATAAGTACTTCTCTATCCTCGTCGCATACGTTGTACGCGTCCAAAAGTCCCTTGAAAAATCCTACGTGTCCCAGCTCGATTTGGAAATCGTCAAGACCTACGGCAAGCAAGCTCTTGATTGCAAGCATAACCAATTCTATGTCCACGCCGTTGCCTTTCGCTCCTATAATCTCCACGTCGGCTTGAGTGTACTCCCTGAGTTTTCCCTCGTTCGCCAAGGCGCTAAACACCTTTCCTATGTAGTAGAGCTTGCAACAATCTTCGGATAGCTTAGTGCAAACGATACGCGATATCGGCATAGTAATATCGGGACGAAGAACCAGCAACTCCCCGTCTACGTCAGTCACTTTAAAAAGTTTATTCAGTTCCACCTTTCCCACGCCGCTATCAAAAAGTTCATACCTTTCCAAAATAGGAGTTTCGATTTCCCTATAGCCGTACTTGTCAAAACAGTCCACGAGTTTTCGCTCGACTACTCTCCTACTGTAGCAATCCAGCGGCAGGTGGTCTTGTATTCCGCTAGGCAATTTAAATTTCTTAATCATATATCCTCTCGTACAAATTATAGTAAAATATTACGCATATATTATAATACTATATTTTACCTTTTGTCTATGGATAAACGATAAAATTTTTCTCTTTTCGTCATTTGAGGCATAAAACTTAAAATTCAATTACTCCTTATATTCCGACGTCGCAATCTTCTCTTTCCCCGCTTATTCTACAAGAAAAACGCGACTTCGACGATAAAACAAGCTTCGTCAAAAATCAGGAAATTTGCAGCAAATTTGCACCTGAAAATAACACCTGTTTTCCCCATCATAATTGCCCAAAAAATATCAGTAAAATCTAAAGCAATTTTACTA
>JAIEDA010000014.1 GCA_029068165.1 Clostridia bacterium
GACAGCAACGGAGTAGAGTTCTCTGTCTTGGTACTCAAGGATTATCAGGATTTGACGGACAGCAACGCGGTAATATCTTATTTGTATTACGAAACGGACAGCAAGTACAATCTCATATCGGGAGCAACACCAAAGACTTACGACCAAATCGTGGTAGACGCGACAAACAGGGCTTATTACAAAGCGTATCCGGTACTCAACAGCGCGTACGCGAACGATTACAAGCTTCCATTTGAGGAGGGAGATAACGGACTGTATTCGAGCGGATTCGTAGTGGGCGGAGGCTCTACTGCGGCGTCAGTGGAATTGAACACCAACGTATACGCGTACAACGGCTACGGCGTAACGCTTGACCTCAAAATCGAGGGACAAGCATCAAAGAGCGATTTTAATTTTGCGTACTATAAAAACGGAACTGAGTCGATACTCAACAAGCTGTCGATTGCGCCTGTAGACGTAGGAACGTATCTAGTAGTCATTACGGCAAAGAGCAGTTCCAACGTAGCGCTGTCGGGTAATACGAAGTTCGTCTTTACAATCGAGCCTGCTATCATTGAGATAAATTGGAACGAGAACGCAAAGCCGCCGGTACTCAATTTGTTGTACGGACAAATCAAAGGCGTAGAATACGAAATAAGAGACGGCGACAACAATCCTGTAGCGTCGTTCGGTACGACAACTCCGACGGGAACGTACGGAATAAGGGCGAAGATTAAGACGGGGCAGGAGAAGAACTTTATCTTTGACAACGGCAAGACTACGACTGAATGGGTAGAGTTTAATTATACGCAAGGTACGACCGTATACGATCCGAACTCGCCTGACAACCCATTCTATCCGCAAACGCCGAGTGAACAACCTGACGCGCCGAGCGACGATACGACCAATCCTCCTGACGGTTCGAATACGCCAAACGACCCGACCGACATTACGATAGAGTGGAACGAAAAGACCAATCCGCCAACTATAACAACTGCGGTAGCGGACAAGTTGAAGCCTATCTATAAATATTATGATGAGAATAATCAAGAAGTCGCTAAGGCGAACCTTGAGAAAGGAAAGGTATACAAAGTAGTAGTTTCGTTCTCGGATGACGTAACGGCTAAGTACAACATAAGCGGCGACAGGGAAAAGACGTTCACCTACAAGCAAAACGTTCAACTTGAGTGGGATACGTCTAAGAATCCGCCCGAACTCATTATACCGCCCGAACTTAAGGACGAACTCGGCGATATCAAGTACGAGTATTTCGACAAGGATGGCAATCCGCTTACTCCTGACGATATAGCGGCTGGAGCGGTAGTAGATAGCATAAAAGTTATACTTCCCGACGGCGCGGGCGACAAGTACGTAATCGTTGACAAGAACGGCGAGGAAGTAGACTTAAGCAAGCCGTTAAATCCTTATGGAGAGCCGACGACGAAGGATAAGATTCTTGACTTCCTCAATCAATGGTGGCAGGTAATCGTCAGCGGTATATCTATACTTCTTATCATTATATTTGTTTGCAAAGGCGCGTCTTATGCAAAAGAGCGTAAGAAGATAAAGAAAACTATAGAAAAGAAATACAGCGGAGTTTACGCGTTGTACATAGCGGGAACAGGCTTGTTCAATCTTACGTATAAGATTTGGACGATAATCGCCTTTACGCTCCTAGGCGTGGCGGTACTTGCTCTAGCGTTTATGATTCTTCAAAAGAGCGCGCTAAACAAAGCTAAAGAAGAACTTGACGACGCAAAAGAGGACTTTGCAAGAAACAAGGAAGAGTACGCGTACCGTCGCAAAGAGGACGACAATAATCGCCGCGACGAAGAGTATAGACGTCAAAACGAAGAAATGAAAATGATGTTTATGTCTATGATGGGCGGCGCAAACGGCAATGCGACTGGCGGAACACAGTTTGCGGCAGGCAGCAACAATATCATAATAGACGCCGAGCATATAAAGACAATGATAACTGAAACAGTGGCGGCATTGCTCCCAAGCGTGCAAGCTTTACTTCCGCAACAGGCTAGCAGTAACGACGAAGTGGTAAAGCTCCTTGCTGAAGAACTCAAAGAAAACAAGGAAGAAAATCGTAGGAACGACGAGGCTATTCAACAAATGATGAAGTCGCAAGAGGCTCTTATGCGCAATCAAGAAAAGCTGATCGAAAGGCTGCTTGAGAGAGAGCAAACGCCGACAATTATTCAATCAAACGACAATGCGGCAATGGAGCAGTTTGCGAAAAATCAAGAAATGCTTGTCAAGCAAATCAAAGATTTGAGCGAGCGTCCCGTCGAGCAAAAGATTGTGGAAGTGCCGATTGAGAAAATCGTAGAGAAAAAGGTCGAAGTCCCCGTCGAAAAAGTCGTGGAAAAGATAGTCGAAAAGCCTGTCGAGAAAATCGTTGAAAAGAAAGTTGAAGTACCTGTCGAAAAGATAGTCGAGAAAGAAGTAAGGGTAGAAGTACCCGTTGAGAAGATTGTCGAGAAGATAGTAGAAAAGCCCGTGGAGAAAATAGTAAAAGTCCCTGCGGAAAAGAAGGCTTCCGCAGTGGAAAAGACGCCTAGACTTAACATCGACGAAGCTTACGCAAGGTTGAGCCGCGAGCAAAAGAAGTTCTTCGACAAGCTCCGCGAGTACGCGCTTTCAAAAGAGAAGTGCAAAGAAAAGAAGTTGACCTATAATATCTTGCTTGGACAGTCCTCGGTCAATCCGCTAGTAAAGCTGACGATAAAGAAAGACACGACGGTAGCTTTGTTCAAGATGGAAGACGAGTATTTCAAGGATATACGCCGCAACGCGGAAGGGTCTAAGATAAAAGTCAAGGAAAGCGAGCTAGTCGTCGCCGACGCTGAATCGTTTGAAACGGCAAAGCAAATGATAGACCTTAGGGAAGATCAAATCGAGCGTTACAACGAGTATCTAAAGGAGCAACGAGCCTATAAGAAATAACGTTTAGCATGAGTATAGCTAATAAGTGGATTTGCCCAATAAGCGCACATATTTTTTGGCGTAACGCATCTTAAATACGAAAGAAAGAGGCTTCAAAAATATGTAGGTTATTTTAGCAAATTCCACTTAACCGCTTAAGCCAACTAAGTAATAACTCTAGATAGTTTTAGGCGGTTTAGACCCTTCGACTATGCTCAATGCGCCGATAGAATAGTACGTTAGAGATAAAAACCGTCATTCCAAGCGGAACGTAGAGTGCTCGTAAGTTGCGGTAAATAATTGTACAAAACAAATCGAAAAGGAACGCTATAGCGTTCCTTTCGTAATATTGAGCATATTGTAATTAATCAATCGTTATTTTGATTTTATTTCCTATATTTCATAGGTACGTAGTCAAGCGCCGGTTGCGCGCAATTATACGCAGGTCGCATTATCTTTGACGAGTTGATAAGCTCTTCAAGTCTATGAGCCGACCAGCCTGCTATTCTCGAGATAGCGAAGATAGGAGTATAAAGTTCTTGCGGCAGTCCGAGCATATCGTATATAAAGCCGCTATAGAAGTCGATATTCGCGCTTACGCCTTTATAGATATGACGTTGATCGGAGATGAGTTTGATAGCGATGTTTTCTACTTTGGAATAGAGCTCGAAGTCCTTGTCAAGCCCTTTTTCTTCGCTGAGCTTCTTAGTCGACCTTTTGAGCAGCAAAGCTCTCGGGTCGGAGAGGGAATATACCGCGTGTCCTATTCCGTAAATTAGACCGCTCTTGTCAAAACATTCTTTTCTCAAGATTTTATTGAGGTATGCGGCAATCTCTTCGTCGTCTTTCCAGTCGGCTACGTTTTTCTTTATGTCGCTGAACATTTGCGATACTTTGATATTGGCGCCGCCGTGTTTAGGTCCTTTGAGCGAGCCTATACCCGCTGCGATAGCGGAGTAAGTGTCCGTACCCGACGAGGATACCGCGCGGACGGTAAACGTCGAGTTGTTGCCGCCGCCGTGCTCGGCGTGAAGTACCAACGCCAAGTCGAGCACTTTAGCCTCGAGTTGAGTGTATTTGCTGTCAATACGAAGCATGTGCAAGATATTCTCGGCAGTGGAGAGTTCGTCCTTAGGTTCGTGTATAAAAAACGAGTGATTGTCCTTTAAATAGTAGTCGTACGCTTGATAACCGTACACCGAAAGCAACGGAAAGAGCGCAATCAGTTGTAGGCACTGATTGAGTACGTTGCGGATAGACGTGTCGTTGGCTTTCTCGTCGTAGGAGTATAGAGTGAGTACGCTTCTTGCCAAAGAGTTCATCATATCGTTGGAAGGAGCTTTCATTATAATGTCCCTTACAAAAGAGTTGGGGAGCGACTTTCTATACTGCGAAAGCACGCCTTTGAAATTGGAAAGTTCTTTCTCGGTGGGGAGTTCTCCGAAAAGCAATAGATAGACTATCTCTTCAAAACCGTAACGGTTGGTGGAGAGAAAATCTTCGCATAAATCCTCGATATTATATCCGCGATAGAACAGCCTGCCTTCGCAAGGAATTTCTTCGCCGTTTACTATTTTCTTGGCGATAACGTCGCTTATGTTTGTAAGTCCTGTCAAAACTCCTTTGCCTTTTTGGTCGCGCAAGCCCTTGTTTACCTTATTTTGAATAAACAACTCGGGGTCAATAACGCTGTTGCTTCGGCACTTGTCGCTAAGATTCGTTAGATATCTGCTCTCTTGCTCATTCTTCATTACTAAATCACGTCCTCTCGTCTTGCTACTGATAATAATTATAAATATTTTATACTATGATAAGTTAATTTGTCAAACGTTCTTAATACAACTTTTGTTCTACGCGATTTGACCGCCGATCAACCTTTTTTTATAAATTTTCGGCAAACGCTTTAAAACGATATAATATATATGCTATACTATTTATATAATTAACTTAGGGGGGATAGTATGGATCTTAAAAAACTTAGAGATAACAGTGACGCACAAGCCGATTATATGATCGACGAAATTACGACCGTTATCAAAACCTGCGGCAAGAGATTGCCGGGAAGCGAGGGCGAGAAGAACGCCGTCGAGTATATGGCAAAAACGCTAAACGAGTATTGCGACGACGTGAAGATAGAGCCGTTTGAATTGCATCCCGCTACGTTCTTTTATTGGATTTGGATAATGGTTACGCTCGTGCTCGGAGCAATGGTCAGCTATTTCTTTATACCGCTGCTTTCAATAATCTTGATAGCGTTGGCAATGCTTTTGATGGTGTTGCAGTTTGTGCTGTATCTTGAAATCGTTGATTTTCTATTCCCCAAAAAGACGTCGCATAATCTAATTGCCGTCAAACACCCCAAAGGCGAAGTTAAGAGAAGAATACTTTTCAACGGTCACCCCGACGTAGCTCACGAATGGACGATGAGTTATCTTCTCGGCGGTTGGGCGTTTGTGGCGCACTTTGTAATATCTATGATAGGTATCGTCGCGCTTTTGGCTATTTCTATTATTTCGATAATACTTCAAGGCAAGATAGGCGTAGCCGTTGCTCAAGGCGTTCCTCAAATAATGGGACTTGTATGCTTGGTATTCGTGCCGTTTTGGATAGGTATGTATAGAATGTGGAACACGAGCGTAATCGTTGACGGCGCAAACGACAACCTAACGGGATGTTATATGGGTATAGCCGTTATGAAAGCTTTGCACGACGAGGGTATCGAATTTGAAAATACCGAAGTAGGCGTACTCATTTCAGGAAGCGAAGAAGCGGGGCTTAGAGGCGCGAGAGCTTGGGCAAAACGTCACTCGGCGGCAGGCGATTATAAGGACGTGGAAACGATTATTTACGCGTACGATACGCTTCGCGAGGGTAAATTTTTGTGCGTCAACAAGAAAGATTTGAACTCTACCGTCAAAGCTGATAAACACGCGAGCGAGCTTTTCTACAACGCCGCAAAAAGCATTGATATAACGTGTTCGTACGGCTCGGTACCTCTCGGCGCAACCGACTCCGCCGCATTTAACAAAGGCGGCTATTCCGCAGTTGGCATTACCGCGTTGGATCACAAACTCCGTACTTATTACCATACTAGATACGACAGTTATGACAATATGGATAAGCAGTGCCTTTCCGATTGCTATAAAGTTACGGTAAAGACTTTGGAAGATTTCGACAACGGCAAATAATCAAACGTCGCGTTTAATATAGCGGCGACTCAAGGAACAACGATTAGCCTGCGATAAATAGATGACTAATTATATGATATAAAAGAGAGCAAGCGTTGCTCTCTTTTTGCGTTAGGGACTAGCGATATGGCGGAGCAAAGTCAACCTAGGGCGAATATTTATAATCTATTTCTATCGCCCCATTCGCACATGCCGTCTAATATAGGCATTAAAGACCTTCCGCGTTTAGATAGACTATATTCAACTTTGGGCGGTATTTGCGGATATTCTTTGCGGATAATAAGTCCGTCGTTTTCTAACTCTTTAAGAGACAAACTCAAAGTTTTATAAGATATACCTTTTATATATCTTTGTAACTCATTATACCTAACAACTGTAAATTCCATTAAGGTATAGAGTATTGTCATTTTATATTTTCCGCTAATCAGCGACAGCGTATAACTAAAACCCGTATCACATAATTTTTCGGAAGAAATACATCTTGTTTTCCCGTTTTCCATAGTAACCGCCTTTTACACTATACTTTTTGTTAGTATCATACTTTATTGTGCGTACTTGACAAAATAATAGTACCACAATAAAATATATATGTCAATGCTGTTCAGCCGAAAATAACAGGGCGGAGCAGTCAAATAAATATTTTTAAGGAGAATACACAATGGGCAAAAAAATTGTAGTTATTACAGGCAGTCCAAGAAAGAGAGGGAATAGTTTTGCTATGACAAACGCTTTTATCAAAGCGGCGCAAGACAAAGGGCATACCATAACTAGGTTTGATGCAGCTATGCAAAACGTGGGAGGTTGCCGCGCTTGCGAAACTTGTTTTAAGACAGGTAAAGCGTGTTCGTTCGACGACGATTTTAATATTATTGCTCCTGAAATTGAAAAGGCGGACGTCGTCGTATTTACAACCCCTGTGTACTGGTATTCGTTCCCCGCGCAAATCAAAGGCGTAATAGACAGGCTATTTTCATTTTGCGTTGCAGGTAAAGATATTGCGGGCAAGCAATGCGCTCTTATGGCGTGCTGTGAAGAAGATGATATATCCGTTATGGACGGAGTCCGTATTCCTTATGAAAGAAGCATTGATTTGTTAAAATGGAAATCTATCGGCGAAGTGTTTGTCACCGGCGTATTGAACGTAGGCGATATAGATAAAACGGACGGCTGTCAAAAATCCGTTGACCTTGCAGGAAAAATTTAAAACAGGTTTTGCGATATAGTGGAGAAGTAGTAAAGTCAAGCGAATTTTATTGTTTATCCTTGTTTTCAAGCGTTTCAATTCGCTTTTCAAGTTCAACAATTTTTGCATTCATTTCGTAGATATTCATAATGCCGTATTTACTGACTTTCGATTTGTATTTATCGTAACTATATTTTGTAGGCATTACAAAATAAAGAACAAATCCTAGCGCTATCATAAAAAGTCCTACCGATAGAAAGACAATCGGCATTTCTTTGATGACATCGATACAAAATAGAATAATTGCCGCGATAGTAAACGCTGCTCCTATTCCGCAAAAAAACAAAGAAGATACTTTTTTAAAAGTTTTGATTGTTTTTCTTGATTTTCGTCAAAAATTTGTTTTTCTTTATTTTCCATAATCAAACGTTCCTCGTTGGTTATTTACAAATCAATTATAGCACAAATGAAACTGTTTTTCAAGTGTAGAATATAGTCAAACCAAATGGTGCGTATGGCAGGTTTTCGGTATATAAAAGCGCGAACAGGTTTGGTAAAACTTTGCCGACGTTGGTGAAAACGTCGGCAACATAAAACGTATTTTTCATTTGACTGAAATCAGTCGAATATATACTCGAACGATTGCTCTTGTGTTACGCAATAGTAATGTTTGTCTTCAAGATCGCAAATTGTTTTCGCATTGGGATGTCCAAAACTATTTCCAAGTCCAAACGAAAGAATATATACTATCGCACGTAAATTTAATCTCTTTACATGTATCCAATTATCTAACGAGCCATGATGCGGTACTTGCAATAATAGAATATTATTCATGTTTTCCTCATCGTTAATAAAATTCATAACCTGAGTAAATTTATCGTCCAATACCGCATCGCCGGTTAAGACTGTAATCTTTTTATTATTAAATTCGTAAAAAGCATCTAAACGACAATAACGGTATCGATCTCTAAAATAATATTCAAACTCTAAGAGCTGAGCTATTTTTCGAGGATAATATGCTTTAGAGTTATGATAAAGCGGATAATGTACCAGCACAAGCGATGAGATATTTAATCCACCTTGCAAGCGGTTTTTGTTTTTTCTTCCAAATATAGATTCATATTCTTTTGCCAATTTGTTTATTTTATCTTTTGAGTCTAAAATGAAACTTATTATTTCTTTATCATTAAAATTTGTATATCCGCATCTTTGCATTAATGACTTGATTTCAAAATTTAACTCTATAATTATTTTTTCATCCAAATGCCTATGAAAAATCTTAAATTCCCAATACTTATTTTGATTATTTGGAACGCAAAACTCAATCGGAGGAGTCGCGTCGTCCATTCCGGCAATTACAACTTGAGTATCAATGTCAAGTTGCTTCTCGTCGATGCCATATAGAGATTTTAACCTTTTATAAAGCATGTAACGCTTATCTATGTTGTCGCCGTCATTATCTTCGTCATTACGCTTTTGGTTCTTGCCTTCAAAATCATAAAAGGAAATGTATGCTAATACAAATTTTTTGAAAGTATCGTCTCCCATTAAATATGGCAAGTATAATTTTTTTACATTACATTCGTTTAAAAGAGTAAATATTCCATTGATGTGGTCTTTATGAAAGTGCGATACGACCATAAAGTCGATATTTGGTTTTATTTTCCTATTGTAGCTAAGCTCGTGGACGTATTCATCGATTTGTTTATTAAGATAGAGCTCTCTACTTGAACTACCGCAATCAAACACAAAATTGTATGTGCCGTGCATAAGTGACCCTGTGTAGAATAATCCTTGTCCGACTCCTCGAAATTTAAATTTATTCATACCTTTCTCCTTGTGTTAAAATAAATTATCTTACTTGATAGTCTTGCAACGCCGATGATCGTTTGAGGTTTTATGCGGCGGAGCAGTAGCGCCTAAAACGAATTGTTATTGATTTTTTCTACTAAATCGTAATAGATTTTGTCAAAATCTTCATCGCTGTCCTTAAAATGACCTTCTCTTTGGCTTTGAATATATTTCCAGTAAGCCCAATCGTATTTAAGATATTCATCTGAAAACTCTTTGCGTAATTTGT
This sequence comes from Clostridia bacterium, assembly GCA_029068165.1. Classification (GTDB taxonomy): domain Bacteria; phylum Bacillota; class Clostridia; order Christensenellales; family UBA3700; genus RACS-045. Next base: position 9,368 of record JAIEDA010000014.1, read on the forward strand.
CAATATAATCTTTATCAGTTTTTGAACCGTTAAGAGTTGATAAAATGCCGTAATACAGGTTGTCTAATAGAGTCAAAAGATTGTTTTCAATTTTATAAAAGGGCTTTAGGTAAGTTTTTATCTTGCCATATCCATTAAATAGATTCGTTGAGTAAATTTTCATTACCTCTGAATTATTTTGCGCGTACGTTATTGCTTCGACATTGGCTAGAGCGATAAAATTTGAGAAGCTTTCTCGAATCTCATTCATATATTTAATTCTATTGTCTAAAACAACTTTTTGCAGCCTATCTTTTCTACCTTGAATAAGGCTGTACGTAAAATTTGCTACGGAAGTGATAAACGCAATTCCTGCGCTTACTATTGCTATTATAATTTCTATGTTCATAATTTTTTCCTTATCACATTAAAATTCACAAGTCTAAAACTATTCGTTTTAGACTTGTGATGGTGGAGATAAGGGGATTCGAACCCCTGACCTATACGTTGCGAACGTATCGCGCTACCAACTGTGCTATATCCCCATATTTTATCGCATTGCTTAAATAGAATACGATCAAGCGAGCGTTAGTATTTTGGACTTTCAGCTTATTTATTGCAAATGAAGTTCGCCCAATTAATAAATAGGAAAAGAGCAAAGTTGCTCTTTTTCGTTGCCCTCTTAAGGCGAATCTTGAATTGTGGTGGGTAATATAGGATTCGAACCTATGACTTTCTCCACGTCAAGAAGACACTCTCCCTCTGAGTTAATTACCCGTATGCGTTTTAACGATATTTATTATAGCACGATGGAATTAAAATTGCAAGCGTAAATATATTAAAGGATAGGAGATTCTCACGATTGATTTTATTTATACTGTATACGCTTGAAAGTATAACAAGGTTTTGCTATAATGTTAATACTAAACGTTTATTATGAGAGGAGAGTATGGCTACCGGCGTTGATTTTATAGAGTTCGTATGCGAGCAAATTCGCGGAGATTATATAGTGAGATATAAGAAAATGTTTGGAGAGTATATGGTTTACGTAAACGACAAACCGATACTTCTCGTATGCGATAATTGCGTATTCGTCAAGAAACTGCCGCAGGTAGAAAGCTTGCTTAGCGAAGCGGAAACGGGAATACCGTACAACGGGTCCAAAGAGCATTATATTTTGGATATGGAAAACGCCGAGCTGGTTGAAAAGGTTATTCCGATTTTGGAACGCGTGACTCCGCTGCCGAAAAAGAAGCGTTAATTTCGTTGGCGATTTATTTGTCGTTTCAATCATATAGCGAGGGAATAGATGATAATAGAAATCGAAAATTTGAAAAAGTCGTATAAAGACGTGAAAGCGGTTGACGACATCTCGTTTAGCGTAAACGAGGGGGAGTTGTTTTCCTTTCTCGGTATGAACGGCGCGGGAAAATCTACTACAATCAATATTATGAGCGGCGTACTCAAAAAGGACGACGGCAGGGTTTGTATTTGCGGATACGATATTGACTTGCACGAGAATGACGTCAAGAGTAAGCTGGGTATCGTTTTTCAAAATTCAGTACTCGATAAGAAATTGAACGTATACGAGAACCTAAAGTATCGCGCAAATCTTTACGGAATATTCGGCAAAGAGTTCAACGATAGACTTGACGAGATGACGAAGCTTCTCGATTTAAAAGATATACTCAAAAGACCGCTTGGCAAGCTCTCGGGCGGACAAAAGCGGAGAATAGATATAGCTCGCGCGCTTATTCACCGACCTAAACTATTGATTTTGGACGAGCCTACTACTGGACTGGATCCCAGTACGAGAATAAATATATGGAACGTCGTAGAAAAGCTCAGGCGCGATGACGGTCTTACCGTCTTTCTCACTACGCACTATATGGAAGAGGCGGCCGATTCCGATCACGTGGTGATTATTGACAGCGGAAAGATAGCCGCCGAAGGAACTCCGCACGAGCTCAAGAATCAATACGCGAGCGATTTTATTAAGTTATACAATCATAAAGACGAGGCGGAGAAATATTTCTCCGAGCTTGGCTATGCGGTAAAGAACGAGCGTGATTTTATAGAAGTCGAGCTCAAAAGTACTGCCGAAACGACTAAATTTTTCAAGGAAAGACCGCAGTTTTTTGACGATTTCGAAGTGCTAAAAGGCAATATGGACAACGTTTTTCTAAAAGTAACGGGCAAGAATTTGCAAGGAGATTAATATGGTAGAGTTAAAAAAATTCTTTTCGTTGGTCAAAAGAAATACAAAATGCTACTTTAAGGATAAATTGACGTTTTTTATGTCAATGCTAACTCCGCTTATACTTCTTGTGTTGTTCGTGACGTTTTTAAGGAACGTATATATAAGCAGTTTTCAAGGAGCGTTCCCCGAAGGGTTTAGCGTTGATAGCAAACTTCTTGATGGAATCACGGGAGCTTGGCTTATGTCGTCGATTCTAAGCGTAAGCGCAGTCACGGTTGCGTTTTGTTCCAATCTCATAATGGTAGACGATAAAATAAATTCAACGGTGACTGATTTTCAAGTTTCGCCGATAAAGCCGATTACTCTTACGCTGTCTTATTTCGCTTCCAACTTTTTCGTTACGTTTTCGGTAATGATGGGCGTAATGCTAATAGGTCATATATATCTAGCGGCAGTGGGTTGGTATATTAGCGCGGGCGACTTTTTTATGATAATAGTCGACTGTGTATGCGGTATACTGTTCGGTACGTTGCTTGCGGGAATAATCGAGAGCTTCATAAAAACTCAAGGCGCGCTATCGGCGGTGGCGACGCTCGTATCTTCAATGTACGGTTTTATTTGCGGAGCGTATATGCCGATATCGTCTTTCTCAAAGGGATTGCAAAACATACTTTGCTGTTTGCCGGGAACTTATAGCGTGGGAATTTTGCGCAACCACTATATGGGCGGCTATCTTGACGCGTTTGTAGAAGCGGGGGTTCCGTCGGAGGCGATAGAGGGGATAAAGAAAGGTTTTGACGTAGATATTTACGTATTCGACAACAAAGTTCCGTTGGGCGCGATGTATGGAATATTGCTAGGTTTTTGCGCTTTGCTTTTGGCGGCGTACGTTGCTATCATATTCTTTAAGAATACAGGCAGGAAGAAAGCGAAGCGCTAAATAATAACGTTACCTGCCAAAAGAGCCGACTGCGTTCGTAGGCTTAAATTTTTATTTTTTAAGGAAATACCAAAACAAAAAACGAGTTTATCTAACGAAAAATATCTTAAAAAAAGCGTTTAATAATCGGAAGGCTGTTTTTTAACTAAAGTGCGTCCAACTAATTCGTCAAGTGAAACTTCCATAATATCGGCGAGTTTGCATAAACCCTCGATGCTCGGTTGGCAAGTGCCGTTCTCGTAGTGTGAAATAGTACGTTGCGATACGTCGAGAAGCTCGGCGATTGCGGTTTGAGAGATTCTTTTACCTTTTCTTAGTTTTTTTAAGTTTATGCAGAAATTCATATCCCACCTCAGTACGTCAATTCTAACACATTTTTTTAACAAATACAATAGTAAAATGAAAAAAACTTTAAAATATGCATATTTTGAAAAAAATTGTCTAATATCGGCGTTGAGCTATAGCGTAGAAATTAATAAAAAATAGATTATGGAAAAATATAGATAATAAGTTTAAATTGAATCATAATATTTATAAATAATAAAATATAACAAATGGCTTGATATTATCTAGGCATTTTGTTATAATAAAGCAGAATAAATGAGGTTACAAAGGAGATTTTATGAGAAAGAAAATCAACGTAATCATAATCGTGAGCATAATTTTAGCGATGTGTTTGTTCGCTATGGTTGCGTGCTCCCCTGAAAGGGACGACGACGGGTTGTTGAAACTTAAAGCGCCGCAAAACCTTGAATTTAGCGGAAGCACGCTTAGTTGGGACGAGGTTGAAAACGCCGAGCTTTATTATATTTCCATAGAGGGGAGCGAAGAGGAATCGTCTACGACGTCTACTTCGTTTAATTTGAGCCCGATAGTTTCGGGATACGGCGATTTTACGGTTTTTGTAAGAGCTTACGGCGACGGAAAGACGTATGGCACCAGTGACGCGAGCAAGACGGTTTATCACAAAGGAAATTCTCTCGATACGCCCAAAGTTACGATAGACAACGAAGGAAAACTAGCTAGTTGGAGCGCGGTGAGCGACGCGGCAAGCTATTCAATAAGGGTCTACGACGGCGACGACTCGCTTTTGTTGGACGTGACCACCGAGCAAACTTCTTTCTCTTTTGCTGATAGAAAGGATGACGACGGCAAGGCTATTTTTGACGGATACGATAAGTATAGGTTCGTAATCGTAGCAGTGCCTTCCGACTATTCCAAATTTTCCGATTCGGATAGAGGCACTTTCTACTATATAAATTCAAAGGTATTGGATACGCCTAAATTCTCGAGCATAACGACCTCGAGAATACAGTGGGGTTCAGTAACCAACGCTTCTTCCTATACGCTCAAGATGACCTACGTTGCGAGCGACGGTACGAGCGACGAAATTACTGTCGATACGACGGGTACGAGCTATCAACGCAGCAACTTCAACTACGATAGAGTGGGCGTATATACTTTCACCATTAAGGCAAACGGCGACAATGAAGTGTTTATAGACAGCGCTTGGAGCGAAGAGGACGACAAATATTCCGTAAGCAAACTCGAGGGTATCGACGCTAAAGATTTGAAGTTTGCATACAATAAGGACGGCAACGCGAGATTGACTTGGAGCATTGACGCTAACACGAAGTCCGACCAATTCTACTTGACGCTCGTAGGTTTGCTTCCCAACGGAACTAGCAAACTTGAAAACTCAGTTACGTCCTTGACGGTTTCTTGCAACGTCGTTTTCGTAAAGGGGCAAATTTATAATTTCTATCAATATACTGACTCAAATAAGACCGCCGCTCAAATCGTGGACGGCAGGACGATAACCGTTTATAATATCGACGGCGATATGATGGTTCGTTACAACGGAGCCGACAAACCCGTGCTGAGTACGTCGGGAAGCGAGTTGAGATATTCATCTTACGTCAAGAGCGACGGAGTGGATATAGTCTTTGACGGCAGCAACTTTATTTATGAAAAAGACGTAGAGGTTGACGGCGACGCTCAAGACCAGTATACGGGCGACGACGAGGACGTATTTGATTTGAGTACGGGTAATCAACTGTACTATTTCGAGGAGAGTTCTTCAGACTCGGACGTTGAGAAATCGGTAATATTCAACGGAGCGCACGAGCCGATCGCATACAAATTTGCAATCGATCTCGACAGTATATTTATCAAGGAAGTCAACGACGGTACGGCTACGACTTACGAATACAAGATAAACGACGCGTCTTATTACGGAATACTTTACGACGTATCCGTATCGGCGGGTCAAAGCGACGATAAATACGTAGCAAGCGAAGAAGCGGTTGCTAAAGGTCAGTATCTAAGCTATAAGATTCCGACGAAAACCGACCAAAAATATACGATTACTAACGCTGGCGAGTACGCGTATATCATATTAAAAGATTATATCGATACTCAAAACGGCGTTGGCGACGGCAACGATTACGTTATTACAAACAACATCAACTTCAACGGCTACGAAGTCGTTCAAATTCAAAATTTCAACGGAACGATAGAGGGAAATCAGCATACTGTTTCCAATATCGTCGTAGGCAATAAGCGTTTGACTGCGGACGGCGTAGTTACCGTTGACACTACTACTAGGAATTACGCGCAGTTCGTAAATATTGCGAGCGGTTCGAGAATTGACAATACGTTCTATATGGGCGTGAATTTCGTGGGATACGAAAAAGAGGAATCCGACGAGGACGTTGACGGCGAGGAAGAGAAGAATCAAGACGTCGTAAGCGAGATAAACGTCGCTTTAATAGCTATCAACAATTACGGAACTCTCAACAAAGTTTTCGTACAATCCGATTCCATTAAAGCCGACGGCGCTAACGTTGCGGGTATGGTCATCAACAACTACAACGTTATTAGCGTGTCGCAAGTCTACGCTGAGCTTGAGGGTAGAAACGTTGCCGGAGTTGCAATCAACGTCGAGGCGTCGCAAGGCGACCGCGCTACGATTTCCGAAACGGGCTTTTACGGTAGCTTAACCGCAAGAGTGGGAGAATTTTTCGAAGATCATCCGTCTACGATTGCGGCGGCGGGAATCGCTTTGAACGTAAACGAGAGCGGTATAATTTTGCGTTGCGAAGCAGTAGGACAAATCACTGCCGAAGGATCCGGCCTCAACGCGCTTTACGCAGGCGGACTCGTAGCTCGCAACAGCGGAATGATAGTAGAGTCTTATTGCGGAGAATATACTAGAGAAGCAAACGAGGCTACTATTAAATACGTGATAGCAAACGGTAATAACGGTTACGCAGGCGGACTTGTCGCGTACAATTCATCTACCGGTAAGATACAAGACTCTTACGCGACGAATAGAGTGAACGCAACCGAGTTTGTCGGAGGCTTCGTAGGTATGAACGAGGGCGAGATAACGAGATCTTACGCCGTAGGCGGAACTGTTGCCGGCGGAGCTAATAACGGCGCTTTCGCGGGTAGCAACAGCGGAACTATTAGCTACGTTGCCGCTTACTCCAACTCTTCGCAAGTAAGAGTAGAGTCGTACCTTGAGAATATCAAGGAACAAAGCGACTTGGCGAGAATAGTTGAAGTTTTATATCGCGACGCGAACGATAAGTTGATGACCGTAACTGACGAGGAAGGCTTCCGCTATCCGATTTTGGTTGGTAAAACTTACACTAAAGATTACGTCGTTGAAATGAGCCGTAACCAAATCGACCCCAAGGTCAGCGGTATAGCCGTAATTAGCGGCGGACAGGAAAAGGGCGAGGTTAAGACGTTGACTATCGACGAGGATTATCCCGAGGAATATATTTTCGGCGACAGCAGCGCTAAGGGAAATAAAGTCGTGATCGTCTTGAACTTGAAAGACAACGTATCGGGCGGCAACTATATCAAATTGATATACGGCGTTATTAAATAACGGTCGGCGGTCAAGAGAAATTTGCAAATTAATCGCGTCTTTCTCGCCGAGAATTACGAATGAACAATAACAACGAGAGGGACGTATTTTGCGTTCCTCTTATTATATTGATAATGAAGTTTAGATAAAATTGTCAGCAATAGGCGAAGCAATAGTTTTGAAAAGTTCTAAAATTAGTTGATTTTATATTTTTACTATGCTATTATATCAATGTAACTGCTTTGGTTGCGAAATTTTCGAGTGAGGCTTTATGGATTCACATAGTAGAAAATTTAATAAGTCATTTTTATTCAATACGATTTGTTTTGATTGTGTTGAGATTTTTTACAATTCACTGATATACAATTTTAATATACGGAGGCAAAGATGAGACCGTTTTTTGAGTCTATATTCAACTTTGAAAAAGACTCCTCCAATATGGCGGTATTGGCATTGGAAGGAGCTGCTGAACTGGGAAAGAAGGTGGACAGCTATCTCGTTAATTGGTATAATAACGAAGCTAAAGCCAGCGGCAAAAAGTTTTGCAAAGACACTTTTTTGGTAGGCAATAACTGTCCGAGATTTACTACCGGCGACGGCAAGGGATTGATTTTGGACAGCATTAGAGGAAAAGACCTCTATATTATTTGCGACGTGGGCAACTACTCGATAGAGTACAATATGTTTGGCACGCCAAACCGTATGTCGCCTGACGATCACTACTCCGACTTGAAGAGAATTATTTGTGCTACCGCGGGTATTGCAAATAAGATTACGGTAGTTATGCCTCTTCTTTACGGCGGAAGACAGCATAGAAGAGTTGCGAGAGAATCTCTTGACTGCGCTCAAATGCTCAGGGAACTTGAGTTTATGGGCGTAAAAGACATAATCACTTTCGACGCTCACGACCCGAGAGTTCAAAACTCTATACCTATTATGGGTTTTGACAACTTTATGCCTACTTATCAAATACTCAAGGCGCTGCTAAAGTCTTTCCCCGAAATCAATATGAAGAAGGAAAACTTTATGATAGTAAGTCCTGACGAAGGCGCAATGAGCAGGAATATATATTACGCTTCCGTACTCGGCACGGATTTGGGTATGTTCTATAAGCGTAGAGATTACGCAAACGTTGTAAACGGTAGAAATCCCATCGTCGCTCACGAGTATATCGGCAACGACGTAAAAGACAAGGATATTTTCGTAGCCGACGATATTATCGCTACGGGCGACAGTATGCTCAAGCTTTGTACCGAACTCAAGGCTGCGGGTTGCGGCAGGATATTCCTATCCGCTACTTACGCGCTCTTTACCGAGGGTACGGAGAAATTCCAAAAGGCTTACGACGCGGGTTTGTTTGACGCGGTGCTTTCCACCAACTTGACTTACGCCACCGAAGAACTTTTGAAGAAGAGTTGGTTCGTTCAGGCGGATATGTCAAAGTACGTGGCTTACATTATAGCGGCTATCGACCAAAACAAGTCGGTAGGACAGCTTCTTGACCCGCACGATAAAATACACGAACTAATCGAAAAATTTAACGCCGGCAAACCTCAACAGCTGGCAATGAATATAAGCGAGGAGTAAAATGAACATCGAATGGCTAGGACACTCGTGCTTTAAGTTGACCGAATCAACGGGTACTACGATAGTCGCCGACCCTTACGATAAATCCATCGTAGGGTTTGATATGGCGGCGACAAGCGCGGACGTCGTAACTTGTTCTCACCAACACAAAGATCACAACGCGGTAGTAAACGTTAAGGGTACGCCGTTAGTGCTGAGCGATTGCGGCTTTTGGGAAATCAAAGGCGTGGATATATCGTCAATGCACTCCTATCACGACGACAAATCGGGTAAGAAAAGGGGCGAAAACTGTATCTTCAAATACCGTATGGACGGCGTAGACTTGTGCCATATGGGCGACATAGGCGAAGAGTGTACGGTTAGACTTGCCGAGGGCATCGGCTCTGTCAACGTGCTTATGATACCCGTAGGCGGCAATTATACTATCGACGCAAATCAAGCAAAGGAATACGTAGACATCATTATGCCCGATATCGTCATTCCTATGCATTTCAAGACCCCTAACAGCGAAGTCGATATCGACAAGCTCGACGAATTTTTAGACTTATTCGACGAGGAGCAAATCGTCAAAATAGACGGTCGGACGTTGGAAGTCGACAGGGCTTATTTTGAAGAGGATCATACCAAAGTTATAGTTTTTAACGACGAAGTTTTTTAGAAAAGAATAAGCAAGAGATAGAAATATCTCTTGCTAAGCTAAATTTTGGTATCAAAATTTTTCTTTTGTAGAAAATCTAATTACGTAGCATTTTAATTTAATCAATCTACTATTTCAAAAAGTTTATAGAAATATTTATACGCCAAAGGGCGATTAGAAAATTCAGGAGAATAATATGGCTAAGAAAAATTACACCTTAGAGGAGCTTAATTCTAAAGATTATTTTCAACTAAGAGATATTGCGAGAAAGGCGGGCGTAGAAAACGCGACGTTCCTTACTCAAGAGCAGTTGGTCGAGAGCATTTACGCGCTTAATAGCAACGCTGCCAAAACTAATATTGAAAAGGTAGCGTCGGAAAGCGCCGACTCTAAAAAGTCCGTATATACGCCCGAAGATTTCGAGAATATGACGATACACACGCTCCGCAAGATTGCTAGAGACGTGGGAATAAAGGCGCCTACGACAAAGAAAAAGGGCGAAATAGTCGAAGAGTATTTTGCTATCGTAAACGCAAACGGCGTAGTTTTGGACGAAGAACAGGACTATCAAAAAAAGAGCGTCGGCAGACCGCCTAAGTCGGACGTTTACAGCAAAGTGAGCGACAGCTCCTCGTTTGAGGCGATATACGACAAACCCAAGACCGGCGATGACACCGAAAGAGTATGGGGAGATAGAGGCGACGATAGAAACAGGCGAAAAAACGACCGTAGCGAAGAAGAACCGAGAGAAGAAGCTAAATTCGTCAAGAGCGGAATTTTGGAAATCATAGACGGCTACGGTTTCTTGCGCGCGGAAAACTGCGAGTGCAGCGAAAAAGACGTGTACGTATCTAGTAAGATCATCAAAGGTTTGGGACTGAGAGCGGGCGACTACGTCGTGGGAATGGCGAGAAGAAACGGCGAAAACAAGACCCCCGCGCTCGTATCGGTCGATAGAGTAAATCCCGATATGAAGTACGAGATAATCTATCAAAAAGACGGCGACGGCAACGATATCAAGTCTACGGGCGAGTATAGACTCGTGGAGTTTGAGGACGAGAGCGGAAAGAATTTGAGCGGTTTAAGGAAAAGACCGCACTTTGACGCGTTGACTCCCATATTCCCGCAAGAGAGATTAAAGCTCGAAATAAACACCGCCGAAAAGAGCGTGACGAGAGGAGATTTCGCCATAAGAAGTTTGGACTTGATTGCGCCTATAGGAAAAGGTCAGCGCGCGATGATAGTGTCGCCGCCTAAAGCGGGCAAGACCACGCTTCTCAAAAAGATAGCAAATTCCATTACTTCCAACCACGAGGAAGTTACGCTGTTCGTGCTGCTTGTCGACGAGCGTCCTGAAGAAGTCACGGATATGAAGAGGTCTATAAAGGGCGAAGTAGTGTATTCTACTTTCGACGAAGTTCCCGAGCATCACTGCGCGGCCGCCGAGCTACTTATCGAACGCGCAAAAAGGCTCGTCGAGCTTGGCAAAGACGTAGTAATTATGATGGACTCGCTCACAAGGCTTGCAAGAGCGTACAACTTGACTATACCGCCTACCGGAAGAACTCTTTCGGGCGGCGTAGATCCGGGAGCGTTGGCAAGTCCCAAAAAGTTTTTCGGCGCGGCTAGAAACATTGAAAACGGCGGTTCGCTTACGATAATAGCTACCGCGTTGGTTGATACCGGCAGCAGAATGGACGACGTCATCTACGAGGAGTTTAAGGGTACGGGTAATATGGAAATCACTCTTGATAGAAAACTCAGCGAGAGAAGAATATTCCCCGCAATCGATCTCAACCGTTCTTCTACGAGAAGAGAGGATTTGCTCTTAACTCAAAAGGAACTCGAAGGCGTTTGGGCGTTGAGAAAGATGCTTTCCAACGGCGATTCTCAAGAAACTACCGACAAGCTGCTTACCCTTATGCAAAAGACCAAAAACAACGAGGAGTTTATCGAGTCGATTATCACTCAGGTCAAGGTCTTGGAGAAGAGCGGATACAGCGTAAGAAAGCTGTTTTGAGCGTAGCGCTATTACTCGCGGCGTAAACGGTATTGACCAAGCGGCGGATACGGCTGCGCTGAAAGCCGTTTGCGCTATCAAGAATATAATTCATGAGAAAATCAATATTACGAAAACTTTCAAGCTCCTTATACGTACGCGTTGTAGGGAGCTATTTTTATGCGGTTTTGATATAAAAGGAATATTGTCGTTTTAAGCCTTTCTTTGCTTAATCCGCGTAAAAAATATTTGCGAAGTGTCAACGGCGTTGACTTTTCCGTATCCTATATTATACAATAACTTCGTATGAAAACAATAATCAAATATTATCGAAGATACGCTTTATACATAGTCTTTGCGCTTGCTTTTTTGGCGTGCGAGGCGATATGCGAACTTCAACTTCCCGACTATATGTCCAACTTGGTCGCTTACGGTATTGCTTCGGGCGATATGGGGACGATTTGGCATTACGGTTGGCAAATGATAGTCATCTCGACGCTTGCGTTCGCTTGTTCGATTGCGGTAGGCTTTCTATCTTCAAAGATAGCCGCAAATCTTTCACGCGATTTAAGAAGAGATATATTTAAAAAAGTTATGGGTTTCGCAAGCGAGGAGTACAACAAGTTTTCGGTATCGTCATTGATTACGAGAAGCACCAACGATATTACTCAAATTCAAATGCTGACCATTCTATTTTTTAGACTGGTAATGTTTTCGCCTATTATGGGTATCGGCGGAGTAGTCCAAGCGATAAGACACTCAAGCGGCATAAACGGTTTGGCGTACGTCATAGTAGGAGCGTTGGCAGTCGTAGTTTTGCTCATAATACTTGCTTTGGCTGTCGTGCAACCAAAGTTTATCAAAATGCAAAAGCAAATAGACAACGTAAACCAAATCGCCAACGACGAACTCAACGGTATGCTTGTTATAAGGGCTTTCAATACTCAAGCGCACGAGGAAAAGAGGTTTGACAAAGCAAACAAGGAACTGACTTCGACTTCGCTGTTTACGACTAGAATGATGGCGTTGTTGATGCCCGTAATGACGGTAGTTATGAACGGCGTGATGGTAGCGATTGTATGGATATTCGCCCGCAACGTCCAAAACGTGGACCAAGTGGCTAATATGATGGCGTTTATGCAGTACGCTATGCACATAATTATGTCGTTTATGATGTTGTCAATGATATTCGTATTTTTGCCTAGAGCGATAGTATCTATCAAAAGAGTTAACGAAGTTCTCAATATGCCGATAAGCATTAAAAACGCCGAGGGAAGAGAACAACCTGAGGGAATAAGGTTTAAAGGCGACGTTAAGTTTGAAAACGTAAGCTACAGCTACGGCGGCGGAGCCAAAGCTGTAGAGGGCATAACTTTCGAGGCTAAAAGCGGTCAAGTAACCGCGCTTATCGGAAGCACCGGCAGCGGTAAATCGACGATAGTCAATCTTATTCCTAGACTTATGGATTGCGCCGAAGGGCGGATTACTATCGACGGCAGGGACATAAGGGATATTAATCTCAAAGATTTGCGCAACAATATAGGTTTCGTACCGCAAAAGAACACGCTTTTTTCGGGTACGGTTGCTTCCAACATAGGTTACGGCGTGGAAGAGGCTACGGCGGAAGTCTTGAGCAAAGCCGCGGACATAGCGCAAGCTTCGGAGTTTATCAATTCTTCGCCTGACGGTATGGCGAGAGAGATAGCGCAAGGCGGAAGCAACGTATCGGGCGGTCAAAAGCAAAGAATTGCTATTGCAAGAGCGTTGAGCAAAAACGCGCCTATAAATATCTTCGACGATTCTTTCTCGGCGTTAGATTTTAAGACGGACGCAAAACTTAGAATTGCGCTAGGAGAAGAGATGTCAAATTCAAGCGTGATTATCGTTGCGCAAAGAGTTGGCACTATCAAAAACGCCGATACTATCGTTGTGTTGGACGACGGCAAAATCGTAGGAACGGGTAAGCACGAGGAACTGCTCAAGACCTGCCCGACCTATCTTGACATTGCTAAATCGCAGTTGTCGGAGGAGGAACTTGGACTATGATGGCTCCTACAAGAAAACCCCGACAAATGCAAGGACCTATGGGCAAAGGCGGCGGTATGCATCAGGTCGAAAAAGCCAAGAATTTTAAAGGCACGGTCAAAAAACTTTGCCGCTATATGAAAAGAGATTTGGCGGTGATTATTATTGCTTTCGTTTTGGCGATAGGCGGAGTTATCGCTACCATAACCGTTCCCGACATTCTCGGCGGAGCTACGGATACGCTAGTTGTGGGAGCAATGCAAAAGACGGCTTACAACGCAGTCGCTTCTATAAAAGAGTTGGACGACGATACCTTAACGCTTTTCGAGAATATGATCGGAGTTACCGTCGGCGACTTGAAGAACGCGGCGAGAAATCCCGAAAGCTCGCAATACGACAATTTTACCGACGAGCAAAGGGAGCAAATACTTTCACTGCCTGACGAGATGAACAACGTCAAGCTGTCCAACGTCGCCAAGGCGGCAAGGACGGCGACTACGGTAGGCGAGTTCTCGGACATAGCGGGAATGGGCGACGCGTTGAAGATACCCGACGCGTATCTTGAAGACGTAAGGTCGGTTTCGCTCGTTGAAGCTCCCAAGCTGGACATCGATAAGATAATGAGCATACTCTACAAGCTGATGATTTTGGTCGTCGCGAGCGGCGTTATGTCATACTTGCAAGGTTTTCTTCTTTCGGGAGTGTCGCAAAAGGTATCGTATAGATTTAGAAAAGATCTCAACGAAAAGATTGACAAACTTCCTCTTAAGTTCTACGATTCCACGACCAACGGCGAGGTGATGAGCCTTATCACCAACGATATAGACACTATCGCCACTTCGCTCAACCAAAGTCTTACGCAAATGCTGACTTCGATTACTACTGTCGTGGGAGTGCTGATAATGATGTTGAAAATAAGTCCGCTTATGACGTTGATTTCGCTCGTGAGCGTTGCGGTCTTGATGGTCGTAGCTATGCTTATTCTTAAGAAGTCGCAAAAGTATTTCAAGCGGCAACAGGAATATCTAGGTCACGTAAACGGACGTATTGAGGAAACTTTCGCGGGACACAGCGTGGTTAAACTTTTCAACGGCGAGGAAAAGAGCGTGGAGGAGTTTAATCAGTTTAATGAAGCACTCAGCTCTTCGGCGATGAGCGCGCAGTTTTTCTCGGGAATGATGCAGCCGCTATCCAAAGTAATAGGCAATCTCGGCTTTACCGCCGTTTGTATTTTAGGCGGAGCGCTTGTCATAAGCGGAACGGGACTGGGCGTAGGTAATATTCAAGCGTTTGTTCAGTATGTTCGTCAGTTCAATCAGCCTATCACACAGCTTTCTAGCGTGGCGAACACTTTCCAATCGACTATAGCGGCGGCGGAAAGAGTGTTCGGCTTTTTGGAGGAAGAGGAAGAAAAAGAAACCGGCGAGCTTGCGCTAGAGGGTATAGACGGCAACGTCGATTTCGTCAACGTAAAGTTCGGTTATTCGCAAGACAAGGTCATTATCAAGGACTTTTCCTGCAACGTCAAGAGCGGTCAGCGCATAGCTATAGTCGGACCTACCGGCTCGGGCAAGACTACGCTTGTCAAACTTTTGATGAGATACTACGATATAAACGAAGGTCAAATCTTGGTCGACGGCAGGGATATAAAAGAATTTTCAAGAAGCGGTCTTAGAAAATGTATGGGAATGGTCTTGCAAGATACTTGGCTATACAACGGCACTATAATGGAGAATATTCGCTACGGAAGGCTTAGCGCCACGGACGAAGAAGTGATAGAGGCGGCAAAACTCGCGTGCGCCGACCACTTTATCCGCACTTTGCCAAACGGTTACGATTTTGTGATAAACGCCGAAGCGGGCAATATCTCCCAAGGTCAAAAACAGCTTTTGACAATAGCGAGAGCAATACTTGCAAATCCGAAAATAATGATACTTGACGAGGCTACGTCCTTGGTCGACACGCGCACGGAGATGCTCATTCAGCAAGCGATGGAAACGCTTATGGCGGGAAGAACGAGTTTCGTCATCGCGCACAGGCTTTCTACGATAAAGGACGCCGATTTGATTTTGGTGCTCAAAGACGGCGATATTATCGAGCAGGGTAATCACAACCAGTTACTGGAGAAAGGCGGCTTCTATGCCGAACTCTACAACGCTCAATTTCTAGGTCTAAGCATTGACGAAGTAAGCGTAGGGTAAACCTTAAGTATATTTTCGGTAAAGGTTATTGATTTTGATTTTCTTAGATGTTAAACTATGTTTAGACAAAGACACCAAACACGACTGTATCGTAACGTACGACCTTTTATAAACTTTCCGAAAGACTGCCCGTAAAAAGGCGGTCTTTTGGATTATAAGGGGATTTTGTTAAAAAATTCATGTTATTTTCGACAATTTTCGCGCTTCTATTGACAAGCCTTGCAAGTGAGTATATAATTAAGTCGTTGGGTGTCGGCTATGAATTTTACTAAAAGACAAAAGTTATCGTTAATATTATCAATATGGCTTTTCTTTCTTTGGATAGTCGTAGTCAGTCTAGTTATGCGCGTTGACTTCAAGGGAAACCTCGTTGATTGTATCGTTTTCTCATTGATAGGAATGGCGATAGCGGTGGCGTTATATCTCTTAGTATTCGTAGATAAGTACGCAATATCCAAGACGCTTAAAGAAGATGAGGACGTAAAGCGTATCAAGTCTATGAAGCGTACGGCTTATATTCGTTTGATTTATATAGATATAATAGGTTTCTTTTTAATGACGCTCACTTCGCTTTTGATCGACGGCAGTAAACATAGGGTTTCACCTGCGCTATATTTCGCGGTAGCGACTTTTGCGTTGCTTTGCGTATCGTTTATAAAAAGATACAAGAAAATCTCCGTTGCGAGCAAGACCTTTTCTTTGCAAGAGCAAAACAGGGAAATAAGCAAAAAATAAAATATAGATAATTTTGAATATAAAAGACAGCCGACTTTTTCAAGTCGGCTGTCTTGTTGATTTTAATCAGTCTTAAATTTTAAACTATACCTTGCGCCATCATAGCGTCGGCTACTTTCAAGAAGCCCGCAATATTTGCGCCCACGACGTAGTTGCCGTCGAAGCCGTACTTTTGAGAAGCGCTGTCGATATTTCTAAAGATGTTGACCATAATATTTTGAAGTTCGCTGTCAACTCTTTCGAAGCTCCAGAAAATCCTGCTGCTAGATTGAGCCATCTCCAAAGCGCTGGTAGCTACGCCGCCTGCGTTTGCTGCTTTGCCCGGCAAGAAGATTACTTTATTGTCCAAGAATACTTGAGTTGCTTCCAAGGTGGTAGGCATATTTGCGCCTTCGCCTACGAGCATTACGCCGTTCTTAACGAGAAGCTTAGCGGCTTCGGCGTCAAGTTCGTTTTGAGTTGCGCAGGGGAGCGCGATGTCGCACTTCACGGACCAAATATTCTTGTGACCTTCAAAGTATTTGGCAGTAGGCGCTTTCTTGACGTACTCGCTTATTCTTGCTCTTCTTACTTCCTTGATATCCTTGATAATATCAAGCTTAATGCCGTCGGCGTCGTATACGTAACCGTTGGAGTCGGACATAGCTATTACTTTAGCGCCCAACTGTTGAGCCTTTTGGCACGCGTAAATCGCTACGTTGCCCGAGCCGGATATAACTACTTTTTTGCCGAGGAAGCTGTCTTGCTTTTTGCAGTTGAGAGCTTCTTGAGAAATATATACCAAACCGTATCCCGTAGCTTCAGTTCTTACCAAGCTACCGCCGTAAGCCAAACCTCTTCCGGTAAGTACGCCGGTGTGCTCGTTGCGGATTCTCTTGTACTGTCCGAACAAGTAGCCGATTTCTCTTCCGCCAACGCCTATATCGCCTGCGGGGACGTCGGTATCGCTACCCATATGACGGTAAAGCTCCGTCATAAAGCTTTGACAAAATCTCATAATCTCGCCGTCGCTCTTGCCCTTGGGGTCGAAGTCGCTACCGCCTTTACCGCCGCCGATAGGCAGGGAAGTGAGGCTGTTTTTGAAAATTTGCTCAAAGCCCAAAAACTTGATGATCGACAAATTAACCGACGGGTGGAATCTCAAGCCGCCTTTATACGGTCCGATAGCGCTGTTGAACTGAACTCTATAGCCTTTGTTGACGTGTACTTTGCCTTGATCGTCAACCCAAGGTACTCTAAACATAACCGCTCTTTCAGGCTCGACCAAACGCTCTAAAAGACCCGCTTTTTCGTAAGCGGGGTTTGCGTCGATAACGGCTTTGAGACTCATCAAAACCTCGGTAGCTGCCTGATGGAATTCAGGTTGAGCGGGATTTTTTTCCTTTAACTCTTGTAACACTCTTTCTACGTAATCCATTGTTTTTTTGATCCTTTTATAAAAAGTAAATTTTTAATACACACATTTTAGCACACGGATATGAATTATTCAACAAAATCGCTAAATATTTCTATTAAAATTGAAATTTTTTTTGGAAAACTTGTAAGTAGTCTTAAATATAATACTAACGAAAAGGCGAAAAAGGCAAAAAATGGAAGAGAAAACAGTTAAATTTCTTGTAAAAATACTAACTAAATTATTGATTAAATAAATATATTATTGTATAATAATATTAATTTATACAAAATATACAAATTTTTAGGAAGGTGAATTATGGAAGTGAAGGAAAACGCAACTTCTCAGGAAGTAGCTCAAGAGCAAACTCCGAAGAAGAAAGGAGGATTAAAGGGCTTCTTGCAGTTTATTTTGTTCGTAGTTTTGAGTATGGCCGGATTTATCGTGCAATTAGTAGTTAAATTGCTCGGTCCGAAAATCGGATTTATTCAAGACTTAGACGCAGATCCAAACAAAAATTTCCTTTTGTTCGGTTTGTCGTGGTTGAACACTCAACTTGGTACGTTTATCGTAGTTATGATTGGTATTTTCCTATGCAAACTTATCAATTTTATTTTGCATAGAAAAGTATTGTTCAAGCCAAGAAAGAACTTGGCGTTTGGCATATTTATGTACATAATTTTCAGTATTGCTTTGTGGGCGGCTACCACTATCGTAGACCAACCGCTTACAAATGCATTCGTCAATGCTGATTGGTGGACGAATACGCTCTTCAAAGGAAACGTAGAAACGTCAAAGGCCGTTGGCGGAACGCTCGCAATGATTATTTATTCTTGCGCTGATATGATTATAATGTTTATTGCCGAGAAGTTCTTGATTATGAACGACAAGCTCTTCAGCAAAAAGGGTAATGAAGAAGAAGCGGCTATCGCTACCGAAGCTAAAGCCGAAAACGCAGTTGCGGCTGACGAAGCCGTTGCAACTGAAGAAAAGGCAGTTGCCGCTACCGTAGACGAAACAGCAAAGGTAGAAGCTGTAGAAGAAAAGCAAGAAGAGCAACCTGTTGTTGAAGAAACTGTCGAAAAAGAAGCCGAAGCTCAACCCGAACAGGCAGTCGAGGCGGAACAACCCGTAGAGGAAGTTCAAGAAGAAAAAGCCGTTGAAGAGCCTGTAGAAGAAATCGCGGCTGTAGAAGAAGCCGCTGAAGAAGTTGCGGCAACTGAAGAGCAAGCAGCGGAAGAGCCGGCAACTGGGGAAGTTGCTGAAGAAGCGGTCGTAGCTCCCGTAGCTAAAAAACCTGTTGCGAAGAAGACTACTGCAACTACAGCTAAAAAGACTACTACTGCGGCTAAGAAACCTGCAGCAAAGACCACCGCAGCTAAGAAGCCTGCAGCAAAGACTACCGCAGCAAAGACTACCGCGGCTAAGACTACTGCAGCTAAGACTACTGCAGCTAAGACTACCGCAGCAAAGACTACCGCAGCTAAGAAACCTGCGGCTAAGACCACTGCTGCAAAGACCACCGCAGCTAAGAAACCTGCAGCTAAGACTACCGCAGCTAAAACCACTGCAGCTAAGACTACCGCGGCTAAGACTACCGCAGCTAAGAAACCTGCAGCTAAGAAACCTGCAACTAAGTCAACTGCCGCTAAGTCAACGACTGCTAAAAAGACTACCGCAAAGAAATAAGACTATTGCGATAGAAAACGTAAAATCAAATCAAGAGGGAAGCGTTTGCTTCCCTCTTGTGTAATTATAAGAAAAGGAGAAATTATGTCGAAATTCCCTGAAAACTCGGAAATGAGGACTTCTAAGAAATTTAGTGAAAGAATTAAAGATTCGATGGAGGAAAACGATTGCGAAACGAATAAACAGTTCGCGGAGCTGGTCGGCGTAAGTTATCCTATTATTACTAAAGCCGTTGATTTTGGTATTATTCCTACGACTAAAACTTTGATAAAGATAGCCGACAAACTTGATTTATCTCTAGCGTATTTGTTGGGTATGACTGACGAAAAAGATTTTATAGGCGCTCTTCAGCCTTCTAATTTTTCCACACGAATACAGTCTTTAGCAAAGGAACGCAATGAAACTCTTGGAGGAATAGCGTCTAAAATGCCGTTTTCTCGAACTTATTTTTATATGTGGATAAAGAAAGATACTTTACCTTTGATAGAATATGCTATCGCAATAGCCGAATATTTCAAAGTATCGCTTGATTACTTGTTCGGTCGTTCGGACTATAGAAAATAAAGATCATTGGTCGAAGTAGCTTCAATATTATCAAAGAAAAGCGAGGAACTCATTTGAGTTCCTCGCGGCATTTAAAAGCAAATAGATTTTCTTGTTTGAGAACGTATTACTTTTTAGCGGCTTTCTTTTCGGCTTTTTCTTGAGCTTTAAGCTCTTTTTTCTTAGCCTTATCTTCTTCGTCGCCGCCGATGTTTTTCAATACCATACCCACGCCCTTGAAGAACTTGCCGTTCATTATCGTTACAACGCCGTCGACCATCTTCATATTGAACATTCCTTGAGAGGAGAACGCCAACGCACGCATAGGGGAAGTTTTCATAACCTCGTATATCATAAGGTAATTGGGGTCGTTCTTCTTGGCTTTCATACTCATTCTTATAGCGGGTTTTGCTATCTTAAGCGCAAATCTTGCCAAACCGCTTGTGTGCGACATATCCTCAAAAGAATCGTCGGCTGTAAATTCGCCTTTCTTTGCAATTCTATAATCTTCCTTAACGTTGAGTTTGGACATAGCGAGGAATTCTTCTTTGCCGATTTGTCTATCGCTCGGGTTCATATACCAGCTGTCCTTATCCGTAGCGGTTATCGGAGTAGCGTCGGAGGAGTTGACAATTACGCTTTCAACAGCTTTGATATCGCGGCTTGAAGCTCCTATCATTATTTTGAATTCGCCGCTCTCAACCTGCCAATCTCCCGCGTCTACGTTGTAGAACGCAAAACTGCGCTTGTCGAGAGAGAAAGTTACCGTCTTCTTTTCGCCTGCTTTCAAGCTGACCTTTTCAAAGCCCTTGAGCTGTTGATAGGGAGTATATGCGGTAAATTCCACGTCGTTGACGTAGAGCTGAACTATTTCTTTGCCGTCGACTTCGCCTACGTTTTGCACGTCGACGCTCACGGTGAGGATATCTTTATCGGATATGGTCTTTGCGGAAAGCTGTAAATTCGAATACTCAAACTTCGTATACGAAAGTCCGTAGCCGAACGGGAAGAGCACGGGTACGTTTGCGGTGTTGAAGTATCTATAACCTACGTAAAGTCCCTCTCTATATTCTACGCTAAATCTCGCGCCGGGGAAGTTTTGCGACGACGGAACGTCCTTGAGGTCGAGAGCGAACGTTTCAGCCAATTTGCCGCAAGGATTCGCCTTGCCGAGCAATAGGTCTACGCACGCTTCTCCCGAAGCTTGACCGCCGAGATACATACAAAGTATACTCTTGACGCTATCCGCCCAAGGCATCGTTACGCTCGAACCCATAGTGAGTACTACGTTTACGTTTTTGTTTACCTTTGCGAGTTCGTCTATCAGTTGGTTGTGGCTTTGGGGCAGCTCGATATGCGTTCTATCAAAACCTTCGGCTTCGTAAGATCCGGGAAGTCCCGCTACTACGAGTACCGAGTCGTACTTCTTAGCAAGTTCTACTGCGTTCTTGCGAAGTTTTGCGTTTTTCTTTTCGTTGTCGTCGTCTAGGTTATAGCCGCTCGTAAATTCATACTCAACGCCGGCGTTTTGCAAGCTGTCGGCGATATTCGTAATCTTAGTACAGTTGATGAACGAAGAGCCCGCACCTTGGAATCTAGGCTGAATGGCGAGTTCGCCAACCAACAAAATCTTTTGAGCCTTGAGGGGAAGAGCTTCTTCCTCGTTCTTTAGAAGCACCGCGCTTTCGCTTGCGATTCTCTTGGCGATTTGATAATGTTCTTCTTTGTCGTACGTAGCGTCTGTCGGGTTTTGCATAGTTGGCATAACCATATCCAAGACTCTATCTACAGCCTGATCGACTATAGCTTCGTCCAATGAGCCGTCCTTTACGGCTTTGACGATAAGCTTGTCGTTCATACCGCCGCTCGATGGCATCTCTAAGTCGTGACCTGCGGCAATGCCTTTGACGCGTTGATTGGTTGCGCCCCAGTCGCTGACTACTAGACCCTTGAAGCCCCATTCGTCTCTAAGTACCTTGTTGAGCACGAAATCGTTTTCCGTAGCGTACGTATCGTTGATAAGATTGTACGAAGCCATAATCGTGCGCGGTTGGGAAAGCTTAACGGCTATTTCAAAGGGTAGGAGATAAATTTCTCTAAGCGTTCTTTCGTCGACGACCGAATTGATCGTCATACGGTAAGTTTCTTGGTTGTTGGCGCAGTAGTGCTTGATTGAAGTGCCTACGTTCTTGCTTTGCACGCCGTTGATAAAATAGGCGGAGAGCATACCCGCGAGATACGGATCTTCGGAAAAATACTCGAAGTTTCTTCCGCATAAGGGATTTCTTTTGATGTTCGTGCCCGGTCCTAAAAGCACCGCGATATTTTCAGCGACAGCTTCTTCGCCGAGCGTACAGCCCATTTCGTAAAGCAAGTCTTTATCCCACGAGCAAGCCGTTGCGGACGCGGTGGGGAAACATATTGCGTCAACCGATTGGTCCAAGTTGGTGGAAACGCCGCTGGTGTCTTGTTTTCTAAGTCCGTGAGGACCGTCGCAAACCATTACCGACGGAATACCCAATCTCTTGACGTCTTTAGTGTGCCACATATCCTTGCCCGAACAAAGTCCGGCTTTTTCCTCCAAGGACATTTGGGCAATCAAATCTGCATATTTCATAATTTCACTCCCGTATATTTAATATATAATATATTAATAATATCATATTTATATTTAAAATACAATATCAAATAAAAAAATTGTAAAAGAAATAGCTAAGTTTTAGTCGCTGTATTTGTCCGGAAAGTCGGTCAAGCCTAAAATATAGTCGGTGGACGTGTCATAGAACAACGCGAGTTTTATCAAAATAGTAGTGGGAATATCGTTTTCGCCCGTTTCGTACTTGGAATATCCCGTTTGCGACATACCCAGCATTTTGGCTACTTGCGTTTGATTCATATTCTTATCTTCTCTTAATTCTCTCAGTCTTTTATACATTTTTCTTTCCTTTTAACAAAATAATTTTACTATGCGTGATAAAAATGCTTGACATTTAACCTATTTCAGGTTAAACTGTACTCACAAACCAATTATTTACTAAAGAAAAAGGAGATATACGTAAGTGAGTAAATACGTAGAAAACAACTTAAATAGAAACGAACAAGTCGTTTCAAAAGTAAAGCTTAATCCGGTTATGATTATACTGTGGTGGGTATTGTTCGTAGTCGCATTGATAATAGGATTTGTAGTCGCAAACAATATAGCGTCTATTACAATCGATGGAATTGCAGCTTCGGATATTAAGGAAATTGCTTCAGGATATAGAACGGTCACTTCAATTTTTGTCAGCGTCGTATTCGGAATACCGGCTATCGTTAAAACGGTTAATTTTTTCAAGACTGACCTTGTATTGACAAATAAGAGAGTAGTTGGTAGGACGGGAGTTCTTAAGTTGCATACTTTGGACGCCCCGCTTAACAAAATCCAAAACGTATCTTTTTCGTGCGGATTATTTGGACGTATTTTCGGTTTCCAAACCGTCAAAATCAGCACAGCCGCGGACGTGTTTGGCTTTAAAGGCGTGATGAAAGCCAATGAGTTTAAGCAAGCGGTTATGAACCAAATCGAGTTGTACGAAGAAGAGCGCGCAAGAGAGCAAGCCAAAGAGTTTGCCAACGCAATGGCGGGAGTAAATTCCGTCGACAAAAACTAGCTTTTTTCTCATCCATCTTTTAATTGCGTCCGAGAAGTAAAATTCTAGGGCGCAATTTTATTATAGAAAATTTATTAAAGTAATGGCGTTTTGCCGTCGGGTATATTATAATTAATCTATACGCTTTTTGTTACTCAACCCGCGAAAGCGTATAAAAGTCAATACACGAGGTAAAAATGTCAAAACTCTTCTTGGTAGGCACGCCGATAGGCAATCTTTCGGACATAAGTCTAAGAGCTTTAGAAACTCTCAAAAGCGTATCCGCGATAGCGTGCGAAGACACTCGCCATTCTCTCAAACTTCTCAATTATTACGGAATAAAAAAACGGCTTATCGCTTGCCATAAATTCAACGAACGGGAAAGCGTAGACAAGATTTACTCGCTACTTTGCGAAGGAAACGACGTCGCTCTCATCACCGACGCGGGTATGCCTGCGATCTCCGATCCAGGAGCTATACTCGTAAACGGACTTATCGAAAAGGGCGCTGAGATTTCAGTAGTGCCGGGACCGACGGCTCTTACGAGCGCTATGGCGTTGAGCGGTATAGTTCAGCCCGTATTTACTTTTATAGGCTTCTTGCCCGCAAAAAACAAGGATAGGAACGCTTTGCTATCGCAGTTTAAGGACGTGAAAACTTCGCTGGTATTTTACTCTTCGCCGTACGACGTAAAAAAAGATATACAATATCTATTCGAACTCTTGGGAGAGAGAGTTTTGCATATCGTAAGAGAGCTGACAAAAGTTCACGAGGAACATATCACAACTTCGCTTTCGCAAGGCTTCGAGGGCGAGGCTAAAGGCGAGTACGTGCTTATAGTCGAAGCGGGCGAAGAAAAGCAAGAGGAAAAGCCGTTAGAAAGTATAGAAGACCAGCTCAAGCAACTTCTTGATAGCGGAGTAGAGAAAAAAGAAGCGATAAAGCAAGTCGCAAAGCGAAACGGTTTAGCTAAAGACGACGTCTATAAAGTCGCCGTAGAAATAAAGCTGTAATTTCCAACGGTCGTTGACTTTTGACGTTTCTTCAAGTATAATTGTACTATGAGCGAACGAATGCAGTATAAAAGCGCTTTGAAATCAAAGAAGCTAATCAAGAACGCTTTTAGCGAGTTGTTGCAAAAAAAAGACGTAGATACGATTACCGTTACGGAGATAGTCACGTTGGCGGGAATCAATAGAGGCACGTTCTACGCGCACTATTCAAATACTGTAGACGTGCTTGAGGAAATCGAAAAAGACGTGTCCGAGCAAATCCTCTACTTTTTTTCTTCAAATCAAGACAGCATTATTGAAAATCCAACGCCTTTCTTGCGTAACATTGCAAAATTTTTGCAAAAAGATTTTGAGTTTTACAAGCGATTGATATGCGCTAAGACGGGCGAACACTTTATTGATAAAATCAAGACTTTTTTCATTAAAACCGTTGTGGAAAACAATTCGAAAATAGAGCATATAAAGGACGCCGAAAACTTTGCTATAAGAGTAAGGTTTTATACCAACGGGTTTGCCAGTATGTACGAGGACGTGTTTAAGGGTAGACTTGACTTGAGTTTGAGCAAACTTACCGAGATAATCGCTCGGATAATTCAAGAAGGATTTGTAGATTACAAAAACATATAAGGAGAAATTATGATAATCAACGCCGAAAATTATTCAATCATTCCCGACAGCGACGCGAGCGTTGCTTTGCAAGAAGCATTCGCCGAGCTAGCGAAAACAGACGGAGAAAAGACTCTCTTATTCAAAAAGGGCGAGTACCATTTTTATTCCGATAAAGTCTATTCAAACAAACTTTTTATCACCAACACGGTTGGCGATAAGGAATGGAAAAAGGGAGAGGTTCCTCATCTCAACCGCGCCGCGGTTTGGCTTGAGGGGCAAAAGGATTTGACTGTTGACGGAAACGGCAGTACGTTCGTAATACACGGAAGTATGACCAACGTAGTTATAAAAGACTGTCTAAACGTAAAGCTCGTCAATGTTGCTTTCGTTGCCGAAAATCCCGATATGCACGAACTTAAAGTCGTAGCCAAGGATAAGCGACACGTAGATTTCCAACTTGACAGCGAGAGTAAGTACGATAAAGTCAAAGGTAAGTTTTGTTACGTGGGTACGGACTTTACCAGAGCTTTTACTCAAAATAGAATTGCTTGGTGGATAGGTAAGATACCCGCCGATAATATCAACTCGATGTGGAGAGTGAGCAATCCGTTCGGCAGTTCGTTGGGCATTAAGGAGATAAAGCCTTATACCTTTAGAGCCACCTATTTATCAACGGCTAAGTTTAGCGTAGGCGATAGATTTTACGTTTATGACCACAGGCGTAAGTACGCGGGCATATTCGTCGATAGGAGTAAGGACGTAGTCTTAGACGGCATTAATCAACATTTTAATTACAGCTTGGCGCTCGTATGTCAAGACAGCGAAAATCTAACGATGACAAACAGCAAGTTTAAACCCAAAGAGGGCGGAGCTAAACTCGTAGCCTCGGCGGCGGACTTCGTACATATTTGTTCTTGCAGGGGCGATATAGTTTTAAAAGACAACGAGTTCGAGGGCGCGGGCGACGACTGTTTGAACGTGCACGGAATACACTTTAGGATTATCGACGTTAATGGCGACGCTATTACGGTAAAATTCTCGCACCCGCAAGCTCACGGCTTCAATCCGTTGAGAGCGGGAGATAGCGTAGCGTTCGTAAATATTGATACGTTGCTTGAAGACGGCAGGGCGAATATACTTGAGTCAAAGCTATTGGACGAGTATCGCATTTTGCTGAAGTTGGACGATACGGCAAAAGCCAAAGTCGGTATGGCAATCGAGAACAAGTCGGCTATTGCCAATCTAGAATTTGTCGGCAATAAGATGACTAGGATAATCACGCGCGGCGTTCTAGTCACGACCGGCGGCAGGGTGAAGATTTTGGACAACGATTTCGACAATACGTCTATGCATTCGATACTGGTATCCGACGACGCGAAGTACTGGTTTGAAAGCGGACCGGTGAGCGACGTGGAAATAGCTCGCAATCGCTTTGGAAGATGCGTTGGGTACAACGTGCAAGTGTTGCCCGAAAATACCGTACACGCGGGAGCGGTACATAAAAATATTTATATTCACGACAACGTTCTTGAAAGCGGAAAAGAAGGCGGCTTTTACTTTAAATCGACCGACGGCGTAATACTTGAAAACAATAAGAGCGATGGCAAAATAAGATTAGAAAGCGTAAATTCGCAAATCGAGCAAAGATAAAAACGTACTGAACGGAAAGATAATAGTTATGGAATTATTCGAGCCTTGCTTGGTCGGCAAAGTGAACTTAAAAAATAGAATCATACGCTCGGCGACTCACGACGGATTGGCGGACGAATACGGAGGTCCTAGCGATAAGCTTATTTCCAAGTACGCGTTTATGGCAAAAAACGAGGTCGGCTGTATAATAGCCGGATACGCTATTGTGAGCAAAGAGGGAAGTTCCGCATATCCGCGTTGCCTGACTTTCTACGACGAAAGAGCAAGAGATAGCTATACGCGACTTACCGAGGCGGTTCACTCCTACGGTACGCCGATAATAGCGCAGTTGGCGCATTGCGGCCGCCAAACTTCAAGCAAAGTAATAGGAATGAAAAAGATTGCGCCGAGCGCGAAAAGACACTTGTTCTATCCCGACAAGGCTAAAGCAATGACCGTCGAAGATATATTGCGAGTAGAGGAAGCGTTTGCCGATTCTATCGCAAAGGCAAAAGAATACGGCTTTGACGGAGCGCAAATACATTTGGCGCACGGATACCTATTGCACGACTTCATTTCCCGAAATGGCAATAAGCGAAAGGACGAATACGGAAAAGATATTTACGGCAGGCTTAGAATAGTTAAAGAGATCATAGAAAAAGCGAGAGCAAAGGCGGGCGATTTTCCTATATGGGTAAAACTTTCCGCCACCGACAGGCGTAAAAAAGGAATGAGAATAGAGTATTCGATTGAGGTTTGCAAACTCCTCAAAGAGTACGGAGTCGACGCGATAGAAGTGTCTTGCGGGAGCGTGCAGGACGGTATGAATACGATGCGCTCAAAGCGTATGCCTATGGACGCGGTGTTTGAATATAAGGAACCTGTTGCAAGTATGCCCAAAGTTGTCAAGAAGATTAGTCTTGCTTGCGCTAAGGCGGTAAATCCTCTTATTCCGCAGCCAAAGCCGTTGACGATGTTCAATTATCCTGCGGCGATGGCAATCAAAGACAGCGTTGAAGTCGACTTGATTTTGGTCGGAGGGGTGGCTAAGCGCGAAGATATGCAAAAAGCCGTTGACAGCGGTATAAACGCAGTATCTATGTGCCGTCCGTTTATATGCGAACCGAATTTCGCTAAAAAACTCAAAGATGGAAAAACCAACGTAAGTCAATGCGTAATGTGTAATTATTGCGGACTCGTGATAGAAAAGGGCGAAACAAAATGTTCGCTAGGCAAGATAAAGCGTAAAGATAAGTCGCAATAAAATTGTGCGTATTAGATTTATAATACTTAGAACGAGCGTGGAAATTTAATATAATTTTAAATTTTAGGTATTATACTCTACATATAAAAACGCCAACGACACAACATAATTGGTGGGGATAAGAAGATATAATTTAATAGATAAGATTGATTGAAAATATTGTTTATATATAATATAATAAACGATATATAAAAAAACAAATAGTTGACGATATATTAAGATAAATATTATTGGGTGTAGGGAGTAAGGAGCAGTATATGAAAAAGAGAGTAGTTTTGGTAGTTGCGATATGTTTGCTTGCAGTAATGTTTTGCGCTTTTGCAGTAGCTTGCGACAACAAAGGATTATCGGCTTACGAACTCGCGGTGCAAAACGGTTTCAACGGCACGCTCGACGAGTGGCTTGAAAGCCTTAAGGGCGAGGACGGCTTGAACGGAGCGGACGGCGCTGACGGCTCAAACGGAGCGGACGGCAAAGACGGACTAAACGGTAGGAACGGTCTTGACGGTCAAGACGTAAGTATTGAAGAGATTTTCCAAAAGGCGCAAGCGGCGGGATACAACAAGAGTTTTCTTGAGTTTTTGAAAGATTATCTTTCGCTCAACGTGAAAGACGACAACTTTTCTTCTTCGCAGGCTTTGCTTTCAAGCGTTATCGTAAGTTGCTCCTATACTTATATGGACGGCGGCTATTATTGGACGCCTCCTGTAGAAAGACAGGCTACGAGCTCGGGTTCGGGAGTTATTTTCAAACTCGATAAAGAAAATGGCGAAGCCTATATCATCACCAACTATCACGTCGTATACAGCAGCGACGCTACGGAAGCCACGTCTACCGACGGTATAATCGACGATATTAGAATATTCCTATACGGAGCGGAGTACGTTAATTACGCCATTGCGGCGGACTATATAGGCGGTTCGGAAAATTACGATATAGCCGTATTGAAAATTCAAAGCGAGCAGTTGACAAGCAGTTCGTTGAGGGCGGTCACGGTCGTAGACTCCGACGAAGTTTTGGTCGGAAGCTCGGCTGTCGTAGTGGGCAACGCGGCAGGCTACGGTTTGTCGGTTACGCAAGGTATCGTCAGCGTGGACAGCGAGTATATCACCGTATCAAACGTTCAGTTTAGAGTTATGAGAATTGACGCCGCGGTAAACGAGGGCAACAGCGGCGGCGGTTTGTTTAATACGAGCGGTCAGCTTATAGGCATCGTCAACGCTAAAGCCGCTTCTACTTCTTTGGAAAATATGGGCTACGCTATCCCCGCGAACGTTGCGGCGGCTGTAGCCGAAAGTATAATTTACAGCTACGAGAACGAAGAAGAGCCTACGCTTAAATTAAGCAAACTAACCTTAGGAGTTCAGGTTGCGGTAAGTTCCTCCAGGGGCGTTTACGACGAGCATACGCTATCTACTAAAATAGTAGAAGACGTCGTAATCAAGTCCGTAGACGAGGGAGGTTTGGCGGAAATATCGGGTCTTAAAGCCGACGACGTTATTAAATCGGTAAAAATCAACGGCGTGGTAAAAGAGATAACCCGTACTTTCCAAGTAGTTGACTTAATGCTAGGCGTAAGAGAGGGCGATACGATAGAATTCGTAATAAGCCGCGTCGAGATTGAAGACGTGGAAGACGGAGAAGAGGGCGAAGAGGTTCAAACTCCTATTGAAACCACCAAAACCCTAACAATTTCAATTACGGCTACGGCTGAGTATTTTGTAAAAATAAATTAATTAGACAAGCTTAAGCAAAAAGTTATAAACGCAAAAAGACTCTCATACTATTGTTGTAAGGGAGTCTTTCGTTATGAATTTGGTTTTTGCAGTAATGATATTAGTGGCGCTCGTTATGCTCGTCATCGTTTCGCCCGAAAGCGCGTTTACTATTATGATAGGCGGAGCAAGCTCGGCGTTGAAACTTGCTTTTACGCTTATCGCTATTTACGCTATTTGGCTGTCGGTTCTTTCGCTAATGGACGGAATAGGTCTTAACAAAGCAATGAACAAGATATTTCGACCGATTACCAAATTACTCTTTAAGGGAGAAAGCGATCTCGCTCTCGAGTATATTACTCTCAACTTTTCCGCAAACCTTCTCGGAATGGGCGGGGCGGCAACTCCGCTCGGTATCAAGGCTATGGAGTGTATGCAGGACGGCAGCGAAAAGGCTACTGATAATATGATTTTGTTTATGGTCATAAACTCCACGTCCATCCAGCTCATTCCCGCGACGATTATAGGTCTTAGAGCGGCGGCGGGCAGCAACTCCGCTTCGGATATAATTTTACCCTCGTTGCTTGCGACGATTATCTCCACTGTGACGGGAGTTATTCTTGCCAAAATTTGCGCTAAGTTTAGGAAGAAAGAAAAGCAAGTCCAAGATATTGAGCCTCGCGCGCCGCTTTTCGTAAACGCTCAAAAGAGGAGCGCGCATAAATGAGCAAGTACATACTTCCGGCTTTTATATTTATCGTCATACTGATAGCGTTCATAAAAAAAGTTCCCGTATACGACAATTTCGTCAAGGGAAGTAAGGAGAGTATTACGCTTATCCTTTCTATCTTTCCATATATTTGCGCCGTGCTGATAGCGGTGGAGCTTTTTTCTTTAAGCGGTTTGAACAGCTATTTAGCAAAGATTATGTCGCCCGTGCTCACGTTTTTGGGTATTCCCGACGAGCTGTGCGAACTGCTTATAATTCGTCCGCTTTCGGGCAACGGCTCGCTTGCTCTCTTAGAGGGTATTTACAAAACTCACGGCGCCGACAGTTACGTGGCTAGGTGCGCTTCCGTCATAGTCGGCGCAAGCGAAACGGTCTTTTACGTTGGTACCGTCTACTTTTCAACAACGAAAGTCAAACGGCTTCGATACGCAATTCCCATTTCTTTGTTTGCGTGCTATTTTGGGGCGGTAATGGCTTGTTTGATTTGCAAGGTTCTATAAATTGTTGTTTTCAAATATCAATTAGAGAGGGAAGCGTTTGCTTCCCTCTCGTCATATTTGGTATTTTAGAATAAATTCTAGACTTGATTGCGTCCGGCGCGATTAATTAAATTTTCATATCCAATGATTATAAATATAAAAACTTTGTTAAATTTATGGTAAAAAAATCGACAAATAGCAAAAAATTCCAAAAAAAGTGTACTTTTCCTGACCGAGGATTTATATCAAAAAAGTGCATATTTTTGACATATTTCTACACGTATATTATACAAAATCCCCCTTGTCGAATACAAGATAATTAAGTCAGGAAAAGTACACTTTTACTGACCGAGCCAAAAAACGGCTTATTTGCAGCTCAAAAAGCAGTTGAGCAGGGAGT
>JAIEDA010000015.1 GCA_029068165.1 Clostridia bacterium
GCCCGAATAGTTATGACCGCGTCGTACCCAACGAACAACTGATTGGGCGCAACGTCAAGTACCGCTTTCACCGTACCGTTCTCTTTGCCAACAAAAGCGGCTGAAGTACCCGTTCCGTTCGTAGTAAGTTCTACGTTGACAGTCTTTTTGGCTATTGTAAACGAGAGTTTCTTAGACGACGGTTCGTTTTTCCATTGATAGTGAGCAGTATCCACGAGCGCAAACGTCAAGTCGTACGTCTTTGCCTCAACCGCGCTATATTTCCAGCCGTTGTTTTTTGCCGTGACCCCGTTTGGAAGAGTAGCTTTGACTAGCTTAGTAAAATACTCGTGGTCCGCTACGCCGACTATGTTCTTAATTTCAGTCAAGAAAGCGCTGTCATAATACAAGTCAAACGACTGCCCAGTTGTTCCGTTAAACGTCTTGGAACTTACGTCGTTCCACTTAGGATACGGCAGGTATCGCTTGATTACCTTGAACTCTATTGACTTATCCGCAGTAGTTTTGTCCTCCCACTTGCTTTGTGAAGTGTCTTTTAGACTAAGCTTAACGGTATAGGTGTCAGGCTCAAGCGGCGTTTCTTTGCTCTCGCCTTTCCAATATTCTACGTCAACCAAATCTTTGAAGTCGTCCGTATACCAACTGGCTAAGCCTTGCTCAGCTGCAACGTCCAAATCAAGATCGCTACCTGTGTACTCTATTTCCACGTTCTTAGGTGTTGCCACTTTAGGACGTATACTCTTTTCTACTGCCGTGAGATTCAAGTGAATAGCAGGACGTAGACCGATGGAGGCATTAACATTGCCGTAGCTAAATTTACCGTCAGCTGCAACAAAGTATACACAACGGTAAAGGTGATTCGTGTCAAGAGCGGCGGATCGTAGCCAGGAATTCGGAGTAGCCGCCATACGTTGATTGTTATCCAAACCCCATATATAATCAGTAAAAGAACTTGCTGCTCCAGGAGGGTAATTACTCCACCCTACTTCACACACGCTAGGTACCCAAATATAGTCGTTTCCCCAAGCCGCATAATCTTGCGCGCCCACCGACGCATAGTCGTTAAATGCCCACGATCCGCCGGCGGAATAGTTGCTGCCGTACCAATTTGCATTTTGCGGCGTGCCTAGCGCGTCGTTACCAAAAGTATAATAAGTATTAGCCTTAAACTCTCCGTTATTTTGAGTTTGCTGATACGGTATATAATTAGGTTGTACTAAATATTTCTCAGCAAAATCGTTGGTCGTCTTATGTTGGAACAATGACCAATCTGAACCTGTAGTCAGCGTATAACGTAAATTACTGGTGCAATATGCGTTGTAGCCGATTTCATTTATGTAATCTCCCCAAGCCATAGAAGTTTGAGCGTCAGCGAGATAAAGGGTCGCAACGATATTCTCCTCGTCCGTTGTGTCCTTCGTAATGGACGTTACCATCCACTTCATTCCGCCGAGCGTAACTACTAATCCGTACGAATTTTTTATTTTCGCTCCCGTTGTACTTGTTGTGTTGTATATGTTATCGTTGATATAAGAAGCCTGCACTACCTTAGAACCAAAGTAATCTTTTCCGTGCGTATCTACATAATCGTTAGGGTCTTCATTGCCGAATATCTTATTGATGAGATCTTCCGCAGCGTCGTCGTCAAACTCTTGATCGGAAGCGTTCCATAAATCTACGCCATTACCCACGACGGTTGCCGACGTCAAACCTGCGGCGTTCAACGCTTTTGCATTCTCTTTACCGCTTTGCCCTATCAGGATGAACCCTAATATAAAGCATAAAATCAGCATTATGCTGAAAAGAGCATAAATTCGTTTATTATTCTTACTAAGAGTTGTTTGCATACTCTTTTCTCCCTTGTTTTCCTGTGCTCTTTCTTTTTAATAAGTATAGAATTTAGTCTATTTTTGGCTCGGTCAGGAAATGTGTACTTTTCCTGACCAAATATTC
>JAIEDA010000016.1 GCA_029068165.1 Clostridia bacterium
ACCGCGAATAGAGTTACGTCGCCGTAAAATCCCGACGGCAACTCATAAAACGGTTCGCTATCTCCGTCTTTATCGTCCGTCCATCCTAAAAATACGTGGTTTGACGCAAGCTTAGATGCAATATATTCGTTCGTAGGCTCGTATAGAGCGTCGCCTTTAATGAAAGGATCTCCGTCCGCGCCAGTTTTAAGCGGTACGGCTTTTTCCGTATTTCCGCCGCCTTCTAAGTTGCGATACGATATGAGCGCCACTAGGTAATTGCGGACAGGTGAGTTATCCGGAGTAAAATTATAATCCGCGTCAAGCTTGTCCGTATCCCAAATATTTGAATACGCTTTATCGCTAAAAAATGTTTGCGCTTTAGTAATCATTTCGGCTGTCGTGGCAGGTTCAGAATGTCCGCTAAGGCGATAACCATAACCAGTATAATAAGACGTCCAATATGACATATTGGTCGGCTTTACGACGTTAATGTTACTGACGTTAGAATTATTCACTGTAACTTGAACCGCCGCAGCAACACCATAATATGCGTATTTAGTCCCGTTTTCCGCGCCATATTGCCCTTCAACGTAACAATTTTTAACAGTACCTACTACAGTGCCGTTATATGTACCCATCAATGCACCTGAGCCGGCATTATTAGTTGTAAAACCATCCGCATAACCTACGAAATCTTCAATATAAACAGTGTTTCCCCCAAGTACAGCTATTGCTGCGCTTATTGAAGTATGATCTGTAGCGTTTAGATATGATATTACTTTTGCTGCGCAATCATACATATATATCGTTCCGCCAAAATAACCGTCCCCTAGAATTCCGGCAGACGCGGGAAAACGTCTTGCATTGATTAATGATATGTCAACTTCGCTTGAACAACGGTATATAAGAATTTGCGTATTAGCATATGTACGACCGCCTATTATCCCAGCAGCTCCCATTACATCAGTTGAATAAGCTATATCCGATAAAATGCTTCCTATTGAATGGCAGTTGAGGACTGCGTCATCACCTAAAGATAAGCCTATGATTCCTCCTGTATTAGTACCGGTACGCGAGGAATATGCTGTAGTTTGCAACATTTGTTCATACTTAAAATTTTCTATTATCAAGTCAGTTATGACAGCGCTTGTAGTTCTACAAAATGCTCCGTAACCCAACGGCGCGCCAGTTCCGGATACAGGGATTTGAGCGTAAGAAG
The DNA here is from genome assembly GCA_029068165.1 of Clostridia bacterium. Taxonomy (GTDB): domain Bacteria; phylum Bacillota; class Clostridia; order Christensenellales; family UBA3700; genus RACS-045. The sequence goes on from JAIEDA010000016.1 coordinate 1,202, forward strand.
ACGTAGAACTGTTCCAATACTGCCACTCTGTTCCGCTGACTGAAATATTTTGCAATTTATGCCCCATTCCAAAGAAAATTCCATTGAAAAATCTCACAGGTCGAAAAAGTCTTTCTTTAAAATCTAGGTCAGCCGCTAAAACAAAATATTTTTCGCTTCCGTAATTTGCGATACTTCCGTCGTCTAGATTTTTTGCAAATCTATCCCAATCGTCCTCGTTTGCAATTACGTACGGATTTTCTATACTTCCCCTAGCTTGCGTTTTTTTGACTTTTTGTATAGTCAAATCGGACTCTATATTTGCTACTCTAAAATCATCAACTTTAGTCTTGTCCGTATATATATAAGAAGCGCCGTCGTTAAATTCCCCTAATCCGTCGCTAGCGTTTGCGGTAATATTGTAAGCAGTATTTGTTACGCCTATTTCCTCTTTTGCCGAATAAAGCGTAAAGTCAAAAGGAACGCAGGATAACACTGCGCCCAATATAAACACCGCTACTATTATAATCAAAGTAAGATTGGC
>JAIEDA010000017.1 GCA_029068165.1 Clostridia bacterium
CAATAAGCCCTTATAGCTCAGTCGGTAGAGCATGCGGCTGTTAACCGCAGTGTCATAGGTTCGAGTCCTATTGAGGGCGCCAAAAGCGTTGGTCTAACATTTAGGCCAACGCTTTTTTTATACTTGTTTTTTGTCGAATATTGTGTTAATATAAATTAAATTATTTTTAAATTCAGGAGATTGACAGTGGAAAAAGAAACATATAAAGATGAGTATAATAAAGTCGCGGTTTTTGTAGACGCTGAAAACGTTAGTTACAAGAATGCAAAACGTATAATTGACGTTTTAGAAAGCAAGGGAAAAATTTTGATAAGAGAGATTGTTGCCGATTGGACCAAAATCAACGGCGCTCAAAAGGATAAAAAGGAAAACTTGACCGGATGGAGAGGCGTAGCGGCAACGTACTCTATGACGGCGATACAGCAGTTTACGTACGTGCCCAAAAAGAACTCTTCCGATATAGCCTTGGCAATTAGAGCGATGAAAACTTTATATGAAAAACAATATATTGACACTTACTGCATAATTTCAAATGACAGCGATTTCACGAGGTTGGCTCAAGAATTGAGGGAACAAGACAAGTACGTTATCGGAATGGGTGAAAAGAGCAAGGCTATTGAGGAATTCGTAAAGGCGTTTTCCGAATATATCTATCTTGATGAAATTATTGAAGAACCTAATAACGCAAGCGATGAAGACGTAAGCGTTGAAAATAAGTCGAACGAGCAAGTAGCTATTGTTCAAGAGCCTGTTTTGGTAGAAAAGACTAGCGAGGAGAATGCATCGGAAGAGGAACGCGCAAACGCCGATAATACTATTATTGGATTAGAAAAAATGGACGCTCTCATAGAAATCATACAGGAGTTGGTAGATGAAAAGGGAATGGCTCTTTATTGCGCAATTAACGGTCCGATGAAAAATAAATATCCCGACTTCGTACCTCAAAACTTTGGTTGCAAAAATTTTAGAAAGTTGATGGAAATTCTATTGCCGTTGCCGCATCTGAGCGAGCTATTTGAACAAACGCAAACGGATGACGATTACGCATTAATTGCGAGAAAGACGAAATAGTTTATAACAAAGCAGTATTCAAACAAAAGAGGCATATTTGCCTCTTTTGTTTTGCTTTATAGAGTTCGTCGTTTATACGCTTTATTCGCTTAAGTTAAAAAATTTTAAAAAATTTGTATTAACCTATTGACAAGGTAGGTTGGTAGTGGTAATATTATATCAAACGGTAGGATTTTTGATTACGCTTAGAATGACGAATTAATAAATATCGTTGGAGCAAACTCAAATTGTCATATTGGGCGAAGCGTAGCAAAGTTGAAATATATCAACATTGTAAAAGGGGAAATCCTTGATAGCATACTCGACGTTTGAATAATAAGACGTTTGAATATATAAATAAAATAAATAACAATATAATCAATATATTATATAGGAGATAAAAATGGCTAAGAAATACAAGTTTGAAACTTTGCAAGTACACGTAGGGCAGGAAAGCCCCGATTCGGCAACCGACGCTAGAGCGGTGCCAATTTACGCAACGACTTCGTACGTTTTTAAAGACTCGGCTCAAGCGGCAGGGAGATTCGCGCTGACGGAGAACGGTAATATTTATACGAGATTGATGAACCCAACTTCCGACGTATTCGAGAAGAGAATTGCGGCGCTAGAGGGCGGCGCGGCGGCTTTGGCTACGGCTTCGGGCGCGGCGGCTATTACGTACGCAGTGCAAAACATAGCGATTGCGGGCGATCACGTAGTTTCGGCTAGCAATCTCTACGGCGGTACTTATAATCTATTTTTGAACACTTTGCCCGAGCAAGGCGTAACCACGACTTTCGTCAAGCACGACGATTTCGAGGCAATAGAAAAGGCAATACAACCCAATACTAAATTGATTTATATCGAATCTTTGGGCAATCCCAATTCGGACGTTGCCGACGTGGAGAAGATTTCTAAAATCGCTCACAGTCACGGCATACCGCTCATTGTTGACAGCACGTTTGCAACCCCGTATCTATTTAGACCTATTGAGCACGGCGCGGACATAGTCGTTCATTCGGCGACGAAGTTTATAGGCGGACACGGAAGCGTAATGGGCGGCGTGGTAGTCGATTCGGGTAAATTCGATTGGGAAGCGAGCGGTAAATTCCCCGGACTTTCCAAGCCGAATCCGTCTTATCACGGAGTAGTATTTACCAAAGCTTGCGGCAATCTCGCGTATATCCTCAAACTCCGCACTACGATTATGAGAGATCAAGGCGCGACGATTTCGCCGTTCAACTCGTTCTTGCTCTTGCAAGGTTTGGAAACGCTTTCTTTGAGAGTTGAAAGACACGTGCAAAACGCGCTCAAAGTCGTTGAGTTTTTAAACAATCATAAAGACGTAGAAAAAGTAAATCATCCTTCGCTGTCCACGGGAAAGCAAAAGGAGCTTTACGATAGATACTATCCCAACGGCGGCGGCTCGATTTTTACTTTTGAGATAAAGGGCGGCAGCGAGAGAGCTAGGAAGTTTACCGAGAGTTTGGAACTTTTCAGCTTGCTTGCCAACGTAGCCGACGTCAAGTCACTGGTTATTCATCCCGCTTCGACCACTCATTCGCAAATGAGCGAAGAGGAGCTAGAAGCGTGCGATATCCATTCAAATACTATAAGACTTAGCATAGGTATCGAACATATCGACGATATCCTTGCCGACTTAGAGCAAGCCTTTGAAAAGACGGCAAAAATCAAAAAATAACGCGATTAGATTTTGCGGTAAATATTTTTACGATTTAAAAGGAGTAAATATTATGTCAAAAATTTATACGTCTATCGAACAGCTTATAGGACGAACTCCGCTTTTGAGATTGGAGAAAACCGAAAAGGAACTTGATTTGAAAGCAAAGCTCGTCGTTAAGCTCGAATACTTCAACCCGGGCGGTTCCGTCAAGGATAGAGTTGCAAAGGCTATGATAGAGAAAGCCGAGAAAGACGGCAAACTCAAAAAGGGCGATATAATTATCGAACCCACTTCAGGTAATACGGGTATCGGTTTGGCTTCGGTTGCAACGGCTAAGGGCTATAAAGCCATTATCGTAATGCCTGAAACTATGTCCGTCGAGAGAAGAAACCTTATAAAGGCTTACGGAGCCGAACTAGTACTTACCGAGGGCGCTAAGGGAATGAAAGGCGCTATAGAAAAGGCTAACGAACTCGCTAAAGAATACGGCAACGCATTTATTCCCGGTCAGTTCGTCAATCCAGCAAATCCGCAAGCGCACTACGATACTACCGCTAAAGAGATTTGGGAAGATAGCGACGGTACTGTCGACGTTTTTGTAGCGGGCGTAGGCACGGGCGGAACGGTGTCGGGCGTAGGCAAGTACTTAAAGGAAAAGAAAAAGTCCGTTCATATCGTTGCCGTAGAGCCTAAAGATTCGGCGGTATTGAGTACGGGTAAAGCGGGCGCGCACAAAATTCAAGGCATTGGCGCGGGTTTTGTGCCCGACACGTTGGATACTAAAATCTACGACGAGATAATCACTGTTGCCAACGAAGACGCTTTCGCTACTTCCAAGGCTTTGGGAAAACGAGAAGGCGTACTCGTCGGCATATCTTCGGGCGCTTCGCTTTGGGCGGCTATTGAGCTTGCTAAAAGAGCTGAGTATGCAGGAAAGACAATAGTTGCGCTTTTGCCCGACACGGGCGAGAGATATCTCTCAACCGTACTCTTTGCGGACTAAAGGTAAATTAGATTATGTTGATTTCTACAAAAGGCAGGTACGCGCTTAGAGTACTGATAGATTTGGCGGAGCATAGCGGCGGCGAATATATTCCTTTAAAGGACGTGGCTCAAAGACAGCAAATATCTCTCAAATATCTAGAGGGCATAATGACTACGCTGTCCAAAGCGGGTATGATCGACGGGTTGCACGGTAAAGGCGGCGGCTATAGACTTTGCAAACCGCCCGAGCAGTATTATATCGGCGATATACTCAAGTTGACCGATGGATCTTTAGCTCCCGTAGCTTGCCTTGACGAAAACGCCGCCAAATGCGAAAAAGCGACTGCGTGCAAGACTTTGCCTATGTGGAAGAAGTTGGATAGCTTGCTAAACGACTTTTTCTACTCGCTTACAATTAAGGACCTTATATAATAAATCAAATAAAATCTAATCGAGAGGAACGCGTTGGCGTTCCTTTTTGTTTTTAAGCGTAGTCGAAGGATCTTTAATCCTCTTAAAATTAATTCCAGCCTTAATAAGCTAAGTGGGACGAATTAATTTTTTCATTTCTATTGATTATAAAATTAAAAACAATGTTAAATTTAGGGTAAAAAAATCGACAAATAGCAAAAAATTCCAAAAAAAGTGTACTTTTCCTGACCGATGATTTATGTCAAAAAAGTGCATATTTTTGACATATTTCTACACGTATATTATACAAAATCCCTCTTGTCGAATAC
>JAIEDA010000018.1 GCA_029068165.1 Clostridia bacterium
ATCGAGCCTGCGGTCATCGAGATAAATTGGAATGAGAATGCAAAGCCGCCGGTACTAAGTCTAGCTTACGGACAAATAAACGGCGTAGAATACGAAATAAGAGACGGCGACAACAATCCTGTAGCTTCGTTCGGTACTACGACTCCGACGGGAACGTACGGAATAAGGGCGAAGATTAAGACGGGACAGGAGAAGAACTTCATATTCGACAACGGCAAGACTACGACTGAATGGGTAGAGTTTAACTATACGCAAGGTACGACCGTATACGATCCGAACTCGCCTGACAACCCGTTCTATCCGCAAACGCCGAGTGAACAACCTGACGCGCCGAGCGACGATACAACAACTCCGCCTGACGGTTCGAATAAGCCGACCGATCCCGACGATCCGACGAATCCGTCGGACGGCGACGATAAAGACGGCAACGGGACAAAGGAAACTTTGACGAAGATAAAGGAGTTTTTAGAGGACTATTGGCAAGTAATCGTCAGCGGAGTAGCTTTGTTTCTTGCCCTTATATTCATAGGTAAAGGTTTGTCTTATGCAAGCAAGCGTAAGAAGATAAAGAAACAAATCAAAAAGAACTATACTCCCGCTTACGCGATAGCGTTGTATACGGCAGGAGAGAAGCTGTGGAATATCGATTACAAGATATGGACGATCTTAGCGTTTACGCTGTTGGGCGTAGCGGTACTAGCGTTTGTCTTTATGTTGCTGGAGAAGCGCGGATTTAAGAAAGCGCAAGAGGAGTTGGAAAGCGCAAAGCTAGAGTACGCGAGAAATCCAATGGCGTACGCAACGGCAGGCGCGAACGCGCAACCGCGAAATCAAGAGGCGAGCGCTGAAGAGGGTAAGAGTAATAAAAGAAAAGACCGCGAGATAGAACGGCTTGAAGAAGAATTGCGTAAACGCGACGAAGAGTATAGACGATTCCAAGAAGAAAATCGCCGTCGCGACGAAGAAATGAAGATGATGTTTATGTCAATGATGGGCGGCGTAAACGGAAACGCTAATCAACAATATGACGCAAGCGGCAATCCGCAATTTGTTAAGACGGGCGGCGGAACGAATATAATAATAGACGCCGAGCATATAAAAACAATGATAACCGAAACAGTAGCGGCGTTGCTACCAAGCGTGCAAGCGTTGCTTCCGCAACAGGCTAGCAGTAACGATGAGATGGTAAAACTTCTCGTTGAAGAGATAAAGGATAATAAGGAAGAGAGTCGCAAGAACGACGAAAGGTTGGAAAAACTCATTACCAAGCTTATTGAGAAAGATGGACAATCCGTCGCAGCCTCTACTACAAACAACGTAGCTCTCGAGCAAATGATGCGCAATCAAGAAAAGCTGATTGAAAGACTTCTTGAGCGCGACGAGCAAAAGGGAACGGCTTCACACAAAGTTGTAGAGAAAGTCGTTGAAAAGCCTGTCGAAAAGGTAGTAGAAAAAATCGTTGAGAAACCCGTCGAAAAGATAGTGGAAGTACCCGTAGAGAAGATTGTCGAAGTGCCTGTAGAGAAAATAGTGGAAAAGGTAGTCGAGAAGAAAGTCGAAGTACCCGTAGAAAAAATAGTCAAAGTACCTGCGGAGAAGAAGAAAGCTTCGGCAGTTGAGAAAGTACCGAGATTGAATATCGACGAAGCTTACGCTAGATTGAGTAAGGAGCAAAAGAAGTATTTTGATAAGCTCCGCGAGTACGCTCTTTCAAAAGACAAGTGCAAAGAGAAGAAGCTGACCTACAATATATTGCTTGGACAGTCATCGGTCAATCCGCTCGTCAAGCTGACGATAAAGAAAGACACGACGGTAGCTTTGTTCAAGATGGAGGACGAGTATTTCAAGGATATTCGCCGCAATGCGGAGGGGGCTAAGATAAAAGTCAAGGAAAGCGAGTTGTTCGTCGCCGATGCGGAATCGTTTGAAACGGCAAAGCAAATGATAGACCTTCGCGAAGATCAAATCGAGCGTTACAACGAATATTTAAAAGAGCAAAGAGCGTATAAAAAGTAAAATCAATAGGGAAGCGGATAGCTTCCCTATCGTTTATTTTCATTATATTTACGTTGGTATAAAATATATTTGCCGTAAATATAATGAAGTATGATAATAAGCATTAAAAAGCAAACTCTAATAATTTTCATTACCGCTATTTTCGTTGTAGTTGCTTCTTGCGCTACGCTTTTAGGTTACAAGGTCGTGGGCGCGGCGGCGATTATTCCTGAGTATACTATCGTTATTGACGCGGGACACGGCGGTATTGACGGCGGAGTGGTCGGCGCTACGGGCGTAAAGGAAAGCGATATAAATCTCTCTATGAGCAAAATTCTAAAAGAGGAATTGGAAAGCCGCAACTTCGCGGTAGTAATGACCCGTTCGACTGCCGACGCGCTCAACAACGTTAAAAGACTGGATATGCAGGCAAGAAAAAAGATCATAGTCGAAGCAAATCCCACTTTGGTTATTAGTTTGCACGTGAATAAGTTCTCGGACAGCTCGAGGCGGGGAGTTCAAGTGTTTTACGACGATAAGGGCGTGGGTAAGGACTTCGCTACGGTTATGCAACAGTACCTAAACGAAAACATAAACGCAGTCTACGGCACGCGGAGCAATTACGAGCCGATAAGCGGCGATTTATATATCACGAAATGCGCTCCCGTTCCGTCAATTATTATCGAATGCGGTTTTATCTCCAACCCCGAGGACGAAAAGCTGTTGCTTTCTAAAAAATACTGCGAGGATCTTTGCAGTAGAATAGGCGAAGTCGTGTCGAGTTCTCTCAACGCATAAATAGTATAATTACTTAATCAATATGCACAATAAACCTGAACGGGGAAATTATGAAAAGAGTTTTGAGTTTGGTTTTAGTTTGCATATTCGCGCTGACGGTCGTTACGCTCGCGGTGGGTTGCGATATGGAAAGAAGTGTTGCCGCGACTTGCTTTACGGGCGGTCGGGAAAGTTTGGGCGATTTGACTGTCATAATGTATCACAACACTTTAGCGCCATATAAGAAAGAAAGCGTTTACTGTATCAATCAAAACCATTTAAGAGAAGATTTCGAATATCTCAAGATTCACGGCTACAACGTAGTGAGTTCAAAGCAAGTTATCAACGCCGCGCAAAACGGACGTAAACTGCCTGAAAAAGCGGTTATGCTGACGTTTGACGACGGTTATCTCAACAACTTAAAATACGCCGCGCCGCTGCTTGAAGAATACGGCTTCGTAGGTCTATTCTCAGTCGTGGGCGACTACACCGAGTTTGACAAAGAGCATACCCCTAAAGGCAGCGACTTTGTCTATTTCGGTTGGGACGATATGAAAGAGGCAAATTCCAACGACTTTATCGAAATAGGACTGCACTCTTATTCGTTGCATTACACCAAACCTCGTAAGGGCGTTGGCAAGATAAGCGGCGAGAGCGGCGAAGAGTATAAGAGTATGCTCTTGGAAGATACGGACAAGCTTTTAGGCGCTTTGCGCAAAATCGGTATCAGCTCAAACGTATACGCCTATCCTTTCGGCGAGTACTGCAAAGAAAGCGAGCAAGTCCTTAAAAGCAGGGGGATAGTTATGACGTTGACTTGCAACGAGGGAGTAAACCATATCTATACCGCTGAAGATTTGTATCTTTTGAGGCGATTTAATCGCGACGCTACCAAAGCCGAATTGCGAGAAATAATAGGTTGACGTAGCGAGAGAATTGCGAGAAATAATTGAAAAATTACTATATATCCGATATAATAAATACGAGGCATATTTATGAGTTTTTACGACGAAGTTTATTCAGTGGTAATAAAAATACCAAAAGGCAAAGTCGCGACTTACGGTCAAATTGCAAGGCTGTTGGATTCTCCTCGCGCTTCGAGAGCGGTGGGATACGCTTTGCACTTCAATCCGTCGCCTATCGTCATTCCTTGCCACAGGGTAGTAAATAGGGACGGAAGGCTGGCGCCCGCTTTTGCATTCGGCGGGCAGGAAGTCCAAGCTAAGTTGTTGAGCGACGAGGGCGTAACCGTAAACGACGACTTTACCGTCGATTTAAGTAAATATCTTTGGGAAGTCGACGTAAAATGAGTGGCGTACGCAGGCTGGAATATACAGCCGAATTTGACGGCAGCGTAGACGATTTGCTTTCGGCGGCAGGTATTTCGTCAACCGTTAGGGTTAGACTTAGAAAAGAGTTTGGACTAATTTGCAAAGTAAGCGAGGGCGGCGAAGAGCCGATAAAAATAATCGATTGCGTAAAACGCGGCGAGAAGTTTTGTATTTATCTCAAGGATTTGGACGTCAAACCTATACCTAAGTGGGATTATCCTATCAATATAGTCTATCAGGACGAGGATATTGCAGTGATTGACAAGCAAGCGGGAGTAGCGGTCATACCCACGAAAAGGCATTACGGCAAAAGCCTTGCCAACGCCTTAGCAAGCGTATGGGGAGATTTTGTCTACCGTCCCGTCAACCGCTTGGATAGAGATACTTCAGGTCTTATGATAGTCGCGAAAAACCAACTTGCGCACAGCGTACTCGCTGCGGCGCATATCTATAGAGAGTACGTCGGTCTTTGCCAGGGCGAGTTTGTCGGCGAGCCTAGCGGAGTAATTGACGAACCGATAAAGCGAATAGGTTTGGGTATGAAGAGGGCGGTCGCGCCTGATGGAGATAGAGCCGTTACGCATTACGAAGTGATTAAAAGCTACAAAGAATATTTCGCCTGTCGATTTATTTTGGATACGGGTCGAACTCACCAAATAAGAGTACATACGGCGCATATCGGTCATCCGCTTTGTTGCGATAGATTGTATAATCCCGGCGCCCGTTCGATAATTTGTCCCGACGGCAAAGTTCTAGACAGGCAAGCATTGCACTCTTGCAGGATACGCTTTACTCACCCGATAGACGGCAGGAAAATGGAGTTGACAAGTCCGCCGCCGTTTTTACCCCAAAACGATTTAGATTAAGGAGAGAATATGACAGCGTTGCGCTCGCCGCGTTGGACGACGAACGGCTTTTGCAGTTGGCGGATATATCATATCAAAGAGCGCTTGAAAAACTTTAATTGACAATATAAATATAATAATCTATAATATTAAAGGATTTATCTCGTATCAAAGGGAAATCAAAAGGAGAGCTGTTGCTTTATGAATATTTTTCAAAAATCTTGGTGTAGATTTTATCAAAAGACTATATACGCGGTTTCGCCGTTCTTGCCTTGGCGCCAACCTAAGCTTTTGGACTTAAAGGAAGGAATCAAGGACCTGCCGAAGTTTATAAAGGACAAAGGTTTTAAATGCGCGCTTTTGGTCACCGACCCTATGCTCATAAATTTGGGTATGCCTAAGCCGTTTGTCGACGCTTGCGAAGAGCAGGGGCTTAAGCTCGCAATCTTCGGCGACGTTGTACCAAATCCTACTATCGACGTGGTAGAGAAGGCTTTGCAAACTTACAAGGACGAAAACTGCGAATGTATCGTTGCTCTCGGCGGCGGTTCGTCAATGGACTGCGCTAAGGCAGTGGGCGCAAGAGTAGCTTGTCCCAAGAAGCCTATCGCGAAGATGAAAGGTATTCTCAAAGTAAGGAAGAAACTTCCTATGCTCGTAGCAATTCCTACGACGGCAGGTACGGGCAGCGAAACGACTCTAGCGGCGGTTATTTCCAACGCCGAAACGCACGAAAAATATTCTATCAACGATCACGCGTTGATACCCGAGTACGCGGTGCTTGACGCTTCGCTTACGTTGGGACTTCCCAAGCACATTACGTCGACTACGGGAATGGACGCGCTTACTCACGCGGTAGAGGCGTACATAGGAAAGAGCAATACAAAGCAAACTAAGCAAATGGCGGAAAAGGCTGTCAAATTAATTTTCGACAATATCTTGACCGCGTACGAGAACGGAAGCGATTTCGCTGCAAGAGAGAATATGCTCAAAGGCTCTTTCTACGCGGGCGCGGCGTTCACTAGAGCGTACGTTGGTTACGTACACGCTATTGCGCATACGCTGGGCGGCTTTTACCACACTCCGCACGGTCTTGCAAATTCGGTCATACTACCCGTAATTCTGGATTTCTACGGCGCAAGTATTTATAAAAAGCTTGCTAAGCTTGCCGATATCGTAGGCATTAGCGGCGAAAGCGACGAGCAAAAGGCTAAAGCGTTTATTCAAAAGATTAAGGATATGAACAAGCAAATGAATATCCCCGAAAAGTTTGAGGGCGTAATCAAGGAAGAGGATATTCCGCTTATGGTTGAGCGCGCTTACAAAGAGGCTTGTCCGCTCTATCCCGTGCCTAAGTTTATGAGCAAGCAACAACTTGCCGATACGTATCGCAGCCTGATGGGTTGAGTATGTCCAAAAAGTGTATTTTGGTAGGCGGCGGAGAATTTTGCCGCGAAAAGTTCAAGGTCGAAAAAGACGTACCCGTGGTGGCGGTAGATAGCGGCTACGAGTACGTAAAAGACCTAGTCAAACCTTATCTCGTAGTAGGCGATTTCGATTCGCTGGGTTATTTTCCTAGCGGCGAAAAGTTGGTTATACGCGACCCCGTCAAGGACTTTACCGATATGTATATAGCCGTTGAGTATATGGCGGAGAGAGGTTACTGCGAGTTTGAGATATACGGCGGATTGGGCAAACGTTTGGATCACACCGTCGCCAATTTTCAAATGGCTCGCGGTTTCGTAGAGAAAGGTCTTAAAATCAAATTTATAGGCTCGACGGAAGAGGTAGAGTTTATTACTGACGATTTTTACGCTAGAGGCGAGGCAGGAGAAACGTTTTCGCTGTTTGCGTTTGGCGATTGTAAGGGCGTCACTATTCAAAACGCTAAATACAATCTTGAAAACGCTTCGCTTTCCGACTCTTTCCCTTTGGGCGTGAGCAACGAATTTATAGGCGAGTGGTGCTATATCGCCGTAAAAGAGGGCGTATTGATTTATATCCGTTTGGATAAAGGCGTAGAGTAGATTATGAACAAGCAAAAGATAATAGCGTTTGACTTAGACGGAACAGTACTCGATACGTTGCCCGACATCGCGACGGCGGCGAATTTCGCGCTCAAAAGTTTGGGCTTTCCCGAACAGTCTTTGGAGAGCGTGCGTACGTATATCGGTCGAGGGATACGCAATCTTCTCAAAGACCTTATGGGTTGCGACGACGAGGAGGTCTTGGAAAATTGCAGGAGCATTTTCAAAGACTATTACGATAAAAACAAATCCGTTACGACGAAGCCTTACGACGGAATTATAGACCTACTTAATGCGCTCAAGCAAAAAGGTTATTTGCTTTATCTAATTTCCAATAAGTACGAGTTTGCGACCAAGCAGCTCGTAGAGCAGTTTTTCGCGGGGGTATTCGACGGGGTTTACGGAAGTTTAGACGATAGACCCGCCAAACCCGATAGAGCGATATTCGATTACGTTTGCGATATTCACGGACTTTCAAAAGACGGTATAATCTACGTGGGCGACAGCGAAGTGGATTACGAGTTTGCCAAAAATTGCGGTATGGAATTTATTGCCGTAAGTTGGGGCTTTAGGACGAGAAGCCAACTGGAGAATTTGGGAGTTAAAGTTATCGCTGACAGCGTAAAAGAACTCGCCGACCTCTTGAATTTGTTTTGACGGGCATTTCAATTAGTCAAATTGGTTGGAGCGAAGCGCGGTCGAAACAACTTGCTATCGATTGGGAAACGGGTCGCTTAAAAACTTGACTATATAGTATTAATATAGTAAAATATAAACAACTGAATAATAAATTGCAGGGGGACTTGCGCGCGGCGAGCCGCGTAATAGTTGAGAAGGTAAAACCTGACCCTTAGAACCTGATACGGTTAGGACCGACGTAGGAAGCATTGATTATAATTTAGATATGACTTGCTATGCGGCAAGTCATTTTTTATAGGAGAAAAAAGCAATGAAAACAGCGTTGACAATCGCAGGCTCGGACTGCAGCGGCGGAGCGGGAGTTCAGGCGGATATAAAGACAATGTCCGCAATCGGCGTATTCGCAATGAGCGTTATAGTTTCGGTCGTTGCCGAAAACACTAGCAGGGTTATATCTATCGAGGACGTGTCGCCTAAGACTATAGCCGACCAAATCGACGCGGTATTTGAAGATATTTCCGTCGACGCGGTCAAAGTAGGAATGTTATCTTCGCCCGACTGTATGAAAACGGTAGCGGAAAAACTTACGCAGTACAAACCTAAGCATATCGTTATAGACCCCGTTATGTACGCGAAAAACGGTTGTCCGCTAATGCAAGAGTCGGCAATAGACACGCTTATAAAGACGGTGATACCTATCGCTACGCTTCTCACGCCGAATATTCCCGAAGCGGAGAAAATATCTGGGATGAAGATAGAAACGGTTGAGGATATGAAAACTGCCGCTCGCAAGATCGTAGAGCTTGGAGCTAAGGCGGTACTCGTCAAAGGCGGACACTATATCGGCGACGCGCGCGACGTGCTGTACGACGGCAAAGAGTATAGAGAGTACGTAAGCAAGCGCATCGACACGAAGAATACTCACGGAACGGGTTGTACGCTCTCGAGCGCTATCGCGTCGTATTTGGCGTTGGGAGAGAGTTTAGACAGCGCGGTAGAAAATGCCAAATCGTACGTCACCGGCGCTATTGAAAACGCTTTGGAACTGGGCAAGGGTTGCGGACCTACGCATCACTTTTTCAAATATTATAAAAACAGCTAAGGAGAAACGGCTATGAAATTTATGGACGGAATTATCAAAAATTCCTTGCGTCTTTGGGAAGACGCGGCAAACGAAACTTTTCTTGAAGAAATGGGAAAGGGCACGCTGGATAGGCAAAAGTTTTTGGACTATATCGTTCAAGACAGCATATATTTGAGAGATTATCTCAAAGCGTTTGCAATGGCAATGTACAAGAGCGATTCGCTCAAGCAAATGCAAGTATTCTATTCAATTTTAGGCTTCGTCAACGACAGCGAAAACGCAACGAGGCTAAAGTATTTGCAAGATAACGGTATGACCGACGACGACGTGGAAAAGATCCAAAGAAAGCCCGCTTGCAAAGCGTATACTCAGTTTTTGCTTGACACTGCAAAGGATGAGGAAATACCCGAAATACTTATGGCAGTTATGCCGTGTATGTTGGGATACTATTACGTGTTCAAGTCCGTACTCGATAGATATCCGTCCGTTATGCAGTCGTATTTTGCGCCGTTGGTAGGAGATTATACGAGCGAGTTTTATAAACAGTGCTGCGAGTATTGGACGGAGTACTGCAATGAAATTTGCAAGGGAATCGAGGGCGAGAGAAAAGAAAAACTCAACAAGCTTTTTGAAGAGGCAAGCGCTCACGAACTCTACTTTTGGCAAATGGCTGGAGGCAAAAATTGATAGATAAGAGTCAAGTCGATTACTCGCTGTATCTTTGCACGGATAGGCAGCTTATGAGCGACGCGACTATCGAAGAGTGCGTTGAAAAAGCGCTCAAGGGCGGCGTTGGCTTAGTCCAGCTAAGAGAAAAGGACTGCTCGAGCAAGGAGTTTTATAATATCGCTTTGAGCGTAAAGCGCGTGACCGATAGTTACGGCGTTCCGCTGATTATCAACGATAGAGTGGATATAGCGCTTGCGGTAGGCGCGGCGGGAGTTCACGTCGGGCAAAGCGATATTCCTTGCGAAAGAGTGAGAGAAATCGTAGGCGACGATATGATAATCGGCGTATCCGCCGCTACCGTTGACGAAGCTATCAAAGCGGAGCGGGACGGCGCCGACTATATCGGCGTAGGCGCTATGTATTCCACTTCAACAAAGAGTAATACTAGAAGCGTGAGTATAGAGCGGCTTAAAGAGATTCGCAAAGCTGTAAGGATACCTATCGTCGCAATAGGCGGAATAAATAAGCAAAGGGTCGGCGACTTTAAAGGTACGGATATTGACGGAATAGCCGTAGTGTCGGCAATCGTCGCGCAAGACGACGTAGAGAGCGCGGCAAGAGAACTCAAAAACGCTGTGAGCGAACTCTAATTTCGCTCCTTAATCGAAATATCTCAACGGTGTGATATTAAGTTTTTGCTTATTAAGCGGGTTTGCCCAATAAGCGCACATATTTTTTGGCGTAACGCAACTAATATTCAATAGCAAGAGGCGTCAAAAATATGTAGGTTATTTTAGCAAACCCCGCTTAACCGCTCAAACCGAGTAAGTATCTTCGTCACCCTGAGTGTAGAAATAACGAGCGAAAGCAATACAACTCGTCATATTGAGCGAAGCATAGCGAAGTCGAAATATCTCACACCTTAATAATTTTGCCATTGATTAAATTTGTTAGTCATGATTGTGACTTGTCAAGACATTAGCTCTTGTATATGATAATATTTACCTATAAATAAATTATGGGGAGTAAAAATATGCAAGACAACGAAACAAGGACCAAATCAAGACTAAACGAACGAATTATACTCAACTATATCAAAGAAAATAATCTTACGATACAAGAATTTTGTCAGCGATGTAAAATCAGCAAATCTACTTATTACAAAATAATGAATAGAGAAAATATCCGGTTGTTGTCTTTTATAAAGATTGCAAGCATTATAAAATTACCGTTTAATAAATTTTTTGAAGAATAAAAAGACCTCGCAAATTTCGCGAGGTCTTAAGTTTTTAGCGGTAATAAATTACTTGCCGAGGATTTCGCTAGCCTTGCCTGCGCAACCGAGTACGTTTACAAGCTTGTGCTTAACGATTGCCTTGATGTTGGCTCTAGCGTCGCCGAGGTATTGTCTTGGGTCGAAGTGGTCGGGATGCTCTACGAAGTGCTTACGGATACCTGCGGTGCAAGCCATTCTAAGGTCGGAGTCGATATTGATCTTACATACTGCCATAGAAGCTGCTTGACGGAGCATATCTTCGGGCACGCCGATTGCATCGTTGAGCTTGCCGCCGTTTTCGTTTACTATCTTAACGAACTCTTGCGGAACGGAAGAAGCGCCGTGCAATACTATCGGGAACTTCGGAAGTCTTTTGCTTACTTCTTCAAGAATGTCAAAACGAAGTTGCGGCTTCGTGCCCGGCTTAAACTTGAAAGCGCCGTGCGAAGTGCCGATAGCGATAGCAAGAGAGTCGACGCCGGTCTTGGTAACGAATTCTTCAACTTCTTCGGGACGGGTATAGGAGCTGTCTTCAGCGGAAACCTTAATATCGTCCTCAACGCCTGCAAGACGTCCGAGTTCGCCCTCAACGGTTACGCCGTGGTCGTGAGCGTAAGCTACGACTTTCTTAGTAAGCTCGATATTATCCTTGAAAGAGAGGTGGCTTCCGTCTATCATAACGGAGTTGAAACCGCCGTCGATACAGCTTTTGCAAAGTTCGAAGCTGTCGCCGTGGTCAAGGTGCAAGCAAATAGGAAGATGACTAACTTCTTCGGCAGCCTCTACCATTTTGCGAAGATAAGTCGGGTTAGCGTACTTTCTTGCGCCGGAAGATACTTGAAGGATGAGAGGAGCGTTCTCTTCGGTAGCGGCTTCTACGATACCTTGGATAATCTCCATATTGTTTACGTTGAAAGCGCCGATAGCGTAGTTACCTGCGTAGGCTTTTTCAAACATTTTCTTTGATGTTACAAGTGGCATAAAATAACCTCCAAATTTATTATCAACTAGATTTTATCACACGCGAGGATAAATTGCAAGCGGTTTTTTGCTCGTGCGACCGAAAAGGCGACTTCGATAAGAGTTTTGCCAAAAAATAGCAAAACTTTGCAATACGGTTTTACAAAACCCTTTCAAAAGGATATAATAAAAATATATTTAGTGCGCGACAATTTGCTTCAATCATGCTCAAAGCGACGTTTGAATAGTGTTAACAGCTTTTTCGTAACGTTGAGCGAAGCGTAATGAAATGAAGCGAAGTCGGTATATCTAATAAATATGGAATATAATATATAACGGCAAATCGGAGGCGGATATGTTGATCGACGAGAGAATAAAATTACTTGCAAAAAACCTTATAAATTTTTCTTGCGAACTCAAAAAAGGCGAGAATATACTTATTGAAGCGACGGGGACTGACTACCAACTCGTAAACGCTCTCGTTGAAGAAGCGCGAAAAGTCGGCGCGTACCCGTTTGTAGAGCTTTACGACAACCGCGTGCAAAGACAGCTTCTTATGGGTATGGACGGAGAGTTTGCCGACAGGATGCGCGATTTTGCTTGCTACCGTATGGATAAAATGCAAGCGTATATAGGAATAAGGGGCGGGGAAAACGCTTACGAGCTTTCGGACGTACCCGAAGATAAGCGCAACGCGTACAATATAAGATACTCTCACCCCGTTCACCACGAAAGACGGGTAGCGCATACGAAATGGTGCGTTCTTAGATACCCCACGCAAGGAATGAGCCAAATGTCGGCGATGAGTACCGAGGCTTTTGAAGACTTGTACTTCAACGTATGCAATTTGGATTATTCAAAGATGGAAAGGGCGATGACCCCGCTCGTTCAACTTATCAACAAGACCGATAAGGTCAGGATAGTTTCTCCCGATACCGAATTGAGCTTTTCTATCAAAGGCATAGGCGGCGTAAAGTGCGCGGGTAGAAGAAATATCCCCGACGGCGAAGTCTATACCGCGCCCGTCAAAGACAGCGTAAACGGCGTTATTACTTACAACACTCCGTCGGTGAGCAACGGAATTAAGTTTGACAATATACGCTTAGAGTTTAAGGACGGCAAAATAGTCAACGCTACTTCCAACAAGAGCGAGGCTATCAACAAGATTTTCGATACCGACGAGGGCGCGAGATACGTCGGCGAGTTTGCGCTCGGCGTAAATCCTTATATCACTCAAGCTATGGGCGATATACTCTTTGACGAGAAGATAAGCGGTTCTATACATTTCACGCCCGGAGCGTGCTACGACGACGCCTACAACGGCAACAATTCGGCGATACACTGGGATTTAGTGCTCGTACAAACTAAAGAAATGGGCGGCGGAGAGATATATTTCGACGACAAACTTATAAGAAAAGACGGCTTGTTCGTCCTGGACGAACTTAAATGTCTTAATCCCGAAAATCTAAAATAGGAAAATGCAGGGATTTTTTGGCATTAATTTATTTATTGACTTTTGTGGAATCTTGTAGTAAGATGTAATAAAATATATTAAGATATATTTGTAAAGATGGAGTTTTGAGAAAAATGGCTACTAGAAAAGACGAAAGGCCCGCAGCAGGTCGCAAAGCGCCCGCTGCGAAAAACGCGACTTCGAGAAGCGCCGCTTCAAGCAAGTCGAAAACGACTACGGTACATTACAACAAAACCGAGGGAAAGAAAATGTCGCGAAAAGAAAAGAAGATTGAGAAAAAACTGGCTAAGTTCAACGAAAGAGATTTAAGAAGCTATCCTATGACCGTAGGAAAGTGGATAGGTACGTACATACTCTTGGCGATACCTCTTGTAAACGTTATTTGCTGTATTTGTTGGTTCTTCGGCGCAGGCAACAAGAGCAGGGCGGCGTGGATTCGTTCGCACGTCGTAAGATTTTTGATTATCATACTATTGATAGTCGCAATCATAGGCTCGGGTTGGTTGGTGCTCAAAAATCAAGCGAGCAAGAACGCCGGCGCGGAAACGCCTCAGGAAATTGCGTTCTACGGCGTTGAGCAAATTGCCGACCTAATCGGCGGTATTGCAGGCGAAGAAACGGCTGATATGATAAAAGCAATGTTTGCTGAGATGCTTGGTATTCCTTATGAAAGCGAAAACGGCGGAGAAAACGGCGGCGGTAATGGCGACGAAAACGTTTTTGAGGGCAATTTGGGCGACGAGGGCGACCAAGGCTACGAGTGGAACTAATTAAGGTTCGCGCTTGAGCGCTAATAAGTAATTGATAATTAAAACGACGGAAATATGATATTTTCCGTCGTTTTTATCGTTTGTCGGAGCAGTCCAAATCGGCATTTTGAGCGATAGCGAAGAATTTTATCGTTTGTAAATGTTAATTAATATAACGTATCAATTATCTAGATTGTCAAATATTTATCAAAAAAGCTCTACGTAGAGAGGAAATTTATAAAAAGTACTTGCCAATTAATGGAAAAATTGTTAAAATACTAGTTGTATGAAATAATTTCGCATACGCAAATAGATATTTATTTTTGGAGGAACAATATATTATGGCAAACGTAAAAGTTGCAATCAACGGTTTCGGACGTATCGGACGTCTTGCATTTAGACAAATGTTCGGCGCAAAGGGATACGACGTAGTAGCAATCAACGATTTGACAAGCCCTAAAATGCTTGCTCATCTTTTGAAGTACGATTCTACGCAAGGCAACTACGCTAACACTCACACTGTAGAAAGCTGCGAGGCTGTTCTCAACGAGGACGGAAGCGTAAAAGAGGACGGCTACATTGTTGTAGACGGCAAGAAAATCACTATCTACGCTAAGGCTAAGGCTGCTGAACTTCCTTGGGGAAAACTCGGCGTTGACGTAGTACTTGAATGTACAGGTTTCTATACTTCCAAGGCTAAAGCTCAAGCTCACATCGACGCGGGCGCTCGTAAGGTAGTTATTTCCGCTCCTGCAGGCAACGACCTTCCTACTATCGTTTACAACGTAAACCACAAGACCTTGAAACCGAGCGACAATATCATTTCCGCCGCTTCTTGTACGACCAACTGTCTTGCTCCTATGGCTAAGGCTCTCAACGAGTACAAACCTATTATGTCCGGTATTATGACCACCGTTCACGCTTACACGGGCGACCAAATGCCTCTTGACGGACCGCAAAGAAAGGGCGATTTGAGAAGAAGCCGCGCTGCAGCTTGCAATATCGTTCCCAACAGCACCGGCGCTGCAAAGGCTATCGGTTTGGTTATACCTGAACTCAACGGCAAACTTATCGGTTCCGCTCAAAGAGTTCCCACCCCGACCGGTTCTACCACGATTTTGGTAGCAGTCGTTAAGGGCGAAGCTACTAAAGACGGTATCAATGCCGCTATGAAGGCTGCCGCTACCGAGTCTTTCGCTTACAACACTGACGAAATCGTATCCAGCGACATTATCGGAAGCAGGTTCGGTTCTATCTTCGACGCAACTCAAACTATGGTTGCTCCGATGGAAGACGGCAATACCCAAGTTCAAGTAGTATCTTGGTACGACAACGAGAATTCTTACACCAGCCAAATGGTAAGAACTATCAAATACTTTGCTGAATTGAAGTAAAACTTTTGGCGGGAAGGATGGTATCAAAAACCATCTTTTCCGCCGACTAACCGCTTTGGCTCGCGCTCATCGTACGGCAAGTGCGACTAGTTCGCCTATCGGTAATTTGACTATAATTTATCTTTTATTATTTGACTATCTTTCTTGCTTCTAAAAAGGTTTGAGATAGGATAGTTGCTTTGCTGAAACCGCCGACAGGGCGGCTTTTTTATATTGCTTGCTTTGGTGTTGCTTTTATTGTATCTATATGGTATAATTAAAATGTTTTTAATAAAAGGATAAACTTCGAGAGGAGGGAATATGCGCAAAAGCAAGGAAAAGCGAATGACCGAAACGCCGACCGTGGACAGCATAGACTCTAAGAAAAAACATATTTCGACTTACGAACTCGTATCGTACGTCATTGGAACGGGTTTTTACGGAATGTTCCTCGGTATGATAAATACTTATCGTACCGACTATATAAACAACGTACTTTTTTTAAGTAGAACCAATCAAATCATTATGAACGTAAGCACGGCTATCGCCAGTTTTTTGATAGGCTTCATCATAATGCGTTTTATCGACAACTTCAACGGCAAACGGGGCAAATTTCGACCTATAGTGCTCGCCTCGGCAGTCCCTATGGCTATAATGGGCTTTTTGATGTTCTTCACGCCGTTTTCCAACGCCAATTCTTGGCAAGCTATGATTTATATCGTAGCCGTTAGTATCGCGTACAACAGTATGCTTATGCTAGCCAACACCGCTACGAGCACGGCTATCGTTATGACGCCCAACGAGCAGGAGAGGAACACTTTGTTTTCAGTCAACGGTTTCGTAACCGCCGTTATGAGTTCCGCGCCTCTTTTGATTATTTTGATACTCGGATTTTTCGTCTACCAAACGGACGAGGACGGCAACGTCGTAAGCGGTTATTTCTCTAAAAATACTATGTTTATCATAGCGATGGCTATATGCGCAATCTGTTACGTAATAGCTATGGTCAACGCTATGCTCAAAGTCAACGAGCGCGTTACGTACGTGGACAAGAAAAAGTCTAAGGTCGACGGCACGGCGGAAGTAATAAAGAACAAGAATTTTTGGTTCTTAACGCTCTCCAACGCAATCAGAGATATTCGTTTGATAGGCTCAGGTTTTGGAATATACGTAGCTGTTGCTCTTTTAGGAAGCACGTCTAAATTTATGTTGATAGGACTTCCTACCGCGCTAGGCACGCTTGCGGGTATGCTTATAGTGCAAAAGCTTATCAAAAAGATAGACGTAGTCAAAGTATATTTTATTTTCGGCGTGTATTCGCTGCTTGCAAATATACTTGCTTTCGGCTTGGCGCTCGCGTACTTCAAGTTTGGCGGAGTGGGACTGCAAATTGCGTTTATAGGCGCGCTTTTCCTTATAGGTTTTCAATTCGGTTCTACGAATATTATCCCCAACATTTTTCAAGCCGACGTACTCAACGACATCGAGCTTCAAACTGGCGGCAAGAGATTGGAACAAACTTTGAGTTTTTCCTCGTCTATCGTTACTACTATGCTCACGATTATATCGGGAATTGCCACACCTACGATATTGCTTGACGTATGCGGATACGTGCAGGGTAGCGACGTGCAGTCGGAATCGACGAAAATAAAGCTCGTATTTCTATACACGGTATTCGTCGGTATATTCTTTGCGCTGTCGCTGATACCTATGATAGGTTATAGGCTAAACAAGAAGAGGAGAGCGGAAATAACCTCCAAGCTTGACGAAATGAGAGCCGCGCGTATTTTAGCCGAAGGCGGTAGCGTTGACGGCGAAAGCGTACCCGACGGCTTAGAGGGCAATGCCGACGGTATAGTAGACGGAAGCGCTGACGAAGCGACTGACAACGTCGTTGATGACAGCGTCGCCAACAGTGTAGAAGCCCAAACTATAGATAATATAGAGGTCGGCGAGGATTTGTTGAGCGGAAAGCGGCCGAACGAAGAGTGATCGCTATTCGTACGTCAAATTAAGCGTTACGAACGAGAGTGGATTTTGTTATAACCGTAATAGAATTGACGAAACTTACGTAAGGGATATAACGCAAAAGAACTAAGTATAAGTAAATATATGAATAAATAAAAGTAGAGGGAAGCGATTGCTTCCCTCTACTTTTATTTATTACGATTTGATTTATATTAGATTAATTATATTTTTTATCAAGGAGCGCAATTACTTCCTTAACGACTTCAAAGCTCTTTTCCAAAGTATCTATTCTAAGGTTATCCATTCCGTCTTTGGTGGTGTGGTAGTAGTCGGTGGGGCGAGGGTCTTGCGCGTTGAGCGTAACCGTCTTAAAGCCGAACTTTGCAAAAGCGGTGGAGTCGCTTCCTCCGACCGGATTTTCAATTAGGTGCGACTGTAGTCCGCAGTTGTCAATAGCTTGCTTGGAAATTTCGATAAGCTCTTTATCGAAAGGAACAAACTGAAGCGAGTCTTTGGTTACTACGTTGAAGTGATCCATATCTCTAAAGGAATCGAGGTTTATTGCGTAAGTGTTTTCGTTGAACAAGTTTTTATCGTCTTTGTGAGCTTTGACGAAAGCGAGCGCGCCTACTAGACCGCTTTCTTCCGCGCCCGTGCCGAGCACGATAAACTGCGCGTCTTTAGCGATTTCGCTTTCTTCCTCGGCGAAGTGCTTTGCCACTTCTATAGCCGTAGCTACGCCGCTTAAGTTGTCCATTGCGCCCGGAGCGGCTATTTTCTTATCATAGGACATATATCCCACTAGGAACGAAAATCCGGGGAGACAAATCAGCGGCAAGCAGTAGAATACGAGTAACGCTACGTCAAGACCGCTCTTAGAGCTGCCCGTGATATTTGCGAAAATTCTTTGCAAAGCCATAAAGGAAATAGAATGTCCGGCTTTTGCTTCAAGAATGACGCTTACCAGCGAAACTACCAACAAAATTATTACGCTTACCACGCCGATAGCCGTTTTTATAATCATAGTGTTAGCGTTTTTGAGAGAATGCATCCAACACCAACTGCTATCCATATGCGCGCTGAGCATAACGTTATACTTAGCTTTTCCCGACTTGGGCGGTATCACCGCGTAAACGTTTTGCGATTCGTCTTTGGGGAAGAGAAAGTCTAGCATATGCGAGTAGTAGAAGATATGCGTAAGCGCAAAGAAGAGCAAAAGCGCCGTACCTATCAAAGATACGATAGGCGAGAGGTAGAACAAGACGAAGCAAGCGAAACTTGCCCAGCCAAGCCACGGAATAGCGCTGATACAAGCATGCCTAGGCGTCTTGAATTTTTCAGTGACGGGAGTCGCGTTGAGTTCCCTCTTGATTTGGTCGGCTACTATCTTAGCGCCGAGTTTTTCTTCTTCGCTGCCGGGAAGTCGGGGACCCGTTACGTCGACGACTTCTTTGACAAGGTCGTAAATTTTTTGCCCTTTCGGGTACTGCGTGTTTTCCATATTGACCTCTCAATTTTTAAGTAGTTTTATTATATCATATTTTATGCCCGATTTACAAACGAAAACCATTTAATTCACAAAATTTCTAAGTTCGTAAATTAATGTATTTTTTCTTGACTTTTGTCAATTAAAAATTTTCAAAAATCGGTAAAATTTACTTAAAATATTACGGCGCATATAAAAAACGATATTGACAACTATCTATTAAATGTGTTAAAATTTAATCGTGAAACTTTAACGAAAAGTTTATAATCAAGGAGGCAATTATGAAAGTAACGTATACCGAATTACCCGGTAAAGCAGAAGCAGGCTACGGCATCACCCGTTGGCCGAACGCGCAGGAGATAAACCAAAGTCTTAAGGAACTCACGGACAAGAATATCTATTCCGTACCTAGAGATACTTACGCTGATATTTGCGCAACCTATTACGACGGAAAGTGCGCTAAGTCCAAGGAGATTACTACTGAAGCGAAGAAGTATATCCCCGGCGGCGTTCAACACAACTTGGCGTTCAACAAGCCGTTCCCTATGTGTATGGTCAAAGCCGACGGCGCTTATCTTACGGACCTTGACGGCAATCAATATATTGACTTTTTGCAGGCCGGCGGTCCGACTATCTTGGGCAGCAACTACAAGGGCGTTCAGGAAGAGGCTATTAAGCTAATCAAAGATTGCGGTCCTGTTACGGGTCTTTTCCACGAAGCCGAGCTTTTGATAGCTAAGGAAATCAACAAGCATATGCCGAGCGTAGAGATGTTTAGAATGTTGGGTTCGGGTACCGAATCGGTTATGGCGGCTCTCCGTATCGCAAGATGTCAAACTAAGAATAAGAGAATCATCAAAATCGGCGGCGCATACCACGGTTGGTCGGATCAAATGGTATACGGACTTAAAGTTCCGGGCACAAGACAGTATCTCGAATCTTTCGGTATTCCTAATACGATCTTCAGCGTAGTAGACGAAATAATGCCCAACAACCTCGATATGCTCGAAGATTATCTCAAGACAAACAAGAGAAAGGGCGGCACGGCTGCCGTTATCGTAGAGCCGGTAGGACCTGAATCGGGTACTCGCCCAGTAGATATCGACTACAACGCAAAGGCTTTGGAGCTTGCTCACAAGTACGGCGCGCTCTTCATCTTCGACGAAGTAGTTACCGGCTTTAGAGTAGGCCTTGGCGGCGCTCAAGGCTTCTTCGGAGTTAAACCCGACCTTACCATATTCGGTAAAATCGTTGCCGGCGGTTATCCTGCGGCAGGCGGCGTAGGCGGTAAGAGAGAATACGTATCCCTACTCGCGGCAGGCGTTGCGGGCGGAGCTAAGAAAGCGTACTGCGGCGGTACTTTGGCTGCAAATCCGCTCTCGGCTATGGCAGGTTACGTGGCTATCAAGAAGATAGAAGAAACCAACGCTTGCGTGAAAGCAGGTTTGGCGGGCAATAGACTTACCGACGGTTTGGTATCTTTGATCGAACAATACAATTTGCCTTACGTTGCTTACAACCAAGGCTCTATCGTTCACCTAGAATGTACGGGCGCAATGAGCTACGACTTCTCGTCCAAACACTTGCTCAGCTCGCTTTTAAGAGTGCTCAAGAAAAAGGATATGATTATGGTAAGAAAAGAGGCTATGGAGCACATGGGCGCGGCTTATATGGCTAACGGTATCGTTACGCTTGCAGGTTCCCGTCTTTACACTTCTATGGCTGATACCGACGAGATCATCGACGAAGCTCTCAATAAGTTTGAGGACGTATTCAAGCTCGTTAAGGTAAGAGATAGGAGTATGGACGTACAAGTTGCCGAGTACAAGATAAACAAGGCAAAGTCCACCAACAATCAAAAGAAACTCGCTAAAGCGGAGAAGATGCTTGCAAAGGCTACTGCCGCTGAAGAAAAGAGCAAACAACAAAAATAAGTAAAATGAGTTTTCACTTGAAAAAACGCTATCGGTTGCGACTTCGTTCGCAACCGAGTTTGAGCGGTTTTTGAGGGTGGAAACCTTTTTGCGTTTATAAGAACGTAAATTTATCTTACGGTATAGCCTATATAATAGGCGAAGAATGAGGATTTTATGAAATACATAATGGCGCACGATATGGGTACGAGTTCCGACAAGGCGGTGCTTATAGACTTTGAGGGTAATATAGTAGCATCGAAAGCGGTGGCTTATCCCACGTATTATCCTGCGCCGGCTTTTGTCGAGCAAGAGCCGAGCGAATATTGGGATGCGGTTTGTCTTGCTTCAAAGACTATCATCGAACAAACGGGTATTGACCCGAGCGACGTCGAAGGCGTGGTATTTTCCACTCAAGCGATGGGAATCATACCCGTTGACGTCAACGGCAAGGTTTTGCACCCCAACATTACTTGGGTAGACGGAAGAGCGGAAAAGCAAGCGCAAACTTTGATGAAGAAAGTAGGCGGCAAGAAGATATTTACGCTCGTGTCGGGCACTCCGATTATGGGCAAAGACGTAGTATCAAAAATTCAGTGGTTGAGAGAGGAACGTCCTGACGTTTACAACAATACCAAGTACTTCCTTGACGTAAACGGATTTTTGAAATACAAATGTACGGGAGTTATGGTAGCTGAGCGTTCAGGCGCGTCGAGTTATGGACTTGATCTCAAGAAAAAGACTTGGCTGGGAGCTTTGAAACTTATCGGCATCGATATGTCCAAACTTCCTCCGCTCGTCAACTCCACCGATAAGATAGGCAACGGACTTACAAAAGAAGCCGCCGAGAAAATGGGACTTAACGAGGGTACTGCGGTATTCGGAGGTTGCGACGACACGCAAGCCGCGGCTATCGGCAGCGGTATGAACGGCGACGGTGAGATCCACATCTATTTGGGTACTTCGGCGTGGGTTGCCGCTACAAGCAGGAACAAGACCAAATTCAAGCACGGCGCGGCGGCTATACAGTCGGCTGACCCCGAGATGAATTTGATTTGCGGTATAACCGAAGCGGCGGGTAGCAATATCCAATGGGTATGCGACCAATTCTTCGCAACTGAGCAAAAGGAACTCGGCGAGGGTATTTACGCGTATATGGATAAAGTTATCGAGTCAATTCCCGCAGGTTCCGATCACTTGATATGTACGCCTTGGATGTTGGGAGAGAGATGTCCCGTATCGTCCACGACTACGAGAGCTACGCTTTGGAACGTAACCCCGAGCCACACAAGAGAGCATATAATGAGAGCTCTTTACGAAGGTATCGGCTACAACCTAAGATGGATACTCGAGAATTTTAGAAAAGATTACAAATTCCATAGCAGACAGTTTAGAATTATCGGCGGCGGAGCGTTGGACGACGCTTGGATGCAAATAATCGCCGACATAACGGGAAGCGAGTTTGCAATCGTGCAAAATCCTCGTAACGCAGGCGCGCTCGGCGCGGCTATAATAGCGTTGATAGGACTTGGCGAACTTAAGAGCTTTGCCGACGCGAAGAACTTCGTCGTCGAGAGCAAGAAGTATAGACCCAACCCCAAAAACAAGTATATTTACGACGAACTCTTTAAGAGCTACAAACAAATATACTACAGCTTAGAAAAGACTTATAGAAAAGCAAATTCCAAGAGATTTGAAGGAGAAGAGTAATGAATAAGACCGTCCAAACAATTTTAGAGTACGCTCAAAGACTCGTAGACGAAAACGTGGTCAGCGAAAGCGATATGATAAGTATGAGATCGGAACTCAACTTTATGTATATCACTAAAGCCGGCGCAAAACTTCGCGAGCTCACTGAAGACGACGTTATAAAGCTCAATATATTCAAGGTTGATAACGAATATAAGTATCACGCCGAAATATATAAGGAAAGAGAAGATATCAACGCTATATGTCAATGCTACCCCAAATGGGTAATGCCTATTGCAAAAGCGGGCGTAACCATTCCCGCAGTACTTGACGATATGGCGCAAATCGTAGGACCGACTTGCAAGACGTCGGCGGACGATATAAAGTCTATAATCAAGACTTTGAAGGGAAGAAATTCCTGTCTAGTAAAGGACAAGGGCTGCATTACTTCGGGTCGTACGCTCGACGAGGCTTATACTTGCGTACTCGTACTGGATAAGGCGAGCCACTGTTTCGTTGCAAGCAGCGTTATCGGCGAGAATAAGATAATCAACGGCTTTGAAGCAAGACTTATGAGATTTATTTATAAGACCAAATACAGCAAGAAAAATCAAGAAAACCTCTCCGCTAAGGAAGAGGGCGAAAAAGTAAGCGAAGAACTTCCTGCCAAGGAAGAAGGCGAGGTGTAAAATGGCTTGGGATAAAGAAACCGAACTCAAACTTAGACAGGTAATCAAGGATAGCGGCGTTGCGCTTCTCAACGAAAACCTCGTGCAAGGCACTTGGGGCAACACGGCTGTAAGACTGGACGAGGACCATATGTTGGTTACGCCGACGGGTCTTGACTATATCGCGCTTACTCCTGAGGATATGCCAGTAGTACAAATCAGCGATCCGTCGATTTGGAGCGACGGTAAGAAACCGACCAGCGAGAGAAAGATTCACGCCGCAATAATGCAAGCTAGACCTGAAATCAACGCTACGATACACTCGCACCCGATTTTTTGTTCGATACTCGCTTCGGCTAGAATCGAGTTGCCGGTTATGAACGACGAAATGCAAAAACTCGTTGGCGGACCTTGCAGGGTCGGCGCTTACGGTTTGCCGGGCACCAAGAAACTCAAAGAGGGCACCGTCGCGGCTATGCAGGGACGTAACGCTTGCTTTATGGCAAACCACGGCGTATTTTGCGCGGGCAAGGATATGGACGAAGCGTTTGAAATCATTAGAATTATGGAAAAGAGCTGTTATCAGTATATACAAGAGTGTACGCTCAAGGCTACGGGTCAGTCTACTTACAGCGACGAGCTTCTCTTTGACTATTTTGTAGCTCAAAAGACAGCTCCGAAAGGCAAAAAGAAGTAATGAACGATTTTCCGATACTTAGCGATACTTTAAGTACAAAACAAGCGCGAGAGTTAAATCCTCTCGTGCTTGCCTATATCGGGGACGGAGCGCATACGCTTTACGTCCGCACGAAAGAGGTTAGAAATTCCACCGCCAAGGCGGACAAACTGCACGTTCGCGTAACCTCTCAAGTAAAAGCCTCGGCGCAAGCGAAGCATTTGGAAGCTATCCGTCCGCTTTTCAACGAAGAAGAAGAGGGGATTTTTTTACGGGCGAGAAATTCGCACCAACACTCCACGGCTAAAAACGCAAGCTTAGCCGACTATAAGAGCGCGACGGGCTTTGAAGCTGTGTTGGGATTTCTTTATTTGACAGGTCAAACCGAGCGATTAACTTTTCTACTCAATTACGTGACCGACTGCGTATAACGGTTCGTTTTCAGCCTGCTTAATCGAGCGAAGTTGAAATATCTCTTGAGCGATAAATTTCGCAGTCGGTTGACAAATCATATATTATCAATTAAACTATTAATTACTACGCGCTAACAAATTAATACGGAGGACATTATGCCACAGGTCAAACCGAGCGTTACGCTCCTTGAATATACGCCCAACCCCGAGAGGACGGTTGCGCTTGCGGCGAAGCTATGCTACAGCGACGCCACGATCGAGAATTTGCAGGAGGGACTTGATAAGAGCGATATTACGAAGTTTATCGAAAGACTTCGCTCGTTTGGTCACGCTTCGCCGTTTGAACACGCTAGTTTTACCTTTGGAATCGAGGGCGTTTCGAGAAGTTTGCTCGCGCAAATTACTAGACATAGAATAGCTTCGTTCAGCGTTAAGTCGCAGCGTTACGTTGCCGCTAACAAGAAAGACGATACTTTTAATTACGTTATACCCGAGGCTATCGAGGCTTTGGGCGAAGAGGCGATAGAGAAATTCAAATCGCAAATGGCGCAAATGCACGAATGGTATACCGATTGGCAAACGCAGCTTGGCGGCGCGTGCGAGAAGTCCAACGAGGACGCTAGGTTTGTGCTTCCCAACGCGGCGGAAACGAAAATGGTCGTCACGATGAACGCGCGCTCGCTTATGAACTTCTTCCACTTAAGATGCTGCAACAGGGCGCAATGGGAAATCAGGGAAGTTGCTTGGCAAATGCTCGAGTTGGTACTCAAAGTCGCGCCGAGTATCTTCGGCAACTGCGGAGCTTCGTGCGTATCGGGTCCTTGTACCGAGGGCAAGATGTCTTGCGGCAAGGTAGCCGAAGTCAGGGCAAAACAAAAAGCTCTCGTAGAAAAGACGACAAAAGATGCAAAGTGAAATTGATTTGATAAAAGCTTTTCGCGGCGGCGATAAGCGGGCGGTTGAATACCTTATGGAAAGCTACAAGGGCGTAGTCAACAAAATCGCCAGAGTAATGTACGTCAAAGGCGGCGACCGCGACGACGTGGTGCAGGAAGGTATGATCGCTCTCTATAATGCGATAGTTACTTACGACATAGCCAGTAAAGTGAGTTTTTCCACGTACGCAACCGAATGTATAAAAAATAGGATATTGGACTGTATGCGCAGCGGCAACAGGCTTAAGAACAAGGCGCTGTCCGAAAGCTTGCCTATTACGTCGCTCGACGATATAAATATCACGGGGCTTTCCCCCGAAGAAATAGCGATAAGCGCCGAGGAAGTAGACGCGTTGAGAAGCGTTATTGACGAGAAACTCACCAAAGACGAAATTAAAATACTCGACTTGTACTACGAGGGAATGTCGTACGCGGAAATCGCCCAAACTTTGGACAAAAATACTAAGTATGTCGACAACGCGTTGCAAAGGATACGCCGAAAAATAAGACTCAACGTCAGGATGTAAAATCGAGAGAAGTGTTTGCTTCTCTCTTTTCATAGTCGAAATTCTCTTAATAAAAATCAAGCGATTAAATTAGCTTGAAATGAAGAATTAATTTATTAAAAATACCTTTGAAGTTAAAGTAAAATACAGCTGTAAATCAATTCCGTTGACGGGTGACTTCATAGCAAATTATTCCGCACGCAACCGAAGCGTTGAGCGAATTGACTTTGCCGTATTGCGGTATGGAAATAACTCCGTTGCAAAGCTTGGAAGTAAGAGCTTTCACGCCGCTGCCTTCGTTGCCTATCACGACGGCTATATCTTCGTCTAGACGGCACTCTTTGGCAGGCGTTCCTTGCATATCGGCGGCGTAGATATTGACAAATTCGTCTTTGAGTTGGCGGAGAGTATCGTTGATGTTTCCCACCATTGCGACTTTGATATGATTAGCCGCGCCTGCGGAAGTACGCAAGACAGTCGCGTTTATATTTGCGCTTCTTCGCGAGGGAATAACCACGCCGTGCGCGCCCATACATTCGCCTACTCGCAAAATACTGCCGAGGTTGTGCGGATCCTCAATACCGTCGAGAATAAGCATAAAGAGTTTTTCCCCCTTTGATTTAGCGAAGTTGAGTATATCCTCAACGGTTGAATACTCAAAATCTTGCGCTATAGCGATTACGCCTTGGCAGCGTTTGCTTTCGCTTATTTTATCGAGGAAGTTTTTATCTACGAAGTCGATACGTATATTCTTTTTCCGCGCAACATCGATTATCGGCTGCAAATCGCGCGCAGCCTTAGACACGTAGAGTTTGGAAATTTTCTTATCCGAGTCAAGAGCTTCCTTGACGGGGTTCTTACCTTCAATATTCATAGTATCAGTTTTTATTGCTATGCAGCGGAGCGGGGATGCGACCGCCTCTAGATATGAATTTTGCGGGGCTGTACTTATTGATATTCATAATCGGCGCGCGACCGAGCAGTCCGCCGAACTCGGCGTATTCGCCCGCTTTTTTGCCGTATACAGGAATTACTCTCACCGCGGTAGTCTTGGTATTGACGACGCCTATGGCAATCTCGTCGGCGATTATGCCGGAAATCACTTCCGCCGTCGTATCTCCGGGGATAGCTATCATATCTAAGCCTACCGAACATACTGCGGTCATAGCCTCGAGTTTTTCTAGATTGAGCGCGCCTATCTCGGTCGCTTTGATCATACCCGCGTCCTCGGATACGGGAATAAACGCGCCGGACAGTCCGCCTACGCTCGAGCAAGCCATTATACCGCCTTTCTTGACGGCGTCGTTGAGCATAGCCAAGCAGGCGGTAGTGCCGCAAGCGCCCACGCTCTCCAAGCCGATTTCTTCAAGTATGTGCGCAACCGAATCGCCTACCACGGGAGTGGGGGCGAGAGAGAGGTCTACAATACCGAAACTAGCGTTTAGTCTTTTGCTCGCTTCTTTTGCTACGAGTTGACCTACGCGGGTGATTTTGAAAGCGGTTTGCTTTATACATTCGGCAACTTCGTTCAAATCTCCGTCTACGCTTTCCAAAGCCGTCTTAACTACGCCCGGACCCGATACTCCCACGTTGACGACGGTATCGTCCTCGCCGCAGCCTAAAAACGCTCCCGCCATAAAGGGGTTGTCCTCAACGGCGTTGGCAAATACGACGAGTTTGGCGCAAGCCAAAGAGTCTTTGTCTTTAGTGCGATACGCGCAGTCTTTTACGATTTTACCCATAAGAGCGACCGCGTCCATATTTATTCCCGCTTTGGAAGTGGCTACGTTTATCGAAGAGCAAATCTTGTTGGTCGTCGAAAGAGCCTCGGGGATGGAAAGTATAAACTCCTTTTCATACGGCGTCATAGCCTTATGTACGAGAGCGGAGTAGCCTCCTAAAAAGTCAATGCCGGTTTCGTCGGCAATCTTGTCCAAAGTGCGGATAATTTCCAAGTGTCCCTTGCTTGCCGCGGAAATGAGGCTGATAGGGGTTACGGAAATACGTTTGTTTACGATAGGCACGCCTATCTCGTCGGAAATGTCGTTGCCAATCTTTACGAGGTTGGCGGCTTTTGACATTATTTTGTCGTAGATTTTTTCGCAAGTACGCTTTTTGCTGTCGGTGATACAGTCGAAGAGCGAAATACCGAGCGTGATAGTCCTCACGTCAAGGTGTTGCTGCGAAATCATATTAATAGTTTCTATTATCTCGTTGCTCGAATACATTTTACAGCCCCTTCTTCGTCGTATCAAGTCTATGCATACTGTCAAAAATGCTTTGCAACTGAATATGTATTTCCAGTCCCAAGTTTTTAGCGAGAGCGTTGAGGTTGTCCTTTATCGCTTCGAATTTGAGGTTGCTATCGCCGGCGTCGACCGCCATAATCATAGTGAAATAGTCTTGCATAATCGTTTGCGAGATATTTTCTATATTGATATTCATTTCATAAAGAGCGGTAGATACCTTGGCAATTATGCCTTTTTTATCTTTACCAACCACGGATACTATTGCTTTCATATTTACTCCTTTGCAAAACTTCTTTAGCAGTTAGCCGTTGCTTATTACTTTAATTACTTTTCCCATAACGGTGTCTTGGGGGATAGCGCCGTAAATATGCGAATCGTTGGACCAGCCTTTGGGAATACTGCGGTTGTCGCCAAGCACGAAGATATGCCCCTCTTCGACGGTAATTCCGTCCGCCGTCAACTCGGGCAGTATCGACGTGAAATAATCGTTGTTGTATTCGCCTTTGAAGTAGCTTTCCTCGACTTCTTCGCCGTTACGTATCCACTTCATAGTCGAGGTGTCGAAAGATATGACGTCGCCGCCTTTTGCCACAACGCGTTTTACTATGACTTCCTCGCCCTCTTCGTTTTCTTTATCTTTGCGGAACACGACTATGTCGCCGTAATCAAGCGAATATCCCCATTTTAGAAGTACTAGCTTGTCGCCCTCTATCAAGTTGGGCATCATACTTTCGCCCTTTACGCCAATCAGGGTCAGGGTAGTGGTAAAAAGTATAATAGCGATAATAAGCAAGACGATAACTACGCTTAGAACGATGTTAACTATCTTCAAAGCTTTCGACCTTCTAGCTTGGCTTTGGCTATCGCTTTCGCTTGCGCCGTATTCTTGAATATTGAGAACGTGTTTACGCATAAAACTCCGTTTTGATCTATTCGGTGATTTTCGATTTAATAGATTTTTTCAAGCTCTCGCTCGGCAATATCACCGTATGAGCGCACTTTTGACATTGCAGTTTGAAGTCCGCTCCCGTCCGCAAAATCAACCATCTATCGTTGCCGCACGGATGTTTTTTCTTGGTGATTACGGTATCGCCTTCTTTAAGTTCGCTCAACTTCAACATAAATTATACCCAAATTATATTGCTTATAAGAGTACCGTTTACGCTTATAAAGGATAGCTTTTTGACGTTTTTCCAATCTTTTAGAGGGACTCTCTTGTCCGTCTTGAAATCGTTGTGCGAAAGCGATATTTTTTGCCACTCTTTGCCCTTGACGTCGATTTCCGCGCGGTAGTATTCATAATTGAATAGGGCTACTTCAATGCACATCTCCACGTATAATTTTCGCGGGGTATCGTTGTAGCAGTCAAATTGAAAGATACTGTTTTCGCCGTGCTCGTAGATTATATCGCTTATACTGTACGTAGAGAGGTTGCCTTTTTCGGCTGTTACGCCCATAATATCAAAAGCTCCGTTACGAAGTTCGGGCATAAAGTATTCGCCGTTGTTGTTGTCGACTATCCAAGCGTCGAGTCCTTTCTTGCGTTCGTATACTATATGCGAGCGTTTGAGCGGTATTCTCTCCATATCTAAGTTTTCCAAATCGAACATTATTGGCAGGGAAGAATAGCTTTGATTGTCCTTGTAGACTACCGAAACGTACGCGAAAATACGCATATCCTCATTGCGCAGCGGTATTTCTACAGTAGGATTGGCAAGCGAGAGTACGCGCCTGTTCCAATGACGAAGTTCGCTGTTTTTCTCGTTGTACGCGAAAAACATAACTATGCGGTCGATTTCAAAAGAGTTGTCTATTTCGGCTTTTGCGTACAGCTTTCCTTCGTTTGTTTCGAAAGCCGCAGTCGGAGGCTTGGGTTTCGCCGTATCGTAGTATACGCTGTCAAGCCATACCGCCATCGCGTCTTTTGCTCTAACGTCCATAGTGTTGGACAGGTTTGCGCACAGACAGGCGAGGTTGTTGCCTTTGTTATGCGTCAAAGCAAAGGTTTTGTCGACCCTGTCCACACTCGTAAAAGTGGAATTAGTACCTGAAATATAAAGCACGGGGCAGGTCACGAACTTAGCGTAAGCCTGCGGCGAGCAAGCGCTTATCCACTTGAGCTTCTTTTCCGAGAAGTTAAATTCGTCGGGACTTTCGTCAAACCTGAATAATCTCCTGCTTTCCGACCAACCCGCGTTGTCCGAGGCGATAATGCCGTCCACGCGTTTGTCCATTCCCGCTACTTGCCAAAGTATATTTCCGCCTTCTAGCGAGGATAACATATAAATTTTCTCGTCTTCGCCAAGAAAAGTTTTCAAGAAAGTTATTACGTGACGGCACAACTGGCTCCATACGTACGCGCAAGAATCTTTGGGAGAGTTTACAAAACTCTTCAAGTGCTTTTCGCTGCGAGCCAAATTAGCGTAATCGTATTCTTTAGGATATAAAGTATATTTTTTCTTGCCTTCGCGCTCGCCTTTATAGTCGAAACATATTATCGAATAGCCCTTAGGCAGGAAAGTGTCCGTAACGTGACTGCTTAAATCCGTCGTATAGCCGTCGATATAAATCAAGGAGGCGTTTTTAGCGTTACGCTTTGGAATTTTACCGCGGCAGTATATGAGAGCTGAGCTATCGTCCTCAAAATCACAGTTCAAATAAACTTCAAAATCAACGACGCCGTTTTCCGAGGTATCGTATTTTATGAAATTCGATTTGAGTTTTACCGCATTTGCGTCGTAATTTGCCCAAAGTTGATTGGGCGACATCAAATTGTTTTCCATATAAATTATTATAATCAATATCTTTATAAATTGCAACTACAAGAATAAAATTCATAGAATTTATCAAACGCTGTCATAATAGCGTCGATTATTCAATAAATTATACAAAAGGTTTTATTTAGGAGCGAGTATGCAAGAAGAGTTTGAAATAATGCCCAACGAAGAGCAAATTGCAATGATGAACAAGGAATTTAGCGAAAAGGGAGTAGGTACGCAAAAAAGCGCGTCGCATTTGTTTGAATATCCCATTCCAGTGTATACGATAGACGTATGCTCGAAGTTTTGCGGTTTTGCAAGCGCGGCGGTAAAGATAATATCTACGCTTGATACGGTTTTCGTAAGCCGCAATAAAAAGGCTATAGATTTTATAGCGACCTCTATCACAAAAAACCGCATAGCCGTCGCCTCTATCGCCAATCTTACGCAAGAATTTGCAGCCAACGTAACGAGAATGCCTATCAAACAGTCTATGTACAAACTTCTTGAGCTGCATAATTCGATGAGCGTTATTCTCGGCGAATTATGCGTATACGTAAAGAGCGTTCAAATGCAGGAAATTGTCCAAAGACACACGCTGGCGGGATGCGTGCTGCACGGGCTGTGTATATAAAGAAAAATTCGCTGCGAGAAATCGCAGCGAATTTTTTTATTGCCGTCGATAGTATTATTATACTTCGTCGGTGTGATGACGGTCGTGCGCCATATCTTCAACAGCGTGAATACGCTTAGGACTAAACTTGTTGTAAATAAGATAAGCTATTAGCCATACGCCCGCGATACCGACTAGCGCGTATATAACTCTTGCGCCGACGTACGCGCTAGGCGTAAATATCCAGTTGATCACGTTGAAGTTGAAAATACCAACCGCCAACCAGTTCAATGCGCCAAGCGTTACCAAAATTAGTGCAATAATTGTAATCATAGTCTCTCCTTTTTTAGTTTATGTACGTTTCAAAATTAAATAGTTCCGCTATTAGCGTTTTATTCGTTTACTTAGGCGGAGAAATATCCTTTGACGTTTTTATTGTGCTCAACGTTACGATAAGAATTACTGCGAGGCAAAATTACCGTATCCGTTGAGTTCTTATATATTGTATATTTTTTATAAAGTTTTATTCACGTGTTGCGCTCGGCGCTAAAATGGTGTAGAATTGTAGTAGCGAAAAAGAGGTGCGTATGGCAAAACGGTCTAAGAAAAAAAATCCCAATATACTCACTAAGCGGCAAAAAGAGGACGTTCTTTTCAACCAAAATCTCGACGCCCAAAAAAAAGTATGGGATATTCGTCTAAACGTAACGATGGGAATAGTTATTGCTGTATTCTTGCTTGCGTTTTTGATTTTGCCCGCGTTGAATATGAACTTTACGACTATGCTCAGCGAGCTGTCTTCCGAAGTGAGCTCCGACGAAGATATGGAATTTGCGGTGACTATCGATATGTCGTTGCTATCTTTCCTTACCGCAGGCGCAGGCGGTTACAAAGACGCTGTCGAATATCTTGCCGACCATACGGGCACGGGAATGGACAAGTCGATAACTTATCCGATTTTTATGAAAAAAATGACCGCGCAAGACGTAGAGATGCTCAACTCGGCGTACGTAACGCTATTGATATTGGCGATTGTAATGATAGTTTGCTGGATATTGCTGTTTTCGGCGGTATGCTCGAATAGAAAAAAGAACGGCGACGGGAAGTTTTTGTTTTTAAGCGTAGCAGTATTTGCCGCGCTTTGCATAGCGCAGTGGCTGATTTTCTTAGCGGTGGGCATCGCTTCCGTTTCTAAAGGTCAAATACAGCCGCACATAGCAAGCTATTTGATTTTGGGTTGCGGTATAAGCGTAGCGGCGGTCTACGGTACGTATAGAGCAAAAGTCAAGAAACTGAACCGTCAAAGAAGAGAAGTACCGACCGAAACCGACTTAGATAGGGAAAAAGGATAAGGCTATGGAATGTCCTAATTGCAAACACGATAATAAAGAGGGCGCTACCTTTTGCGAGCGCTGCGGGGCGCAACTTGAAAGCGAAAAAAAGAGGCTGTCTTTTTTCGAACGCCGACAGGCTAAGGAAAGAGAAAGGCAGTATATTATCTCCAAAGCCAGCCTGCAAGAAGAGGACGTCAAGGATATCCGCGATATGGATATGGGCGAGGTCGAAGCGGTCGTCAAAGGCGATAAGAGGACTGTCAAAAGAGATACTACTATTCGTTTCTCGCTGTCAATAGTCGGCGTAATTATCGCCGTCGCTTTGATTTATATAGTCGGAAGAGCGCAATTCAACGATACTGCGCGAGTAACCGTCATTTTAGCGCTGTTTTTACTTTGTTTTACTGCGGCCGCGTTCGCCATTGATTACGGATATAGACTTAGAATGATAAACGCTATGTGCAAAAGCTCCTTCGCTGTGAAAAAGATAAGTTACGGCAAGCCGCCGGTTATGCTCTTAAGCGACAAGTTCTATGAGTTGAAGATAAAAACCAAGTGCGATCTATGCGGCGCTCAAATGCATATAGAAGAATACAACGGGGAATTTATTGCCGTTTGCAACGCCGATAGGGCTCACCTGCGCAGGCTTGACGCCGCCGCTCTCAACGTCAAAAACAGCGAGGGAAAGGTACAAGCAAATACGGACGTCGACGCGCAAGCCGACGAAACGAAAATAGAGGAAATAAAAGACGGCGAAGCGAAGTTCGAGCAAGTAGACGAGAAGCCGGAGGAGAGCGAAAATACCTCATCTTCCCAAGAGTCGGAAAGAGACGCGCAATAGAAAGCGTCGAGTAATTAGTTTAATTCTTAACAAATGAGTTTATAATTCTTTACAAAAAACTACGCGCGGTGATATAATACAAGCGTAAATAAATTATATTAAATATTTAAGGAGTTTAATATGAACAAGAAGTCAATCAAAGACGTAAACGTAAAGGGCAAGAAATGTCTCGTTAGAGTGGATTTCAACGTGCCGATGAAAGACGGCGTAATCACGGACGAAAACCGTATCCAAGGCGCATTGCCTACGATTAAGTATCTTATGGAGCAAGGCGCAAAGGTTATACTTTGTTCTCACATGGGCAAGCCGCACAGCATTTTCAGCGAAAAGGTTGGCTTGACAAAGAAAGAAAAGAAAGCTATCGCGGCTCTTCCGGAAAGCGAGCAAAAAGCGGCTACCGACGAGGCTATCGCAAAGGCTTTAAAGAACGATCCCGTTAAGTTGACGCTCAAACCCGTAGCCGACAGGCTTAATCAGCTTTTGGGCGGAAAGGTTGCTTTTGCATCCGACGTTATAGGAAAAGACGCTAAGGCTAAAGTTGCCGCTCTTAAAGACGGCGAGTGCGTATTGCTCGAGAATTTGCGTTTCCACGCCGAAGAAGAGGGCAGGGACGAAGCTTTTTGTAAGGCGCTCAGCGAGTACGCCGACGTATACGTAAACGACGCGTTCGGCACGGCTCATAGAAGCCACGCTTCGACGGCAGGTATCGTAGAGTACGGTTTTGTAAAAGACGCGGTTTGCGGCTTCTTGATTGAAAAGGAATTGAGCGTTATGGCGGACAGCCTCGAGCATCCCGTTCGTCCGTTCGTAGCGGTACTAGGCGGAGCAAAGGTTGCGGATAAGCTCAAAGTTATTGACAACTTGCTCAACAAGTGCGATACGCTTATAATCGGCGGCGGTATGTCGTACACGTTCTCCAAGGCTCAAGGCTACGAAGTAGGCACTTCCTTGGTCGACGACGAAAAACTCGATTACTGTAGAGAAATGCTTGCAAAAGCAAAGACTTTGGGCAAGAAAATACTTCTTCCCGTAGACGCGGTAACGGCTAAGGAATTCCCCAATCCGATAGACGCTAAGATTGACGTAATAACGTATCCTATCGACAAAATCCCCGCTGATAGAATGGGACTTGACATCGGCGAGAAGTCGAGAGAGCTTTTCGCTAACGCCGTGAAGTCGGCAAAGACGGTTATTTGGAACGGACCAATGGGCGTTTTTGAAAATCCGATACTTGCAAACGGAACGGTAGCGGTTGCTAAGGCGATGGCTGAAGCAAGCGGAGCTACTACGATAATCGGCGGCGGCGACAGCGCGGCTGCGGTTGCGCAACTCGGTTTTGCCGACAAGATGACGCATATCTCCACGGGCGGCGGCGCTTCGCTCGAGCTCTTTGAGGGCAAGATTTTGCCGGGTATCGCTTGTCTTAACGATAAATAAAAAATAAATTTTGGTAGAGGTATAAAAATGAGACAACCTATAATTGCAGGAAACTGGAAAATGAACAATACTATCGCGGGCACGAAAGCTCTTTTGACCGAGCTTATTCCGCTCGTAAAGGACGCAAAGGCTGAAGTCGTAGTTTGCGTTCCTTATACAAACATCGCGGCTGCTGGCGAACTTAT
The DNA here is from genome assembly GCA_029068165.1 of Clostridia bacterium. Lineage (GTDB taxonomy): Bacteria > Bacillota > Clostridia > Christensenellales > UBA3700 > RACS-045. The sequence continues at coordinate 34,872 of JAIEDA010000018.1, forward strand.
CAAAGGCACGAATATCAAGCTCGGCGCTGAAAACGTACACTGGGCTGAAAAAGGCGCATTCACGGGCGAAATCAGCGCGGATATGCTCGTAGAGCTTGGCGTTGAGTACGTAATTATCGGACACAGCGAACGTAGACAGTACTTCGGCGAAACCGACCAAACCGTAAACGCTAGAGTAAAAGCCGCTCTTGCTAAGGGTCTTAAGCCTATTATTTGCGTGGGCGAAACTCTTGACGAAAGAGAGAACGGTTCAGTCGAGGAAGTGCTCGTAAGACAAACCACCGAGGCATTCAAGGACGTTGACAAAGATCAGTTGGAGAATATCGTCATCGCTTACGAACCCGTTTGGGCAATCGGCACGGGCAAGACCGCTACCGCTCAGGACGCTAACGATACTATCGCTATTATTAGAAACACTATGGCAAAACTCTATTGCCCCAAGTGCGCTCAAGAAAAGGTTAGAATACAGTACGGCGGCAGTATGAACCCCAAGAACGCTTCCGAGCTTATGGCTATGGAGCAAATCGACGGCGGACTTATCGGCGGAGCTTCGCTTAAAGCCGTAGACTTCTCGCAAGTCGTAAAATATTGATAGGCATACGAAAAGCACGACGAAAAGTAAATAGGTAAAATTATCTATTTGCTATGGAAATAAAAACCGTAACGCGACAAAGAAGAGAGAAAGAAATTTTTCTCTTCTTTCAACGCGAGCGGCGGCAAAAGTTTAGATAGAGGTAAAGTATGAAATTTACAGGTTTGATAATAATGGACGGATACGGGATAAACGAGTTTGGCGAAAACAACGCTATATCCCAGTCGACTTCTCCCGAAGTTCTTAAGATTTTGAAAGAGTATCCGAATACGCAGCTTAGCGCCAGCGGTTTGGCGGTAGGTTTGCCCGAGGGACAAATGGGCAACAGCGAAGTAGGACATCTCAATATCGGCGCGGGAAGAGTAATTTTCCAAGACTTGCCGAAGATTACCAAGGCTATTCAAGACGGCGATTTTTATACCAACAAAGCGCTCCTAAACGCTATGCAAAACGCAAAGAAGAAGGGAAGTCTACACGTAATGGGTCTTGTATCCGACGGCGGAGTACACTCGCACCTATCGCACTTATTTGCTACGGTAAAAATGGCGAAAGAAGTCGGCGTAAAACAAACGTATATCCACTGCTTTATGGACGGAAGAGACGTGTCGCCGACGAGCGGCAAGAGCTTCGTTGAGCAAGTGTCTAATTACTTAAAAGACTTAGGCTACGGCAAAATCGCTACGATAAGCGGAAGATTTTACGCAATGGACAGGGATAATATTTGGGAAAGAGTTTCCAAGGCTTATAGCGCGCTTGTCGACGGCGAGGGCGTTAAGGAAGTTAATCCCGTCGAAGCTATGCAAAACAGCTACGACAAAGGCGTTACGGACGAATTTATGCTCCCAACCGTTATTTGCGAAAATGGCAAACCAGTCGCTACTATCAAAAAAGGCGACAGCGTAATCTTCTTCAACTACCGCCCCGACAGAGCTAGACAAATTACGAGAAGCTTTATCTTTGAGGACTTTACCGGCTTTGAGAGAAAGAAAGGATTTTTAGCTCCGGTATTCGTGTCGTTTACGACCTACGACGCAACTTTTGAGGGAAAACTTGAAGTAGCTTTCAAGAAAGAGCAGTATAAAAACACTCTTGGAGAATATCTTGCAAGCAAGGGCATTAAGCAGTTTAGAATTGCCGAAACGCAAAAATACGCGCACGTTACGTTCTTCTTCAACGGCGGCGTGGAAGCTCCGAATAAGGACGAGGATAGAATACTTATCGATTCTCCTAAGATCGCGACTTTTGATATGAAACCCGAGATGAGCGCTTACGAAGTATGCGATAAAGCGTGCGAAGTAATTAAAAGCGGCAAGTACGGCGTTATGATTTTGAATTTCGCCAACTGCGATATGGTAGGTCATACCGGAGTAATGAGCGCGGCGCAAAAGGCAGTGAAAGTAACCGACGAGTGCGTTCGCAAAGTGCTTGACGCAATACTGGAAGTCGGCGGACAGGCGCTGCTTACGGCTGACCACGGCAACTGCGACTATATGTTCGATCCTGTGACCAAAGCTCCGTTTACGGCTCACACGACCAACCCCGTGCCGTTTGCAGTAATAGGCGCTGACGGCGTAAAGGCTTTGGCTGGCGGCGGGAAGCTTTGCGACATCGCTCCGACTATGCTCGATATTATGGGAATAGAAATACCTAAAGAAATGACGGGCAAGAGCCTTATCGTTAGGTAGGATCGAGTTTATTTGGAAATATAAGACGTCATAATTTCTTAGCGGAACGCAGTTGCGTTCCGCTATATTTTTATACGGGCAACTACGTTCCTAAATAGGTGAAAGATAATAATAGATAATACGAGGGAGCAATTTTCTACAAAATAATATTAAGGCAAAAAATAATTGACATAGAAGGAAAATAATAGTATATTTGACAGTAGGCAGTTCGTAACCATCCTGCCTTGCGGTAAATTATCGCAAAATCAAAACTAAGGAGAGAATATAAGCATAGGCAAACTATGCGTATTTTGCGTCCTTAGGGGCGCTTTTTTTATGGAAAGATACGGAAAGATTAGAGAAAAGAGAAAAAGAGAAATAGTTTTGCTTAGGGGTAGCGGTTGCGCGTACAAAAAATGCGCGTTTTGCGACTATTACTTAGATAGTTGTAAGAGCGAAAAGGAAAACTTCCTTCTAAATTCCCAAGTATTGCAAAAAGTAGACGGCGAGTTTTCCGATTTGGAAGTCATCAACAGCGGTTCGGTCTTTGAGCTTGATAAAGACACGCTTGATTTACTAAAGACGATTGCCAAGGACAAGGGTATAAAGACGTTGCATTTCGAAGCGCATTATTTGTACAGGGATAGAATACCCGCGCTTAGAAAAGAGTTTGGCGACTTTGACTTGAAGCTGAAGCTCGGTTTAGAAACCTTTGATTACGACTTTAGGGAAACGGTACTCAAAAAGGGTATTGCGGAAAAAGACCCGCTTGCTATTGCCAAGAATTTTGACGAGGCAAACTTTTTGTTCGGTATAAAGGGACAAACCGTAGAAAGTATGAAAAGAGATATAGAGTTGGGGTTGGAGCGTTTCGAACGGATATGCGTCAACATAATGTGCAACAACTCTTCGAGTATAAAACCTGATAGAGAAGTTGTCAGCGCTTTTGTAAACGAACTTTATCCGAAATACGTCAACGATTATCGTGTGGATATATTGATAGAAAATACTGATTTTGGAGTAGGAGAATAAAATGAACGAATTTTTATTGATAATTTCAGTAGTAGTGATATTCGCGGCTGATTTGCTTGCTTACAAATTTTTCGGCAAGGGCGGATTGTACGTAATGAGCGCGGTCGCAACCATATTTGCCAACGTAGAAGCTTTGATACTTGTCAAAGCGTTTGGGATGGAGCAAACCTTGGGCAATATCCTTTTTGCTGCTACGTTCTTGATTACGGATATTTTATCCGAGTGCGAGGGAAAGAAATGCGCAAACAAAGCGGTATACATAGGAATTTTCTCGCAGGTGTTTTTCCTGTTGCTTTCGCAAAGCTGGCTGCTATACAAGCCGGTAGCTGCGGACGACGAGTTTTTCGCGGCAATCCAGTTGATATTCTCCAATACGCCGAGAATGATTCTAGCTTCGCTTGCAGTCTACGCAATAAGCCAAATATTCGACGTATGGCTATATCATAAATGGTGGGATTTTACCGAAAAGAAATTCGGCAACCGTCGCGGTTACCTATGGCTTAGAAACAACGGCTCGACTTTGGTCAGCCAGCTTATAAATACGCTGTTCTTTACGCTGTTTGCATTTATTGGAACATACGACTTCAAGACGTTGCTGTCGATTTTCGGCTCAAGCTACATAATCTTTATAGTGACGTCGTTGCTTGATACGCCTGCGGTTTATTTGGCGCGTATGATTAAGGAGAAGGGCGGTAAGAAGTTGCAAAAGGCGGATACCGACGTTGCGCAACAGTAAATTCGTCGTTCAGTCGTCAACCTGAGCGTCGTCAAAAAATCTCATATTTAGAAAGACCAAGCGGAACGCGACTGCGTTCCGCTATGCATTTTAAATATATATGGTTTGGAATCGAAAAAGTGAAATTTCGGCTGATATTGATTTTCTGATTATTTTTTGCTATAATAGCGTTGATATAACGCAATGAACGGAGACGAACGAAATGTACAACCCTACGCTTACGACTTTTATAGCGGTGGCGGAAAACGGAAGCTTTACCAAAGCTGCGGATATTCTTTTCATTACGCCCACTGCCGTGATGAAGCAAATCAATACTTTGGAAGAAAGACTGGGTATTACTTTGTTTGAGCGTACCAACCACGGTTTGCATTTGAGCGAAGCGGGCAAGAGTTTTTTGCAGGACGCAAGATATATCAAAGACTATTCCGATAAGGCAATAGAAAAGGCGAAAGATATAGACGACAAATCAAAACAGCAATCGATAAGAATCGGCACGTCGATTATGACGCCCGTCAAATTTTTGATGGATGAATGGGTGGAAATTCAAAAGTTTAATCCTCGCTTGAAAATCGAACTCGTTCCGTTTGAGAACACTCCCATAAACTCAGTGGAAATACTCAAAAACCTTGGCAAACATATTGACGTTGTCGCGGGACTTTACGACGATTCCTTCCTTGAAGAGCGAGGTTGCAAAGCGGCGTATTTATACGATAAGAAATTGCTGTTTGCCATTCCCGTAATTCATCCGCTTTGCGAAAAGTCGAAGATAGAAATCGCGGATTTGAAAGGGCAAAAAGTATTGATGATACGCAAGAATTGGAATGAGTACGTAGACCGACTTAGAGAGTACCTAACGACAAACGGCGTAATCGTGGAAGAATTCAATTCCTTCAATTTGGCTGCGTATAATAAAGCTGCGCAGGAGAACGCTCCTATAATTACCGTCGAGGGGTGGCAGGACGTGCATCCGCTTCTCAAAATTATTCCCGCCGATTGGGAATATAGCGTTCCGTTTGGGATTTTGTATTCGCCAACGCCGACCAAACAGGTAAAAGATTTTATAGATACGCTTATAAAAATAAATAAAGATAAGCAAGCTTAGCAAGCAATATTCTACTTTTTAAATTTATTTGTATAAACTTTTAGTTCATACACTGAACTATTTTGAAATTCCTATTTTGCTTTCAATAGGTTATACTTATACCGTAAAGAAAAGCAATTAGGAGGAACTTTTTTATGGAATACGTAACTTTACACAACGGCGTTAAAATGCCCAAACTCGGATACGGAGTGTATCAGGTAAGCAAAGAAGAATGCGAGCGTTGCGTACTCGACGCGCTGAAAGTAGGTTACCGTCATATCGATACTGCGCAAAACTATTTCAATGAAGAAGAAGTCGGAAACGCTATCAAAAAATCGGGTATTGCTCGCGAAGAGATTTTTATTACGAGCAAAGTTTGGATTGAGCATTACGGCTATGAACAAACGAAGAAATCAATCTACGAATCTATGCAAAAATTGAAAGTAGACTATATAGACCTAATGCTCTTGCATCAGCCGTTCAACGATTATTACGGCGCGTGGCGCGCTTTAGAGGACGCTTACGCCGAGGGAAAAATCAAGGCTATAGGAATATCCAACTTTTATCCCGATAGAATGGTCGACCTTGCGTCGTTTGCGCGTATCAAGCCTATGGTCAATCAGGTGGAAACGCACCCGTTTAATCAACAAATCGAAGCGCAAAGCTGGATGAAAAAATACGGTATCCAAATAGAGGCGTGGGCGCCGTTCGGCGAAGGTCGCGGCGGAATGTTCGCCAACGAAACTATTGCTAAGATAGCCGCAAAATACAATAAGAGCGTCGCGCAGGTTATACTTCGCTGGGAGTTGCAACGAGATATCGTCGTAATTCCTAAGTCGACTCACATTGAGAGAATGGAAGAAAACTTCAACGTATTTGATTTTACGCTATCAAAAGAGGATATGCAGGTAATGGCAAGCCTTGACAAAAAGCAAAGTTCTTTCTTTTCGCATACCGACCCCGCTATGGTCGAATGGTTTGTGAAAATGATTGACGAACGTAGAAAAAAGTAGGTGATAAAAGATGACGGCGAAGAAATTTTTTAAGATATTTATTTGTATTTTTACGTGCGCGCTTGTAGCGACGCTTGCGGTGGCTTGCAGCGGCGATGACGGCGGAGATAATCCTTCGTCGGGCGATTTTGTGAGTTCGTCCGGAGTGAACGGGGAAAGCAACGTTCTAGTCGTATATTTTTCGGCGACGAACAACACTGAGAACGTAGCCAAAAATATCGCTGAAGCAACGGGTGGAGCGACGTTTGAATTGATACCCGTCAATCCCTATTTGAGCGCTGATCTAAACTACAACAATTCAAATAGCCGCGTTTCGCGAGAGCATAACGACGAAAGCTTAAGAAATATAGAATTAGTATCTACTACCGTAGAAAATTGGGAAAGTTACGATACGATATTTATCGGCTATCCGATATGGTGGGGAATTGCGGCTTGGCCCGTAAACGGCTTCGTTAAGAACAACGACTTTACCGGCAAAACGGTTATTCCGTTTGCGACGTCGGCAAGCTCCGGTCTTGGGCAAAGCGGAACGTTGCTAGCGGAAATGGCAGGTACGGGAAATTGGTTGACGGGACGGCGTTTTTCTTCAAGCGCGTCGCAAAGCTCCGTTACGTCTTGGTTGCGGGAACTTGGCTATGTAAAGTAAAACTGTCTTATACTTCACACCTTTCTATATATGACGAACGGGAAGCGTTTTGCTTCCCGTTTGATTTTATAGTTCGCGTCGGTTACTTTGACAGGAGTTCTTCTTTATAAGTCTTGGCTTGGTCGAGGATCTTTTCCAAATACTCGGCGTCGTGCTTAAACGTAGGAACGAGCGTCTTGAGTTGTTCAACTACCGCGCGCTTATCGTTGGTCACGCAAATAGAACGCATTTTCTCCAGTTCTTCAGTGAACTTGTCTACGTCCAAAGTCATTTGCTGTCCGACGAAAATCTTTTCGTTGGCAGTCTTTTTCAAACCTTCTTCGCTCATAAGAAGTTCTTCAAACAGCTTTTCGCCCGGTCTTAATCCCGTGAATACTATATCGATATCGATATAAGGTCTAAGTCCCATAAGCGTGATGAGATTTTCGGCAAGCGTGACGATTTTGACTTGCTGACCCATATCGAGTACGAATATCTCGCCGCCGTGCGCAAAAGTTCCCGCTTGCAAAACGAGGCTAACGGCTTCGGGGATAGTCATAAAGTATCTTATTATGTCGGGGTGGGTTACGGTTACGGGACCGCCGTTTTCAATTTGTTTCATAAACAGCGGAATAACCGAGCCGTTACTGCCCAAGACGTTGCCGAACCTTACCGCCGCAAACTCAGTCTTTGAACCCTTTTGCGCCATCATTTGGACGATTTCTTCGCAGCAGCGTTTGGTTGCGCCCATAACGTTGGTCGGGTTGACGGCTTTGTCGGTGGATATCATTATGAATTTTTGTACATTGTGCTTGTCCGCTAGTTTTACTAGGTTGTAAGTGCCGAATACGTTGTTCTTAACCGCTTCTTCGGGCACGGTTTCCATCAGCGGAACGTGTTTGTGAGCGGCGGCGTGGAATATGATTTGAGGTCTAAATTCCAAGAATAGCTCGTCCATTTTATCGTAGTCGGTGATGGACACGATTTCCACGTGCAAATCGTAATCGGCTCCGTACGCCCTAAGAAGTTCCTGTTGGATATTGTAAGCGCTGTTTTCGTAGATGTCGACGATAACTATACGTCTAGGCTTGTATTTAGCGATTTGACGGCACAGCTCCGAGCCTATCGAACCGCCTCCGCCTGTGATCATTACGATTTTATCGTAGATATAGCTAGCTACGCCCATATCGTCGAAAGTAATTTGCGCTCTTCCCAGCAAGTCGCCGATATTTATATCGCGCATTTGCTTTGTGATGTTGACGTTTTCAATCATTTCGCTCATATACGGCAAAACTTTGACGTTGCACTTGGTTGCGTAACAGTCTTTCAAGATTTGCTGACGGACGTCGCCGCCGAGCGAGGGGATAGCGAATATAATCGTATCGATAGTATATTTTTGCACGCAAATAGCGAGCTCTTTGGTATTGCCTACGACTTCTATTTCATTGATGATTCTTCCCAATTTGTCAGGGTCGTCGTCAATAAGGCAAATAGGTTCGTATATGCTATCTTGACGGGAAATCTCTTCCAATATGACGCTTGCCGTATATCCCGCGCCGATTATCATCGTACGTTTTCTCTTGCCGACGTCGAGTTTATCTCTTTGTCTTGCGTAAACGAATTCGTATAATATCCTTATAAGAATAATAGAAGAGGTGGAGAACATACCAAGCATAACGTACGCAGGGTAGATAATTTGCTTAAACGTAACGATTGTGCCCACTTGGTGCGTGCTCGTAATATCAATGAACTTGCAAACTTGATCGAGTATTGCAAATGCGACGGTGGCGGTTACGCACGATCCTACGATACGAAGATAATCTTTACCTCTAGCGTATCTCCAAACGACTTTAAAAACTCTAAACGCTATAAACGTAATGGCGAAAAGCGCAATAATGACGGGTATTCCCCAAAACGCGTTTTTCAATATTGTTTGAATATTTATTCCCTGTTGAGGTAAATACGCCTGCGAAAAGACTACCGCCGCCATATAGCATATAATAGCCGTTATGAGGTCTACCGCTAAAATTCCCCATTCTCTTAGAGTGCGGATAGTAAAAGATTTCGTCTTTAGTTTGGGTCGTTTCATACCGTTTTACTCTCCGTAACCGTTAGGATTTTGGCTTTGCCATCTCCAGCTGTCCTCGCACATATCTTTGAGGTCATACTTACATTCAAAGCCGAGTTCTTTTTTAGCCAGCGCGGTGGAAGCGAAACATTCAGCGATATCGCCGCTGCGTCTTTCGACTATGGCGTAAGGCACTTTTCTTCCGCTTGCCGCCTCAAACGCTTTGACCATATCAAGTACGCTGTAGCCTTTGCCCGTGCCGAGGTTGTAAATAACCAAACCTGAGTTTGTAGCGAGTTTCTTAAGCGCCAAAATATGTCCGCGAGCAAGATCGAGCACGTGGATATAATCTCTCACGCCTGTGCCGTCGTGGGTAGGGTAGTCGTTGCCGAAAACGCTGAGCTGCTTGAGCTTTCCGATAGCCACTTGAGTGATATACGGCATAAGGTTGTTTGGAATTCCGTTGGGGTCTTCGCCGATAAGTCCGCTCTTATGCGCTCCGATAGGATTGAAATAGCGAAGCAACGCGATATTGAAAGTCTTGTCCGCCTTGTAAATATCTTTCAAAATTCCCTCGATGTATAGCTTCGTCGAACCGTACGGATTGGTAGTAGATAGAGGGAAGTCCTCCAAAATAGGCACGGTCTTAGGCTGACCGTAAACGGTTGCCGAAGAGGAGAATACGAGATTTTTACAGCCGAACTCTTTCATTACCTGTACAAGATTTAGCGTGCTTATCAAGTTGTTTTGATAGTACTCGAGCGGTTTTTGGCAGGATTCGCCCACGGCCTTAAGTCCTGCAAAGTGTATGCAAGCTTCGATACTTTCGTTTTTGAAGACCTCGCGAAGTTTGTCAATATCGCAAAGGTCGTATTGATAAAATTTGATTTTCTTGCCGACAATTTTCTCAACTCTTTCTACGGCAGTCTTTTTGCTATTGCAAAGATTGTCTACAATTATCGGTTCATAACCGTTTTCGATAAGTTCAATTACCGTATGCGAGCCGATATATCCGGCTCCGCCCGTTACCAAAACGCTCATTTTAATTCTCCTTATATTATAATTTACAATTTCTTGCTATTTCTAACAGTTTGTCGCTCATTTGCTCCATTATCCCTACGAGCTTAAACTGCGTGCGGCATCTTACGAGGTTGTGCTCAGCGTATTTTGTCTTGAAGTATTCGTCGCCGTCAAGATAGTCGGTGAGGAATCTTATTCCGCACTCGAGCGTTATGATTATTGCGCCCAAGTGGAGCATATCTATCTCTTTTTGCGTAATTTTATCTCCGATACCTTTCAAAAAGCCCTTGCAAAACGCTTCATAGAGCGATACGTTGAAATCCACTTTAGAAAGGTCGCGTTCATCCTCTTCGGCGGTGTTGCACCCCGAGCGAATGGAGTCGCCGAAGTCATATAAAAGACTGCCCGGCATAATCGTGTCTAGGTCTATAACGCAAATAGCTTTGCCGCTTGCTTTGTCGATAAGTACGTTGTTTATCTTCGTGTCGTTATGCGTAACGCGCAATGGTATTTGCTTTTTATCGAGCGCGTCGACGATAGCCGAAAGCATATCCTTGTGCGCTTTAACGAAAGCGATTTCTTGCTCGGCATTTTTAGCTCTTTTCATTTTATCCGCTTCCAACGAAGCCGAGAATTTGCGATACCTGTCTACCGTGTTGTGGAAGTTGGGAATTACTTCGACTAGCGTGCTTGCGTCGAAGCCGTCCAATCTTGCGATAAACTTTCCGAAAGCTTCGCCCGTGTTTTGGAAAATAGTCGGGGAAGAGATGACTTGATAGACTTCGGTATTTTCTACGAATATGTAAGCTCTCCAACAGTCTTCGCCGTCCATATAGTACGTTTTTCCGTCCAAAGTAGGCACTAGAGTCATACATTCTCTTTTAGCGTCGCCGCCTTCATTGACGATGATCTCGCGCAAAGACGAAGTAACCTTGAGGATATTGTCCATAAGTCCGACGTAGTTTTTGAAAACTTTGGTGTTGAGTCTTTGTAGAATAAACTTATTATCGCTTTTTTCAAGCGTAATCAAATAAGTATCGTTGATATGTCCGTTGCCGTGCGGCGTTGCGGAAACTGCTTTTCCGCCAAAGTTGAAAAACTGAGTTATTTCTATTGCATTCATAAAGTGTCCTTTGCGTTTATTGCAAATAAAGATTTTTATATATCAATATATGAAAATAAATCTATATTTGCTATATAAAAATCTCAATTTACTGCGTCGTGGTTTTGCCGCGTTACGCGTTATAAGTTTTTTGCTACGCGCGAGGTAATCTCACGCGTAGCAATTCAATCAGCTTATATTTTATTTATAATCTTCCCAATCGAAAGAGTATATGCTGTTGAATCTGTCAGCCAAATAGTTGGCTACCGGCTTATAATTTTCGAAAGTATCGTATTCGCTAAGGTTGAGTTTGTAGTCGGTGGAAACTTTCTTCTTCGTGAAGATTTCGTTTTGTCCGAGTTCAGGCCAGTAGAGAGCTACGTACTTCAAAGGATCGCAGTCGTCGTTGTCGTAGCTGAACGCGTAGGTTATTCTATTCGAAGCCGAACCGCCTTCTTTACAGTCGCCCGTAAGAACGGTAAGTTTACACGATTCGTTGGACTCCAAAGTATCCATTTTTTGGATAGATTTGATAAGACCGCTTCCGTATACTTCAATCGTAGCAGTGGACTTAGTGTACTTAGCGTTGGTAAGTTCAATATAGTTCTTCGTATCTTTTACGAGAGCTCCCATTGTGAAGTCGCTTGCCAAGTCGGCGTATTCGTCGAGAAGAGTAATACTGATAGTATACAAATTAAGGTTTGCATCGTAATCGATAGTCGTAAGATTTTGGTCGAAATACTTAGGATTGCTGAAGTCGCTGGTAGCCCAACCTGTGCCGTACGTACCTTGATAGTAGGTAGTGTTGGCTACAACGTCTTGGGCAGTTTCCAATCTATCTAGTTGCGACCAAGCGTATTTTCTTTCGGATACGAACTCATCCTCGTCGGGAGTTTCTTCGTCGCTATTTTCGGATAGGTTCATCTTGCTAATCTTCATATCCGTAAGGTCGGGGTTGTGAGCGCCCATTATGTATTTGAGCACGTCCTTATTGTCTTCGCCGTAGAACTCAGCGCCTGGGGTGAAGCCTGATTTGGAAGCGCCGATATTTTCGTCGTGATATTCGGCAGTGTTCCAACCGAAGTTGCTTCTCAAGCTTTCGCCGAGCGAGCCAAGACCGCCTAGCATCGTAACGCCAGAGATAGTTTGCGTATAGCTTGCATTGCCTTTATTGAATATCGAGTACGTGCTTCTTACGCCTACGTTTGCGGTAATGCCTGCGAGAATAGAGCAGTTTTTAGCGACTATCGAAGCGTCGGTCATAATCAGCATAGCCGAGCGGGATACGTTGCTGTAGTTGGTAACCGCCAAAGCGTAGATGCCTGCAATAACTTCGTATTTGTTGTTTTCCAAAGTCCAACCTTCGGTTTCAAGCATCTCTTTGACGCTTACGAGTTTCGTTCCGTTGACCATAAGCGTAGCGAGGTCGGCTTCGTTCGTAACGTCTTTTTGGAAGTTGCCTACAAAGAAGACCGACTTAGGCGTAACTCCGACCGAGGGGGAACAGCCTGCCATAGAAACCGTAAGAACGCACGCGACGAGCATAACCGCGATGACGCTTACGATCATCTTAGCTTTTTTTGTTTTGAAAGATTTCATAATTTTCTCCTCTTATTTTTTGATATATAATTATTATAATATAAACCAAGCCGTTTGTAAAGGGGATAATCAAAAAAAGCAAAGCAAGTTTCAGCGAGCGGAACTTTACGCTCTTGACACGAATAAATATTAGGCTTATAATTTATATGAAATTTAATACAGTAGAAAACTTTTAAAAGGATCAGGAAATGGTACTTACTGTCACTAATGCAAAAATTTATACGCAAGGCAAGTTTGTTCAAGGCAACTTGACCGTAGACGGCGGCGTAATTACCGCAATAGGCAATCAAGTCGAGGGCGAAGTCTTTGACGCAAAAGGAAAGATAGCCGCGGCGGGATTTATAGATATACATACGCATGGCGGTTGGGGCAAAGACTGTATGGAAGCGAACGTCGATGCTATCGAAACGATTTGCAAATACCATTTATATACGGGTACTACGACTTTCGTTCCCACGACTATGACCGCGAGCGTAGAAGATATAAACGCAGCCGTGGGGAATATCCGAAAATATAAGAGCAATTACGCCAAAATTGCGGGCGTACATTTGGAAGGACCGTATCTCGCTCAAAAGAGCGCCGGAGCGCATCCGCCAAAGCTTTTGATTACTCCCGAAGATTGCGATTCGTTCGTTTGGGAAAACGCTGATATAGTAAAGAGAATCACTATCGCTCCCAATCTCAAGGGCGCGGCAAAATTTTGCGAGAAAGCCGTTAAGGCGGGTATTCAGGTGTCTATGGGACACGACGACAGTATTGACGACGAGATATACGCTTGCGCGGAGAATGGCGCCAACAGCGTTACGCATCTATACAACTGTACTTCCCGTCCGTCAAGGCGGAGTACGCCTAAGAAACATCTTGGACTGACCGAAGTCGGGCTGATAGAAGACGGAATAGTAGCCGAAGTCATAGCCGACGGCAGGCACGTGCCCGATAAGCTGTTTGGGATGATATACAAACTCAAAGGAAGCAAAGGTATTTGCTTGGTGTCCGATTCTTTAAGCGTTGCGGGAATGAGCGACGGCGATTACTTTATCGGAAGCGGCGAGAGCAAACAGCGCATAAGAATAGACGACTCGGTTGCGATATTGCCCGACCTCAATACTTATGCGGGTTCGGTCACTTCCGTAGGCAAAATGGTAGAGAGATTGGTCAAGCTGGGTTATTCTTTAGCCGAGTGCGTGGATATGTGTACGAAGACCCCCGCTAGACTTTTAAAGCGTAACGATATAGGCGATATAGCCGTAGGAATGGCGGGAGATATAAACCTATTGGAAGAGGACGGAAGGATAGCCGCGACTATACTCGGCGGAGAAGTAGTAGACAAAAAGTCGCTTGAAATTTAGACGTCTTGAGGTGGAGTATGAGCGAGGATAGGGAAGTTAAAAAGCAAGAAAAGAAAAATAAAAGACTTTTGAAGAAGTGGAAAATAAATACTTCTAAAGTCGCAAAGATTTTATTTGATTTAGACGACACTACGAAAAGCTGCGTTACGAATAAATACAAGAGCAGCAACAAGATTTTAACCGACCGCGACGTAGTATACTGCGCCGAAGAGTCGGATATTTGCAAGTTGGATATTTTCAAGCCCGAGTTGGTCGTCGACGCCAAAATGCCTGTGCTCATCAACGTGCACGGCGGCGGCTGGATAACGGGCGACAAAAAATGGCGCGTTGCGCAGGGACATTTGTTTGCCGATATGGGTATGACCGTAATAAATATAAATTACGGACTTTGCCCGAAGTATAAATATCACGAGTCGATTAGGCACGTTGTCAAAGCTATGCATTGGGTGGAAAACAACGCCGAAGAATACAATTTGGACTTGGACAACGTCTTTTTGATGGGCGATTCCGCAGGCGGTCAAATTGCCTGTCTAATATGCGCGGTTTTGCACAATCAAGCGTTTTTGGACAAAATCGGGGAGAAGCGAGTAAATTATCAAATTAAAGGCGCGCTATTGCATTGCGGAGCTTACGACTTTGAAGATATGCTCCAAAATTCTCTCGCCTACGATATAATCTATGATATGACGGGCAAGCAGCACGACCAAATCGACGACTATGAATATAAAGATATGATGTATACGATACCTTGGATAGACGCGGACTTCCCGCAAAGGGTATTCGTCGCATACGGCAAAAACGACGTGTTTGTCGGCAGACATCACTTGCCGCTCTTAGCTCGGTTAAAGGAACTCGGCAAGGACGTCGTCGAATACAAGGGAACTTTCCCAGGTGTACACTGTTTCCACTTATACTATAAGACGCGCGAGTCTAGAAGAATGTATAGAGCGGAGAAGCAATATCTTATGGAAGTCGTAAGAAACCGTTTTCCAAAAGATATCGAATCTTCCGCTGACGAAAATACTGCCGCAACGAACGACGGCGACGCCGTAAAAAGTTTATCCGAAGCGAAAGATAGCCAAGAATAAATCACTTTAGAGAAATTTTCACTTCAACTTCCAACTTGATTTTATCTATATAATCGGGGTCTTTGTACAGTTCGTTTTCGTAGGCGTAGCACCGCTGACCGAGATAGAACACGTCAAGACCTGCCGACTTGCACTGTTCGTAACATTCGTTGACGTATTCGGTAATCTTGTTGCCCACGTATTTTTTGCACTCTTCGTCGTTGATTTTTCCGGCGACGTAGGTTTTGTTTTTGACGGTAGTCTTAATTTGCAGTTTGGCAGTGTCGGCGGTCTTTTCGATTTTAATATCGGCGGATGATTTAACTAAGTTCACTTCACCCATAGACGTTTCGGTATCAAAGGGTATAGAGCCGTGTCCGACGCCGTTGTTGAGGACTAGACTAAGTCCGCGCGTCGCCGTTTCGGAGAGTATAACGCCGGTTTTACCGTCGCTTATATAGCTTTCCGTAACGTCGAGGTATTTGGAATCGCCCTCTTCTTTGTAAGCTACGCACGGCAAGTATATGCAAGAGCCGATACGGAATTTATTCTTGAAATAGTCCTTGATAGTCATAGGTATTACGCCCAAATCGCCGCCTACGTTCCTGAGCATAGTCCCCAAATAATATCCCGCGCCTATGCCGTTGGTCAGCGTGGGCGAGAGTACGTCTTTAGGGTTGTCCTTTGCGGCGACTACCATAGTGTTGTTGCAAAGGATTTGTCCCTCGAAGAAAAATCTCATAGCTTTGTCGTCGTCCTGATTTAGCACGTTTTGACCGAGTATCAGCACCATTGCGTGGCACAGGGTAAGAGTATTACCCGTATCGTAATTGAGTTTTTCAATAATATCGCTCAAGTTGTCGCCTTTTGCAAAGTAGGAAATAAATTCCTGTTTTTCCGTTTCCGTAGTCTTGAGAGCTTGAACTCCCATTTCATACTCGTCGCCGTTTTTGTCGAGCGAGAGAGCAAGCACTATCGTTTGCGCGTTTATGCTTTTTTGCTCGTTAAGGAAAGAAAATACTACGAGTACCAAAGCGATAACGGTAATTACCAACCATTTTTTGTTGATGAATTTAGGCTTTTTCATACGCTTCTCCTTGAAACTGCATTGAAGATTGAGATTTCTTTCGTTTCTTGTTTTCGCTAATACGCATCGCAATATACGCGGCTATCGTAACGCCTATCTCAGTGAAGAAAGTAAAGTATCTCAACCAACTCGTGGCTAAGGCGTAATTGGTGTTGAGGTTGCCTATGCCGAAGACTATTATAGCGTAAACTATGATGCCGCAAACCACGCTGACCCACGCTTTATTGCCGAAGAAAAATTTTGCGCATACCGCCATAGCGTAGAGCAGCAGCGAGAGTTTGATTACAAACATTATCAGCCAACTTATTACCGTAGGCAAGTCTACCGAGCCTATCATATAGGAAATTTTGTTGAGCGACGATACGTTGAGGAAAGCGTTGCCGACCAACGCGCCGCTGTCGCCGAATATGCAAATAAAGGCTATCATAAGTCCTACGGTGCAAATAAGCGCTGCGATAATCGCTATTATTATCCATATCGCCATAACGCTTTTTTTACGGTTACGCGAAGAGCAAACCGGCATAAACAGCAACGGAGTGAAGTCGCTGAACCACATAAGATATTTATCGCCAGCTACCGCAAGCTTGGGGGAGATTTTGAACGGCATCAGGTTTATCGTATCAAACTTCGTATCGGAAAATACTCCGTAGAAAATCATTGCGAAAATCATTACCCAAAACAAGATTTGCACCGTTCTACCCAACACTTTGCCGCCTTTATGCGCTAAGTAAACGCACGCTATGATTAGCGCGAGCGTAATAAACGACCAATTCACGTTGGCGTAGAGCGAAGTAGAAACGTACGCTACGCCCTCGCTGCCCAGCACCGTGCTTTTTATCAGCGACGAGGAAAAGACGAGTATCGCGAATACTCCTTTGAGCCACTTTGGAATATCGAGCTGAAGTATCGAGCCGTTTTTGGTTATTCCGTAGACTACGGCAAGCATCATAATCTCGATAGCAACGAGGAAGAACATAGTCATATAACTTTGACCGCCCGCTGTTGCGACGAAGTACTGCGGCAGCATAACAACCTTAAAAGTTATGATTGAGATAAACGCCAACAGCAAAAACTGTTCGTTGTAGATTTTATCGTTGAGTTTGTTTTGCATTTATCACTCCTTAGGTTGATTTTCTTGTTTGCTCTCGTCGGGGAGCATATTCTCGGCGAGTTGCGAGCGTTGACGGGTACGGTTGGCTGTGGGTATAGAATAGGGTCTTTCGCTCATCTCTTCGATTTGCGCTTTGAGCGGTCCGTCCTTCCAATCGTGCATAATCGACGGAGCGAACGGGGTCATATACGACACGCCGTAACTGTTGATTGAACACATATATCCGACCAGCGCTATCGAAGCCAACAGTATACCCGCAAGACCGAGTACGCCGCCTATCGCTACGAAGCCAAGTCGCAGTATATTTGAAGAGTTTATCTCGTCGGGTACGCTGTAAAGTCCTACCGTGGAGATTGCTACGATTATTACCGACGACGTGGAGAACAGACCTGCGGTGACGGCTACTTCGCCGAGTATGATTGCGCCCACTACCGAGAGAGCCATACTCACGTATCTAGGCATACGGATAGACGTTTCGTTGAGTATCTCGAATATCACCAGCACGAGCAGCATTTCCAGCGTGGGCGATAGAGGTATATTCGTGATAGAGCCGAGTACGGATACGAGGAATTTTATAGGAAAGAGTTGGTACTGATGTTCTTGCAGCGCCACGTAAATTCCCGGCATCAATATAGAGAAAATTACGGCGAACAGCCTAATTATTCTCAACATCGTAGCTCTATAGCTTTTGATATAATAGTCCTCGCTCATTTGGAAGTTTTCATAGAGTAAAAAGGGCAGGGTCAGTACTGACGGCGAACCGTCGACTATGATAGCTACGCGCCCCTCGAGCATTTTGCCTACTACGGTGTCGGGTTTTTCGCTCGAACCTACTCCCGAGAACAGCGAGAACTTGTTTTCTTCCAAGTATCTCGCAATATACGACGAATCAATTATACCGTCGATTTGTATGCTTTCAATCTTGCTTTTGATTCTCCCGACGATTTCGCCGTCGGCTACGCCGTCAATGAAGCACATAGCGATTTTGGTTTGCGTATACTTACCCACGCTCATAAGGTCAACAGTGAGTTTGGGACTGGCGAGCCGTCTTCGAATCAGGAACATATTTGTTTTGAGATCTTCTACGAAGCCCTCTCTCGGTCCGCGCAAAACGGTAGACACGGGCGGTTCGGCGATAGCTCTTTGCGTATATTTTTTCTCGCTGTATCGGAAAAAGCTGTCGCTGCCGTCGACGAGTAAAACTATCTCGCCAGCGGCAATTTCGGCAATGGCTTTGTTGGCGTCCTCAAGCTCTTCGATAGGAGTAGTAAACATAGTGTTGGCTTTGAGAATTTCCAAAGTAACCTTGTCGACGTTTTGAACTTGCTTAAGAGGCTTGAGCATATTGTCCTCGAAAAGCAAAGTGTCAATATATCCGTCGATAAAGAAAAAGCAAGCGTTTTTGCCTGATATTTGCAACTCTATAGTCCGCAAATCGCAGGTGTTGCAAAACTCATTGTTTATTTGATCGTATACTTCTTGATAGTTTAGCATATTAGAGTTATTGCAAACTTTAAAGTTTTTATACGTATTCGATTGTATTAGGCTGACAAAATTATGATTATGATCAAATACAAAAGAAGGTTTTTATAATGAAAAAGGACGCGTAAAACTTACGCGTC
Source organism: Clostridia bacterium (assembly GCA_029068165.1). Lineage (GTDB taxonomy): Bacteria > Bacillota > Clostridia > Christensenellales > UBA3700 > RACS-045. The sequence continues at coordinate 53,640 of JAIEDA010000018.1, forward strand.
CTTTTTTAAGTTTGTTGTTTTGTTTATTTTTTGAGATAAACGGTCTTTATCTCAAACGGCTTAAACTCGAAACTCTTACCCTTAACGAGTTTTTCTTTGTTCTCGAGCATATCGCATTCATAGATATTGGACGGGGCAAAACTTAGCGCAAGCGAAGTCTTGACCTCCTGACCGTAGCACTCGTAAGCTCTTACGATCAAGCCTTCGTTGTCTTCGGCTACTTTAATAGTTTCGATTACGATATTCTTGCTATCGAACTTAGCCAACGTGTCCAAGCTCAAGTCTTTATCAACGACTTCGATCGGGTTGTTAAAGCAGTAACCCTTCGCCATAAGGTCTGTTTCTTCAAACTTTTGCTTGTGAGGATATATAGCGTAACTAAAAGTATGGTTGCCTCTATCGCAAGTCGGGTCGGGGAAGATAGGCGAGCGGAGCAGCGCGAGCGAGAGAAAACCGTTCTTTGCTCTATGTCCGTACTTGCCGTTGTTGAGCAGCGCCAAGCCGTAGTCGTCGCCGTCTAGGTTGACGAACTTATGCGCGCACACTTCGAATTGCGCCCACTGAACTCTATCGTCGGTATGCGTAGTTCTATCAAAGTTGCCGAATTGGATATTGCATTTTACGTTGTCCGCGAATACGGTAGGAACGAAGTCGGCTCTAAGCATCTTGAGCTCTTCGCGCCAGTCAACCGTCGTGTCAAAGCGTACCATATCGCCGTCTACGGCTAGTACGACCTTTTGCACGAGCGAGGACTTGCCGTATTTGTAGGAGTTTTCTCTTATCAAGTTGCCGCCGTCGATATAGGTGTTGGAAGAGGTGAGTTTGAACTCCCATTTTTTCATATCGAGATAGTTGATGTCTATATCCCAAGCGTTGTAATACTTGAACGGGTCGGAATAAACGGTAAGTTTGTTGAAGTATTCCTTTACGAGCTCTTTGTTTTCATTCTTATCAATTAGCGAGATAATTTCGCCGTTTTCGCCAAACGTAACTTTCAAGTTTGCGTTTTCGATAGAATTTTCGGTGTAAACGAGTTGCTCGGTATTGATTTGGGCGGGTACGAGCCTTCCGATAGAGTGAGCCTTGACGTCGGCGGTAAACCATTCGCCGTCCACGCTCACGAGTTCTTTTCTATCAAAGTCGACGGGGTTGAGCGCGCTCTTGCCGCCGTCGGCTGCAATCGCTTGTATTAGCGTAGCTTCGATTTCTTGAAGTTCGTTGTACAATATTTGATATCTAGCGTACGCTTCGTCGTAAACTCTCTTTATGGACGAGCCGGGCAGTATATCGTGGAATTGATAGAGTAGTACCTCTTTCCAAATCTCTTCGACTTTAGCCCTATCGTAAGATATGTCTAAGAGGAAAGCCGCAGCGCCGAGCCATTCGATTTTGTGCAGCTGCTCTTCTATACGCCTGTTCCACTTCTTTGCGTTGGCTTGCGAGGTGTAACAGCCTTGATGTCTTTCGTAGTATAGTTCGCCGTTATGCGTCGGAATAACGTCCGTCATATCCTTTATATCTTCAAAGAGATTGACTGCGGGAGAAGGTTTGCAAGGAGCTAAGCCGTCTATATTTTTTTGGTGACGCATCATATATTCCAAGTGACCTTCGCCAGGACCGCCGCCGCCGTCGCCGTCGCCGTAGATGAGAAGCGCCTTGTCGCATATTTCTTTTTCCGAATATCTAGCTTCCGATTTCTTGATTGCAAGCGGCGAGTTGCCCGCGTTGTAATCGCCTAGCGGTTCCATGTGCGCCAAAAGCTTGGTTCCGTCAAGACCTACCCAGTTGAACGTGCGGTAGGGGAAACGGTTGAAATCGTTTGACGAAAGTTTGATTGTCATAAAATAGTCCATTCCGCTTTTCTTCAGCACTTGAGGCAAGGAAGCGGGGAAGCCGAATACGTCGGGAAGCCAACACATTTTCGATTTGAAGTCAAACTCGTCTTTCCAGTATTTTTGACCGTAAAGGCACTGTCTTATCCACGATTCGCCGCCTGAGAGATTGCAGTCGGACTCTACCCACATACCGCCTTGAAGTTCTATTCTTCCTTCTTTGACGTAAGCTTTGACTCTTTCAAACAGTTCAGGATATTCTTCTTTCAGCCAAGCAAACATTTGCGGTTGGGATTCGGCGAAATAATATCCGTCGTAGATCGCGAGGTTGCGAATTTGGTTGGCAAAAGTCCTCGCGACTTTTCTCTTGGTTTCGCGTATCGGCCACAGCCAAGCGAGGTCGATATGCGCGTGTCCTATGCAGTAATATTCGGTAGCCTTGTACTCGGGTTTCTTCTCAAGCGTAGGACGGAGGAATTCTCTTGCCGCCGCAGCGCCTTGCTTTTTGTAGACCTTGTAACTTTGCTTGAGAGCTTTGTCGATCTCGATGAATCTTGAGCTTTTTTTATCGAGTATCATCATTATGAAGAACAAGTCGATATAATCGTAGTAGTATTGATTTATCTCCTCGTCGTGTATGCAAATATCTGCGCGTCTTAGGTGAGCGGTGCACTTTTTAATACGGAATTTTCCATTGAAACCTGCGTCCACGTACAAGTCGATTTTCTCGTCGCCCGTGGAGTTGTCGGTAATATCTATACGCTGCTTTGCGATAAGGGAGTGGAATACGTCGCCTTTGCTGAGCACTTGAGTTATGCCTTGCAAGACTATGCCGTCGGGATTAAAAACCAAACCTTCGCCCTGAAGCTTTATACGCAGTATCACGCTCTTGCCCTTAGCTTTTTGCGGCACTTGACCGGTGAAATGGAACCAAGCGCAGTCGAAGCTGTCCGCGTATTCTTTACGTTTTCCCCAAGCCTGCCATTGACGAATAGGCTTGAAAGCCGACTTGTCTAAATCTTCCCATTTGATAGGCTCGGCGCTCTTGATGACTTCGGCTTTAAGATTGCCGACCTTTTGATTTATCGAACACTTCAAGTTCCAAATATTAAAGACGTGTCCGCGTTTGTTAAAGGCTTTTCTTACTAATTCTTTGTCGTAACCCATATTGCTCCTTAAGATGCTATAATAATTATAATGCGCACCCACAACTATTTTATTGTAGCATAACAGCATAAATTCGTCAACAATACTTTCAAATACTTTATTTTAACTTAGCCGTCGATTTATTTACGTTATAGAGTATTGCCAAAAAGCGTTGAAAACACTTTCTTTTCTATGCTAAAATATAACGGATATGGTAGAGAAGAGAAGTTTGGCTGTAGGCGAGCTGATAATAAACTATGATTTCACGAGGCGGAAAAAGATGAAAAATATCCGCCTGCGAATTGCCGGCGACGGAACGCTTTGCGTGTCCGCCCCAATGCGTACGCCTATAAGCGAAGTGGAGAGAGTCGTTGTCAAAAACGTAGAATGGATAAAGAAGGCGACCGCCAAAACCGTCGCCCAAAGACCGACCGAAATAAAGCGGGAATACTATACGGACGAGAAATTTCTCTATTTGGGCGCGGAGCGTACTCTCGTGGTTGCGCAAGGCAGGCGCGAGGGCGTGGAAATACAAGACGATTATATATTTTTGACAGTTGCCAAACTAGACGATTTCGATAGGAAAAAGAAGCTGCTCGACAAGTGGTATAGAACGCAAACCGAGCAAATCTTGAGCCAAAGATTTTACGCGCAAGTAGAGAGATTCCGCGCCCTTTTTCCCGACGAATACGCGTTGAAAATTCGCTCTATGGTCGGGCGTTGGGGAAGTTGTATGATAACTAAAAAGACCGTGACTTTAAATTCAAAACTCATTTACGCCGATGCGAGCCTTATAGATTTCGTAATTTTACACGAGCTTTGTCATTTCAAGTACAAGAATCACGACAAAGATTTTTATACTCTCTTGTCAAGGCTTTGCCCGCGTCATAAGGAGTGTCGCAAAGCGTTGACGAATAAAATTATTTACTATAGCCACTGAAAACGCCGTATTTAGCGAAGCCAAAATTCGATTAGGCGGAGCATTTTAATCGTCGTGTTGAGCCTATTGAAGAACCTCTCAAAAACATCGTTGTTATAAACTCCGTATTGACATTTTCGCAAATTTTTAATATAATTTAAATGAAGGGAATAGTAAGGGGGAAACTACTATGACCAAAGCGAAGAAAATCGCAGTTAAAGCCGTAGTGATTACAGTATCGGTTCTTGTAATATTGGCGGTAATAATACTTTCAATAATTTGGGCGATTTTAAACAGTGGCAATTATCCCGCAGAGGCGTTTACTGACCATGAATATTTACAAACGGTAATGGCTGACGACGTGGTCTACTTATCCGACGATTTCGTTACGGGCAATTCTTTGGAATGGTTGCCTCGCGAATTTGGACCTACTTCTATTTCGACCGACGTCGAGCTAGAGTATAATAGACGAAAATACGACGTGCCAATCTATGTTACCAAAAGGGCGGAAGTCGTATATTGTTATAGATATTCGTTAAGAAGTTCGACGGATTATGACGGAATTCCTGTGATTGTGCATGTCATGGCTAAAGTAGGCAAGGACAGCGGCGGCAATATGAGGAAATATATCAACGAGTACGGCGGGTATAAATATCGTTATTACATAGATGCTTCCGATGCTGAGAGAAGCGTATATGATATAAAGACTACCCCCAAAAAGTTTAAGACGTGTATACTTACAATAAGTATTAAAATCCAAAACGACAGCAGTTATACCGACGAACAAATACAAGCGAGAAGCGAGGAGATATTTAAGTCGGCAGTTGATAACATTGTGAAGTATCAAGGTTAAACTTACAATAAAATCAAAAGATAAGGGGGAAACGGCTATGACCAAAGCGAAGAAAGCTGTAGTTATTACGGTATCGGTGATTTTAGCGTTAGCGTTGATTGCCGGGCTGATTTTAGGATTGATACTGTGGGGGATTGCCAACGCTTATATTCCCGAAGAGGTATCTACAAACCACGAATATTTGCAAACGGTAATGGCTGACGACGTGGTCTATTTATCCGACGATTTCGTTACGGGCAATTCTTTGGAATGGCAGCCTTTGGAATTAGTAACGCCTCCGCAGGACTTACAGCCTTCGGGAATTGTAACGCCTCCGCAGGACGTTTGGCTAGTTTATAATAGTCATAAATACGACGTGCCTAGTTACGCTACCGAAAGGGCGAAAGGCGTAGAAAGCTATAGCTACAGGTTGAAGAGCTCAGAAGATTACGACGGAATTCCTGTAATAGTTGGTGTTACAGCTAGTGTCAAAAACGATAGAAATAATAGAAAAAAGTACATCAACGAGTACGGCGGTTATAAATATCGTTATTACGTAGATGCTTCCGATGCTGAGAGAAGCGTATATAATATAAAGACTACCCCCAAAAAGTTTAAGACGTGTATACTTACAATAAGTATTAAAATTCAAAACGACAGCAGTTATACCGACGAACAAATAAAGGCGAGAGAAGAGGAGATATTTAAGTCGGCAGTTGATAACATTGTGAAGTATCAAGGTTGAGCGGACGAATTAAATCGACGGGAACGCAAACTGTTCCCGTCGTTGTATTTTTTCCGTAGCGAAATCGAAATATCTCACCGTGTTTTATTCATTTTTAGGGTTGGTTATTTTCTCGTGAAAATCTAAAAGATACCTGTCCGTCATCGAAGCGACGAAGTCCGCCGCCATACGCTCAGGGAATTTAAGGTTTTCATTGAAGTATTTTTCCACGCTGCTAGTATTAGGATAGATATACGGTTGATAGTATTTGTCTACCAGGCTTCTATCGCCCGTTATATCGTCGTAGACAATCGCGTAGACTTCGTTGACTATCTTTTGCAAATCGTCTTTGCCGTAGCCGTCTATTTTGGATACGGTATAGATTTTTGCGTAGTTGTCTTTCATAAGCGAGGTGAGTTCCTCGTACGCGCTATCGCTCAAGGCGATATGGTTTTTGCCAAGCGAATTGTTGATTATATCTATTGAAAGATTTGCGATAATCTCGTGATTGAACTTGCCTAAAGCGTTGCGTTCGTAATTAGAGAAGTCTACGAGCTTGAGCTTTTGCGCGTCCTGCCTGTCTTTACCCACGTATGCGATTACGTCGGCTATTCGCACAAGACACCCTTCCAACGTGCTTGCCATAAGGTTTTCGTCGTTGAGTTCGCCGCGATAGGCGAGTTGCAGCTTATCTTCAAGTTCGGAAAAACTCTTACAGGAGTTTTTATTGGGAGCGTAGTGTTGCAGCACTTTTTCTCCGTTGTGACAAAGGACGCCGTCGACTACTTGAAGGGAAATATTGCTTTTTACGATTTCGTTTAGGTATCTTGCGCCTTGAACGTGGTGGGCAAATCTATACGAGCGGGTTTGTGCGGCGTTGTCAAGCAGCTTTTCGCCTAGGTGTCCAAACGGGCAGTGACCCAAATCGTGCGCCAATGCGATAGCTTCTATCAGGTCGACGTTGAGCGAAAGGGCGGAGCCTATCGTACGGGCTATTCTCGACACCAGCTGAACGTGATACGCTCTAGTCGACACGTCGTCGTTGCCCGAGAGAGAAAAAACTTGGGTTTTGCCCGCGTATCTATTGAAAAGAGGCAGGTTTATCACGACTTCGCAATCGCGGATAAACTGACGTCTAAATAGTTTGGGCGAGTACGCTTCCTTGCGTATTGCGGCGCCGTCTTTGGTCGCGTACGCGGACAAAAGACCGTCTTTGTGTTCGTAGAGCCTTTGAAGCTCTTTTTTAGCGTTTTCGTTTAGATCCGTCATCTTATTACCTCGTGTTTACCTCAAAAAAGCCGCCGACAAAATGGTATTGTCGACGGCTATATTATAGCATATTATTTTTATCAGGTAAACAACAATTTCTTGATTGCGTGATAATAAATATCGTACATCTTTCTAAAGTCTTCGATAGAAACTCTTTCGTCTTTTTGGTGTATCGTGCTTTCCATATTCGGGAACATCGGACCAAACGCGACTCCGCATTTAAGCGCTCTGGCGTAAGTTCCTCCGCCTATGGTTATCGGAGAGAGGTTTTCGCCCGTGACTTCGTTGTAAGCCGAGAGCAAATTTTGCACGAGCGGATTGTCTTTGTCGATATACAGCGGGTCGTGGAAGTTACGCACTTTCGCGTCTTGCGTTTTAAGCGATTTTTTGAGCCGTTCGAGTATCTCTTCTTTGGTGTAAGTTACGGGGTGGCGAATATCTATAAGAAGTTTCAACTTGCCGTCTTCGCCCGTTTGCGCAACGCCTACGTTGAAAGTGAGCTTGCCGCTCTTTTCGTCGCTGAGTTTGACGTCCGCGCCGCTACCGTCGGTATGGCAAAGTCTTTGCTTGAGAAGCGTATATTCGCCGCCCAAAGCGCTAGACAAATATTCAAGGACTTTCCAAAGCGCGTTGTCGCCCTCGTTGGGGGTGGAAGCGTGCGCGGGTTTGCCGTAAGCGGCGATATACGTTTTGCCGTCTTTTACCTCGACTTTTACGTTTTTATCTTCGGGTTTTAAGGTAAGTTCGCAGTCCATTACGCAAGTACATTTAGCCATAACTATATTGACTCGGCTTCCGCCGTTCATTGACAGCATTTTAGGCGGAGTATCCAGCACTATTTCGTAGCCGACGAGTCCTTTTTCGCAGTTGATCACGGGAAAATCTCCGTCGGGAGAAAAACCTTTCTCAGGCATAACGTCCACTTCGTTGTATCTTTCAATGCATTTCCAACCGCTTTCTTCGTTGCCGCCGAATATAAAGCGTATCTTGCAGTTGGGTTTGTATCCCTCGTCGAGAAGTCTTGCCGCCGCGTATAGACAGCAAGTCATAGGACCTTTGTCGTCGAGTATGCCTCTGCCGTATATGACGCCGTCTTTTATTTCGCCGAGCGGGTTGGCAGTCCAATCGTCGTCGTAGGGCACTACGTCGATATGACCGAGTATCCCAAACGTTTCGCCCTCGCCTATATCGCAAGTGCAATAATAGCCCTCTTGATTGTGGACTTTCATACCGAAATTTTTCGCCGTTTCGCATACGAGTTCCAAGCATTTCGCAACGCCTTCGCCAAAGGGCGAAGCGGGACAGGGGGAGGACTGTACGCTGTCAATGGCAATCAGTTGCATAGTTTTATCCAACATCTCGTTGAAGTTGTCTTTCATTTACATTTTTCTCCTGACGAAACTTTTTTGATTTATTGTATAAATATTATACACAATTTAGAGAAAATATGTTATATTATTATTCGAAATATAAGAATATTTTTGAAAGGAAGCGTTATGGAAAAAGTAAGAACTAGATTTGCCCCCAGTCCGACGGGTTTTATGCATATAGGTAATTTGAGGACCTGTCTTTACGCCTATCTTTACGCTAAAAAGCGCGGCGGCACTTTCGTGCTAAGAATCGAGGATACCGATCAAGAAAGATACGTTGAGGGCGCGGTGGACGTAATATACAACACTTTGGAGAAAGCGGGTATAAATCACGACGAGGGACCCGATAAGGACGGCGGCTACGGTCCGTATATCCAAAGCGAGCGCAAGTCGCTGTATTTGGACTACGCAAAGGAGCTTGTCGACAAGGGCGGAGCGTATTACTGTTTTTGCTCTAAGGAAAGACTCGACGGTTTAAAGGACGGCAACGGCGTAGCAAAATACGACAAGCACTGTCTTTCGCTTTCAAAAGCCGAGGTTGAAAAAAGACTTGCCGCGGGCGAGCAGTACGTGATTAGACAAAACGTTCCTACGAGCGGCGTAAGCGAATACGAAGATATGGTATTCGGACACATCGCCGTGCCCAACGAAGATATGGAAGACAATATTCTCATCAAGTCGGACGGTATGCCCACTTATAATTTCGCCAACGTCGTGGACGACCACTTGATGGCAATTAATTACGTAATTAGAGGCGTGGAGTATCTCTCTTCAACGCCCAAGTACAATCTTATGTACGATTCCTTCGGATGGGAAAGACCTCGTTATATGCACTTATCTCCAATAATGAAAGACGCGCAACGAAAGCTTTCCAAGAGATACGGCGACGCGAATTTCGAGGATTTTCTAGACAAGGGGTATTTGCCAAAGGCGATAGTCAATTATATCGCGCTGCTGGGTTGGTCGCCTAAGGGCAACGAGGAAAAACTTACTATGGAGCAGCTTATCGAGCAGTTTGACGTGGACGGCATATCCAAATCGCCGAGTATTTTCGACGAGGCGAAAATGCGCTGGCTCAACGGCGAATATATCAAGCAAATGAGCGTTGACGAGTTCGTCGAGGTTGCAAAACCGTTTTTTGAAAAGAGCAAGGTCAAAGATAAGTACGACTACAAGGCTTTGGCGAAGCTTCTAATTCCGAGAGTGGAAATATTGAGCGAGATACCCGAAAAGGTTGACTTCTTGGAAGAGTTCGGCAAGTACGATACGGCAATGTTCGAGCATAAGAAAATGAAGATAACCAAAGAGCTCGCATACGGCAACTTGCTTGCAATACGACAGGATTTTGAAAGCGAAGACGATTGGCGCGACGAAAACTTGAAACAACGCGGTATGGCTTTGGCTGAAAAACTTGGCTGCAAGAGCGGACAAATATTCTTGCCGCTTAGGCTTGCGCTTACGGGAGCAGCTACGACTCCGGGCGGAGCTACGGAAATGGCGGAACTTCTCGGCAAAAAAGAGAGTATGGCGAGGTTGGACTTTTCTATAGAGCTACTCAAAAACGAGCTTTAAAAGCATTATTTTGTAGGAAAATTCGTCGATTTTTCTTTACAAGACTATTTTAATATGTTATTATTCTAATGTATTTTTATAAATACACACCCTTGTTCGACGAAAATAAGTCGAACCGGTAGACCATAAGGAGGTACAAAAATGAACAAATACGAATTGTTGTATATCGTTAAGAACGATATTTCCGACGAGGCAAAACAAGAAGTAGTTGACAAGATGGAAGCGCTTATCACTTCCAACGGCGGCGAGATCGAGAGCTCCGACAAGTGGGGTACGAAGAAGTTTGCTTATCCTATCGACTACAAGACGGAGGGTTACTACGTATTGGTAAACTTTTCCGCGCCCGCAAACGTTCCGGAAGAAATCAAGAGATTTAATCGTATTACCGACGCGCTCGTTAGAAGTATGATTATCAAGAAGTAAAGAGTAAGGAGAAATTTATGAACAAAGTAATTTTGATTGGAAACCTTACTAGAGATCCGGAGTCGGGAAACACGCAAAGCGGCGTAGCGTATTGCAGGTTCGGTTTGGCGGTAAACCGTAGATTCAGCAGGGAAAACAACGAAGTTGACTATTTCAACGTCGTATGTTGGAGAGGTTTGGCTGATAATTGCGCAAAGATTTTGGCAAAAGGCAGGAAAGTTTGCGTAAGCGGTTCTATCCAAACTCGTCAATACGAGCAAGACGGCGCTAAGCGTACCGCATTCGACATCGTTGCCGAAGAAGTAGAATTTCTTCCTTCGGGCAATAGAAACGACGACGGCGCACCTCAGGAAACTGAGAAAAGACAATCGGTAGGCAACAGCGGTCTTACCCCTGTCGAAGAAGAATTACCATTCTAATTAAGGAGATTAGGACAATGAGTGAAGAAAAAGTAGTAAAACGCCCTAGCGGCAAAAAACCTATGTCGCGCAAGAAAGTTTGCGTATTTTGCGTTGACAAGATAGATACTGTAGACTATAAGGACGTAGCAAAACTTCGCAAGTATATTACGGAAAAGGGCAAGATAGTTCCTAGACGTATGAGCGGCGTATGCGCTAAGCACCAAAGAGTCGTAGCCGAAGCTATCAAGAGAGCAAGAGAAATGGCTTTGCTTCCTTACGTAGCCGAGTAATCTAACGATATTAAATATAATAATAAACTCCCCGCAGGTTTTGCGGGGAGTTTTTATTTTTTATAAAAGTTGGCTTTTATATTGTAAAGAGATATTTTGACTTCGCTACGCTCAATATGACGACAAAGCTTTTTGCAAAATGAAACGCGATATTCGACATATTAGTTTGTAAGCAAAAACATCAAAATAAACAACGCCGATATTACGTACGTCACAGGCGAAATCTCTTTTATTTTACCCGTGCAAATCTTGATTATTACGCAGGAAATCAAGCCGATACCTATTCCGAACGAAATGGAGTAGCCGAACGCCATAACCGCAATCGTCAGGAATGCGGGGAGAGCTGCCGCGGGGTTCGCCCAGTTGACGTTTTTGACTGCGGAAATCATAAGCACGCCTACCCATACCAAAGCGGCTGCGGTCGCGCAGTCGGGAATGATTTGAGCTATCGGACTTAAGAAGGTCGCCAAGAGGAAACATATTCCCGTTACGAACGCTGCGAAACCCGTTTTGCCGCCCGCGGCTACGCCAGACGAAGCTTCGACGTAGGTCGTGACCGTAGAAGCGCCACATACCGAACCCACGCAAGTGGCGATAGCGTCGGAGAGCATACATTGGTTCATTCTAAGCGGATTGCCGTCCTTGTCGATAAGTCCGCCTTTGGAGCAAGCTCCGTAAAGCGTGCCGAGCGTGTCAAACATATCTATCATACAAAGCGATAGCGCGGAAGTGAGGATCAATACTACCAAAGTTCCGCCGTTGTTGCCTTCGATTGCCAAATATTTGGAAAAGTTGAAGCCGTTAGCGAACACTTGTCCTACTGAGTACTTGCCCCAACTGCCGAATGCCTTGAACGGGTTTTCAATGGTCATACCCGAGAATTTTGCGATACAGTCGGGGTCTTTCCAAGCGCAACCCAGTCCTGCAAAAACAAAATAGAGTACGGTCGTGCCTAAGATGCCCCAAAGTATCGCGCCGTTTACTTTCTTTGCCGCGAGTATCGCAATCGCGATTACGCCCAACAAAGTCAGTACCGCCGCTACGGTGCTCAAATAGCTGAGGTTGCCGCTGAGTACGTTGAAAGAAGCGAAGCCTATGCTGCCTTCGGATAGCTTTACGAGTCCCGCGTTGTTGAATCCGATAAACGCGATAAACATACCGATACCTACCGGTATAGAAATCTTGACTTCTTCTGGGATTGCTTGAAGTATCTTTTTCCTAATACCCGTAGCGGTCAATACGATAAAGATTATACCGTCCAAAAGCACGAATATCATTGCGTTTGCGTACGTCAGTCCGCTGCCCGCCGCAAGCAAAGTGCCCGTCACGTACGCCGTTGCTCCAAGACCCGAAGCCTGCGCGAGCGGCATTTTTGCAAGCAGCGCCATAAGCATTGTGCCTACGATTGCGCCCAAAGCCGTCGCTATATATACCGCGCCGAACTCAACCGCGTCGCCGTACATACTCGGAACTACCAACAGCGCGTAGACCATTGACATAAACGTCGTCAAGCCTGCGATAATTTCCGTCTTGTAATTAGAGCCGCTTTTACTTATTCCAAAGAACTTATCAAACTTGTTTTGTTTTTTATTTGAAGGCGCTTCAGTCGGGGCAGTAACCTCGTTTTCTTGCGGCTTACGTTCCTCGACGGCTTCGTCGGTTGTTGCTTCATTCATTAGCAAATCGTTGTCGTTTTCCATAGTATATACGTCCTTTTATTTAATTCTTCTTTTCGTATATTTCTCTCTTGAGTACGCCTATGTAGGGGAGCGATCTATATTTTTGAGCGTAATCAAGTCCGTATCCTACGATAAACTCGTCCTCGATCTCGTAGCAAGAATAGTCGGCTTTTATATCGACTTTTCTACGCGAGGGTTTGTCGAAGAGCGTTACGACGGTGAACGAACTTGCTCCGCGCCCGAGTATCAAATCCCGCATTTTCACGAGAGTGTGTCCCGAGTCTACAATATCCTCGACCAAGATTACGTCCCTGCCTTCTACTGAACTCGCTAAATCCATTACTATCCTCGGCATACCCGAACTTTGAGAAGAATTGCCGTATGACGAAACCGTCATAAAGTCAAGTTGAACGGGAGTTTTCATCGCCCTAACTACGTCGCAGAAAAAAAAGACGCTGCCCTTGAGTACGCTTATCGCAAGAGGCAGGGTATTTTTGCCCTCGAATCTCTTGTCTAGCCACTCGGCAGCTTCCTTGACTTTGTTTTCGATTTGCTCGGCAGTCAAAACTATGCTTTCCAAATCTTTATTCATATTGTCCTCCGTATTTTATACGTTTTATCTTTTATGTTTTCACAAGCGTTTGACCGTCATTATGATTTGTGCCGTCGGATTGAGCGTCGAACGTTTTGGTCAATTTTAATAATTATATCACGAAATAACTATCTACGCAATGCGCATTAGGTCACTTGCAACACGAAAAATTTTAGGTATAGGCTTTCTTCGGTGGAGAGCGTCGACGGGTGGTCGGGCGATTGCGTGCGTATCTCGACGATACGGACTTTTCTACCGCATTCTCTCGCGCTTTCAGCCAACATATTTTGAAATAGCGGGAAAGTCATATAATGCGAACAAGACGAAGTAACGAGATAGCCGCCGCTCTTTACCAGTTTCATTCCTAAAATATTTATGTCCTTATATCCCTTATAAGCGTTCTTGACTTCGCTCGCGCTCTTACAAAAAGCGGGCGGGTCGAGTACGATAGTATCAAATGTTTTGCCCTCTTTCTTGAACGACCTCAACACTTCAAAGACGTCGCCTTGCATAGTGGTAATATTATTTATGCCGTTCAAACTTGCGTTTTGGCGGACGTCCGACAACGCCTGTTCGGAGATGTCTAAAGCGATTACTTCTTTCGCGCCCGCTTTGGCGGCGTTGAGCGAGAAACCTCCGCAGTTGCAAAAGCAATCGAGCAGGCTGCCTTGAGCGTATCTTCTCAAGGCGTAACGGTTTTCCTTTTGGTCGAGGAAATATCCCGTCTTTTGACCGTTTTCCAAGTCCACAAGCATTTTAAGACCGTTTTCTTCAATCATAACTTTGGTATCAAACTGTCCGTAAATCGCGCCTTTGCGGAGTTCCAATCCCTCTTTTTCCCTGACTTGCACGTCGCTGCGTTCGTAGATTCCCTTAGGATTGAAAATCTCTATCAGAGCTTTTATTATCAAGTCTTTATTCTTTTCTATGCCGAGCGAGAGAAACTGTACGCAAAGTACGTCCGCGTACTTATCTACTATAAGAGCGGGGAGATTGTCGCTTTCGGCAAAGACCGCGCGATAGCAGTTGTCAAAACCCAAAGCGCGGCGATAGTCGTTGGACTTTTTGATAGCGTTTTTATAAAATTCGTAGTCGGCTTGGGAATCGTCCCTGATGAAAATTCGTACCAAAATCTTTGAAAGATGATTAATATAGCCTTTGCCTATATACCTGCCGTTGTAGTCGTAGACCGTTGCGAGCGAACCGTTTTTGTCTTTACCTTCAATACGGGCGACTTCGTTGGCGTATACCCAAGGATGTCCGGCAATTATTCTTTTTTCTTCGTTCTTTTTTAAATATACGCTGTACGGCATATTACGCTCCCTTTATCCGCAAGGCTTGGCGAATACGCTCAAAAACTTGCGGTATAGAAAAATTATATCACCAAAGAGGCGCAAAAAGCAAATAAAGCGAGTTGCAATCGCCGCAAAAAAGTATTATAATAAATTCGATAGGTCGTAGATATTTCAACTTCGCTACGCTTTTTTCGATATGACGACGTTGTTTATGACGGAATAAACTTTGTGTAAATGGATAGAAGCTTCAACTGCGGATAGAATGACGATTGAATTGATAGGATATAAATTGCAAGTTAAGTAAAAATATAAAATTTGATAAAAGAAAGGAAGGAATTATGAACAAGAAAAGAGCGGGTATACTGTTGCCGATATTTTCATTGCCGTCGAAATATTCGATAGGAAGTTTTGGCAAAGCCGCGTACAAATTCGTAGATTTTCTTAAAGAGTGCAACCAAAATTTTTGGCAGGTGTTACCGCTTAATCCTACCATTTACGGCGATTCGCCCTATCAATCGCCGTCGGCGTTTGCGGGCAATTACTATTTTATTGATATAGATATGCTCGTTAAGGACAAGCTTCTCACCAGAGCCGTAGCTGACAGCTACGCAAAAGAGAGCAAGAGAGTAGATTACGGATATCTATTCAGCAGCAGGCTGTTTTTGCTCAAGCAAGCTTTTGAGAGATTCAACGTATTTTACGAAGATTACGTTGCTTTCAAGGACGAGAACGCTTTTTGGTTGGACGACTACGCGTTGTTTATGTCGTTGAAGGAATACAACAACAACGCGCCTTGGACACATTGGCGCGACGACGAGAAGTATAGAAAAGACGTACAGTTGCTGTATCGCCAATACGCGGGAAGTATGGAGTTTTGGAAATTCACGCAATATGAATTCTTTTCGCAATACGCTAAGCTGAAAGAGTACGCCAATGCCAACGGAATAGAGATAATAGGGGATATGCCTTTCTACGTGGCTTACGATAGCGCGGACGTGTGGGCTAATCCCAACAACTATTTGCTTGACGAGGAACTCAAACCCACTTTGGTAGCGGGAGTTCCGCCCGATTTGTTCTCCGAGGACGGACAGCTTTGGGGTAACCCGATTTACAACTGGAAGCGAATGAAAAGGCAGGGCTTTAGTTGGTGGATAGAACGGTTGAAAGCAGCATATAAGCTCTACGATATAATACGCATAGACCATTTTAGAGGCTTTGCGGGATATTACGTCGTTGACGCTGACGCAAAGACGGCGAGAGAGGGAGAATGGCGCAAGGGCGTTGGACTTGCCTTTTTCAACGAACTCAACAAGCGTTTGCCTCACGCAAAGATAATCGCCGAAGATTTGGGAGTAATAACTTCCGATGTGCGTAAATTGCTAAGAGATACGGGCTATCCTGGTATGAAAGTATTGCAGTTTGCTTTTAGCGACGAGAACAGCGACTATCTTCCTAAGAATATCCAAACGCCAAACTGTATCGTCTACACCGGTACTCACGACAATATGACCACCCAGCAGTGGTTGTCGCAAATGAGCGAGGGAGAGGCGAAGCTCGTAAGGAAAGTTTGCAAGCCTAAGAGCAAGGAGGATTTGTGCGTGTGTATGATCAAAACGGCTATGTCCACGAGAGCCGCGCGCGTAATCATACCAATGGCGGACTACTTAGGTCTTGGCGAAGAGGGAAGAATAAACGCGCCCGCTACCTCCAGCGACAACTGGACGTGGCGATTGGACGACAAATACAATAGGGCGCAATTGCGAGAGAAAATAAAGCAGTTGACTTCCTATCGTCATAGACAGCGCGCCATTCCCATCGCAAGCGCAAACCCGACGGAAATGCAAAAATAGAATAAATTGAAATCACGAGCGGAACGCATTTGCGTTCCGCTCGGCTATTTTTTATTGCGTTTGGCGGAGAAGGGGATTTGCAAAAGCCTTTTCCGCCGGACTAAATTGGTATATGGTTCTACTGCTACCGCCTACAATTTAAAATTGGATATATTAAGTATAGAGGTTTTTGCTAATAAGTGTATTTCACGTTATTACTGCCATATTTTTATTGCGTTGGGTGGTAAGGCAGTCTAGTCAAGTCTAAAAAGTATCTTTTCCGCTGACTAACCGCTTGGCTCACGCTCAACGTACATAAAGTACGCCTCGGTTCGCCAAATGGTCATTCAACAAAAAATCTATTTTTTTATCCTTTGACTATCTACCTTACCACCCAACGGAGTGGGAGACAATTCTAAAGATACCGCCAACAAACTATGAGCGTAATAATCGTAAAACACACTTAACCGCCCAAGCCAAGTAAGGGATATCTTAAAATGATAATTAAGACTGCTCAATTTAAAATATAATCGTCATCTTGAGCGTAGTAGAAGAGGTCAACCGCTTCTTTCCTTATTTGTCACGTATAAGCATAAACGTAAAGAGCGAAGCATTGATATAGCGAGCTAGCGACAGTGACTTAAGCGTACGTCAAGGTCTATACCGTAAAAAAATATCTAGAGTTATTCCTTAGTCGGCTGAAGCAGATAAGTGGGATTTGCTAAAATAACCTACATATTTTTGGAGCCTCTTGCTGTCGAATTTTAGATACGTTACGCCAAAAAATATGTGCGCTTATTGGGCAAATCCACTTACAAGCACAATCCTCAATGCTTAATTATTCAAATCAATTTATATTGAATTTAAGAAAATTAATTTAGTATAAAAGAAAAAGCAACTATCTATAAACTCACTCCCAAAACTGTTTTCCGCCGTACATCATAAAATACTGCGTAAGTTTTGCCATTTCTTCAGGGCTTTCTACAAAGCCGTCAAACACCCATTTTTGAAGAAGCGCCGTCACTCCCGCAACGAGATAAACGCTGAAATAGTCGCAGTTTCTCGAATCGTCGTCTTTAGCGCGTACTATCCAACTGTCAAAACAAAACTTTTCCAGTTCCTTTTCCAAGTGCCTTCCAAAGCCGCTATCGCAGTTGGGACTGAAAAGGATGTAAGCAATGTCAAAATTTTCCTTTACGTAAGTGTAGAGATTTACAAAACTTTTCGACGGATTGAAACTTTCGTTGTCTTTGACAAGTATAGATTTCATCTTTTCGATAAATTCGTTGCCGAGTTGCTCGAGCATATCGTACGGGTCGCGGTAGTGTAGATAAAACGTCGCTCTATTTACGTCGGCAAGCTCGGCGAGTTCTCTTACCGAAATGTTTACGATACTCTTGGTATTTATAAGTTCTTTAAGCGCGCAAAGCAGCTGCTGTTGCGTACGCCTGAATCTCCTATCTTTCTTTTCCTTGTCCATTATATCCCCCCGTCAAGATAATAGACGACTATCTTATATACGTCAATCAAATCGTCATTATTAACTCAATATTAACTAACTGTGAACTAAATATTAACCCTCGACAATTTGCCAAAAATGCGGTATAATAATTGACATTCCAAACCGAAAATGTTGATTATAATACATATTAATGCCAAACGGTCTAGTTTTCTCAGTTGATAATTTTATCAAAATTTCTTATAATAATAATAGTAAAATAATTGATAAAAGTCAATTACTTTTATGGATTTTGTACTTTGAAACGCTTAGCGCAGTCGCTTCAGCCTCGAATTTTCGTCCGTTACATAACTTCTCAGGAGAAAATAGTATACGGATATGGCAAAAAAGGTTTTGTTGACTTATTTCGAATCGGGTATGGGACATATTACTTCGATTGAGTCGATAAAAGATTCTTTAAGCAGGTTTTCGGGGTTAGACGTCGTTGAGTCGCGCGTTATGCGCGAGGGCGGCGACAGGAAAATGATAAGGTACGAAAATTTCATTATCAAGAACACGAAACTCACCAACTCTCTCAAAGGTTACGGAAGTTTTTGCTTCAAGATTTTAGAGATATTCGGATTGGATTTTTTCAGGTTGCTTCACAGGACGACTTTTAGACGGGCGACGAAAGGAGTTATTGATTATTTCGCCAGCCAAAATCCCGACGTAATAGTCAGCACCCACTATTATATGACATATTGCGGCTTGGAATACAAGAAGATAAATCCCAAGGTTGAAGTCGTGACTTACAATCCCGACAACAACGTGCATATGTGGTGGGATAATCGCGAGGGAGCGTTTTTCGTCAACAACGAATACGCTTATAATGAGGCGATACGAAGACGGTTTTCGGCGGAGAGGGTATTTCAAATACCTTGCGCGGCGAGAAAGTGTATTTTGGAGAGCGACGGCGATAAGACTATATATCGCGAAAAGCACGGCTTGCCGAAAGATAAATTTACCGTGATAGTAGCCGATGGAGCTTACGCTAAGGCCAAGTCGGAAATAGTCACCGACTATTTGCTAAATACGGACAGGCAAATCACCGTGATATTCGTGGCGGGCAAAAATAAAAAGCTTTTCGACAAATACACGGCGTTGGCGGATAAGCTGCCCAAAAACGTAACGCTAAAAGTCTTGCCGTTTACAGCAAATATACACGAGTACTATTGCGCAAGCGACGTATTCGTATGCAAGGGCGGACCCAACGCGGTGCTCGATAGCGTGTATATGCATACTCCGGTAATTATAGATTACTACGCTCATCCCATAGAAAAAGCGACTGTAGATTATTTTGTCGACGGTTTGGGTTGCGGCAGGGCAATCTACAGCCCGAGTAAAATAAAAAGTCAAATAGAAAATTGGATAGACGATCCGCGCTCATTGCAAGAGCTCGCAGCGAATACCTACAAATTGGATAAACGCAACAACGGAGCCGATTGCATAGCGGCGTATATAATGAACTGTTGAGGAAAAAACTATGGCAAAACGCAATTACGATCAAATGCACGCGCAGTATGCCAGAATGGAGGCATACGACCAGTGGACCACGCCGTTTAGGGAAGACGACGCTATTACGGTCGACAAAGATTACGTTTTTCAACCGAAAACGCGAACTTTCAAAGCAGGCAAATTCATAGTAAAGAGTTTGCTTCGTACTCTTTTGCCTATTGCCAACAAAATCTTGTTCGACTTGAAAATAGAGGGCAAAGACAACCTCAAGCAAGTCGACAACGCAATCAGGGTGTCCAACCACGTAATGCTGTTGGATACGATGATAAACTTCCAAGTAGCGTTTGGTCACAGGCATTTTATGACGGGCGCGTCTTTCCAACTTAAGAAAGGTTTTCCAAGCAAGTTTTTCCGCGCGGGCGGGTTCTTGCCGCTTGCAAGCTCTATAAAGGCTATGAGCAATTTGGATAAGACCATAAGCGAGATTTTCAACAACGGAAATTCCGTAGTGACTTTCTACGCCGAGCAGGCAATGTGGGAGAAGTACGAAAACTCCCGTCCGCTCAAGAAGGGAGCGTTTCATTACGCGGTAAAAAACAACGTGCCGGTGATTATGACGGTTATATTATTCCGTCAGCCTAGTTGGATAAGAAGAAAGCTTGGAGTCAAGAAAGACTGTACCGTAAAGGTTTGTCCGGCTATCTATCCTCGCGCCGACTTGAGCGATAAAGAAAACATCGATTATATGCAAAAAGCTACGCAAGAGGCGTACGACCGCGCCGTTTGCGAGTTCTACGGTTATAATTACGACCTCTACGATATGAGGCTTACTCCTTTGGAGAATAAGTTGGTAGCCGAAGGGCTGATCGATAAAAACCAAACGTTGGAGTCTAAGCCTAACGACGAGGCTCTCAAACAAAGGGTAGAGAAAGACCTTCAAGAACGCGCAAAAGCTCAACAACCGCTGTTCTACGAAGAGGATTTTTGCGACGACGAAGAGTTTTACGACTATTATGACTTTGATATTTATTCGGACGACGGGTTGGAGCTTAACGAGCAAACCGTGTAATCGATTGAGCGGATATTCGTCAATTCGACCAAAACGTTAATTAAATCAAGAGGAAAGCTGTTCGCTTTCCTCTTGTCATTCTTAGCAAAGTTTAAGATACGCATTTAAAAACAATAGTCTTTTGCGTCGGCTTGTGGCGACAACTCATTTATTATCGCTTATCGCTTAGATTTACCTGTTATGCTGTCAATCGAAACCTTCCAAATGTCCGTTCGCCAAAGGCTCTTTTGAATAGCCTCGTCGAAGTTTTTCATATTTGTTGGGGTGTGTCTTAGGCAAAGCTCGCGCAAGGCTGCAATTTTCTCGTTGTCGTCCGTCACGCGTACGGCTTTGCCAAATACTATTGCCGATTCGTATTTTGTGCTGAATTCGTCCTCTAAACGGAGCGTATTTCCTACGCAGGAAACGCACACGTCGTCGCAACTATTCAAACAGTCTATTTTTTGACCGTCTTTGGCGCAGTGGAAGTAGATGAATCCGCCGATACGCGCTATCGTCACGGGAACGCAGTAGGGAGTTTTGTCTGGCGTAACCATAGCGATTGTTGCCCATTCGCATTTATCTACCACTTCCATAGCAAATTCGCTAGTCATTTCTCTATCTTTTCTTCTCATACTATTATACTCCTGCGTTTGTGTTTTTTATTATGATTATTTAAGCCGTCCGATTTCGCTGCCGCGTTTTAGATTGCTGATTATAAATTTTTTTGAGCTGTCTTTACCCACCTTTTTGAGAAGTAGAATATCACGATCACCGTCGCGCCTACGACCCAACCTATAGGCCAACTCCACCATATCGATTCATATCCGAGCTTCAAAGCCTTGACGAATAAATAGCTCAAGCCTACCCGCACGATTAAGTCGGTCATCGTGCTGGTCGTGAAGCCAGCCATATCGCCCGCGCCGCGTACGAAGCCGTCAAAGATGATTTTGATACAGACGACTACGTAGAAAGGCGAGAGAATATAGAGGAACTTTGCGCCTATAGAGATGATTTCCTGATTGTTTCCGCTTATGAAAAGCGAAACGAGCTGTTTTGCGAGAAGTAGGTACAGCGCGGTGCAAACCGCGGCGAGGACGAGCATAGAAACTACGCCGCCTTTTAGACCTTGTTTTGCTCTATCTAGCTTATGCGCGCCGATATTTTGCGAGGTAAACGTCGCCATTGCATTGGAAATCGTAAGGAATACGGAAATTATGATATAGTTTATCTTAAACGCCGAACCGTACGCGGCTACGAGGTTGGCGTTGCCGAATGAGTTGACCAAGCTTTGCACGAAGAGCTGTCCTATCGAAACTGTTGAGTTTTGAAGGATACTAGGAAGCGATAATGCCATTATGCTGATCCAAGTAGGCAGCGAAAAACAAGCGTTGTCCAACGAACGCGGCAGCGGTTTTTTCGTGATTATAGGTTGCGGAATTGGATTTTCAGCCGGCGTATTTTCTTGCTCGTTATTTGTCGATTCCATTGACGTTTTTGCATATACTTTTTCGCTTTGGCTCATATCCGCGTACTCGGTAGATTCGTCGGTCTTAGGCAGTTTGTTGACGTTTGCTAAAAGTATTATCAGCGAGATTACGCTTGCTATACCTTGCGCCACGAACGTACCCCAAGCCAATCCCTTTACGCCGAGGTCAAAATATTTGACGAAAACTACGTCTATTACCACGTTGAACAGCGTGGAGAAGATTAGCAAAAAGAGCGGAGTTTTGGAATTGCCGAGCGCTTGGAATATCGCGCTTACAACGTTGTAGATAAACAAAAACGACAGTCCGTACACGTAAATATTCAAATAATCAACGCTTTGAGTAAAGACGTTTTCTCCCAAGTCCTGAGAGTTCATAAGAGTGAGAAGCGGCTTGTTGGTCAGCGCGCCGAGCAGCGTGAAAATTACTGAGAAAAAGGCGATATTTATAAGCGCGGTCCGTACTGCGGTTTTTGCGCGAGGATAGTTTTTAGAGCCGAAAATCCTCGAGATGACCACGCCGCCGCCTACGCCGAAGCCATTGCCTATAGCGATAAATACCACTGTGACGGGATACGCTGCGTTGACCGCCGCCAAAGCTTCGCCTCCGTCGTTTATGAAATTGCCGGCGATAATGGAGTCGGCTATATTGTAAAACTGTTGAAAAAGCACGGAAATTATCATCGGTACGGCAAAAGCGTACAATACTTTCAGCGGTTTTCCCACCGACATATCTTTAGTAGCCATTTTCATTGCTCCTTTCTTTCGTTTCGCTCGACGACGGGCAGTAATTTTTTATCAATAATGTTTTACTACCGTATAAAAATATTTGCAAGCGTATGTATAAAAAAAGTTAAATTTTTATTTAAATGTGTATTGTAAGTTATAAAATAATATGATATAATTTTGATAAGTATGAAATAAGGAGAGAATGAGTAAATGGACAAGAAGATTCCAGTTTATTTATTCCACGAGGGAACAAATTACGAGGCGTATAAATTTATGTCGCCGCAAGAATGCGTTAAGGACGGCAAAGCAGGATGGCTTTTTAGAGTATGGGCGCCCAACGCAAAGTCGGTCAGCATAGTCGGCGATTTCAACGATTGGGATAGAGATTGCCATAAAATGAACAAAATAAGCGACGGCATTTGGGAAGGGTTCGTCGAGGGGTTAAAGACCTACGATATTTACAAATTCAGCGTAGAAACTCCGCAGGGCAAGTTGAGGCTCAAAGCCGACCCGTACGCTAGACATAGCGAAACTTCGCCCGCCAACGCTTCAAAGTTATATAAATCGCAATTCAAATGGAGCGATAAGAGTTGGCTAAACGAGAGAGAAAAGTTTGACGCGTTCCATTCTCCTATGAATATATACGAGCTTCACTTAGGCAGTTGGAAGAGATACGCCGACGGCAATATTCTCAACTATAGAGATTTGGCGGACGAACTCGTCGCGTACGTAAAGCAAATGGGCTATACGCATATCGAGATACTTCCCATCAGCGAATATCCGTACGAAGGCAGTTGGGGATATCAGGTCAGCGGAATGTTTGCGCCTACGTCTAGGTACGGAACGCCCGACGATTTCAAGTATCTCGTCAACAAGTGTCACAGGAACAAGATAGGCGTAATACTCGACTGGGTATGCGCGCATTTCCCCAAAGACGCGTTTGGACTCTACGAGTTTGACGGAGCGGCGTGTTACGAATATTCCGACCCGCTCAAGCAAGAGCACAAGGAATGGGGTACGAGAGTGTTCGACTACGGCAGGAACGAGGTCCAGTCTTTCCTTATCTCCTCGGCTGATTTTTGGGTAAGCGAATACCACGTCGACGGACTGCGAGTGGACGCGGTCGCTTCGATGCTGTATCTCGACTACAACCGCCGCGGCGGAGAATGGCGTCCCAACGTTTTTGGCGGCAACTACAATTTGGAAGCAATAGATTTCCTCAAAAAGCTCAACTCGCATATGCTTGGCAAGTATAAGGGCTTGCTTATGATTGCCGAAGAATCTACGGCTTTCCCCAACGTGACTAAACCCGCTTACGACAACGGTTTGGGTTTCAATTTCAAATGGAATATGGGTTGGATGAACGATATGCTCAGCTACGTGTCGTTAGACCCGTTTTTTAGAAAGGACAACCATAACAAAATCACTTTTTCGATAACTTACGCTTACAGCGAAAACTATATACTTCCGCTCTCGCACGACGAAGTAGTGCACGGCAAGCGTTCGCTTTTGGATAGAATGCCGGGGGCGTATTTGGATAAGTTCAACGCGCTGAAAGCTTTCTTCGGCTTCACTATGGCGCATCCTGGCAAGAAATTGCTGTTTATGGGAGGAGAGTTTGGACAGTTTATAGAGTGGGATTACAAAAAGCAGTTGGATTGGTTTTTGCTCGACTACGAAACTCACAACAGTTTGCATAAATTCGTAAAAGACCTCAACGCTTATTATCTCGCCAACAAAGAGATGTACTATCTAGACACGACTTACGACGGCTTTAAATGGATATGCGTGGACGATAATACTCAAAATATCGTATCGTTTATGAGAAGCGACGGCGAGGGCAACTATACTATCGCAGTCGTAAACTTCTCGCCGGTAAAACGCGAGGGTTACTGTATGGGCGTGCCTGAAAAGAGGTCGTATAGAGTCGCGCTCAATAGCGACGACAAAAAATACGGCGGAGAGAGCGGCAAGATGAGCTTTTCGGCGAAAAAAGGCGAAATGCACGGCTATCCCTACCATATCGAAATGGTCATTCCGCCAAACAGCGTGATGTATATCGCTCCCGCTAGAAAAGTCAAGAAAGAAGCGACGGAAACGGCAAAGGAAAATGCAGATAAAGAAGTTAAGCTGCAAGACGCTTCAAAAAGCGTAAGCAAAGCTGAGAAGGGAAAGGCAAGGGCAAGTAAGTCGGATAAGACGGTTAAAGACGGCAAGCCGAGTAAGGAAAGCAAGGCAAGTAAGACCGAAAAGACTGCAAAGCCTAGCAAGAAGCCGGCAAGCGAGGGGAAATAGCTCGTTCGACTACAAACATAAAAATGCAATAGATTTAATATAAATATGATAAGAAAGACGATTTTATCCGAGAGATAAAAAGGAAGTTTTAGGAGGGAAAATGTACACAAACAAAAAAGAATGCGTAGCAATGTTGCTCGCAGGCGGACAGGGAACGAGGCTGTATTCGCTGACGAGAGATTTGGCGAAGCCGGCGGTTTCGTTTGGCGGGAAATACAGGATTATAGACTTTCCGCTATCCAACTGTATCAATTCCAATATTGATACGATAGGCGTACTCACGCAGTATAAGCCTTTCGACCTCAACCAGTATATAGGAAACGGACAACCTTGGGATCTAGATAGATTGAACGGCGGAGTATTCGTATTGCCGCCGTATATGAAAGGCGAAACGTCCGATTGGTACAAAGGCACCGCGAACGCTATCTATCAAAACATAGAATTTGTGGACAAGTTTTCGCCTGAATACGTATTGGTGCTCTCGGGCGACCACATTTACAAGATGGACTATTCGCAAATGCTTGCTTACCACAAGGAAAAGAAAGCCGACTGCACTATAGCCGTCATAAACGTATCTATCGAAGAGGCGTCGAGGTTTGGAATTATGAACACGAACGACGACAACTCGGTTTACGAATTTGAAGAGAAGCCGAAGAAGCCTAAGAGTACCAACGCTTCGATGGGAATATACATATTCAACTGGTCGAAGCTGAGAAAGTATCTCATTGACGACGAGAACGACAAAAATTCTTCCAACGATTTCGGAAAGAACATAATTCCCAATATGCTAAAGGACGGGCAAAAGCTCTTCGCGTACAATTTTTCAGGGTACTGGAAAGACGTGGGCACGATTTCCTCGCTTTGGGAGGCTAATATGGACGTGCTCAGCGAGGACAGCGGCATCAACTTGGACGACAGCGCTTGGAAGATATACGCTAGAAACACCGCCGAGCCGCCGCACTGCGCAGGCAAGGACGCGGTCATAAAAAATTCGCTTATTACCGAGGGCTGCGTAATCAAAGGAAAAGTCATCAACAGCGTGATTTCCACGGGCGTTGAGATTTGCGAAGGCGCGGTAGTCGAGGATTGCAATATTATGCCGGGCGCGAAGATATGCAAAGGCGCGTCGGTCAAGTACGCTATAGTGGGCAACGAAGCCGTCGTCGGCGAGAACGCTAAAGTCGGCGATACGCAGGAAGGTATGGTCGACGGACAGTGGCAAATCACCGTCGTAGGTCCGCGCGCAAAAGTCGCGGCAGGCGCCGTAGTGCCGGTAAAGGCAATGGTAGATTAAGGAGGGGGAAGAGAAATGAACAACGCTATGAGTATAATTTTCGCAAGCGACAACGAGTCCAAGCTCAACGAGCTTACTTTGCACCGTACCACGGCTTCGCTTCCGTTCGGCGGCAGGTATAGATGTATAGACTTTGCGCTCTCCAACCTCGTCAATTCCTCCGTTACTACGATAGGCATAATCACGAGAAACAACTACTCTTCGCTTATGGACCATATCCGAATGGGTAGAGATTGGGACCTCAATAGAAAAAACAGCGGTATAGCCGTTTTCCCGCCTTACGCGTCGAATACGTCGACCAACGTATTTAAGGGTAAGATAGAGGCGCTCTACGGAATACTCGACTATATCGAAAATTCCGACGACGAGTACGTAATAATCACCAACAGCAATATAATCGCAAGCATAGACTTTGACGACGTATACGAAGCTCACGTAGCAAGCGGCGCGGACGTTACGATGCTCACTTACACCGCTAAGCCGACTACAAGCAAAAGAGTGCTTGTCGAAAAGACCGCTTCGGGAAGAATAAACGGTATGAAGATCACTCAAACCGCCGACGACAACGCCGTGGAGATAGGCTTGTTTTGTTATCTCTTCAAGAGGACGCAGCTCATCAAGCTCATATCCGATTCTTACGAGAGAGGCAAGATAGATTTGGAGAAAGATATACTTCAAGCCAATTTGGACAAACTCAAGATATACGCTTATAAGGTAAAGGGACACGCCGCGCTTGTCGACGATATCAAGTCGTACTATAGAGAGAGTATGGCGATACTCGATACGGACATTAGAAACAGCTTGTTCTACAGCGCGGGCAAAGTGTTCACCAAAGTAAAAGACAGCGTACCGACTAGGTACTGCGAGGGCGCGAGCGTAGTCAATTCTCTCATCGCCGACGGCTGTAAAATAAACGGCAAAGTCGAAAATTCCATACTTTTCCGTGGAGTAATAGTCGAAGAGGGAGCGGTCATTCGCAACAGTATCGTTATGGAAGGCGGAAGGATTATGCAAGGCTCCAAACTCAATTACGCGATTACCGACAAGGACGTCAGAGTAACTCAAGACAAGTCGTTGAGCGGCTCGGATAACTATCCCGTGGTCGTAGTAAAGAACAAAATCGTTTGATAAGTAAAGTATATAGAATCAAAAATATAAAGGTTAGGAACAAGAAGAAACAACCTAGACAACTAAAAGCAAGTCCGATTGTAGGCTTAAGCGTAAAAGCGGAGCGATAGATATCGGACGGGAAATCAAATCAAGTCGCTTGCAGTATATATGACGACGAGCGAACGAGTAAAATTTAGGAGGTAGCGAACGATGCCGACGCAAAACAAACCAAAGAAAACCGCCGAAACTAATGAAAAGGCGGTAAATAAGCAGGAAAAACCTACCCAAGCAACTGAAGAGAAAAAGACCGCTAAGACTGCGGTCAAAGCTGCGGCAAAGCCTAAGACTGCAACCGTCAAAGCTGCAAAACCCGCGGCTAAGGCAAGCGGCGAGAATAAAAAGCAAAATCTCAAGGTAGACTTTGATAAAAAGATACTTTTCGTATCGTCGGAAGCGGTGCCTTTTATCAAGACGGGCGGACTTGCCGACGTAGCGGGCGCGCTGCCCAAAGCGTTGGTAGAACGCGGCGTAGATTGCAGGGTAATACTTCCGCTCTATATGGATATTAAACCCGAACTTCGCGAGAGTATGCAATACGTAGGCAACCTATACGTTCATCTTTCTTGGAGAAGCCAATATTGCGGACTTTTCAAGAGCGTATACGAGGGAGTGACGTATTACTTTATCGACAACGAGTACTACTTCAGGAGAAGCGGACTGTACGGATATTACGACGACGGCGAGAGATTTGCGTTCTTCTCCAAAGCGGTATTAGAGTGTATCCGTCTTATGGACGGCTTCGTTCCCGATATAATCCAATCAAACGACTGGCAAAGCGCGTTGATACCGGTATTTTTGGACGTATTCTTCAGGGACGACGAATTGTATAAGAATATAAAGACGGTTTATACCATTCACAATATAGAGTTCCAAGGCAGGTACAGCGGCTTTATGTCGGGCGACGTACTGGGACTTCCCGATTGGGCGAGGGAAATCGTCGACTACTCGGGCGACGTCAACTATATGAAAGGCGGTATTGAGAGGGCGAACAAGGTCACGACTGTTTCGCAAACCTACGCAAAGGAGATTCTCAACCCCTATTTCGGTTACGGAATGAACGATATTCTCGTCAATAGGCAATTTAAGCTGTCGGGCATTATCAATGGCATAGACGTAAAAGCCAACGACCCCAAGACTGATAAATACGCGTACGTCAACTACGACTTGTCGACTTTTTCCAATAAAGTTAAGAACAAACTCAAATTCCAAGAGGCTCTCGGCTTGCCCGAAGACCCCAATATACCTATGATAGGTATGGTCGGAAGACTTACTCATCAAAAAGGTCTTGACTTGATTGCGCCTATCATCACGAAGATTTTGGATATGGGCGTACAGCTCGTAATTTTGGGCACGGGCGATTATAAGTACGAGGAAATGCTCAGGAACGTTCAAAGCAGGTATCCCAACAACTTGCGTTCACTGATAACGTTCTCGTCGGAACTTGCGAGCAAAATTTACTGCGCGAGCGATTTGTTCTTAATGCCGTCCAAGTTTGAGCCGTGCGGTCTTAGCCAAATGATAGCTATGAGATACGGCAGCTTGCCTATCGTAAGAGAAACGGGCGGACTGAAAGATACGGTTATACCTTACGACTATACGACCGGCGAGGGCACGGGCTTTACTTTCTATTCCTACAACGCTTACGATTTGCTCTACGCTATCGAGAGAGCGGTGGGACTGTATCGCGACTTCAAGACCGACTTCGCTAAAGTCGTCAAAAACGCTATGACGCAAGACTTCAGTTGGGAAAATATATCTTTGAGATATATCGATTTGTATAAAGAGTTGTAAATGTTATACAAAAAGGCTTGAAAATTTATAAAATATTACTTTATTATAAAAAAACGGCGATTAAGCGTGTAATTTGTAGCAAAAAATAAATGTTTATGCTATAATTTCAATGTGAAGATTTTCCCTTTCCGAGTATTTCGGAGAGGGAAAAATAGCGTAAGTTTATAAATAGGCATATTATTTTGGAGATTAATATAGATAAATTATGGAGAATCAAGTTAAAGAACTAAGAAAGATCGTCGCTCTTAAATGTCAAACTTATTTTGGAAGAACGGTCGAGAATGCAAGCAAAAATCAAATTTACCGCGCAATTTGTATGACGGTGAGAGATATTCTTACCGATAAGCGTTTGGCTTTCAAGAAAAAAAGATTGGAACAAGGCGCCAAGCAAGTTTACTATATGTCGATGGAATTTTTGCTCGGAAGATCTTTGAAGAATCACCTTTACAACCTCAAGATGACGGGCGCGTTTGAGAAGATATGCGAAGAGTTGGGTTATACGCTCGAGGATATGTACGCTATCGAACCTGACGCGGGTTTAGGCAACGGCGGTTTGGGAAGACTTGCCGCGGCTTATATGGAATCGCTTACCAACCTCGACTACGTGGCGAGCGGTTTTTCCATTAGATACGATTACGGTATATTCAAGCAAAAGATAGAGGACGGCTGGCAAGTCGAACTTCCCGACGAATGGCTGGAAAACGGCGACGTATGGCTTTCTCCGCGTATGGAAGATACGTTCAACGTGCGCTTCGGCGGCTATGTGGAAGAGCGTTGGGACAACGGCAGACTCTACGTGGAGCAAAAGGACTGCTATACCGTTCAAGCTATTCCGTACGATATGAATATAAGCGGTTACGACGTTCCCGCGGTCAACAAGCTAAGACTTTGGACAGCGAAAGCTCCTATGGATTTCGATATGAAACTTTTTGCCGAGGGCGAATACGTTAAGTCGCTCGAGCAAAAAGCTATCGCCGAGAGTATTTGTAAAGTTCTTTATCCCGCCGACCACCACCAAGAAGGCAAGATGTTAAGACTTAAACAACAGTACTTCTTCGTGTCCGCTTCCTTGCAGTCTATAATCAAACAGCACCTCAAAGATTATAAGAGTTTGGACTCTTTGCCTGAAAAGGTTGCTATACATATCAACGACACGCATCCCACGCTATGTATTCCCGAACTTATGAGATTGCTTCTCGACGAGTACGGCTATACTTGGGATAAGGCTTGGAAAATCGTCACTCGCACGACTTCTTATACCAACCATACCGTTATGGCGGAAGCGTTGGAGAAGTGGCCCGAGGGATTGTTTAGACAGCTGTTGCCGAGAATTTATCAAATCGTGTGCGAGATAAACCGTAGATTTACCGACGAGCTTTGGGCGTTCTATCCCAACGATTATCGTAAGGTGGACTACAACGCGATACTCTCTAACGGTCAAGTGAAAATGGCAAACCTTTGTCTTGCCGCTTCGCATACCGTCAACGGCGTTTCGGCGCTTCACTCGCAAATACTCAAAGACGAAGTATTTAGAGATTATCACAATATGCACCCGAGAGCGTTCACCAACGTCACCAACGGAATTACCTATAGAAGATGGCTTTGTCAGTCCAATCCGCTTCTTTCCGATTATATTGAAAAGCTTATAGGCGGGGACTTCAAGAAAGACGCCGACGCGCTTAAGAAGTTGACGAAGTACGCCGACGATAAAGCTGTGCTTGACAAAGTACTCAATATAAAAAGAGAAAACAAAATCAAACTCGCTAAGTATATAAAAGAGCATAACGGCATAGACGTAGACCCCGATTCCATTTTCGACGTACAGGTCAAGAGATTGCATGAGTACAAACGTCAGCTTCTCAACGCGCTGCATATTCTCGATTTATACTATAGAATTAAGCAAAATCCCAGCTTGGAGATCAATCCGCGCACGTTCATTTTCGGTGCGAAGGCCGCTCCCAGCTACTATATGGCTAAGCAAATCATAAGGCTTATTCATTCGCTTGGCAACCTTATCAACAACGACCCCGATATCAACGGCAAGATAAAAGTCGTCTATATCGAAAACTATAGGGTCACGCTTGCCGAGATGATTATGCCCGCTTCCGACGTGTCCGAGCAAATCTCTATCGCAGGTAAAGAAGCGAGCGGTACCGGCAATATGAAGTTTATGATAAACGGAGCGGTTACGATTGGCACTATGGACGGCGCCAACATAGAAATCTACGAAAACGTAGGCAAAGAGAATATCTTCATATTCGGTATGCTCGCGCACGAGATTAACGATCTCAATGCAAGAGGATACAACCCAAGAGATTACTACGAGTCCAATCCGAGAATCAGAGCCGTTATCGACGGACTGAGGGGCGGTATCGCGGGAGTAAACTACGGCGAGATTGCCGACGCGCTTATTTCCAGCGACACTTACAAAGTTCTTGCCGACTTCCAATCCTACTGCGACGCGCAAGAGAGGTTGGATAAGGCTTATTCGGATAAGTACGCTTGGGCGAAGATGTCCTTGCTCAATACTGCAAACGCAGGCTTCTTCTCTTCCGATAGAAGCGTAAAAGAATACGCCGATAGAATTTGGAAGATGAAACCCGTAAATTACGGCGAAGAAGCTCAACCAAAGACGGAAGCTAAAACCGTTAAGTCTACGGCAAGCAAAGCGGCTGCAACCGTTGAAGCAAAGCCCGCCAAGAAGACGGCTGCTAAGGCGGCAAGCGCCGATACCGCTAAAAAACCCGCCGCTAAGAAATCGGCAAGCAAGACGACTTCTAAAAAGTAATTTATAGAATTTTAACGCCCTATTTTTTGCAATCGCGCTAGGCGAGAACCGTTTGGTCGGTTTGCGAAGAGTAGGGCAAATTTTACGTAAAAGCTTATGCAAAACTTGATTTATTTTGACAGCAAAAATCCTCACTGCAAGTCGCCTTTCGGTTGCGTGGAAGAGGGTACGGAAATGACGTTTAGAATATTCGCAAAGGACGGCGTTTATATTCACGGCGTAGATTTGCAAATCTTTGAGGACGGAGAGAGTTCTCCGCATACGTTCGCTATGAGCTTTGTATGCAAGAGGGGCGACGAAAGCGAGTTTTGCGTAAAATGCTCGCTTGACAAAGCGGGACTTTATTGGTATAAGTTTGTATTTCATACCGAAAAAGGCGACGTCGGCAAGGACTTAGACGGCAAAGCCTATCAGCTCACCGTTTACCAAAAAGGCTACGCGACTCCCGATTGGGCAAAGGGCGGAGTAATTTATCATATATTCGTAGACAGGTTTTGCAAAGGCAAAGACGAAAAAGCTGTATTTGATAAAAAGGGCGTACTTAAAGAGTGGGGCGAGGAAGTTACTATCGTCGACAGCGACGGAGTATTCAGGGCAAACGACTTCTACGGCGGAAATTTCCAAGGCATAATAGATAAGCTCGACTATCTAAAAGGTTTGGGCGTAACGCTTTTGTATCTCTCGCCTATCTTTAAGTCCTCGTCAAATCATAGATACGATACTGGCGATTACGGGCAAATCGACCCTTTACTCGGCGACGAAGACAAGTTTGCCGAATTGATAGCTAAGGCTAAGAGTAAGGGAATAGAAATTATGCTTGACGGCGTGTTCAATCACACGGGCGCGGACAGCAAATATTTCAACAAGTTCGGCAGCTATCCCACTTTGGGCGCGTATCAGTCCAAGGAGAGCGAGTATTACGATTGGTTTGACTTTTATAATTTTCCCGACGAGTACCACTGTTGGTGGGGCATTACCGTAACTCCTACCGTCAGCCAAAGAGCTGTCGGCTTTAGGAAAATGATTGCGGGCAAGGACGGTATCATCGAAAAGTGGACGAAAATGGGCGTAAAAGGTTGGCGGCTGGACGTCGTAGACGAGCTTAGCGAAGACTTCGTAAAGGATATACGCTCGGCGGTAAAGAAGCGCGATAGCCAAGCGCTTTTGATAGGCGAAGTATGGGAGGACGCGTCCAACAAGATAGCCTATTCTTTCCGTAGACGTTATTTCCAAGGCGAGGAGTTGGACGGGGTTATGAACTATCCGTTCAAAGAGGCTACGCTCGCTTTCGCTTTGGGCGGCAACGCAAGAGATTTTGAAAATACTGTGTCGGCAATAGTTGAAAATTATCCTCGGCAGTCTTTGGCTGTGACTATGAACTTGATAGATTCGCACGATACCGCAAGGGCGCTCAGCGTGTTGAGCGGCATTGATATGAGCGGTACGGACAAAGCTTATAGACGGGATTTTAGAATGAACGCGGACAGTTACGCGCTTGCTAAGAAAAGACTTGCGCTTGCGGCGGCGTTGCAGTTTACGCTCCCGGGAATACCTTCGATATTCTACGGCGACGAGAGGGGTATACAAGGTTATGAAGACCCGCTTTGTAGGCGTACTATTGATTGGAGCGGCTGCGATAGCGAATTGCTTGCTCATTACAAAAGATTAGGTCAAATTCGCAAGAAATATTCCGACGTTTTGCTGGGCGAAACTTTCTTTGAAAGCCAAGACGGACTTTTGGCGCTTTGCCGCAAGAGCGGGAAGAAGATAATCAAGACAATCGCCAACAATACCGACTGCGTAAAGACTTATCGCTGTTTAGGCGTTGAAAGAGAACTGCTTTCGGGAGAAAAAATCTTAACAAAGAGCGTAGAGATTTATCCTAACGAGGTTAAGATTTTTCTTGTAAAAGCGTGAGAAGAAATGCGCTTTATGGAAATTGCTAGGAAGTATTTTGAGCGCCTAGAATGGGGCGTATGTTTTCGACAGTCAAGAGGTTTTCCCATTTTGTTAGCTGAGTTTGAAACTGCGGTATTGTTTAGTCTGATATTTTTTGGCAAATTTCTTTTATTCCGAACATAAATAAACAGTTAAAGCATATACTTAATCGTGATTGATTTAAGTTTTTTATTGACGTTAGAAAGTAAAGTCGTATACGACCACCCGTCTTTATCGGCTTTCCAAAGCGGCGGAAATATTTCCGCCGTAGTATATCCTGCGACGGCTAAGCAAGCCTTGCAGGCGATTACGCTATTGAAAAAAGAGAAGATACCTTATTGCGCGCTCGGCAACTGTACCAACGTGCTTATCAAGGACGAGGGGTTTGACGGCGTCGCGATTTGCACGAAGTATCTTTGCGGTATAGACGTGAAAGACGAACTTCTTTACGTGGCGGCGGGCGAGAGTATGCCCAAACTTTGTAAGCTCTCGCTCGAGGGAAGTTTGAGCGGTATGGAAGGGCTTTGTTCTATCCCTGGCACCGTCGGAGGCGGTGTGATTATGAACTGCTCGGCGTTCGGTAGGGAATTCGCCGATATAATAGAGTTCGTGGATATAATTCAAGACGGCGAAATCAATCGCTACTTTGCCAAAGACTTAGATTTTGGATATAGATATTCCAAAGCTAAAAGTTTGGGAGTCGTAGTAGGCGCGGGCATAAAACTCAAGACGGGCGACAAGCGTAAAATTGCCGCCGACATAAAGGGATATCGCTTGGCTAGGCAAAGAAGCCAACCGCAGGGCGTATCGCTCGGCAGCGTATTCAAGCAATGCGAGGGAGTTTCGGCAGGTTATTATATCGACAAAGCGGGCTTGAAAGGGCTGAAAATAGGCGGCGCGGAAATCTCTAGATTACATGCAAATTTCATTCTCAACGTCGGCGGCGCGACTTCGTCGGATTTTCTTGCGCTGGGCAATTATGCAAGGCAAGAAGTTGACAAAGCGTGGGGCGTTAAGTTACAATATGAAATAGACGTAATTTGATTAAAAACCGTCTTAGGACAAGCAAGGAGGGGCAGTGGGAAACATCAAAATCACGGCGGATTATCATTCTCACACGACGTATTCCCACGGCAAAGGAAGCGTCGCCGACAACGCGCGCGTCGCAAGCCAAAAAGGACTTGACTACCTTGCTATCACCGACCACGCCGTTAGACATCCTTTTATCGGAGTAAAAAGAAAAGAGTTTCCGACTATCCGCGCTGACATCGACGTAGTTCAAAAGAGTTTTCCCGAGCTTAAATTACTCTTCGGATTAGAGGCGAATATACTTGGGCAAGCGGGCGATTTGGACGTGAGTGAAGAGGATATTGAAAAACTCGATATTCTCCTAGCGGGTTATCACCTCACGTCGTTCCCATATAAAGTTAAGGACTTTTTTACGATCACTTGTTCGGCGCTAAAAAGATACGTTTTTAAATCCACTAAGGCGGAAATCGCAAGAAATACAAAGATGTACGTCAACGCGATTAAAAACAACAAGATAGATATAGTTACGCATCCCGGATTTAGACTGGATATAGACTACTTCGAGCTTGGCAAAGTTTGCGCGGACTACGGAACTTACGTGGAGCTTTCCAGCCGTCATCGCACGCCCGACGAGCGCAATATCGAAGGACTGCTCAAGAGCGATTGCCTGTTTGTGTTAAACTCAGACGCGCACAAGAGCGAAAACGTTGGCGAGTGCGGCTTTGCGCTAGAGCTTGCGGAAAAGTTCGCCATTCCCGAGGATAGAATTGCAAACGCAAATCATAAGTCTTTGATTTTAAGATCTAAAGACCGTACGTAAATATAGGTGCAAAAAGCGTTGCGAGCATTTCGATTTGACTGTCGAAGTAAATGTAAAAGACGGTAAGACGTTCCGACGACGCTAAAGCGGTAAATTCGATAAATATAGACGATATAATTATATAGAAAACAATGGACTACACCCTTGAATTAAGAGAAGATATTCTAAAGACTATACCCGCGAAAGGCAAGTGCAAACTCGCTTTTCTTTGCGCCGTAACGAAATGCAGGGCGGGCATAGATATATATAGGAAATCTATTACGCTTACTTACGAATTTGAGGACAAGCCGGAAGCTTTGGCTATCGTCGAGCTAATAAAAGAGCAGGTTGAGGGCGACGTGTTTTTCACGCAAAAGGGTACGGGACAAAATATTAAGTACGCCGTCCAACTCAAAGACTCCGTCGCCAACGCTTTTCTCGCGCTGTTAAAGTTAAGCCGCTTTGAGGGAGAAGAGTTTATAGTCGACGACGGAAGCGAGTATATTTCGTCAATAACTCAAAGCGAGGAGTTCTTTGCATTTTTCAAGGGTTTGGCTCTATCGCAAGGTCAGCTTAGATTCCCTGACGGAGAGTACTCCAACTACTGCTTGCAAATAAAGACTTCGGACGGGCATTTTGCGGAAGCGGTCAGGGAAAAGATGGCGGAGTACGACGTGGACCTAAAAATCAGCGTCACGAAGACCAACTATATTTTGCAGTCGCGCAACAGCAAAGAGATTGAAGATATGCTCGCGATGTGCGGCGCAACCAACTGCATATTCAAGCTCAACAACGTTATCGCCGAAAGAGAGCAGTCCAACGAGTTCAACCGTCAAAGCAATCTTTATATGGCGAATTTGGCAAGGGCGGTATCAGGAGCGAGCAAGTATAAAAACGCAATAGAATTTTTGAGCGAAAAGGGAATACTGCAGCAGCAGGATAGAAAACTTAGGGACGTAGCCAAGGCAAGAATAGAATATGAGGACGACAGTATGCGCGAGCTTGCCGAAAAACTGTCGATGAGCAAGACGAGTTTGGCGAGGTATCTCAACAGGCTTTTGGAGTTGGAGGAGGAGTACAATGGAAGAAAATAAGTTTGAAAATCTTCAAGGCGGACTTTTGGACGGATTAGACGGACTGTTGGAAAGCAGTAAGGACGAGCGCGCCTCCAAGCAAGAATCGCAAGCGGTTGAGAAAGAAAATGCTCAAGAAAAAGACCCGTCGCAAGCGGCGAGCGGAAAAGCCACGCAGGACAAGCTCGATATAAATTCAAGCGAGAAAGAAAAGGATAGCCCAAAGGGCGACGCCTTTAAGAAGTACGAAAAACCTTTCGTGCATTTGCACGTGCACTCGGAGTACAGTCTTTTGGACGGACTTGCACGAATAACCAAGGGCAAGAAGTCGCCGCTTTTAGACGCGTGCGTAGAGTTGGGAATGCCTGGCTGCGCATTGACCGACCACGGAAATATGTTTGGCGCGTACACTTTTTACAAAGCAGCCAACGCTAGAAACCTCAAGCCTATAATAGGCTGCGAATTTTATACCTGCGAAGATATGAGCAAAACCGACAGCGCGGAGAGAAATCACCTTGTGCTGCTCGCCAAAAACGACGTAGGTTATCGCAACTTGGTCAAGCTCGATTCGCTTGCGTACATAGACGGCTACTACTACAAGCCGAGAATAGATTTAAAACTTCTAGAGCAGCACTCTGAGGGCGTTATATGTCTTTCCGCCTGTCTTTCGGGTAGAGTGCCTAGACTTCTTTTGAGCGGCGACTACGAGGGCGCAAAGGCTTACGCGCTTAGACTTAAGAATATGTTCGCCGACGGGGATTTTTATATCGAACTTCAAGATCACGGTCTTGACGAGCAAAAGGCGATAAGAGCCGACTTAGTTAGACTTGCCAAAGAGATAGGCGTCAAGATGGTAGCTACCAACGACGTGCACTACGTCAATCGCGAAGACTACGTAGCTCAGGATATATTGGTGCGTATAAATACGGGCAAGACGATCAACGACTCCACCGGTATGGAGATGGGCAACGACCAGTTCTATCTCAAGAGTTATGAAGAGATGATGGATATATTCAGTTGGTGTCCCGAAGCCGTGACCAACACCGTCGAGGTTATGGAGAAGTGCAATATCAAGATAGTAAAAGAGGACTTGTATCCGCCTTACACTCCCGAAGACGGCTCAAAGCCCGAGGAGTTTTTGCGAAAACTCGCCTACGAGGGACTTGAGAAGCGATACCCCGAGATTACCGACGAAATAAGAGAAAGAGCGGAGTACGAGCTGAGCATTATTATCCGTACGGGTTTTGCCGAGTACTATCTTATCGTGTGGGACTTTATAAATTATGCCCGTTCGCAAAATATCCCCGTAGGACCGGGGCGAGGCAGCGGCGTAGGTTCGATCATCGCGTACGCGGTGGGCATAACCAACCTCGATCCGCTCAAGTACAAGCTCTTCTTTGAGCGTTTCCTCAACCCTGAAAGAGTGTCCGCTCCCGACTTCGATATAGACTTTTGTATGGATAGGCGCGGCGAAGTTATAGATTACGTCATACGAAAGTACGGCAAGGAGAAAGTTTGCCAAATCCTCGCTCTCGGCACTATGAAAGCAAAGGGCGCTATCAAGGACGTTTCAAGAGTTTACAACGTTCCTCTCGATATAGTCAACGCGACGACAAAACTCATTCCCAACGCGCCTAAGGTCACGCTTGACAAGGTTTTGGGTAGAGATCCCAGCACCAAAGAGGACGATCTAAAACTTAGAAATCCCGAGGTCATAGAGATTTACGAAACCAACCCCGAAATGCGAAAGGTCATAGATATGGCGCTCAAAATCGAGGGTTTGCCGCGCAACTGCTCAAAGCACGCGGCGGGCGTAGTTATATGTAAAGAGGTCATCAGCGACCACGTGCCGCTGCAGCGTAACGGTCCCGATATCACAACGCAATTCCAAAAGGAAGAAGTTGAGGAGCTCGGTATGCTCAAGATGGACTTCCTCGGACTTACGACTCTTACGGATATAGATAAGGCGCTTAAGTACGTCAAGCAAAACCACGGCGTGGATATTGACTTTGATAAATTAGGCTACGACGATCCTCAAGTGTATCAACTGATAGGCACGGGTGAAACCGAAGCCGTGTTCCAGTTGGAAAGCGCAGGTATGAAAAACTTCTTGAAAAGCTTTCAACCTCGCAACTTGGAAGAAGTTATCGCGGGCATATCGCTTTACCGTCCCGGACCTATGAGCTGTATTCCCAACTACCTAAGCGCAAGAGCAAACCCCGAACTTATTCAGTACGACGCTCCGCAGCTTGAAAGCATACTCGACGTTACGTTCGGCTTTTTCGTATATCAAGAGCAAGTTATGCAAGCCGTGCAAGCGTGCGCGGGCTATACGCTTGGAAGAGCCGACAATCTTCGCCGCGCGATGGGTAAGAAAAAAGAAGACGTAATGAAAGCCGAGAAAGCCGTCTTTATTCACGGCTGTCCCGCAAAACCCGAGGTCAAAAACAAACAAGGACTGGTTATAAAGAAAGCCGAAGTCGCCGTCGAGGGCGCGCTGAAACGCGGTATTCCCGAGGACAAAGCCGAGAAGATATTCGATATAATGGCGGACTTTGCCAAGTACGCGTTCAACAAGTCGCACGCCGCGGCTTACGCGACCCTTACTTATCAAACGGCGTTTTTGAAACGCTACTATATGTTGGAGCTTTTTGCGGCTGTCATCAACAATAGAATAACCAAGTCCGATGAAATCGCGAAGTATCTCGCGTACGTTAAGAACTATGACAAGAAGATTTATCCGCCCGATATAAACAAATCCGACGTGATATTCACCGTTGAAAACGACGACGGACTGCGCTTCGGTCTAGGCGGTATCAAGAACGTGGGCGAGGCTGCTATGCAGGCGCTCGTTGAAGAGCGCAGGGCAAACGGCGAATATAAATCTATAGGCGAAATGCTCAGAAGACTTCCCGCGGGCACTATCAACAAAAAGATTTTGGAAAATCTTATCAAAGCGGGAGCATTCGATTGTTTCGGACATACGAGAGCCGCGCTTATGGCAAGCTACGAATCGCTGATACTGCTCAGTATGCACGATAAGAAGATGCAAGCCAACGGTCAAATAAGTCTATTCTCGCTCTTCGAGGACGATACTGCCGAAACGTCCGACGATATTCCGTATTTGAAAGAATATCCCGACAAACAGTTTTTGGCGCTGGAAAAAGACGCGCTCAACGTATACGTGACGGGGCATCCGCTCGACGAGTATAGAGAGGAGATAAACAAGTTCGACTTCAATATATCCAAAATATCCGACCTATTGTCAAAGAACTTAGACGAGGACGAACTTGACGACAACGACAACCAACTTATCGCTACTTACGAAAACAAAGAAGTTATTTTCGGAGCAATGCTTTCCAAGATAGAGAAAAAGACTACGAAGAGCGGCGGAATGATGGCTTACGCTACGATTGAAGATTTGTACGGCGAAATGGAAGGCGTATTCTTCCCGAGGACTTACGAACGCAATAGGAACTTGCTTATCAACGATAATATCGTTATGGTCAAGGGCACAATAAAGCGCAACAACGGCAAGCTTAGCCTTAACGTTTTGGACTTGCAACCGTGGCATAAAAGTGAGAGCGCGGCAAGCGAGGATAAACCCGCCGAAGAGAGGAACGTAAACCGCAAAAAAGTCTTTATCAAAGTCGACGACAGGATCACATATAGACAGGTCTTGGAAGTAATCGAACTCTTTCCGGGTATGGACAGCGTTATATTCAAGATGTACGATTCTACTCAGCCTCAGCTTTATTGCAAAGGAGTGAATTGCAAAGAAAATTTCGTCAACCAAATCAAGGCTATAGTCGGCTCGTCGAGTATCGTCGTAAAATAAAAATTTTTGCGTTAAAATCGTAGCGTTACGGCTATTACTTTGATATAATCTTTACTGGAAGAAAAATTTTATGCGCCATTATATGGCGCGAGAGAGGAATAAATGAAAAGAATAGGTGTATTGACAAGCGGCGGCGACGCTCCGGGTATGAACGCCTGCGTAAGAGCGGTAGTACGATACGCGATTTACAACGGTCTAAACGTATACGGCATCGAAAGAGGCTACAGCGGTCTAATCAAAAACAACATTACGGAAATGAACAAACGCTCCGTTTCCGATATTATCCACAGGGGCGGTACTATTTTAAAGACCGCAAGATGTCCCGAATTTACCAAAGACGAAGTTATGCAAATTGCAGTCGACAATATGGAAGCTTACGGAATCGAAGGCTTGGTAGTCATAGGCGGCGACGGAAGTTTTAGGGGCGCGCTTGACCTTTATAAGAAGTTTGGCGTAAAAGCTATAGGTATCCCCGGTACTATTGACAACGATTTGGCTTATACCGACTATACGCTAGGGTTTGATACGAGCGTAAACACCGTGCTTTCGGCTATCAACAATCTTAGAGATACGATGACTTCGCACGAGCGAGTTTGCATAATTGAGGTTATGGGAAGAAAGTGCGGCGATATAGCGTTGTACGCGGGTATTTGCGGCGGCGCGGAAATCATTCTCGTACCCGAAGTGCCTTTTGAAATGAAAGACGTTGTAAAGAAGCTTACGCTTAATCAAAGAGTTGGTAAAAATTCGGATATAATCGTACTTGCCGAGGGCGTATGCAAAGCCGAAGATCTCAAACAGCAGCTTAAAGACAACGGTATAACCGCTTCTATCAAGACGACTACGCTCGGATATATCCAAAGAGGCGGCGCTCCGTCGATGTCCGATAGAGTGCTTGCGGCAAGATGCGCGGTCAAAGCGGTAGATTTGTTGATGGAGAACAAGGGCGGAAGAGTAGTCGGCGTTAAAAACAATAGAATAGTAGACGAGGACATCGAAAAAGCGTTGAGTTTGCCGAGAACTTTCGACGACAAACTCTACAAAACCGCAATGATTCTCGGAACGTGATTTTACGTTCGGCGGAAAAGAAACTTGCGATATAAAAATGGGCTCTATCGTACCTTTGGCGCGGGGAGCTTTTTTTATATCGCTTAGACAAAAGATTAGCTATTTTACTAAATGCAAATTACCATTTTAGACGAACAGGTTTGGGCGATTTTTATTTTCTCTTCGCTCAAGACTATTGAATTACGCGGCAGGCTAATTCGTCGTAGTCGAAGGGGCTAATCATTATTTACGTATTGCGCTTTTATGCCTTACTGCGAAGCAATAAAACTCTTGACGATGGAGCTCGCGTTGGGAATACTTTCGTCGAGGCTGTTCCAAAGGTCGTCCTCGCTTGCGATGGCAAATCTATACTTTTTCGCATAAGCCGCCAAGGCTTTTACGAGGTTATCCCGTCCAAGCGCGTCTTGCGCGTACTTCCACGTAATCAGCGACTTGTTGTAAGTCAAATTCGTGTAGTAATAGTTGCTCGGAAAGTCGACGAGCCTACCGCCGAGCTTGCCTTTTGCGGGTTCTCCTACCGAGTTTTGAATATCGCAAAATCTTTGATATTGCGAATACGCGTCGGATAGCATAAGTTCGGCGTATTCTATATTGCAATGTTCTACAAAATAGAGATACGTCGAATAGTTGGTCAATCCTTCGTCTTGCCAAGCGCTGATAAGGTTGTTGCTGCCTACGGTAGAATACCA
The DNA here is from genome assembly GCA_029068165.1 of Clostridia bacterium. GTDB lineage: Bacteria > Bacillota > Clostridia > Christensenellales > UBA3700 > RACS-045. Next base: position 95,801 of record JAIEDA010000018.1, read on the forward strand.
CCATTGATGCGCGATTTCGTGCGCTACGACTTCTTCGTACTCAGTGTTTTTGATATCTTCGTTGATTACGCAAAGGCTGCCGTATTCCATACCGCCCGCGACGAAAGGCATATCGGCGATCGACAGGCTGTCGTAAGCGTACTCGCCGAACATTGCGCAATAGGCGTCGAGAGCTTTTTTCGCGTACGTCAAAGTATATGGATTGGAGCCGAGATAGTTGAGCTCTACGCCTTTGTATTCTTCCGTCGTCTTTTGGAGTTCGGGCGAGATTACAAGAGCGTAATCGCGTATATTTTTCGCTTTGGCGGTTATCAGCGTTTCGCCGTCGCATTCGCTTGCCTTGCTCGTTCCTGAAGTCACGTACTCGCAACCGTCGGGAAGATTGAACGTAACTTCGTAGTCGGCTACGTCGGAAAAGTACGGGTCGCCTATCGCCGAAAATTCGTCGTAGTACCAATCGCCGTCTACTATCGCGCACAGCTGCGGATAAAAGCCCGTCATCGTCAAGCCTCTTTCGTTGAAGCCGTAGCGCAGCGTAGTGTTGGGAAGCGTAAGCGAATAGATAAATTCAAGAGTAAAGCTTTCTTTGGGCGTCAGAGGTTGCAAAAGATTTACCGTAATAAGATTGCTGTCGAAGTCGAAGCCGTAGCTATCAAAGTCGCCGTAAACGTCGCGAAGCTTAAATTCCCCAAAGCTTACGCCGTTGGGATACGCTTCGCTTTGCTCTTGCGACGTGCAAGGCAGCGGCTTTTTGGAGTCGAAAGCGTTGGCGTACACGTTGAGTTTTAGGTCTAGAAACTCGTATTCGGTGTTGTTTACGAAAGTAAGCTTTTGTACGCACTCAACGCCGTCGTCGGTAAAATCAAGCCAAAGCTCGTAGGTCGTGACGTCTTCGCGTTTGTCGCAAGATGCGCCCGCGAGCAAGATAGAAAGCAAAAGAGCGAGAATTAAGATAATAGTTGAACACTTTTTTTTCATACGAAATAATATGCCGAGGCGAGGGGAATTATGAGCGGAGTATGCAGCGAAATTAAAAGGCTTTTTTTCTTTTGTGAAATATTTTGCTTAAATCGATAGCCAAACGATTAATATTATTATATAATTAAGCCATAATATAAACGGGAGGCAGGAATATGGCAATTACTAAGGATATGCTTATCGCCGACGCTCTTCAACAGGAAAACGGCGAGGAAATCGCAAACGTGCTCTTAAGCATAGGAATGCATTGTTTCGGTTGCGCTATGGCGAGAGGCGAAACTATAGAAGAAGCGGCTATGGTTCACGGCGTAGACGTCGACGAATTGGTCAAAAAACTCAACGAAGTTTAATAACTTTTTTATTCGATTTAGAATATTCTAAAAGGAACGCAAAACCGGCGTTCCTTTTATACTGTATAAAAAAATTGACAAATATAAATTTTTAATGTACAATAAATATTAGTCGCGCAGTTTTATAAAACCGTACCGACAAAAGCTAGGGGATAAATAATGGAATTTTGGTGGTTGGCTTTAATAGTGATGGCGGTAGCGATAGGCTTGGTAGTAGCGGCTTGGTCGCTGCGCAACTATCGCAAACTGAGTATGCAAATACTCTTTAGTTTGTCGCTGTTTCTATTAGTTTTCAAGACCGTTGAATTTTCCTCGTACAGAGCGGCTGGAAAAGCGCTGTATCCCGTAGAATTTTCGCACATATCCTATTTCGTGCTGGGCGCGACTATGGTTTCGGGAGTTAAAAAATTCCGTCCGTTTGCAGGTTTGCTTTCTTTGGTGTCGGGCGCGGCTTACGTGATTGCGGCTATCGCTTCTCCCGATTCTATTCACAACGACGCGTATTCCGTATACTTTATGATCGTAAGCATTTCTCAGCACATGGTTTTGCTATTCGGCGGCGTGGTTCTTTTAAACTTGGATAAGTATCGCGTAAAAGACGTTTGGATACCTATATTGGGCGCGACGGTCATAGTTGTTTTCTCAATACTCGTTCATAATAGAATAATATACAAAGACTTTGCTAAGTGGGACGATATGATCATTATCGACATCGTTACGGGCAACATACTCAAATACATTATGCCTGTAGGCGATACCAAATTGGAATGGCTCAAAGGTCTTGCGATAGCAGTTATATTGATAATAGTAATAGGCGTATTCGTAGCTTATTATTTCATAAACAACAAGTTGTACGATAAGCGCGCTAAGAAAGGACTTTTGAAAGACGAAGACTACGAGCTCGGTTTGGTTGCCGTAGCAAAATATTTTGTCAATAAGAAAAAAGCGGCGAAAATAGCTTGATTGGAATTTTTCGATATTGATGCCGTTTAGAGGTTTTAATTATCGAAGTTTTGTAAAAAGTTCTATAGGAGGCTACGTCGCGTTCGCCTTTTTCTAAAGATAAGTAAGAGATTGCTTGAATTGAGGAATAGAGGAAGAATATGAATTATTGGTGGATAGCTCTCATAGTTGCTGCAGTTGCCGCGATAGAAGCGGTAATAGCTTGGCTTATAAGAAACGATAGGAAAACGGTTATGCTAGTTATGATTACGCTAGCTTCCGTTCTACTTACCTATAAAACGATTGAATTTGCTTACTATAGAATTGCTCGCAAAGGTTTATATCCCGTAGAGTTTTCTCATATTTCTTATTTTGTTTTTGCCGCAACTGCGTGTATGGGCGCAAAAAAGATGCGCGCTTTTGCGGGTATTTGCAGCGTGTTCGCAGGGTTCGGCTACTTGATAGGCGCGGTATTTTCTCCCAACTCAATCGTAACCGAAGCGTCGGCAATCGTCAATATACCTATATCTATTCTTCAGCACGAAGTACTATGGTTCGTAGGCTTGCTACTGCTGTTCAACGTCGATAGATACTCCATTAAAGAAATTTGGGTATCCATTGTCGGCGTAGCGGTAATGGTAATCTTTTCGGTGCTCGTCTACAACCGAATAATTTACAAAGATTTCGTCAACAGGGATAAAATGATAATAATCAAAATCGTCACGGGAAAAATCGCCGAATATTTGACTGGCCCCGGCAACCTGTCTATGGTTTGGCAAGTGATAACGGCTGTTGCTATGGCGATTGCGTCGGCGGGACTTTTGGTATCGTTCTACTTTATCAACGAAGCGGCTTTCAAAAAGCGTGAAAAGAACGGACGCGTTATTAAACACGCCGATTACGAAGTAGGTATATTGCCGCTTATAAAATCTTTGATTGAAAAGCGTAAGAAAAAGGAGCTCGCAAGCGAAAGCGCTTCCGCCGAGCGAGAGGAAATTACCGGCGAATAGAAAGTTGCCGTCGCATAATAGCGGCGGCTTTTTCATCGTCTTTTGCTCGGATAAAAACGAGGTCAAATCACTGTAAAATTTTTATAAGGTTATGGACTTTGATTATGCGAGTATGTTATACTTTTCCCGTGAGGTAAGAGATGAATTACAACGAATTTTCCAACGGCACTAAAATTATAGACGGCGATAATTCCATTGCCGAACTTTCCACGGTTTTGGTGGGGCTGAACGCTTCGAGAGTTTTGGTAGTCGTAGCCGAGCGACTCAGCGACGGCGGTTTCGTCGATACAATCAAAAATGCTATTGAAAAAAGCGGTCGACTAAGCGTCGGCGCGATTTATTTGGGAAACGAAGCGAGCGACGGGGAAGATATGCTCAAAGATCTTTACTTCGTCTATATGTCCAACAACTGCGACGCGATAGTTGTGTGCGGAGACGGAAAACTTATAGATTTTTCCAAGGCGCTTAAGCTTTTGGTCGCTACTCAAATCAAGGACGTGAAAAAGTTCTATACCGTCGCCGATATTGCTAGAGAAGTGATTTATATACCTTTTATAGCGATACCGTTGGAGTTTGGTTCGGGCAGCGAAACCAATTCTACGGCGGTGGTTTTTGATAAAGAAAAAGGGGTTAGTCGCAACGTGACGAGAGGTTTGCTCTCGCCTGACTACTGTATCGTCGACGGGGAACTCATATCCGGTATGGATAAGGCAAAGACGGCTTACGGAGTTTTGGAAATCTTCGCAAGAGCGGTGGACGGATATACCGTGACCAGCGCTACGCCTATTTCGATAGAGTCGCTTGCAAAGGTTTACGACGATTATATCGAGTTGCAAACTTCGGCTATAAGCGACGGCTTTTGTCAGGTGGCTCTTACGGGTCTTAAGCCTTACGCTTTGGATTTGTTGGAAGCTCCTACGACCGCAAAATACGTAAAAATGGAAACGCGAAGCGCGTATCTCTCCAAGGGTACGGACAGTAGCGGACTGGGACTTATTCAGTGCGTGGCGCAAGCTATTGCCGACGTAAAGAAGATAGACTATTGCAAGGCGTTGCCTAAGGCAATAAAGACGGTGTTTTCCTACAATCTCGACGCTTGCAAGGAAAGATACGCTCGCTGTTTGCTCTTTTTTGCGGGGTGGCAAATGTACTCCGATTGCCCGATTGAGAACAGGCACAACAAGTTTGTGGAAATTGCCGAAGAGTTTATCGACGCTTTGAGAGAGAAGTATATCGGCGGCGAGGAGATAGAACTGAACGACGAAGAAAAGCAAGCCGTTCTCAACGCTATGGCGTACAACGCGAACGTACTCAACAATCCTAGAAAGTTCAACTCGATCGCTTTCAAGAGTTTGCTTTAAGAGGTAGGTTTTTATGGAATACAATTTCGAACGCGATATAAAATTTATGGTCGGGGATAAGGCGCTTAGAAGATCCGTAAACGAAATAAACGGACTCGGTTGCAGGCGAATCCTCTTGATTTGCGACGAGATGAGCGACAGGGTAGGTCAGCTCAAGGATATGCTTAGACAATTCAACGGCGAAGTCAATATCGTGGAAAAGATAAAGCGTATCAAGGACGTGGCTACCGTCGAAGACTGCGAAAAGGCTTTGAGGGCGTTCAAAGCGAGCGAATGCGACTCCATTATCGCGCTTGGCAAAAAGAGCGCGGTCGCGGTGGCGAAAGCCGTCAAGATTATGCTTAAAGACGGCATTTCCATTATTTCCAACTACCGCAAGTTTACCGTCAACAACATCTCCGCGCTGCGTATTCCTCTTATCGTCGTGCCGACAAATCTCTCGTCGGGTGTGGAAGCGAGTAATTTCGTGCGTATTTACGACAAGGAAAACAATGATATTTTCGAGTTCAACACGTCTTTTGCGCAGACAAATTTGATTGCTGTCGATCCGATAATGACGGATACTATGCCGCCCAAGTCAATAGCTACGTCGGGATTGCACGCGCTTGCAATGGCGGTTATGAGCTTGACTTCCGACAAGGACGCCAGTCCGCTGTGCGAGGTGTATTCCGTGACGGCGATTAAATTCTTGACCGAAAACCTCAAGAAGTGCATTTTGCAAAACAAAATTAAGACTTTTAGATTTAGAGTACTGCTCGCGTCCATCTTGGCGGGTTACGCGTATTGGCAGTCGCCTAAAGATATAGTTTCCGAACTTTCCGATAGGATAAGCGATAGGTATCGCGCCAACTACGGCAATATCTTTTTGATACTGTTTTTAAACTATATCAAGATGCACAAATGGGACGGCGATTTCGACCCCGATAAGCTGATAAATCTCTTGGGCGACAACGCTTATCTCATTATTCGCGACGGGGCAAACGCGCAAAGCGTCGTGGTCGACTCGGTAGACAATTACTACAGGAGATTAAAGACGTACGTCGATTACGTCGACAACTTAGAGGCGTTAGGCGCAAAGAAAGAGGATTTCGTAGATATTGCTTCTTCGGTCATAAGTATGCACGCGGACGAAAACGAAGAATATACTTTCAGCTTTATAAGCGAGTTGCTAGAAAAGAGCTTTTCGTCGCAAACGCTTAAAAATACCGCCGCAGATAAGTCGATTGACAAGAGCAAGGCTGTCGGAGCGAGCGAATAAAATGTCGGCAAAACGCAACTATCAAAAGGAATTAGAAGGGATAATAGCTTCGCTTAACGGCGAGAAAAAGAGCTTGCTTATGCACGCTTGTTGCGCGCCGTGCAGCAGTTATTGCTTGGAGTATTTAAAAGATTATTTTAATATTACGCTGTTTTTTTACAATCCCAACATCACCGACGAGCAGGAATTTAATACTAGATTAGCCGAGCTTCAAAGGCTTGTCGACGAAATGAATTTGAATATAGACGTAGTTTGTCCGCCTTATAATCCGCAAGAGTTTTTAGGAAAAACGCAAGGAATGGAGAATTGTGTTGAGGGCGGCGAGCGTTGCTCGGTGTGCTACGGCTTAAGACTTGCGAAGGCTTGCGAGTATGCGGAAAGTCGAGGCTTTGATTATTATTGTAGTACGCTTTCTATAAGTCCGTACAAAAACTGCGACAAACTCAATACGATAGGCGAAGCGCTTGCCAAAGACAAGAAGGTAAAACACCTGCCCAATGATTTCAAGAAAAGGGGAGGTTACGCTCGCTCCGTTGAGCTGTCAAAGGAGTATAAATTATATAGGCAAAGTTTTTGCGGATGTTTGTATAGTCAACGAACGGAGAATGAGCCGCTATAGCTATTATCGTTTTAAAGCTGATGAGATATTTCGAATTAGCTATGCTACGCTCAATATGAAGATTTATTTTTTATCAAAACTATCCAATAGATATTTTGAGCGTAGGCTAGAAATTAAAGAATCTAATAGTTTAAGAATTATTTAATCTCTTGTTCCAATTCCTTAAATTCTTTAGTATTAAAAAAGTCGACTAGAGTTATTCCAAAGCCGTCGCAAAGCATTTTAATCGTAACGATTCCTGGATTTTTGCTCCTGCCGTACAGTATTCCTTTTAATGTTGACGGTGATATGCCTGATTCGATTGCCAATTTATGAACTGATATTCTTTTTTGATAGCACAAATCCATTATTCTAGATTTTACGGCAGTATATGTGTCCATAGATTTCCTTTGTTTTTATTTATCAGTAATATAGCCGACGCTAAGCGAATACTTTTTATCCGAAAACTTTGATAAAAACGCCGCTCCGTACCTATTGATAATCGCTCCGCCGTCTAGCGCGGTGCAAATCATAGTTTTTTTGCCGGTTGCAATTCGCTTTTCTATAGTCGAGAAGAGATATTCCAACGTTACGTTTTTATATATCGGTTCGCCGCCGAAATTGTCAATTATCAGCATTTCGCATTCGAGGACGTAATCAAAAAGTTTGCTAAGCGCGGTTTGTTTACGCGTATGTTTGTCAAGAAAGATATTTATCAGTTCAAAAGAAGAAAGATACAATACGCTTACGTTTTTATCTAGCAAGTCGTTTGCAATCGCCAAAGCAAGGCAGGTTTTGCCTACGCCGCTAGCTCCCGCAAGCATAAAGTTTTTCCACTTGCAGTCGTAGAAGTTTTCGCAAACTTTCTTTTGCATAATGCCGTAGAGTTTGTTCATCCCCGCGGCATAGGGCGAATTTGAAGTTGCGAAAGTATTGTCGGCAAACGTAAATTTAGGCATAGGGGATACGCTCTTATTTTGCTCTAAAAGCAAGCGATATTCTCTAAGCAAACATTCGCAAGGCTTTTTGTCGACGTAGCCGCCGTCTTTGCAAATTTTACAGGAATACTTGGGAGAAAAGCTCAAAGAATTGGTTTTTACGTATTCTTTGATTTTATTGTCAAGCCCTATCAAAGCCTTTTCGTCTTCGCTTATATCCTGACCTTTTACTTTTTTGCGGGCAAGTTCAAGCTCAAGACTTTTTTTATCCTTGAGCATTTGGGCGAGTTGCGGGTGACGGCTGAGCAGCTCTTTGTTGTTCCTATCGCTTTCTTCTTTGGCGAGCGCTCTCTTCGTGGAATAGATTAACTCGAGTTTTTGCGTAAAATATTTTATCATATCAGTCCTCTAAGCCGTCCAACTCTTCAAGAGAATAGAAGTATTCGGAAAGCTGCTCTTTGGAATAAGCAGCCGTAGGTTGTGGAGCGTTTGAAGAAGAAAAACCCGCCGCCTTTGCCTGTTCGAGAGTAAGTACGCCGCTCGACTTCCACTTGGCGAGCAGGTTGTTGAGAGCGGAGAGAGGCTTGCCTTGACAAAGGCTCGCGCCGTATTCGATTATCTCATAGTCGAAGTTCCACATCTCAGTCCATACTTTGAACATATCTCTATCGTTTGCGCTGACGTTTCTCGAATATCCTGTCAGCTCGATAATCTTCTTGATAGCCATATCTCTTTGCATAAGCGTTGCAAGGTGTTCGTTGATTGCTTGCACGCTTACGCAGCCTTCGCTGTAGAATTTAGCGATTCTCTTATTCATTCCCTCCAGCGTGCGTATGGAGTTGGCAAGACAGTACTCGGCGACGAGAAGTATCGCGCTTTCGTCAAAACCTCTTCCAAGCCAGTTGTTGATATACTTTTCCACTATGTACTCGACGTTTTCGTAGTACAGTCCCAAAGTCTTGTTGACGGAGTAGGCGAGTTTGTAAATAGCCTGCTTATTGTCAAGGTACTCTTGCATTTCCTTTACGCTCAAACTGTTGTTGCGGTAGAACTCGTCAAGTAAGTTGTCAAGTCTTGCGAAGCCGCCCTTGCTCTTGAGAGATTTAGCGGCGAATAGAATCGCGTCGAGATTGAATCCCCAACTTCCCGTCCATTTAAGATACAAATCTTTTTCTTCAAGATCTACCTCGGATTTTTTGCCTAAAGCCTTGCTTATCATTCGCATCGCTTCGTTGGTGGTTTCCAGCTGCTTAATTTTTTCGTCCACGTCGGCGAGAGTGCGTACGCCCTCTTCTAGCCAGTTTTTCGCGACGGCGATAATGTAGTTGGCTTTTATCTTTTCGCCTTTGAGATTTACGCAGTAACGCGCGATTGTTATAAGCGTTTCGGGCGGAATTTTGCTTTCTTCGATAAAGTCGTAATATACCGTGTATTGATTTATATTCGTAAACGCTACGCTCGGGAAGAGCGCTTCAAGCTGAGTATTGAAGTCGGCGTACTTGTCTTTTTTGTAGTGTTTTGCATAACTTCCCTTAATACTCTTATAACTAACCGCGAAAGGGGAATAAGAAGTAATGTTTACAAGTCCCATATCCGCAAGAGCGCCGAAAGCTTTTTCGACGTCCTCGGACGTCACCGACAGCGCGTCGCATATAAATTCAACGCTGTTCTCCGAAGAGTTTGGGTTGGAGCAAAAAGAAAGACCGAGCAAATAAACTTTTAGTTGAAGCTCGTCGCATTCGGGAAGATAGTTTATTAAAAAACTCTTTTCGAGCAAAATCGCGCTTTGTTCGTTGTCTTTAGAAAGCGTGCAAAAACCCATAATAACTCCTTGAAAAATCTTTTTCGGTGTGCTAGAATAAAATTAAATCATAAACTAATATATCATACATTTTATAAAATAAAAAGACAATTTGACGGCAATTTTCAAAACCACAAAATATTGTGGCGTGAAAAATCGGTCGCACAAATCGTCAAGGAGTGTTATGAAAATCTTAGAAATTAACAACGTATCAAAAACGTACGCGGCAAAAGGCAGGAACAAAGGACTGCCTGTCAAGGCGGTTTCAAATGTGACTTTAGACGTCGAAGAGGGCGAGATACTCGGACTTTTGGGCGCTAACGGCGCTGGCAAGACTACGCTTATCAAACTTATACTCGGCTTGGCTGTTATGGACGCGGGCAGTATAAAAATCGCGGGTTTCGACGCGATTAACAACCGTGAAAAGGCTTTGCAGGGCGTGGGTGCGCTCGTCGAAGCGCCTACGTTATTCGTTGAGATGAGCGGCTGGGAAAACCTCAAATATTACGCCAAACTTCAAGGCGGGAATATCACTGACGAAAAGATAAAAGCTATTGTCGAACTCGTCGGTCTAACCGATAGGATAAACAGCAAGTTCAAGACCTATTCTTTGGGTATGAAACAGCGACTTGGCATAGCGCAGGCTATAATGCATTCGCCGTCGCTTCTTTTGTTGGACGAGCCGACCAACGGACTCGACCCGTCGGGCATTGCGCAAATGCGCGAGCTTTTCGTAAGACTAAAGCAGGAGCTTGGAATTACGATAATCATTTCTTCGCATATACTCAGCGAAATGCAACAGGTGTGCGATAGAGTGGCGTTTATGGCGAAAGGCGAGATTAAAGCCGTTAAGACTATGGAAGAAGTAAATTTCGGCGTAGACAACTTGAGGAAATTCTCTATTGAGTGTTCCGACCCTGAAGCGGTGAAAGAGCTTATCTCGTCGCAAGGTTTCGAGTGCGAGATAAGCGGCAAAGCAATTATAGTAGTCGCCGACCAAGAAGCTGTCAGCGCAATAATAAGTACGCTCGTAAACAATTCTATCGACGTATATGCCGTCAACAAGATAAAGCGTACGCTTGAGGACCTTTATAAGGAGGTGTCAAAATGATTTCGTTCAAAGATTTGTTAGGTTGCGAATTATACAAAGTCAACAGGAAAAATACGTTGCTCAAACTGGGAATTGCGATTGTGGTAATCGTAATTGCAATAACAGCGCTATGCGCGGTAATCAAAGGCGTTTTAGGAGAATTTGCGTATTCGGAATTTGGCTTTGCCGAAGAAAACGTCGAAGCGTTAAAACAGCAAATAGCCGCCGCCGAGGCGAGCCAAACTTGGCTTAACAAGCTTCTTCCCGATACTTCGATTTACGCATTGAAGTCGCAGCTTGCGGTATACGAATATATCGTAGAAAGCGGAGTAGCGGCAGGCAGCGTAACGGCTTTTTCAGCCGGCGGAAATATTCCTGCGTTCGACTATTACTCGTTTACCGAAACTTGTATGAGCGTAGTTATGGCTGTCGTTACGATATTTGCCGTAGTAGCTTGCTGTCGCGCGACTACGGGCGAGTATTCAAGCGGCGCGCTGAAGATGCAGTTTATCCGTCCGATAAACAAGAGCAAATTCTTCACCGCCAAATGGTTGAGCGTATTTTTGATTTCGGAAGCCTATTTGATTATTTCGTTTATAGTATCGTTCGTATTGGGCGTAATAGTATTCGGTAGCGGCGCGCCCAACGTATTGATGGTTTTGCAGGCAAGCAAAGTGGTGTCAACTACGGCTTTCGGAGCGTTGGTTCTCGGGATGTTATTTGACACGGTTGCGCTATTTATGTCAGTGCAGGTTACGATGTTCTTGTGTTCGCTGTGCAAAACCAACAGCAAAGCTCTCGTACTGTCGCTTTTGTTGGTAGTGTTCAGCATAGGAGAAATCATCGAAACCATACTTGCGCTAGGCTACGTAGGCTTCGTAGGTTTCTTCAGCAATCTAAATTGGTCAAGCGCGCTGACTATGGAAGGTCCCGCATTTAAGGGTATGTCGCTTTTCACTATGATTCCGATTACGCTTGTTTGGGGCGCGCTCTTTATGTATCTATCGTATAGACGCTTCAACAAACTGGAAGTGTAAGTTTTTTTGTTCGGCGGAGAGGGAAATTTGCAAAATTAAAATGCGCCTTTTCCGCCGAATAAACATTTTGCTCACGCTCATCGTACGGCAAGTACGACTTGGCTCTCAAAATGCAATCCAACGAAAAATTCGCTATTTTACTTCTTGTAAATCTCCCTCTCCACCGAACAGGGTTATACGCATTTAAATTATTTTTATAGCGTAACGTATGTCGCAAAGCTTAATGTTGTAGGAAATGTTCGTCTTTTATATTAAAGATAGAGGTCAATATGAAAAATAAGATAAAGATAGTCAATTTGATATGCTTGGCGATTTCTTGCATAACGCTACTTTTGGAAGCTATGCCGAAAAGCGTAGATATTGCGGTATATGTACAAGAGGTCGGTCAGACTTCCGTAGTACATACATATACGTCCTATTTTATCGGTTCTATCGATTGGAGTTCTATCTATGCGCGGTCGGCATATTCGGCGTTGTTGGTCGCAAGTTTTACGATTTTGAACGTGATTTTGAACGTTATAAGTCTATTTAAAGTTAGCAAAGCGGTTAGTATTGCGACTATTTCGGCAACGGTGTTAGCGTTTATATGCGGAATGCCGCTGATGATATTTACTACAGCGTTCAACGCGACGATAACGGTCTTGCTCATATTGCAATTAGTTTTGCAAGGAGTTATGATGAGTAAATTCAAGTTCGCGGAACGGGAAGTTGTTGCGGTGCTTATATGTTTTGCGCTGTCTAGTATAGCGCTACTTTTGGAAGCTATGCCGAAAAGCGTAAAAAACGGTTCTATGATTAGTCCCGACGAAGTCGCATACTACTATCATTCGTATTTTATTGACCCGTTTGATTTCATACGGTTTTTTGCGAGCGCGACAGCTTGCTTTACAGTAATAGTCATAATGCTGAATATAGTCGGTTTGTTTAAAAACGGGATAGCGATAAATATCGTATCCGTCGTTGCGACGGCTCTAGCGGTTACTTGCAGTATAGTCTTAGTAAGGTTTTCTACTACCGCGTATAGCGTCATAGTAGCAGTCTTGTTTTTGGCGCAATTTGCTTTGCAAACATATAGGTTGGTTAGATTAAAGCTGATTGGAGCAAGGTCGTTAAAGCGGGAAATAAAAGAAGAGTTGGCAATAGAGTAGTCAAAAAAACGGGACTTGAGAAAGTCCCGTTTTGCTATTCTTTGCAATCCTCTATAATAAGCATATCGTAATCAAGGCTTTCAATAAAGTCGTCGTCTTTAAATCGAGTGTTGTGGAAATTGACGAAGTTTTTGTAGTGCTGATTTAAAAGCACGGGGTTAGGCACGTCAAGCTGATGGCAAATATCCCTCAGCCAAAGTTCGTAGTTGCTCGCGCTCGTCTTTAAGCTGGAAGAGTAAATCATATCCTTAGCTATTTTATCGTCTTTAATAAGTCTTGCCCAAATTTTCATATTTCAAGGATATATCAAATCGCTATGTTATGTCAACCCCTTCGCTTGCAATACGTTTGAAATTTAAACGGACTTTTCTCAATTCCGTCACCCCAAGCGTAGACGTAAGAGCCGAAGCGACGGCATAGCGAAATAGCGGTAACAGATTGAGCGAGCGTCAGGGGCTAAACAATATAAATTTTAATTTGATATAATAAGTTAAATTTAAGTATAGAGGGTTTTTGCTAATAAGTGGGTTTGCCCAATAAGCGCACATATTTTTTGGCGTAACGTATCTAAAATACAACAGCAAGAGGCTCCAAAAATATGTAGGTTATTTTAGCAAATCCCACTTATAAGCCTGCACCGACTAGGGAATAACTCTAGATAGTTTTTTAAACAGTATAGACCTTGACGTACGCTTAAGAAGCTACAGCTAACTCGATATGTCATCGCTTCGCTACTTGCGTATTTGCTTAAGGTGACATACTTCTAACGGACTATTCTATCGTTACCCTGAGCACAGTCAAAGCGGTTAACTTTTTATACTACCTAGAGATAATCCTTACTCGGCTTGGGCGGTTAAGTGTGTTTTACGATTATTACGCTCTTGGCGGTATCAATAGTAAAATTGTCCAGCTTAGTTGAGCGGGTGAGATACTTTTTAGACTTGACTAGTCTACCTTTTCGCCTAACGAAAAAATACACTTGACAAAACGATTGTTATTTATTAAAATGTTAAATACAAAAGTGAAGGGGGAAGCAAAATGATTTCCGAGGCAGTAATCAAGAGATTGCCGCGCTACTACAGGCTTATCAAACAGCTTGCCGACGGCGGTGTGGATCGCGTTTCCTCCACAAAAATCGCCGACGTGCTTAGTATTACCGCTTCGCAAGTCAGGCAGGACTTGTGCAACTTTGGCGGTTTCGGTCAGCAAGGATACGGTTACGACGTGCAAAAGCTTAAGAACGAACTCGCCGCTATTTTAGGACTTGACAAGCAATATGATTTGATAATCGTAGGAGCGGGTAACATAGGCAGGGCGCTTGCGGGGTATAAAGGCTTTAAGGACGACGGCTTTTACGTAAAGGCGCTTTTTGATATAGAGCCGAGGTGTTCGAGCATCAACGGTATTAAAGTGTACGATATGAAAGAACTTGCCGAGTATCTAGAACGTCACGTAGTCGACATAGCCGTCATAGCTACGCAAAAGGATTCGGCGAAGAGCGTTGCGGACGCGTTGATAGCGGGCGGAGTAAAAAGTATTTGGAATTTCGCTCCCGTAGAACTCGAAGTGCCTGAGGGCATCACCGTAGAGAGCATATCGATGAGCGAAAGTCTTTATCTTTTAAGCTATCGCAATAAAAACAATAATAATTGACAATAAAACACCGATTATAGGTTTAGGAGGATATATGGCAAAATCTAAAGAATACGTTTTGACGAAAGAAGGCTACGATAATCTAGTAAAAAAGCTTGACCACCTTATCAACGTCGAGAGGAAAGAAGCCAGCGAAAAGATCAAGCAGGCGAGAGAATTCGGCGACTTGTCCGAAAATGCCGAGTACGATGCAGCTAAGGACTATCAAGCTCACGTAGAGTCCGAAATCATTACCATTCAAGCTCAGTTGGACAATGCGGTTATTATCGAAGAGAAAGACGGAGAAGCTCCGGCTACCGTAGTTGCGGGCTGCAAAGTAAGGTTCCGCGATTTTTCCGACGGAGAATACTACGAGTATACGATAGTAGGTACTACCGAAGCGAATATTCTCGAAAATAAGATCAGCAACGAATCGCCTTTGGCGCAAGCGCTTTTGGGACAAAAGAAAGGCGCCGACGTTATGGTGGATATGGACGGCGAAAAGTTTAGGATAAAGATACTCAACATAAGCTGAGAAATGTGAATTTAAAGAGGGCGACCTTAAAGGGTCGCCTTTTTATAGGATGCTATGGAGAAAAACTTATACGATAAAATTTGCGAGATAAACGGTAAAGTCAAGGCTAGATTTTGTATGCCGTCGCATAGCGGCGTAGGAACGGGCGATAAACTTTACGCTTCCGCTTCTTTCGATTGGACGGAAGTAGAAGGATTGGACAATCTCCTTTGCTGCGACGACGCGATACTCAAAACGCAGCAAAGAATTGCTAAGAGCCTTGGATATAAGTACGCTTTGGCGCTCACGCAGGGTTCGACTTGCGGTATGCATATCGCCGTAAACGTTGTTAAGGAAAGGTCTAGAGTTGTCGTCGCAATAGGAGATATGCATAAGTCTTTTTACGCGGCTTGCAGGCTTTACGGCGCGCAAGTGATTAATATCGAGAAGTTGGAAAGCTACGATTTTAAGGACGAGAAAATCGGCGGGATATTCGTCGCTTCGCCCGACTATTTCGGCAACTGCAAGGACTTGTCGCAGCTTAGAAAAATCGCCGACAAATTGCGCGCTTATCTCGTAGTAGACGAGGCGCACGGAGCGCATTTTGCGTACGCTTCTACGCTGCCCGACAACGCTAACAAGTACGCGGATATAGCGATTACGAGTATGCACAAGACTTTGCCAGTCTATGGCGGCGGAGCGCTCGTGTGCGTCAATACGTTAGAACTTAAACTTAAGTGCGAGGGCTATAGGGCTTTGATACATTCCACCTCGCCCAACTATTTGACTATGGCGAGTATGGACTACGCCGATTTATATATGCGCGAAAACGGCGAAAAAGAGTACGCGAAAGTCAAAACGAAGATTGAAGAGTTTGCAAAAAAACTTACCGTCGGAAAAGTTGTGAAAAACGACGACTTTACCCGCCTTATCGTCAAAATCGAGGGCAAAAACGCATATAAAGCAAATCTTGATTTGATAGAGCGGGGAATTTACGCGGAAATGGCAAAGGACGATTTATTAGTGTTTATCGTTACTCCGTTCAACTGCGACAAACTAGACTTGCTCGCCCGCGAGCTTGGCGAGCTTTCTTTTGAGGACGGAGAAAGTATTGACGGCAGTTTTTGCGGCGAAGCGAGAAAGACTATACCCGCCGATTTGCAAGGCGAAATCGATTACGTGAATATAGACGAAGCTCTCGGCAGGGTTTGCGCCGAAGACGTAGGGGTTTATCCGCCCGGAGTGCCGTTTATTATGCGAGGGGAAGTAATAGACGAAAATCGTTTGCAGATGATAAAAAAATACCGCAATCAACTCTTTGGACTTGCTAGCGGACTTATAGCTGTGATAAAATAGATATCGAGTAGGAGAAGTTATGAAGGGCAAGTTTATCACTTTTGAAGGCGGCGAGGGAGTAGGCAAGACTACTCAGCTGAAATTGATACGCGAATATCTTAGCAAAAATGGCGTTGACGCGGTTTTTTTAAGAGAACCCGGCGGCAACGCTATTTCCGAAAAGATACGCGCGATAATTCTCGACAGGGCAAACGAAGGTATGTGCGGGATTTGCGAAGCTATGTTGTACAGCGCGGCAAGAGCTCAACTGTGCGAAGAGGTTATTAGACCCGCTCTAGAGAGCGGAAAGCTCGTCGTTTGCGATAGATTTATCGACTCTACTTTCGCCTATCAAGGCGTTGCGAGAGGGCTGGGCGCGGAGAAGATAGACGTACTCAACTCGTTGGCTTGCGGAGATATAACGCCCGACCTTACGATATTTCTCGACTTACCGCCAAGATTGGCTTTTGAGAGAAAGGGCGGCGCGGACGTCAACGACAGGCTCGAGCAAGAGGGAATGAATTTCCATATCAAAGTTTACGAGGGATACAAACTCGCAGCAGCGCGCAACGCCGATAGAATAGTAGAAATTGACTGCTCTAGCGAAGCGGCGGCTACTCACGAAAGGATAGTGGACGTTCTTATCGAAAGAGGAATTTTAGAGAGATGATAAAGTATCGAGAGCTACTTGAGAATACCAAAGCGTATAAGGTTTTGGACGGGGATATAAGAGAGGGCAGGCTCAATCATTGCTATATGATCACAAGCGAGGACGAACTGGCTCTCGACGGAATATGTACGCTGTTCGCCCAAAGAATACTTTGCAAAGACGGCGGTTGCGGCAAGTGCGTGTCCTGTATGAAAGTCGAGGACAACAATCACGAGGGCGTATACGAACCCAAGAACCTCAAAGCCGACGGCATAAGAGAATTTATTGAAAAAGTCTATATCACCGGCGATAACGACGTAAAGGTTATGATTATCCGAAGATTGGACCAAGTCGACGTAAAGGTGCAAAACTTTTTGCTTAAGAGCTTGGAAGAGCCTGTCGACGGCGTGGTGTTTGCGCTTGGAGTACAAAGACAGACCGCGGTGCTGGATACGATAAAATCGCGCAGCAAAAAACTTTCTCTTGCGCCTTTTTCCAAAGAAAGCTTAAAAGATTACTTTTCCAAGGAATTTCGAGGTTATTCCAAAGCCGTGACGACAGAAGCGGTGGACTGTTCGCTCGGCAGCTTGACTAGGTGCGACGAACTTCTCAACGACGAAGATTTTGCGGGCGATATGACCGACGTTATTTTTATGCTCAAAGGTCTTACGTCAAGTAAGGTCAATCTCAAAATGCAAAGGCGATTGGATATAAAAGGCGGAAAACTCGTCAAGTATCTTGATATAATGCAGCTTATTTGCGGAGTTTTGCTTAAGAAAAAGACGGGAGTTGCAGTTGACGGCTTTGAAAAGGTCAACGCTCTTATGGATACGTTCAACGTTCCTACGCTGGTCAATTTCAACGAGCTTATCGTAAACGCTAAGCAAAAGGTCGAGAGCTACTGCAAGGAAGAAAATATTCTCGACAATCTATTTATTAAACTTTTGGAGGTAAAATACCTATGCCGATGATAGTAGGCGTTAAGTTTGGGCAAAAGAGTTGCGGAAAGCAGTACTTTTTCGACCCGTTGGATATAACTTTTGAAGAAGGAGAGGGAGCTATCGTCGAAACCGCTCGCGGTTTGGAACTCGTTCGTATTACTCAAGCCAACACTTTCGTAAGCGACGAAGACATAAAGACGCCTCTAAAGCCTGTGGTCAGGAAAGCTACTGCCGACGACGAGCAAAGAGTTAAAGAAAATCTAGAAAAACGCGAGGGAGCTTTGAAACTATGCCAAAAGTGCATAGATAAACGCGGACTTAAGATGAAACTCGTCGACGCCGAGTATTCTTTCGACCGCTCAAAGATTACGTTCAGCTTTACCGCCGACGGAAGAGTCGACTTTAGAGAGCTAGTCAAGGATATGGCAAGCAAAATGCGTATGAGGATAGAGCTTCGCCAAATTTACGAACGCGACGATATAAGAATCAAAGGCGCAATGGGCGCGTGCGGCAGGGAATGTTGCTGTATATCTCACCTTTGCGATTATGAAAAAGCTACCGTAAAAATGGCTAAGAATCAAAATCTATCCCTCAATCCCACCAAGGTCAGCGGTATGTGCGGAAAACTTATGTGCTGTCTTAAGTACGAAAACGACTTTTACGTCGAGGCGAATAAAAAGCTGCCGAAAGTCGGCGCCCTCGTCAAAGTAAACGAAGGTCAGGGGCGGGTAGAAGAAACTGACTTGCTCAAAGAGAGAATTAAGGTATCTATAGAAAGAAACGACGGAGTAGAGCAAAACTATTATCAAGTCGGCGAGTTTGAAGTATTGTCTTGTCCAAAGGGCTGCGGCAAAAAAGAGAGCGTAAGCGACGAGGCGGACGAAAGCGAACTTGCAAAACTCGAAGATTGAGATTTTTTCTCAAATTATCCTTCGATAAGTCTTTACAAATTTTTCGCTTTGTGCTAGAATAAACGTAATCTACAAAAGGAGAATTATTGTACTATGGCATACGTTATCGGTGAAGATTGCATCAAATGCGGCGCTTGCGCGGAGGGATGTCCGGTTAGCGCGATTTCCGAAGGCGACGATAGATACGTTATAGACGCGGACGTTTGCATCAGCTGCGGTTCTTGCGCGGCAGGTTGTCCCGTATCTACCATCTCGGAAGATTAATCAAATAGCAATCATTGACATAGGTATTCGCCAAAGTTCGTCGCTTAAAGCGGTCCAAGGTCGAATCCCTATATCAATTACACAAAATGTTAGCGTAAGCGAACTTTTCCGCCCGAGTAATCGAGCGGTTTTTTATATTGTCAAGTTTTTTCACTATTTTTCAAAAAAGTGGTACCTTGTTCTTTTATTTTATAATATTTTATGTTAGAATATAAGAGTATAAGCAATCGGAGGGCAAATGAAGAGAGATTTTTTGGCGATGGCGGACGTTGACGGGTCGCAACTCGAGCAGCTGCTTATTCGCTCCGACTTTATGAAAAAGAAAATCGTCGACGGCGATAAGGATATGGATTTGCTCAAAGGCAAAAACGTCATTACGCTGTTTTATGAAAATTCCACGCGTACGAGATGTTCGTTCGAGTCGGCGGCAAAATATCTCGGAGCTTACGCAGTGGGCATTACCACTAGCGGCTCGAGCGTAAAGAAGGGCGAGAGTTTGATAGACACAGCCGTTACGCTGGATAAGATGATGGCGGACGTGATTATCATAAGACATTCGGTCGCGGGCGCGCCTAGGATTATCGCAGCTCACACTAAGGCTAGCGTTATCAATGCGGGCGACGGTATGCACGCTCATCCCACGCAGGCGCTTTTGGATATGTATACTATGCGCGAAAAGTTCGGTTCGCTCAAAGGCTTGGAAGTGGCGATTATCGGCGACGTAAAACATTCTAGAGTTGCGCAAAGCAATATCGTCGGACTTAGCAAGATGGGAGCGAAAGTCAAAGTATTCGCGCCGAATACGCTGATGCCAAAGGGTATAGAAAACCAGCCTTGCAAGGTGTGCAAGAACGTCGACGAGGCTTTTAAGGGCAGCGACGTAATAATGGGTCTTAGAATACAGTTGGAAAGACAGCAAAAAGGACTTTTCCCAAGTATAGAGGAATACAGCAGGTTCTACGGCGTGACCGCCGAGAGAATGAAGCTTTGCAACGCGGGCGCGATAGTTATGCACCCAGGACCGGCAAATAGAGGAATAGAGATAGACTGCGACGTGCTGGATTCGCAGGTTTGTTATAAGGACGAACAAGTTACCAACGGCGTAGCCACGAGAATGGCGCTATTGGAGTGGGTAAGTTCGGTTTAGAAATCTAAAATACGAGTGAGCTGCGAATTGCCCGAAAACCCTTTGGAGCGGTCAGGTTCGCTTTGGACGACAATACGAAATTAAGGAGAAAAATATGGCTATACTTATCAAAAACGCTTTAGTCGACGGCAAAAAAACGGACATTGCAATTCAAGGCAATAGAATAAGCGGTATAGGCAAGAATTTGAAAGGAACTTTCGACGAGGTGATTGAAGCGGACGGCTTGACGGCTCTTCCCGCTTTCATAGATATGCACACGCATTTGAGAGAACCGGGCTTCGAGTACAAAGAGGATATCGCCAGCGGCAGCGCGGCGGCGGTTGCGGGAGGATTTTCCACCGTTTGCTGTATGCCCAACACAAAGCCCGTCACGGACAACAAGTATATCGTAAGTTATATCGTCAACAAAGCAAAGCAAGTCGATCTTGCAAAGGTTTATCCGATAGGAGCGATTACGGTCGGACTTAAAGGCGAAGCTATGGCTGAGATGGGCAGTATGAAAGAGGCGGGAGCGATTGCGATGAGCGACGACGGACAACCCGTCACTACCGCGCAAATGATGAGACTTGCGCTTGAGTACGCAAAAGATTACGACTTGCTCTTGTGCAGTCATTGCGAAGAAAAATCGTTGATAAACGAAGGCGTGGTCAACGAGGGCGAGAACGCTACGCGCGCAGGCTTGAAAGGTATTCCTTCCTGCGCCGAGGATATAATGATAGCGAGAGAGATTATCCTTGCTGAAATGCTTGACACGAAAGTTCATATTTGCCACGTATCCACGGCTAGCGGCGTTCAGTTGATAAGAGAAGCGAAAGCTAGGGGAGTAAAAGTATCGTGCGAAACCTGTCCGCACTATATCGCGGGTACCGACGAGCTTATTTTGGACTACAATACCGCAAGCAAGGTCAATCCGCCGCTTAGAACGGAGAAGGATAGGCAGGCCATACTCAAGGGTATTGCCGACGGAACGATAGACGTAATCGCTACCGACCACGCTCCTCATCACTCCGAGGACAAGCTGGTAGATTTTTCGCTCGCCGCCAACGGTATAAGCGGACTTGAAACGGCTTTCGCGCTCAGCTATACCTATCTCGTAGACAGCGGAGTAATTACTTTGGGTAAATTGTCCGAACTTATGAGCCGACGTCCCGCCAAGCTTTTGGGATTGGAAAGCGGAAAGCTGGAAAAGGACGGACTTGCCGATATTACGCTAGTAGACTTGAATAAAGAGTACGCGATAGACGCTAAGACTTTCAAATCAAAGGGCAAGAACACGCCTTTCGACGGTTGGAAAGTCAAGGGCAAAGTAGTAAAAACCATAGTAGAAGGAAAAATTAAATACTCGCTTTGATTAGGAGAAAAATATGATAATCGACAAACTTATAGACAGGATAAAAGAAACGGACAATCCGTCGGTGATAGGACTTGACACTTGCATAGACTATTTGCCCGACGAAATGCGCTCGAAATGCGTCACGCTCAAAGAAGCGGCGAGCCAAATAGCCGAGTTTAACTTTGACTTGATTGACGCGCTCAAGGATGTGATACCTGCCGTCAAGGTTCAAATTGCGTACTACGAAATGTACGGAGTGGACGGATTTTTGGCGTTTAGAGATACCGTCAAATACGCAAGGGAAAGCGGACTGCTCGTCATCTCCGATATAAAGCGTAACGACATAGGTTCTACGGCAAGCGCGTACAGCAAGGCGCATATAGGTAAGACGGTTTTGGCTGACGGCAGCGAGGTCACTCCTTTCGAAACGGACTTTATCACCGTCAACGGCTATCTCGGCAGCGACGGAATACTACCGTTCGTAGCCGACTGTAAGAAGTACGACAAGGGCGCGTTCGCTCTAGTCAAGACTTCAAATCCCACCAGCGGAGAACTGCAAGATAGGACTATGGACGACGGCAGGACGCTCTACGATAATATGGCTTCGCTAGTCGATACTTGGGGCAAGGAGCTTATCGGCAAGTACGGTTATAGCTCGATAGGCGCGGTTGTCGGCGCAACTCACGCCGAACAAGCTAAGCTGATACGCAAGGCGCACCCGAATACGTTCTTCCTTATCCCCGGCTACGGAGCGCAGGGCGGCAAGGCTGAAGATTTGGCGGTATGCTTTGAAAACGGTATCGGAGGCATAGTCAATTCTTCGCGCGGCATACTTTGCGCTTACAGGAAAGACGCGTATAGAGGACTCGACTATAGAGAAGCGGCGCTTAAGGCGTGCTTGGACATGAAGGAAGATATCAATAAATACATAAAATAACCCGTACGTAAAAACGTATAAGGTCGTATCAAATAATTCTAGGTAGGTTTTAATGAGCGGAATGAAAGACAGGACGGGCGAAATCCTCGTCAATGAGAAAATCGCGAAAGACGTATATAAAATGGTCGTAGTATTCGACGATTTGCCCGAGGATATTAAGGGAGCGCAGTTTGCGCACGTAAAACTCAACGACGCAAGCCACTTGCTTCGCAGACCTTTTTGTGTTTGCGACTTCGACAAGCAGGATAGGACGATTACGATGTGCTACGCGGTTGTCGGAAAGGGAACGGAGCTTTTGTCGCATTATAAAAAGGGCGATAAAATCAACGTTTTGTTGCCGCTTGGCAACGGTTTTACTCCCGACAAGTCTTACAAGAAGATAGTACTTCTCGGCGGCGGTATGGGAAGCGCCGTTTTGCCCGCTATCGCTACCGCCGATCCCCAGCTTGAATATTATACGTATTTAGGTTTTGCAAACGCCGACAAGGTAGTGCTCGAGGAAGAACTGAAAAAAGTATCTAAGCAAATTACCGTCGCAACCGACGACGGCAGTTACGGCAAGAAAGGCTTCGTTACGGATATACTCGCTAAAGATATGGACGCGATAAAGCCCGACGCGGTTTTTTGCTGCGGACCTGAAGTAATGTACAAAGCTTTGCGAAGAGCGTTGGAGGGATTCAACGTACCTATCATAGTTTCGCTTGAGGCGAGAATGGGCTGCGGTATCGGCGCGTGTTTGGTGTGCAACTGCAAGGTCAAACGCAACGGGAAAGAAGAATACGCGAGAGTGTGTATAGAAGGACCGGTATTCAAACTCGACGAGGTGGTACTATGAGTAATTTGAAAGTAAACGTAGCAGGGGTGGAGTTCAAAAACCCGATAATCACCGCGAGCGGTACTTTCGGCTTCGGTAGAGAATACGACAGGTTTTATAATATAGACGTACTAGGCGGATTGTGCACGAAAGGTCTTACGCTCAAGCCTAGACAAGGCAATCCCTATCCTAGAATAGCCGAGAGTCCTAGCGGAATGTTGAACAGCGTAGGCTTGCAAAATCCGGGCGTGGACCACTATCTTGCAACCGACGATATACTCTTATCCAAGCGCGACGTAATCGTAATCGCGAACGTTGCTGGCAGTTGCATAGAGGACTATATAGCCATTGCCGAGAAGATGAACGACAGTAAAGCCGATATGATAGAGCTAAACATATCCTGTCCCAACGTCAAAGAGGGCGGTATGGCTTTCGGCGTGCTTCCTAAGAACGTGGAAGCCGTTACGGCGGCGGTCAAAAAGGCTTGCAAGAACAAACCCGTAATAACAAAGCTGTCGCCCAACGTTTCCTGCATTGCCGACAATGCGCGCGCGGCGGAGCAAGGAGGAGCGGACGGAATTTCGCTCATCAATACGCTTGCGGGTATGGCGGTCAACTATAAGACGAAAAAGCCTATTCTTTTCAACAACACGGGCGGAGTCAGCGGAGCGTGCGTAAAGCCCATTGCGTTGAAAATGGTTTGGGACTGCTTCAACGCGGTAAAGATACCTATTATAGGACTTGGCGGAATAACGAGCTATACCGACGTACTCGAATTTATGATATGCGGAGCGAGAGCCGTTGAGATAGGAACGCACAACTTTACTCAGCCGCTCGGAGCTAAAGATATAGTCGAAGATCTTACTAAGTACGTGGAAGAAAACGATATCGACGTAAACGACCTGGTAGGTTCGCTTATACTCAACGCGTAGGGGAAAGTAATTAAGGTAATTTATTATCTTCTTTTCCAACAAACGGGAGTGGACGATTTTAGCGTAACCGCAAAACACTACGCTAAGTCAGCCGTAACAAAAGAAACGCAAAACAAAACGATAAAATTTACAGGATAAATCGGAGGTAAACGAATATGTTGACACAGGAACAAGCTTTGGATTGCTATAAAAAGACGGGAGCAGTTTTGAAAGGGCATTTCAAACTCACTTCGGGAAGACACAGCGATACTTATATGCAAAGCGCTAAATTGTTCATTGACACCAAGCAAAGCGAGAGAGTTTGCAAAGCTTTGGCTGAAAAACTCGAGGGCGAAAAGATAGACTTGGTCGTATCGCCGGCGATAGGCGGAATACTTATGGGATACGAGGTTGCCCGTCAGCTTGGCGTACCCAACATCTTTGCCGAGAGAGAAAACGGCGAAATGACGTTGCGTAGAGGTTTTTCTATTGAGCAGGGCGCTAAAGTCGTAGTAGTCGAGGACGTTGTTACAACGGGCGGTTCGGTCAAGGAAGTAGTCAAGCTCGTGCAAAGCCTTGGCGCGGAAGTCGTAGCGGTCGCTTCGCTCGTAGATAGAAGCAACGGCGCGGTAGATTTCGGAGTAAAGTACGTCAACCTTATCAGTATGGAAGTAGTGTCGTACGAGCCCGAGGAGTGTCCGATTTGCAAAGAGGGCAAGTTGGAGCTTGTTAAGCCGGGTTCAAGACTGGTATTTAAAAAATAATGACTGATTATATCCAAAGACTGGAGCGCGCCTATAAATCGCTTAGAGAAAAGACCGACTTTTCACCCGATTTGCTGTTGATACTAGGCAGCGGACTGGGTAGCCTTGCCGACGAAATGCAAGTCGTGACGAAGATAGACTACGGCGAAATCGACGGAATGCCGACCAGCACCGTCGTCGGACACGCGGGAAGATTTTTATTCGGATATATCAACGGAGTAAAGGTTGCGGTTATGCAGGGCAGGTTGCACTATTACGAGGGATATACTCCTCAAGAGTGCGTTATGCCGATAAGACTTATCGCGCTTGCAGGCGCAAAGGCTATGCTGCTTACAAACGCTTCAGGCGGAATAACCTTTCCCGAGATAGGCACGCTTATGAGAATAACCGACCATATATCTTTAGTTCCTTCGCCGCTTAGAGGAGAAAACTGGGATAGGCTGGGCAAACGCTTTCCCGATATGACCAAACCTTACGACGAGAAGATTGGCAAAGCTATCGACGGTATAGCCGACGAATTGGGAATAGTACTCGAAAAGGGCGTGTATATACAGTTTCAAGGTCCAAATTTCGAAACGGCAAGCGAGATCAAAATGGCAAAACTTCTAGGCGCTGACGCGGTGGGTATGTCTTCGGCGATAGAAGTGATTGCCGCAAGGCACGCGGGATTGAGAGTGGCGGCGATTGCGTGCATAGTCAATCCTGCTTGCGGAATAACCAAAGCTACGTTGGACGATATAGACGAGAGCGTAGCGGTTGAAAAGTCGGGCGACAAACTCAAGTCGCTGATTTTCAATAGTATAGCAAAAATTAAGGAAATGCTTTAGCGTATGATGATAAGGATTTACAACGCGAGAATACTCACGCCGAGCGGTCTTTTGGACGGCGGCGAGATGTGGATAGAGGACGGAAAGATTAAATTCGTTAGTCAGGTTTCGCCGCTCATTCTATTGCCGTGGGATAGAGAGATAGACGCAAAAGGCAATCTTTTGATACCGTCTTTCAAAAACGCTCACGCTCATTCTCCTATGGTATTCTTGAGGTCGTACGCCGACGATATGGCGCTCGGCGATTGGCTTTTCAAACAGGTGTTCCCGAGAGAGGCGAAACTCACCGAGGACGATTGCTATTGGCTGACTAAACTTGCGATATTGGAATATTTATCTTCGGGTATTTCCGTGGCGAGCGATATGTATTTTCATCTAGAAAGCATTGCCGAAGCGTGCGTAGAGAGCGGCTTCCGCAACGTTATATTAGAGGGAATAACCGACTCCAACAAGAACGGACTTTACGAGAAGTTGCAACGCGGTATGGATAAGCTTGACGGCAAGGGCGGACTTATCGAGTATAGACTGGGACTTCACGCCGAGTATACGAATAGCGAAGAGTGCATAAAAATGCTTGCGGGTTTTGCAAAAGAAAATAAAATGCCCGTATATACGCACTTGGACGAAACCAAAGGCGAAGTCGACGGCTGCGTTGAACGTCACGGAAAGACTCCAGGCGAATATCTTGCCGACTTGGGACTTTTCGATTACGGCGGCATAGCGTACCATTTCGTACATCCGTCCGAAAACGATATTCGCGCGCTCAAAGAAAGGGGCGTAAGTATCGTGACTTGTCCTGCGAGCAATCTCAAACTCGCAAGCGGCGTAGCTCCGCTTAAGAAATTGGCGGACTTAGGCTTTAATATAGCGTTGGGTACGGACGGACCTGCAAGCAACAACGCTTTGGATATGTTTAGAGAAATGTATTTGGCGACGGGACTGCAAAAGGGAACTCTTTACGACCCGACGGTGATTTCTGGCGAGAGCGTGTTTAATATGGCTACGGCAAACGGGGCTAAGGCTATGGGACTTGACGGACTTGACGGCTTGGAAGTTGGCAAAGACGCGGATATAGTAATGATAGATTTGCATCAGCCTAATATGCAGCCGCTCAACGATATCGTCAAAAACGTAGTCTATTCGGGCAGTAAAGCCAACGTACTTATGACCATAGTCGCGGGCAAAATACTGTATGAAAAGGGAGAATATTTTATAGGCGAGGACGCGGACAAGATTTACTCGAAGTGTCAACAAATCGCCGACAGGATACTGGAAAGATGAAATTGACTTTTAAGGCAAAACGCAATATAGGACTCGTTGTCATGACGATAGCGTTGATCGTCGCTATTATTCTTATCGTGTATTTCGTACAAAAGAACGATATTGACAGCAGGCTCAAGAACGGCTCGATTGGTCAAACGGTGTCCACTTCGCAAGCCGAGGTTTGCGTAAATGATAGGAAGATTTCCAAAGACTTCAGCGTTGTGACGGCAAACGGCGACAAAGTCTTTTTGCTTGTAAAAGTTGAGATCACGGCGAATAAGAAGCTGACTCTATCTAGCAAAGATTTTGAGGTCAAAGACGGATTGAACGTGACCAACGCCTACTCTAGCGACAACGGTCATAGCTTTGCGGCTGAAGAGTCGGAAGTCGTACTCAAAAAGGGCGAGAGCGCGACGTACGATCTCGTGTTTGAAGTCGACGGCAATAGAGTTGAAAGTTATTTTCTTTACGCGCTCGGCGCGAGAATCGACTTGGGCGGAACCGTAGTCGGCGGATTGGGATATTGAAATTAAAAGAACGGTAAACAAATATAAAATTCGCGGAAAATAATTTGAAAAGATAAAAATTTAATGGAATATATTATATAAGTAGAGGTAGAAATGTTACAAGTAAACGACGTGTTTTTGCAATTTGGCGGTAGGAAACTCTTTGAGGACGTAAATCTCAAGTTCACCGACAACAACTGTTACGGCATTATCGGCGCGAACGGCGCGGGAAAGTCGACTTTCCTCAAGATTTTATCGGGAGAACTAGAGCCTACGAGAGGCACGGTCAGCATTGGCAAAAATCAAAGAATAAGCGTACTTAATCAAAATCAAAACGACTTCGACGACTGCACCGTTATGCGTACGGTGCTTATGGGGCATAAGCGTTTAGTTAAAATAATGGACGAGAAAGACGAGCTTTACGCAAAGCCCGATTTCAGCGAAGAGGACGGAAACCGCGCCGCGGAGCTAGAAACGGAGTTTGCCGAGCTGGGCGGTTGGGAAGCCGAGAGCGAAGCGGCTTCGCTGCTCAACGAGTTGAAGTTCGGCGAGGAATACCACGATATGCTGATGGGCGAGCTTGACGGTAAGCAAAAGGTTAAGATACTTCTTGCTCAAGCGCTGTTCGGCAATCCCGATATACTCATACTTGACGAGCCGACCAACAACTTGGACGCTAAATCGATTATGTGGCTTGAAAACTTCTTGCTCGACTTTAAAAACACTATAATAATCGTGTCGCACAACAGGCACTTCCTCAACAAGGTGTGCACGCATATTTGCGACGTAGACTACGGTCATATCAATATGTACGTTGGCAACTACGATTTTTGGTACGAAACAAATCAGCTTCTTGCCAAGCAAGCTAGAGAGGCCAACAAAAAAGCCGAAGCGAGAGCCAAGGAACTTCAAGAGTTTATCGCAAGGTTCTCGGCAAACGCAAGCAAGTCCCGCCAAGCTACTTCGAGAAAGAAAGAGCTTGAAAAACTCACTCTTGAGGATATAAAACCTTCTATGCGTAAGTATCCGTATATCAACTTTGAGTTTGAGCAGGAACTGGGCAAGGATATTCTCACCGTTGAGGGTTTGACAAAAAAAGGTTTCTTTGAGGACGTGACGTTCACGATACAAAAGGGCGAAAAAGTAGCGTTCCTATCCGACAAGTCCATCAATATATCGATGCTTTTCGATATACTTATGGGTATTGAGCAAGCGGACGGAGGAACTTTTAAGTGGGGCAAGACGGTCAAGACGAGTTACGTGCCGCAAAACTTTGACAGCTTCTTTGACGGCGTTCAGCTCTCGCTTGTCGAGTGGATAAACCAATTTGCCGTCAAGGACCATACCGAAAGCTACTTAAGAGGTTGGCTGGGAAGAATGTTGTTCTCGGGCGAGGAAGCCAAGAAAAAAGCCTGCGTACTGAGCGGAGGCGAGAAAGTAAGGTGTATGATGGCCAGAGCTATGCTTCAAGGCGGCAACTTCGTCATTTTGGACGAACCTACCAACCACCTCGATTTGGAAGCGATAACCGCGCTGAACAAGGGAATGATAAACTTTAAGGGCGGACTTTTCTTTGCTTCGCACGACCAAGAGCTTATGCAAACCGTTGCCGATAGAATTATTGAAATCAACGGTACTAAGACTTTTGACAAACTTACTACATACGAAGAATATTTACAAATGACGGAGTAAAATATTATGGATAAATTCGACGAAAAGATTTTGCAGGTATTGAAAGACGACAGCAGGTTCACCTCGGCGCAAATCGCTCAAATCGTAAGACTTGACGAAAAAGAGGTTAAGAGCCGCATTAAGGCTATGGAAGGCAGCGGGGTCATCGCGAAGTACACGGTACTTTGCAATCCCGACAAGCTCGACGAGGACGTGGTTACCGCGCTTATCGAAGTAAAGGTTACGCCGCAAATGAGCAGCGGTTTCGACGCGATAGCAAAGACTATCTATCAGTTTGAAGAGGTAAAAGACGTTTATCTTATGAGCGGCGCGTACGATCTTTGCATTACGGTTGAGGGCAAGAACTTGAGAGAGGTTTCAAGATTCGTCTCCGAAAAACTCTCGACTATGCGCGATATCGTTTCGACCGCTACTCATTTCATACTCAAAAAGTATAAGACCGAAGGCGTGCTTCTAGACGACGTCGACGGCGACGAAAAACGGCAAGTGATACTATGAATTACGAAAAATATTTATCCAAAACGGTGACGGCTATTCCGCCGTCGGGAATAAGGAAATTCTTTGACTTGGCTGACAAGTACAAAGACATAATCTCGCTCGGCGTGGGCGAGCCTGACTTTGATACGCCTTGGTGCGCAAGCGAAGCGGCTATCAAGAGTATCCAAAAGGGTATGACGCACTACACGAGCAACAGCGGACTTCCTGCATTGAGAGAGCAAATCGCCAAGTATCTCAACTATAAATTCGGCGTGGACTATGATCCCGTGACCGAGATATTTATTACCGTCGGAGCAAGCGAAGCGATTTATCTTGCGCTTAGAGCTATTATCAACGACGGCGACGAAGTCGTAGTTCCTGAACCCAGTTACGTATCGTATCAGCCGAGTATAGCTATTTGCGGCGGAAAGGCTGTTCCGGCAAAGTGCTTCGTAGAGGACGAGTTTAGACTGACGGCGAAGAACTTGGAAAAGGTGATTACTCCCAAGACCAAGGCGCTGATTTTGCCTTATCCCAACAACCCAACCGGCGCGGTTATGCCGCGGGAAAGTCTTGAGCAAATAGCCAAGGTAGTCAAAAAACACGACTTGCTCGTGATAAGCGACGAGATATATTGCGAAATGACCTACGGCGAGCAAAGACATACTTGTTTTGCCGAAATCGACGGTATGAAAGAGCGTTGCGTGCTTATCAACGGTTTTAGCAAATCGTTTGCAATGACGGGCTGGAGAGTGGGATACGCTTGCGCTCCCAACGAGATTTTCAAGCAAATGCTAAAGATACATCAGTACATAATAATGTGCGCGTCGACCAATTCTCAATATGCGGCGTTTGCGGCGCTAAAAGGCGGCTTTGAAAACGACTTTGCCGAAATGCGTAAAATGATTGAAGAGTACGATATGCGTAGAAGATTTCTCGTGGCAAGGCTCAACGATATGGGGTTGACGTGTTTTGAGCCGAAAGGCGCGTTTTACGTTTTTCCGTGCGTAAAGAGTACGGGAATGGACGGGGAAGAGTTTGCGAGCAAACTCTTGGAAGAGAGCAGAGTAGCCGTCGTTCCGGGCGAAGCGTTTGGAGAGAGCGGCAAGGACTTTATTAGAATATCCTACGCCTATTCGCTAAGCAAGCTGCAAAAAGCGATAGAAAGAATTGAAGAATTTACAAAAAAATATAAGAAGTAGACTAGAAAAAACCGACGGGATATTTCCCGTCGGCTTTTTTTAAGGAGAAATATGATTACTTAGAACAATAATGATACTTCTCCTGATTTTGCGTAGGTCACGCGAAGCGGTGGTAATTAGTCTTTACTACCGCAACCGCAACAACTTCCGCAACCTTTAGTTTGAGACTTTGAAGCGCCGGAAGTCTTGCTTCTTGAAGCCGACTTATTTTGGCTGCTTTGTGACTTAG
This sequence comes from Clostridia bacterium, assembly GCA_029068165.1. Lineage (GTDB taxonomy): Bacteria > Bacillota > Clostridia > Christensenellales > UBA3700 > RACS-045. Next base: position 126,660 of record JAIEDA010000018.1, read on the forward strand.
TATTTCTTGTCATAATCTCCTCCTTTTTTCGTAGCTTTCTTGCTACAGTCTTATTATGTTACGGCAAAAACAAATTATTCGCTTAAAATCAAAAAAATAAAAGTTTTGCGCTCAAATATTCGCGGTGAAAACTATTGGACAACAAAATATGTCCGCTTATTATAAGTTTTAAGCATTTTTTAATACGTTTTTATCAAAAAATCGTGATATATTATAAATATTGTTCGTTTTAGTGTAAGATTTTTTAATCAAATCTTAACTTATTAAAGTTTAAAAAAATTTTTCAAAAAAATATGAAAAAATCGTTGACAAAGATTTTAGCAAGTGCTATATTATGACTGTAAATAAGATTTATGTATAAAAGTAAATAAGTTTACACACTAAATCAGCTCATAATTTTCCCCCTTATCATATATAGAAGGTCGGTGTTCTTAGAATACCGACCTTCTATTATTAAAGAGCGCTATTATACAAGGTCGATATATCAAAAATGCTTGCTTAAATAAATCTTTTTTGCTAAAATAGTAGTGATTTCGGTACGCTCGCAGGTCGGGGGAGCCGTTTATACAATACGAAAATAAAAGTTTGGAGGCTTTTTATGGAAAAATTAGTAGGAGCTTGTATGTTCGGACAGTCAGGCGGTCCGTCATCAGTTATCAATTCAAGCGCGGCAGGCGTATTTACCGAGGCTTTGAAGCAAGATTGTATCACTGCCGTTTACGGCGCCGCTCACGGTATCAAGGGCGTACTCAACGAAGAGTTTTACGATATCAGCAAGGAAGATTTGAAAGAGCTTATGCTTCTTAAGAATACTCCGTCTTCGGCTCTCGGCAGCGTTAGATATAAGCTTAAGGCGGAAAAAGTAGACGATACCGATTACAAAAGACTTTTGGAAGTTTTCAAGAAATACAATATCCGTTACTTCTTCTACAACGGCGGCAACGATTCTATGGACACCTGCAACAAGGTCAGCAAATATATGAAGAAGTCAGGTTGGGAGTGCCGCGTTATGGGCGTTCCTAAGACGATCGACAACGATTTGTTCGGCACCGACCACTGCCCGGGTTACGGCTCGGCGGCTAAGTACGTTGCTACCACGACGATGGAATTGAAGTTGGACGCAACCGTATACGACACGCCGATGATCACCGTAGTAGAGGCTATGGGTCGTCACGCAGGTTGGTTGACCGCGGCTTCGGCTCTCGCTTGCCACAAGGGTTTGGGACCCGACCTTATCTATTTGCCCGAAGTTCCTTTCTCCACGGAGAAGTTCCTTGCGGACGTTGATAAGAAAATGAAAGAAAACGACGGAAAGTGTATGGTCGTTATCTCCGAGGGTATTGCCGACGAGAACGGTACGCTTATCGCTGAAAAGATAAATGAAAACGTAGCAAAAGATTCGTTCGGTCACGCTCAGCTCGGCGGCGTTGGTACGGCTCTTGCAAATCTTTGCAAAGAGAAGTTTGGCTGCAAGACTAGAGCTATTGAGTTCTCGCTGATGCAAAGATGTGGCGCTCACCTTGCTTCCAAGACCGACGTTGAAGAGGCTTTCAAGGCAGGCGCGGCTGCAGTTAAGTATGCAGTAAGCGGAAAGACCGACAAAATGGTTATTCTCAAAAGAGATATGACGAGCGGCAAATATAAGTGCAAAATCGGCGTAACGGGCGTTGCTAACGCTGCAAATACCGAAAAGAAAGTTCCGCTCGAGTGGATAATCAACGACGGAACGATGCTTTCTCAAGACTTTATCGATTACGCATTGCCGCTCATTCAAGGCGACAGCAAAGCTCCGCTTGAGGACGGTCTTCCTAGATTTGCAAAACTCAAGAAAGTTTTCGTTGAGAAGAAGTAATCTAATAGCTGGCGAAAAAGGCCGTATCTAGATAGCCTATATATTATATCGAGTATACTGTTTAGTTGATAGATATAAGATAGTAAATAGTAGTAATATAGTATATATAATATATAAAATAATAATCAATATATAAAGGTCGGGTTGCCCCGACCTTTTTTGGCTTTTGATTGAAGGATAAATTATGGCTTTTTACTTTTGTACTTTTTTATCTTTTGTATTACACTACATTGTATGCGTTAAGTCGAGGGTTTGTAACCGCGTAAAATAATTATTTTTGAAAATTTTTGTACTAGAGAGCCACGTCGTTCAAAGCTTTGGAGATTACCTCCGCGCTGTTGCGAACCAACGAATCTACGTCGCGCGGGGTGAGCATATATCTTGCGTTTTGGGAGCTAGAATCGTTCAAAATACTTCCCAGCGATATTATCAGCGGAACGCCTATCGCGACAACGGGTACGGAAAGCGTACTTTTGTTTAGGCACGTTTGCGGATTGTCCACGCCGCCGCCGGGGCATATACCCGCATTTGTCAGCTGATAACAGTTGCCGAGGCGGTGAAGATAACCCGTCGCGAGCGTGTCTATCGCTATTACCAAAGAGGGCTTAACGTGGTCGACTATAGCTTTTACTATATCAAAAGACTTAATACCCGTTATGTCCGCGACTTTTGGCGCGATAGCGCTCAGCGTAAAAGTTTTTCCGCCTGCGCGGACGCGTTTTATTACTTCGTTGCCTAGCGCGTCGACGATTACGTTCTCATTGCCAAGTCCGACGACGAGTATTTTTCCGTCGGCGACACCGCATTCCCTCAAAAGCTTTTTGAAAGAATTTATCAGCACTTCCGAAAGCGTAGTCGGAGTTGTGTGGGCGTTGGGAGTTATCGTCAAGTAAAGTCCCTCTTTTTTGCCGGTCTTGTGGGAGAGGACTTTATCCACCTTGGTTTCCCGTACGTCCGCGCCCTTTTGTCTATATGAGTGAGAGGGAAGAGAAAGCTCTTCTCCTGCCTCTATAAGCAAATCGCTTAAATTGTTGAAGTTATTTTCCATACGACTATTATTGACCAAAAGTTTATTTTATAGAATGAATTATTTGCAAAAGCAAAAAATATGTGTTAAAATTTGTTGCGTTAATAAAATTGATATGCTAAAATAATTTAGTAAAAATACAAAACGGAGAGAGAATATGCCTAATATTAAGTCCCAAAAGAAAAGAGTTATAACCGCTCAAAAGGAGAACGTTATCAATACGTCCAAGCGTAGTAGAGTTCGTAACGCTATCAAGAAGTACGAAACCGCTATTGCCAACAAGGATATTGCAACGGCTGAGAAACTTTTGCCGGAAACCATTTCTTTAATAGATAGAGCTAAGAGCGACGGTATTTACCACGCAAACACTGCAAGCAGGAAGATCGGTAGACTTTCCAAGCAGTTGAGCGCGCTCAAGAGCGAAGCAAAGTAAGAAAAGATAGAAGCATAATTACGCTTAGCGCGATAATTTTTCTTAACGTCAAATCTTTGTTGATGATATAGAAAAAGGAGTGGCGTAATCGTAAGTGGCGTAGGATGGCAAAGCGAACTCGTAGCGCAGCCTATTGCATAAGCGTCAAAACATTATTGTAGTATAAGCTTGAAAGGAACGCATCAGCGTTCCTTTTGTCATTTCAATTCAAAATCGTCATCCTGAGCGTAGTCAAAGAAACCAATAATCGTATCAACGCGTTCGCTCTTTTTCATATCCATTGATTATAAAAATTAAAAGTTTGTAAAATTCTAGGTAAAAAAATCGACAAATAGCAAAAAATTCCAAAAAAAGTGTACTTTTCCTGACTGAGAATTTATGTCAAAAATATGCATATTTTTAACAAATTTCTACACGTATATTATACAAAATCCCCCTTGTCGAATACAAGAATATTTGGTCAGGAAAAGTACACATTTCCTGACCGAGCCAAAAATAGACTAAATTCTATACTTATTAAAAAGAAAAGAAAAGGAATAAGGGAAAAAGTTATGCATAGAACTTTTTTGAGAGCTAAAATTATATGTATTTTTATTGGGATTGCGCTCATCTTGAGCATTTTTTTATCAGCTGCGATTTTTGCGCAAAGTAATCATTCGGCGATTGCAGGTAAATCTTATCCAACTGATAACAGCGGAGTAATCTCTATTAGCGAGTTGCTTTCTACAAGTAGGGCCGATACTGCCACGAAAGTGGGAGATAGAAGTATCTTTGACTGCGCGTCTATGGTTAAACTTTATGCTGCGTTGACAGGAAAGACCAACGCAACGTTGGACGACGTAATTGCGGAGATGGATAAGGCTGCTTACAATGCCGGCAAGACAGGTGATAATTCTTATATTCCTAACACTTCGACCAATGGCTATTCCAATGCGTTCGTAGGGTCAATTCACTACGGTATGAACGCTCAAGATATCCGCACAGTTACGGGCGGAAGTAATATCGAGGTCACTCTAGGCGGACTTGTTTGGAACGTCGTGACTTTGACGACGACAGGACAGGCTTATGATGCAAGTACAGACACCGCCGCTGACGTATCGGCAGGCGACGTTGTGCTTACGCTTATGCTCAAAGATCCTATTCAAAATTACAAGACATATTGGAATGGTTTTCAGTCGGTTGACGGTGGTAATTTCGGTGAAAAGTATTCGTCTTCATATTATAGCGCTTCATTGATTAGAGCTGCGCTGCTTAACGGTTTAGACAGTTCCGGCGCAGCAATAAAATACGCTACTGACGCGAACGCGTTGACGTCTTTTACAATAGCTACCGGCAACAGCGCTGCCATTCCGAATTACGCTAGCACGCTGGGTATATTCACCAACATAGCTGCGGCGAAGAACGTCACGAATTTTATCGTGCAACCTAGGGACGTTCTTTATCAACAGGATGAGAATATTTTCGACATACGTGTCGTAACAGGCTCTACTTATAATTGGGGTAGTGGACAAAACGAAGCTTCTCTTAACAAGTTGCCATCATCAATTGGTACGCCGTCGACTTCTAATATAACTTACACTAGCGTGGATAGGTGGCGCAGTGGTTGCAACGTGCATTTTCAGCAAGAAAAGTCAGTCTATGGTACAGCGTCCGGTAGCGGCGTAACTTATACGGCAGGAGACCAACTATACTTTGACTGGGGATATGACTATCTATGGTTGCCAAGTTGGGCGGAAGTAGGAGAAAATGGCACCTGCTCACCAACTGCTGATGTTAATTCTTCGATCGCAGGACTATGGGCGCTTAACGATGCGCAGCGAAAGTACACGAATACATCATCTTCGACTGCTGCTTGGCTACGGTCCGGTGGACACAGTACTTCGTCTAATGCTTATATGCTTAATTCATTAGGAGTAAGAACTACCTCGGATATTAAAGCTGACCAATATGCCGTCCGTCCTTGCTTGAACTTAAATCTCACGGCAGCAAACAAAAGTATGCCTATTAGAGTTACTCCTGAAGATGTGGAAGTCGAGTGGGCGAACGATACTCTAAACTTAGCCAAAGCTGCAGATTTAGGCGCAGCAAATTGGTGGGATGATGATTATCTTAAAGGCGTTAGCGTGGAATATTGGAATGGTTCGGTCAAGGAGCTGCCCAAAGAGCCGGGCACATACAATGTCAAACTTAGTCTTACCGATACTGTAAACTATAGGTGGGCTGACGGTTCAACCGGCGCAAAGGAGATAGATTTTACTATAATTCCTCGGTATATTCCGTATCCCAAATGGAATAGTGACGGCGGCACGTTAGAGTTCAACGGGCAACAAGGGCGGACGTTCGGACTGGAATATGACCAAGATTTTTGGGATAAATTCAAGGAGATAATCGGCATAGATTACACTGAGTTATTTACCAAGATTGTAAACGTAAGCTATTCGTCAGACATTACGACGGCAAGCGCAAGTTGGAAATATAAGGCGGTCAAGGCAGGCACGTACGATTTGGCTTTTGCGATAAAAAACGATGTGAGCAAGTACTATCAGTGGAAGGACGAGCCTTCGTCAAAGAAACTTTCGTTTACGGTATCAAAGAAGAATATTAGCATAGACCTGACGACTGCAGGCACGGGGACATCTGCCGTGTTCATCGGCAAGGAAGGAGGCGCGATTCAAGCGGTTCTTAATGTTGCGCCAAATCAAATATTTGTCGATTATCCAGTGAAGTTCGTCATTAATGCTGCGAAGACGGGAAACGTACCCGACCCACTGACTGACACCATTACGCTGACAAACGGTAGCGGATTGGTCAATATTCAGCTAGATTTGTCAGAAGTGACGGCAAGCGCGTCGTCGTATAGCTTGAGCGCTGTAAGTTCGTCGCCGGAGTACAACGTAGTATTCACCAACTCGCCCACGCTTAGAGTTGAGGCAGACAATCCCAACGTTATCAGGTGGCAGTTGTATATCGGCGGCGTTGCGCAAATGGGTTATTATATCGATAGCGATATCAACGACCCGAGAAATTCTAATAACCAAATAGAAATCGACTTCGACGACAGCGATTTGACGATATTCTATACTGGCAAATATACCGAGTTCAAAGCGTCGGCATATCCGCAGGGATATGCGCTTGAGACGGGCAGCTACAACGGCGGATACGAGGTCGTCAAAGGTACTTCGACGAATAACAACGTCGGCGTAAATGCGGATACCTACACGACAAAGGTCGACGTATACAAGCTTGACGACCTCAGTATTTTGGTCACCTTTATAATCAAGTGGAAGATAGCTCCCGCATTGTTTGACATGTCTGACGTCAAGTGGCTAAACGACGGTGACTTGCCGTACAACGGCGGACAGGCTGTATACGCTACGCTTGACCCAACGACGTTGCCTAAAGGTTTGCTAGTTCCGACGAACGGCTATTCTACCAACGTTGGTTCAGTAGTAGGCAACAGCGGAACAGCATCGGTTGAGTTTGAATTAGCTCCCGAATACGAGGGTAACTATATATTGCCTGTAGAGGGAGATAAGTCGACCTATACAGGATTTGGCGAAAACGAAGACTTTGAATGGGAAAAGACTTGGCAGGTAGTGCCGCATAAGATATCCACTTCAAGTTGGAGCACCGTCGCTCACCCCGACAGCAACAAGACTTTCAATATCTTGCAGCTCAAAGACCCGAGCGCGGATACTGTAGTATCTTATTTGTATTACGAAACCGATTCCAACGGACAAATACCTGCGGGAGCAACAGGCTTGACTGTAGACGAATTGGAAATGCCAAGCGAGGGAGCAAAGTGGTACGTAGCAAAGCCTGTGCTTCAAGACACGACCAACTACGTGCTCGAGAATCCCAACGCTCAATCAAGACCGTTTATGGTAGGAGCAATCAACGCTTCGCTAATAAAGATAACGGTAGAACCTGCAAAGACGGAGTTTAGCTACAACACTCAACCAAGACAAGTGACTGTCAAGACGAGCGGAGCTAACTTAAACAACGGCTACTTTGACCTGACGTACTTCAAAGAGGACGGCTACACAATGCTTAGCGGAGCGCCTGTAGAGAGCGGGACGTACTGGGTGGAAATAACGCTCAAGTCAACGTATGCGGACAAGTACTATATAGAGGGAACGACGAGTTATCAATTCACTATTGTACCCGCTGAGATAACGCCTGAGTGGATAAACACTGCAAGACCGCCGGTGCTCAAACTTGAGTATGGACAAATATACGCGCTTGAGTACACTATCATTGACGAGAACGGCAATGAAGTAACAAACGTAAACAATATCCAAGCGGACAAAGTATATCAAATAAAAGCGACTATAAAAGATGCGTATAGGAACAATATACAATTCTCAATAGCGGACGGATACGGCTCGATATACGATACGGATTACTATACGTTTAGTCTATCGGCTGAGGACATAGCGGGAGGACTGTACGATCCCAACGATCCTACGAACCCTAACTATCCGCAAGTAGACCCCGACGCGCCGAATACCACGCCCAACAATCCTGACGACCCGACCGGCGGCAACGGCGACGACAAAGACGGAAACAAAACTTTAGAGAAGATAAAAGAGTTTTTGCAAAAGTATTGGCAAGTAATCGTTAGCGGAGTATCAATAGTATTGATAGTAGCGTTTACGGCGAAAGGATTGTCGTACGCGAGCAAGCGTAGGAAAGCAAAGAAAGAAGCTAAGAAGTATACTACGCCGGCTTACGCGATTGCATTGTTCACGGCAGGAGAGAAGCTGTGGAATATCGATTACAAGATATGGACAATCTTAGCGTTTACGCTGTTGGGCGTAGCGGTACTAGCGTTTGTCTTTATGATGCTAGAGAAGCGCGGATTTAAGAAAGCGCAAGAAGAGTTGGAAAGCGCAAAGCTAGAGTACGCGAGAAATCCAATGGCGTACGCTACTGCAGGGGCAAATACGGCAAACGCGCAACCGCAAAATCAAGAGCCAAGCGCTGAAGAGGGAAAGAGCAATAAGAAGAAAGACCGCGAGATAGAACGGCTTGAAGAAGAATTGCGTAAACGCGACGAAGAGTATAGAAGCTTCCAAGAAGAGAGCCGTCGCCGCGATGAGGAAAATAGACGTCGTGACGAAGAAATGAAGATGATGTTTATGACTATGATGGGCGGCGCAAACGGCAACGCTAATCCGCAGTACGACGCAAACGGCAATCCGCAGTTTGCCACGATGGGCGGCGGAACGAATATAATAATAGATGCCGAGCATATAAAGACAATGATAACGGAAACAGTGGCGGCGTTGCTACCTAGCGTGCAAGCGTTGCTTCCGCAACAGGCTAGTACCAACGACGAGGTGGTGCAAAAGCTGCTTGAGAAATCTCAACATAACGACGATGCGTTGAAACAAATGATGCGCAATCAAGAAAAGCTGATCGAAAAACTTCTCGAACGCGACGAGCAAAGGGGAGCTGCTTCCGACAAGGTAGTAGAAAAAGTCGTAGAAAAACCCGTCGAAAAGATAGTGGAAGTACCCGTAGAGAAGATTGTCGAAGTGCCGGTTGAGAAAATAGTGGAAAAGGTAGTTGAGAAGAAAGTCAAAGTACCGGTAGAGAAGATAGTTGAGAAAATCGTCAAAGTACCTGCCGAGAAGAAAGCGCCCGCAGTGGAAAGAGCGCCAAGGCTCAACATCGACGAAGCTTACGCTAGGTTGAGCAAAGAGCAAAAGAAATTCTTTGATAAGCTCCGCGAGTACGCTCTTTCAAAAGATAAGTGCAAAGAGAAGAAGTTGACCTACAATATTTTGCTTGGTCAATCGTCTATCAATCCGCTTGTCAAGCTGACGATAAAGAAAGACACGACGGTAGCTTTGTTCAAGATGGAAGACGAGTATTTCAAGGATATACGCCGCAACGCGGAAGGGTCTAAGATAAAAGTCAAGGAAAGCGAGCTTGTCGTCGCCGACGCGGAATCGTTTGAAACGGCAAAGCAAATGATAGACCTTCGCGAAGATCAAATCGAGCGATATGCCGAGTTCTTGAAAGAACAAAAAGCATACAAGAAATAACGTTTAGCATGAGAATTTAGCTAATAAGTGAGATTTGCCCAATAATCGCGCATATTTTTTGGCGTAACGCATCTTAAATACGAAAGAAAGAGGCTTCAAAAATATGTAGGTTATTTAAGCAAATCCCACTTAACCGCTCAGGCTGACTAAGGAATATCTCTAGTTAGTTTTAAATGGTTTAGATCCTTCGTCTATGCTCAAGGCGCTGATAGAATAGTCCGTTAGAAAAAATCGGCAGTCCAAGCGAAACTCTTTTGCGCTCTTCTCTTATATAGACAAATATTTTCTAAAAACGCGTTTTAGACTTGATTTTTGAAGATTTTACAAAGATTTTACATTTAAAATTTGCATTAAGTAGTTTAGAATAGTTGCCATATCTTTTTTTATATAGTAAAATCATTTTGCTTATGCCGCAAGGGATGAAGCGGGAGGTTACTGCCTTTTGGGAGAGAACTTTCGCGGACAAGAGTCCGACAATCGGGCGACTAACGGATTTGGGCTGACTGCGAGCCCATTTTTAAGGGCATAGGCGGAACGCACGGGAGTGCATATAAATAAAGTTAGGTAAAAAGGAGAAAGAAAAATGGCAGGACAAACAATCAGAATCAGACTAAGAGCTTACGATCACAATCTTATCGACGTTGCAGCCGATAAAATCGTTGACACGGCTAAAAGAAGCGGCGTACAGGTTTCGGGACCTATCCCTCTTCCTACGGAAAAGGAAATCGTTACGATTATCAGGGCCGTTCACAAGTATAAGGACAGTAGAGAGCAGTTTGAACTTCGCACTCACAAGAGATTGATTGATATTATGAACCCCACGAGCAAAGCGGTCGACGCTCTTATGAAGCTCGATTTGCCCGCAGGCGTTGATATTCAAATCAAACTGTAATTATATTTATAAATATTATAAGTCAATTAAAAACTGCTACGGCGGTTTTGCAAAATAAAATTAGGAGGATGAACTTTATCTATGAATAAAGCAATCATTGGAAAAAAGTTAGCAATGAGTCAAATCTTTGCGCCGGACGGTACAGTAATACCCGTGACTATAGTCCAAGCGGGTCCCTGTCCTATCGTGCAAAAGAAAACCCTTGATAACGACGGCTACGAGGCTTTGCAAATAGCCTTCGGCGACGTAAAAGAAAAGAACGTCACCAAGCCTGTAAAGGGTCATTACAAGAAAGCAGGCGTTACGCCGAGAAGAGTTTTGAGAGAAATCAGAACGGAAGTAGCTTCTTACGAGGTCGGTCAGGAATTGACTTGCGCGCAGTTCGCCGAGGGTTCTCTCGTTGACGTCAGCGGTACCTCTAAGGGTCACGGTTTCACAGGCGCGGTCAAGAGATGGAATCACCACTGCGGTCCTATGGCGCACGGTTCGGGTTACCACAGGGGCGTAGGTTCTATGGGCGCTTGTTCGACTCCTTCGAGAGTTTTCAAGAACAAGAAGATGTCAGGACATTGGGGTAACGAAAAAGTTACCGTCAAAAATCTCACGGTGGCAAGAGTCGATGCCGAGCGTAATCTTCTTTTCATCAAGGGCGCTATCCCCGGAGCTAAGGGTAACGTCGTCGTTGTAAAGCAAAACGGTTAAAGGAGTGAGCAAAAATGAAGGTTAATGTTTTAGATATTAAAGCCAAGAAAGTCGGCGAGCTTGAGCTAAACGAAGCGGTGTTCGGCGTTGAATACAACGAACCTCTTATTCATCAAGTAGCCGTTGCTCAGTTGGCAAATAAAAGACAGGGAACAAAATCGACTTTGACCCGTACGGAAGTTAGAGGCGGAGGCAAAAAGCCGTGGCGTCAAAAGGGCACGGGTAGAGCTAGACAGGGAAGTATCAGGAGTCCGCAATGGACTGGCGGCGGCGTAGTTTTCGCTCCGAAGCCTAGAGATTTCTCGCAAAAGATAAACAAGAAGATGAAGGTTCAAGCTACTCTTTCGGCTTTGAGCGCAAAGGTAAGCGACAACGATTTTATCGTGTTGGACAAACTTCAACTTCAAGAGGCAAAGACCAAGTATATCGCTCAAATGCTTAAGGCGTTTGAAATTCAAAGCAAGGTATTGTTGGTAGTAGCAAACGATGACGAAGCTGTTTTGAGAGCTTGCGCGAATATCGAAAAGCTTACACTTATCAACGCTGATTTGGTAAACGTATACGACTTGGCTGCCAACGCAAAATGCATCTTTACCGTAGACGCGGTCAAGAAGATAGAAAGCAAATTTGAGGAGGTATGCGATAATGAATAAATATGATATTATTATATCCCCTATCCTTACGGAAAAGAGTTATGACGGTATCGCTATGAAAAAGTATACTTTCAAAGTAGCTACGACCGCTACCAAGACTCAAATTAAGGTTGCCGTTGAAGACATCTTCGGCGTAAAAGTAGCAAAAGTCAACACCACCAACGTGGACGGCAAGAAAAAGAGAATGGGCAAGTACGAAGGTACTACCACCGCTTACAAGAAAGCCGTAGTTACGTTGACGGCAGATAGCAAAACGATCGAGTTCTTCGAAAGTTTGGCATAATGGGAGGACAACATAAATGGCTATAAAGAGATATAAACCTACTTCTCCTGCCCGTCGTTTTATGACGGTGTCCGCGTTTACCGAAATCACGACTACGGTTCCTGAAAAAAGCTTGCTTGAAACTCAAAGCAAGTCGGGCGGTAGAAACGCTACTGGTAGAATTACCGTAAGACACATCGGCGGCGGAAATAGAAGAAAGTATAGAATAATTGATTTTAAGCGTAATAAGGATAATATTCCCGCAAAAGTTGCGTCTATCGAATACGATCCAAACCGCAGCGCTAACATAGCTCTTTTGATTTATGCTGACGGAGAAAAGAGATACATAATCGCTCCGCTCGGTTTGCAAAAAGGCGACACGGTTATGAGCGGCGAGAATGCGGATATCAAGACCGGCAACACTCTTCCTCTTGAGAAGATTCCCGTAGGTACCGTTATCCACAACATCGAAATGCACCCCGGCAAGGGCGGTCAAATCGCTAGATCCGCGGGCAATTCGGCTCAGCTTATGGCTAAAGAAGGCAAGTACGCTACGCTTAGACTTCCAAGCGGCGAAATGAGATACCTTCCTATCAAGTGTAAGGCTACGATAGGTCAAGTAGGCAATCTCGAGCACGAAATCATTTCTATCGGTAAAGCGGGCCGCAAACGTCATATGGGCGTTAGACCGACCGTCCGCGGCGTAGTTATGAACCCGTGCGATCACCCGCACGGCGGCGGCGAGGGTAAATCGCCGATAGGTATGCCTAGTCCTGTAACTCCGTGGGGTAAACCTGCTATGGGTTATAAGACCAGAAAGAAGAACAAGAGCAATAAGTTCATCATCAAGCGTGTGAACTAGGAGGAGCGAAAATGAGTAGATCAGTAAAAAAAGGACCTTTCGTTGAGAAAAGACTTATAGATAGAATTATCGCAATGAACAACGCCAACGAAAAGAAGGTAGTCAAGACTTGGTCAAGATCTTCGACAATCTTCCCCGAAATGGTAGGACACACGATCGCCGTTCACGACGGTAGAAAGCACGTACCCGTATATATTACCGAGGATATGGTCGGCTGTAAGCTCGGCGAGTTCGCTCCGACAAGAACCTTCAAGGGTCACGCCGGTGAGAAAACGACAGGAAGGAGATAAAAAATGGCAAAAAGATTAAGAGAAAAAGCAGAGGCTCGTAAGATAAATGCCGATAAGCGTCCTAGCGCTACTGCTAAATACGTAAGGATTTCTCCTGACAAAGTAAGAATCGTTCTTGATATTATCAGAGGAAAAAGCTACGCGGAGGCTTTGGCAATTTTGAAGTTTACTCGCAAGGCAGCTTGCGAACCGCTAGTAAAAGTGCTCAACTCCGCAGCCGCTAACGCGGAAGATAGATTGAGCTTGAGCAGGAGCGACCTCTACGTTGCCGAGTGTTTCGCAAACGCAGGTCCCATCCTCAAGCGTATCAGGGCAAGAGCAAAGGGTAGCGCGGCTAGAATAAACAAGCGCACCTGCCACATCACGATTATTCTTGATGAAGTTTCAAAAGAACAAGCGCCGAATACTTCGGCTGCTAAATAAGGAAGGAGGTATTAAAGATGGGTCAAAAAGTTAGTCCACACGGCTTAAGAGTCGGCGTTATAAAAGAGTGGAACGCTCAATGGTACGCTGATAAGAAAAACTTTTCTAAAAATCTTATCGAGGACCATAAGATTAGAACTTATCTAAAGAAGAAGTACTATCAGTGTTCGATCTCTAAGATTACGATCAGCAGAATACTTTCTTCGGCAAACGACATCGTTATCGTTACGATTTACACTTCTAAGCCGGGTATTATGATCGGCAAGGCGGGCGCAGGCGTAGAGCAAATCAAAAAAGAGGTTATGGCTCTCGCTCCCAAAAAGAGTGTAAGCATCAATATTATGGAAGTTAAAAGACCCGATACCGACGCTCAGCTTATCGCGGAAAACATTGCCGCTCAGCTTGAAAAGCGTACCGCTTTTAGAAGAGCTATGAAAGGCTGTATTTCCAAGGCTATGAAGAGCGGCGTTAAGGGTATCAAAACTAAGGTTTCCGGTCGTCTTGACGGAGCGGAAATCGCAAGATCGGAAAGCTACCACGAAGGTTCTATCCCTCTTCAAACTTTGAGAGCGGATATAGACTACGGTACTGCCGAGGCTCATACGACTTTCGGTATAATCGGTGTAAAAGTTTGGGTATACAAGGGCGAAGTTCTTGGGAAGTCGGCTAATAACGCTAAAGACAACAAGGAAGGAGGTAATGCGTAATGTTAATGCCTAAAAGAGTTAAAAGACGTCGCGTCCATCGCGGAAGATTGACCGGTCAGGCAAACAAGGGCAACAAGGTGGCTTACGGCGAGTACGGTTTGGTAGCGCTCGAGCCGAGTTGGATTACCTCTAACCAAATAGAGGCGGCCCGTATCGCTATGACGCGTTATATCAAGAGAGGCGGTAAAGTTTGGATAGACATTTTCCCGCACAAACCTATTACGAAGAAACCTGCCGAAACTAGAATGGGTAGCGGTAAGGGTAGCGTAGAATACTGGGTAGCAGTCGTTAAGCCGGGTCGAGTAATGTTCGAAATGGCAGGCGTTAGCGAAGAAGTGGCACGCGAAGCTCTCAGGCTTGCGGCTCACAAGTTGCCGGTAAAGTGCAAGTTTGTTAAGAAAGAAGAGGTGAACGAAGATGAAAGCAAGTAATTTTTTCGAAATGACAAATGACGAACTCAATCTCAAGTTGAACGAGTTGAAGGAAGAACTTTTTAATCTTCGTTTCAAGCACAAGGCAGGACAACTCGAAAACGCAAATCAGCTTGCAATTTGCAAGAAAGATATTGCAAGAGTAAAGACGGTTATCCGTCAAAGAGAACTCGGCATTTCTCAAGAGCCTGTAAAAGCGGCAAAGAAAGCAACCAAAAAATCTAAGTAAGGAGGATACGAACAATGGAAGAAAGAAATCTTAGAAAGACCAGAGTCGGCGTTGTAGTAAGCGACAAGATGCAAAAGACAGTCGTAGTTGCTATCAAAGAGCGTGTTAAGCATCCTCTTTACGGCAAGATTATCAATAGAACCAAGACGTTTAAAGCTCACGACGAGCAAAACGAATGCGGAATCGGCGACACCGTTCGCGTCGTCGAAACTCGACCCCTTTCCAAGGATAAGCGTTGGAGAGTAGTCGAAATCGTCGAAAAGGCTAAGTAGGAGGAGAGAAGATGATACAACCGGAAACAAGATTGGCTGTTGCCGACAATTCAGGCGCAAAAGAAATCAAGTGTATTAGAGTTATGGGCGGCTCCTTCCGTAGAAGCGGAAATATCGGCGACGTTATCGTGGCTGCCGTTCAAACGGCTACTCCCGGCGGCGCAGTAAAGAAAGGCGACGTAGTCAAAGCGGTTATCGTAAGAACCAAGAAAGGTATTAGAAGAACCGACGGTTCTCATATCAGGTTCGACGACAACGCAGCAGTTATTATCGACAATCAAAAACAACCTAGAGGCACGCGTATCTTTGGACCAATAGCCAGAGAGCTTAGAGATAAAGATTATATGAAGATCATCTCTCTTGCCCCTGAGGTAATCTAACGGAGGTAAACCAACTATGAGTATGAATGTTAAGAAGGGCGACGCGGTTAAGATTATCGCAGGCTCGGATAAAGGTAAGACCGCTCAAGTTTTGGCAGTAAACGTGAAGTCCAATAGAGTGGTGCTCAAAGGCGATGGTTTGAAAACCGTTAAGTGTTTTGTAAAACCGCGCAACGCTCAGGAAAAGGGCGGTATTATCGAAAGAGAACCGTCCGTCAACGTATCCAACGTAATGATACTTTGCCCGAGCTGTAACGCCGCAACGAGAGTTGCTCACAGCATAAGCGTTGACGAAAACGGTAAGTCGGTTAAGAGCCGTATTTGCAAGAAGTGCGGCGCGTCTTTGGACGTAAAGGCTGCAAAAGCGGCTAAGACGGCTAAAAAAGCTTCCAAGAAAGCTACTACCGCTAAAGAATCTACGGAAGATACCGCAGTAGCGAAGAAAGAGGCTAAAAAGCCTACCGCTACCAAGGCAAAGAAGACCACGAAAGTGGAAGAAAACTAATGGAGGATAACGACTGTGGAAAAAAGAGAATACAGAATGTTGGAATATTATAAGTCGACAGTAGTTCCTGCATTGATCAAGAAATTCAATTACAAGAACGTAAACGAAGTACCTAAGATTGAGAAAGTAGTTCTCAATATGGGTCTCGGCGACGTTAAAGACAACAGCAAGAGCCTTCAACAGGCGGTAGAAGAACTTAAGCTTATCGCAGGTCAAGCTCCCGCTGAATGTAAGGCTAAGAAGAGCGTCGCAAACTTCAAAGTAAGAGAAGGTATGGTTATTGGCGCGAAAGTTACTTTGAGAGGAAAGAAGATGTACGACTTTATGGATAAGCTCGTATCCGTCGCTCTTCCCCGAGTAAGAGACTTCAAGGGCGTTCCGAGCGATTCTTTCGACGGACGCGGCAACTACGCAATGGGCGTTAAGGAACAAATCATCTTCCCGGAAATTCAATACGACAAAGTAGAGAAGGTAAGAGGTTTTGACATTATCGTCGTAACGAGCGCAAAGACAGACGAAGAGGCTAAGGAGTTGTTGACGCTCCTCGGTATGCCTTTTGTGAAATAAGGAGATAGAAAATGGCTAAAAAAGCAATGATCAACAAGCAACAAAAGACTCCAAAGTTCTCCACAAGAGCATATACCAGATGCCAAATTTGTGGAAGACCGCACGCAGTATTAAGAAAGTACGGAATTTGCAGGATTTGCTTTAGAGAACTCGCATACAAGGGCGAGATTCCCGGAGTAAAGAAGGCAAGTTGGTAATAGGAGGATATTTACTATGATGATAACTGACCCAATCGCTGATATGCTTACACGTATCCGTAACGGTTTGGTAGCTAAACACGAAAGTGTCGAGATGCCTGCCTCCAAGATGAAGAAAGCTATCGCTCAAATTTTGACCGACGAAGGCTTTATCAACGGATTCGAGATAGTTGAAGGCGAAGTTCAAAGTGTTATGAAGGTAAATTTGAAATATGGACCTAACAATGAAAAGGTCATTTCGGGAATCAAGCGTATTTCCAAGCCCGGTCTTAGAGTATACGCAAATTCGGAAAATTTGCCCGTTGTTCTTAACGGTTTGGGAATTGCAATAGTTTCCACTTCGAAAGGCGTTATGACGGACAAGAAAGCTCGCGCGGCTCATATCGGCGGAGAAGTTCTCGCGTACGTGTGGTAATAGGGAGGAATATAGATTATGTCAAGAATAGGTAGACTTCCCGTGGCTATTCCACAGGGCGTAGAAGTAAACGTATCGCCGGAAAACTTGGTTACCGTTAAAGGAGCTAAAGGTACTTTGACTCTCAAAGTCAACGCTATCATAACGGTTAAAGTCGAGGGCGGCGAAGTTAAAGTAACAAGACCCAACGACGAGAAGAACGTTAAGGCAATGCACGGTCTTTATAGAAAACTTATATTCAATATGGTTGAAGGCGTATCCAAAGGCTTTGAAAAAGCTCTTGTCCTCAACGGCGTAGGTTATAAGGTTGCTAAGCAAGGCAAGAAGATCGTATTGAGCGTAGGTTATTCTCATCCCGTAGAGATTGAAGAAGTAGCAGGCATCACTTTCGAGTGTCCGTCCACTACTGAAGTCGTCGTAAAGGGTATAGACAAAGAGTTGGTCGGTCAAATGGCTGCCAACATAAGAAAAGTCCGCAATCCGGATCCTTACCACGTTTACGGTATTCGTTATAAAGACGAAGTAATCGTACGCAAGGAAGGAAAGACGGGTAAGAAATAAGGAGTGAGATAAAATGATTAGTAAGATTGATAAAAATGCCATCAGGCAAAAAAGACATCTAAGAGTTAGATCAAAAATCAGCGGCACTGCCGAAAGACCTCGCTTCAACGTGTATAGAAGTACCAACAATATCAATATTCAAATTATTGATGACGTTAAGGGCGTAACGCTCGTATCTTGCTCGACTCTTGATAAGGATATGATTGCAAAAGTAAAAGGCAAGACGAAGGTCGAAGCTGCGAATATCGTAGGTAAGGCAGTCGCTGAAAAAGCCTTGAAAGCAGGTATAAGCCAAGTCGTATTCGATAGAGGCGGTTACCTTTATACAGGTCGCGTAAAGAGCGTCGCAGACGGTGCCAGAGAAGCCGGTCTGAAATTCTAAGGAGGTTGGTAAAATGGCAAGAAAAGAGAGATTTAACAATCAAGACGATTTGCTCAATAAACTCATTTGCGTAAACCGCGTTACCAAGGTTGTAAAGGGCGGTAGAACTATGAGATTTGCGGCTCTTATCGTAGTAGGCGACGGACAAGGTTCGGTAGGTCTTGGTATGGGTAAGGCGGGCGAAGTACCCGAGGCTATCCGCAAGGCAACCGCTGAAGCTAAACGCAATATGATCAAAATCGCTACCGTTGACACGACCGTTCCTCACGAGGCTATCGGCAACTTCGGAAGCTCAAAGGTTATCATAATGCCGGCTAGCGCAGGTACCGGTGTTATCGCCGGCGGTCCCGTGCGCGCCGTACTTGAGTGCGCAGGCATTAAGGACGTTAGAACCAAGTCTATGGGCAGCAACAACAAGATCAACTGCGTAAAAGCTACGTTTGCAGGTCTTGCAAGTATGAAAACCGCAGAACAAATTGCCGCTTTGAGAGGCAAAACCGTCGAAGAGATATTGGGCTAAGGAGGAGCAACTATGGAAAAGATCAAAGTTACACTCGTAAAGAGCACGATAGGTTGCTCTCAAAAGCAAAAGGATACCGTTAAGGCTCTTGGTCTTCACAAGATCGGCAGCAGTAACGTTATTACTTCAAATGCTTGTTCAGAAGGTATGCTCAAAATCGTTTCGCATCTCGTAATGATTGAGCAAGCGTAAGGGAGAGTATAATATGAAATTGAGTAATATGGCTCCGGCACAGGGAGCAAAAACGCAATCCAAAAGACTTGGCAGAGGTATCGGTTCAGGTCTTGGCAAGACTTCCGGCAAAGGTCACAAGGGTCAATGGGCTCGTAGTGGCGGCGGCGTAAGGCCCGGCTTTGAAGGCGGTCAAATGCCTCTCGTAAGAAGAATTCCTAAGAGAGGTTTCAACAACATCTATAAAAAAGAATACTCTATCGTAAACGTGGGCGACTTAGAGCGCTTTGAGAACGGTAGTGTAATCACGGCAGACCTTTTGCTTGCGGAAGGAGTGCTTAGTAAAGTCGAGCCTTACGGTTTGAAGGTTCTTGGCAACGGTACGTTAACTAAAAAACTCGAGGTTAAAGCAAATAAATTTACTAAGTCGGCTGCTGAAATTATTGAAAAAGCAGGTGGCAAAGCTGAGGTGCTCTAATGTGGCAAACTATCAAAAACGCATTTAGCGATAAGACCATTAGAAGCAAGATGTTCGCGACTTTCGGAATACTTTTGGCGTTCCGTATCGGTTGTTGGATTCCGCTTCCGGGAATATCCGTTGAATTCTACAGCGCCCAATTCAGCCTGACGAACAGTTCGGATAACACTATATTCCAACTTTTGAGTATGATGAGCGGCGGCTCGATGCAATACTTGACGCTGTTTGCGCTAGGAATTTTGCCGTTTATTAACAGCTTTATTATAATGCAGTTGCTCACGTTGATAATCCCTCCGCTTGAAAGACTTTCCAAGCAGGGCGACGAAGGTCGTGAGAAAATTACGATCATCACGAGATACGTCGCTATAGCTCTAGCGGTCGTTCAGGCAATAGGTATCGTAGTAGCTTATAAGGACAATATAGATCCGATGTTCAACGAGCCAAACGGTTGGTTGACGGCGATAATGCTCATTGCTCTTCTCGTTGCAGGCAGTACTGTCGTAATGTGGCTTGGCGAAAGAATTACCGAGCTCGGTATCGGCAACGGTACTTCGCTGATAATCTTCAGCGGCATCTTGTCTTCTTTCGGCTTAGCAATGGTCAACACCATTCCGCAAATCAAAGTAGATAATACTAAGATTTGGAACTTGTTGGGATATATAATCGTAGTACTCTTGCTCTTTGCGTTTATCGTATTCGTAGACGGCGGCGAGAGGAGAATTAAAGTCAACTACGCTAAGCAAATCAAAGGCAACAAGATGTACGGCGGACAGTCGACCTTTATTCCTATCAAGGTCAACAGTTCGGGCGTTATGCCGATAATATTCGCTTCGTCGTTTATGACAATTCCTATGATGATATTCCAATTCGTAGGAGAGGAGTCGCAGGCATTCCGAAATTATTTGGTATTCTGCTATCCTAGCACACAGGCTAGTCCTTGGCAATGGGTAGGTTGGGTATTCTACTATTTGGTAATGCTCGGACTGATAATCTTCTTCGCGTACTTCTACGCGCAAATTCAGTTCAATCCGCAAGACGTTGCGCGCAACTTGCAGCAGTACGGCGGAACGATACAGGGTATAAGAGGCGGCAAACCGACTAGCGATTATCTAGCTAAGATAAACAATAGAATAGTTTTGTTCGGCGCGCTGTTCCTTGGCTTTATAGCAATCATACCTTCGGCAATCTTCCAGTTGCTAGGCGGACCGCTCGGTATAAACAACGCGATATCTTCAACGGGTATGTTGATTGCTGTAAGCGTTGCGCTAGAATTCAACAAACAACTTGAAGGACAACTTATGATGAAGCACTACAAGGGCTTCCTCAAGTAAGAGAAGGGTTGGTATGAACTTGGTATTTTTAGGAGCGCCCGGCGCAGGAAAAGGCACGCAGGCGACCCGTATATGTAGCAAGTATAAAATTCCTCATATTTCCACCGGAGATATTTTGAGGGCAAATATTAAGGCGGGTACTCCTTTGGGCGTGGAGGCTAAGGCTTACATAGACAAAGGTTTACTCGTTCCCGACGAAGTCGTAATCGGTTTGGTCAAGCAAAGACTTAGCGAGAAGGACTGTCAAGGCGGTTATCTTCTCGACGGCTTTCCGAGGACGTTGGAACAGGCTGAAGCCTTAAGCCAGTTTTCTACGATAGACTGCGCGGTCAATATTCAAGTTGACGGCAAGTTGGTAATCAAGAGAATTGCTGGTAGAAGAATGTGCAAGTGCGGAGAGAGCTATCACATTTCGTGGTATAACTCTGACAAATGCGCTAAGTGCGGAAGCGAACTGTATCAGCGCGACGACGATAAAGAAGAAACGGTAAAGGCAAGACTTGACGTCTACAACTCTCAAACGGCTCCGCTTATCGAGTTTTACGAGAAAAAGGGCGCGCTTAGGAGCGTAGACGGGTCGAAAGAAATGGAAGAAGTCTTTGAACAAATCGTGAGGATATTAGATGATAACGATTAAGACGTCCGCCGAAATAGAGCTAATGCGCAAGGCTAATCAAATAGTCCGCGACACGCTCGATCTTCTACAGGATAAAATCAAAGAGGGAATGACTACGGCGGAACTCAATAAGTTGGCGCACGAGTACATCTTAAAATGCGACGCGACGCCTTCGTTTTTGGGATACGGCGGTTTTCCCGCGTCTATATGTACTTCGATAAACGAGCAAGTAGTTCACGGTATTCCGTCGGCTAAGGTTGTAATCAAAGAGGGCGACATCGTCAGCGTAGATTGCGGAAGTCTATATAAAGGCTATAACGGCGACGCGGCTAGGACGTTTGAGATAGGCAACGTCGGCGAGGAAAAGCATAGACTCGTCGAGGCGACGAAACAGTCTTTCTTCGAGGGAGTTAAAATTCTCAAAGAAGGAGTTAGACTCGGCGATTTGGGTAACGCTATTCAAAGTTATGCCGAAGGCTTAGGTTACGGCGTCGTAAGAGATTTGGTAGGACACGGTATCGGAAGGGAAATGCACGAAGATCCGCAAGTCCCCAACTACGGAAAAGTCGGTCACGGAATGAGATTGAGAGCCAATATGACGATAGCTATCGAACCGATGATAAATATGGGTACGCACAAAGTATATATACTTGACGACGGTTGGACGGTAGTTACTGCGGACAATTTGCCGTCGGCGCATTACGAAAACACCGTGCTTATAACCCAAGAGGGTGTGGAGATACTCTCACTGTGAGGCGATAAATGAGCGTAAAAGTCGGCGATATCGTAATCTCCAAGAGAGGTCACGACGCTAAAAAACTTTTTATAGTGATAGCGGCTCTTAATGAAAGCTACGTGCTGATCGGCGACGGGGTTAAGCGAAAACTCGACAGCCTTAAGCAAAAGAACGTAAAACATCTAAAAGTAGTGGCAAGCGCGGACGAAACGCTCGAATATATCGTCGACGATAAGTCCATAGCCGATAAACTTAAGCAAATGCAAACCCAAAACTTATAGGAGGTAGGTATGTCTAAGGAAGACGTAATCGAGGCTGAGGGAAGAGTAATAGAAGTTTTGCCAAATACCAACTTTAGAGTTGAGTTGTCAAACGGACACGTAATAGTCGCGTATCTTTCGGGTAAATTGAGAAAGAACTATATCAAAATACTTGAGGGCGACGCGGTAAAAGTAGAATTAAGTCCATACGACCTTACGAAAGGTAGAATAGTATGGCGCAATAAGAACTAACGGAGGATATAACAATGAAAGTTAGACCATCAGTAAAACCAATGTGCGACAAGTGCAAGGTTATAAAGAGAAACGGAGCCGTTATGATAATTTGCTCCAAATACAAAAAGCATAAGCAAAAGCAAGGCTAATAAACTGATTGCTTAGAATGATAGAAATCGCGTAAAAGGATTATGGAAAACTTCCATAATTCCTTTATTGCGTAAAAAACTTAAAAAATTGTGTTATAACGCTTGCTATGGTTCATAAAATTGTGTTATAATACCCACGCAAAATAGACATTAATCGTTGGGGAGCGGCTAATAGGTTGTTTCATTCCACTATCACAGACAATCTAACTTCTCGTAGCGTTTAATAATATAATAAACAATTTATTAAATTATTGGAGGTATCAAATGGCTCGTATTAGTGGCGTTGATTTGCCAAATGAGAAAAGAGTTGAAATCGGACTTACCTATATTTACGGTATCGGTAGAGTTACGTCCAACAAAATTCTCGCTGATACAGGTATAAATCCCGATACTAGAGTTAGGGATTTGACTGATGAGGAAGTAAACAAGATTCGTGAGTATATCGACCGCAACAATATAATGGTTGAGGGTGATTTGAAACGCGAAATCAAGATGAACATCAAGAGATTGCAGGAAATAGGCTGCTATCGCGGCGTAAGACATCGTAAAGGTTTGCCCGTTCGCGGTCAAAGCACGAAGCAAAACGCTCGTACAAGAAAAGGTCCGAAGAAGACCGTAAGCCGCAAGAAGAAATAAGGAGGAGTGAAAAATGGCAGTTGCTAAAAAAGTTACGAAAAAGCGTGTGACAAAGCGTCGCGGTGAAAACGGATGCGCTCATATTCACGCCTCTTTCAACAATACGATAGTTACTATAACGGATACGCAAGGTAATGCAATAAGCTGGTCTAGCGCAGGTAAGCTTCAACTTAGAGGTAGCAAAAAATCTACTCCGTTCGCCGCTCAAATAGTCAGCGAGGACGCAGGTAAAGTTGCTTACGAAGCAGGCGTCAGGAACGTAGAAGTATACGTAAAAGGACCAGGTAGCGGTAGAGAATCGGCTATCAGAGCCCTTCAAAACGTAGGATTGAACGTTACGCTCATCAAGGACGTATCGCCAATCCCGCACAACGGTTGTCGCCCGCCAAAGCGTAGAAGACTGTAATATAGGAGGTTAGCAAGGAAATATGGCTAGATATACAGGTCCTGATTGTCGTCAATGTAGACGTGAAGGCGAAAAATTATTTTTAAAGGGAGATAAGTGTTATTCGGACAAGTGTCCCGTAGCTAAGAACAACACTCCTCCGGGACAGCACGGCGCTGCCGCTATTCGTAAGAAAAACAGCGAATACGCTACTCAGCTTAGAGAAAAACAAAAGACCAAGAGAATTTACGGTCTATGCGAAAAGCAATTTAGAGGATATTACGATAAAGCCGAAAAAATGAGAGGCATCACCGGTGAGAATATGCTCATTCTTCTCGAAAGAAGACTTGACAATACCGTTTACCGTCTTGGTATGGCTTCTTCCCGCTCGATGGCTAGACAAATCGTATCTCACGGTTTGATCACCGTCAACGGCAAGTGCGTAAACATTCCGTCTTTCCTCGTTAAGAAAGGCGACGTAATCAGCGTAAAGGAAAACAAAGCCGACAAAAAGGTATTCAGCGGTATCAAAGAGGCTAAGACAATCAATCTTCCGAAGTGGTTGACGTTTGACAACGCAACGATGACCGGCACGGTAGTAGCTCTACCCGAAAGAGCTGACGTTGAGCAAAAGATTGAAGAGCATATGATTGTCGAGTTATATTCTAAATAATAACTTTTGACAATGTGCCAAATCATTGAATAGGAGGCATATAATGATAGAAATTCAAAAACCAAATATCAGTAGAGAAGCGCTAGACCCGGGTAGAAAGACTAGATTTTCGATTGAACCGCTTGAAAGAGGTTTTGGTACTACGCTCGGAAACAGTCTTAGAAGAATCCTTTTAGGTTCTTTGCCGGGCGCTGCTCCCGTTGGTATAAGAATAAACGGCGTTCAGCACGAATTTACGGCGATAAAAGGCATTAAAGAGGACGTCACTGATATAATTCTAAACATCAAGGGTCTTGCCGTTAAGGCGAACACCGAGGATAGACGTTTCAAACAGCTTTGCACTATCAACAAGTATACTGCAGGCGTCGTTACCGCTGCGGATATTGCGCACAGCGACGATATTGAAATTCTCAATCCTGACCACGAGATTTGTACTCTTGACGAGGGCGCAAGTCTAGAGATGGAAATCTATATCGGCGTCGGTAGAGGCTACGTAGGCGCAAGCGAGAACAAGGACGAGGATCAAGGCATTGGTTATATACCCGTTGACTCGATTTTTACGCCCGTTATCGCGGCTAGTTATCAAGTAGAAAGCACTAGAAAAGGTCAAGACATCAATTATGACAAACTCACGATTGACGTTACTACCGACGGTACTTCTACGCCAAACGAAGTAATCAGTTTGTCCGCTAAGATTATGAGCGATCACCTCGGAATTTTCGTAAAACTCGTTGACAATATGGCTGACAAAGAAATTCTTATCTCTCAAGACAACGAATCTCAAGCTAAGATCTACGAGATGATTATCGAGGACCTCGACTTGTCCGTAAGATCGTACAACTGCTTAAGGCGCGCCGGTATCAATACCGTTAAGGACTTGATTGAAAGGACTGAAGACGATATGCTCAAGGTAAGAAATCTCGGCAAGAAATCCCTTGAGGAAGTTATGAAGAAAATTGAAGACCTTGGTCTTAAACTCAAAGACAAGGATGAATAATAGGAGGTAGAGAGAAATGGCAAGAAAGTTGGGTAGAACAGCCGAAGAGAGAATGGCCATAATTAGAAATCAAGCCTCGGAACTATTGTGGCACGGATATATCGAAACCACAGTTGATAGAGCAAAAGAGGTTAGAAGTTATGCTGAGAGTATGTTGACTCTCGCTATAAATACGTACGAGGATACCGTAACGGTTACAAAGACCGTAAAAGACGACAAAGGCGAGAAAGTCGCAATGGAATTTGTCAATGACGGACCTAAAAAGCTTGCTGCTAGAAGAAAACTTATGGCAAGTCTTAGAGATCTTCAAGAAATTAAGCAAGACGGCGAAAGCAAGAGCGCTTATAAAGAAAGGACTAAGGACGTCAACCATCCTCTCATCGAGAAGATTTTTAGAGAGCACGCTGTATTCTATGCTGAAAGAGCTGCTAAGCTTGGACAAAAGGGCGGATATACTCGTATAATCAAACTTGGACAAAGACGTGGCGACGGCGCTGAAATGGCAAAGTTGGAACTCGTTAAATAAGTCCGAAAATCTTAAACAGTTTTAAAAGGAACGCGATAGCGTTCCTTTTTTATTACATTCGGCGAAAACTGTAAGTATCTACTTTTCGCTGAACGGTGGTTGGCAATTTGTTCTACTATTACCGTCAACAAAATTTTCTCTCTTTTGCTTGTTTGCTTTAAATAACTTAGCTCGTCATTCTAAGTGAGCGACAGCGTTTCATCCGCCAAAAATTTAAGCGTCATATAATTTGACTACTGAAAAAAAGACTAATAAAATTTAATAGCCAACAATTATAAAATCGAAAACATTGTAAAAATCTTAGTAAAAAAATCGACAAATAGCAAAAAATTCCAAAAAAAGTGTACTTTTCCTGACTGAGAATTTATGTCAAAAATATGCATATTTTTAACAAATTTCTACACGTATATTATACAAAATCCCCCTTGTCGAATACAAGAATATTTGGTCAGGAAAAGTACACATTTCCTGACCGAGCCAAAAATAGACTAAATTCTATACTTATTAAAAAGAAA
>JAIEDA010000019.1 GCA_029068165.1 Clostridia bacterium
GCTAATAAGTGGGTTTGCCCAATAAGCGCACATATTTTTTGGCGTGACGTGTCTAAAATTCGACAGCAAGAGGCTTCAAAAATATGTAGGTTATTTTAGCAAATCCCACTTATCCGCCTGCGCCGACTAGGGAATAACTCTAGATAGTTTTTTAGGTGATTTAGACCTTGACGTACGCTACTCCAATGCTTAACTCTTTATGACTGCGCTTAACGTGACAATAGAAAAGTCCGTTAGAAGTTTAATCGTCATATTGAATGAAGCGTAACAAAGCGAGCATAGTTTTATGACGGTAAAAAAAGATAAGACCTCTTCGACTACGCGCAGTGTGACGGAAATATTATAGAAGGAGTAGTCTTAATTATCATTTTAAGATATACCTTACTTGGCTTGGGCGGTTAAGTGTGTTTTACGATTATTACGCTCATAGTTTTTGGTATAGCATACTTTCGTACTCTATCCAAGTTTCGCTAAAAAATATGGCAGTAATAACGTGAAACACACTTATTAGCAAAACCCTCTATACAATATTATATATCATTTTATATTGAAGCTCACTAAAGATGTTGCCGCTAGCTAGTTATACCGTCACTTCGCTACTTGCGTCTTTGCTCAAGTTGACGATAGCTCCTATACGTCAATGCTTGTCGTCAACGTTTCGCCGTTTGCCGCCGACTGGTACATCATCCAGTAACCTCGTCCGCCTTTTTCCAACTCCAGCCACTGACGGCAATTTTCATTGCTTTGCGGGGGAGCGCTATTGTCTTTGTCGGGGACTCCGTAGCATATTACGTTGGGCGTGTCGTCGCTGTATATTATGCCAACGACGTAATAGCCGTCGTCCTCGGTCGGTACGCGTACCCATTTGCTTTCAGGTATCAGCAACGTAAGTTCGTCGTCCTTTTCGTTCTTGTCAAAAAGCTCTTGCATATTCGTTTCTATCTTTTTGTAGAATGGTTCGATTTCTCTTTCTTGCTTAGCAGGCTTTATCGTCTTTTTCACCTTTGCTACGGGTTTTTCGGAAGCAGTTGAAGCTTCTTGCGCGATTGCCGCGCTATCTAAAGCGGCTGCCGCTTGTTCTTCGCGCATTGCCTCAACGGGCGCGATTGTTTCTACGCTTTCCACCTTTGCGGTTTCTTCGACGGTTTCGGCAGTATCAGGCGTATCAACGCTTTCTACGCTATCCGTGTTTTCAAAGTATTGGGGAAGCGACTCGTTTTCTATTGGTTGCGATGCAAAAGATTGCTCGATTGCGCCGCTGTGGAGCGCGAAATACTTGTGTATATCGCGTACGATTGCGGTAGGAATAAATCTTCCTCGATTGCTGCCAAGGCATACTACCGACCCCTCGTAAAGAGCCGCGATTTGTATAGTTTTGTTGAGATCGTACAGCGCGTTAAAACGTTTTTCGCCCTCAAACAAGTCGCCGCAATATACGATGTCTTCGCCGCACTTGATACACAGTACGCCGCCTACCTTTACGCCTAAAATTCTTACGAAGCAACTTGTCCTGCCCGCAAAATTCTCAAATTTTACGATACCCGAACAGTTGCTCTTGCCGTATTCCGTCATTATGACGATTTTCTTTAAGATAACCATTTGATTTATACCTCCATATACGATAATGTATGCGGCTTCGGCGAGGTTTAGAACTTTTTTATTTTTCGTGCGTATTATGGATATAATCTTATCAGTATTGCGATTTTGTATCTACAAATACTTGCAAAATGTGAACATTTGTGCTAAAATACTCTTAATCTTATGTTTGATTTGAAAAGTAAATTCACTCCTTGCGGCGATCAGCCGCAGGCTATAGAAAAATTGGTCGAGGGCGTAAACGACGGTTTGCGTACTCAAGTTTTGCTCGGCGTTACCGGCAGCGGCAAAACTTTTACGATGGCAAACGTTATAAAGGAGTGCAACCGTCCGGCATTGGTTATCGCCCACAACAAGACTTTGGCGGCGCAACTTTGCAACGAGTTTAGAGAGTTTTTCCCAAACAACAGGGTGGAGTATTTCGTATCTTATTACGACTACTATCAACCCGAAGCGTATATTCCCCGTACGGATACGTACATCGAAAAAGACCTCTCGATCAACGACGAAATCGACCGACTGCGTAATTCAGCCACAAGCTCGCTTTGCGAAAGCCGCGACGTTATAGTCGTTTCTTCCGTGTCGTGTATCTACGGTTTGGGCGCGCCTATGGAATACTTTTCAATGGCGATTTCACTTAGAGAAGGCTTGACTATCGACAGGGATAAGCTTTTGGATAGGCTCGTGGAAATTCAGTACAAACGCAGCGATATTGAGTTCGTCCGCGCTACGTTTAGGGTTAGGGGCGACATCGTTGAGATTTTTCCGGTTGAAAGTTCGGACAAAGCTATTAGAGTTGAGTTTTGGGGCGACGAAATCGAGAAAATTTCCCAATTCGACCCCGTCACTTCAAAAGCTACGTGCGGTCTAAAACACGTCAATATTTTCCCCGCAACGCACTACGTTGTGGAAAAAGAAAGGCTGGAACCGTGCTTGGAACGTATCCGTAACGATATGGTCGAGCAGGTAGAGCTTTTTACTCAGCAAGGCAAACTTCTCGAGGCGCAACGCTTGAAAGAAAGAGTTGCTTACGATTTGGAAATGATTAGAGAGATGGGGTATTGCTCGGGTATAGAAAACTATTCTAGATACTTTGACGGAAGACAGCCCGGACAACCCCCGTATACGCTCTTGGACTTCTTCCCCAAAGATTTCTTGCTCTTCGTCGACGAAAGTCACATGACTTTGCCGCAAGTGCGGGCTATGTTCAACGGCGACCTTTCGAGAAAGGTCAATTTGGTGGACTACGGATTTAGGCTACCGTCGGCGTACGACAATAGACCGCTTAAGTTTGAGGAGTTTGACGAGCGAGTAGGGCAAATGATTTGCGTGTCGGCTACTCCCGCTAAGTATGAACTCGAACAAGCCGGACAGGTGGTCGAGCAGCTCATTCGTCCGACGGGTCTTATCGACCCCGAAGTGGAAATCCGTCCGATCGACGGGCAAATCGACGACCTTATCTCCAAAATCAACGATACGGTAGCTAAGAAAGCTAGAGTTTTGGTCACGACTTTGACCAAAAAAATGGCGGAAAGTTTGACGGCGTATCTCACTGAAAAGCATATTAAGGTCAAGTATATGCACTCGGATATAGATACCTTGGAGAGGGTGGAAATTATCGCGGGACTTAGAAAGGGCGAGTTTGACGTCCTCGTGGGTATCAACTTGCTTAGAGAAGGTTTGGATATTCCCGAAGTTCAGCTAGTCGCTATTCTCGACGCCGACAAAGAAGGTTTCTTGCGCAGCGAAACAGCGCTAATTCAGACGATAGGCAGGGCGGCGCGTAACAGCGAAGCGAAAGTCGTTATGTACGCGGACACGATTACCGACAGTATGCGCAGGGCTATCGACGAAACCAACCGAAGAAGAGAAATTCAAAGAGAGTACAACAAGGCTCACGGTATTACGCCTAAGACTATCGTCAAGGATATTACGAATACTTTGGAAATCTCCAAGAAGCTTGACGATAAGCCGAATAAGTCCGTCAAAGATATGCAAAAGGAAATCGCAAGGCTGACGTCGGCTATGAAAATCGCCTCAAGCAATCTTGATTTCGAACTTGCTATTAAATACCGCGAAGATATTGCAAAACTCAAAAGCGCGTTGGCAAAAGGCAAGTAAAGAATTATACGCGACGTTAAAGGCTATCGGGCAAAGAGATACGAATGTAATACTATATATAATAATTAATATATCAATATAATACGGAGTAAAATTTATGCAGGACAGTATAAATATTAAGGGCGCGAGAGTGCACAATCTCAAAAATATCGATATCAAAATTCCTAGGGACAAACTCGTCGTGCTGACAGGTTTGAGCGGCTCGGGAAAGTCCTCGTTGGCTTTCGATACTATTTTCGCCGAGGGACAACGCAGGTATATGGAAAGTCTTTCCTCGTACGCAAGACAATTCCTAGGTCAAATGGACAAGCCTGACGTAGACTATATCGACGGACTTTCACCCGCTATTTCTATCGACCAAAAGACTACTTCGCATAACCCGCGTTCGACCGTAGGAACGGTTACGGAAATTTACGACTATCTTAGACTTTTGTACGCGAGAATAGGTTTGCCGCACTGTCCGCATTGCGGTAAAGAAATCGTCCAGCAGTCGGTCGACCAAATCGCCGACAAAGTCTTGCTGAGCGAAGCGGGCGCAAAAATTCGCGTGCTCGCGCCGATAGTTAGAGGTCGCAAAGGCGAGTTCGCTAAGCAAATCGAAGGGTATCGCAAGAGCGGTTACAGCAGGCTTATCGTCGACGGCAGCGAGTACAATATAGTTGACGAGGAAGTCAAGCTTGACAAGAATATCAAACATAATATCAAGATAGTTATTGATAGAATAGTTATGAAGCCCGACGTCAACCGCCGTTTGACGGATAGTTTAGAAACGGCTCTCAAGCTCGCCGAAGGACTTGTTGAAGTGGAAGTAAACGGAGAAATTACGCTCTATTCTTCAAAGTACTCCTGTCCCGATTGCGACGTGAGCATAGAAGAGTTGCAACCGAGAATGTTTTCGTTCAACTCGCCGTTCGGAGCTTGTCCCGAGTGTTACGGACTGGGCTTTAAGACGGCGTTGGATATAAATAAGCTCGTCAAGTGGGATAAGTCGCTCGCCGAAGGAGCGTTGGACGTCAGCGGTTGGAATATGGATTTCAGCAATTTCAGTACGTCGACTTTTATGGCGCTTGCCAAAAGGCACAACTTTTCTTTGCGTACGCCGCTAAAAGACTTGCCTAAAAATATTATTGACATACTTCTATACGGCGATGAAGAGAGGTTGGAAATCAGCTACAACTCGGCAATGGGCAGCGGAACGTTCAACAGGAAGTTTGAGGGCGTTGCCAACAATATTATGCGTAGGTTTAGAGAAACCAGCTCCGAGTACGTGAAGCAGGAGTTTTCAAAGCTTATGAAAGAAGTTCCTTGCGATTGCTGTCACGGTAAGCGACTTAGAAAGGAAGTACTCGGCGTAACGGTCGGCGGAAAAAATATTGACGACGTATGTTCGCTCTCAATCGACAAAGCGTTGGAGTTTTTTGAGAATCTAAGTCTTACCCCCACGCAGGAGATTATAGCTAATCAAATACTCAAAGAGATAAAAGCCCGTCTTGGCTTCTTGGTCAACGTGGGTCTGAACTATCTTCAAATGTCCCGAGCTTCCGCAACGCTGTCGGGCGGAGAAGCGCAAAGAATAAGACTGGCTACTCAAATCGGCAGCGGTCTTGTCGGAGTATTGTATATTCTCGACGAGCCGAGCATAGGTCTTCACCAACGCGACAATGATAAGCTGCTCGCCACGTTAGAGCGGTTGCGCGATTTGGGTAATACCCTTATCGTCGTAGAGCACGACGAGGATACTATGCGCAAAGCCGACTATATTATCGATATCGGTCCAGGCGCGGGTGTGAACGGCGGCGAGGTCGTCGTTGCGGGTACTCCCGAAGAGGTTATGGCTTGCGATAGATCTATCACAGGCGCGTATATGTCGGGTAGAGAGAGGATAGAACTTCCTACCGAGCGTAGAAGCGGCAACGGCAAGTTCTTGCAAGTTAAGGGCGCTAAGAAAAACAATCTTAAGAATATTGACGTGGATATTCCGCTAGGCACGTTTACCGTTATTACGGGCGTAAGCGGAAGCGGCAAGAGCAGCCTTATAAACGAAGTACTTTATCCCGTACTTCAAAATCAGCTCAACGGCGCGCGGGCAAGCGAACTCAACTGCAAACAAATTTTGGGCATAGATGAATTGGATAAAGTTATCGCTATAGACCAAAGTCCTATAGGAAGAACGCCTCGCTCCAATCCCGCAACTTATACCAACGTTTTCAACGCCATTCGCGATTTGTACGCTAAGACTCCCGAGGCTAAATCTAGAGGATACAAGAGCGGAAGATTTTCTTTCAACATTGCAGGCGGCAGGTGTGAAAACTGCGCGGGCGACGGTATCAAAAAAATCGAAATGCACTTCCTTTCCGACGTTTACGTGCCTTGCGAAGTGTGCGGCGGTAAGCGTTATAATAGAGAAACGCTGCAAGTTAAATACAAGGGAAAGAGCATTTACGAAGTGCTTGAAATGACCGTTGCCGAGGCTTGCGAATTTTTTGAAAATATTCCGCAAATATACAATAAGATAAACACGCTCAACGACGTGGGACTTTCTTACGTCAAACTCGGTCAGCCTGCCACAACGCTCTCGGGCGGCGAGGCGCAAAGAGTAAAACTTGCGACTGAACTTTCCAAACGTTCAACGGGCAAGACAGTGTATATATTGGACGAGCCGACGACGGGACTGCATAGCGCCGACGTGAAAAAACTCGTTGCGATACTTCAAAGGCTTGTGAGCAAAGGTAACACCGTTGTAGTAATCGAGCATAACTTAGACGTGATAAAAGTAGCCGATTATATAATCGACTTAGGACCCGAAGGCGGAGAGGGCGGCGGAACGGTTGTCGTTGCCGGAACTCCCGAGCAAGTGGCGGAGTGCGAGAGAAGCTATACGGGTAAATATTTGAAAGATAAGTTGATATAGATTCTTATTCTTGGCAAAGTTGAAATTTTACTTCACATAAAAAATAAGGAACGCTTTTGCGTTCCTTATTTTTCAGTTTGTCAGTGCTTTTTGTTAATATCTATCACGGCGCTTACAGTATGTAATATTCGGAGTCATTCAAGTTTTTACCCCATCCCAACGTTCCTTTGACTTTTGTCGGCGGTTCGTACGCTCGCGCATTATCGTACTTTGCGTTGACATTCAGTTTGATAGTGTTGTTGAGCGTAATGTTGTATTCCGTATAATCGCCGCCGGTTGGGGTATAGCAAATTTCCGTATCGCAAACGATAGAAGAGATTTTTCCGTTGGTAATAACTACTTGAATACTTGCGTCTTTTACAACGTTTTCGGTATTATAGTAGTTGTCGACCGCTATAACTTCGTCGTATTCGTTGGTGTTGATCATATTGATGATCTTTTTTTGGACGCTTTGTGTTGCAACTTTTCCTAGATATAGAGTATAAGTCGTGGTCGCGCCTACGGTTTGCTTTTTGATGCAATCAATCTCGCTTGCTTGTTGTTTTACCATAGCGGTGAGAAAATCGAATTGCGTATCGGCAGTTACGCCTTGAACCTGCGTTTGAGTGTTCGTACCTTTTCTCGATATCAACCACGCGCCTTGATTATCTTCGTCGCTTCCGTTAACGTTGCCTAGAGTATACTTGTAGGTTTCTTTTCCTGCCGTTTCGCTGTGAGCTTTGTATACGTAAGAATGGTTGAACCAAGCGACGTCATCTATAGTGTTCTTATACATTCTTGAAGTATACTTATCTACGATAGCGGTTTTGTTCCATCCCGGGTCGAATTCATTGGAAGCTATCAAATCAAGAGAGTATACGGCGTCGTCTTTCAAATCTTCTATCGCGGTGTTGATTGTATTTACTTCCGCTTGTACGTCCGCATTCTTATACAAAAAGTCGTTTGCGTTCGGAAGAGAAATAGCAGTCGAGTTTCCCTTTTGCGTGTAGACTACGTCAATAACAACTTTAGTCAATTTTACGTCTATTTGCAACTTAAAGGCGAGGCGGAAATCGTCAAGCTTGCCGTCTTTAATATTAAAATCAAGAGCGCTCGTGTTTTCAGCAAACGTAATTCCCTTGAAAGATACGCCCGTTCCGAGTTTTTCGAATACTTTGCTCAACGCGGAGTAAACTAAAGTACTGTTGCCCGCCGATAGTTTGCAAGAATAATCGTAAGAGGCGTAACTAGATTTTGCTATATTGGTAATATTGTTTGCGCCAACCGAGTTTACGATTTTAACGACGGGTAAATTGACCATCGTAATATCTTGCTCTTCGGGAAGTTCTACCGATATTTTTTTCACGGTGTTTCCGTCCATCGTCGCTTTAATTTGGCTGTCGCCTGCAGTAAACAAGTAGCACGTAGAATTAGCCAAAAGAGCGCCGCTTGTCGTACGCTTAAACGAAACTTCGTCGCTGTCGCCGTCGTAGCGATACGCGCCGTCGTAAATGCCGCTTAGAGAAGTTCCTATCCCTAAAACGTTAAAATTGCCGGTAAAAGTAAGATTGAAATCGTACGCTTGAACGCTTTGAGAAAGGGTATTGTTGCGCGCCTCAACAATTTCCGCGCCGGTGGGAAGAGTTGTCGAAACGCTGCCGCTGTCGCTACCGTTGTTTGAACTATCGTTGTTGTCATTGCTGATTCCGCTATCATTGCCGTTGGCGTCGGAGTTGCCGCCGTTTCCGCCGTTGCAAGCGGCGAAAGCGAATACGGCGCAAACGCATAAGATAACTACGAAAAATAATGCTAACTTCTTCTTCATTTAGTACCTCTTAAAGTGTTGTAAATTTGTCGCTATGCCTATTCGGTATGGCACGATTACTGTATCATAAAAGAGTATAAAGCTCAAGTAAAAAACGTCGCCGTTTCTAAATTCAACTAATAGTTTAGTTCGCAGTAAAAAACCTGCGGCGCGGCGTTGCGTTTGGCGTAAAAAAGATGAAATTTTCGTTTCGATTGATATGATGAATTGTTTTTTAAAATTCAATGGATTTCATTACATATTTTGTTTTCGCTTACACATAATGAGAGTATGTTAATAGTATTCACAAGAGCGATAATAATTTATATCTTTTTATTGATTGTAATGCGATTGATGGGCAAAAAGCAATTAGGCGAATTGCAGCCTTTTGAGTTTGCCATAACGTTGATCGCCGCCGAACTTGCTTGTATTCCTATGTCCGATACGCAAGTGCCTATTCTTTACGGATTGGTTCCGATATTTACGCTGTTTGTCGTAGAATTTTGTTTGACGAAGATAGTCAAGCACTCGTTGAAAATGCGTAAACTTATCAACGGCAAACCCGTAATTGTTATCACGCCCAACGGCATCGACTTCGAAGCGATAAACAAACTCGATATGACCGTTCACGATATAATGGAATCTATCAGGGCAAAAGATTACACTTCGCCCGAAGAAATCGAATGGGCGATAATAGAAACAAACGGCGATATGTCGGTTATTCCCAAGACCGCAAATAGACCTCTCACGGTTGGCGATATGCAAATCAACGCCGAGCAAGCGGAGATACCGTATTCGGTTATTTGCGAGGGCAAGCGTATGGGACAAAACATCAAGAAATGTAATCTTGACGAGGCAAAGGTGGAATCGCTTTTGAATAAGTATCAGTATAAGCAACAGGACATTTTGCTTATGCTGGTTACTGGCGGAGATGATTTCTATCTTCAACCCAAGGACGGTAAGTACCTTACGGGCAAGTTGAGCGAGGAGGTGGGCTGATGGGCAAGATTATACTCACTGTCGTCGTGGTAGCGCTTATACTCGCGCTTGGCATAAGCGAGCAGGTGTTTATGCAAAACAGCTTTGACGATTTGGCGGAAAAATGCGATGAAATACAGGATATGCTAATTCAAAAGGACTATAGCGCAGCGCGTAAAGCAATAATACAAATGAAAGAGTGGTGGGCGAAAAGGCGTGATATTCTTGAATTTACCTGTCCAAACAACGACGTGAAAGATATCTATAAAGAGATAGGCGAGTTGGAAGGAACTATGTACGCGGAAATGTACGACGACTCAATTACCCGTACCAACGTAATAAAGAGTATGGCGGAAAACTCCAAAAACTTGCTTGCATACCGTATAAAAAATATTCTCTAAAAATATACCCGACGGGCTTTTATAGCCGTCGGGTTTTACTTTCGTTGAGTTAAAGTCTTAAAATCTAGCTTCAGTTTAATCTTTGCCAGTACGTTATTCCGCGTTGGCTTTTGTACTAGTCTTTAATATTAGCCACAAGAATTTCAACAAGTGCTTTCAAAGTAATAAATTGAATATTTGCGTTAGTTTTTGCTCAAGTCTTTGAGAAGCTGAGAAATTCTCTTGTTATTTATAGGACTTACGAAGTCGGGCGCTATCTCGTTTAGGGGGATAAGTACGAAGTCGCGGTTTTGGAAGTCGGCGTGGGGAATAGTCAAATTCTCGTCGGTTGCAATCAAGTCGCCGTAGAAGATTATATCAATATCCAAAGTCCTGTCGCCCCATCTAATATCCCTATTTCGGTGGGCGGCTTTTTCAATAGAATGAACGTATTCAAGTAGCTCGTCGGGCGAGAGATAGGTAGATATTTGCGCAGCCATATTGATAAACGGGAATTTCGCTACCAAGCCGTAAGGCGGATTTTCGTACGGCGAAGATACTTTCAAGACGTCTATAGCCGAGGTTTTCCCAAGCTGCGAAATTGCTTCATTTAGAATAGCCTGTCTATCTCCAAGATTGCTGCCCAAAGACAAATACACGTTTTTTTGCCTTTTGAGCGTAACCTCGACGGAAACGTTTTTAAAAGGCAAGTCTACGGGAGCTTTCGGCTTGTGTACGCTAAGAGTCAAGCTCTCGATAGCGGGGTATTCGTTCATAAGCGTAGCCGCCGCGCGGTAGCAAAGAGTTTCTATCAAATCAAAAGAGTTTGCTTTGCAAAAGTCAGTCAGCTTTTGCATTATAACGCCGTAATCCAGCGTAAGCGAGAAGTCGTCGTTTGCCGCCGCTTTTTTGAAATCGTAATCTATTTCGCAGTCGAATACAAACGGTTGCGGATGGACTTTTTCTTGTGAAAAAACGCCGTGAGTTGCAAGAACTTCCAAGCCTGTGATTTTTATTTTCGTCATACTTCCTCCGCAAGACAATCTCGTATAGCCTGATAATTTTCTTTGACGTCGTGCACTCTTACGAAGAGTACGCCTTTCTTGGTTGCAAGCCTAGTCGAATCCAACGTCGGAGCAAGCCTGTCGTTAATATCTCCGCCAAACATAGACTTTCTCGACGTGCCGAGCAGCAGCGGATAGCCGTACTTGCCAAGCTTTTCGTAGTTTTCAAGTACAGTCCAGTTTTGTTGCTTGCTTTTTCCGAAGCCTATTCCGCCGTCGATTAGAATTTTATTCTCGTCAATCTTCGCTCGTTTGGCAAGCTCCACGCTTTTGTCTAAAAAGGCGAAAATATCGCTCCACAAATTTTCGTCTAACGGTATTCTATTTTGGTTGTGCATAATGCAAACGGCGGCGTCGTATTTGGCAATAATTTGCGCCATAGACTCGTTGTCTTGATATTGCAGTCCCCAAACGTCGTTGATCAAATCAGCTCCGCTTTGCAACGCTTTTTCGGCAACGTAAGGGTAGAAAGTGTCGACGGATAGGGGAATATCGAAATGCTTTTTTATCATCTCGATTGGCTTTTGAAGTCTTAGCCATTCTTCTTGCGCGCTGATTGCGGTGTAGGACGGGCGAGTGGACTGACCGCCCACGTCTATGACTTCAGCGCCGTTTTCAATAGCTTTTTCCACTCTCTCGAGTATGCTGTCGACGGTAGCTCTACTGTTGGCGTAAAAAGAGTCGGGCGTAAGATTAATTATCGCCATTACGTGAGTTCCGCTCTCAAAAGTCCTGTTTCCTATTTTCATAGATTACCTCATAAGTGTGAGAATGGAGTTTTTCTTTGCTTCGTCGATATCGCCGAGTACGGAGTAAGAGATGGTTTTGCTACCGACTTTTTTAACTCCTCTTGCCGTCATACAGGTGTGTTCCGCTTCGCACAGTACGATAACTCCTTTTGCGTTTAGGTTGCTGAAAACCGCTTGAGCGATATCGTGGGTAAGGCGCTCTTGAAGTTGCAACCTGCGAGCAAAGACCTCGACGGTACGGGCGAGTTTGGACAGCCCCACGACTCTATCGGAAGGGATATAAGCTATTGCTATTTTTCCAAAAAACGGCATAAGATGGTGTTCGCACGTCGACGTAAAAGTTATATCTTTTTCGATTACGACGTCTCCCGTACTCACGTCAAACGTCTTGGCGAGGTGTTTCTTTTCGTCGTCGCGGTAGCCTGCTGTTAGCTCTTCGTACATATTCGCTACGCGCGCGGGCGTGTCCTTAAGTCCCTCTCTATCGGGGTCTTCGCCGATAGCCTCGAGCAAGTCTTTGATTGCTTTCCTTATCTTTTCTTTGTTTATCTCGTTCATAATTATATATCCTTTTAATAAGGTTTATTTCAGTTTTTCTATTTCCGTCAGCGCGCTATCAAGAATGCTCAAAGAGCCGCATACGACGATAAGCTCGCAAGACGAAGAGTAGGCCGCCTCTATCGCTTCGTTCATATCCTTACAGCTGATTGAAGCGGAGCAGTAGCGTAAGCATTTAGACAAAGTTATGCTCTCGTCAAGACCTCGTTTGGACGGCGGTTTGATTGCGATAAATTCGTCGGCTAAACTTCCTATATGCGAAAGGACGCCGTCCACGTCTTTGTCGGCAAACGCGCCGAATACGAAACACTTTTTCTCAGGGAAAGTTCTTTTCAGTTCTTCCGCCAAAACTCTTGCGCCGTCGGGATTGTGCGCGCCGTCGAGTAAGAAAGTCTTATTTCCTTTTGACACTAGTTGCAGCCTGCCTTTCCACTGGGCTTGCGCAACGCCTTGATAAATACTTTCGTACGTTATTTTATCGTAGCCTTTTTGCATAAGTATCTCGGCGCTTTCTATCGCGAGAGAACAGTTTTGAAGTTGATACGCGCCGAGTTGACGGATAGAGTAAACTTTTCCTTTGTAATCAAAGACTTGACCGTTTTTTCCGCTTGATAGACTTTTTGCCTGCGGGCATATTCTCAAATCGTCGACTTTTGAAAATACGTTCATCACTTCGTCGCATTGCTTATACGTCACTAGCGGGCAGTACTTTACGATCGCGGCTTTTTCGCCAGCTATTTCGCTTAAGGTGTTGCCGAGAATAGCGGTATGGTCGTACGATATAGAGGTGATAATGGCAAGCTCTTTGCGAGCTATGGCGTTGGTAGCGTCAAGTCGTCCGCCGAGCCCGCATTCAAGTACTGCGAAATCGCACTGGTTGTCCGCGAAAAAAAGCGCGGCAACGGCAAATTCCACTTCAAAAGCGGTGGGAGCGTTTAGACCTTCGGCTATCATTTTATCGCGTTCTTTTGCGACTGTCGATATGTATTTGGCAACGGATACGTCGTCTATTGGTTTGCCGTCAAGTAGGTATCTCTCGTTGTAGCCAAAGACCGAAGGGGAGTTGAATGCGCCGACTTTATAGCCGCTTTTTATGAGAATGCCGGATATAAAACAGCTTGTCGAGCCTTTGCCGTTTGTGCCGGCAATATGAATGACTTTAAATTTATTCTCGGGATTTCCCAACCGTTTGAGCAGTAGGCGTACGGTGTCAAGTCCGTATACGCTCCCAAACTTTTCAAGGTTTTGTATATAATCTACCGCTTCTTGATACAACAAAAAAAGAACCTCCTAAAAGAGCGTTCCCACGTAAATAGACTTGTTTGCAATAAAGTAATCAGTCCAAAAGTGGGAGTGAGTATTGCATCGCAAGCATTTCGCTTTTCGTTCGTCGGCACTCCCCGTCCGAGCGACACTTTACGCGCAATCTCTACACTTTTATTTGATTATATCATACATTTTGCGCTATTGCAACGATTTGCGTACGTACTCGCAAAATCGCGTATTGATATTTCCGTCGAGTACGTTAATTTCTTTGACGGGAGAGTAAAAATCGGGGATAGAGGGAAAGTACGCGTCGCCGTCGATTACCTCGTCGATATGCGTGATATACAGCCTGTCGGCAAATTCTATCGCTTCTTTATAAATTCTTTCGCCGCCGCAAATGAAGATTTCGCTATCTTTTTTTATCTTTCTTGCGTAGTCCAAGGCGGAAGTAAGCGAGGGGAGGACTATGGCGTTGTCATATTGTATATTTAATTTAGAAGATATTATTATATTAAATCTATCGGCTAGCGGCTTGCCTATTTCGCGATAGGTGTTTGCGCCCATAATAACGGTATGCGAAATCGTCAAGCTTTTAAATCTTGCCATATCCCTATCTAATTTCCAAGGCAGTTTTCCGTCCTTGCCAATCACGCCGTTTTTTGAAACTGCCGCTATTATATTTATCATAAGTCTTACTTTAGCGCTAACTGAATCCTTTAATTCTATATTTTAATTATAGGCAATTCGTCAAGATTAGTCAATTACAAAAAATTCATTTTGTTTTTTAGCGAGAGTTTTCTCAAGTCGACTTTGACGGTTTTGCTGAGTAGGATAAACGGTACAAAGGCTACAGCCGTTATAATTGCGACCGTTATTGACAAGGCTATGGGCGAGTAGTCGGAAAGCGCGCGTACGGCAAGTCGGTTGACCAACGATACTCCGAAAGAGAAAATCAAGCACAGTCCGCATTTGAAGAGAATTTTGCCGCTCAAGCCAACGCATTTGTTGAGCATTATCAAGTTGAGCGTCATACTTAAGGTGTGGAATACTCCCAACGCTACGAAGTACGTTTTTATTCCCAAAACCGACGGAGTGGTCAAGACTACGATAATTAAAGCTACGCAGCTTATTATGTGCGAGCAAAAAGTATTCGTTTCTTTGCCCATTGAGTTTAGCATAGACACGACAAGGTTGTTTACGCACATAGGTATCATAACGATTGCGGCAAAAGCTAGATATTCGCCGCTTGCCGCGTCGTCGTAGAGAAGAATACCCAGCTGTTCTCCAGCGCTAGAAAATATCGTAAAGAAAACGCAAGCGGTAAGACAGGCAAAAGTTATGGCGTTGGAGAGCGAAGTCGAGAGCGACTTAACGCCTTTTTCAGCGTTGGCGGAAGCGATTTCGGGAATGAGCACTACGCCCAGCGAGCCTATTATAGACGTAGGCGTGAATATCAGCGGCATAACCATTCCGCTCGCTCTTCCAAATTCGGCTGTCGCTTCGCTTTGCGACAGGTGGAATTTTGATACCAACAGCGCAGGTAAAATCAACGAAATAAAAGTCGTCATAAGCGAGCCGAATATTCTCGTGACGGTAAGCGGCGTAGCGCTCTTGGCAATCTCTCTCGCTTGAGTGGGTTTAGCAAGCTTTCCTTTTTTGACGAAGTACAATACAATTATAAGCGCGACTACGATTATATCTCCGGCAAGCATCGATATTGCGTAAGCGTATTCTTTTTGCACGGAAAGGACAGCGCCTTCTAGCAAAATTATAGCAAAGAGTATCTTGAGAATTTCATCGACGAGTTCAGTAATAGAGAATACGCCGAAATATTTTTTGCCCCAAAACCAACCTCTCAAAATTGCGTAAATGCAAGTCGTCAAAAGCATTGGCAAGAAGATGATAAAGAGCTTTCTACATCTTTCGTCGGCAAAGACGAAGTCGAGTATTTGCGGGAATATGAGTATAACCGAGATGATAAACAACGTTATTAGTATGCCTGCAAAAAGGCAGGTCGACACCGCGCCGAACTGTCTTTTGTTGTTGCCAATAGTATCGCTCTCGGCGGTAATTCGCGACAGCGTGACCGGCAGCCCTGACGAACATATACACGCGAACAGCATAAACACCGAAGCGCATATTTGATACAGTCCGAGGACTTCCGCGCCGAGTTTACGCGAAAGATATATTTTGAACACGAAAGACAAAAGTCTAGTAATAATAGATATTATGGTTACGGTTGCGAACGCTTTGAACAATTTTCTCATACAATATAATATTTAGAGCGTCGCAAAAATAGAATATAACGAAGTAAATTCAAGAGGTGGCACATGAGTAGAATAGTGTATAGGGTGAGCGAAGCAAAAACGCTTGAAGATATAGCGCAGGAATTTCATACCACGCCTTTAGCTATAGCAAGACTTAATAATCTAGACGGCGACGTTTTTATAGGTATGCGACTGCTTATAGAACCGCAAGAGGGCGAGTATTATATAGTACAGCCGTTTGATACGATTTCGTCGATTGCAAAAAAGTTTTCCGTAAGCGAAGATAAGATTGCCGAGTTCAACTCGGATAGAGTGTTTATCGGTCAAAAGTTATTTATAGTTCATTCGCTGGAAAGATAGGTTTGTTACCGCGTTTTCTCGGCATAATGACAAATATAAAAAAGACCTCGTACGAATAAGTACGAGGTCTTTTGGCGTTTTTTACTTGCCGATTCTACTTGCCGAATTGATCTCTCTTCGCGCTGCCGTTTGAGCCGCTAGACGGTTTTCCGCCTGAAGATTTACTTTTCTTAACAAGTTTTTTCTTTCTCTTCGGAGCAACTTTCTTGATAAGGTAGATTATTACTATAGCTACTATTATCACGCTGACCGCGCCGATAGAAACGTATAACCAAATCATCGGGTCTTTTTTGTCTTCAGTGTCGACGGGTTCTTCTTCCTCAGGTTCGGCGGTGGAGTCGTCGGCTGTGAAAACTATACGATAGTTGGTCGAAGCTATTTCGTCGCTTGTGAGTATACTGTTGAGCGAGTTGTCAAGATCTACGACTTCGCTGTCCGTCAGCTTTTTGTAGAGCGTCGCGCCGCTCGGAGCGGGATTTTCGGCGGTGATTTCAACGTAGTTGTCGCCGTCCTTGTAGTAGGTTCCGTTCTCGTCTTCGGCGTATTGATCTTTACGGGCAATGAAGTTTGCCTCGTCGATTTCCGTTACGGAGAAGTTGTCTACGAACACGTATCCGCTCATACGGTAGTCTTTGTTATTGAAGCCAAGTCCTACGCTAAGCGTTGCGGTAGTGTCGCTGATATCGTCCTCGGCGTAGATATAGAA
This sequence comes from Clostridia bacterium, assembly GCA_029068165.1. GTDB lineage: Bacteria > Bacillota > Clostridia > Christensenellales > UBA3700 > RACS-045. The sequence goes on from JAIEDA010000019.1 coordinate 16,740, forward strand.
AGAGTATTCCGTCCACTTGCCGATTTGTTCTACGCCGTCGTCGCCGTAGGTTGAAGTGTTGACGATTCTCAACTTATCGTAGTCGGAGGAGTCCGCAGTGAGCCTTCTACCAAATTCGTAAGTCTTGTTGTTGGCTTTAAGCGTAATCGTCGCGGTAGGAATAAAGTATTCGTCCACGTCGTCGCCCGCAGCGAGTTTATAGGTCAAAATCCATATACTTATCTTATAATATTTACCTGCCGAAATAGTAGCGGTGTTGGAAGTATAAGCATAGGAAGTCAAGTCTTTAGCATAAAGAACAAGAACTCTATTGCCGACGTTGGTGTTGGCGTCGTTGAAGATAGCGTTGTAGAGCTTGATATCCTCGTCGCTGTCGGTGTTGATGCCGATGTCGGTGAAGTTGGTTCTATTCTTGTCGATGACGCCGCTTATCAAAGTATCCGAGTCGTTGGAAGCTTCGTTGTCTACGAGCGCGCCGGTGAAGTTCTTGGGGGATACTACGCTGTCGGCTAAATCTACGTCGTCGAAAGAATCTACGAGCCAAGATTGAGTAATATAACGCAAATCGCTTTCGCTTTCGTTGTCGTTAGCGTTGTCGAATACCGACGAGGAAGTGAGCTCGTTGTAAGTCGCGTTGGTGAAGAATACGCTACAGCTTCTACTTGCGTGCCCCTCGTAACCTGCGTTGAGCGATAGCGTAACCGATACGCTAGAGATACCCGTTTGAACGAATATGGAATATCTATGCCACTTGCCGTCGCCCTCGATAAGAGAGTACTTGTCTTCGTCGCTCGTCGCAGCCGTCTTAAGAACGATACTGAACTGGTCGCCGACGTTGGCTTTTGCCCAAACGGAGAATTCGTAATAAGAGTTTGCGCTAAGCGAAATGCTTGACGAGGTAAAGCCTAGCATATCTACGTCGCGGTCGTCGCCCTTCTTGATAGCCAATACGTTGGGGTTGTCGTCAACGTTGAAGTAGTTTGCCGCGCCTTTATAGAAATCGGTTGCGGTAGTTCCGAAAGCAGTTAGTTGGCTATCGTTTTTAAGGTTGAGTATACCCGCCATATATCCGTAGAAGTCGTCTTCAGGGTCGATAGTCAAAGCCGACGACTTGTTCAAGCTCCAGCCGGTAGGCAAAGCCAAAGCGGGAGAGCTGCTCCAATCGTCGCCGAACGTGTTGATCGTCGAGCTGAAGTCAATGAAGTTGAAGAAACCATTGGAAGCAACTTCGCTGTTGGAAGAGCTGCCTGCAAGCGGTACTTTCGTTACTACGGTGCTAGAAGAAGCGGTTGTGTATTGGCTGTAAGTTACGTCCTCGAGGTAAATCGAAGAAATATAAGCGTAACCCATCGTCAACGTAGAGAAGTCGCTACCGTCGCCGCTGCCCAAAGAGAAGGCGATAGCTAAGAGAGTGTCTTCTATTTCCGCGCCTTGTACGTAGAACGTAATAAGCGTATAGTCGTTAAGACCTTTTTGCGATTCAAGGTTTTCGGTATTGAGATTGGAGAAACTTCCTACCGAAGTATATTTTCCTGCGAAGTCTTTGCCTTTGTAGTCGGCGTTGTACTTGAGCAGTTCTACGGTTAAGCCCTTGCTCGTATCTACTATGTTTGTCTTAACGTACATAGAAATCGCGTAAGTTTTGTTTGCTTCGATATTCAAAAGTTTAGAAGTGTCTACGTCCTTGTTTTCTCCCGGATTGTTTAAGGTGGAAATAGTTGTGGAAGAAGGATAGTAGTTGTTGATAGCAAGCACTTCGGAACCGAAAATCGAAGAATCCTTATCTACCGGCTTAAGCGGATTTTCTTTGAAATAGTCGTTGGCAACGAAGTTGTCGGCGTCAACAACGTCGGAAGTAGAGCGTCCTGCGAGAGCGGTTTCGCTGTCAAGTACGTTAAAGTCGCGCAAGGAAACGGACTTCATATTTTCTTCGTCGGTAAGCAGGCTGATTTTGCTTTTCGTAACATCGTCAGCGGCTGCGTTAGCGTAATCGCTTGCCGAAATCTCGTTCAAGCTGACGCAGTCGAAAAGAACCGCGCCAACAGCGTGGCTATCGGTATCGTTTTGACCGCCGAAGCCCAACCAAAGCTCTAGATACAAAGAAGTATTTCTAAATTGGTTTGCTTCTACGTAGAAAGTGTATTTCGTCCACTTGTCGTAACTGTCCGCAGTTAATATAAAACCGTTGGAGTCCTCGTTGGTACCGTCGGTAAGTCTAACGGTTGCGTTGCCTTTAGTGAGGTAAGTATTTGCCCAAACGCTTACTTCGTAATACTTATTGGTAGCAAAATTCATAGCGACGGACGAGCGATAGCCGAAAGCCGTAGCCTGTTTATTTTGCATATAGAGCATTCTTGAACCTATCGAAACTTCAGGAACGGTCAAGTCGGAAAGAGTTTTGCCCGCGCTTTGCAAAGTTTTGTTAAGAGCCGACAAAGACGAAGCTGCGTTCTCGCGCTCGAAAGAGGCGATATCTATGATACCTCTTGCGGTATAAGTCGAAGAAGTGCTTGCGTTGTCACCCGAGCCGTAGCCGGCTACGAGCGTGTACTTAGACGGAGTATAAGGAATACTCGTTGTCGAAGACGCGAAATTAAACTCGGCGTTGCCTACTTTCATAGAGTATTTGGCAACCGTGTCGCTGATTGAGTTTGAGGCGTAGTCGTCTTTTTCTACTTTTTCAAGAATTACGTTGTCAAAGAAAGCGTAACCTTTGCTCATATGACCGGTGGTTAAAGAACCGATACCGTTGGAAAGAACGACCGAGATAGTGCCGGTAGAAAGTTCCGACGACTCGATATACAGGGTATATGTTACCCATTCGCCTTTAGTGTCGATAGCTTCCCAAGCCGCTTCCGCGCCGCTGCCAACGCTGATGTAAGCGCCCGCGCGCTCGTCGGTGTTGTCGTCGGCGAGCATCGTCTTTACGTCGATAGAGAGCTTGTAATAGCTGTTGATTTCCAAAGTATGCGAAGTCGACGTATAGTTGTAAGACGTTTCTACTTTATTGTAGATCATCAAGATTTTATCGTCGTCCAAGTCTTCGTTGTCTTTACTCGAAGAGCCCTTACCCGGAGTAGCTATGTCTATATCCGAGTATTTCTTTCTCAAATCTCTCCAAGCCGAAGTAGACGTATCTACTACGCCGCTAAGTAAGTTGGATTCACCCGAAGGAGTAGCGGAAGACGAGCTCGTAGAGCCTGCCGCTCCCGTCCAACTAATCGGAGCGGGCAATGCGGAATCGTCCGCGACGCCAGTGAAAGTGCCGTTTGTGAAAAGCAAGTCCGACGTATCGGTAGGATTGTCGTCGCCATTCGTATCATTGTCGCAAGCTACGGCGAACAAAGTGAAAAGCAAACAAACCGTCAACGCCAAAGCCGTTAAGATAAAAAGTCTTTTCTTTTTCATTGAACCACCTATAATAATAAAAATATATATTATATAATTACAATATCTTAGTTATTATATATTATCCTTATAAAAAAATCAATTACTTTCGTAAATTTTTTGCAACAATATTAGTAGCGTTATTAATTGTTGACAAATTTTCAGCTTTTGGAACCGATTAAAATCCGTTTTGATAAAATAAATATTTTTACGCAAAATATAGAAGTATTATGGGCGCGAAATAGCGCGCTGAAATTTGAACTTTGTTCAAAATATTGCTGATTGCAAACTTTATACGGCGGCAAGATTACAACTGAACAATGTTCAATATGATTAATTATCCAATCGATTGCCGCATTAAGCGGGAAAGAGAGAAGCAAAGTTTGAGCGTAAGAAGAGTAAAATAAGAGAAATCTAGAGGAATAGAGGTATATAGAGAGTGGATAGAACTAAAATTGAAGACAATGCGAATGGTGGTTTGATAGAAAAGCTTTCAAGCAAAAAGAGATTGATATTGACGATAGTCGCTTCGCTTTTCGTAGGCGTGGCAAACGGACTTTTCGGCGGAGGCGGGGGTATGCTTGTAATACCTATCTTTTCGATATTGTGCGGACTGGAAGAGAAAATCGCTCATTCGAGCGCGATACTGACGATACTTCCGCTCAGCCTCGTCAGCGGAATAATCTACGCTTATAACGGCAACTTTCAAACGCCGCAAGGTTATTTCGTTGGCGCGGGAGTTATTCTCGGCGGTTTAATCGGAACTTTTTTAATGAAAAAGTTTTCCAACAACTTACTCAGGATAATATTCTATACGCTTATGATAATTGCGGGCGTGACGATGCTGGCAAGTAAACTCTAATGAGCAAGCTATATTTGAGAAAAGTATAAAGTAAAATAATCAAAAGTTATAGGGCGCAAAAATGAAAGAATTTTTATTGATTTTAGGGGGAATAGTCGGCGGTATAATCGGCGGAATGGGAATGGGCGGCGGTACGCTCTTGATTCCCATACTGACGATATTCTTGGACGTTCCGCAAAAATACGCTCAAGCTATCAACTTGATAGCTTTTATTCCAATGGCTATTATTGTGTCGATAATAAATATAAAGCGCAAAGTAATAGATTATAAGAGCGTGATAAGCGTTGCCGCGCCCGCTCTTGCGACGAGCGCGCTATCGTCGCTCTTGGTGGGGAAAATCGAGGCTAAGGCGTTATCGATAGGTTTTGCTGTATTTTTGATCATACTAGGCGCGGCGATGATGGTTTCGACGTTGCGCAGTTGCATATATGCGTATATGAACAAATGCAAGGATGAGTATATATTCAACGACTGAATTTGGCATAATTCGCGTTTTGTTAACATAGTTTATCTTAGAGGTGGATTATGCGAGATAATTACAGTCAGTCAATACTCACTATTGCGGATTACATAATAAAAACGCGTTGTACGGTTAGGGAGTGCGCGAGCGTTTTCGGAATAAGCAAGAGCGCCGTACACAGCTATATGCATACGAAGTTGAAGTATATAGACGTGGACGCGTACGACGAAGTTCAAAAAGTCTTGAATTACAATCTTTCCGTTCGCCATTTGCGAGGGGGAGAAAGTACGAGAAGAAAATATTTCCAAGGAAAAGCCGATCTTGCAACGAAAGCGGAGGGGAACGACTAAAAAAGACGGCTACTGAAAAGTAGCTGTCTTTGCCCGTTTTCGGTTGAAATAGTTGTAATTTAGAAACTTTTATACTAAATTTGCCTATTTTACGGCTTAAAAGATTACGGCTTGATAATTTTATCCCAAAGGTTGTTGCGTTCAGGGTGAAAGAGCGCGGTCATCATACGGTTTTTACAGCCGTACTTTTCGTCAAGCTCGTTTATTAGTCGCTTAGCGTCTTCGCGCTTGGTATGCTTATCTTGCGGGCAAGGGTTGTGAATTATAGGAAGATCGTATCTTCTCGCCAAACCCGACAGGTATTTTTCTTCGATATAGATAAGCGGTCGAATTAGCGTAATATTGCTTCGCTCCATAAAGCTAGTGGGCATAAAAGTGGATATTCTTCCCTCGTATATCAAGGAGAGAATAAAGGTTTCGAGTACGTCGTCGGCGTGGTGTCCGAGCGCAAGCTTGTTGCAGCCGTGAGCGTTTGCCACGCTGTTGAGCGCGCCTCTACGCATTTTCGAGCAAAGCGAGCAGGGGCTTTTTTCCTGTCGATCGAGAATAATATCGTAGATTTGAGTTGGTTCGATAATGAGTTCTACGCCGATACTTTGACAAAAATCCTTGGTGGCTTGCACTTGAGATTTGTCCGTATCGGAAAAGCCGAGGTCTATATTAATTGCGAGCAGTTCAAACTTTTCGGGAGAAAATTTTTTGTACGCGGCAAGCAGGGCAAGTAGCGCAATACTGTCTTTCCCGCCCGAAAGTCCCACGGCTATTTTGTCGCCGTCTTTAATCATATTATAGTCGGCAAGCGCTTTTCTCATCAAAGATAATAATTTTTGCATATTTTTAGTTTAGCCGTTTCATTGACTAATTGCAAGGAAATATAGTATATTTAATTTATATATTTAATAAAATTATACCGTGGAGCGGCGCGGATTTTATTGAGGCGAAAAGGAGAGAGATTTGACAGAGAGGTTGATTGACGGCATACGCCAAATATTGGACAACGACTTTTTGACGACGTTTTTGATTGCGATTATACCTATCGTAGAGTTGCGCGGAGCAATCCCCGCCGCTATGACGATGGGAATTTCTCCGTGGGCGGCTTTCGCTCTCGCTTGGCTAGGCTCGGCTATTGTTTCGCCTATACTTTTGCTGATTTTAAGACCCATACTCGATAAGATGAAAAAGAGCAAAGCCTTTTCCTCTTTGGCTCACGCAGTTGAGAGCGGGTTTAAGAGCAAAGCGCAAAAGGTAGTCGGCGAAAGCGACGAAAAACCTTCCGCCGAGGCGGCGAAAAAGCTTGAGCGCAAAAAAATGCTTGGCGTATATCTATTCGTAGCCTTCCCAATACCCTTGACGGGAGTATGGACGGGCAGCGCCGTAGCGACTTTTCTCGACTTGCCGTTTTTTAAATCCTTGGCAATGGTTTGGCTAGGCAACCTCACCGCCGGCGCGATAGTAACCGTCTTGGCGATTTTCTTGCAAAATTATATGAGTACGATATTGGATATATTCTTCGTTATCGTCATCTTGGTGCTGCTATTGTATATAGTAAGACTTGCGGTGAAAATCGTAAAGAGCAAGAAAGCGAATAAAGAGGGCGGGGAAAGCGCGGTTGAGAATAGGCTTGAAGCCGTAGACGGCGATAGCGAAAACGCGGTATGCGTCGCTAGCGATAATAGCTTGCAAATGAATAAGACGGAAGATAAGGATAATAATTCCGATATGAAAAAAGAATGCGGCGAGAGTTTGTCGGAGCAAGAGCAAATTTTGACGGCTAAAGTCGCGCAAAACGAAAAAGTCACACGAAAAGAAAAGGAAGAGTAAAGTATGAAGTTTTATGAAGTTACGGTCGAAACCACTACTGAAGCAAGCGAGCTCGTCGCGGAAATTCTCACCGACGAGGGCAGCGACGGCGTAGGTATCTACGACGGCAAGGATTTGGCGGATATTTCCGGCAGCGAAGTGGTGTGGGACTATATAGAAGAGCATCTCACCCAAGACGACGGCAAAGTGCTGGTCAAAGGCTACTTTAATACTGAAAATTTTGATAAGACAAGAAAGAAGATTGACAAGCGGCTCAAGTTTTTGAAAGAGAACTGCCCGTTTGAGTACGGCTCGTTGGAAGTATCCGTCGGCACAGTCGACGATAACGATTGGGTGGAGAGCTGGAAGGAAAACTTTAGACCTATCAAGACGGGTAAAATAACTATCGTTCCCGAGTGGATAGAATACGCCCCCGAAGAGGGAAAGAATATAGTCAAGATAGACCCCGGAATGGCGTTCGGCACGGGCGAACACGAGAGTACTAAGCTTTGTTTGTTGCTTTTGCAATCTCTTGAGCTTGAGGGTAAAAGCGTGGTTGACGTAGGCACCGGCAGCGGCATACTCGCGCTTGCGGCGGCAAGATTGGGCGCTAAAAAGGTAGAAGCGTACGATATCGACGAAAACGCAGTTAAGTCGGCTAAAGAAAACTGTAAGCTAAACGCTTTGCAAAGCAAGGTAAAGATTGAGCAAGCTAATCTCTTGGACAAGTCGTCGGGGAAGTTTAACGTCGCTCTTGCCAACATTACCGCCGACGTGCTAATTTCGCTTTCGGCTTCTTTGGGCAATTTTCTTAAAGATGACGGCGTAATTATTACCTCTGGCATAATTCTCAAGAGAGAAGAGGACGTCAAAGAGGCTTTCGAAAATGCAGGCTTCAAACTTTCAGCTCGCGCAAGTATGGGCGAATGGGTAGCGATGAGGTTTACCAAATAGCGCATTAGAGCAAACGTATATGGAGATAAAGAGATTTTTTGCAAACGCCGAAGATTACGACGGCTCTCAAATAGCGATAAGCGGCGAAGAGTTTACGCACATGACCAAAGTCTTAAGGCACAAGGTAGGCTATAAAATCATAGTCAACCTCAACGACGGCAAGGACTATTACTGCTCTATAGAGCGAATCGGCAAGGACGTTGCGTTTGCCAAAGTCAATGAAATCGTTGAAAACGACAGTAAACCTAAAGTCAGCGTAACGCTATTTCAAGCCCTGCCCAAAGGGGATAGGTTGGATCTAGCCGTGCAAAAATGCGTGGAACTCGGCGTGGATAGAGTTGCGCCGTTTTTGTCGAGATATACCAACGAGAGCAAGTTCAACCGCTCAAGACTTGAGAGGATAGCGTTGGAAGCTTGCAAGCAGTGCGGCCGTTCGAATAAAGTTGAGATTTGCGAGCTTGCCGACTTTTCGGAAATTGCGGACAAGCTCAAAGATTTTGACGTTGTTATAATGCCGTACGAGCGCGCGAAGGTCGGCAAAATGGGCGAAGTAAAAGGACTTAAAGAGGCTAAAAATATCGCGTTGATCATAGGCAGCGAGGGCGGTTTTTGCGACGAAGAGGTCAAAGCCGTCAAGGCATTGGGCGGGCAGGTCGTATCGCTGGGAAAGAGGATATTGCGTTGCGAAACGGCGAGCATAGTGGCGTTGAGTTTAATAATGTACGAGCTCGGAGAATTGAGCTAAAAAATATGGATAAAACGGTAAACGTATGAAGATAGTCGTATACAATTTAGGGTGTAAGGTAAATAAATACGAGTGCGACGGTTTGCTCAAGGCTCTCAAAGAAAGAGGGCACGAAGTGAGCGAAGAACTCGTCTATGCCGATTTATACATACTCAACACCTGCGCCGTGACCAACGAGGCGGAGAGAAAGTCGCGCCAGTGCGTTAGCAGGTGCTTAAAACTCAATCCTAGCGCCAAGATAGTCGTTTGCGGCTGCGCTTCTCAAAACAATCCCAAACAGTTTGCCGATAAAGAAAACGTAAGTTTCGTCATAGGTACTGCCAAAAAAGAAAAGATAATCGACAACTTAGAAAGTAAAGGGATTTTGATCAACCCGCTGCCCAAAGAATACGAGGACTGTTTTTCGCCCGAAGTCGTGCGCACTAGAGCGTACGTAAAAGTGCAAGACGGTTGCAACAATTACTGTAGTTATTGCCTGATTCCGTACGTTAGAGGCGCGAGCCGTTCAAGAAAAATAGAGAGCGTGGTTGAAGAATGTAAGAGACTGTCAGCCGCTTGCAAAGAGATAGTTTTGACCGGAATAGATATATCTTCGTACGGCAAAAATATCGGCAGCAGCTTGAGCGAGCTTATCAAAAACCTTTGCGATATAGACTGTAGAATAAGATTGAGTTCTTTGGAAGTGAACGTAATCGACGCGGAGCTTTTGGAAGCTTTGAAGAAACTTAAAAAGTTTTGTCCGCAATTCCATTTATCGCTGCAAAGCGGCGAGGACGGCGTGCTCAAAAAAATGAACAGGCACTATACTACGGCAGTATATCTTCAAAAAGTCGAGCTGATTCGAGAGTTTTTCCCCGACGCGGCAATTACCACCGATTTGATTTGCGGCTTCCCGACGGAGGATGAAGAAAGCTTTGAAAAGACGCTGAAATTTATGGACGAAGTGGGATTTGCTCAGGTGCATATTTTCGGTTATTCGCCGAGGGAAGGGACTGTTGCCGCTAGGTACAAACTCTTGCCGCCCGACGTCGTTAAGACGCGCGCTAACTTGGCGGCAAAGGTCGCGGATAGGAACAAAGAGAAGTATCTAAAAGACTTCGTAGGAAGTACGCTCGAGGTATTGAGCGAGGACGTGGAGAACAGATATTTGTGCGGCTATTCAAGACAGTATATCAAATGCTACCTGGATAAAGGCGAGAGCGACAATATCTACTTTGCAAAGGTGGAAGAAATCAAAGACGGCGTTGCGTATTGTAAAGTCGTCGAAATATAGGAGAAATATATGGACTGTATTTTTTGTAAGATAATCAACGGCGATATCCCGTCGTATAAGATTTACGAGGATGAAAATACTTACGCGTTTTTGGATATAGCTTGCGACAGCTACGGACACACCTTGGTTATACCAAAAAAACATTGTAAAAACGTACTTGATTGCAACGACAAATATCTTCAAGCAGTTACGGCGAGCGTAAAGAAGATAGCAAAGCATTTCGTAGAAGATTGCGGTTTTGACGGAGTTAATGTCCTGAACGCCAGCGGAGAGAGCGCGCAACAAACCGTATTCCACCTGCATTTTCATATAATACCTAGAAAAAGCGGCGACGGGTTGGATACTTGGGCGCTTAAAGAGAAGTTTCAGTTTGATTTAGAGGATATTCACAATCAGCTCAAACTTGATTGAAAACCGTTGAAAAACCCTTTCAAAATTCTTGACAATAATATTTTGTTGTGTAATAATATTTGAGTATTAATACGCAATGGCGAAAGGGGGCGAGTAGATTGTCAACCGTAAAAGTAGGAGAAAACGAGTCTTTGGACAGCGCTATAAGAAGATTTAAACGTAAGTGCGCAAGAGACGGCATTATCGGAGACTTGCGTAAGCGTGAAGCGTACGAAAAGCCGAGCGTAAAGCGTAAGAAAAAGGCGGAAGCAGCGCGCAAGCGTATGTACAAATCTTAGTAACTGAAAAGAGTAGACTTCAAAGGTCTACTTTTTTTATGCTCAGAGCGAAATAAGGCGGATGAGATCTAAAATTCGTCTTTTTATATCCTTTGTCGGCGGACAAAGAGTTGAAATTTTATTTAAAATAATATATAATGTTTAAAAGAGATTATTGAGGAAATTCAAAAAGGTATATGGATTATCAATCGTTGTTAAATCCGGCGCAGTTGTTGCCGGTAAAGGATACGCAAGGCGCGGTATTGGTGCTGGCGGGCGCGGGCAGCGGAAAGACGAGAGTACTGACGTACCGCATCGCATATTTAATAGAGAATGAGGGAGTTAATCCCGCCAACGTACTTGCAATCACTTTTACCAATAAGGCGGCGGGCGAGATGCGCGAGCGTATAATGGACGTTACGGGGCGCAGCGGTATGATGATTTCCACGTTTCACTCGCTTTGCGCTAAAATTTTGCGAAACGAAATATCAAGGCTGGGCGATTATACCGCCAATTTTTCTATCTATGACGACGACGATAGCAAAAAGGTCATAGCAAGAATTTTAAAAGCAAAGAATATCGACGATAGCAAGGATATAAAAAAACATATTCGTTGGCATATTTCCAACGCCAAGAACAATGCTTTAAACTGCAAAGAGTACGCTTCAAGGTTAAAGGACGAACCAAACGGGGAGCTTATCGCCGAAGTTTTTACGCTGTATGAAAAAGAGCTTAGGGAAAACAACGCTCTCGATTTCGACGATCTTCTATACAAGACGCTATTGCTCTTTGCCACGGACAAAGAGGTCTTGAATAAATATCAAGAACGGTTTAAGTATATTCACGTCGACGAATTTCAAGATACCAACAAGATACAGTACGCGCTAGTTAGACTTCTTGCCAACAAGTACGGCAATATCTTCGTGGTCGGCGACGACGACCAAAGTATTTACGGTTGGAGATGGGCGGATTCGTCGAATATTCAAAAGTTTACGACGCACTATCCGGACTGTAGGATATACAAACTCGAGCAAAACTACCGCAGTACCAAAAAGATACTCGACTTGGCAAACAAGATTATCTCCAACAACTCTCAACGTATGGAAAAAACGCTGTGGACGGACGGCGACGACGGAGTTAAGGTCGTGTACAAGAGCTGCTACGACGAAAAGTACGAAGCCGACTACGTGCTAGAGCAAATTTGTAATCTCATAAGATATAACGACTATGAGTACAAAGACTTTGCGATTTTGGTTAGAGCAAGCGTTTTGACTAGAGCGTTTGAAGAAAAACTCGCGCTTTACAACTATCCGTATAAACTCATAGGCGGCAATAAGTTCTTTGAGAGAAAAGAGGTCAAAGACTTTCTCGCGTATCTAAAGTTTATCGCCAACCCTAGCGACGGCGAGAGTATTTTGAGGGTTATCAACGTGCCTAAGCGCGGCATTGGCGAAACCGCCGTTCAAAAACTGATAGAAGCGTGCGCCCAAAAGCGAATAACGCTTATGCAGGGTATTTTGGATGTCGACAACTTACCGCTCACTAGCGTAGTTAAGAATAAAATCAGGGTATTTTCGGAAGTGGTGTATCGTCTTAGGCAAAACGCGGAAATGCCGCTTGCCGATTACGTGGATTTCGTCAACGACTTAGTCAACTTTGCAAGCCAGTACAATCCCAAGGACGAGGAAGATAAAAACCGTCTTGACAATATCGACGATTATATTACTTCGGTCAAGGAATACTGTAAAGACAATTCCTCGAGCACTCTCGACGAGTATCTTCAATCAGTATCTTTGGTCACCGATACCGACCAACCCGTCGACAACTGTATCACGCTTGCCACCGTGCACGGCGTAAAGGGACTTGAGTACAAGTGTTGCTTTATCGTAGGCTTGGAAGAAGGACTTTTCCCAAGCGTGCGCGACGGCGACGACAACTTGCAAGAAGAACGCCGCATAATGTACGTTGCGATTACGAGAGCGCGCGAACGGCTTTATCTTACCAACGCGCAGTCGAGATACCGCTACGGTCATCGCGAGTACGGAATATCGTCTAGATTTCTCAAAGAGGGCGGGTTGATCGTTGAGCCGACGGCTAGAATACAATCGACGGTAAACGCTATCGTGAGCGATATTTTCGACGGCTATAAGAGCGGATTTAATTCCATACCCGAGAAGAGCGCTTCCAGTCGCCGCAATAAAGTCGAAGAGATAAAAAACCTTATGAGAAATTACGCAAAGTCGCCCGCGTTTGCAAAGTCGGCGCCAATGAGTACGCCGCAGTCCAAAGATACATCGGTTTTCAAAGTGGGGATGAGCGTAGAACATTCTCGATTCGGGCAGGGCAAAATCATATCTATTCTCGGCGAAAACGCTAAGATAGAGTTTCCCGTACTTGGCGTAAAGACGTTCAATATGCGGCTTGCTCCTATCAAACCGATAGAGTAAAGCTTAAGCGACGTAGAAATTAGACTGACGGAGATAATTATGCAAAAAACCGAGAGAATGAAAGAGCTCGTAGAAAAGCTCAACGAATACGCCTATCAATATTATACTTTAGACAATCCTACCGTTGCCGACGTCGAATACGATAGATTATACGACGAGCTTGTAGCTTTGGAAAAAGAGCTTGGCTATTCTTTGGACCATTCGCCGACAAAGCGTGTGGGCGACGTAACGCTAAAAGGCTTTAATTCCGTCAAACACTTAGGCAGGCTGTATTCTCTCGATAAGTGTCAAAGCAAAGAAGCGTTGGAGGCGTGGCTCGATAAAATACAAAAAGCTTGCGGTTATCTTCCCAAATGTTCGCTAGAGTACAAGTTTGACGGACTGACGATAAATTTGCTCTATCGAAACGGCAAACTTGAAAGGGCGGCGACTCGCGGTAACGGCGTTGAGGGCGAGGAAGTTACCGAGCAGGTCAAGACTATAAAATGCGTGCCGTTGTCTATCGATTATAAGGGAGTTTTGGAAGTGCAGGGCGAGGGAATAATGCGACTTTCCGCGCTTGAGGAATACAACGCAAAGGAAGGCGTAACTCCGCTAAAGAACGCTCGTAACGGCGTTGCCGGCGCAATAAGAAATCTTGATCCCAAGGTGACGGCTGCGCGTAGATTAGAGGTGATTTGCTACAACGTAAACTATATTGAAAAAGAGTTTTCAACGGGTAGCGAAATGATAGAGTTTCTCATTGCAAATAAGTTTAAAGTAAGCGATAAATTCGACTTGTTTGACGACAAGACGGCTATACTTGACGGAATTGACGCGATTATGGAAAAGAGAGAAAGCCTTGATTTTCTCATAGACGGAGCGGTAATCAAAGTCGACGATACTTTGCTTAGGGAAGAGCTCGGATATACGGAGAAATTCCCAAAGTGGGCGGTAGCCTTTAAATTTCCCGCGCAAGAAACGACGACTACGCTCAAAGACGTGATTTGGCAGGTGTCTAGAACTGGCAAACTCAACCCGCTCGCGCTGCTCGAACCCGTTGACTTAGCCGGCGTGACTGTAAGTAGAGCAACGCTCTCGAATATAAGCGAGATAAAGAGAAAAGATATTAAAATCGGCAGTAGAGTTTTCATTCGTAGAAGCAACGACGTGATTCCCGAGATAACGGGTATTGCCGAGCATTTTCCTCATTCCAAAGAAGTTGAAAAACCGCTCGTTTGTCCCGCTTGCGGCGCTCCCGTCGTAGAAGAGGGAGTATTCTTAAAATGCAGTAACGCTAAGCATTGCGCGCCGGCGATAGTGTCGGCAATGTCGCACTTTGCAAGTCGCGACGCAATGGATATCGACGGACTTTCGGAAAAGACTTTCGAAACGCTTTACAACGAGGGAAAGATTAAACGCTTTGTGGATATTTACGACTTGAAAGCCGAGGATTTCGACGGAGTGGAAGGGTTTGGAGAAAAGAAGATTTCCAATATTTTGGGAGCGATAGAAAAGAGCAAGGATACCACGCTCGATAGACTGTTGTTTGCGCTCGGTATTCCCAATATCGGCAAGAAGGCGGCAAAGCAGCTGTCGGACGCTTTCAAGACTTTGGACGGCGTAATGGGCGCTACCTATTTCGATTTGAAATCTCTCGACGATTTTGGGGATATTATGGCCAACGGACTGCTCGATTATTGGGCGGACGAGAGGCATAGAAACGAGGTCAAAGAGCTGTTGGAGAGGGGAGTTAAAATCGCCGAAAAGAAGATAGTTGAGGGAGCGTTGAGCGGTAAAAAGGTAGTTCTTACGGGTTCGCTTCCCACGCTTAAAAGGTCGGCGGCAAAGCAACTAATAGAAGAAAATGGCGGCGACGTAGCCGGATCTATTTCCAAGACGGTCAATCTCGTAGTCGCGGGCGAGGACGCGGGCAGCAAACTTCAAAAGGCTCAAAAACTCGGAATTGAAATTATTGACGAGCAAGAACTGCTTAATAGAATCAAGCGATAGCGGCTGATTGCGGGGAAAAGGGTTTTAAAAGTATCGTCTAATTTTTTGATAAATTTAGCGTATTTTTATTTGGATAGACGTAGGGTAAATGCAATTATTTACTTGTAAATAATTTAATTTTGTGCTATCATCTTATATATAACGGCAATCGGAGTTAATATGACAATTTACAGTATGACCGGCTACGGCAAAGGCGTAGCGCAAAAAGACGGACTTAAAATCACGGTAGAACTCAAATCCGTAAACCATAGATTTTTAGATTTGAATATCAAACTTCCCAAGATTTTATCCTTTGCCGAAGACACGTTGCGCAAGACTCTTCAAGGCGGCATCGCGAGAGGTCACGTGGACGTGTACGTAAACGTCGAGGACGAAAGGGATAGCAAGAGCAAAGTTTCTATCGATTACGCTTTGGCGGGTCAGTATATTCTCGCGGCTAGACAGCTTAGCGAAAATTTCGGTATAGAGAATAATTTGAATGCGTACGAGGTATTGCGTATACCCGACGTCGTAAGCTTGAGCGCCGACGAAGCGGACGAAAAACTCTTGTCGGATATTCTCGTAGAGGCGTGTTTGCAGGCTGTCGAAGCAATCAATCAAATGCGCGAGAAAGAGGGGGCGGCGTTGGTCAAAGACTTGCTTTGCAAAGTCAAGGGAATAAAGGACGTCTTGCCTAAGATAAAAAAACTTGCTCCTCTTGCGCTCGACGAATATAGGTCCAAACTCAAAGAGAGAGTTCAGGATTATTTGAAAGAAGTTCCGCTCGACGAGGTGAAACTTATCAACGAGATAGCTTTCTATAGCGACAAATTTTGCACTGACGAGGAGATTACGAGGCTTGATACGCATACGGCGCATTTCGAATCAATCGTTAAAGAGGGCGGCGCGATAGGAAAGAAACTTGATTTCATAGTGCAAGAGATGAATAGGGAAAGCAATACGATAGGAAGCAAGTGCAACAACGCGGCGATTACCGAATGCGTAGTCTTTCTTAAAAGCGAGATAGAAAAAATTCGCGAACAAATTCAAAACTTGGTATAACGAAATTGCGGTAAGGGAGAATATAGCAAGAGAACTTGCAAATCAAATTTCGGAGAAGAAAAATGGAAGAAAAGAAAGGTTTGGTCATAGTAGTATCAGGACCGTCGGGTGCGGGAAAAAGCACCGTTTTGGAGGAAACTTTCAAAAAGTATCCAAGTCTTAGATATTCGGTATCGGTTACTACGAGAAAACCGAGAGGCGGAGAAGTCGAGGGAGTCAACTATAATTTCAAAAGCGTCGAAGAGTTCAATAAAATGTTGGCAAACGGCGAGTTTTTGGAGTATCAAGAGGTGTACGGCAATTTCTACGGCACGCCAGTTGCAAACGTTAAAGACAAGCTTGCCGAGGGGTACGACGTGGTGTTGGAGATAGACGTGAAAGGAGCGTTGAACGTCAAGACCAAATATCCCGAAGCGATAATGATTTTCATACTTCCTCCCAGCAAGAAAATTCTTGCTGAAAGGCTTAGAGCGAGAAATACCGAGAGCGAAGAGCAGCTTAATATTCGTATTGCAAGCTCAATAGAAGAGATGAAGCAAGCGGCGTTCTACGATTACGTTGTAATAAACGAAAACGCTAATCAAGCCGTGACGGACGTAATAACTATTATTGAAGCTGAAAAAAGCAAAGTAAAAAACAATAAAGAATTTTTAGACAATTTGATTTACGGAGGTAACTAAATTATGATGATCGATCCACCAATCGACAAGTTGATCAAAAAAGCGGAATGCCGCTACGCATTGGTATGCGGAATCGCAAAGAGAGCAAGACAGCTGGAAACGCAGTATCCCGAACTTTTGGAAGAAAAGAAAGTTAAGGCGATCAGCTACGCGGCTCAGGAAGTTTACGACGAAAAGGTAGTTATCAAGACCGATAACTAAGGCAAGGAAGAAGTTGGCGTATGTTGTCGAAGTATAACGTACTTTTGGGCGTAAGCGGGGGTATAGCTTGCTATAAATCGTGCGAAATAGTATCGAGATTGAAAAAGCTCGGCGCGGGCGTTGACGTTGTAATGACGAAAAACGCTACCGAGTTTGTCTCGCCGTTGACGTTTGAAACGCTATCGGGGAGAGCCGTTGCAATCGACACGTTCGCTCACGAAAAGCAGTGGGAAGTCGAGCATATTTCTCTCGCAAAGAAAGCGGATTTGGCAATAATCGCGCCGGCGACCGCCAACGTCATAGCAAAGTTTGCCGACGGCATTGCCGACGATATGCTGACTACTACTTATCTTGCTTTAAAGTGTCCGATTATCCTAGCGCCCGCAATGAATACGAATATGTACGAAAATGCCGCGGTGCGCGAGAACTTGCAAAAACTCAAATCAAGAGGAGTTGTGATAGTTGACTCAGTAGAGGGCAGGCTTGCTTGCGGCGACGTCGGCAAAGGCAAAATGGCGGAGCCTAAGGACATAGTTGAAAAGGCTGTTGATACGCTTTGCCCCAATAGGGATTATCGCGGCAAAAGAGTGCTGATTACAGCGGGCGCTACTAGAGAGAATATTGACGGAGTGAGGTTTATCACCAACCGCTCGTCGGGAAAGATGGGGATAGAACTTGCAAAAGCCGTATGCGAGCGAGGCGGAAGCGTTACGCTCGTCAAAGGACTCGTTCAGGTCGAAGTACCGAC
The DNA here is from genome assembly GCA_029068165.1 of Clostridia bacterium. Taxonomy (GTDB): domain Bacteria; phylum Bacillota; class Clostridia; order Christensenellales; family UBA3700; genus RACS-045. The sequence goes on from JAIEDA010000019.1 coordinate 34,348, forward strand.
TTATATTGATAAAGTCGTAGCTGTAGAAACGACGGAGCAAATGTATGGCGCGGTGATGGAGAATTACTCCGATTGCGACGTTATTATCAAGGCGGCGGCGCCTAGCGACTATAGACCAAAAGTAGACGTAAAGAATAAGCTCAAAGGCGAAGAGATAACTTTGCAACTCGTCAAAAATCCCGATATAGCCAAGGCTGTCGGCAAGGTTAAGGGCGATAGAAAACTTGTAGTATTTTGCGCCGAAACTCAAGACCTTATTCAAAGCGCAAAGGACAAGCTCAAGAGTAAGAACGCCGATTTGGTCGTGGCGAACGACGTTACGCTCGAGGGAGCGGGGTTTGATACTGACACGAATATAGTCACGATTATCGCTAAAGACGGCGCGATAAATTCTTTGCCCAAAATGAAGAAGAGCCAAGTTGCTCACGTCATACTCGACGAGGCTTTGAGATGATAGCAAAGGTTATTGTAGATATAAGCAACAGCGAAACCGATAAGATATTTGACTATGAGATACCCTCAAATCTAAACGTTCGGAAAGGCAGTCGAGTTACCGTGCCGTTCGGAACGCAAAGGCTAGAGGGCTTTTGTATTGATATAGCTCCGACTTCCAAAGTAAAAACGCTTAAGAGCGTAGAGGGAGTCTTGGACGAATTCGTATGCATAAGCGAAGAGATGTTGGAGCTTATGCGATATATGAAAGACAGGTTTTACGTGCGATACGTCGATTCGCTTAGACTCTTTATACCTTCCAAACTTCGAGGCGGCAGGGTCAAGGAACTGACTAGGTCGTTTGTAAAACTCAACCCGATTTATAGCGTAGAGGAGATACTCGACGCGATACCGCAAAGAGCAAAAAGTCAAATTGCTCTCGTTGAAAGACTTAAAGACGGCGGAGAATATTTGAGCGTTTTGAGCGAAGAGTTTTCGGCGAGCGCGATAAATACGCTCGTCAGCAAAGAACTGATAATAAAGACTTTAGAGCAAGTGGAGCGTAAGCCGTTTAAATCTATCGGCGGCAGCGCCGACAGCGTAGAGCTTCGCCCTCAGCAAAAGAGCGCGGTAGAAAATATTTTCAACTCAAAGCAGACGGCAGTGCTGTTGCGCGGAGTAACGGGAAGCGGAAAAACTCTCGTGTACATAAACGCGATTAAGAGGGTTTTGGAGCAGGGAAAGACGGCGATAATGTTGGTTCCCGAAATCTCGTTGACGCCGCAAATGCTTCGCAACTTTAGAGGTTATTTCGGCGATGAAGTGGCGATGTTGCACAGCGGATTAAGCGACGGCGAGAGATTTGACGAATGGAAGAGGCTTCTCAAAGGCGAGGCGAGAATAGTCGTCGGAGCGCGCTCGGCGATATTCGCTCCCGTCAAGGACTTGGGACTTATCATAGTCGACGAGGAGCATGATTCCAGCTACGTGAGCGAATCCAATCCGAGATACAGGACCGTAGACGTCGCGCTTTTCAGGGCAAACTACAACGGCGCGAAAGTCGTACTCGGAAGCGCAACTCCGTCGATTGAGAGCTATCTTTGCGCAAAAAACGGCGACTACGCTTTGGCGGTTATGGACGAAAGAATATCCGACAAGGGTATGCCGAATATAGAAGTCGTCAATATGTCCAATGAGCTTTTGATGGGCAACGTAGGAATGTTTTCGGCGAAACTCGAGGCGAGCATTGTCGATACGGTCAAGAAAGGCGAACAGGTTATGATATTCCTCAACCGTCGAGGACACTCGTCTTTTGTGATGTGCCGCAAGTGCGGATATATCGCCAAGTGCAGCGATTGCGACGTATCGCTTACCTATCACTCGGTGGACAACTTGCTCAAGTGCCACTACTGCGGCAAGAGGTACAAGATGCTGTCTTGCTGTCCCGATTGCGGAAGCGCAAATATCAAGTACGGAAAGCTTGGGACGCAACGCGTCGTCGAAGAGATAGAGCGACTTTTGCCCAACGCGAAAGTCTTGAGAATGGACAACGAAACGACAACCACCAAGACTGCTTATCTCGACATACTTGGAGCCTTTGCCGAGAAAAAAGCGCAAGTGCTGGTCGGCACGCAAATGATAGCCAAAGGTCACGACTTTCCCGACGTAACGCTCGTAGGCATACTGGACGCGGATATGAGCCTGTACCATCAAGATTACCGATCCAACGAACGCACCTTCCAACTCGTTACGCAGGTTGCGGGAAGAGCGGGTAGGAGCAACAAGGGCGGAAAAGTTATATTGCAAACGTACTCGCCCAACCATTACGTGTATAGGTTTGCTTCCAAATACGATTACGAAGGCTTTTTCGAAAAGGAAAATAACGCGCGTATGACGACGAATTTTCCGCCGTACACGACTATCGTTAGAGTGCTTATGACGTCGGAAAACGAGGATAAAGTCATAGAGTGCGCCAAGACTATATATAGACAAATTAGCGATTTCGCAAGCAACAATTCGCAGGAGTTTTTGTATTTGCAAGCAATGAAATCGCCTCTTAGCAGGATACAAAACAAATACCGCTATCAAATAATAGCGAGAATAAAGAGAGCAAAAGAAAGAGAAATTATCGCCAAGTTCTATGAGGTTATAGAGCAAAACAAGTTTCGTCAAGTGAGCGTTTTTGCCGAGCTTAACCCGCAAAATATGGCTTAAGGAGAGTAGCGTTATGGCATTGAGAGATATAATTACCGATCCCAATCCGACTTTGAGAAAAAAGTGTAGGGAAGTCGAAGTCTTTGACGAAAAACTCGGCAAACTTTTAGACGATATGAGAGAAACTATGGAGAAAGCCGACGGCGTTGGTCTTGCCGCGCCGCAAATAGGTATTTTGAGAAGAATAGCCGTAGTTGAGGTCGACGATTTTTATATAGAATTTGTCAATCCCGTCATCGTCAAGACCAAGGGCGAGCAAGTCGGACCCGAGGCTTGTCTTAGCGTTCCGAGCAAGAGCGCTACGGTCAAAAGACCCCACAAGGTCACCGTCGAGTATCAGGACAGGGACGGCAAACTTATGTCAGTGACCGCCGAGGGATTTATTGCGAGAGCGTTTTGTCACGAGATAGACCATCTTGACGGAATACTCTATTACGATAGGGCAAACGAAGGCAAGTAATTAATTTGCAAATTACAATACGCTTGAGTGAAAGTTTTGTTGGACTAAGCTTGAAGTCGCGTTTGACGATAGATGAAAGGAGATAGTGTGAGAATACTTTTTTTAGGAACGCCTGATTTTGCGGTAAGCGCGCTAAGCGCGATTTTGGAAAACGGCTACGATGTGGTAGGCGTAGTTACGCAACCCGATAGGAAGAGAAATAGGGGCGAAGCGACGTCGTTTTCTCCCGTAAAGAGTTACGCTTTGCAAAAAGGTATTGAGGTGTATCAATACGAGAGTATCAAAAAAGAGGGCGTAGAGGACATAAAGAATATAGCTCCCGACGTGATGATAACTTGCGCCTTCGGTCAAATTATCAGCCAAGAAATTCTTGATATTCCCAAGTATGGAGTATTAAATATTCACGCTTCGTTGCTTCCTAAATATAGGGGAAGCAGTCCTATTCAGCGGTGTTTGATCAACGGCGAAAAGACTACCGGCGTAACTATTATGAAGACGGCTCTTGCGGTGGACAGCGGAGATATATTGTTGCAAAAAGAGATAGATATACTTCCTGAGGAAAACGCGGGAGAGCTTTTTGACAGGCTTGCTATCTTGGGCGGCGAAGCTATAGTCGAAGCGTTGGGATTGTTGGAAAAGGGCGAAGCGAAGTTTACTCCTCAAGACGAAAAGCTCGCTACGCATTATCCTATGATAAGCAAAGAGGACGGAAGGATAGATTGGAGCGCGAGCGCGATAGATATTTTCAATAAAATGCGCGGATTCACTCCTTGGCCGTCGGCGTTTACTTATTTGACGGGCAAGCTGTTTAAGATAAGTAGAAGCAGGGTTTGTAAGAGCGAGGATATAATCGACGTTATGAAAGACTTCGTTTGCGGCGAGGCGTACGCGGAAAAAACTCGAGCGTTCGTCAAGACGGGCGAGGGAGTTTTGGAGCTTTTGGAAGTGCAAATTGAGGGCAAAAAGGCTATGGACGTTTCAGCGTTTTTGCAAGGCGGAAAGTTGAAAAGCGGAGAGATTTTGGGATAAATGAACGATTTGATTTTGGCTTTCGAGGTTTTGCTGGCAATCTATAAGGACGGAGCGTTTGCCTCGATAGAACTCAATAAAAAGGTGAACGGCGCAAGCAATCAAGCCATAGTCACGCGTATGGTTTACGGCGTGTTGCAAAAGGACGTCGAGCTTGAGTACTATATAGGCAAAATCACCGCAAAAAGACCGTCTAAGACTATAGTCGTATTGATTAAATTGGGATTATACTGCTTGATTTATATCAATTCTATTCCCAAGTACGCGCTGGTGAACAACTTGGTGACTATATGCGAAAAATACGGCAAAAGACAGCTCAAAGGCTTTGTCAACGCTACGCTGAAAAATTTTGACAGGGAAAAGATATTGCTTCCCGAAGATGAGCTTGAGAGGTTGAGCGTTGAGGCGAGCGTACCTCTTTGGATTGTAAAAAAGTACGTAAAGCAGTACGGTTTTCAAGCGACCGATAGTTTTGTAAGGAGCGAGCTTTTTACAAAAGAGCATATCCGAGCCAACTTGCGTAAGATTACTCTTGAGGAGCTTGAGAGTAAGCTCGGTAAAGAAAACGTTGAGTATGAAAGAAGCCGCGCGGGCGGACTATTCGTACGCAACTGCGCAGTCGTTAAAAACCTTTGCGAAAAAGGTTTCGCGACGATTCAGTCTATGACTTCTATGCTTGCCGCTCAGGCTATGGAAGTCAAAGACGGCGAAAAGGTGTTGGACATATGCAGCGCTCCCGGCGGGAAAGCCGTCTATATGAGCGAACTCGCGGATGTGAAAATCACCGCTTGCGACAAGTACGAGCATAGGATAGAACTTATAAAAAGCTACGTCGCAAGAACGTCCGCAAAAGGAATAGAAGCGATTTTCAACGACGCGCTCGTCTACAACGAAAAGTTTGAAAACGCTTTTGACAAGACGCTTTGCGACGCGCCCTGTAGCGGTTTGGGCGTTGCGGGCAAGAAACCCGATATCTATCTTAACTCTAGCGAGAGTAAGATAAAAGAACTTACCGAGGTGCAGTACGGCATTTTGACCAACGCGGCAAAATATACCAAACGCCGCTTGGTATATTCGACCTGTACTTTACTGAAGGAAGAAAACGGCGATATAGTCGATAGGTTTATCAAGGAAAATCCGAAATGGAAACTCGTCAGTCAAAAGCAATATTTGCCCGACGGCAAAGGCTGCGACGGATTTTATATAGCCGTATTGGAGAAAAAGACTGCCGATGAATAAAAAATTGCTTGTCGATTATTCAATAGAAGAGCTTGCTCAAGTATTGGACGGACAACCTAAATTTCGCGCTGAACAGCTTTTTAAATGGCTGAGCAAGGGAGCTGCTTTTGAGGAAATGAAGAACCTTCCCAAGCCGCTTATCGAGCGGTTGGCGGACGGCTATCTTGCGCAAGGCGCGGAGATTGCAAAGGAGTTTAAATCGGCTATCGACGGTACGGTAAAGTATTTGTATAAGCTTGCCGACGGTAATATGATCGAGGGCGTGCTTATGAAATATAAGTACGGCAATACCTTGTGCGTTTCCACACAAGTCGGCTGTAGGATGAACTGCGCTTTTTGCGCTTCAGGTTTGGACGGACTGATAAGAAATCTCTCGGCGGGAGAAATCCTTGGACAAGTTATTGCCGTCAACCGTAGAAATTTTGTCGATGGCGAGCGAGGCGTAACTAATATCGTGTTGATGGGTAGCGGCGAGCCGTTGGACAATTATGAAAACGTATGCAAGTTCCTTACGCTTGTGAGCGACGAACGGGGATTGAATATATCAAAGCGAAATATATCATTATCTACCTGCGGACTGTGCGATAAGATAATTAAGCTTGCCGACGACGGGTATTCGCCCACGCTGACTATATCTTTGCACGCGCCGAACGACGAACTTCGCAAACAAATAATGCCCATCGCCAAGAAGTATACGATTGCCGATATTATCAAGGCGGTCAAGTACTACTTTGACAAGACGGGCAGGCGGATAATATTTGAATATTCTATGATTGCGGGCAAAAACGATAGCGAGGCTTGCGCTCGCGAACTTGCTAAGGCAGTCAAAGGTTTGCCGTGTCATATCAATTTGATACCGCTCAACTTCGTAAAAGAGCGGGGATTGGACGGCAGCAATAAGAAAAACGTTTATCGATTTATGGCGGAGCTCGAAAAGCAAGGAATAAGCGTAACCGTTCGCAGGAGTATGGGTAGCGATATAGAGGGCGCTTGCGGACAACTTAGGCGGAAGGTTTTGAAAGATGAAAACGATTGAGATTTTCGACGGCGATTTTTCAAAAGAAAAGGTCTACGGCGATACTCGAAACGCCGTCCGAGCGGTAATTATATACGACGGTAAGCTCTTTGTCGAGAAAGCTTCTACGCCCGAAATGTTGATGTTGCCTGGCGGCGGAGTGGAAAATGAAGAGAGCGTCGACGAGTGCGTTATTCGCGAATGTAAAGAAGAATGCGGACTTATCGTTCAGCCGTTAAGGGAGCTTTTTGCGATAAGAGAATATTTTCGCGACAGGATATTCTATTCTACGTATGTCGCGTGCGAAATAGTCGGTAATTGTGAAAATTCGCTCACTGACGGTGAAAAAGCGTTGAACCTCGTATGCGAGTGGCAAGACTTGGGCGAGATTTTGAGTAGACTCAAAACGCTTATGGAAAAGTACGAGGGTGTTGATGATGAGTTGCACGGCTGTCACCAACGCGAATATCTTGCAGTAAAAGAGTTGATAAGCGGTGTTGACAGTATAAAATAGTACGTAAAAAACGCGATTAAAACGCGATAAATATTGTAGTATAATATAATGATAGTTATAACCAAGCGACGCGCAGTCGAATTATATCAAGTCCTCAAACTCTAGGCGTAATTCGAAAAATGTAAGTCGCAAAGGAGCAAATTATTAAAGTAAAGACGAGCGGACAAATAATAAAAGGCATCGGCGGAGTTTATACCGTCGTAACCAAAGAGGGCGATACGGTCAAGTGTTTTCCAAGAGGCAAGCTCAAGAATTTCGGCGAACTGTATATCGGCGATTTTGTGGATATTGCGCTGGATAAGGAAGGCATTATAGAAAACGTATTGCCTCGCAAAACGCAACTTGTTAGACCTTTGGTCAGCAATATGGACGCAATCGTCATAGTGCTTGCTCCGTTGCCAAGGCCCGATATGATGCTTGTCGATAAGTTGATAATAGGCGCGTACGAAAACGGAATAGATCCGATAATTTGCGTAAACAAAGCGGATATGGAAGGCGCGGACAAAGTTGTCGACGCGGTAGTAGACGATTATAAGGAAATAGCCGATATTTTGGTAATATCCACGCAAACCAATCAAGGTATTCCAGAGCTTATGGAGAAGATAAAGGGCAAATTCATTTGTCTTGCAGGACAGTCCGCGGTGGGAAAATCGTCGCTTATCAACTGTATCTTGGGCGTTGATAAAATGAAGACGGGCGAGCTTAGCAAAAAGAGCGACCGCGGCAAGAACACGACTAGACACGTCGAAATCATAACCCTTGACGACGGTACAAAGATAGCTGATACCTGCGGATTCAGCAAGTTGGAGATACCTCTTTTCGACCCTGCGAAACTCTCTACGTATTATACGGATTTTGACGAATACGCGCCGCAGTGTCAATTTCGGTGTTGCAATCACTACAAGGAAGTCAACTGCGCCGTCAAAAGAGCCGTTGAGCAAGGAAAAATTGCAAAAAGCCGCTACGAGAGGTATTTACAGCTTTTCACTCACGTGGAAAAAAGATGGAGCAAGCGTTTTTGACGATTTAAGCCGGTAAGAAAAGTAGACGACTAGGACGACTAGGCTAGAAAAGCATAAGTAAACTTATTTATGATAATTAAATAGAAAGGTCTATATATTAATAAAATTAAAGATAAAAAGAAAAAGAACTCAAGAGGAGAAAGATATATGAGTATAAAAATATCTCCGTCAATACTTTCGGCGGATTTTGCAAGAATGGGCGAAGATGTGTCAAAGCTCTCGTCGTGGGGCGCGGACTGGGTGCATTGCGACGTAATGGACGGGGAGTTTTGTCCGAATATAACGTTTGGAATACCGATGGTCAAAGCCATAAGGAAATATACGGAGTTGCCGCTTGACGTTCATTTGATGATAGTCAAACCTGAAAGATACGTGCAAAAATTTCTTGACGCGGGCGCGGATATTATCACTTTTCACCCTGAAGCGAGCGAGAACGTCGAGGGGATAATCGATACCGTTCATAGGCGTGGGAAACTCGTAGGGCTTGTTCTTAATCCCAATATCGAAGTAGGTAGCATTGAAAAATATCTCGATATGGTAGACTTGGTTATGCTTATGGGCGTATATCCGGGATTCTCGGCTCAAAAGTTTATTGAAAGCACTATGGACAAGATATCCGCGCTCAAAGCTCTTATTGGGCATAGAAACGTAATGATAGAATTTGACGGCGGAGTTAGCGTTGATAATATTCAGGAGATGCGCAAGAGAGGATTGGATATAGCGGTCAGCGGAAGCTACGTATTCGGCGCAGCCGATCCCGCTCAGGCTATCAGGTCGCTTAAGAAGCAGTAACCGCAATCGCGCACTTCTCATATACTGAAATATCAACGAGGAGGTGTTGTGGCAATGAGAATTATATGTATCAATCCGCCAAAATTTATTAAAATGGTGTTGAGGTTGTTCAAAAGAAAAAATTAACGCAAATTAGGCTTTTTTGCGGAAAGTAAATAGCAAGCGCGACTGTTTTAAGCTCGGCTTGCTATTTTTTATTTATCTATATCGATAGTCTTGTTGAAAGATTGATAAATTTATTTAGAGATTGCAATTCATATTCTAAAAATTTCGACTTCTATTATATTTAATCTCAAACGCATTTTATCAAGCTTTAGATATTGCGGAAGTTTTGTATATCATATAGATATATTGAGTTTTGCTTTATATTGAACAATGTTCAACAAAATTTACGCCGCCGCGCTTGTATTAATTGTTCACATATTTTAAGACTGGAGCGTAATAACTGGATGTATTTGAACAATGTTCAATATGGATTATGTGACATTTACGATAGAATTTTCATACGAAGAAATAGGAAAGCAATTAGAGAAAACGATAATTTTTTCGCGTATAGGTCGATTAAACAATGTGGTATTTGCAATTTAGGAAAGAAAGAGTAGGCTTTTGTAATAAAATTTGCAAAAAAAATCACCCTGCGTAAAACAGGGTGAAGTTTATTTTTAATCGATTAAGCGCGTTCAACCGCACCGCTGCGTAGGCATCTAGTGCATACGTATAAACTTTGCGTAGAGCCGTTTACGTTCACTACTTTAACTTTTTGAACGTTTGCTCCCCAAGTTCTTCTATATTTACGATTGGAGTGGCTAACCTTGTTTCCGCTTTGTTGTCCTTTACCGCAAATCGCACATACTTTAGACATTCTCTCAATACCTCCATTGATATATTGCCTAAATATAATAACACTCAATTTCATTAAATGCAAGAAAATAACGCTATCTTTTTCAAATTTTTTCATAAAAATGCCCAAATTTGCTTATATTAGAACGTGCAGGAGGCTAAAATATATAAAAAACGCTTGCAAGCAATAAGTTTTTTTGATAAAATTACAATATATGGCAGTAAGAACGTCTAATTATTACGGTAGAATTATCATTACGGATAAGGCCATATCAATGGTGGCGCACTTTGCGGCGGCTGAATGTTACGGGGTCGTCGACCTTGTGTCACGCAAACTAAGTGACAGTATCAGCGAGTTTTTCAATAAAAACCCTTTAGGAAAGGGCGTAAAGATCGTCACAATAAAAAATAAGATTAATATTGAACTTTTCGTAGTCCTTAGAGAGGGCGTAAATATAGATGCCGTGAGCGACTCTATTAAGAGTACGGTCAAGTATAACGTAGAAACGTATACAGGTATGAGAGTTGACGGTGTGATCGTCAACGTGGTGGGTGTAAAAGTTTAATCGGAGATTAGAATGAAAGTTTTGGATAGTGCCAAGATATTGCAGATGATCGACGGCGGCTACAGGAATTTAAAAGCCAACAAAGCTATGGTCGATGCTCTCAACGTCTTTCCCGTTCCGGACGGCGATACCGGAACTAATATGTCGCTGACTATGGAGTCGGCTGTTAAAGAAGTAAAATCAGTAGGAACCGATGATATCGGAGAAATATTGACAGCGTACTCGAGGGGCGCTTTGAAAGGAGCGAGAGGTAACTCGGGAGTAATTTTATCACAAATAATTAAAGGTTTGTCCGTAGTTTTGTCGGACGAGAAGTCTATTACGACTAAGGCGTTTGCCAACGCGCTTAGACATTCAAGAGAAATCGCATACAACGCAGTTACGAAGCCTAAAGAGGGCACGGTATTGACCGTTATAAGATATTTGGCTGAAAATGCGGCTTCAATAGCGAGTAAAAACGCTTCGTTTATCAACTTTTTCGATCAATTAATCAAGAAAGGCGAGGAAATTCTTCAAAAAACCCCTGATATGCTTCCCGTTTTGAAGCAGGCGGGCGTGGTAGACGCGGGCGGAAAAGGCTTGATGTGCGTATTTCAGGGCTTCTACAACGCTTTGGCGGGCGTTGAGATACCCGAAGTCGTGGAGGACGCTGAGAATGTTGTAGTTCCTGCGCCGACGTTGAACGCATTTGGCAACGACGAACACGACCTTGACAATATAAAATACGCCTATTGTACTGAATATTTCGTGATAAACCTCAAAAAACACATCACCGAAGAGGACGTAGAGAAGCTGAGAGATAAACTTATGGCTATAGGCGACTGCGTTATCGTAATCGGCGACGTGTCGCTTATCAAAGTTCACGTTCATACCAATCAACCCAATAAAGCTTTGTACTATGCTTTGCAACTTGGAGAGCTTGGAAAGGTCAAAATCGAGAATATGTTGGAGCAACATAGGGAATTGGTAAGAGAAAAAGAGAACTCTAAGAAGGAAATTGGCTTGATTTCCATTTGTGCGGGCAGCGGAATAGCAAGTATATTCAAGGAATTGCTCATTGATGAAGTTATCGAGGGCGGTCAAACGATGAATCCAAGCGTTGAAGACATACTCAATGCTGTTGAAAAGATAAATTCGGACAATATTATCATACTTCCAAACAATAAGAACATTATAATGGCGGCTGAAAAGGTTAAGGAGCTGACGAAGAAGAATATCTACGTGATTCCGACCGTTGAAGTTGCGCAAGGTATTAGAGCTGCATTTGCGTTCGATATAAATCAACCTATCGAGCAAAACGTTGCCGAGATGACCGCATCTTATGAAGATTTGAAGTGCGGACTTGTTACGAATGCCGTTAGAAATACCAATTTGGACGGATTTGAGATTAATGAGGGCGATATAATAGGTCTTGACGGCAAGCTTATAATTGCCGACAGTAAGAGCGTTGAAGAAACGACTTTATCGGTAATAGAAAAGCTTGTTGACGAATGGAGCGAGGTGATTACGCTTTATTACGGCGAGGGTATCAGTAAGGAAGAAGTTGAAAAACTCGTTACTAAACTCAAGACTAAGTACGAAGGATTTGACGTGGTGAGCTATTACGGCGGTCAGCCGCATTATCACTATTTGATATCTATCGAATAGTCGCAAATCGACAAAATTGAACATTATTCAACTTTGATGTTTTGTCGCAAAATTGCAAATAATAGACCTATATAACGAAAAATTCACACGTTCGTAGTTTTATATGCGGAAAATTCGGCTTATAGATTACATAAACGATATTTAAATATGCAAGGCTCAAGCCTTGCATATTTTAGTTTTATTCAGGCGTTCAGTTTTTGCAAATTGAACTATGTTCAAAAAGTAAGCGGTAATTTCGCTTGAAATTTTGCCGTATTGATATTATACTTATCTTATGGAATTGATAGACGTTAAAGGCGTGGGAGCGAAGACTCTCGAAAAGCTTAAGAAGTTGGGGATAGAGAGCGTAAAAGACGCTATCTATTTCTATCCCAAGTTTTATTGGGATATGACCAAGGAAACTTCGCTTGACGAAATTGAAAACGGCGATTACGTTTTGCTTCGAGGCACGCTTTCATCAATAAGCGGTTTGATAAGAGCAAAGCGCGGTTTGACTTTTTGTACGGCTTCTTTGAATACGCAGGGTCAAAAGGTAAAACTTACTTGGTTCAATTCTCCGTTTGTGCTTCCGCTTATAAAGCAAAGCTGCGAATTTCTCTTTTGGGGCAAGGCAAGGCTCAACGGCAAGAAAATAGAGATGTCAAATCCAAGCTTTGAAAAGGCTGAAGACAACAAGAGATTGCAAGGAATAGTCCCTATATATCCGCTTAAGGACGCAATCGGGCAACAATTATTTAGAAATATAGTTAAGCAAAGCTTGGAAAACTGTAAAATCGCAAGTAGACTTGATGATTTTACTGATATGACTTTGGATAGCGCATTTAGGATTGTTCACGAACCTTTGGATATGAAAACTTGCTCTTTGGCGAAAAAACGTATTGCAATCGAAGAGCTTGTATATCAAATAATAGCATACAGGGTCGCAAAGAATAATAACGATAACAAGAAACCTTATCCTTATATTGAAGATTTTTCGGCAATAGAAGCGGAAATTGATTCGTTGCCGTATAGGCTCACGCCTTCGCAAGACGTGGCTATAAAGGAAATTGTAGCGGATTTAAAAGGTGAAAAGCATACGAATAGGATGTTGATGGGCGACGTAGGCTCAGGAAAAACGGTTGTTGCTCTGCTTTCTTGCCTATTTGCAAAGAAGTGCGGTAGGCAATCGTCTATTATGGCGCCTACCGAAATACTTGCTAGGCAGCATTACAGGACGGCTTTGAACTTGTTTGGGGATAAAATGAGCGTTGCGCTATTGACCTCGTCGACTTCGGCGGTTGAAAAGAAGTCGATAATTGAAAAATTGCAGTCGGGAGAACTAGATCTCGTAGTCGGTACTCACGCTGTGCTCAACGACAAGGTTAAATTTTCAAAGCTTGGCTTGATAGTTATAGACGAATTGCATAGGTTTGGCGTAAGGCAAAAGAGCAAGCTGGAGGACAAGGCAGTCGGAGTGGACGTGATAGTTATGAGCGCGACGCCTATTCCGAGAGCGTTGGCGCTGTCGATTTACGGCGATTTGGATATGTCGCAACTTGAGCCTAGAGAAGGAACCGGCGATAATATAACGACTTACGTAATCGGCGACGACAAGCTCAAAGGACTTTATAAATTTATCAACGAAAGAGTATCTTGCGGCGAGCAGGCTTATATCGTATGTCCTCTTGTAGAGGATAGCGAGGGCTTGGAGGTATTCTCGGCTAAGATGCTTTACAAACAACTAGTGAAGAAAGAGCTTGCCGACTTAAACGTCGGACTTATATACGGAAGTATGAAGGAAAAGGATAAGAGCGAGATTATGTCGAGATTTTACGCAGGAGAAATCGACGCGCTCGTTGCGACTTCCGTTATTGAAGTAGGTATAGATTCTCAGCGCGCGAGCGTTATGGCGGTACTCAACAGCGAGAGGTTCGGCTTGGCGGCGCTGCATCAGCTGAGGGGCAGGGTAGGGCGAAATCCGAATATCAAATCCTATTGTTTTTTGCATACTTCTAAGCAAGAGGAGAACTTGCGGCTTGACGCGTTGCGAGAGAATAAGGACGGTTTGAAGATTGCTGAAATCGACGCGGATATGCGCGGATACGGAGATTTTCTTGGTATCAATCAAAGCGGAGGAAGCGGAAAGATAGGCGTATTTATCAATAAGAGGGTTATTGAGGAATGTAAGAATATCGCCGATTCGCTTATGGAAGAGGGCAGTATTTTCAAGGAGTATGATGAAATGCTTGCCAAATATCTAGACTTAATGCAAGGCGTTTCTTTGAATTAAGGCTTTAAAAAGTTATGCGAAAATCGCCGTTGAAAAGCCGTATGAATTTAGGCGAAATTTAATGCTAAACCCAGCCTTTGAAAAGCAAAAAATTTTGATTGATTTATATTGGTAAAAATACGCTTTTTTCAAGCGTATTTTTTATGTTATTTTTCTATTGATTTTTGGCGATGTTTTTTATGAGATTTTCTTGAGAAATCGGAGCGTAAAATCATTAAATTAAGCCTCGAAATTTAAACGCTAAGAGAGCAGTTTTTGTCAAACGTTTTAGCGGTCTTAATTTTGAGCATTTTAGTGGATTTTCAAAGCGTTGTTTAAATCGGTAAAATTATGCGATTGAAGGCATTGATTTTTTGACGCTAAAAATTGTCCTAAAAATTTTTGCAAATGGGAATTATAATTCCAAATTAAGCGCAAATATCAAATAATTTAGCCAAAAATAGGCTTATATGCTAAAATAACGGCAAGTTTGAGTCTAAAATCGTTGTTATTGCTCCGCCGCGGTCCAAATTTCAAGCGTAGCTAATTTATCTAATTTTTCAATATGCTCAAGGCGAAATTGGAGATCATTTTTTTGTAGAAAATCAGTCGCTGTTTTTCTTGCTTATTCATATTGATTTTTTCGCGTTTTTGAGGTGAAAATTAAGTGCGAAATTTTCTAGATTTCAGTCGTTTTTTAAAGCTCTATTTTCATAGTAAAAT
>JAIEDA010000002.1 GCA_029068165.1 Clostridia bacterium
AAAAGTACACATTTCCTGACTAACTCAAAAAGCGGCTAAATTCTAAACTTATTAACAAGAAAAGGAATAAGGGAAAGAGTATGCAAAGATCTCTTAGAAGAACTAAACGTATATATACGCTTTTGAGCATAATACTGATATTATGCGTTGTATTGAGTTTTGTATTAGCAGGACTAAGCGATAAGGACAGCGCAAAAGCGTTGGACGCTACCGGTTTGACTTCGGCAACGAAAGTAGGCGACGGAGTTGATTTATGGAATTCAAGCGTTGGCGCTTTCAATGGCGAGGTTATTAATGATCTTAAAGATAAATTGTTTGGCGACGAAGATCCCGAAACTTACATTGAGACAAACGGCGTCGATCCGCATAACTTTAAAAGTACAGTCGTAACTGCATCGCAAATCAATGCTAATGCAGGGAATGCTACTTATGGATTAATAATTACTTTAGGCGGTTATCAGTGGATGATAACGTCTCTTACGTTTGACAATACCGACGATAAAAACATAGTTATGACCTTGTATATGGCAACCCCTATTATGACGTCTAAATACGGTGAAAATACTAGTGCAAGAGGCAACAATGCGTACAGCACCAGCGCAATTCGAACGACTTTGCTTACCGATTCGAAATTCAGTATGTTTGCCTCAGGCGACTTTGCGGAAGAGTATTTGGTGCAACCAAAGAATATTAATTATCAACACTATCAAAATCACTATAAATGCGCGGGAGGAAAATCGTACACGTTGGGGAATGAGTCGTTGGAAACTCCTGACGGTGTTAAATGGTATTCTAGCTCTTATTCGTATTCGCCTGAAACTACGTATAATTTCAACGGTTGGTCAAACGTACGGTATGACGATTGGGGCAAAGATTATATATGGCTACCTAGCGTTACGGAAGTGGCTTGGAAAGGATATAACGATAAAGACCATATTTGGATGTTGACTGACGCGCAACGTAATTATTCAACTACGGTATCATCGTCGGCTTGGTTGCGTTCCGCCGATTATAACGTTCATAACCAATCTGAAATTGTCGGCTCTAGCGGCGGTTATAGCTGTCCAAACGTAAGTAGCAATTACGGCGTTCGTCCAGCTATTCATTTAAATCTCACGGAAGCGATGGGTGCCGCCGCGCCGGAAGACGTCTCAGTTGTGTATACGGGAGGATTTATAAATATTAAGACCGCCGCTACAACTGCCAAAGCAAATTGGTATACGAATAAGCTTGACGCTGCAATCACGGACGGCATCGTCAGAGTAGCTTACGTAAGCGGAAATCTTACAAACGGTTATCCTAAGAACGTTGGTTCGTACGACATAACGTTCACGATTCAAAATTTGAGCGCAAATTCGCCGTTTATATGGAAAGGCGATGATATGAGCAATCCGCAAATTGCGACGAAACAAATGACGCTTACCATAAAGCCAAAGCCTTTGGAAGTAGATTTCAAAGTTGACCCTGACGCCACTCCGCCTGCGACGGCTACGCCGACAAACTTATGCGAGAGCGACAACGGACTAACTAACAGTATATTGCAAATATATTATGAAGGGACTGAGACCGGTACGGGCGCGACTTATCCGTCGTCGCTTATTCCGCCTACAAAAGTGGGCGTATATACCGCTACGGTAAAAATAGATACTACCGTAGAGGGCAGCGGCAACTATGAATTGGCGCAATCGTACAATGAGCCTCTCAAAATAGATCCGAGAATCATAGCTATACCTACTATTGAAGCGGAGGCTGGATCAACTTATCCGTATACGTACAGCGGCGGAGAAATGGCGTATATTTTCGAATACGACAGTGACGTATTACTCGTGGAGTACGGCGATGGATACAGCGAGGACGACTTTGAAATTAATGAGGAATACGGAGTAATATTCGTTACGAACGCGGGTAATTATACCAACGCAATCAAACTCACGTTGAAGAACGCGCTTGACAAGACGTCGGGCGAGGGCATAAACGTATGGGATATCAACAACGATACGACGCCAAAGTATTTGTCGTTTGTAGTGAATAAAGCGGAACTGAAGTTGGACGTCTATACGTCGGGCGAAAGTGACAGTACGACGATATACGGTCTTATAGGATCGTCGACTTTGCCGGTAATAGTATCGTTAAGAAACGGGGATTTGATCTATCAAGTATTCGGCAGCGACAGCGTAAACGTGACGTTGACGGCAACGAGAATAGGAAGTTCAAGCGCGGCGCCGACTGACTTATGCAGTTTTGTAATCAACAACCGAACGACGACAGTCAATCAATCGCTGAATATTTCGTCGTTTAGGGTAGCCGCTAAATACCAAATCGGTGTAAAAGTCGAGTCAAATAATTACGACGTGGATATGTTAAGAAACGTAACGCTTGAGATGTCTAGAACGGTGGAGAGCCCGAATTTAATATGGTGGCTGTCCGACAACAGCGGAATGGAATACAAGGAAGAAGCTGAAGTAGGTCAAACAAGCGTAACGTTTGCGCAAACTAAGTTGGTATACGACAGCGAGAAAACGTATACGCTAGAGGCGTCCGCGCCAAAGGGATACACGTTGCAAGGCAATCCGGAGACTTATAAGGGCGGCGTACTCGTAGTCGGAGATATAAAAGGCGCAGGCGAATACGTATCTAAAGTTACGATAGTAAACAGTTCGAGCGGAGCGACGACCGAGTATACTATGACTTGGAAAATAGAAAAGGCGCTTTTCGACTTATCCGAAGTCGAGTGGATAAACGAAGTCGAGTACGACAATGGAAATAAAGTAAGTCCAAGTTTTAAAAATTTGCCTGAAGGACTAGAATACACGCTTGCGGGAGCTATTATAGAGAACGCAACGGTAGGAGAAAAGGGAAGCGTAACGGTAACGTTCAAACCTTCCAAAGAATACGAGGATAATTACGAGTGGCCTGTGCAAAGTGATTCGTCAAGCTATATCGGCAGCGACAACTTTACTTGGACCACGACGTGGAAAATCGTGCCGGTGGAGATAAAGCTCGATTGGGTATACAAGGATGCGGAAGATGCAAACGGCAAACCGTTTAAAGTATTGGTACTGTCGGACAGTAGAATAGAAGGTAAAGTAGATTATCTATACTACGAAACTAATATGGCAGGCGAAAAGCTTGACGAGAACGAAGATGGAATAAGCGAATCGGAGATAGAAGTTCCGTTAAGCGGAATGAAGTTCTATATAGCGTATCCGGTACTTCAAAGTACGGCGGCAAACAACTATAAATTCCCTGACGGCGCAAGTTGGTATTCGCCAACGCCGTTCAGCGTAGGCGACGACGCGACCGCGATAACGGTATCGCTTACGAGCGATAAATACGTATATACGGCCAAAGGAGTAGCGCTGAAGTGGGCGGCAGGTACGCCTACGGGAAGTCTTAATTTCACGTACTACGCAGGCGACGCGTTTGGCAACAAGATAGACTACGTACCCACGTCAATAGGCTATTATTGGGTAGAGGTAGCTTCAAACAACGCCGCGTTGGTGATTAGCGGAGACACGAAGTTTAAGTTTGAAATAACCAAGAACATAATATCTACGGATTGGAACGAAAGCGCCAAGCCGCCGGTACTACGCAATTTGACGAGTTTGCAACTGAAAGAAGGCATAGAGTACGAGTATTACGACAAGGATATGCACAAAGTAGACTTGAGCGCGCTTAGCGCAGGCGGAGATTTCTACATAAGGGCAGTGCTGAAAGATACGCTGAACTTTGAGTTTGACAACGGCGAAGTCGAAACTCAAACGGTTGCATTTTCAGTAAGTTCAGGGGATACTATACGAGATCCGTCGGATATCGACAACCCCAACTACGACTTTGACGACGAAGAAAATCCTGACGATACCGACCCGACTCCAACGAAGACGGATATTACGATAGAGTGGAACGACAAGACCAATCCTCCTACGCTCACTGCTTCGGTAGCGGACAAGCTAAAGCCCGTCTACAAGTACTACGACGAGAATAATAATGAAGTCGCAAAAGCCAATCTTGAGAAAGGAAAAGAGTACACTGTGAAAGTAACTTTCCCGAGCGAGGTGGAAAGTAAGTACAATATAAAAGGCAATACGAGCAAGACGTTTACGTACAAACAAAACGTTCAACTTGAGTGGGATACCACCAAGAATCCGCCGGAATTGATAATCCCGCCTGAACTTAAGGACGAACTCGGAGATATCAAGTACGAGTACTACGACAAAAACGGCAATCCGCTCAATCCCGACGAGATTACCGATGACACGGAAATCGGCGGAGTTAAGGTCATATTGCCTGACGGCGCTGGCAATGATTACGTGATTGTCGATAAGAACGGTGAAGAAGTAGATTTGACGAAACCGGTAGATCCGTATGCCGATCAAGAAGAGCCGAGCTTTTTGGATAAGGTCCGCGACTTCTTGCAAGACTATTGGCAAGTAATCGTCAGCGGAGTATCGATAATACTACTACTTGCGTTTATGGGTAAGGGCTTGTCTTACGCAAGCAAACGCAAGAAGATAAAGAAAGAAATCAAGAAGAGATATACGCCCGCTTACGCAATCGCATTGTTCACGGCAGGAGAAAAGCTGTGGGGAGTGGAGTACAAGATATGGACTATCTTAGCGTTTACGCTCTTAGGCGTTGCGGTGCTGTCGCTGATCTTTATGATACTTGAGAAACATTCTTACAAGAAAGTGAAGGAAGAGCTTGACGACGCAAAAGCTGACTACGCTCGCAACCCTGCGGCTTACGCTGCGGCAGGCGTAGGCGCGGGAATGAATACGGCGGCCGCTATGCCGCAATATCAACAGCAACAGTTTGCTGAAGAATTAAGACGCCAAAATGAAGAAAATAGACGTCAAAATGAAGAAATGAAGATGATGTTTATGAGTATGATGGGCAGCGCGAACGGAAACGCTAATCAACAGTTCGGCGCAAACGGCAATGCGTCAGACGCGGCAGGCGGAAATGCAAATCAGCCGTATGGATACCAACCGTACGGACCGTATCCTCCTTACGGAGCTTATCCGCAATACGGACCTATGGGCGGTACAAACATCACCATAGACGCGGAACACATTAAGAGCGTAATAACTGAAACGATAGCCGCTATTATGCCGAGTATGCAAGCAATGCTTCCGCAACAGGCGTCGTCCAACGACGAAGTAGTAAAACTACTCGCTGAAGAGATTAAAGAGAGCAAGGAAGAAAGCCGCAAAAACGACGAAACAGTTCATAAGTTGATAGAGAAATCGCAACAAAGCGAAGAAACGCTTAAGCAAATGATTCGCAATCAAGAAAATCTTATCAATAAGATTATGGAATTGTCAGCCGCGGGCGCGACTAAAGTGGAAAAGCAAGTAGTAGAAGTTCCCGTTGAGAAAGTCGTGGAAAAAGTGGTTGAAAAACCTGTGGAAAAGATAGTCGAAAAAATCGTCGAGAAACCTGTCGAGAAGATAGTAGAGGTTCCCGTCGAGAAAATCGTTGAAAAGAAAGTTGAAGTACCGGTCGAAAAGATAGTCGAGAAGATTGTTGAAAAGCCCGTGGAAAAGATTGTAGAGAAAGAAGTAAGGGTAGAAGTACCCGTCGAGAGGATAGTAGAAAAGCCTGTGGAGAAAATCGTTAAAGTTCCCGCGGAGAAAAAGAGTATATCTACTACTTCCGAAAAAACTCCTCGCCTCACTATCGACGAAGCTTACGCTAAATTGAGCAAGGAGCAAAAGAAGTTTTTCGACAAACTTCACGATTACGCTCTCTCCAAAGAGAAGTGCAAGGAGAAGAAATCTACGTACTATATCTTACTCGGACAGTCATCGGTCAATCCGCTTATAAAGCTTACCGTCAAGAAAGACACTACGGTAGCATTATTCAAGATGGAAGACGAGTACTTTAAGGATTTGAGGAAGAACTCGGACGGAACGAAAGTAAAGGTCAAAGAAACGGAAGTAATAGTAGCCGACCAAGACGCTTACAATATGGCAAAGCAAATGATAGACCTTCGCGAAGATCAAATCGATAGATACAACGAGTATCTCAAGGAACAAAGACAGTATAAGAAATAGTCGGTGAAGAGATTCTCAATATCGCAAGAATTACGAAAGGAACGCAATGGCGTTCCTTTTGTTTTTATGCTGACGAAACAGTTCGACTTAGCTACGCTTTGCTTATAGGGCGATTGGGTTTAACGCGCTTTTGCGGGGGCAGTCACTTATAGTGAAATATTTGACTAGCTTACTTGACTTTATTAGATAATAATTATAAAATAAAATATATATTCAATTTTTCGTGAGGGTGTATGAAAAGTGATATAGAGATAGCTAGAGAGGCTAAGTTGTTGCATATACGCAAAATCGGTGAAAAGTTATGTCTTAAAGAAGGTGAATTGGAATTATACGGCAACTACAAAGCCAAGATTACCAAGTCGCCGTCCGTGTTGACGGATAAGTTGGTTCTCGTTACCGCTATAAATCCTACAGCTTTCGGAGAGGGCAAGACTACGACTTCAATCGGCTTGGCTGACGGCTTGAGCAAACTCGGTAAGAAAGTTTGTCTTGCTCTAAGAGAACCCTCGCTCGGTCCTGTGTTTGGTATCAAAGGCGGCGCAACAGGCGGCGGAATGGCTCAAATCGCGCCTATGGAAGACATAAATCTTCACTTTACGGGCGATATGCACGCAATTACTACCGCAAACAACCTCATTTCCGCTCTTATAGACAATCATATTATGCAGGGCAACGAACTTAATATCGACCCTGATAAAGTCGTTTGGAAACGTTGTATGGATATGAACGACAGGGCGTTGAGATACGTTCAAGTTGCTCTCGGCGGCGAGAAAAACGGAGTTCCTAGAAACGACGGATTTAATATAACCGCCGCGTCGGAAATTATGGCGATACTATGTTTAGCCGCCGATCTAAAAGACCTCAAGAAGAGAATCGGCGATATAATTATCGCTTACGATAAAAACGGCAGCGCCGTCACTTGCCGTCAGCTCGGAGGAGTGGACGCGGTTGCTATTACGTTAAAAGACGCGCTCAAACCCAACTTGGTTCAAACGCTCGAAGGTACTCCTGCTATCGTCCACGGCGGTCCGTTTGCAAATATAGCGCACGGCTGTAATTCGGTTATTGCAACGAGGCTTGCGATGAGCGTGGCGGACTACGTCGTCACGGAGGCGGGGTTTGGAGCCGATCTCGGCGCGGAAAAGTTTTTGGACATTAAATGCCGTTTGGCGGGCATTAAGCCTAAGGCTGTCGTACTGGTCGCTACGGTTAGAGCGCTTAAGTACAACGGCGGTATTTCCAAAGAGGACGGGGCAAAGGAAAACCTTGAGGCGTTGGAGAAAGGCTTGCCCAATCTTGTAGGACATATTCGCAATCTCAAAGACGTGTTCAAAGTAAACGTAGCGGTGGCTATCAATAAGTTCGTCACCGATACCGATAAAGAAATAGATATGCTTAAAAAGGCTTGCGAAAACGAGGGAGCGGCTTGCGCGCTGTGCGAATGTTGGTCAAAAGGCGGCGACGGCTCTATCGATCTTGCAAAGACGGTACTTGCCGAACTTGACAAACCGTCGACGCTTGAATATACTTACGACCTTAATATGAGCGTAGAAGAGAAGATTTTTGCGGTTGCGAATAAGGTTTACGGCGCGGCGAAAGTCGAGTATAGCGAGCAGGCAAAGCAAAGTTTGGCGGCTATCGTCAAAGCGGGCAAAGACAAACTGCCGATATGTATCGCAAAAACGCAGTACTCTTTTTCGGACGACGCGCAAAAACTCGGTAGACCTACCGGATTTACGTTGACGGTAAGGGATATAGAAATTAGAGGCGGAGCGGGTTTTTTGGTCGTAGTGTGCGGCAATATTATGCTTATGCCGGGTCTTAGCAAACGCCCGAGCGCGCTGGGTATGACTATCGACGACGATACTCAAGAAATAAGAGGATTGTTCTAATCGTATAAAGCAAAAAAAGTCAAAGGAATTTTTATGGAAGAAATCAAGTCTACGAATTTTATAGAAGAGTTTATCAACGAAGACCTTGCTCAGGGAAAGGTCAAGGAAATCGTTACTCGCTTTCCGCCCGAGCCGAACGGATATTTGCATATCGGTCACGCTAAATCTTTATGCATCAACTTCGGTATGAAGGAAAAATACGACGGCAAATGCAACTTGCGTTACGACGATACCAATCCGAGCAAAGAAGACATCGAATACGTAAATTCTATCAAGGAAGACATCAAGTGGTTGGGGTTTGAGTGGGATAACGAACTTTACGCTTCCGACTACTTTGACAAAATGTACGAGTGCGCAGTTTCGCTTATCAAAAAGGGGTTGGCTTACGTGTGCGACTATACGGCTGAGCAAATCAAGGCTACGCGCGGCACGCTCACTCAACCCGGCGAGGAAAGTCCTTGGAGAGGCAGGAGCGTAGAGGAAAATCTCGCTCTTTTTGAGGATATGAAAAACGGCAAATTCGCCGACGGCTCTAAGGTGCTTAGGGCAAAAATAGATATGGCAAGTCCAAATATCAATATGCGCGATCCGGTTATCTACAGGGTTTTACGCGCTACGCACCACCGCACGAAAGATAAGTGGTGCATATATCCTATGTACGACTTTGCTCACCCACTAGAGGACGCTTTCGAGGGAATAACGCACAGTATATGTACGCTTGAGTTTGAAGATCATAGACCGCTATACGATTGGGTGAAACTCAACTGCGGTTTCGGCGATTTCCCAAGACAAATCGAGTTTGCAAGACTGGGAATGACTAGGACTATTATGTCCAAAAGATACCTCAAGAAGTTAGTTGACGAGGGTAAGGTCAGCGGTTGGTCGGACCCGAGAATGCCTACGCTTTCGGGTATGCGCGAAAGAGGTTATCCGCCCGAGGCGATTAGAAGATTTTGTCAGGAGATCGGCGTGTCCAAGAGCCAAAGCGAAGTAGACGTATGTATGCTCGAGCATTTCGTAAGAGATTATCTAAATATGGGTGCCGATAGAATGATGGTTGTAAAAGACCCGATCAAACTTATCGTAGCCAACGCAACCGAAGATGAAGTTTATGATATCGAGAACAACCCAAACAGCGAGGAAAAGTCCTATCATAAAGTCACTTTCAGCAGGGAACTTTATATCGATAGAGAGGACTTTGCCGTAATTCCGCCGCCTAAGTACAAAAGGCTGGTTCCGGGCGGCAAGGTAAGGCTTAAGGGCAGTTATATACTCGAATACGTTTCGCACGAGTGCGATAAGGACGGCAACGTCGTAAGCGTGACCTGCAACTATATCCCCGATTCGATAAGCGGCGGAGTAAACGCGGGCATCAAAGTAAAGGGCGTAATACAGTGGGTAAACGCTAAAGATTGCGTGGATTTGACTTTGCACGAATTCGACTATTTGCTTCTCGACGGAGAGGGCGATTTCAACGACAGGCTTACGCCAAATAGCCATAACATCTATCCCAACGCTAAGGGCGAAAGCTATCTCAAAGCCGTGAAAGCGTACGATAGATTCCAGTTTATGCGTATGGGTTACTACAGCGCGGTTAAGGACTATGGCAAGGACGGCAAGTACGAGTTTAATCTCATAACGGGTTTGAAGGACAGTTATGGCAAATAAATATAAACTCTTTGCCAAGCCGAAAACCGTCGACGAAATTAAGTATACTTCCATATCTAAGCACAACGCGGATTGCGGAAGTAATTATATCCTCTTTGACCCTAAGAATATCACGTCGTTTGAGTGTTTTAAAGGTCAAGTCGACGGCAAGATAGTCTATATCCGCGAAAAACTAGCCTGTATGTGGGGAAACGAAGATATAGAAGAGTACGTTGTAGTAGACGACTGCGAAAAAGACAGTTTTGAAAGTATCCGACCCAAAGAGGGCGACGGCGCGCTTATTAAAGCGAAAGTCGGGGATATAGTGATAGATTATACTCACAGCTCGGGAAGATTTTCAAGATGGCATTACAACGTATGGTTTAGGCGCGACGGAGCGTATTATTACTTGTATATCCGGACGAGCGACGGTAAAAAGTTTAAATCGCTGATGGAAGAATTTATTGAAAACCCGAAGTACTGAAAAGGCATAATTTTTAGAGATTTCGAATAATTATTTTAAAGATAAGTTTAGGTGGTATTTATGAAAAAAATGACTTTGTTGCAAACGCAAAAAGCTATCAAGGAATGTAAAGATACGTTTATAGAAGCTTTGGCAGACGAGCTGTCTTTGAGCAGGGTTTCCGCTCCGCTTTTCGTCACAGCCGACAGCGGTCTTAACGACAATCTCAACGGCGTCGAACGTCCCGTGTCTTTTGATATTAAAGAGAGCGGCAAAGTCGCTGAAGTCGTACATTCTCTTGCCAAATGGAAAAGACTCGCGCTCAAAAAGTACGGATTTGAAATGGGTACTGGACTTTACGCGGATATGAACGCTATCAGGCGCGACGAAATCGTCGACAATATCCATTCGCTTTACGTTGATCAGTGGGATTGGGAAAAGGTAATATCAAAGTCCGATCGCAATCTCGATTATCTCAAAAATATCGTTTCAAGCATCTACAAGGTAATCAAAAATACTACCGATAATATCAGGAGCAAATACGGCTTGGATAAGGCGAACTTGCCCGATGAAATATATTTCGTAACTACGCAAGAGCTTGAGGATAGATATCCCGAATTGACTAGCGGAGAGCGAGAAAACGCTATCGCCAAGGAAAAAGGCGCGGTGTTTATTATGCAAATAGGCGGCTTGCTCAAGAGCGGCAAGAAGCACGACGGAAGAGCTCCCGACTACGACGATTGGTCGCTCAACGGAGATATCTTAGTATATTATCCGGTGATAGGAAGAGGCTTGGAGCTTTCGTCTATGGCGATAAGAGTTGATAAGGAGTCGCTTCTTAGACAGCTGCAAGCTGAGAACGTTACGGAAAGACTTGCGTTCCCGTTCCACAAAGCGCTTGTAAACGACGAACTTCCGCTGTCCGTCGGCGGCGGCATAGGTCAGTCAAGGCTTTGTATGTTTATGCTTGAAAAGCGTCACATAGGCGAGGTTCAGCCGTCGATTTGGAGCGATAGCGAGTTGGAAAAGTGCCGCAAAGCGGGAATTGAATTGCTATAAAAACCGCGCGCCTCTAATTCACTATACGATAAAATAAGGATAGTTTATGAATTACTTGTTCTTTGATATAGAATGCGCCAACTGTTTTGGCGGCAAGGGAAAAATTTGCAGTTTCGGCTACGTATTGGCCGATATGAATTTTAATATCGTAGAACAAAAAGATATTCTTATAAATCCCGACAGCAAGTTTCATCTAGGGCGCGCCGACGGCGAAGGCATAGAGCTCGGCTATCCCAAAGAAGAGTTTTTGAAAAGCCCTAAGTTTGATTATTTCTACGATAGAATAAAAGCTATTTTAGAGGACGAAAACGTAATCATATTCGGTCATTCCGTCATCAACGACATCAACTTTTTACTCGCCGAGTGCGTGAGATATAGGAAACCTTATTTCACGTTTAAGGCGTACGATACGCAAGTGCTGCACAGGCATTTTATGCCTGACAGCAAGGAGAACGGCTTGGGCAAGATTTGCGCGAGTTTTGAGATTGACGTAGAGAATTTACATAGAAGCGATTACGACGCTTACCTTACTATGAGCGTGGCGAAAAAGCTTTGCGAAAGTCGCGGCGTTTCTATGGAACAACTGCTTGAAGAGTGTCCTAATTGTTACTACTCGGTCGACAACGGCGTAGTCGTAAATCATTACGTAACGATTTCCTATTCCAAAAAACTCACCGAATACGCGCGCCGCGTAAAGCCCGACCGTAGGACGTTGAAAAAGAGCTTGGTCAAGAATATGACGTTTGGATTTTCACTCGATTTTGAAAAGGAGAAATTTAAGCAGGCGCTGTTTTTGGTCAATTCAATTAGACGGCAGGCGGGCAACTATTCGATACGCTCTAGTAAGATGCACTATTTTTTGGCGTACGGCGAAGAATGCGCCCGCACGCAAAACGTAAAAGCGTTGGAAGATTCCACTGTAGAGGTGCTGGACGAAGAGAAAATTTTGCAACTGCTTAATATCAAACCTGAAATTTACGAGCAAGTAAAGTCTTGGAGCTTGGGTAGAATTAAGTCGTACGGCATTCCCAAAATCAGGAGAAAATTCATAGACGCAGCGAAAGAGAATTGCTCTAAAGAGAGTGAAGAAAACAATACGTAATCAACGACGTTTCGGACGGCTTTTTTGCCGTCCGTTTTTTGTAAGTATTACTATTGCAATAAACATTTAGATATGGTATAATTTTTTATTGAAAGTAAGGTAAGAGAAACGAGGAATTATGGTAGATTTGCCGCAGGAATTTTTGGCTAGAATGAAGCGTATGTTGGGCGACGAGTTCGACGCTTTTTTGGCAAGTTACGAAAAGGACAAAATTTCCGCGCTGCGAATAAATACTCTCAAGACTGACGGCGAAGAGGTCAGGAAAGCTTTTTCGCTCAAACACGTTGATTGGTGCGATCAAGGATATTACTACGAAGCTGAAGAAAGACCGGGGAAGAGCGTTTTGCACGAGGGCGGAGCTTACTATATTCAAGAGCCGAGCGCGATGGCAGTCGTGGAAAATCTCAAGATTGAAGAGGGCGATATGGTGTTGGATCTATGCGCCGCTCCCGGGGGCAAAAGTACGCAAATCGCCGCCAAGCTTAATTCGACGGGACTTCTCATCGCCAACGAGATAATACCGTCGAGAGCAAAAATACTTTCGCAAAATATCGAGAGAATGGGAGTGAAGAATTGCATCGTCTTGAACGAAAGCCCCAAATCGCTCGCCGATAGGTTTTGCGGTATATTCGACAAGATTTTGGTCGACGCCCCCTGCTCGGGCGAGGGAATGTTTAGAAAAAATCCGTCGGCAATAGACGAGTGGTCGGAAGACAATGTTGCAGCTTGCAAGCAAAGACAGTTGGATATTTTGGAGCAAGCCGCAACTATGCTTAAAAGCGGCGGAAGAATGGTCTATTCGACTTGCACTTTTTCATTGGAAGAGAATGAGGAAGTAATCGACGAATTCTTATCTAGACACGAAGATTTCGAGGTTGCGCCGCCCGTTTTTGAATTTTGCAAAGGCTTTCCGATTAAGGGCGGAACCCGCAACGAAGAGCTAGCGTTGACGAATAGAATTTTTCCGCATAAATTTGTAGGCGAGGGACATTACTTTGCCGTATTGCAGCGTAAGGGAAGTCTAGAAAAGAAAAGTTATTCCCGACAGTCCCCAAAGATAAGTCCCGCGCAGGTCAAGATATTTGACGATTGGCAAAGGCAAAACCTGAATATACAATTTGCTGCGAATCTATCTTTCGGGGATAATCTATACGCGATGCCTGAGGGTACGCCTAAATTAAACGGACTTAAGGTCGAGAGGGCGGGATTACACTTAGGTTTGATATTAAAGAATAGATTTGAGCCGTCGCATTCGCTTGCTTTGGCGCTCAATACAAGTCAAGCCAAGAGGTCGTTGAATCTCACGCAAGAGGAAGCCGTAAAGTATATCGGCGGTCAAACGCTTGAGCGCGAGGGCGAAAAGGGATGGAGTTTAGCCGCGTACGACGGCATAACGTTAGGTTGGTGCAAGCTCGACGGAATATATGCAAAAAATCATTACCCGAAAGGACTTAGGAGATAGAATGAAGATAGTTATTCTTGACGGATATACGACTGACGAGGGCAGTCTTAGTTGGGACGGACTTGCTAAGCTTGGAGAATTTGAGTATTACGAGAGGACTTTGCCCGAGGAAAGATACGCAAGGGCGAAAGACGCGGAGATACTCATTGCCAACAAGGTTATCCTCGATAGGGAGTTTTTGGCGAAGTTGCCGAAACTCAAGTATATAGGTTTGCTTTCGACGGGGTTTAATACCGTGGATATAGAGTACGCCAAGAGCAAGAATATCCCCGTGTGCAATATCCCCGACTATTCCACGAAATCGGTCGCGCAGCTCACTCTTGCGTTGTTGTTAGAGTTGACTATGGCGGTAGGGAATCACAACGCTTCGGTGACGAACGGCGAGTGGGCAAAGAGCAAAGATTTTTGCTATCGAGTTCAGGACATAATAGAGCTTGACGGAAAGACTATAGGTCTTATAGGTTACGGCGCAATCGCCAAAGCAGTAGCGAAAATAGCTAAAGCGTTGGGTATGAACGTATTGGCGAATAGACGTACTCAGTTTGTAAGCGACGGCGTTGCAAGCTATGCAAGCTTGGACGAGCTGTATGCTCAAAGCGACGTGATAAGTATGCACTGTCCTATGAACGCCGACAGCGACAAGCTTATCGACGGCGAGGCTATAGCGAAGATGAAAAATGGAGTGTTAATTATAAATACCGCTCGCGGCGGAGTGGTGGACGAAACGGCTATACGGCAGGGTTTAGATAGCGGAAAGATAGGAGGTTACGGCGCCGACGTACTCTCTTGCGAGCCGCCTAAAGAAATCGTATTGATAGGAGCTCCTAGGTGTTATATTACTCCGCATATAGCTTGGGCTTCGGTAGAGGCGAGGTCAAGGCTAATGGATATAGCCGTCGACAACGTAAAAGCCTACTTGAGCGGCAAGGTCAAAAACTGCGTTTACTAACAATCGCATCGCGCGTATTCTTTGCGATAAAAGTATAGAGGCGGAGAAGCGCGTAGACGATAAATAGATAATAGGTAGAGCAATAAATAAAAATGAGTAAAGAAAAAATTACGCGAAAAGCGAGGATATAGCGAGGTGAAATATGATTTCTAAAAAGATAAAAAGCATTATGGAATCGGGTTCGGCGATTAGGGCGATGTTTGAAGAGGGAAAAAGACTTGCCGATATTTACGGCAAGGAAAACGTCTACGATTTCTCTCTCGGCAATCCGAGCGTACCCGCGCCTAAAAAGATAAATCTTGCGATAGAGCAAATCGCTAAGAGCGAAGACCCGTTGACGTTGCACGGTTATATGAGCAACAGCGGTTACGTTTGTACGCGAAAGGCTATCGCCGACAATCTCAACAAAAGATTTGGCTGCAGCTATAGCGAGAACAATATAATTATGACCGTCGGCGCGGCGGGCGGTATCAACGTGGCGCTCAAGTCGATAGTCAACGAGGGAGAAGAAGTCGTAGTTATCGCTCCGTACTTTGGAGAGTACAACAACTATATTTCAAACGTCGGCGGCAGGACAGTCGTCGTTCCGCCCAATCCTCCAACCTTTCAGCCTAATTTGAAAGCTTTGGAAGAGGCGGTAACTTGCAAGACAAGAGCGGTTATTATCAACACTCCCAACAACCCCAGCGGCGTAGTGTATTCGGCGCAAACGCTTAGCAAGTTGAGCCAAATTCTTAAGAAAAAGAGCGAACAATTCTCAAGCGTTATATACTTGATTTCCGACGAGCCGTATAGGGAACTCGTCTACGACGGCGTACAAGTTCCGTTCGTTCCCGACTTCTACGACAACACTATTATCGCATATTCATTTTCCAAATCGTTATCGCTGCCGGGCGAGCGCATAGGTTATCTTGCGATACCCAACGAGGCGGACGGTTACGAAGAGTTGGCAGCTGCGTGCGGCGTATCAACGAGAATACTCGGCTTCGTCAACGCTCCGTCATTGCAACAGCTTGTGATAGAAAAATGTATTGACGAAAAGACTGACGTTTCGGCGTATGACCGCAATAGAGAACTTCTATACTCGGCGTTAAGCGACTATGGCTTTGAGTGCGTAAAACCCGAGGGCGCGTTTTATATGTTTGTCAAAAGTCCTATTGAAGAGAGCGAATTTGTCGCTAAGGCAAAGTCTTACAACTTGCTTATAGTAGGAGGTAAGAGCTTCGCTTGCGAGGGATATGTGAGAATTGCCTACTGTGTGAGCTACGATATGATCAAGGCAAGCCTGCCCGCTTTCAAGAAGCTTGCGCAAGAGGTTTTAGTATAAACACAAAGCCGATATTAGGGGGAAAAATGAGTATTATAAAATCAAACACGCTGCGCGTGGAGATAAACGAAAAAGGAAGTACGCTAGAGAGTTTTTACGATACGCTGAAAGATAAGGAACTGCTTTGGCAAGGAAGCGAGGATAGTTGGACGGGTAAGGACGTTACGATTTTTCCTTTCGTCGCAAGGCTCAAAGACGGATATTATACGGCGGACGGAAAGGACTATAAAATGCCGTTGCACGGTCTTTGCGTAGAGCGCGACTTCCAAATCGTAAGCCAAAGTCAAAGCAAAGTGGAGCATAAGTTCGTCTACGGCGAGGATACTTTGGAGAGCTATCCATATAAGTTCGATTTGAGGATAATACACGAAGTCGTCGGCGATAGATATATCAAGACCATGAAGGTGAAAAACTTGGGAGATTGCGATATGTATTTTGCGCTCGGGGCTCATCCCGCGATTGCTCTTACTTCAAAGGGCGATTGCGACACGTCGGAAAATTATATACGCTTTCCCAAGACTATGCGCCCCAAAAATTACTACCTCAACGAAGAAGGGCATTTTATTACGCGTAAAGGCGAGTTTGAAGGTTTTGACAAATTATATTGCGACAAAAAGCTGATGCAAAAGTACGCTACGCTTATACTGACCGACGAAGAGTTTGAAAGCTTGGACGTGGTTAGGGGCGACGGAGTTGAGATAGCTTTCGAGCTCAATAAGCCTCCGATTTTGGCGTTTTGGTCGCACCCGCAAAATGGAGAATATATTTGCGTCGAGCCGTGGTGGGGAATACCCGATTTCGTCAACCCGAAAAGAAATATAAACGAAAAAGAGCTTATCAATAAGCTTGCCGCCGAAGAAGAATTTGAATATAGTTTTTCAATGCAAATAAAGAAGAGGTAGAGAGGAAAAATTATGAACATCCCTACGGTAACGAAAGTATTTTCAAAGGAGAGCGGCAGGGCGGAGCATTACCGCATACCGTCAATAATAAAGACTAAGAGAGGAACGCTTGTCGCTTGCGCTGACGAGAGGTTTTTTACCGCAAGGGACAACCCCAACAGGATAGACAAAGTAGTACGAAGGTCCGTTGACGACGGCGCTACTTGGCAAGAGCAAATAGTTGCGGTCGAAGAAATTGGCGAATCGCAAACCGACGCTTCGGCGGCTATCGACCCCGCGCTTTTGTACGACGAAGATACGGATACGATATTTATGCTCTACAGTCATACTCCCGCGGGCGTGGGTATTTTAAACTGTCGCAACGGTATAGGTCAGGATAAAGACGGCAATCTCTATTTATACGAGGGGAAGAAGAGATATATTCTAAAGGGCGATAGCGTTTACTTTGAAAACGGCGAAAAGAATCCCGATTGGCAAGCGCGCGAAAACGGCGATTTGTTTTTCAAAGGCGAGCCTGCCGGCAATTACAAACTCAAGTCGGGCAAACTCAAGGAACTTCTCACTTCTCACGTCTATATATTAACAAGCGAGGACGACGGCTTGACTTGGTCTAAGCCGAGGAATATCACCTATCAAGTCAAGGAAAAGTATATGTCGTTCATAGGCGCGGGACCTGGCGTAGGTATTTGCGTCAAAGAGGGCAAATACAAGGGCAGGCTGATTTTTCCTATATACTACAATACTTCGCCCATTCCCACGACGGGAATTTTGATGCTGTCGGCTTGCGTAATGTACAGCGACGACAAGGGCAAGACTTGGCGTAGAGGTAAATCTCCCAATCAAACGAGAAAGCGTCTTGGCGTCAAAATAGGACATAGAATAGTCGCCGACTGGGACTGCATTACCGAAAGCCAGCTTATAGAACTTCCAAACGGTCAGTTGAAACTTTTTATGCGCAACCATTCGCGTAAAAAACTCGTCGCCACCGCGCTGAGCGACGACGGCGGAGCTACTTGGCATTCTTATAAGCACAACCTAGAGTTGCCGCAATGTATTTGTCAATGCAGCGTGACCAAGGGCGAGGACGACGGAAAAGAAGTGACGGTCTTTCTCAACGCCGCCGACAAAAAAGCTCGTCGGAACGGTGTGATAAGACTGTCCTACGACTACGGCGAAACTTTCCCATACTGCAAACTGATAAAAGAGGGAGAATTTGTCTATAGCAGTATCGTTTGGCTAGGCGGGGGCAAAGTGGGAGTTTTGTACGAAGAAGACACCAAGCACGAAGAAATAAATTACACTGTCGTTTCGCTTGATTTTATTAAAGAAAAGTAATATCATTGCCTTAGGCGTTTTAGGAGATTAAAATGGCAAACTTGAAAAGAGGACTGATAGTATCCTGTCAGGCGGTAAAGGGAGAACCTCTCTACGGACTCGGCATAATGGGATATTTCGCGCGGGCTGCGGTCGCGGGCGGCGCAGTAGGCATTAGAGCCAACTACGTAAGCGATATTAAAGATATTCAAAGAGAAGTCGACGTACCTATCATAGGAATAATCAAGGCGACTTACGAGGATAGCGACGTATATATCACGCCTACGCTCAAAGAGGTAAAGGACTTGATAGAGGTAGGCTGCGAAGTGATAGCTTTGGACTGTACTAAAAGGCAAAGACCCAACGGCGAAAAGTTGGAGGACTTGGTGGCTTATATCAGGAAGAACGCCCCGAAGATAGAGATAATGGCTGATTGCTCCGATTTTGAGGATGCAACTATGGCGCGCGAGCTGGGTTTTGACTATAT
Organism: Clostridia bacterium; assembly: GCA_029068165.1. Classification (GTDB taxonomy): domain Bacteria; phylum Bacillota; class Clostridia; order Christensenellales; family UBA3700; genus RACS-045. Next base: position 18,661 of record JAIEDA010000002.1, read on the forward strand.
AGGTTCGACTATGAGAGGATATACGCCGTATACGAAAGGAATAGAAATTCCAGACGTAGATTTTCTTTCCAAGCTCGTAAAGACTTTCCCCGATACGAAGATTATTGCCGAGGGAGGTATTTGGGAGAGCGCTCAACTCGAAAAGGTTTGCGCTTGCGGCGTTTACGCAGTAGTAATAGGCAGCAGTATCACCAGACCTAAAGATATTACGCAAAGATTTGTCGGAGCGATGAAATTATGTTAGCGATAGGCGTGGACGTAGGCGGAACCAGCATAAAGAGCGCGCTTATCGAAATAGGCGATAAGACCGTTGCGGAGAGTTATAAAATTCTCAAGTTCAACACCTTGCCTACGCAAGCTCAAGAGGGTAGAGATACGATCGTTAAGAATATCGAAAGGTCAATCCAAACGTTTGATTGGAAGTCTTGCGATATGATAGCCGTGGCTAGCGCGGGCACTATTGATTGGAATAGCGGCGACGTAATTTTCGCAACGAATTCTCTCCCCGGGTTTACGGGGCTGAAACTTTCCAAAGTACTAAGCGAGCGGTTTGGCAAAAGAGTGATAGCCGTCAACGACGCCGTCGGCGCGCTGATAGGCGAGGGATTCTTGGGCGCGGGCAAGAAAGCGGACAGCGCGATGATGTTTACTCTCGGCACGGGACTGGGAGTATCGTTTTTGACAAACAAAACGTTGGATAGTACTTCGGTCGTAGATACGAAATTGGGACACTTCAAGCTCTACGAGGGCGGAAGGGAGTGCGCTTGCGGCGACAGAGGCTGCGCGGAGAGATACGTTTCGGCGACTGCGCTGAAAAAGTACGGCAACGAAAATCTCTATCAGCTTTTCAATTCCAAGGACGTTTCGCAAAAAATCGTATTGAAAAATTTCTATAAAGACTTCACAAGAGTATGTCTAAAGGCAATAGAAGAGTATTCTCCCGAGCGGATAATCGTGGGCGGCGGAGTAATAGAAATGGCGGAGTATTGGTGGCAAAGTTTTCTCAAGGAATACAAGAGCTGCGCGACTACTCCGATAGTATGCGCGAGTTTGGGCAATAAGGCGGCGTCGCTGGGGTGCGTATACGCTATGGCGAACGGCAAGTTCGAAAATCAATAAAAATAAAATTTTTGCAAAGAGAGGTAAAGCAAATGGATATGGCAAAATTTAAGGGCGTTTTTTCGGCGTTGCTTACTCCTTATACCGCGGACGATAAAATCAACGGCGGTTCAGTTAAAAAAATCGTGGATATGAATCTCGAAAAGGGCATAAACGGATTTTACGTAGGCGGTTCGACAGGCGAGGGTATGCTATTGACTGTGGAAGAGAGAAAACAACTTTTCAAGTATACTGCCGAAGCAAACGGCAAAAGAGGAACGCTCATCGCTCACGTTGGTACGATCAACACCAATCACGCTATCGAAATGGCTAAGTACGCCGAAGATTGCGGGTACGACGCTATATCGGCGGTAGCTCCTTTCTATTACGGTTTTTCCTACGAGGCTATCAAAGGCTACTACGACGATATCGCAAACAGCGTGAATATCCCTATGATAGTGTACAATTTTCCCAACGCAAACGGCTTCAAGTTTGACAAGGAGCGCGCTGAGGATATGTTCAAGAATAAGAAGTTCATAGGTATAAAGCACACTACTTCCGACCTTTACGCTCTTCAGCAGTTCAAGACTATGGCGCGCAATCCTATCGTCTACAACGGTTTTGACGAAATGTTTGTCGCAGGTCTTAGTATGGGCGCGGACGGCGGTATAGGGTCGACCTACAACTTTATGCCCGAAAAATACGTAAAGATATTCAATCTTTTCAACGAAGGCAATATCAAAGAAGCGCAAAAAGTTCAGTACGAAGCCAACGGGATCATCGCTCTTTTGATAAAATACGGCGTATTCGCAATGGAAAAGGCTTTGCTCGAAGAAATGGGCATTGAAATGAACGGCTGTAGAAAACCTTTCCAGGAACTTTCTTTAGAAGGAAGAAAGGTTTGCAAACAAATAATAAAAACTCTTTAATTAAAATCTATAAGGCGGCGTAAGCGAGAGGTAAACTCCGCCTTATTTTAGGTAGGTAATATATGAGCGACTGCACAAGCGATTGTTCAAGCTGCGGCAAAGATTGCAAGGAAAGAAAAGCAAGCCAAAAGTCCAAGCTCAACGAACATTCCAAAGTTAAAAAAGTATACGCGGTTACAAGCGCGAAAGGCGGCGTAGGCAAGTCTATGGTTACGGCGCAGCTTGCGGTATTGAGCCGAAGATACGGCAAGTCGGTTGCCGTGCTTGACGGCGACGTGACGGGCGCTTCTATGACTAAGTATTTCGGTATCAAGGAAAAAGCCTTAGGCTCGGAAAGAGGAATACTGCCCGCCGAGAGCGTGAGCGGAATAAAAATCGTGTCAATGAATATGTTTTTACAAGAGGAGGATTCTCCAGTGGTGTGGAGATCCAGTCTTGCAACGGGCGCGCTATTGCAATTTTGGACGGACGTATGTTGGGGAGATATAGACGCGATGTTTATAGATATGCCGCCGGGGACGGGCGATATACCGTTGACCGTATTTCAAAATCTTCCCGTAGACGGAATTATTATCGTGACCACTCCGCAGGAACTTGTTGGAATGATTGCTTCCAAAGGCGTAAAAATGGCTAAGATGATGAATATTCCGGTAATCGCGCTTGTTGAAAATATGTCGTACTATAAATGCGACGGCTGCGGAGAGATACTCAATATATTCGGCGAAAGCAAAGCCGAAAAAGTAGCCGAGCAGTTTGGCATAGACAGCGTAGCGAGGTTGCCTATAAGTCCCGCATTGTGCGCGGCTTGCGATAGTGGCGCGATAGAATACTTTGACGGCGATTGGTTGGAAGATATTGTAAAGAAGCTGTAGGCGGTCAAATTGTTCAAAAGCATAGACAAAATCAAGATTTTACGATATAATAAACGTAAAGGACGGAGAACTTTTTACTATGCGAATGAGGAGAAAACGCAATCTAGACGAGCGTTTGGCGGCGGTGAGCGACTATATCATAGAGCGCACTGTGTTGGATAAGAATATGCGTACTTCTATCGAGCAAAAGGATTACGTAGACTTTTGCAAGGTATTCGGCAACTCTAATCCCGTGGAATTGGAGATAGGTTGCGGCAAAGGCGCGTTTATCGTTACGCTCGCCAAGCGTAACCCAAACGTAAATTATTTGGCGATAGAAATGCTCTCCAACGTAATAGTCGAGGCTTGCGAAAAAGCCAAGAAAGAAAATTTAAAAAACGTTAGATTTATGATTTTGAGGGCGGAATGTTTGGAAAGCTACGTTCCCGAAAAATCAATATCCAAGATATATCTAAATTTCTCCACGCCCCTTCCTCAAAAAGGTTACGAAAAGCAAAGGCTTACTCACGCTAAGTTTTTAAATATCTACAAGAGATTGCTTATCGGCGGAGGAGAGATTTGTCAAAAGACGGACAGTCCGTTTCTCTTTGAGTTCTCGCTCGTTCAATACTCGAGTTGCGGGTATATTCTAAAAGACGTGAAGCTGGACTTGTTACGTTCTAATTGCGAAAATAATATAATGACTGAGTACGAATTAAAGTTCGCGCAAATGGACGCGCCTATATATAGGATAGTTGCGTACCTGCCGACTGACGAGGAGAAACCGTGAAAGCCAAGAAAAGACTTCTAACGATTTTTATATTGGTCGCTATAGTATTGACGGCGTGCGCGCTCAGCGGCTGTCTTGATATTTTCGCCACGAAAATCAACTTGGCATTCAATAGCGAATTGATTTTGGACGAAACGTTTTTTCAATATACTTCCCAAGAAATCACTCCTGAAGTAACGCTTATGCATAGGGGAGAACTTGTTCCCTCAGCGTATTATACGCTTACGTTTTCGAATAATAAAGAACCCGGTACGGCTACAATTACCGCAACGGGCAAAGATAATTATTACGGCGAAGTCGTAGCGACTTTCGATATAGGCTATATTTATTCGTTTGACGCAAACGGAGCGGACGAGGTGGATGGCGAGCTGAGCCAAAAAGTTTTTTCCAAAGACGACTTGAAAGTTCCAATAGTCAGCAAATCGGGATATACCTTTACGCGTTGGAGCTACAATTCTCAAACGGTAGATTTTGCCGATACCGATAATCTTCCCGATACCGCCGAGTTCGTCGCGAATTTTGAATTGAACGTCTACAGTATCAAATACGTGCTTGACGGCGGCAAGAACTCCGAGGACAACAAAGCTAGCTATTCCGCGGAGGACGTCTTTGAATTGAGCGACCCAACGCTTTCGGGCAAACGCTTTGGCGGTTGGTTCACCGACGAGGATTTTAATAATAGAATAGAAACCGTTGAGGGATACTATCAAGACCTCACGCTTTACGCTAAGTTCGTAGACTATACTTACAGGGAGATAATCTACGACGTGCCTGACGGCGCTACGCATATTCCTTACGATTTGTTGTTGCCCGAAACTCCTTTGGCTACTCCGGCCGAGCAGTTTGCGGAAATAGACGGTATGGATAAAAAACTTGTGTGGTACGCCGATGCGAATTACTACGTTAAGTACGTGTTCCGCGAAATGCCTGACGACGATATCACCGTATACGCGCGTTGGGAGGACGTCGTACCAGTAGGCTTTTTGGATAAAATCGACAGGTTCTCGGCTTCAAACGTAACTTTAAATAGTTATCAAGATTTTGTCGATTATATAGATTACGTTTGCTTTAAAAACGTAACTGGCAACGTACAAGCTCTAGATTGGGTGTATTTGAATTACGATACGAGCGATTTCTCAAGTCAACTTGATCGGGCGGTGAAAGTCGATTGCTCGTATCCTATAATGTCTTCGTTAAGCTATATTATAGACGGTCAACGTTTAAAAATCGCGTTGGCAAGAGATATTACCGAGCGCGAAGCTTCAATATCGGCTACGGGAGAAGAGGACTTGTTACCTCAGTTGGGCAATATCTTTGCGCTGCAATCTTCGGGAAGAGGAAACACTTACGACAAGTTTCCGATAGACTTCGTAGAAAAGACTTGCGAGGTCACTACGTCCAATCAGCTCTTTTACGTGTTATCGCGCGGATATAGACCGTTGCCGACGGCAGGCTCGAAAGCCGAAAGTATTTACGCCGCTTTCAGAGAAATTATGCGTAATATTTGCGACGACGGTATGTCAGACTTGGAAAAAGTGAGAGCGATATACGAGTGGCTGATTTTGAACGTGCAGTACGATTACGTCGTCATCGATATGGAAATCAGCAACGCCGAGAGCTATCTCTACGACGCGTTCTATCTCGAGGGAGTATTGAAAGGCGTAGCGGTTTGCGACGGCTTTTCAAAGGCTTTTTGCGTAATGTGCGCAATCGAACGTATCGACTGCGTTAGAGTTACCGGAGAATCGCTTATCAACGGCGTGGGGCACGCTTGGAATAAGGTGCAACTTTTCGGCGAGTGGTTCGTGTCCGACGCTACTTGGGGCAACGCGAAATCAAGCGGCGGGGCGGACGAATATATTTCTTATGAATTTCTCTTGTTTACCGACGCGGGCAGGGAGGAGTTTGATAAGCAAAATTATACTCAGTTTGAGGCGCAAACGCAGTTTGACTTGAAATCTTACTATTCTCGCCGCGACTTGCAGGTTGGACGTTACAACGTCGACGTAGACTTATATATTGAAAGTGAAGAAGAGTTGAGCTATATTTTCGAATACGTCGTGCTCAATTACAATTTGACTGAAATCAGCGGCTCGTCTTTTGAAATCATACTCGACAACGCTCTTGTGGAAAGACTGTCGGCGGAACTCAAGCCTGAGGATAATTTAACGAACAAACTTTACAATGCCGCTCTTACTATATATCAAAAAAGACAGCCCAACGCTCGTTTGACGTTTGCGGGCGGTAGGAGTTATTTCTCCGACGATACGTATTTTTTGATTTTTATATTTAAATAAATTGACGGTTACGCTAAAAAATTTTGTAAGAGTATACACAACGTTTTGAGTTTTTTAAGTCAATTTAGTTTGATTTATTTTCAATTTGCTTTATAATGGTTACTATGTGGGACGTGTTACTTGACGCATTTTTGGATACGCTTAAACTCTCGTGGCTGTTATTGATATTCTATATATTGATAGAGCTTGTCGAGCAAAAGATAGCCGTTAAAATGCGCGCCAAACTTAAATCTAAATACGCTGTTGCCGTAGGCGCGGGGTTCGGTATCGTTCCGCAATGCGGTTTTTCCGTGCTTGCTTCCGATCTATATTCCAAACGTCAAATTACGCTCGGCGCGCTGCTTGCTGTCTTTATCGCGACTTCGGATGAAGCGCTGCCCATCCTTTTATCGTCTATCAATCAAGACGGCGTATGGCTCAAACTCATATTGCTTATTGCTACGAAGTTCGTCCTTGCGCTCATTGCAGGCTACGCTATTGATTTGATTATCGTTGCGACGGCTAAGAAAAAGCAAAAGGCAATAGAAAGCAATGGCGAGCGCGAGAATGAAAAAGCTCATAGCCAAAAAATAGCCGAACGTGAAAATGCGGACGAGCCTAGCGATAGCAAAGAACAAGCCGCAACGCTTGTGACGGACGTTTACGTAAATACGGGCGACCACGAATACAAACACAGTCACGACCACGGTCACGAGCACGAGCATAATCACGACCGCGGCGAAAGCGAAATTCACGACCGCGAACATAGCCGCGACGAAGAGCAAGAGAGCGAAGCGGTCGATATACACAAAGGATGTTGCGGTCACCATATAGACGATAGTAAGGAAAGTAAGGTAAAGAGGTATCTAGTTCATCCGCTATTGCATACGCTTAAGATTTTGGCTTATATTCTTATTATCAATATAGTAATGGGAATTTTAGTGTATTACGTAGGCGAGGATAGAATTGCCGACTTTATGTCTAAGAGCGGAGTATTGCAGCCTATACTCGTAACTTTGGTGGGGCTTATACCCAACTGCGCTTCAAGCGTAATTATAACCGAGCTGTATCTTGCCGACACGATTTCGTTTGGCTCGTGCATAGGCGGGCTTATCGTCAACGCAGGACTGGGCATAGCGTTTTTGTTTAAAGCCAACAAAAACTTCAAACAAAATCTAGCGATAGTCGGAGGACTGTTCGTATTCGCGTTGGTTGTAGCAGTATTATTGCACTTTCTAGCGTAAATATTTAGTTAATTATTTTTTTCCTTGAGAAATTCGCGAATACTTTTGACGTATTTTTTAATGAGAATTATTTCCGAAAAGACGAGCGCGGCGACTACTCCGAGAGAGATTATCGTCAATACCAAAGCGGGGAATATTTGCGCGCTCTCCAGCATAAAGCTCGCTACCGCGTATTTAGCCGCCGTCACGAAAATCAGCAAAGCCATTATTGCCACGATCAAAACGCCTATCGCGGCGAGTATGCTGAACGGCGTAATGAACAGCCATTGATATAAAAGTACGTCTTTTTTCTTTTTATCCATAATTATATTCTATCACAAGTTTAGACTGTTTGCAATCTTTTATTTAACACCGCTACGCTGCTTACGCTTATTCCTTCTTCTCGACCGACCATACCGAGTCTTTCAGTTGTAGTCGCGCTCAAACTTACTCGGTTTTCGTCAATGCCGATTATATCGGCTAGGTTTTGTTGGATTGAGGGTATATACTGGGACAGTTTGGGCTTTTGCGCCATAATGACCGCGCTGATAGATTTTACCGCAAGTCCTTTTGCTTTTACAAGCTTTAACACTTCTTCAAGGAGCTTTACGCTGCTGATATCTTTATACTTGTCGTCGGTGTCGGGGAAGAGTACGCCTATATCCCGCTCGTGCATTGACGATAGCAACGCGTCCATTATCGCGTGAATAAGTACGTCGCCGTCGCTGTGAGCGACGAGTCCTTTGTCGTGCGGGATTTTTATTCCGCCGAGTATCAAATCCCTGCCGAAGTCAAGCCTGTGCGTATCCCAGCCGTTGCCGATATGCGCGTCGCCGCCGATAGCGTTGTCGCAGTCTTGCTCGGTGGTTATCTTTACGTTTCTATCGTCGCCCAAAGTAAGATGCGCGCTCTTTCTGATATATTCCTCGTAAAGCGAAGCGTCGTCGGTAAACGCTGAGTTTTTGCCCGCTAAGTCGTAGGCTTTTTTGATTTCTTGCGTTTTAAAGATTTGGGGAGTTTGTATTCTCACGACTAAAGCTCTATCGATAGGTTTTGAAGTCTCGCCGTCGACTATTCGCAGCGAGTCCGTACTTGGGACGTAAAGTACGCTAGAGCCGTACTTTATCGCGTCGCTCATTCCCTCTAGCAAACTTTTTCTCGGCAAGAATGGTCTTGCGCCGTCGTGAATAATTACGAAGTCGCTGTCTTTGGCTAATTCAAGAGCGTTGGCGACCGATTGCGCGCGAGTAGCTCCGCCTGCGCATAATATCGCGTTTTCGGGCAAATCTAGCGACTTTATCCAATCGTAGTCTTTTTCGTTGTAGGAGATTATTATTTTAGATATATCGGGGTGGATAAAGATAGAGAGCGTTTTTTCCAGTACGGTTATTCCGCCTATATCGAGGGCAAGTTTGTTGTAGCCGAGATTGCACCTGCTGCCGCTACCGCCGCAAGCGAGTATTACGTCAAATTTCATCGGTTATGACCTCGTACATATCGCCGCATTCCGTTTTTTTGGCGTTTTCTATCACTTGCAAGATTTTGAAAGAGAACTGCTTGTCGCCAAAAAAAAGCGTGACCTCGTCGCCGACTTTCACTTGCGTTCCAGCCTTTGCCGCCCTCCCGTTTATTTGAACTCTACCGCTGTCGCACGCCTCGTTGGCGACCGTTCGGCGCTTTATTATCCTCGATACCTTGAGAAATTTATCTAATCTCATATTCGCTCTCCTTATTATAATATATATAACGTATATATTTATATATTAAATATTATATCAAATATTTATATTTATTACAATATTAATATCGCATATTTTCCGCTTTATAAAAGATTGTAAAAAAACAAAAATTGCTGATATATTATAAAAAGTTCCATATATGTTATAAAAAGTTTTACAAAATCGATATAACCGCTACGGAAATTTGCAAGCGGCTTTGGAAAAGGTGGCAAAGACGAACGTTTGAAAATTAAAAACGGCGTGCGTAATATTCTTATTATAAATATTAAATTTTATAAAATTTTATAAATTTTTCGTTGACAACGATTGCGCGTTTTGTTATAATCTACAATTGTATGATTATGTAAAATGCCTGATTAGCCCGTTTTGACGGCAATAACGTCGTTAATAGGGAAAATAGCGTTGCATCTTTCTATGAAATTTTTTAAGGAGGGTAAGATATGCCTCAAAGAACTCATACAGTCAAATACGGCAACACGGAACGCGAGTGTTTCTCCAAAATTCACGAGCCGTTGGAAATTCCGTATTTGATCGAACTACAAAAAGAATCTTACAAGCAATTTATCACTACCGGAATACAGGAAGTTTTGGACGACTTCTCGCCGGTTTGCGATAGAGGCGGAAGATTTGAATTGCATTACCTCGGTTTTAGACTTGACGACGAAGTCAAGTATTCGATCAAGGAATGTAAAGACCGTGATACGACCTACGCAAGAGCGCTCCGCGTAAAGGTTAGGCTCGTACGCAAGACCACGGGTGAAATTACCGAAGAAGAAGTGTTTATGGGCGATATGCCTATTATCACCGACAACGGTTCTTTCATTATCAACGGCGCCGAAAGAGTTATCGTCAGCCAGTTGGTAAGGTCGCCCGGAGTTTACAGCGTTAGCACGGTGGACAAGTCGGGTGTCGAAAGATACGAAACCACGATTATGCCGAACAGGGGAGCTTGGCTTGAATTTAAGCAGGACGCCAACGGTATTTTGTGGGTAAACGTAGACCGCAACCGCAAAGTTGCCGCAACCGTTTTGTTGCGTTCGCTCGGCTTGAGTAGTGATGAGGAAATCTTTGAAGTATTCGGAAAAGAAGAAATACTCTTAAATACCGTCGCTAAGGACGGTACGAAGAGCACCGAGGACGCGAGAATAGAGTTGTATAAGAGATTGCGTCCGGGTGAAATCCCTTCGCAAGAGGGTATCGCTCAGCTTATCGAATCGACTTTCTACGACGATAGAAAATACAATATGATGAGAGTGGGCAGGTACAAGGTCAATAAGAAGCTTTGTCTTGCTACTAGAATCGAAGGTCAAACGCTCGCTAGAGACGTAGTCAACGAAGAAACGGGCGAAGTTATGGCTTCCGCAGGCGAAGTTGTGGATATACAAACTGCTACCGCTATTCAAAACGCGGGTATCAACGTAGTTTATCTTGCAAAGAAGGACGGCGGCGAGTTCAAACTTATGGGCAACCACACCGTAGATTTGGGAGCTTTTGTCGACTGCGATCCTAAGGATTTGGGTATTTTGGAGAAAGTTTACTATCCGTCGCTTAAAAAGCTGATGGAAGAATATCCCGATATGCAAGAACTTAAGAAAGCTATCGCTCTTCCCGAGAATAGGGATAAACTCGTAATCAAGTGCGTTACCAACGACGATATTTTCGCTTCGGTAAACTACAATCTCGGCTTGTCCGCAGGTTTCGGCGAGAAGGACAATATCGACCACTTGGCAAATAGAAGAATCCGTTCGGTCGGCGAGTTGTTGCAAAACCAATTTAGAATCGGTCTTACGAGATTGGACAGGGGCATCAAGGAGAAGATGCTTGTCACACAAGACGAGGGCGAGTTTAAGGCTCAAACCTTTATCAACATCAAGCCTGTTACCGCGGTAATTAAGGAGTTCTTCTGCTCCTCGCAGCTATCGCAGTTTATGGACCATCACAACCCGATTGCCGAGCTTACTCACAAGCGTAAACTTTCGGCTTTGGGACCGGGCGGTCTAAATAGAGAAAGGGCTTCTTTCGAAGTGCGCGACATACACCATACTCACTACGGTCGTATGTGTCCTATCGAAACGCCTGAAGGTCAAAACATCGGTCTTATATCCTCTTTGGCTACTTACGCAAAAGTAAACGAGTACGGATTTATCGAAGCTCCTTATCGCAAGGTTGATAAGGAAAAGGGTATCGTTACCGACGAAGTAGTTTACTTGCAAGCCGACGAAGAGGATAAGTATATCGTAGCTCAAGCAAACGCCCAACTCAACGAAGACGGTTCGTTTGCAACTGCGCGCGTAACCTGCCGCTATAGAGATGATATTCGCGAGTTCGACGCAAACAAAGTCGACTATATGGACGTATCGCCTAAGCAGCTCGTTTCGGTTGCCGCGGCTCTTATCCCGTTCCTCGAGAACGACGATACCGCCCGCGCGCTGATGGGCTCAAACATGCAACGTCAGGCAGTTCCGCTCCTAAGACCCGAAGCTCCGCTTATCGGTACGGGTATCGAGCACAAGATAGCTTACGACTCGGGCGTTATGGTAATCGCCCGCAACGACGGTTACGTAGAGAATTTGTCATCTAGCGAAATCACCGTAAGATGCGACGATACGAGTTTGGATACTTATACGTTGCAAAAATTCGAAAGGTCCAACGCAGGTACTTGTATCATTCAAAAGCCTATCGTAAAGAAAGGCGACAGGGTATTGAAAGGTATGGTACTCGCCGACGGTCCGTCGACTTACAACGGAGAGCTTTCCTTGGGTAGAAACATCCTCATAGGCTATATGTCTTGGGAAGGTTACAACTATGAGGACGCTATACTTATCAACGAAGATTTGGTTAAAGACGACGTATTCACGTCTATCCATATTGAAGAATACGAAATCGAGAGCAGGGATACCAAGCTTGGCGAAGAACAAATCACGAGAGATATTCCAAACCTCGGCGACGACGCGCTCAAGTATCTTGACGAGGACGGTATTATTATCCCAGGCGCGGAAGTTCACAGCGGAGATATTCTCGTAGGTAGAGTTACGCCTAAGGGCGAAACCGAACTCACCCCCGAAGAGAGATTGCTAAGAGCTATCTTCGGCGAGAAGTCGAGAGAAGTAAGAGATACGTCTTTGAGATTGCCTCACGGTCAGTCGGGTATCGTAGTAGACGTAAAGGTATTCACAAAGGAAAACAGCAAAGAGCTGTCGCCCGGCGTAAGCAAGTTGGTTAGAGTTTACATTGCTCAAAAGCGTAAGATAGGCGTCGGCGATAAGATGTCGGGTCGTCACGGTAACAAGGGCGTTGTATCGAGAGTTCTTCCGCGTGAAGATATGCCGTTTATGCCTGACGGTACTCCGCTTCAAATCGTGCTCAACCCGTTGGGCGTGCCTTCGCGTATGAATATCGGTCAGGTGCTCGAAGTTCACTTGGGCTTGGTTGCTAAGGCTTGCGGTTGGAATATTTCCACTCCCGTATTCGACGGAGCTACGGAAGCTGACATCAAGCAGTTGCTCAAAGAAAACGGCTTGCCCGAAAACGGTAAGATTGAGCTCTACGACGGAAGAACGGGCGAGAAGTTCGAAAACCCCGTCACCGTCGGCTATATGTATATGCTCAAACTTTGTCACTTGGTTGACGAGAAAATCCACGCTAGATCTACCGGCCCGTACAGCTTAGTCACTCAACAGCCTCTCGGCGGTAAAGCACAGTTCGGCGGACAAAGATTCGGCGAAATGGAAGTTTGGGCGCTCGAAGCTTACGGCGCTGCGAATATATTGCAAGAAATACTCACGGTCAAGTCGGACGACGTGGTCGGAAGAGTAAAGACCTACGAATCTATCGTAAAGGGCGCGCCTATTACCGAACCCGGTACGCCTGAATCTTTCAAGGTATTGATTAAAGAGTTCCAAGCTCTCGGTCTTGACGTCAACGTCCTCAACGAGAACAAGGAAGAAATCGGCTTGAGAGAAATGGTAGACGACGATATGGAATATTACGAAGAGAAAGAAACGACTCCCGATAAAGAAGTCGACATATTCGATCTCGGCAGTGACGATGACATATTCAGCTTTGGCGATACCAATCCTTTTGCGGATGACGTAGACGACAAAGACGACGAAAGTATCTTCGACAATATGTTCGAAGACGACGAAAATTAAGGAGGTGCGGTATGTCGGAAGTAAATAATTTTGATTCAATAAGAATAGGCGTTGCCTCTCCTGAAAAGATCAGATCTTGGTCGCACGGCGAAGTTTTGAAGCCCGAAACTATCAACTACAGGACTCAAAAACCCGAGAAAGACGGTTTGTTTTGCGAGAAGATTTTCGGACCTACCAAGGATTGGGAGTGCCATTGCGGTAAGTATAAACGTATTAGATATAAAGGCGTTATTTGCGACAAGTGCGGCGTAGAAGTTACGAAAGCAAAAGTTAGAAGAGAGAGAATGGGACATATCGAGCTCGCTGCTCCCGTATCCCATATTTGGTACTACAAGGGCGTTCCGTCTAGAATTAGCGTAGTGCTCGACCTTTCTCCGAAAGACGTGGATTTGGTACTTTATTTCAATAAATATATAGTTCTCGACCCAGGTAACACTGACCTCAACTACAAAGAGGTAATCGAGGATAAAGAACTTGCGGACGTACAGGCAAGATTTAAGGATAATCTCGGCTCGTTTAGAGTAGGTATGGGAGCGGAAGCAATCAAAGAATTGCTCGCCAATATCGACTTGGAAAAGGAAGCTGCTCAACTCAAAGAGATAGTCGCTCTTAGCGGAGATAAGACCAACAGCCAAAGAAGAATTAAGGCGGTAAAACGTCTTGACATCATCGAGGCGTTTAGAGTAAGCGGCAATAGACCCGAATGGATGGTTTTGGACGTATTGCCCGTACTTCCTCCCGAATTAAGACCTATGGTTCCGCTCGACGGCGGTAGATATGCCGCGTCTGACCTCAACGATTTGTATCGTCGCGTTATCAATAGAAACAACAGGCTTAAAAAGCTTATGGAGTTCGGCGCTCCTGATATCATCGTAAGGAACGAAAAGAGAATGTTGCAAGAAGCCGTTGACGCTTTGATAGACAACGGTAGGAGAGGCAAGGCAGTAACTGGTCCCGGCAATAGAGAACTCAAGTCTTTGACGGCGCTCCTCAAAGGTAAACAAGGTCGTTTCCGTCAAAACCTTTTGGGTAAGCGCGTAGACTATTCAGGTCGTTCGGTTATCGTCGTAGGTCCGGAACTTAAGATGTACCAATGCGGTATTCCTAAGGAAATGGCTATCGAACTTTTCAAGCCGTTCGTTATGAAGAAGCTCGTTGAGAGAGGAACTTGCCTCAATATCAAGAGCGCAAAGAGAGTTATTGAAAGAGCTCAAGACGACGTAGTATGGGATATCCTCGAAGAGGTAATCAAAGATCATCCGGTACTCCTCAACCGCGCTCCGTCTTTGCATAGACTTTCTATTCAAGCGTTTGAACCGGTGCTCGTTGAAGGTAGAGCTATCAAGTTGCACCCGCTCGTTTGTAGCGCGTTCAACGCCGACTTCGACGGCGACCAAATGGCAGTGCACGTACCGCTCTCGATAGAAGCTAGAACGGAAGCAAGATTCTTGATGCTTTCTACCAACAATATTCTCAAGCTGAGCGACGGTAAGCCGGTAGTATCGCCTACGCAGGATATGGTTATAGGTTCGTACTATATGACGATGGAAAGAGAGGGCGGACTTGGAGAAGGCAAGGTATTCCGTAACCCCGAAGAGGCTAAGATGGCTTATCAACAGGGTCTTATCAGCTTGCAGTCTAAGGTATTTATAAGAGTACAAAAGGAAATTGACGGAAAAGTTTATTCCAAGAGATTGCATACTACTATCGGTAGAGTTATATTCAACGAGGCAATTCCGCAAGACTTGCACTTCGTACCGAGAAATACTCCCGAAGAGCAACTCGATCTCGAAGTAGACTTCAGGGTCGGCAAGAAAGAGCTGTCTAGAATAGTAGACGCTTGCTTCAAGTATAAGGGCGCAACCGAAACTTCTATCATTCTCGATAGAATCAAGGCGCAAGGTTACAAGTATTCTACCGTAGGCGCGATTACCGCGAGCGTATTCGATATGCACGTGCCGCCTATGAAGAAAGAAATCATCGCTCACGCTGAAAACGACGTCGTAATTATCGAAAAGCAGTTTAAGAAAGGACGTCTTAGCGAAGACGATAGATATAAGCAAACTATCAACGTATGGCAAAAGGCAATCGCCGACATCAACGTGGAACTCAAGAAAGGACTTGACGAGTTCAACCCGATTTGGATGATGGCAAACTCCGGAGCCCGTGGTAGTATGACGCAGATTTCGCAGCTTTGCGGTATGAAAGGTCTAGTCGCTGACCCGTCGGGTCGTACTATCGAATTGCCGATAAAAGCTTCGCTCCGTGAAGGCTTGTCGGTACTTGAGTACTTCATTTCTTCGCACGGCGGTCGTAAAGGTATGGCGGATACGGCTCTTAAGACGGCTGACTCCGGTTATTTGACCCGTCGTCTAGTAGACGTATCTCAAGACGTAATCGTCAATGAAGTAGATTGCGGCGACAATAGAGGCGTTACAATCGAACTCGAAGGCGACAACGTCAAAGACTTTATCGAGCGTATCGACGGTAGATTCGTTATGGAAGATATCGTTGACGAACACGGCAACTCCATAATCGAAAAAGATACGATGGCTACGCCGGAACAAGCTAAGGCTATTGCCGAAGCTGGCGTTAAGAAAGTTAAGATTAGAAGCGTGCTTATGTGTAAATCGCCTCATGGCGTTTGCGCTAGGTGCTACGGAAAGAATATGGCTTCGGGCAACTCCGTAAAACTCGGCGAAGCCGTAGGTATCATTGCCGCTCAGTCTATCGGCGAACCCGGTACGCAGTTGACGATGAGAACCTTCCACACCGGCGGTGTCGCTCTTTCGGGCGATATTACCAACGGTCTACCTAGAGTAGAAGAATTGTTTGAAGCAAGACGTCCTAAGGGTCAGGCTCTCGTCGCCGATATTGCGGGCGAGGTTTCGCTTGACAACAATAAGAGAGTGCTTACCATCACTTCTCCTAAGGGCGATAAGGTCGACTACAAACTTATATTCGGTCAAAAGCTCAAGGTTGAGGACGGTCAAACCGTCGCCGCCGGCGACGTCTTGACGCAAGGCAGCATCTATCCGCAGGATATCTTGAGGACTAAGGGCGTAAGAGGCGTTCAAGACTATATCATTAAAGAAGTCAAGATACCGTACGCAAGCGCCGGCGTTGACATCAACGAAAAGCATATTGAAATCGTTGTAAGGCAAATGCTTAGAAAGGTTAAGATTGAAAACCAAGGCGATACCTCTATGATGCCGGGCGAGTACGTGGACATCTTCGCGTACGAAGCTGAAAACGAGAAGATTATCGAAAACGGCGGTCGTCCCGCTACCGCAAAGAGAACTTTGCTCGGTATAACCAAGGCGGCTCTCGCAACCGAATCTTTCCTCTCGGCGGCTTCCTTCCAAGAAACTGCAAAGGTACTTACCGAAGCGGCTATCAAGAATAAAGTCGACCACCTTGTTGGACTTAAGGAGAACGTCATTCTCGGTAAACTTATCCCTGCAGGTACGGGTATGAAGCGCTATCGCAACATCGTATCGCTTCCTGCCGCTAGCGTAGAAAGCAGGATAGTCGAAGAGAGTCTTTCCGACAAGTTCGCTTTAGAGGACGATATCGAAGATTAAAACTTTCTCGGACGGATAATAGAAAGTCCGTCCGAGGTAAAAACTTAATATTTATTCTATAGAGAGTGTGGGAGTGACGGACACTGTGAACACACAGCAACCTCTTGTAAGGTGCTAAATTCCGCAAGTATACTTGATAGATAGAATGTAGAAGTCACTATCTCGTATAGTGACTTTTTTATTTCCAAAGAAAAGGAGCTAATATGATAAAAAGATTATTTACAAGCGAAAGCGTCACTGAAGGACATCCCGATAAATTGTGCGACAAGATTTCCGACAGTATACTTGACGCGCTTCTCGAGCAAGACCCCAATAGCAGGGTTGCGTGCGAAACTTGCGCGAATACAGGTTTTATACTCGTAATGGGCGAGATAACTTCCAACGCTAACGTGGATTATGAAAGCGTCGTAAGAAAAGCCGCGCTCGAGATAGGCTATGACAGCGAGGATAAGGGACTTGACGCGAATACTTGTCAAGTTTTGATAAAACTCGATAAGCAATCCTCGGATATAGCAATGGGCGTGGACAGCTCGCTTGAAAACAAAGAAAGGCGCGGAGATAAATACGATTTGATAGGCGCGGGCGATCAAGGTATGATGTTTGGTTATGCGTGCAACGAAACGCCTACGCTTATGCCTATGCCTATATACCTAGCGCATAAGTTGACTGCAAAACTAACCGAGCTTAGAAAGTCGGGCGAACTGAACTACCTAAGACCCGACGGCAAAGCTCAAGTATCCGTTGAGTACGTAGACGACAAGGTCAGCAGGATAGAGGCAATCGTACTTTCAACTCAACATAGCGAAAGCGTGGACAACGATACGCTAAGAAACGATATCAAAAAGTACGTCATAGACGCAGTTATTCCCGACGGTCTTATCGATAAGGATACCAAGATATTTATAAATCCCACTGGAAGGTTCGTAATCGGCGGACCGCAGGGCGACAGCGGACTTACGGGAAGAAAGATAATCGTCGATACTTACGGCGGCTACTGTCCTCACGGCGGCGGTGCGTTCTCGGGAAAGGATAGCACCAAAGTGGATAGGTCGGCTTGCTATATGGCTAGATACGTGTGCAAGAATATCGTTGCAAGCGGTATCGCCGAGAGATGTCAGCTTGACGTCGCGTACGCTATCGGTGTTGCAAAACCTGTGTCAATCAACGTAAATACCTTTGGAACAAGCAAATTGAACAATGTTCAAATCGCAAAAATAGTGGAGAAAGTCTTTGATTTAAGACCTTTGGCGATAATCGAGCAGTTGCAACTTAGAAAGCCGCAGTTTGCAAAAACGAGCAATTACGGTCATTTTGGTAGGGAAGATCAAGGATTTAAGTGGGAGATTTGCGACAAAGCCGACGAAATCGCCCGCATAGCCGCTACTATGGCGTGATTTGAAAAGCGTTTAGGATAAGATTATCAAACTGAACAATGTTCAATCGCTAAAAATATCAGGCGGGTGTCGATTATGCGACTTTAGCAAGACTTTTTAGCGGCGACTGTGCAAAAAGGATATAAAGCTTATTAAGCAAAGCAATACGAAAGAGAAAAGTCTAGGAAGGTTTATTTCCAAAGGATATAGGGAGAAAAAGGCAATTAATTAACGGAGAAGAGAATGGAAACTGTCAAGGGATACGTAGAAGAGATTGTGTTCAGGAACGTGGACAACGGTTATTGCGTGCTATACGTAAGCGCCGATAATACTTTTATGACCGCAGTTGGCAATTTTCCGCCAATCGAAGAGGGCGAGTATCTTGAGCTGAAAGGCGAGTTTGTGCTCAACAACAAATTCGGAGAGCAGTTCAACGTCAGCGAGTGCAAAATAATCAGTCCCGATACGTTGGAATCTATTTGCAAGTATCTTGCGAGCGGACTTTTCTACGGCGTGGGCGAAGTTACGGCAAAGAATATCGTCGACGCATTCGGCGTGCAGGCGCTGGACGTGATTGAGAAGTTCCCAAACAAAATCGCGCAGGTAAAGGGACTTTCGCTCAAAAAGGCGCTTGCTATCCACGAGTCGTATATAGTACATAAGGAGCAGCAAGCTACTATAGTCTATCTTCAAAGTTTTGACATAAGCCTTAACTTGGCGCTCAAGATTTATAAAAAGTACGGCGACGGAACTAAGCGTATTATTGAGAAAAATCCCTATCAAATGGTTGAGGACGTGGACGGCGTAGGATTCATAACCGCCGATAAGATTGCGCTCAATATGGGCTTCGATAAGTTCAGCCGATTTAGAATTAGCGCCGCTATAGGTCACGTCTTGCAGGAGGCTGCAAACAAAAACGGGCATACCTATTTGCTTCGCGACGATGTGACGAGAGAGGTTTGCCGTCTACTGAAGTTGGATTTCGAGGAATATTCTTTTACTGTAGAGAGCGTAATATTGGACAACGTGGTTATGGGAAAGATAATCATCGTCAACAACGACGGCGTAGAGCGGGTTATGCTTACAAAGACGTACGAGAACGAAAACGGTATCGCTAGATGCGTGGCGAATATGCTTCTTGACGCCGCTCCGATAGAGCTAAACTTTGACGTTGACATAAGAGATTTCCAAAAGTCGCACGATATTTCCCTGCACGAGGGACAAATAGAGGCGGTCAAGAATTGCGTAAAGTACGGAATAAACGTAATCACCGGCGGACCGGGCACGGGTAAGACGACTATTATCAACTGTATTCTATATATTTTGAAAAAGCAAAATTCCAAAGTCGCGCTTTGCGCGCCAACGGGCAGGGCGGCAAAAAGACTTTCCGAAGCTACAGGCGAGGACGCAAAGACTATACATAGACTGTTGGATTTGGACTTCACGGGCGGCAAAGGTCATTTCAATTTCAACGAAGATACCAAGCTTAAAGCCGACGTAGTTATTGTCGATGAAGTGAGTATGTGCGACGAATACGTGTTTTACGCGCTCGTAAGAGCGATGAAGAGGGGCGCAAGGCTTATTCTCGTAGGGGATAAAGACCAACTACCGTCGGTAGGAGCGGGCAATATTCTCGCCGATATTATTTCTTGCGATTTAATTCCCATAAATTATCTTACTCATATCTATCGCCAAAGCGACGACTCGCTGATTATTGAAAACGCGCATAAAGTCAATAAAGGACAAATGCCGACGATAGACAACCGTTCAAAAGACTTCTTCTTCGATTCGCAGTCGGATACTCAGCTTATGCTCAAAAACTGTATAGAATTGACCACGAAAAGACTTCCGTCGTTTGCCAAAATAACGCCGAAAGACATACAAGTGCTGTGTCCTATGAAGAAAGGGGTTTTGGGCGTAGAAAACGTAAATATCGAATTGCAAAAGGCGCTCAATCCGCCCTCTCACGACAAAGGCGAGATACGCTCGGGCAACAATATCTTCCGAGTGGGAGATAAGATCATTCACACCGTCAACAACTATCAAATGGAGTGGACGAGCTCTTACGGAATAAGCGGAACGGGCGTGTTCAACGGCGACATAGGATATATTATCGAGATAAACAAAAGCCAGCCGAGTATGAAAGTTGAGTTTGACGACGGCAAGATTGCAACTTATAAGCACGAGAATTTTGACGAGCTCACGCTTGCCTACGCTATCAGTATTCATAAGTCGCAAGGTTCAGAATTTCCGGCGGTTATAATAACGGTCAGCGGCGGCAACCCGTTTTTGATGACTAGAAATTTACTTTATACGGCGATTACGCGAGCAAAGTCTTTCGTCGTAATCGAGGGTTCGAAGGAGAGCGTAGCCAAAATGGTCAAAAACGATTACACGGCGAAGAGAAACACTTTGCTTTCGGAGTTTATAGTGGAAAACTGTAAAAAAGTCGGAATAAGTAAGTAGCTTACCAAGACTGTATATTATTTCACTTGCGATATTTTGACACGATACCCATAAATTAGACGCTTTGCGCTAAGGCTTTGCTCCGCTTAAATAACTTGACTTAAATATTTATATTTGTTAATATATACTGTGATGGTAAAATTTGCCAAAGGTAGGTGCCGATATGGGGATATTAAAAAAGATTTTTCCTAGTCACAACGATAGACAGTTGAAAAAAATTTACAAGATTGCCGACAAAGTTGTCGCTTTAGAGGACAAGTTTAAGGCTATGAGCGACGACGAGCTTAAGGCTTGCACGCAAAATTTCAGGGATAGATACGAAAACGGCGAGAGCTTGGACTCGCTTTTGCCCGAAGCGTTCGCTACCGTCAGGGAAGCGAGCGACAGGGTGCTGGGGATGCGACACTTTTACGTGCAAATAGTCGGCGGTATAGTCCTTTATCAAGGAAGAATTGCCGAGATGCGCACAGGTGAAGGTAAGACCTTGGTCGCAACGCTTGCAGTCTATCTCAAAGCGATAGAAAAGAAAGGCGTACACGTAGTTACGGTCAACGAATATCTTGCAAGGCGCGACGCCGAGTGGATGGGCAAAATCTATAAGTTCTTGGGACTTACCGTGGGCGTCAACTGCTCGGGTATGTCGAGAGACGACAAGGTTGCCGCGTACGCTTGCGACATTACGTACAGCACCAACAACGAACTCGGCTTTGACTATCTCAGAGATAATATGGTCAAAGACAACTCTATGAAAGTTCAGCGCGGACTTGACTTTGCTATTATCGACGAGGTGGACAGTATTTTGGTCGACGAGGCGCGTACTCCGCTTATTATCAGCGGACGCGGTAAGAAGTCAAGCGACGATTACCTTAGAGCCGATAAATTCGTCAAAACTCTACTGCCGCCCAAAGCTGAGCAAATCTTAGAAAACGAAGATGACGACGAAGATGACGAAGAGCAAGCGAAGCCCGCTTATCAAGCCGACTTTGAGATAGGCGAAAAGGAAAAGTCGGTATTTCTAAACGAAAACGGTATGGAAAAAGCCGAGAAATATTTCAACGTCGAAAACCTTTCCGACTACGAAAACCAGTCGCTAAAGCATTATATTGACAACGCGCTCAAAGCCAACTTCATAATGAAAGAAGGCGAAAACTATATCGTTGTCGACAAAGAAGTAATAATTATCGACGAATTTACCGGCAGGCAAATGATAGGAAGGCGGTTCAGCGACGGACTTCACCAAGCTATCGAAGCTAAAGAAGGCGTCCCTATAAGGTCGGAAGACAAGACTATGGCGACGATTACGTTCCAAAACTTCTTCAGGTTGTATAGACGGCTTTCGGGTATGACCGGTACGGCAAAGACGGAAGAGAACGAGTTTGATACTATATACGGACTTGACGTCGTAGTTATTCCCACCAACAAGCCGATACAAAGAATTGACGAGCCTGACGTGCTTTTCAAGACCAAAGAGGCAAAATACAACGCAATAATTGCCGACGTAAAGAAGTGCTATGAAAAGCGTCAGCCCGTACTCGTCGGCACGCTCAGCGTAGAAAAGTCCGAAGAGTTGTCCAAAATTTTGACAAGACAAAGAATACCCCACTACGTACTCAACGCTAAAAACCACGAAAAAGAAGCTGACATCGTTGCGCAAGCGGGCAAGAGAGGGGCGGTTACGATAGCCACGAATATGGCAGGTAGAGGTACGGATATTCTTCTCGGCGGCAACCCCGAATTTCTTGCAAAGCAAAGACTTGCCAACGCAGGCTATCCGCACGATATTATCGAGCAAACTGTTTCGCACGTCAACACCGACGACGAGGGAATTCTCAAGGCGAGAGCGGATTACAAAAAGTTCTACGATTTATTCGCCAAGGATACGAACGCCGAAAAGCAGGAAGTTATCGCGGCGGGCGGTTTGAGAATCATAGGCACTGAGCGTAACGAATCAAGGCGTATAGACAATCAGCTTAGAGGTCGAAGCGGAAGACAGGGCGATCCCGGTTCTTCGGTATTCTATCTTTCTATGCAAGACGACATTATGAGAATTTACGGCGGGGACCAAATGCTCAAGATTGCAAATGCGCTTCGCTTAGACGACGATACTCCGATAGTGTCAAAAATGATTACCCGTCAAGTAGAGTCTTCGCAAGCAAGAGTTGAAGACCGCAACTTCTCAATTCGCAAACACGTGCTCGGTTACGACGACGTAATGAACAAACAGCGTGAAATCATATACGAGCAAAGAAACGTCGTGCTTGACGGAATGGACGTGCACGTGCAAATCTTGGCTATGATGGAAGAAGTTATCAGCCGAATTTGCAACGTTTACGTGGACTATAAAGAGGACCACCGTAATTGGAATTACGATGAGTTCAATAAGGAACTCGAGGAGTGCGTGCTCGAAAACGGTACGCAGTTGCTTACTCCCGATTTCGTCGCCGATTTGTCCGACAACTCTATTTCGGGCTTGGTAGCGTCCGTCTTGGAAGTAGCGCAAGAACAGTACGAGCGAAAGTGCGAATACGTACGTAGCGAAATAGGTATCGACTTCGCTAGGTTTGAACGCGACTGTATGCTTTACAACGTTGATAGCAAATGGATGGACCATATTGACGCTATGAGCGAACTCAAGCAGGGCATAGGTCTAGTAGCGTACGCTCAAAGAGATCCCGTGACTCAATACAAGTTCGAGGGCGCGGAGATGTTTGACAAAATGGTCGAATCTATTCAGTACGATACTGTGCGCACGTTGGTGAAGTGTAAGTTTGAAAAGGCTACGCAAATTCAGTCCAAAGAGCAAACGGATATCGTGACCAACGAAGAGCTAAATAAGGTCGGAACGATAGTAAAAGAGAAGAAACCCCGTCCCAACGATAAATGCCCTTGCGGAAGCGGTAAGAAATATAAGCAATGTTGCGGTAGATAAGCTTGATTTCTCCGTAGACGATTGGAATTATTGGTATAAAAGTAAAACGCAAAAAGGTTAATTATGCTGACTATAGAACAGGCAAAATGGGATTTTGGAAAGATCAACAAATCGCTTCTCGAAGTGAGGGAAGCGTTGAATTACGACGCGCTTGAAAAGAGAGCCGAGGAGCTTAGGCAAGAGCAGGGGAAAGACGGGTTTTGGGACGATATGGAAAACGCTCAATCCGTCAACCGCGAACTTGCAAGAATAGAAACGAAGATGAAACACTATGACAAGCTTTATTCTCAGGGCGAGGACTTGCAAGTGCTTATAGAACTCACGCAAGAAAGCGGCGGAGAAGCCGAACTTGACGAGCTGCAAAAAGAGCTTGACGGCTTTGCCGCAAACGTGGAAAGTTTGAGGTTGGAAACGCTGCTCAAAGGCAAGTACGACGCCAACAACGCAATACTTACTTTGCACGCGGGAGCGGGCGGAACGGAAGCGCAGGACTGGGCGAATATGCTGTATAGAATGTATACGAGATACGCCGAGAGAGTGGGTTATAAGGTCGTTGAAGTCGACAAACTTGCCGGCGACGAAGCGGGTATAAAGAGCGTTACGTTCAAAGTGGTCGGCGAAAATGCTTACGGCTATCTCAAATCGGAGAAGGGCGTGCATAGGTTGGTGCGTATATCTCCGTTCGATTCCAACGCAAGGCGACACACGTCTTTTGCGTCGCTTGAGGTTTTGCCGGAAATCGAAAACCAAAACGAAATCAAGATAAACAGCGAAGACTTGAAAATAGACACCTATCGCAGCGGCGGAGCGGGCGGACAGCACGTCAACAAAACCGAGAGCGCCATTCGTATTACGCATATCCCCACGGGAATAATCGTGCAGTGCCAAAACGAGCGCAGTCAAATTCAAAACCGCGAACAGGCTATGGGTATGCTTATTTCCAAACTTATTGAAAGACAAGAGCGGGAAATGCAGGAAAAAGAGTTGGAGCTCAAAGGCGAAATCAAAAAAATAGAATGGGGCAGTCAAATACGCAGTTACGTTTTTTGCCCGTATACAATGGTAAAAGATCACCGCACAGGGTGCGAAACAGGCAACGTAACCGCCGTTATGGACGGCGAAATCGAAGAGTTTATTTTTGACTATCTCAAAAAAGCAAACTAGCGCAACGTCATTGACAGCTGTCTTTTCACTACGTTTGTCGAGGCTTTGCAAATCGACGCGTACGCAAAGCGCGTTTGACGAATCCGCTCAACATAGAGTCGTGAAAATAGGACTATTCTTTGAGGTTGTTTCATACTCGGAGTAATTGAATAAAAGAAATGAAATACGTAGACGAAGCCAATCGAAAATTAGATGAGATGCGAAATCGCGAGGATATAGTAATTCTTGCGATAGAGAGTTCTTGCGACGAAACGGCGGCGGCAGTAACAAGGGGCAGGGAATTGCTTTCCAACGTCATAGCCTCGCAAATCGACGTGCATAAACGTTTCGGAGGAGTAGTACCCGAGATAGCTTCGAGAAATCATACGGTGGCTATCGGCAACGTCGTTAAGCAGGCGCTTGAGGAAGCGAGCGTAACTTTGGACGAGGTTGATTGTATTGCCGTAACTTACGGGGCGGGACTTTTGGGCGCGTTGCTAGTGGGAGTGTCGTACGCTAAGGCGCTCGCGTACGCTGCCAAAAAGCCTTTGATAGCCGTCAACCACATCAAGGGACATATCGCTGCGAATTATTTAGCCAAGCCCGACTTGCAGCCGCCGTATCTTTGTCTTATAGCAAGCGGCGGACACACTACGATAGCGTACGTCAAATCGCTTACCGAAATCGAGATAAAGGGCACTACGCAAGACGACGCTTGCGGCGAGGCTTTCGACAAAGTCGCCAGGGTGCTGGGACTTCCGTATCCCGGCGGACCGCAAATTGAGAAACTGGCTAAAGACGGTAAGCCTAATATAGAGCTTCCCACGCCCTACAAAAACAAAGATACTTACGACTTTTCGTATAGCGGAATAAAGACGGCAGTTATCAACTACGCCCACAAATGCGAGCAAAAAGGCGAGGAGATTAGACGAGCCGACCTTGCGTGTTCTTTCCAAGAAAAAGTAACGGACATTATGGTGGACAATACGCTAAGATGCGCTAAGGAAATGAAAGTCGATACCGTTGTGATAGCGGGCGGAGTAGGCGCAAATTCGGTTTTGCGAGAGAAGATGCAAATACGGGCGAAGGCGTTGGGTATAAAAGTTTTCTATCCGCCTATGATACTTTGCACGGACAACGGCGCAATGATAGCTTCGGCGGCTTATAATATGATAAAGTCGGGAGCGACGGCAAGCGACTGCGATTTGGACGCAAACGCCAATGTTCGCGTGTCGGACTGACAGGTTTGAAATATAAATACAAAACTTGCTAAATCGATTTTCTTTCTTATGCTTGTATTTTTCCATATATTAAATTGTTATTATAAATAGATAAGGGCAAGCTTGCCCCTTTTTTTAAGCCGTTGAGTTTATTCAACCTTGCTAAGACGGACGGTCAGTAATCCCTTTTAATAATTTCAAGACGCAAAGTTGACGGAAAAGATACTTTTTAGGCTTGACTAGCCTACTTTTCCGCCGAAAACTGATTAAAAACGCTTGACTAAAATTTTAATACCATATAAAATAACTGTTGTATGAGTAGAATTCTACCCATATACAGTAATATTGTACAAAAAAACTGTGGGTGTGACAGTTTTTAGTCAATAAATAATGAGATTATCCTTCGGGGTTGCTGGATAAACTCATCCGACACATTACAACAGGAGGTTCACAAATGCCAACAATCAATCAGTTAATCAGGCAAGGTCGTGAGAAACAAGTCAAGAAGTCTACTGCTCCTATTATGCAGAAGAATCCACAAAAGAGAGGCGTATGCCTTTCCGTTACGACTACTTCTCCCAAAAAGCCTAACTCGGCTCTTAGAAAAATTGCCAGAGTACGTCTTGTAAACGGTCTTGAGGGTACTATCTATATCCCCGGTATCGGTCACAACTTGCAAGAGCACAGCGTGGTACTTATAAGAGGCGGAAGAGTTAGAGACTTGCCGGGTGTTAGATACCATATCATTCGTGGTACGTTGGATAGCGCAGGCGTTGCAAAACGTATGCAAGCTAGATCTAAATATGGCGCAAAAAGACCTAAATAAGGGTAAGCCTATTTAGTCGGATGTAATTATTATTCACAATCTATTAAGGAGGTATATTTATGCCAAGAAGAAATTCGGTCCCCGTTAGGGACGTATTGCCGGATCCTGTGTACGGCAGTAAGGTTATCACAAAGTTTGTAAATCAAATTATGTGGGACGGTAAGAAAGGTACGGCGCAAACCATCGTATACGGCGCTTTTGATATAATCGAGAAGAAGTTGGGGGTTGCTCCAATGGAAGTTTTCAATAAGGCTATGGAGAACGTAATGCCCACTCTTGAGGTTAAGGCTAGAAGAGTAGGCGGTTCTACTTACCAAGTTCCTATGGAAATCCGTCCTGCTAGACGTCAAACGCTTGCTATTAGATGGCTTGTTATGTTTTCTCGCAAGAGAGGCGAAAAGACGATGGTAGAGAGAGTTGCCGCTGAACTTATGGACGCTTACAACAACACGGGCAATTCCGTCAAGAGAAAAGAAGATATGCATAGAATGGCTGAAGCTAACAAGGCTTTCGCGCACTATCGTTGGTAGTCCCTGCGATACATTTTTAAGAGGTAGAAAATGGCTAGAGAATATTCTTTGGAAAACACGAGAAATATTGGTATTATGGCGCACATCGACGCCGGTAAGACCACAACCAGCGAAAGAATTTTGTTCTATACCGGTATCAACCATAAGATAGGCGAAGTGCACGAAGGCGCGGCTACTATGGACTGGATGGAGCAGGAGCAGGAGAGAGGTATAACCATTACTTCCGCCGCTACCACCACTCACTGGAAAGGGACTTGTATCAACCTTATCGATACTCCGGGACACGTTGACTTCACGGTAGAAGTTGAGAGATCTCTTCGTATATTGGACGGCGCTGTTGCGCTCTTCTGCGCAAGAGGCGGCGTTGAACCGCAGTCGGAAACCGTTTGGAGACAGGCTACGAAGTACCACGTACCGAGAATAGCTTTCGTCAACAAAATGGACAAGGACGACGGCAATTATTTTAGAACTATCGAAATGATGAACAAGCGACTCAGCGCAAACGCCGTTGCTATGCAATGCCCGATAGGCGCTGAAAAGAACTTCAAGGGCGTAATAGATCTTTTGACTATGAAAGCCTACTACAACGAGGGAAAGAACGGCGAAATATTGACCGAGAAAGAAATTCCCGCCGACCTAGTAGATCAAGCCGAAGAATTGAGAGCCGCTTTGATTGAAAAGGTGGCTGAGTTCGACGACGGACTTATGGAGAAATTCTTCGAGGGCGATTTGAGCTTGGAAGCTATGCCTAAGTCGTATTTGCAACCGATTATCCGTAAAGCCGTAATTGATATGAATATCACTCCGGCATTTTGCGGAACTTCGCTCGGCAACAAAGGCACTCAGCTTTTGCTTGATGCAATCGTAGACTATTTGCCCGCTCCTACCGACGTTCCAAACGTCGAGGGTTACGCGCCCGGCAAGAAAGAAGAAGCAATAGTTCGCAAATCGGCTGACAGCGAAAAGTTCAGCGGACTTGCTTTCAAGATTGCAACCGACCCGTTTATCGGAAAACTTGCTTTCTTTAGAGTATATTCGGGCGTATTGACCAAAGGTTCGTACGTATACAACTCCACTAAGGACAAGAGAGAAAGAGTAGGTCGTTTGGTAAGAATGCACGCAAACAGCCGTACTGAAATCGACGAAGCTTACGCTGGCGATATCGTTGCTATCGTAGGTCTTAAGGACACGACTACGGGCGATACGCTTTGCGACGAAAGCGCTCCTATCATTCTCGAATCAATGGAGTTCCCGGAACCCGTTATTCAAATCGCAATCGAGCCGAACACCAAAGCCGGACAGGAAAAAATGGGTCTTGCTTTGCAAAAACTCGCTGAAGAAGATCCTACGTTCAAGACTTGGACGGATACCGAAACCGGTCAAACGATCATCGCGGGTATGGGCGAATTGCACTTGGATATAATCGTAGATAGACTTAAGAGAGAGTTTAAGGTTGAAGCAAACGTAGGCGCTCCTCAAGTTGCTTATAGAGAAACAATCCGTCAATCCGTCAATGCTGAAGGTTTGTTCAAAAGACAATCGGGCGGTAAAGGTCAGTACGGACACTGTAAAATTATTATCTCGCCCAACGAGCCAGGCAAAGGCTTTACTTTCGTTGATAAAACCGTCGGCGGTAGCATACCTAAGGAATATATTCCGGCTGTCGAAGCAGGTATTAAGGAAGCCGCTAAGGGCGGTATCGTAGCAGGTTACGAAATGGTTGACTTCAACGTAGATTTGATGGACGGTTCGTACCACGAAGTAGACTCTTCGGAATTGGCGTTTAAGATTGCAGGTTCTATGGCGTTCAAGGACGGCGCTTCCAAAGCTAAGCCGGTACTTCTCGAGCCTATAATGAGCGTTGAAGTTCAAGCTCCGGACGATTATCTCGGTACTATCCTCGGCAGCGTTACTGCGCGTAGAGGTACTATCAAGACCACTGAAGGAAGAAACGGCGTGCAAGTCGTTGACGCTGAAGTTCCGCTCGCTGAAATGTTCGGTTACGCAACCGATTTGAGAGGCGCAACGCAGGGTAGAGGTAATTTCGTAATGCAATTCGACCACTACGCCGAAGTTCCAAAGTCGGTATCCGAAAAGATTATCGGCGCAAGAGCAAAGAAGGATTAATCCACAATTCATAAGTCTTTCGCCGTAAATTCAAGATTTGCGGCGCTAGGCTAAAACGGACAACCTTTTTATTTAATTTATAAATAAAGGTTGACAAAACTAAAAAAACATAATAAAATAAAAAAGTAATAAATAAAAGAATAATTCATTTTTATATTTTTAGGAGGATATTTAACTATGGCTAAGGCTAAATTCGAAAGAAATAAACCACACGTAAATATCGGTACGATCGGTCACGTTGACCACGGTAAGACCACTCTTACTGCCGCTATTACAATGTATTCATCCGCTAAGGGCTACGCTCAAAAGATGAGATATGACGAAATCGATAAGGCTCCGGAAGAGAGAGAAAGAGGTATAACGATCAATACCGCTCACGTTGAGTATGAGACCGCAGGTCGTCACTACGCTCACGTTGACTGTCCCGGACACGCCGACTACGTTAAGAACATGATCACCGGCGCTGCTCAAATGGACGGCGCAATCTTGGTAGTTGCATCTACCGACGGTCCGATGCCCCAAACTAGAGAGCACATTCTTCTCGCTCGTCAGGTAGGCGTTCCTTATATCGTAGTATTTATGAACAAGACCGACCAAGTTGACGATCCCGAACTTCTCGAGCTCGTTGAAATGGAAATTAGAGAGCTTTTGAGCGAGTACGGTTTCCCCGGCGACGACACCCCGATCATCAAGGGTTCCGCGCTTTTGGCTTTGGAAGCTGCTTCCAACGACAAGGCTTCCGATCCTGCTTGCAGCTGTATTCAAGAGCTTCTTGACGCTGTTGACGCTTACATTCCTGCTCCTGAGCGCGATACCGATAAGCCGTTCCTTATGCCTGTCGAAGACGTATTCACGATTACCGGTCGTGGAACCGTTGCTACCGGTAGAGTAGAAAGAGGCGTTGTAAGAGTTCAGGATAAGGTTCAAATCGTTGGTATTAAGCCGACCGTTGACACCACCGTTACGGGTCTTGAAATGTTTAGAAAATTGCTTGACGAAGCTTTCGCAGGCGACAACGTAGGCGCATTGCTCCGTGGTATCGATAGAAAGGGTATTGAAAGAGGTCAAGTTCTTGCAAAACCGGGTACTATCAATCCGCACACCAAGTTCGCTTCTCAAGTATACGTATTGACCAAAGACGAAGGCGGTCGTCATACTCCGTTCTTCAACGGTTATCGTCCTCAGTTCTATTTCAGAACTACCGACGTTACCGGTTCTATCCAACTCCCTGCTGGCGTTGAGATGGTTATGCCTGGCGACAACATCAATATGGACGTAACTCTTATTACTCCGATCGCTATCGAAGAAGGACTTCGTTTCGCTATCCGTGAGGGTGGTAGAACCGTTGGCTCCGGCGTCGTAGCAAAGATTACCGAGTAATCAAACTAAAAACACAAATTATAAAAAGGACTGACAAAAGTCAGTCCTTTTTTGATGCCCATAGGAATGCAAATTGCGTTCCTTATTTTTTAAGCAGACAAGATATTTAGACTGCGCTACACTACGTTCAATATGACGTATGGGATGTAGGAAGGTTGCTACGATTTATTTAATTCGACGGCTCAGCGCTAATCGTCATACTGAGCGAAGTCGAAGGATATCTATCTTTTAAAGTATATTATAGCTTTGATAAAGCGAAGTGGGGCGAATCCCTTTTCTATTTCCAAAGATTATAAAATTAAAAATAATGTTAAATTTAGAGTAAAAAAATCGACAAATAGCAAAAAATTCCAAAAAAAGTGTACTTTTCCTGACT
>JAIEDA010000020.1 GCA_029068165.1 Clostridia bacterium
CTTGATTTGCACCTTTCTATCCGCTGACGAACTCGTATTGTCCGCCCATACCATATTGTCTTTGTCAGCCAAACTTATCGTAAGCTCGTAAGTCCCCGCGTTTTTAGCTTTGAGCGTTTTCGCGCCCTGTCGAGTCATTCCGCCTGCGTCGGTTATCGTGAACTGCGCAGTATCATAATCTAAATAGTACGTCCTATCGCTTCCGTTGTAAGTATGCCAACCTGTGAACGTGTTTATTGGAGTATAATCCCCGGTCGTACCCGCTCTAATTTTCGGCAAAGATACCTTGATCGAGTCCATGTGAAAATCGTAAGTACTTCCTGATGCGAGAGTATAGTTGGTATTTCCTAGGTCAGTGATTTCTACCGTGTAATCGCCGATTTTGAGCGGCATCTTTGACGTATCGGCAGGATCGGCTGTCGAATTTCTACCTTTGTATTCCCTTGTAATATTCAAGTTATCGCCGTCAACAAGTCTATCAAACGTTATTATAGGCTCGGCGTCGCTATTTTGGTCGTACGTCCAACTTGCTTTCAACTTTCGCGGCTCAACAGTCAAAGTAATAGACTTTGTTGCTTCGGGATTGTCTTGATCATCGCCTTTCCATATAAATTGCGTTAAATCTTTGATTGTAAACGTGATTGTATATTGTCCTACATCGTGCGGCGTTCCGTCAGGATACGCAACGTCGATACCTCCGCTATTAATTTTTGATTGTATTTTATTATACCACGACGCTTTAGTTAAATCGAGAGCGCCGGTTGTAGGATCAATCGCTGCTTTTGCGGCTGAATCTATATCTAAATCATTACCGTCATACTCAACCGAGAAATCTTTCGGCACCTCCAATCCAAGCGCTGCTGAGAGATTCAAGTGAATAGCGGGACGCAGTCCGCTTGAGTCATCCAAATAGTTGCAACGATATGAACCGCTAGACATGACAACGTATACACCACGGTAGTCAGCCCACTCGCCAGAACGCAGCCAAGAATATTTTGTGTCTGCCATACGTTGTTCGTTGGTCAAACCCCATATATAATCGGAATAGGCGCTTGCCGCTCCAGGAGGGTAATTACCCCATCCCACTTCGCACACGCTAGGTACCCAAATATAGTCATTGCCCCAAGCCGCGTAATCTTGCGCCGTAGTCCAATTACCAAGCTGCCAAGAACCACCCGCGGAATAGTTCCCGAGACCTTTGTTCCAGTTTGCATTTTGCGGCGTACCTAGAGCATCGTTACCAAGCGTATACGATGTATTAATAGCGCTCTTAAATTCACCATAGTTTTGTGTTTGCTGATACGGTATGTTATTTGGTTGCACCAAATATAGTTCGGCAAAGTCGTTAGTTGCCGTATGTTGGAACAGCGACCAAGTAGCGTCATGAGTCAACGTATAACGCAAATTACACGTGCTATACGCGCTGTAACCACTAATGTTTTGATATGTAGGTAGCCAAACCATTGAGCTTTGGGATTCAGCTAGATAAAGAGTCGCTACAATATTCTCGTCGTCCGTAGTGTCTTTAGTAATGGACGTAACCATCCATTTCATTCCGCCTAGCGTAACTAACAAGCCGTAGTCGTTGCTTATTTTAGCTCCCGTCGTACTCGTTGTGTCGTATATATTTTCGTTGATATATGATGCCTGTACGACCTTAGAACCGAAATAATCTATTCCGTGAGTATCTATGTAATTATTAGGACCTTCTCCGCCGAAAATCTTATTGACGAGATCGTCCATAGCGTCGCTGTCAAACTCTTTTTTGGAAGCGTCCCATATATCTACGCCGCCACCAACGACGGTTGCCGATGTCAAGCCTGCGGCGTTCAGCGCGTTGGCTTTCTCCTTTAGATCGCTTTGTCCTATCAATACGCAACTCAACACCAAGCATAATATCATCATTACGCTTAGCAATATGCATATCTTTTTCCCGTTTTTTCCAAGAGCCCTCTGCATACTCTTTTCTCCTTTGTTTTCCTCTACTCTTTCTTTTTAATAAGTATAGAATTTAGTCTATTTTTGGCTAGGTCAGGAAATGTGTACTTTTCCTGACTAAATATTCTTGTATTCGACAAAGGGGATTTTGTATAATATATGTGTAGAAATATGTCAAAAGTATGCAATTTTTTGACATAAATTCTCAGTCAGGAAAAGTACACTTTTTTTGGAATTTTTTGCTATTTGTCGATTTTTTTACTGAGAATTTTACAATGTTTTTATATTTATAATCATTGGATATGAGAATTTAATGGTCGCTTTAAACATAATGAAGGATATAATATAATTTAAAAAGATTAGAGATTCTTTGAAAACTACTTCGCTTGATATGACGAAAGGGAAGCAACCTGCTTCCCTTTTGATTAATTTATTTTATGATTGAGCTACTTACATTTCTTCCAATGCGATGGCAATTTAGTCAAGCGACTTGTAATATAGCCTGCAATGACAATATCCCTCGAAGTTCGGATCGGCAATTTGTTCTCTAAATTCTTTGCAAATGCATTTATTCTCTTCTATCATTTGCACTCGGCAAGGACAGTACCCTCCTCTTGCTTTCAAACCTTCTTTGATAGCGGCGACAACTTCTTTGTCTTCGTTTAGTCTAACCATATCAACCCCCTTTTAATATAGTTTATTATACCACTTTATATTTATATGCAATAGTAGAACATCTCTTGCGTTCCCGCCGAAACTAACAACTATGCAATACTTTTCCTATGCTTAGGCGTAACGCTGATTGCGAACTTGCGAGAATACCTCTTAAACTTATTATGGATAATAATATAATAGCACGTCAAGAAGAATACGTCAACGCCTAGCCAAGCGCAAGGGTTCGACCAGCAAAGACCGAGATAATCCAAGACTTTGACGAGGAAGATGGAAGCTACGATACGCATTACGAGCTCTATTCCTCCGCCGACCATAGTCAGCGCGCTGTAACCCATACCCTGCAAAGCGTTACGGTAGATATAGATTATTGCCAAACCGCAATAGAATACTCCCTGCCAAAATAAATATTTTTTTGAAATCGCAAGCATTTCAGCGCTCGGGTTTTCGACGAAAAGTCCCGTAAGGATATCCGAACCGAAGTACACTGTCACTCCGCAAAGAAGCGCAAGTCCACCCGTCACGGCAATAGCTTGATTAACGCCTTTGTTGATACGGTCAATTCTACCCGCGCCGTAGTTTTGACCCACGTAGGTAGCAACCGCGCTTCCCATAGCTACGAGCGACTGCGTAACTATACTGTCTATCTTACTAGCGGCAGTATACGCGCTGACGTAGAGCGTACCGAAAGTATTGAGCGAAGCCTGCTGAACCATAATACCCACAGCGATAATGGAGTATTGGAAAGCCATAGGAAGACCTACGCTCAAATGCTCCCAACAAAATTTCCAAGTCATCTTGAAGTGGCGTTTGTTAAGTCTTAGAATTTCGTACTTCTTAAACATATAAAGCGCGCACAGTATAGCGGAGATAAGTTGCGAGATAAGCGTAGCCCAACCTGCGCCCGCAACGCCCATTTTGAAAGCTACGATAAAGAGAAAGTCCAATCCTACGTTTATAACCGAAGCGAGTATCAGGAACAAAAGCGGAACTTTGCTATCCCCTAACGCTCTTAAAATAGACGAAACGAGGTTATAGAACATCGTTGCGCCCATACCTGCAAATACAACAACGATATATTCGTAAGAATACTCGATAATATCGTCGGGCGTTTGCATAAGCTTGAGAAGCGGCATTGTGCTGAACACGCTGACTATAGTAAGCGCTACCGAAATCAAAGCGCAAAGTACAAAAGAAGTGGCTACGCTTCTCTTAACTTTTTCTTCGTCGTTGTTACCG
Source organism: Clostridia bacterium (assembly GCA_029068165.1). Taxonomy (GTDB): domain Bacteria; phylum Bacillota; class Clostridia; order Christensenellales; family UBA3700; genus RACS-045. The sequence continues at coordinate 3,850 of JAIEDA010000020.1, forward strand.
AAGTATTGGCTCGTCTTAACGGCGAAACCTGCGGTCAAGCCTTGAACGAAACCAATAACGAGAAACGCAAGCGAAGTCGTAGCGCCAACGCCTGCAAAAGCAAATTCGCCAAGCGTGTTGCCGACGATAATGTTATCGACCATACTGTAGAGTTGTTGGAAAACGTTGCCTATGAATATAGGTAACGCGAAAATCAATATTTGTTTTAAGGTCTTACCTTGAGTCAAATTCCTGACCATAGTGTTCTCTCCAAAGTAGAATCACAATTTTCCCCGTCAGAATTCTATAGTATTATACAACTTCTACGAAAAAAGTAAAATCTTTTTACACACTTTTTTAAAATTTTTTATTTGCTCGGCGATAAGACAGTATAGTCAGGTCTAAAAAACCGTTTTTCCATTGACTATCAACATCCCAAACGTTCGCCTTAAGCGTATTGTCGCGTTCCTTCGACTTCGCCTGGGATGACGTTGAACTGCTCAGTCGGAATAAAAAGAGGAACGCTAATGCGTTCCTCTCGATTTTTCGAGGTCGATTACTATCTTCGATAGTTCTTCCTAAAAGCCGGTTGATTGATAATCTCACCGTAAACGATACACTTTTGCAACTCGGTCAACTCCAAGTGTTCGGGTATGATAGGCTTATCTATCTTTACGTATCTTAGATTGTAGTGCTCGCTACATCCCTCATCCGACTGTCCGCCGATAGAGTTCATAACGGGTACTTCCTCTACCCTATACTTAGAGTGGTCCTTAAAAACGATACTGCTGTGAGTTTGGTTGTGACTTTGCGCAGTCGTCGTAGCCCTAGCCGTCATAGTAGGCGCTCTTTTGGCTTCAAGCTCAGCCTTACGCGCCTTATACTCGTCAAGCCTTGCTTGCAACTCTCGCCTTGCCCGAGCCCTCGCTTCTTCCTTATCCTCTACGGCTAGCGTTGAAGAAATCGGAGTAACGCGTTGCTCGTCGGAAAGATTGCGCGTTTGCAAAAGCGTAGTAGTAGACTGGTTTGAGATAGTAGACGGATTGGAATTCGCAGTCTTTTTGATCTCGCTTGTTTCATCCAGCTTCTTTTGAGCGCCTTGAGCGTTTTGGGCGTTTTTAGTTTTTTTCGCTTCCTTGGCGGCGGCGACTATTATCGCCACCGCAGCGATTGCGAATACTATGACAAAGATTCCCATTATTTCTTATCCTTTTTAGATGGCTTGTCGTTGTTGCTATTTACTACGGTTTCGTCGTTACCGCCGATAGCGTTTCTCATATTGGTGTCAGCCATAACGTTTTGCATATTATAGTAGTCCATAACGCCAAGCTTACCTTTCCTTAAAGCCTCAGCCATAGCTTGCGGGATTTGAGATTCGGCTTCAATAACGAGAGCTTTCATTTCTTGAGTCTTTGCTTTCATTTCCTGTTCCTGAGCGACAGCCATAGCGCGTCTTTCTTCGGCTTTAGCTTCAGCGATACGCTTGTCGGCTTCAGCTTGATCCATTTGAAGTTGAGCGCCTATATTTCTACCAACGTCGATATCGGCGATATCGATTGAGAGAATTTCATAAGCCGTGCCGCTGTCAAGACCTTTGTTGAGGACGGTTTTTGAAATAGCGTCGGGGTTTTCGAGCACGTCTTTATGCGTTTCGGCCGAGCCGACGGTCGTAACTATACCCTCGCCTATACGGGCAATAATCGTATCTTCTCCCGCGCCGCCGATAAGTCTAGTTATGTTAGCTCTAACGGTTACGCGCGCCTTAACGCGAAGCTCGATACCGTTTTTAGCGATAGCTGAAATAGCCGGCGTTTCGATAACCTTAGGATTAACGGACACTTTAACTGCGTTAAGCACGTCTCTACCTGCGAGGTCGATAGCTCTAGCGGTTTCGGCGCTGAGTTGCATATTAGCCGAGTGCGCTGAAATAAGCGCGTTGACAACCTTAATAACGTCGCCCCTAGCAAGTACGTGACTTTCGAGCTCGTCAATCGAGATGTCAAGACCGGCTTTTTTAGCTGAGATATAAGCGTCGACAAGCGGCGTAACCTTAATACCTCTCCACTTCATACCGATAAGCCTTGCCATAGAGATTTTGACACCCGAAACGAGCGCTCTAAACCAAATCTTGATAGGCAAGACACTGAAAAGTATTGCAATCAAAATGAGCAATACTACTACTCCGACTACCAACGCTATGATGCCGCCTGTAGTCATTGCCAAAGTTGTTAGAATCATCTTCCTTCTCCTTTATATAATTTTTTGTGTTTGTTTTATCATATATATTGTATTATATATATCTTGTTGTAACAAATCCGCATTGTGACGAATTTTTATGCGCGAATAGGATATTTCGACTTCGCCTTATATCGTTACGCTTCGCTCAATTTGACGATTTGGACTTGTCCGCATTTAAGAAATCGTCCTACCAAGCGTAGCGAAGAGTATTTCAAATTGTTAAACCCTTCGACTACGCTCTGTGTAACAATCATCTTTTACTACCCATAAATAGCGAGCTGTCTATATCTCCACTACCGTGATCTTAACGCCCTCAACGTCTACGACCTGTATCGCCTTACCGCTCTCGATAAGAGCCGACTGCGAAACGACGCTATAGAGTTTTCCGTCGATAGTAGCGTTACCGCTCGGACGCAAAACCGAATTTGCTACGCCGCTCTTTCCCAAAAGCGAAGTGAAATCTTCCGTTCCTTGGGTAATACCGCTTGGCACGGCAGTAGACTTTTGCACGAGAGAGGTGCGAGAAAGCCTGCCTTTTTTCATTGAGTGAACCATAATAATGAGCGCCACGCACACCACTAACGCTACTGAAAGTACCATTACGAAGAACTGTATCAGTAGGTTTCCGCTTCTACTTGTGAAAAGCCTTATAGCGATACCGAAAACCACCAAGACGATACCCGCCACGCCGAAGAACCCGAATCCCGGATTGAAAATTTCGACGATAATAAATATCGTACCGAGTATAAGCAGTATCGCAGGCAAGATACCAATCTCGCCGAAAGCAATTTCCAACTCTTGCAAAAAAGTTAGTCCGTTACTAGCAAATAACATTTTTATCCCCTCCTTGACCTAATTATACTCCAAAAATAAGTAGAAATCAATATTAATTTTTTGTAAATACTACATAGAAAAAGTACGTTTTACTATATTATACTACGTTTTTGTTTATAGCGATTTTAATCGGCTGAAATATTTTGACTATGTACCGCTACGCCTCTATATGTTCAATATGACGAATTGCACTTTGGCGTAATTTATGCAATCAAAATTTTAAGCAGAGTCAGATTGTCGGAAAATAACTTATTAAATAATGCCGTTATGACAAACGGGAAGCGTTTGCTTCCCGTTCGGTTTGTTTTTTTATTGTTCGCCCTTATAAGTTACGAATTTGGATTAATCCTCGTCTTCTTCATCATTCGGAGATTTTTTCTTTTTCTTGAGGACGATAACTATCACAACCGCGCCTACTGCGAGCAACGCAACGACTGCAAGTACGATTCCTACGATAAGACCTGCGTTGGAGCCGTTGCCGCTTACTGCGACCGTAAAGGTTTGTCTACAACCCTTATAGTTTGCGTTGCCTTCTACCTCTACTACTACGTAATAAGTACCCTTACCAGCATCGCTGAGGTTTCCGGTATATTCTTGAGTGCACGCCTCGTCGGTATAGTACTTAACCGTAGCCTTACCGTACTTGGAAGCAACCGTTTCGAAGTCCTCGAGCGACGGCAAACCGCCTTCGCTTTCAGGAAGAACGAGTTCCTTTTCAAATTCGTTGTCAGCTTGAACGATTTGGAATCCCACCGTCGCATTAGCTGTCGACGAACCTACTGTGTAGTTGGAGTTGCTTACGCCTACTACGGTAGCTCTATAAGAGCCTGCGTCCGTACCTGCGCCCGAGATTTCAAGCTCTACGCTATCGCCCGGCAACATTCCTACGCCTGTAGCGGAAGGAGCTTGAGCAACGCCGAAGCCGTTGTTTTCCTTATATTCAAGCGAAGTATTCGTCCAAATGATGGATGAGAGTTGAAGTTGCGCGATTGCAAATTTATAAGTTACGTTAGTTGGGAGCGCGTAGTTAGCGTTCTTGAGTTCAACCGCAGTAGCCGTGTGATTGCCTGCGTTGACTCCGCCGCCGCTTACTACTACTTCGCAAACATCGTTACCGACCAAGCTGTTGGCGCTTACGAAAGCCTTAGGACACTGAACTTGAGCGTTGTAGACAAAGTTCTTAATCTCCCAAGTGAGTTCAACTACCTTAGGTTGAATGGTGAACTCCTTGGTAGCGGCTTCTTCGCTTACGGCATAATTGTCGTTTCCGAGAGATACGATAGACGCCGTATGCGGACCTGCGCTGTAAACTCCTGCGCTGTACGTCAAGTTGAGTTCGTCGCCGTCAATTACTCCGCCGATGACTTCAGCGGTAAGCGTATGAGCTTCTCCGTCGTAAACGAAGTTCTCTTCTTTCCATTCTACTTGTACTTCTTTAGCTACGATTTCGAAAGTAACGATTTCGTCGTCCTCGTCAATCACGTAGTTGGGGTTGGCAACAGCGTTGATAGAAATCTTAACGTCGTAGTTGCCAACGTTCTTAGCGAACGCGCCGCTCTCTCCGCCCTTTTCATTGATAATGCTGTAAGTCGGAGCGGTTATCTTAACGTCGTTCACTTCTCCGATAAAGCCTACGGATTCAAAGAGTTGGTCGTTTCCGTTGTAAGTCAGTTTCGTATTGCCCCAATCAACGCCTACGGTCTTAGGAACTACTATGAACTGTTCTTCTTCGGTATTGATATCGAGCGTAGCTTCGATAAAGTCTTTCAAGCTCTCGTCTTTGATTGCGATATTGAGCGCGTAAGAACCTACGTTGACAGCGTCTACTGAGAAATCAAAGACGTCGTAGAGGTCAACGTTGATAGGATCGCCAGCTTCTTTATTTATCGAAATATTCATTGCTTGGCAAAGTTCTTCGGATGTGAGATCCGTCGAGCCGTAAGTAAATTCGGTCGTCGTGATCATAAGTACGACTTGCGCCTTTCTTACCGTTACGGTTATGTTTGCCGACAAATTACCGTGGTTTGCAACTTTGATGTCGAAGGCAATCTTCTTCGTACCCGAAATAATCGTCGGAAGTTCGCCGTCCGGATGATCGGTATAGATAATATCAACGTTCTCGCGGGTCCACTCGATTCCGCCTTTGAGAGTCACGTGACCTTCCAAAGCTTCGAAGAAGTCAATCTCTTGAGCGGTACCGTCGTACGTAACGCTGTAAGTTGCGTTTCCGTCGTAAACCATCGTAGCGCGGCTAACGGTGAAGATACCGTATCTGCTACCGCTTTGAGTTTCGTCGCTGAATACTACTTCAAAGTTGGAGTAGGAATTGCTACCGATAATATTGTAAGCGTTCTCCGTAACAGGCACGTATTCGTCATCGCCGAATGCCGAGAGGTCAAGAGTCAAATCGATAGCATTATTCTCAGCTAAAAACTCAGTCAAATACTCTTTACTCATACTCCAACCGTCAGCGTCGTAGTAGCCGCTTACGACCCACTCAGTGTTGTCGAAACTGCTAAGTATTTCGGACTTCGTAGAACCGAACTCAATTTGTTGAGTGCCGATTGCTACGTAAACCGTTCTCTTAGTGATAACGTAGGTAAAGGAGCTCGTATCGCTGTTGAGAGTGTAGTTGCTAGTTGCGCTTGCAAAGATTGCGGAAGCGGTATAGGTATCAACGTCAATGCCGTCGTCACCCTTTATGGAAAGAGTTTCATAGCCGCTCTTCATTTCGCCGTCTTCAAAGTACACGGTTTCGTAGCGAGCCGCCCAGTCTAACATAGAACCTGTGAATATGAACTCGTCGCCGCTAGTAACCTTATCTTCGCCTACAAACCACTCTACGTCCACTCTAGCGGGAGTGATTACGTAAGCGCCTACGTTGCAATCGTTTGCGTACGTAACGTTGAAGTTGCCTCTTTCAACGTCGTTGACAAAGCTGTGATATATACGGTACGAGCCTACGCTGTTGGCGTAGTTGCCATTTTCTACGCTATCGCCGCCGTTGACGCCTATTGCGCCGCCAGCAACTACGTAGAATATAAATACGTCGGAAATACCGTCTATAGTAATAGTTTCGCCGTTTGATTTAACGAGATATTGCGCTGCGCCCGCAGTCTTTATGTGGTCGGATACTACGGTAGCGAAATCGCCTTCGCCGAGAATTTGACCGTACTCTTTTTCAAACGAGCTTAAGCTTATCGTAACGTCGGCTTTTTCAATCGTGAACTCTACTTCGCGGTAGCTCGGGTTGTAATTGTCAGCCTCGACCTTAACGTTGAGCTTATAAATACCTGCATTCTTGAGCGTGAAGTCCTTAAGCGATACCCAATTACCGTCTTCGTTTTGGATAAGAATATCGTCGTGTTGGTCAGTGTCGACGATAAAGCCGAAATCCAAAGTCGCGTCTACTATGTCGGGCTTGATATCATTGCCGTTGTAGTACGCCCTTTCAAATTCCAAATTAGAGATAATGAAATCGGCGTTTTTGACAACAAGCGTTGCTTCTTCGTAATGAACGTTGAAGTTCTTGTTCTTGCCGTCAACGGTTATTGCGTAACCGTTTGCGGGTAAATAGTCGTAGCTAGAGATATCGTCTTTTAGCTTAATCTCGAATACTTCGCTTACTGTGAACTCACCGAGGTCGCCGCCAACTATCGAATATACGTTGCTCGAATTGAGGAACGCCGAAATATTTGCTTGTCTTGCGTCAAGGTCGCCGTAAGTCAGCGTTAAGTTGTCAAGTTTCTCTCCGCTTTCCTCGTCGTATTTATCGAAAGTAATCGTGATAACTCTCGCAATAATTGAGAACTTGAACGTGAGATCGCTTTCGCTTACAAAGCTTCCGTCAGGCTTCTTATCTACGCCTACGATTGCAATTCTATAGTTGTCGTGTACGATGCTGTTTTCATCGATATACGCTATATAGTCGCCTACGCAAGCTTCTTCAAGATTACCTGGGTTGCCATTGCTATTGTCGACTGCAGCTTCCAAGTTGAATATAATTGCATCGTCGCCGACCAAATTGGCCATTGTACAATAGCTTGTAATATCAAGATATTCTCCGTATTCATACTCCGTCTTAGCATCTTCAGCCCAAATAAGATATACTGGTCTTTTCGTAATTTCGTATATATCTACGTTGGACGGTTGCGTACCGTTTTCCGCTACTTTAAAACGGAAGTGCAAATCTCCAGCCGCTTCGTCTATATCGATAAATATCGAGTAAAAACCAACTTCAAGAATAGTGTTCAAGTCGGTATTGTTGTTCACGTTGAGCGAGAAGTAACCTCTCTCCTCAATAGCGTCCCAAGCCTCTTGAGCGTTGGTAATTTGACCCGCGTCGTCCATTACGCCGATTATTTCGGATACTTGATCTCTCAAAGCCGCAAACAATTCGTCGGACGAAAGCAACTTGTCACCGTAAATTGCGGTAATTCCGCCGTCCAAAGTAATGCTTATCCAGTTGGAGTAACGGTGGATAGCAATCACAGCGGTAAATTTGCCATAGTTCTTGTTTTCCAACTTAATATAGATGTAGTACGTTCCCAACTGATCTTCGTCGTTTATCGAAACGGTTCTACTATCCGACCAATCACCCTCGGCAGGCTCGCCGGCAGGATAGCTTTCGTAGTATTCGGTCAAATAAACCGCTACGTCCTCAGGTTTGGTTGCGCCAACAAGTCTTATAATCTCGCGAATGACGTTGGCGTCGATATTGCAATACTCTTCAGGAACGTACGTTCCGTCTTCGTCGCGAGGACTTCCGTCGATATCAAACGAGCTTTGTTTTAGAGTGAAAGTCGCCTGGTTGATAGTAAGCTTTGCAGCTTCGTCAGGCGTCGATTCTATTACCTCGCCGTTGGCTTTTTGTCTATAGACGACGACGTTATAGTTGTTGGTGATACCTGTAGTATCGCTTGCGGTATCTACCGAAAGTACTATATCGTATTCGCCAGCGTCCGTAGTATTGGACAATCCTTCGACCGAAAGCTTCCAGTAAGCGCTATGCTTATCCGACATAAACTTGTCGGCTGTATCGCTGTAGTAATTCCATCTAAATTTGTTCGTAGAGAGATTGCCAAGGAGCACGTTGCTTACGTTGCCGTAAGTGGTTTCTTGGTCGTATATCTTAATCGCTACGTTTCTCGGTACAATCTTGAAAGTCATAGTCGGATTGACGAGATAGTAGTTGTCGATGTTGTATCTCTTAGTCAACTCCGTAGCGCAAGGATACTCGCCTACGTCCATACCCAAAAAGTGTTCTTTAAGCGAAATCACGTCGCCGCTTACGTAGTTTTCAACGTACATATTGTTGTTGTGGTCGAGCCCGGGAGCTCCGCTCGTGCCTTCGCCCGTCGTATGGGTCTTATAGTAATCGATATCCGCGGACCTGAATCTTCTAACGGTCGGATAAATCGTCAAGCTGTAAGCGGAATACGTAAAGGTAATACCGCCGTCTTCCCAACTGTCTTGACGCCAATCGACTACAAGAGGTCTTTTGGAGATTTCAAAAGCGTTCTTATCGCCGCCAGCATTACCGTCGGCGTCAACGAAATTAAATGTAAAGTTGTCAAGCGAAACGCTAGAATTGAGCGACTCCACGCTGAGGTCGTAAAGTCCTGCGGTGGCGTTTCTCTCTACTCTTACGCCCGCTTTAGTGAGGTACAAGCCTAGAATTCCGTCAATAGAATAATCAGAAAGACTTCCATCGTTGTTTGTAGCAACGTACGTGATAGACAGGTGCTGTCTTAACTCGTTGGAAGTAGGAATATCGTCGCCGTAATATACGGGGTTGGTTGCGCTATCCTGCGCGTTTACGGTAAACTCTATCTCGAGTTTGTCAATATACGCCTCAAAGGACAACGTTTGCGTGTTGTGGTTCTTAGCCGATACTTCGTAATATACGAAAGTCGGATTTTGAGAATAGTCTTTGAGCGAAATGCGCGTAGCGCTTTCAAACGGACCCGTTGCGGAACCTGCGTATTTTATCGTAACCGTAGTAGCCTTGTTTTCTTGCTCGTAACCGCTCAAAGTAAAGTCGGTAGGCGAAAGCGTAAATTCTTGATTTTCGCCGTTGTAAGTAAGTCTTACTTCTTGTACGGTCGTGGTTATGTTGGCAAAAGCAATATCAAACGTACCGCCGTCAACGTCTTTGAGCTCGTAGCTGTTGATAAGGTTGAGATTTGCGTTTGCGTCGTCTTGAGCGGTAAGCAATCTCAACGTAAGCGCGCCATTGTGCGTACCTGCGTCGTAATAATCGCCGGTCTTAGCTACGTTGATTATATCGACAGTAAACACGTCCAAAGGCGAATCGCTTCCCGCCATAGCGCAATCTACAAACGAGAATACGCCGGTAACGTCTCTTTCGTACTTATCCCTGTAATCTTCTAGCACTTCGCTTGCTTTAACGAAACTCGAAGCGCTATCGCCCATATACTGAGCGTATCCTGCGGTTTTATCCGCTACGCTCAAATAAAGTTCTCTCTTGTTGATTTCAAAACCGCAATCAGGATTGGATATATCGTAGTTGTCGGTGGTGTTTTCCACGCTAGCTGTGTAAGCGCCCGCCCAAATTGCGTTGCCGTCTTTCAGCGGAGTATCGATTGCCGAAACCTTTACGATTGGAGTAAACTCCTCGCCGCCCTCTACAAGTTCGCCGCTCGCTACCGCCGCCGTAGGCGCGTGAGCAAGAGCGTCGTACGCCGTGGTCAAATCATAAGTCCAGTCAAGCGTAATCGCTTTTCTTTCAATCTCGTAATTATTGTTGACGAAAGTTACGTTGAGTCTATCGCCCCAATTCGTGACGTTGGCGTTTTCCGCCACCAAAACGTCGCTTCTATTTGTAATATCCGCGTATTTATAAACTAAAACGGGATACGTGCCTACCGGAGTAAGATTGTCGTTCGTATCAATAGGATATGCGCCGTCAACGCACAAGCCAAGACTAAACAAGTTGGAAAGCGGTCCCCACGTATTCAATACGTTGCCGGAGTTCATACCGCTTACAAGCAAGCCGCCGTTGATTTTACCGCTCGATACGTAACCTGCCAACGCTGACGCGTCAAGGACGTCGTCGCCGTAAGTAGTAATTATCGCGTTTGGACTAGAAAAAGTTATCTCAATATCGGCTTTGCTAATCTCAATCTCAAAATACGACGTACTGACACCGCCGACGCCGAAATGGTTTTTAATCTCTATTCTATAATATATTCTATGCTTGCCTACTTCGGTAAATCTTACCGAATTGCCGCAATCGTTCCACGAAGGATTGGTTGCTGTCGTCAAATTTTCCTTAGAAAGGTTTACGGTACAGTTGTCAGTAGACGCCGTCATACCGCCTTGCAACGTTATCGTATTAGAGTTTGCCGCAAACGCAAACGATTGCTCCGAGCCGTTATATCTCGCCGCGTCAAACGACGGCGGAGTTACCGTAGCAGTTGCCCTCGATATCGTCAAGGTAGTGGTAATAGTATCACTATTACCGCTAGACCACTCTATCGTATGCAATATGCCTTTAGGCGTAAATTTAATAGTATACGTACCCGCGTCGTGAACGTAGCCGTTGTTGGTGTACGAAGTAGCGTCGTTTATAGTCTTGGTTGCGTCGGAAGCAACAGCGTTAGACCATTCGCTTGCAAGTTCGCGATCAATAGTTACGGTAAAAAACTTCGCAACGCTTGCATTATACTTCAAGTTGGAAGATACGATGGATTCTAGATAAGTTTTATCAGTATGACCGCTAGCGCCGTACGTCCATCCCAAATAACTAGTAGCAATTTGCGGCACTATGAAAACGAATTCATTTAACTTTTTTTCCAAAGCTTTGATTTCATCTTGATCGGTATCTCTCTTTTTAAGAAGCTTCTCAGCTTGCTCAATAAGAGGTTCCGCATCCGATGCATTGGTGGCAACGCTAGACAACTCGTTTAAGCTCGTTTGAAGATTATTCTTTGCTTCATACAATCCTGACTTATCATATACGTTAATCGTTATTGATATATCGGAAAGAACAGGTATATCGCTTGGCAATGCCGTAGCTGAACTGCTATAATTAAAATAATTTACAGGCTTGGTAGCACTACAATCACTGGTAAAAGAAGTTTGATCAGCATAAACGGTATCAAAAGCTCCGCCAATCCATTTGCCGTTCCACTTTTGACCTATATAAATGGTCGACCCTGACGCTCTTGAAAAAGTTTGAGCCTCTCCTAGAATTGAAGATGATCCATCAGTATACGGAGTGCCCTCTAATTTACACAGCACGTGATATTGACTATTATCGTAATAACCTCCCTCAAAAGAAACGATATTGCCTTTATTATCACCGTAATTATCCGTCAAAGCAAGATTCTTTTTAGCCCCATTCGGAACAGACGCAACGCTATTAAAATTGGTAAAATACGTTGTCATATTACTATTTGAACTTGGAAGACCGGCTGTTGACGAACCGTAATAACCCATTACCGATTGGAACAAAATTTGCTTATAGTCAGAATCTCCGCCACCGCCATAGTGTCCTATAAAGTTATAGTAATAGCCTGCGCTAGCAAGTGTTTCCGATTTGTCCAAACTTATTTTTGTAGGAAAATACACCCATAAATAGTCGTCTTTATTCAAATAAATACCGGCCAACGCGGAATTGGTACTGTCGTAAGACACAGCCTCCATTCCGTAATCGGAGTACGTCGCCACCTTCTCAAGATTGACGTCCGCGTCGTTATTCGTATTGCTCTTTAAAGTAACCGCGCATAAAACGCCCGTCACCGCAATCACCGCGATGAGTAGAAGCGATACTACTATTGACGTAGCTTTGCGCCTAGATTCAATATTCATTAAATAATCCCCCACATTAACTATAATGTTACATATACATTGTACACCCTTATTTTTTTAGTGTCAATATTTTTTCTTGGAAAATTTTTCTATAGTCGAGCGCGTATATAAAGCGCCTTAGACGTCGTCCCGAGCAAAATCAAAGGGTATTATCCGCTTAAAAAACCGTAGCCCTTTATATTATATTCAATATTATATTGTCAAGATTACTCTTTAAAAAGCGAAAACGCAGCTACTCAACCAACCTTGAATTTTTTATATTGCAAGAGATATTGCGACTTCGCTCAATATAAAAACGGGAAGCAAAACGCTTCCCGTTTGATTTTGTTTATTTGCTAAAAGTTGCAACATTTAGAGATTATGCAAGGTCGTTCGGTTATTCTAGTTCAAACGCGCCCGTATAAAGCTGATAATACTGTCCTTTTTGCTTAATCAACTCGTCGTGGCTTCCCTTCTCGATAATTCTACCGTGGTCAAGCACGATTATCACGTTGGAATTTTGCACGGTGGAAAGTCTATGCGCGATTACGAAAACCGTTCTTCCGTCCATAAGCGCGTCCATACCTTGCTGAACGAGAGCCTCGGTACGAGTGTCTATTGAGGACGTTGCTTCGTCAAGTATCATAACCGGCGCGTCGGCTACTGCCGCTCTTGCAATAGATAGGAGCTGCTTTTGTCCTTGAGAGAGGTTTGCTCCATCGCCCGTCAACATCGTCGAATAGCCGCCGGGAAGTCTTGTGATAAAGTCGTGAGCGTTGGCAAGTTTTGCCGCGGCGATACACTCTTCGTCGGTTGCGTCCAACCTGCCGTAACGGATATTTTCCATTATCGTGCCTGTAAAGAGGTTGGTATCTTGCAAGACTATGCCTAGCGACCTTCTCAAATCGCCTTTCTTGATTTTGTTGATATTTATGCCGTCGTACCTAATCTTGCCGTCGGCAATATCGTAAAACCTGTTGATAAGGTTGGTTATCGTCGTCTTGCCCGCGCCCGTTGCTCCAACAAACGCGACTTTTTGTCCTGGATGCGCGTGAATGGTCACGTCGTGCAAGACTATCTTATTCTCCACGTAGCCGAAGTCTACTTCGTTGAGTTCGATATCTCCGCTAAGTCTTTCGTAGGTTATAGTTCCCTCAGCCTTATGCGGATGCTTCCACGCCCAAATTCCCGTGCGCTCTTCGCTCTCAACGAGATTGCCGTCTTCGTCCTCTTTAGCGTTGACGAGCGTAACGTAGCCGTCGTCGACTTCTTCTTTCTCGTCCAACAGCGCGAATATTCTTCCCGCGCCCGCAGTCGCCATAACTACCGCGTTGATTTGCGAAGATACTTGGCTTATGTTGAAGCAAAACTGCCTGCTCATATTCAAAAACGATATGATTATATCCATTCCTATGCCTGCGGCAGCAAGTCCGGTGAGCGAAAGGTTGGGCACGTTGTAAAGCACCAACAATCCGCCGACGATCGCCACGATTACGTATAGTACGTAGCCTATGTTGCCGAGGATAGGCATAAGGATATTACCAAACCTGTTCGCGCTTTCGCTGTCTTTGAAAAGATTGTCGTTGATAGCGTCAAAGTCCGCCTTGGACTGTTCTTCGTGACAAAATACCTTGATTACCTTTTGACCGTTCATCATCTCCTCGACGAAGCCTTCGGTCTTACCTACCGAGCGTTGCTGTCTAATAAAGAACTTAGCGCTGTTGCCGCCTATTTTCTTGGTTATCAGCAACATCACTAGCACGCCGAGCATTACGACGATAGTAAGCCAAATGCTAAACGAAAGCATCGTCACAAGCAACACTATCATCGCTACCGCCGCCGCAAACGCCTGAGGCAAGCTTTGCGAAATAAGCTGTCTTATCGCGTCGACGTCGTTGGTATAGCAACTCATTATATCGCCGTGCGTGTGCGTATCAAAGTATTTGATAGGCAAAGACTGCATTCTCTCAAACATATCGCGTCTTAAATGATACAAGAAGCCTTGAGTTACGACCGCCATCAATCTCGTATATACAAACGAGCATATCAATCCTACCGCGTACACTCCCGCCATTACGGCGATGATTTTATAGAGCGAATTTTTTACTCCGTCCCAACCAAGACCGCCTACAGCCGGCTCGATTACGTCGGCGATAATTCTTTGAAGAAAGATTGACGAACTTATTGCGGCAACCGAGTTGAGCATTATACAAACGATTACCACCGCAAGCTGAATTTTGTAGTACTTGAACATATACTTAAGCAATCTACCGAGTATATGCATAACTCCGGGTCTTTCACCCTTGCGAATATTAGTCTTATTCAACGTCAGCGCCCTCCCCGTTCGTATTCGTCTTGTTTTGAGAGTAGTACACCTCTTGATAGATAGGATTGCGCGCGAGCAATTCCTCGTGCGTGCCCATATCGGCAACCTTTCCGCCGTCCATTACGAGAATTTTATCCGCTTCTTGGACGGAAGCTACTCTTTGAGCGATTATAAACTTCGTCGTATCGGGAATTTCTTCCTTAAACGCCTGTCTTATCAAAGCGTCGGTCTTGGTATCGACCGCGCTCGTCGAGTCGTCTAGTATAAGTATCTTCGGCTTCTTGAGCAACGCCCTCGCGATACAAAGTCTTTGCTTTTGTCCGCCCGAAACGTTGGTTCCGCCCTGCTCGATATAGGTATCGTACTTATCGGGGAAGCCCATTATAAACTCGTGAGCTTGCGCCAAACGGCAAGCCTTTTCAAGTTCCTCGTCGGTAGCGTCGGGATTGCCCCAGCGCAAGTTCTCTTTGATAGTGCCCGAGAAAAGCACGTTCTTTTGAAGTACGACGGCAACTTGGTTACGCAAGGTTTCCAAATCGTACTCTTTTACGTTTCTTCCGCCTACGTAAACGTGACCGCTTGTAGCGTCGTACAATCTCGGTATGAGGTTGACGAGCGAAGTCTTACTGCTGCCCGTGCCGCCGATTATGCCTACGGTTTCGCCCGTCTTGATATTCAAATTCACGCCTTTGAGCGCTCTTCTTTCCGCCTTAACGTCGTACTTGAAGTCCACGTCCTCAAACGTAACGTCGCCGTTTTCCACTTCATAAACGGGGTTTTCGGGGTTATGCAAGTCGCTCTCCTCTTCAAGCACCTCAACGATACGCTTTGCCGACGATTTGGATATTGATATCATAACCATAATCATACTGAGCATCATTAGCGAAGATAGTATTTGCGTAGCGTAGACGATAAGCGAGGAAATCTCGTTCGCCGTGTTTTCGTTGCCCGCTTGCGCGCCTATCTTTGCGCCGAGGAAACATATCATAAGTATGGAGAACCACATTGAAAACTGCATTACCGGTCCTGCCAAAGCGATGAGTTTTTCGCCCTTTAAGAAGTCCTTTCTTACGTTGTGAGCGGTTGCGGCAAACTTCTCGTTTTCATACTTATCTCTTACGTAGGACTTGACTACCCTTATACCCTTGATATTCTCTTGCACCGACTCGTTCATCGCGTCGTATTTTTTGAATACCTTGTTGAATATCGGATCTACAAACTTGAATATGCATAGCAAAGCTATCGCCAAAACGGGAACGGTAACCAAGAATATCCAAGCGACCTTTGCGTTGATGGTAAACGCCATAATAAGCGAGAATATAAGCATTATCGGCGCTCTTACCGCAACTCTTATGATCATCATATACGACATTTGCACGTTGGCAACGTCCGTGGTCATTCTCGTAACCAAAGACGGCGCGGAGAACTTGTCGATATTCGAGAACGCAAAGCCTTGTACTCTATAGTACATATCCTTACGCAAATTCCTTGCAAAGCCTGCCGCGGCGGTTGCCGCAAATACGCCCGATAGTATACCGAACAGCAACGAAAAACCTGCAAGCAACAGCAAGATTATACCGTGAGTAACGATATTTTCAATAGAAATAGTTTCAGTACCTTGAATGGACTCGAGCATAACTACCATATACCAAGGTATGATACACTCAAGAGCCACTTCAAAAGTAACGAACAGCGGCGCTAGTATTGACGCTTTCTTAAACTCTCTTACACTCCTTATAAGTTTTTTAATCATAAATATATACCTCAAAAAATTATTAACTTGTTTATACCTATCGGCTAAGAACGTTTCAAACTTAATCTCAATTATCCGTTGCGGTCAAATTGCTCTTCAGCTTTGCCAGCAACTTAAAAAGCTGCTCCTGTTCGCTATCCGACAAACCTTTTTTAAGTTTCTCCTCGACCCCTGCAATTCCCTGTTCGATCTCCAACTGCATATCGACGGCTTTCTTGGTCAACACTACCTTTTTTAGCCTTCCGTCGCCGCTCACTGACAAACGCTCTATTAATCCGTACTTCTCCATTTGACACAATAGATTAGTTACGCTCGAGCGACGTATGGAAAACTCCTCTTCTATGTCCTTTTGAAAAACGTCTTTGTCGGAGTTCCTATAAATATATCCTATTACGTAGCCGTATATTCCGCTTACTTCGTTGGACTGAAATACCGGCAACGTGTTGAGATAGCGTTTTATTTGGTTGTTGACCGACCTCAACTCCAACCCTATCGACTTTTCCATTATATGCCCCCGAAAAATAGTTAGAAGCCTAACAAATATATTCATATTATAGGAGCAAAAATTTTTATTGTCAACAAGTTGAAAACACTTTTTTTGAAATTTTACTCAAATATTAAAATATAATTTAACAATACAAATAAAAGGACTAGTATTACGAATACTAACAAAGTACGGAGCTAATGTTATGACCAAATATATAAAAAATTTTACGATAGCGGGAATATTGTTGACGGTAGTCTTGGGTACTGTCAATCATTTCGTTTACGCTTGGACGGGCAACAACTATTTCGTGGGTTTATTCGTGGCGACCAACGAAAGCGTATGGGAGCATATCAAACTCGCGCTGTTCCCAATGATGCTGATATTTTTTGGAGGCAGCTTTTTTCTCAAAGGCGCGAACAATTTTGCCCTAGCGGCTTTTTCGGCTATGCTCACTGTGATAGTACTGATACCGCTTGCGTTTTATTCGTACACCTCGGCAGTAGGCAAGTCGTTTCTTTTAATGGATATAGCGATATTTATCCTTTCGATAATACTAGCCTATTGCGTAGCTTACCGCATCTTTGGAACACAGCAACGAACGCTGCCCAACGTTTTTGCGATAATCGGTCTAATAGTCATAGGCGTGTGCTTCTTCACATTCACATACAACCCGCCTGATTTTATACTGTTCAAGTAACCGACTGCCTGCCAGTATATATCTCAATCTTCGCAACAAAATAATTGTCGTCCAAAAATTCGCGTCGTCATACCAAAGTCACTATCAAGCAAATATAGCGTAAGTAATAGTAACCGATTAAAAACAAAAAGGAACGCGTTTGCGTTCCTTTCGTAATTCTAGCAAAGTCGAAATCTCTTCACCGATTATTTCTTATACTGTCTTTGTTCCTTGAGATACTCCGCGTACCTATCGATTTGGTCCTCTCTTAGGTCTATCATCTCTTTTGCCGTTGCAAACGCTTGCTCGTCGCTGACTATCAACTCCGTTTCTTTGACTTTCATCTTCGTACCGTCGCTTCCCGCGTTCTTCCTCAAATCCTTAAAGTACTCGTCTTCCATCTTGAATAACGCTACGGTAGTGTCTTTCTTTATCGTCAGCTTTATAAGCGGATTGACCGAGGACTGACCGAGTAAGATATAGTACGTAGACTTCTTCTCCTTACACTTCTCTTTTGAAAGCGCGTAATCGTGAAGCTTATCAAAGAATTTCTTTTGCTCGCGGCTGAGTTTTGCGTAGGCTTCGTCGATAGTAAGTCTTGGAGCTCTTGCCACTGCGGGAGCTTTCTTTTCCGCAGGTACTTTTACTATTTTCTCTACGGGCTTCTCTACGATTTTCTCAACGGGTACTTCTACCTTCTTTTCGATGATTTTCTCGACAGGTACTTCAACAATCTTCTCAACTATCTTTTCTACAGGTTTTTCAACGACCTTTTCAACGGGAACTTCGAATATCTTCTTCTCGTTGGCTTTCTCGCTTAATTCTTTGATTTGTTTGAATAAAAGCTCTTGATTTTTAGCAAGTCGTTCCATAGCCTCGTTATCGGGTTGAACTACGGTCGCAGTCGGCTTATCGTCTTTCTCTAAGAGTTTTGCGATAAGCTTTTCTTGATTTTGCATCAGCTTACGGTTTTCTTCCTTACCCTCTTTTATTTCCTCTGCGAGAAGTTTAACCATTTCTTCGTTAGCGCCTGCCTGTTGCGGAAGCAACGCTTGCATACTCGGCATCAACGCCGCTACGGTTTCGCTAATCACCGTCTTTATATGTTCGGCGTCTACCGTGATATTCGTTCCGCCGCCCATTCCGCTGAACTGCGCTGCGCCCGCGCTGCCGTTTGCGCCGTTCGCTCCGCCGAACATCGACATAAACATCATTCTCATTTGTTCGTTTTGACGATTGTCGCTCTCTTCTCTACGCCTATAATCGAGATCTCTTTGATTACGTTCGTATTCCTCTTTCGCCTCGTCCAAATCGTCGTTTGCTTTTGCAAGCATTTTCTTCTCAATTATCATAAAGATGAGCGAGAGTACCGCTACGCCTAAGAGCGCAAATGCAATTATCGTCCATATTTTATACGTTATATCAAATAAGCCTGCCCCTGCCATATACAGCGCGTACGCTCCGCTGTACTTCTTCTCTATCGTCTTCTTTATCTTCTTGCGCTTGCTTGCATAAGACAAGCCTTTACCTACAAATATCAATATAAGCAATATAGATACTCCGCTGACGATTACCTGCCACCATTGATTGAGGAAATCGAGAATCTTATCCTTCGTCGTTTTATCTCCATACGGATCGAGCGGTTCGTTTAAGTCTACTTCCTCGCCGTTTTTGTCGACAAACGTATACTTGTCTTTTACGTCGTCCGGCAATATAACTTTGACTGTTCCGTCATCGTTATACTCATACTCTATATCCTTCAAATCGTCGGCATACTCAGGCGGTATTATCAATTCCGGCGGATTCTTCGTAGTATCCCACTCAAGCGGAATACTTTGCTTGTACGTAAACGTCCTGCTCGTTTCACCCTTTATATTGTACTTACCTTCCACCTCGCTCGGGAAAGTTGCTTTTACAGTATACTCTTTTCCTTTCTCAAGATCGGCTTTTGCGACTTCATTATTATTCTCGTCGTAATATTTATAGACGGGCTTTAGCTTGTCCGCTACCGAAGCCGTGAGCGTAGGCGGATTGGTCTTGTCGTTCCACTCTATCGTAATATCCGTCTTCGTTGGAGTCGGGTCGGTGTCGTCAGGATTTTCTTCGTCGTCAAAATCGTAATTTGGATTGTTTATATCCGATGGATCTCTCAAAGATTCTCCTGCTTTGACCGCAAACTCTATTGGTTCAGTTTGCACTTCGCCGTTGTCAAACTCAAAATTAAGCGTATCTTTTAGTACTGCTCTAATATAGAACGTTCCGCCGGCGCTCAATGCGCTGAACTCTATTTTATGCATTTCCGCATCGTAATACTCGTACTCTATTCCTTCTTTCAGTTGCAAACTTGTCAAGTTACGCAACACAGGCGGTTTGGCGTTTTCGTTCCACTCCGTAGATATTACATTCTTTGTTATTTCAAACTTAAATTGTTTAGTACCGCTTATAACGACTGACGAACTATTAGAAGTAACCTCTACCCAATAATCGCCTACTGTCGTTGGTACGTAGTCTATCTTGTTGCCAAACACGTCGCCTGCGTAATACGTAAACGTAAGACTTCCCGTAGGCGTACCTGCCGCCCACTTCAGCGCTACCCCTTTGCCAGTGTACGTATACGTATCGCTTGCCAACGATACGCTTATTGACATCGCATCGTCGCCTATGCTGAATGGTATTGGCGAATACAAGTTCGCTCCGTCAGGAAACTTATAGTTGTTTGCCGCCGTTATTTGCAAAACCGGATATGCTATATAGAATTTCATTCCCGTTGAAGGCACTTCTATCTCAGCTTCGCTTATGCCGTCTTCGTTCTCGTCCAACTTGTTGCCTGCCATATCCGTTTCGTAGTACAAATAGTCTACCTTTCCTTCTACTCTACTATCCGACAGCACCCATACTCTAATAGGCAATCCGTTGACGTCCGTAGTATCTTTATATACCCAATCAAGTTTTATCTCCACAGGCACAACTTTCCACGCCGTAGTCCAAGTAAAGTTGTCGCCGATATAGCTTGACGAATTACTTTGCGTAGGCCACTCGTAGTTATCCTCGTATCCTTCGGAAGGTTTGAACGTTACCGTTACGCTTCCCTTTTCTCCTACCGTTGCGCTATCCGGCATCGTTCCTGTTAGCGTATAATCCAGTCCTTCAGGTAAATTCTTAAAACTCGGACTTACTTTATTTCCATTGTCGTACTCGACCTCGTTTATCCATTCTACTTCGGACAAGTCAAACAAGGCTCTTTCTATTGTCCAATTTAATTCATACTCCGTCGTTGCCCCGCTCGTGTTGTTTACAATAGTAATCTTAGTTACGTAATCGCCCGCATTACTTACTGTCCCGCTGACTAATACGCCGTCCTTATAAGTTTGCGGAGTACCTCGCAACGTATATCCCTTTGGCGCGGAAGCTTCTATCGTATATGATTTACTCTTTTCATAAATCAACGTAGTTTGAGAAAACGTTACGCTAGTTTGCCCCACTTCCGCCTGTTCGCCGTATTCCATTCCGCTCTCGTCAGAAAGCCACCATATCAGGTTGGGACTTTCCACGTTTCTCGACATCTCGAGCGTTATATCCCTCAACATTGTCGCGGTATAATTATCCGATTCAACTTTTATGTCAAGTTGATATTTAGCGGCTACTCTAAACGACGATATGTTAAACGACTGATTAACGGTAGTCATACCCTTGCTTATTGTAAAACTGCACAAGTCTATCGTAGTCGAGGTAGAGCTTGCTATCCTCGTTGCCGTAATCGTTACGTCTACTTTGTCCGCGCCGTATACTTGATAGATTAAGTCGCCGTTTCTTAACGATACTATTACTGGTAATGATGACAAACCTATTAGTCCGTATATTGTCGTACTGTCACTTTCGCCCGAGGCATATACGTCCAACTTTAATTCCGCTTTATCAACAACGAATGACAAATATTTAGGCGCAGTATCGTTGTTGCTGTTCCATACGTTCAAACCGTCTCCGTTTGAATCAAGCGGATTTTTCAACGTGAGTTTAATAGCTTTATCATAATTTCCCGCGTTTTTGACGAATATTACTCGATCTTCTAAGTCTAAATCAAAGTCATCCTTGCTATATCCCTCGCCGTACTCTGCAATCATATTGTCACTGTCGTATTCGAAAATGTACGCCATCTCTTCGCCAATGTACGTATATGGATAAGTTGTTCCGTCCTCAGCTTCGACAGTAGGCATAGGTATAATTCTAGGAGTTAAGTTAACGGGCTTCGTATAGGTTTGCGCTAATACATAGTTTGAACTTCCATCGACCGTTGTATCTATCCTTACGGTAGCAGTATAATTGCCTACTTTCGTTGGCGGCTCTAGCGACGAGGGATATGTTTGTCCCGTACCTGTCACTGTACCTGAATAATAAATTTGCAAAATACTGTCTTTTAGCCCGTCGTCAACGTCGCATAAATTAGTAGGAGCAGCAGTCGCAGGCGGATTTTTGCTTACGTCAACCTGCAAGTCCACTGTCAATTTCTTTTGAATTATCTCAAAATTTACTCTCCTCGGATTTTCACCGCCGTCTATCCAATAACAGTTTTCTTCATCAATGATCTTAATTTCTACTTGATAACTTCCTACGTCTTTAGGAAAACCGTTAATGTCCGCTCCGCTTGCGTACAAATATTTTATTTCTACAAAATCAGTCTCAAATGCGGCATTATACCAATCAGCTTTTTCTTGCTCCGCTGCATAAACCAAATCAATCGGTTTTCCCGCGTATTCTACTTCTACTTTTGTAGGAGTTTTAAGGCAAGTTTGTAAGTTTGAAATATTTAAGTGAATCGCGGGACGAATGCCATATTTATCAGCTTGCACGAAAGGAAAACTTGCGGCAGCGCCACCGTCAGCGGATAGCGCAGCAGCTTTAGCGGCATTACCGAATTCGCCTGAACGTAGCCAAGCAAAGCTAGCCATTGAGGTATCGGTAAACCCTCTTTGGCTATTGTTGAGCGCCCATAGACCCGTTTGAGAACTATTTGCTGCAGTTGTTGTATTTGACGTACCGTTACTTCCAACTTCCGATCTACTTGGCAGCCATAAATAGTCGTATCCCCAATCAAAGTAAAGTTGATCTCCTGCCGAGTACGTTTGATTGCTGCCTTGAGCCGTTCCGTATTGTGACTTTTCTTGCTGATAATGTACAAATCGTCCGTTAAACCACTTATCCCCTGCGCCCCCGAATGGTGACGGCAACTTATTGAGCGACGCTTCGTTTTGGTCGCTACGGTAATCAAAAGTCGCGCCTACCAATTTTTCTATATCATTATGGCTCTCATCCTGTTGATATAACACGTCTTTAGGCTGTACCAAAAAGTTGGTAATACTCTTAGGCGCCAATGGATTTGCAAATATCCCCAACGTACTTTCATAGCTAGAAATTCTATCCGAGTCCGACAGTGAAGTTAACGTACTGCCGTTTGTCGTATACTTAACTTCAGTCACTCCGTCATACGCCTTGGCGTTGAGCAACGCCGATCTTATAAGCGACGCGCTATAAAAAGACGAAGAATATTTTTCGTTATGATCCATTTGCCCTGAAACAAAACCTGCCCAATACGTCTTATAACCTGCTAACGGCTCTTTTAGCATAAGCGTAAGAACTACGTCGCCGCTACTTACGTCGGCAGTCGAACCTGTTGTAGTCAACGTAACAACTTCCCATACCAAATTATTGATCGTAACCTCGATATTTTTTCCTGATGTAGCCTTACGAATATCCTCGGCATTCATCCCATAGTGGATTGAGCCTACAGTTGCGTTGGAATATCCGTTTGTTGACGTATTGGGAATATAGGTACCGTCATCAAATTTTGTAGCGCTGTATTTTGCCATTTCATCTTTCACGTCTTCTATAATCGCATAGTTCTTGTTGGTCAAAGCGCTAAACAGCGCAGTAACATTATTAGAATCAAAGACTCTAGATGACACAGTTTCGTTATCGTCTCTACCCAAATTTAACAATTCGCCTATAGAAATAACGTCGCTTTCATCAGACGGATGTACTATTGTCCCCGCTCTAGCCGCCTCGTAGCTTTGCCCTGCCAAAACAAAACTTAATATAAAGCATAATATAAGTAATACGCTTATCAAAATACCTATTCTTTTGTTTTTCCTAAGAGATGTATACATACTATTTTCTCCCTTGTTTTCCTTTACTCTTTCTTTATTAATAAATATAGAATTTAGTCTATTTTTGGCTCGGTCAGGAAAAGTGTACTTTTCCTGACTTAATTATCTTGTATTCGACAAGAGGGATTTTGTATAATATACGTGTAGAAATATGT
>JAIEDA010000021.1 GCA_029068165.1 Clostridia bacterium
TCTTCCTCGTCGGGCGCGTAACCGTTCTCGTCCACTATCTTGTACGTACAAGTTTGTCCCGAACGTATGAAATACTCTTCAGCCGCGCTTGCGCTCAGCGTTACTTTTACAGTGTACGTTCCCAGTTCCTTTTCCTTGCGGTAGTTGTCGCTGAACTTGAGCATTGAGCTCACCTCTTCAGTCACGTCCCTACCGTTGCTGTCCTTGATCGTAAACGTCGGATAATGTACGCCTCCGTCATAGAGGAACTGCTTCTCTCCCCACTCTATCGTAAGTATCGTCATCCCAGATTTCGGTACTACTACGAAATACCACTCCTTGCTAGTGCTATCTAGCGCGTAGTTCTTCACACTGCCGTTGAAGCTCGCCACTATCTTATACGAACCTACTTCTCCTACTTCGCTTACGTCCATTAGGTTGCCCTCTTCATCGTATAGCTTGTAGACAAAGTCGCTCTCGTAATCAAAGCTATCTCCGCTTGCCAGTCCAAACAATCCGCTTATCTTCGGCGCAAAAGTACTCTCCCCGTCGGATACAAACTCCCACTTATCCCAAGATACTATAAGCTGCGCGGGTTCTATCTTCCATTCTACTTGTTTGCTTGACGTCGTTCCGTCCGACCACGAACAGTTGAGCGTGTCTTTCAAGCTTATTATCGCTCTATACGTATCTACTTCTCTTCCCGTTCCCCCGGTCGTTATTTCCATCAGCAGCGGATTGTACGCTTCGCCTAGATACTCCTCTAATACTTTCGTAGTCCCGTCGTAGAGTATTGTGCCCGACGTATACACGGGTATTTCAAGCAACGCTTTCACTATATCGAATACGCACTCTTCTCCCTCTACTACCGTGTACGTCGCTCCCAAAGATACCGTTACTTTATACCTCTTCAACGACGGTATATTTATTCCCGTAGCTTCAGTATCTCCCGTATAGACTATCATACTTTCGTTGACTGCTACTTCCGCTCCCGTATCTACGTTGTATATCTTCGCTATTTTCGGGTGCTGTCCGCTTCCGCTGTACATCAGCGTGTTCGTCGTCCACTCTACGCGTACTTTTATCGTTGTCGCTATCTCCATTTCCAACGTCGTCGGTTTTGCGTAAAAGTCGGGTGACGCTGTCGTATAATTCACCGTTACCAAATACGATCCTATCTCCGTCGGCGATTCTACTACCTTGCCCGTAAATTTGTCCGTATATACGTACTCTATTCCCGTTATTTGTCCGCCTGTCATTGCCTTTACGTCCGCGTCGCTGTAATACTTCACGCTCTTCGGACTTCCGTCATACTCAAAATTGGTCTCGCCAAAATTGAATATATCAGTCTTTTCGGATATGTCTATCGGCTCAACGTTTACGTACTTCGCTTCCGAATATACCGTCGTTGATCCAAACCTTACTCCTACTCTTATATACGCGTCACCGTTTACCAGCGTAAACGCGTCCATTCCCTTGACAAATTCCCCGTTGCCGTCCAAATATCCGTACTGTATCTCGTATCCGCCATATGCTATTTCTTTCTCGCTGTAGACCGTGATTTCCCCCTCTTCGCCTTTGTACTTCGCCGTTACTGTCAAATACTCGCCGCTGTCTATCTTGCCTTGCGCCGTAAACTTCGACGTCGGATTTATCGTGAACGTTACTGAATCCAAATCGGTCGCGTACAGCCACCTTGCCGTCAACGTCACGTTGCCTGTTACTCTATCTTGCGGTATTACCGTTCCGTCGTCTTCAGTTACGCTGTTGAATCTCCATGCCCTATACTCTCCCTCCGTGTCCGTGAAAAACCACCCTACGAACAAATAGTCGCCGTTGGTCGGATCGTCAGGTTTTATGACAAACTTGCCGTACCCGTACGACGTAGGCTCAGGCAATACCGTCGTATTGCTTGCGCTTGCTGCGTCAAATTCCACGGTGTATGATACCGCGTTGAAATATACGTATATATTAAACTCTTCCGTTACGTTCGGGTGCGTATTGTTGTACAACGCTTTCCCCGACGAATCTTCTACGATTGGCGCGCCTCTATATATAGGATTAAACGGATCGGTACCTATTTCGTCCGCGTCCGCAAGATGCGGCGCTCGTCCGCTATCTCCTATGTCCGCAAACTCAGGTTTGGTCGCCAACGCGTCAAGATAGACCTTGTTAAACTCGTAGATTATTTGCTTCCCGCCATAATTATTGCCGTACTCCAACTCCGTCCTCAACGTTTGCGTTATCTCCGGAAATACGAACGTCAAATACAACGTCTCCGACGAAAACGTTTCGGGAGTCAATGCGTAGCTCGTTTCATAATTCGCAGTGTCTGTCGGATATACCGTTATCTCTTTGGATATTGTCTTTTCGTTAGGCACGACGCCCATAGTGCTCGTCCACTTAAAACTACTAAGCGTTACGGGTACGTTTGCGCTGTTCTCTACCGTTACGCTAAACTTTACGTCCGACCACTCTCTTCCAAAATACGGCTTTGTTTCCAACGTAAACGTCTTGATTGATAGTACGCCTTTGTTTATGGTTATAGCTTCGCTCCCGTCGTGGCTATTGTAATACATCCACAGCGGTTCGTTGGAATCTTGCAGTCTATAGTCGTACGTATACGTTCCGCTGTCCGCTACCGTCTTTACGCTCAACTGACCAGTTGTATTCGAGCTCTTGTCCTTCCCGCCCTGTTCCCAATAGTACGTCACTTTCGGTGAAGTCATCGCTCCGCCGTCGTCTTTCGCTTCGCCTATTAGCGTGATAGAACTCTTTGTATCGTAAGTAATAGTATCTACGTTATCTTTCAGCGATAGACTTGAAGTAACGTTGTTGGCGGCGATATAGTCGTCAGGCAAGCCCCATACCGCGAATAGAGTTACGTCGCCGTAAAATCCCGACGGCAACTCATAAAACGGTTCGCTATCTCCGTCTTTATCGTC
>JAIEDA010000022.1 GCA_029068165.1 Clostridia bacterium
CGCCTGCTACCGGGGTTCGAATCCCCGTGGAGTCACCAAAAACGGAAAGTCCCTAAAATAGGGACTTTCCGTTTTTGGTGACTCCATAAGGGATTACGAACTTGCGCGCGAAACTCAAATTCACAAAAGAATAAGCAAATAAAGAAGATTATAACGGAAGGCGCGGTTCGCATTGAGTGAAGCGAAAATCTTGCGACACGTTCGCAATATCCCCGTGGAGTCGCCACTTGCAACAGTTTCAAAGGTCTTTAAGTCCTTATGATATAGTTGAACAAATCTTTTGTATTTGTTATACTTTATTTTTGGAAATAAAAGAATATCAGGACGCTGACTGCGAAGCTGTTGCGCTTTTGTTTTATAATACAACGCATAAGATTAATGCAAAAAACTATATGGCGGAACAGTTTACCGCTTGGGCGAGTAATCCAAACAAATTCACTTTCGCGCAAATGCAAAAAAATTTGATTTAAGGATATAAAAGTGTTATCATTAATATAGTTAAAGGATAAATTATGAATTTATTAGAACTTGAAAAAAATGAACTAAATGAAGTTAAAGAAATATTAATTGAAGACGGTACAATTTTCAAAAAGAACAATATAACCCAATATGATGCAAAGTTTTTTGAAACTGTTACCTTATCTAACGCTTTAATAAAATTCTTTTTATTTTTTTGTTTGGGTATATATTTGATAATCAATTTAATTGGTCTTGTTGTATCCATAATTTATAATCGGAACTTTTCAATAGACGTACTTGGCACACTGGCAGGGCTTGCTGTTATTTGTTTTATTGTTTTCGCTATTTTTAGAAATATCAACACAAATAAAAAGAAGGAAGAGTTTCCCATATATATAAAAGGTGAAAATTTCATTTTTAATTTTACCGACGGAGTTGTGGAAACTTCAAAACTTTTTTATACTTTGCAATATGATAGCGTTCAAAAAATAGAATTTATAATATATGGTTCAAAGAAAAAACAATTATTTGGCAGTGTTACATTCACTTTCAAAGTACTTGATTATACAGTAACTCATTCACTCCGATATACAAATCTCACAGCAATAGAAGATTATATAAAAAGCGAACTTCCAACATTGTTAGACAAGTTAATCGTAGACGGAAAAACGAATAAAGTTATTGAGATAACTAATAAAAACCATATACTTAAAAACTCATTAATTGCTCTTGCTAGTCTAATTGTTGCCATAGCATTAATTGCTGTACCTTATATGTTAAATTTTAAGAGTTTAGCATTAACCGTTTCTGGTGCGATTTTAATTCTAACATCCGTAATTGTGTTTTTCTCTTCTTATCTTTACACGCATTTTTTAGTTCAAGGCATTATGATTAGCAGCGTTTTTATTATTATAGGGTTTTGCGTTCCGATGTTAATTATTGAACGTAGTAACGTTTCAGTAATCGATTATATCATTCAAAACCCTCAAATTTTAATGATAACGATTTTTGGAATAATCGGCTTAGTTTTATACGTTTATATAGTTACAATAAATATAAGTAAAATGCATTATATGATATACAAAAAGCAATATCATAATTAAAAATTACTTTATCAAAGTGAACTAAAGATATTTTCTTTATTGCGCTAGTTTCAAAGTTTATAGTCGTTGGGTACTTATTTTTTACGCGATCACAGCGGATTAAATTTGACGAAAAGGTTGACAATGTCAACTAATTTTGTTATGATTTAAATAATTCAAATTTAGGAAGCGAGGTTGATTATGGATATTAGACAAAAGACAGTTGATAAGATACGTGAATTTAACCGATTTTACACGGCGCAAATGAACTTATTAAATTCTAAATATCTATCGTCGCCGTATTCGTTGGCTGAAATTAGAGTTTTGTTTGAGATTTGGACAAACGAGACGTGTATTCAAGACAAGATAGTGCAGTCATTGGGCATAGATAAAAGTTATCTAAGCAGGATTTTAAAGAAGTTGGAGAAGAGCTTAATTATAGAAAAACGTCACGGGGAAAGCGACAGGAGAAATTCAGTGATAAGTCTTACCGATATTGGCGAGCGGGAAGTGAAAAAACTTATTGATCAAACAAATGGATTTATTGGCGAGAAAATTTCAAATTTAGACGATTTTCAATGCGCCGAACTTCGCCAATCGCTTTCTGACTCAATAAGTCTATTGAGGAAAGCGGAGCAGGACTTCAAGGTTGTTCCCTTTGAAGAAAAGTACCGTAAAGACTTTATAGATTTCAATACGGACTGGATAACTACGTATTTCGGTAAAATTGAAAAACACGATATTGAAGAGTTTGAAAATATAGATAAGGATTTAGAAAGAGGCGGAATGATATTTTTCGCCGTAAAAGACGGTATTGCGCTTGCGACGTGTATGGCAAAACCGTTGGACGGTTACACCTGGGAAATTTGCAAACTCGGTTCTAATAAACGCTATTCGCATAAGGGCGCAGGAAGCGCTGTGTTTGAGGCGTCTATGAATTGGGCGTTGGATAAAGGAGCGGAAAGGCTTTTCATTCTTTCAAACAGCGTATTGAAACCTGCTCTTCATATTTATCGCAAATTTGGATTTAAGGAAATAAAACTTGATAATTATCAATATGAAAGAGGCGATATAGCTTTTGAATACGTGGATAAAAGCGACGACTAAAAACGGCTTTGGCATACTGATAAAACCCACTCGTCTTAAGAGTGGGTTTTTACTTTTCTAATTAGCTTGAAATTGTAGTTATAGCCGTATTGTAAAATAGACGAAGTTGTGATATAATTAATAAAATCAATAAAGAAGTAGATAAGCTGTAAAGGAGAATTTATGAGAATATGGTATGACAAGCTTGCTTCTAAGAGAAAGGTAAGAGGCGGTCAAAGAGCCGACAAGGTTCAAAACAGGTGGCAGCAGCAGGCTTTGCCGCTTGGAAACGGGAGTTTGGGATTGTCGATGTTCGGCGAGCCGTTTGCCGAGAGTATAGTTGTCAACGAGAAATCGCTTTGGACAGGCGGACCTTCGCCTAAGCGTCCCAATTACTGCGGCGGCAATTTGGAATATACGAAAGACGGGAAAAAGACGGTCGACGTCTTCAATGAAGTTCGGAAGGAGTTGTCGAACGGACGGAACGCCGACGAATTATGCGAGAAGTTGGTGGGCGATACCGACGGCTACGGGAGTTATCAAGTAGCGGGAATACTCAAGATAAACGGGCAAAAGTCCAAATTTAGCAATTACAATTTTCAACTTGACTTAGACAGCGCGAGCTCTAAATGCGGTTGGCGGCAAGCGGACGGCGAATACGAGCGCAAAGCGTTTGTATCCTATCCCGACAAAGTCGCGGTAATATCGCAAAAGGGCGAAACGATTGGCGATTGGGATATTCTATGGGAGAACAAAACCGTAGGAAAGTCGGAAATTAAGATTGACGGCAGTCGACTCCTTCTTAAAGGCAGTCTTGAAGATAACGGTTTAGCTTACGCTATGTCAATGAAGGTGGAGAGCGACGGAGAAATCATTCCTGCGGCAAACGGTTGGAAGCTCAAAGGAACAAAAAGTTTTAGCGTAATTTTCACCTACGTAACCGATTACAAAGACGACTATCCTAGGTACAGGACGGACGAGAACGTTGACGAAGTAGCGGCGAGATCCGAGAATATTCTTGAGGGCGCTCTTGATAAAAGTTTGCAAGAGCTAGAGAGTAGACATATTGAGGATTGGCGGCATGCGTACGGTGGATTCGAGTTTTCGTTGGGCGCGGTCGAACCTAGTCTTTCGACGGACAAACTTCTTGCAAAATACGCTAAAGCAAGCGATAACGACAGGAAGTGGTTGGAAACGCTGCTCTTCGCTTACGGCAGATATCTATTGGTAGCTTCATCGAGGTCTAGCGATATTTTGCCTTGCAATTTGCAGGGGATATGGAATATATCCAATTCTCCGGCTTGGGGTAGCGATTATCACTTGAATATAAACCTTCAAATGAATTATTGGCTTGCGCCGCTATGCGGACTTGCTGAATGCGCCGAGCCGTTGGTGAGGTATCTTGAAAAATTACGCGAGCCCGGTCGTGTTACGGCGAGCGTATACTGCGGAATCGGCGACGGAAAGAGCGAGAGCGGATACCTATACCACACGCAAAACACGCCGTTTGGTTGGACTTGCCCAGGATGGGAATTTAAATGGGGATGGTCGGCTGCGGCGGTCGCTTGGATACTTCATAATATTTACGAACTGTATCTCTTCGGTAAGGATAAAGCGTATCTCAAGCGCATATATCCGCTTTTGAAAGAGGCTTCTTATACCTACGACGCGTTGGTTGATAAGTCAGGCGATCGATGGGTGACTTCGCCTTGCTTCTCACCCGAACACGGACCGATAACCCACGGCAACGTCTACGAACAGGTATTCGTTCAGCAACTCTATATCGATTTGATAGAAGCGGCGACTGCGTTGGGAGAGGATAAGGACAAAATAGAGTACTGGAAAGAAGTTTGCGAAAAACTGAAGCCTTTGGAACTCGGCAATGACGGACAGCTCAAGGAGTGGTATCACGAAACGACTTTGGGTTCGGTGGGCGAGAAAAAACACCGGCACGTGTCGCATCTTATGGCGCTTTATCCTTGCGCGCTTATAGACGTAGAGGAAAAGAGTTTGTTGGATGGCGTCAGAATTTCGCTTGAAGATAGAGGCGATAAGTCGACCGGTTGGGCAACGGCGTTGAGGCTGTGTCTTTGGGCAAGGCTTAACGACGGCGAGAGAGCGTATAAACTTGTTGAAAGACTTATAAAGAATAATATTTATCAAAATCTATGGGATACTCATCCGCCTTTCCAAATTGACGGCAATTTCGGTTACGCTGCGGGAGTGTGCGAACTTTTAGTTCATTCTCACTCGAAAGTCGTCAAACTCTTGCCGACGCTTCCGCCTCGTTGGAAGAACGGCTTAGTCAAAGGTTTGGGAGTTAGAGGCGGATATATTTTGGATATGGAGTGGAAAGACGGCAGTTGGACGGAACTTAAAATAATCTCCAAAGTCGGCGGAGATTTCGTATTCTATTGCGACGGCGATATAAAAGTGGTCGACGGTGACGGCAAGGAAGTTGCGGTCGATAGAGAGGAGAATACGGCGTCTTTCAAGTGCGCAAAACTTGGGCGGTACGTAGTGACTAGAGGTTAGACTGCAAAATATACAGCTGTTAACAAAACTTTAACGAAATACTTGCAAAACGGTTACCTAAAATTATCTTTTTAACAACAACGGGCGAATATAATCTAGGTGTAAATAAAAAACACCGCTCGGAGGTAACTAAAAATGAATGACGAACAAAAACAATCTATAAACGCAATCGTAGATCAGTATACGGAGAAAAAGCGTACTAAGTTTGACGAACTCAAATCGCTTGATAGAAAAGTCAAGCTTCCCGCAAACGTTTTTGCGTATATCTTCGGAACGCTCGGCGCGCTCGTGTTGGGAGTGGGAATGTGCTTTGCAATGAAAGTAATCGGCGATATTATGGCTTTAGGCATAGTCGTGGGCTGCGTAGGTATCGCTATGGTATCTATAAATTATCCGATATATAGCGCGATACTCAAATCAAGGAAGAAGAAGTATTCGCAAAGCGTAATAGAGCTGAGCGAAAGCATTTTAAACAATTAATTAATGATAAATCTATTCTAAAGCGAAAACTCATTCGGGGCGGGAAATGCTTCGGGTGAGTTTTTAATTTAACTGAAAAAGACAAAAAAAATACAATGCTTGCGCATTGCTCTCATAATTTCCCCGTAATTTTCCCGCTTACCAAAGTTTGAGATTCAAACCGTATTTTGCTACAAACGTTTTCCATTCTTTCCAAAAACTTTTCATTACCATTTACCTCCTTTATTTATTTTCGCCAATATAATAGCACCGTTATATTGGCGTGTCAACGGTTTTGCGACGCTTTTTTAGAAAAATTTAAAAATTATTTTTACGAGGAAATTTTATTAAGATTTTTGACGTAATTTTAAATTTCATTCGCAAAAAATTGTGATTTATAAAGATTTTAACGGCAAGATATTGTTTATAAATCAAATAAAGTAGAATATATCAAGATTTTGCCGAATTATGTATAAATGAGGGGGATTTATATGGAAGTATTGAAAATGCGCGGACGGGCTCCTTTGACTTTACTTACTTCGTTTCGCTTCGCTCAGTATGCCTGACTATGCTTGTTGTTTTGTTGGCTCAAGACGGACGATTTGTTGAAATAGGATACAAATTCATTAATTCATTTATTGAAAAATTCGTTGACAAATGAAAAATGGCGGATTATAATTGTATTGAACATTGTTCAAAACTTTCAAACGGAGTACAGTATGAAAATTACCAAAGAAGCAATTATAGACGAAGCTATCAATATTTTGGAAGAAAAGGGCGACGACCCGCAAAAGCTTACGGTCAGGGAGCTTGCCGGCAGGCTTAATATCGGAATAGGGCTCGTCAATTATCATTTTGGTTCCAAAGAAGTGCTTATCAACCGTTGCGTGCAAAAAATGATTATGGGCATAGTTGAGGAATTTCACAAGGTAAGACAGTCTTTGGCGTTTATGAAGCCCAAGGAAAAGCTCAATTATCTATGTCTTATGACCTTTGATTATTTGTATACTAAACCCAACGTGTCGAGAGTTGCGTTGATATACGATTTGGGAAATACGTCCAAAGACGATACGACTTCGGAATTGATAGACGCGTATATTCCTATTATTATGGACTGCAAGCCGTCGTACGACGAGCATAAAGCTTATTTGACCGCGTCGAGAGTTATTTACATAATAGAGCAATCGTTTTTGCGTACGGGGATAATCAAGGAGCGCAGCGGAGTGGATTTGAACGATTCCGAAGCGAGAAAAGAGTATCTTGAAAACTTGCTCAAAGATTTGATGAAATAATATTATAACAACAAAACTTTATACGAATACGAATTTATACGAAAGAGAGATTATTTAATATGCCGTCACTTTACGCACATTACTATTTTGCCGACAAATGCGTTGATAAATTGCCTGAAGAGTTGAAGCAAATAGTCCGTAATAACCGCAAATTTTACGACCTCGGCTCGAGCGGAGGCGATTTGTTGTTTTTCTATAAGCCTTACAAGCGTAACGATATTCGACAGTACGGTTCAGAGCTTCACAAAGAGAATTTTATAGCGCAAATGACAAGGTTTAGGGAGTGCGCGAGCGGAAGCTGTCATATTGAGAGGGATATAGCTTTTTTGGCGGGATACTTTACTCATTATATGTTGGACAGCGCCGTTCACCCGTATATTTGCAAAATGGAAGCGGAAAATGTAGAGAAACATTTTATTATAGAAACCGATTACGACAGGAAACTTCTTATAAAGACGGGCGAAAATCCTTATTCCAATAAGTATTTGAGATTTCAAGCGAACGACGGCGAAACGCAGGAAGTTTTGGCAAAGTATCTAAATACTACGCCGAAAGTTATAAAAAAGACGTTAAAGGACAGGAAGATATTCGTAAAGTTGATTTCCACGCAAAATAAAATCGTGAGGGGTATCTTGGAATTTCTCTTCAAGGCGAGCGGAAACGCGGCGGGTCTAGATATACTCGTGCGCAAGCAAGAAAACCAAAAGTGCGCCGTAATAAGAGAGAGAATAGACGAACTTATGAAGGCGGCGTTGGGCGACGTGGAAAAGTACGGATTGGAATTTTTTAAATTTATTGCCATAAAGAAAGATCTTTCGGAAAGGTTTGACGGCGATTTTTATTATAGGAAAAATAATTAACTTTATGAAATAATTGTAAATTTAATTTTAGTTTTTCGTAAGGGGTATTTACTTATTTTACTCTTTATGCTAAACTCAAATAAACCGTATAAGTTTTTAAGAAGGAGAGGGAATATGGAGCATAAGGTTTTCGTAGTAGAAGACGACGAGAGTATAAGAGGACTGTACGAGATAGCGTTTCAGGACAAGTTTAACTGTACGAGTTTTGAGTGCGCGGAAGATATGTTTAAGGTTTTGGAAAAAGAGCTTTGCGACATTATCATATTGGATCTTATGTTGCCGGGTATGGACGGACTTGAGGCGCTTGCTAAGTTAAAGCAAAATTCGCATACGAGAGAAATACCCGTAATCATTGCCAGCGCGAAAGGCGACGAGAGCATAAAAGTAAGAGGTTTGGACGCGGGAGCTGACGACTATCTTGCCAAACCTTTCGGAATGTTGGAGCTTATTGCGAGAGTCAAAGCCAATTTGCGTAAGAAGAGCAACAAGAGTACCGACGACGTTATTGAATGCGGCGACGTGCGTATCAACAACGCCGAACATACCGTTTACGTTAAAGGCGAGCCCGTAACGCTCACGCTTAAGGAATACAATCTATTGCTGTTATTGGTCAAGAAAGCCGATTGCGTGGTCAAGAGAGAAACCATACTTTCCGACGTTTGGGACTACGAATTCGTCGGCGAAACTCGGACGTTGGATATGCATATCAAGTCGCTTAGGAGCAAGCTTGCGGAACATTCCGACAAACAGTACATAAGTACTATAAGAGGCGTAGGATACAGGTTTTTATCCAAATAGCAAAACGGGCGCAGTCGGCAGAGCTGCGCCTGATATTTTTAATTGTTGACTTTTTAACTTTGCGTATTTATAATAAAGGCGTATGAAAAACAAGATTTTGGCGAGAGTAGTATTGATAATGACGGTTGCGGTATTCGTGACCGTTGCTTTGA
Source organism: Clostridia bacterium (assembly GCA_029068165.1). GTDB lineage: Bacteria > Bacillota > Clostridia > Christensenellales > UBA3700 > RACS-045. The sequence goes on from JAIEDA010000022.1 coordinate 8,724, forward strand.
CGTTCCTCGTATTCAATATCTATACGATGAACAGTACGAAGAAATATCTCGCCCAAGAGTCGGCGTATTTCATATCGCAATTTGAGCAAATTCAAAGCGAGTCTGAAATATTTGAAAAGCTCGAGGAGCGTAGCGCCGACGACGACTTTTATAAATACGCGGTGCTGGACGTTTCTTACCAACTTATATACGACGGTTCTCAAACGACGACTTCCGACGGCGAAATTGTCGCGGTAACGGGCGGCTCTATAGATTTGGAGAAGATAAGAAAAAAACGTCTTGACAAGGCGGTGGAAAGAGGCGAAGTGTATTTCGTAGGCAATTTCTATCAATCAGGCGCTACGCTCAACTATGCCGCGAGAGTCGACAACGAAAATTTCGACGGGGGTTACGTAATACTTATATGTTCCGTCGACCTTATTTATAGCGTAAGACCGTATCTATGGGTGTTTACGCTTGCAATAGTGATATGGGCGGGCGTAATTTTCGCTTCATACGTCGCGTTGACGTTCAATATGAAGTTCGCGACCAAGCCTTTTGAGAAAATTGAAAGAATGTTGGTGGATATAAACAACGGCGAATATACGCCCAGTCAAATTCCTGAAAAGTTTAACTTTCCCGAGTTTAAGGCGGTGCTTACCAAAATAGACGATTTGGCGGGCGAGATTTCCAAAAACTTAGTCAATCTTCAGTACGAGCAAAAGAAATCGTCAATACTGTTGCAGTCGGTAAATCAGGGTATTATAATAGTGTCCAAGAGCGGAAGAATAGTGCTTACGAACACCATAGCGCTTGAGATTTTCGGCAAGCAAAGCGATACCGTGGGCGCGGATTTGGGCTATCTCGTCAACAACGAAGAGCTCTTGACTACGTTAAGACAGTCCTTTGCCGAGAAGAAGTATTACGTCGGCGAAGTGCAAATCGGCGACGATATCTACCGCGTGGAAACCAACTTCAATACCATTGAGGAAAAGGACGTAATTACGGGCGAGGTTATGCTGATAACTTTCACAAACGTGACTATGGAAGCCAATTCCGCGAAGATACGAAGCGAGTTTTTCGCCAACGCTTCGCACGAACTCAAGACCCCGCTCACCGCGATAAGCGGTTATTCCGAGCTTATGACTATGAAAGGAGTATCTAAGGCTCAACTCAAAAAGTGCATAGACGAAATCAACGGCAACGCTAATAGAATGCGTACGCTTATCGACGATATGCTCAAGCTGTCGAAGCTTGACGCGGATATAGACAACGAGGAAATAACCAAGATAGATTTGATAGAGCTATGCAAGGAAGTGATAGAGGAGTTTAGAGGCATTGCCGAGAGTAAGCAAGTGAAGATTTCGCTTGATGGCAAGGGAGTGTTCATTGGTAGACGAAAGATGATCGGTATGATGATTTCAAACTTGGTCAACAACGCAGTCAAATATAATAAGCAGGGCGGCAACGTCTGGGTAAGCGTAAAAGAAAACGCTCAAGCCGTCGTTGTCAGCGTGAAGGACGACGGAATTGGCATTCCTAAAGAATATCAAAGCAGGCTCTTTGAGAGATTCTATAAAGTCGATGCTAGCAGGACGTATACCAACGAAAGCTCGACGGGTTTGGGACTTGCGATAGTCAAGAAAATAGCAGTCATACACGGAGGCAAGGTGTCGCTAAAAAGCGTGCTTGACGAGGGGACGGAGTTTAAGGTCGTACTGCCGCAAAAATTGATAGAGTGTTGATTTATCGCGGTGGAGAAATCGACTGCGCTACGCTTGATATCAATGAAGTATTGTTTATTCAAAAGAGGCAATATCGCTCGTCATCTTTAGCGAAACAATGCGAAGTATGAGAATCTTAACGGTATAAAATAAAAAACGAGAAGAAAATAGTAAAAGCAAGAGAGGTAAGAGAGTAAATGGGTTATCCTATGAAATTGCTTCCGTCGACCGTTCAAACGGTATGGGGCGGAACGAGGCTTATGGGCAAATGGAATAAATGCAGCGAGGGCGAAAATATAGCCGAGAGTTGGGAACTTTCCTGTCACGAAAAGGGCGAAAGCAAGGTCATAAACGGCGAGTATGCAAACTGTACGTTGTCCAAGGTAATTAAGCAAAACCCTGAATTCGTCGGCGAAAGAGGCAAAGCGTTCGACTTTTTCCCCGTGCTCATAAAGTTTATTGACAGCAAGGACGATTTGTCTATTCAAGTGCATCCGAGCGACGAGTACGCGCTTAAGAACGAGGGCGAGTTTGGCAAAACCGAGATGTGGTACGTTGTCGAATGCGATAAGGGCAGCGGAGTGTATTGCGGTTTCAAAGAACCTATAGACAAGTCTACTTTGGAAAAGGCTTTGAACGACGGGAATATCACCGACTATCTCAATTATATCGAGGTGAAAAAAGGCGACTGCTTGTTTATTCCGTCGGGTACGGTGCACGCGATTTGCGGCGGTTTGCTAATTTGCGAAGTTCAGCAAAATTCTTCGCTTACCTACAGGCTGTTTGATTACAACCGTACGGATAAGCAGGGCAATAGGAGAGAGCTTCATATCGACAAGGCTTTACAGGTTACGGATACTTCCAAGGTGGTGAAGGTCAACGAAAACAGCGTGAAGATAGACGATAATGCGCTTAGGCTTGCTCAGTGCAAGTACTTTACCGTCGAGGAACTGACGACAAAAGACGAGTACTCGTTTGAAGTAGACGGCAGCACGTTCGTATCGTTGACGGTCATAGGCGGAAAGGGCGCGGTAATGGCAAACGGAAGCTGTATTACGCTAGACTTGGGAGATACGGTCTTTTTGCCCGCCAACGTCGGGAAAGTAGATATTTACGGGGATATTAAGTGCATAAAGGCTTACGTTTAGTAAGTCTGCTTTGACAATATAAGCAATATTGTTCAAATAAAAGTACTTGCATTGACCGATTAAATGGGTATAAAATAAAACTATGCAAACGAAAACGGTAACGCTGAATGAGGGGTTGGAAGAAGCTGTAGAGCTGATAAAAGATGGGGAAGTCGTGGCTTTTCCCACCGAAACTGTCTACGGCTTGGGCGCTAACGCTTTGGACGGCAGCGCCGTGAAAAAGATATTTGCCGCAAAGGGTAGACCTATGGACAATCCGCTCATCGTTCACGTGGCGGCTAAAGCGGATATTGATAAGTTGGCGGCAAACGTTTCCGCTCAGGCGAGAAGCGTAATAGACGCGTTTATGCCGGGACCTATTACCGTCATTTTAAACAAGTCGGATATCGTTCCCGACGAGGTGTCGGCAGGTCTTTCGACCGTGGGGATTAGGTTTCCCGCTCACGAAGTCGCGCAAGAATTTATAAGAGCGTGCGGCGTTCCGATAGCCGCTCCGTCGGCAAATACTTCCACGAAGATAAGTCCTACGACGGCTAAGCACGTATACGACGATTTGCAGGGCAGGATTCCGCTGATACTTGAAGGCGGCAACAGCGAAGTCGGTATTGAATCAACAATTATAGATATGAGCGGCGATACGCCGACTATATTGCGACCGGGAGCGATAACCGCGGATATGCTCGCCGAAGTACTAGGAGAGGTTAAGACTTTCAGCGGAAAGATAATAGTCGCTAAAGCTCCAGGTATGAAGTACCGCCACTACGCGCCCGATTGCGAAATGGTCGTCGCATCGTCAGTTGAAGCGGCGGCAAAAGCCTATTTGGAGAATAAGTCGGATAAGCCGATTGTCCTTGCCAAAACCGACTACGCGACTGCGCTTGCTAAGATTTGCGATTGCGAGAGTATCGATTTGGGCGAGAGCGACAACGACGTGATGAGGAATATCTACTCGGCAATGCGCGAGGCGGAGAAAAATCACGATTACATAATTTGTCAAGACTTTGGCGGCGATGGCGCGGCAAGGTCGGTAATGAATAGAATTGAAAAAGCCAGCGGAGGCAAACGCGTATGAATAAGAATATGAATATACTTTTCGTATGTACGGGAAACACTTGCAGATCTCCCTTAGCGCAGGCTGTTTTGCAAGAAAAGATCGATAAAGAGAATCTTGACATAACCGTAGACAGCGCAGGAGTTTGTTGCGGTTACGGCGAGTCGATGAGCGCAAATACCAAGGCTATTATAGAATCGATGGGCATTTTTTTCACTCATACCTCCCAACCTATATCGCAAAAACTTATAGACGAAGCCGATTTGGTAGTCACTATGACCAAGGGGCATAAGCAGCTGCTTAAAAACGTAGTTGATAAAGATAAGCTCTTTTGCGTAGACGATATCACCCGTTTGGGCGATATAGCCGACCCGTATGGAATGGATATGGCGGCGTACAAGAAAGTGGAGAAACAGCTTAGGGAAGCTATGGACGCGATAGTGGAGAAGCTCAAGGAAGTAGCTGAATATAATAACGAGGATTAAAGCGTGATATTGAGCTCAAGCGTAGCGTAGTCTAAGTATATCGTCCGATAGTCAGTTTGATTTTGCTTAGAGTTGCGGTTTAGTTTGAATGGAATTGTAAAAATAGTAAAAGTATATATAAGTTATATTATAAGTAAAATTAATCTATATAATTTAAAATTTTATTGCAAAATTTTAGATTTAATGGTAAAATAATCTTACTAGATTTGAGGTGTTTATGAAGATTGCGATTGCTTGCGACCACGGCGGAATAGCTATCAAAGCCGAGGTTTTACAAGTCTTGAAGGAGAACGAAATAGAAGTCGAAGACTTCGGTTGTTTTGACGGCGCGTCGGTGGATTATCCCGACTATGCGCTCAAGGTTGCGGAAGCGGTTTCTAAAGGGAAAGCCGATAAGGGAATCATACTTTGCGGCACGGGCATAGGCATCAGTATTGCCGCCAACAAAGTAAAGGGCATAAGAGCTGCAGTATGTCACGATTTGTTTACCGCTCAAATGTGCGCTCAGCACAACGACGCTAATATTCTCGCTATGGGCGGAAGAGTGGTATCTTCCGAGTTAGCGGCGCAAATGACGCAAGTGTGGTTGAATACTCCTTTTGAAGGCGGAAGGCATAGTATAAGAGTAGGCAAAATCGCCGAAATAGAGAAAAAATACTTCAAATAAAAGCGGAGATATGGAAATGATTGAAGAGATGATTGACAGCATAATAGCCGCCGAAGACAAAGCCAAAGAGATCGTTAAGCAGTCCGTAGGCAAGTCAAACGAGATAGTAAGCGAAGCGCAAAAGAAAGCCAAAGAAATGGTTGACGGCGCTAAAGATATGCAGTTCAAGAAAGAAGCCGACGCTACAAAGAAAGGTCTTGAGGACGGCGAAAAGGCTAGGCAAATTCAGCTTGAAGAAACGCAAAAACAAATCGCTAAGCTAGGCGAAATCTCCGAAGCTAAGAAGAAAAAAGTTTATACCGAGATAATGAAAGAGTTGAAGGGCAAGTATGGCGTTAAGTAGTATGCAAAAGTTGCTGTTGATCGGCAACGTATCCGAGCGTAATACTTTGATTAAGAAACTGCACAAGTTGGGTTGCGCGGAAGTGGTTTCCACGCCTCAAATCGAGAAGATGGAGCATACCGACATTCAGCAGGATATAGACGAATGCAAGGTAAAATTGGCGAAGCTCGAGTTTTATATGCAAACGCTTAAGGACTACAAGCCTACCGCGAAAAAGCTTGTCAAGGACCATAAGATAGATTACGTGCCCGCTAAAGGAAGAGGGGCGTTTGCGCTCAAGCAAGTCATATCATTTGAGAATTTTGAAAAGATTTCACAAATAGAAACGGATGTTTTTACCCAAGTCGACAAACTTAAAGAGTATAAGGACGAACTTATCGCTTTAAAGTCGGCGGAGCAAAAAGAGAACGCGCTTTTGCGATCGCTTGAACCTTATATGCAAATGACGGCGACGTTTTCCAAATTCAAGGACACTCAAAAAACAAACGTGCTTTTGGGTGAAGTCAGCAATTCCAAGCGCGACGCTCTTGAAAAGATAACCGAACTCGGCGGCGTATACGAAGTATTCGCAGGTAATACGAGCAGCGGCGTGGCTATCGTAATAGACAAGGAAAAGAGGGCGGAACTTCAAGAAATCTTGAACGAAATCGAATTTACACAGTGTTCGTTGGACGGGGATATAACGCCTGCGGCTCTTGAACAAGAATGTAAAGCAAAACTTGACGAGATAGAAAAACGCAATATTTCTATCGTCGAAACTATAATGACTTTTGAAGCTTTAGCCGAAGACGTAAGAAAACTCTACGACTATCTTTCTTTGGAACTTGCTAAATTCGAATGTAGGAACGCTACGAGCGTTACGCAAACTACCTATTATTTGGAAGCTTGGATACCCGAGAGCGAGGCGGAAAGAGTAAATAAAGAATTAGAGGAAAGTCCTCTTTCATTGGCTTTCGCGATAAGAGAGCCGTTGGAGAGCGAAGTTGTTCCTACGCTTGCGGTAAACAACGGAGTAGTCGCTCCTTACGAGAGCGTAACGAATATGTATTCCGTACCTTTCTATAGGGAAATCGACCCCAATCCCGGCGTAGCGTTTTTCTTTTTCCTGATGTTCGGAATGATGCTATCCGACGCGGGTTACGGACTTCTTCTCACGCTTGGCGCGGGAATCATTTTGGCAATACGCAGACCGCCGAAAGGCGAACTTAATCTTGTCAAAATCATATTTATGGGCGGTATTTCCACGCTTATTTGGGGATTTTTGTTTGGATCGTATTTCGGCTTCGGCGCGAAAGATTTGGGTATATGGTATTGGTTTAATCCGATAGAGGATCCTATGCCGCTACTTGTGGTGTGTCTTGCGATAGGCTTGATACAAATGTTTGTCGGAATGGCTATAAATATGGTCGCTTTGATAAAAAAAGGCGAATGGCTGTGGGGCGTGTCCTCGGCGTTTAGTTGGTACTTCCTCGCGTTGGGCGTGGGCGGAATAGCTCTTGCGAGCAAGTTGGGAAGTTGGGCGAAATACTTGGGGATAGTCCTGCTAGTATTGGGCGCGATGCTCCTCATGCTTTCGGGTACTTTTGGAAAGAAGGGAGCGAAGAAAGTCAGCGGAGCGTTCTCAAGTTTGTACGGAATAATCAACTTCTTCTCCGACTTGATGAGCTATACGCGTATCTTCGGTCTTGGTTTGGCTACCGGCGTTATAGCGATGGTATTCAATCAAATTGCGGAAATCATATCGGGAATGTTGCCTATAAAATTCTTGGGCGTAATCGTTTCCATATTCATATACCTAATAGGTCATATATTCAACGTGGCTATCAACTCGCTCGGCGCGTACGTGCACAACTCGAGGTTGCAATTCGTTGAATACTTCGGCAAGTTCTATACGGGCGGCGGAGAACTGTTTGCTCCTCTAGGTTCGCAAATGAAGTACTATAGAATAGTCGACGAAACTAAGGATATAAAGACCGCCTAATTGGCGAGCAGTTTATATATCGTTAATAATAAAAAAGATATAAACCACAGGAGGTTAATATAATGAACGGAGTTTATGTAGCAATGATAGGAGCGGCTTTGGCAGCGTTATTTGCAGGTTGCGGTTCGGCAATCGGCGTAGGCATAGCAGGTCAAGCTGCCGCAGGCGTAACGAGCGAAGATCCCAACAAGTTCGGTAAAGTTTTGCTTTTACAACTTTTGCCGGGTACGCAGGGTATTTACGGTCTTATTATTGCGTTTATAGTCTTCTTGAAAGCGGGAGTTCTAGGCGGCAGCTTAGGCGATTGGACTAGCGCTCAAGGTTGGGGTATGGTAGCGGTTTGCGCTCCTATGGCAATCGTAGGTTTGGTGTCAGGTATTTACCAAGGCAAGTGCGCGTCCGCGGCAATCGCAATGGTTGCTAAAAGACCCGAAGCGTCAGGTAAAGGTTTGCTTATGACCGTAATGGTAGAAACTTACGCGCTTCTCGCTCTCTTGATTTCATTCTTGGGCGTTTGGTTCTTGATCAAGTAATAGAAAAGGTTTGTTGATATGAACAATAAAGATGCAATTATCCAAAAGATAATAGACGACGCTAATAAGGCTGCGGACGACAATATCAGAGAAGCTGAGGAAACGGCTTCTCAAGTACTTGCTCGGGCGCAAAAAGAAGTCGATAGATACTTAGACGCCAACGCCGATAAAGCCGACGCTTTGTATGCCGACGCTCTTTCAAGAAGCGGCGTAGTCGCAAATTTGGACTGTAAAAAGTTGACGCTCAACGCTAAAAAGGAAGTTATCGCCAAAGTATTCGACGAGGCGGCTGCGGAAATAAAGGCTGACAAAAAGGGCTATCTTGCGCTCGTCGAAAAGATGATCGTAACTTGTTGCGACGATAAAGACGAAGTCGTCGTTTGCGAAAGCGACGATAAGATCATTACCAAAAAGTTTGTCGACGATATATCCAAAAAAGTTGCCAAAAAACTCACGAAGAGTTCTACTTTCGGCGACTTCAAAGGCGGCGTTATGCTTGTGGGCAAAAACTACGACAAAAATCTCACTTTGGATTTAGAGCTTGAAGGAGTGAGAGAAAAAGTAGAGAGCAAAATCGTCGAGATATTGTTTGGGGGCGACAAATAAGCTATGGCAAACAACAGTTTGGTCTATTCTAACGCAAGAGTAAAGGCAATGGAAAATTCCTTCTTAACGAACGAGAAGATCGTGCGTATGGCGCACAGCGACTCGCTTGAAGAAGGGGTTAAGATTTTGCTTGAAAGCTCTTACGGCGGCGGAGTCGTTATTGAAGGAAACGATTACGAAACGCTGCTGCAAGCGGAAGATAGAAGAGTAAGCGAATTTATGCTTGACGCAATGCCCAAAGGCGTGGGTATGGAAAGCTTTTTGATTAAAAACGATTATCATAATCTCAAAGCTCTCACCAAGGGCAAGTATATGCGTTTGGACAGCGTCGAGTTTATGCTTATGCCAAAAGGTATGAGAGCAATCGAAGAGCTGAAAGAGAAAGTTCTATCCGACGATTACTCAGGACTTTCCGAGTTTATGAGCGAAGCGCTCAACGAAATCGATACCGCTAGAGCCAACGGCAACGCTTCGCCGAGATTTATCGACCAAACTTTGGATAAGGCTTGTTACAAAGAGATAATGAGCTCGCTTAAAAAGGTCAAGAATACGTCTATAAAGTCGTATTGGCAAACGAATATCGACTTGTCAAATATCTCGTCGTATATAAGATGTCAAAAGATAGGAGCAAACGATATCTTTAAAGACGGATTTTTAGAAGGCGGTTTGTTGGAGAGGAGCTTCTTTGACGGAGATATTTCCGACAAGATAGCGTATTCGCCGTATTCCAAGTTCGCCGAATCCATAAAGCAAGGCGACGCGGTAGCGTTTGAAAGGGAGTGGGACAACGCTCTCATAGGCATATTTAAAGAAAAACGCAACGATATTTTTACAATAGCTCCTATAGCGGGTTTTTACGTCGCAAAAAAGATAGAGATAAAAATAGTAAGGATGATTTGTATCCTACTTAAAAACGACGTGGATACTCAAATTATAAAAGCAAGACTGAGGGAACTGTATGCGTGAAGGCAAGATGGCTGTAATCGGCGATAAAGATTTGATATTGGCTTTCAAGGCGATAAGTATGGAAGTTTTTTGCGCCGATACTAAGGAAGAGGGCGAAAGGCTCGTGCGTAAGCTCGCAAAAAACTACTCGGTCATATTCATTACGGAAAATTTGGCGGAGCAAATGGACGGTTTGCTTGCAAAGTATAAGACCAAAGCGTATCCGGCAATTATTCCTATACCGACTTCGGCGAAAAGCAGCGGTTACGGTATGCAGGGAATAAAAGCCGACGTAGAAAAGGCCATCGGCACAGATATTTTGTTTAATAAGGAAGATTGATTATGCAAGAAGTAGGAAGAGTTATCAAAGTTTCCGGACCGCTTATCGTAGCGGAAGGTATGCGCAACTGCAAAATGTTCGACGTCGTAAGAGTTAGCGAGAAAAACCTTATCGGCGAAATAATCGAACTTCGCGACGACAAAGCTTCTATTCAGGTCTACGAAGAAACCAGCGGACTGGGTACGGGCGAAAAGGTCGTATCGACAGGCGCTCCGCTTAGCGTAGAACTCGGACCGGGTATCATAGAGGGTATTTACGACGGTATTCAACGTCCGCTTACCAAACTCGTCGAGGCTACGGGAGATAGAATTGGCAGGGGCGTGGATATGCCCGCGCTCGACCATTCCAAACTATGGGATTTCAAACCGACTAAGAAAGTCGGCGATCAAGTAGTCGGCGGAGATATACTCGGCGTAGTTCAAGAAACTAAAATAGTCGAACATAGGATACTCGTTCCTGTTGGAGTTGAGGGTAAAATCAAGTCCATAAAGGGCGGCGAGCATACCATTGACGACGTAATTTGCGTAATCACAACGAAAAAAGGCGACGTCAAAATTACTATGTGCCAAAAGTGGGCTGTAAGAAAGGGACGTCCTTTCAACAGCAAGATGTATCCCGTCGCTCCGTTGGTAACCGGTCAAAGGTCTATAGATACGTTTTTCCCTGTGGCTAAAGGCGGCGCGGCTTGTATACCGGGACCGTTCGGAAGCGGTAAAACCGTCGTTCAGCATCAGCTTGCTAAGTGGTCGGACGCGGATATAATAGTATACGTCGGTTGCGGCGAACGCGGCAACGAGATGACGGACGTTTTGAACGAGTTCCCCGAACTTATCGACCCTAAGACGGGCGAACCTTTGATGAAGAGAACAGTACTTATCGCCAACACTTCGGATATGCCTGTTGCGGCGCGCGAAGCTTCGATGTATACCGGCATAACTATAGCCGAATATTTTAGAGATATGGGATATAACGTGGCTATTATGGCTGACTCGTCCTCGCGTTGGGCTGAGGCTCTTAGAGAGATGTCCAGCCGTTTGGAAGAAATGCCGGGCGACGAAGGCTATCCCGCTTATCTTGCTTCAAGACTTGCAAGTTATTACGAAAGGTCAGGTATTGTCAAAACTTTGGGCAGCGACGAGAGAATAGGCTCCGTTACCGCTATAAGCGCGGTATCGCCTCCGGGCGGCGACTTGTCCGAACCTGTTACCCAAGCTACGCTTAGAATAGTCAAAGTATTTTGGGGATTGAGTTCTTCGCTTGCATATAGACGCCATTTCCCGTCGATAGACTGGCTGCAAAGCTATTCGCTCTACGTAGATAGACTTGGAGATTGGTACGGCAAAAATACCGATAGAAAATGGAACGACAACCGTCAGCAAGCAATGACGATATTACAGGAAGAGGCGGACTTGGACGAAATAGTAAGGCTCGTAGGCGTAGACGCGCTGAGCTACGAGGATAGACTTACGATGGAAGCGGCAAAGTCGATTAGAGAGGACTATTTGCAGCAGGACGCTTTTGACGACGTCGATACCTTTGCAAGTATGGAAAAGCAATTTAAGATGTTGGATCTAATTCTTGAATGTTATAAATGTAGCAAAGAAGCGCTCAAGAAAGGCGCGGATTTTGACGATATTATCGCCATTGAGGCAAGAGAGGCTATCGGTAGAATGAAGTTCATTCCCGAAGAGCAAATATCTAAGCTTGACGAAATTCGTAAGGCTATGATTGAGCAGCTTGACAAACTTGCTTTCGTGGAATAAGGAGAGGCTTATGTTGAAAGAATATAAATCTATTAGAGAAATAGTCGGACCGTTGATGTTGGTCGACGGCGTTGAGGGCGTTGCGTATGACGAACTCGTTGAAATAAGCGGCGCGGACGGTTCGCTTCGTAGAGGTAAAGTCCTTGAAGTGCACAAAGATAAAGCTTTGGTACAGCTTTTTGAAGGCGCGCAAGGTATTCAAATGTCCACGTCGAAAGCAAGATTTTTGGGTAGGAGTTTGGAACTTGCCGTATCCGAGGATATGCTTGGTAGAATTTTCGACGGCTTGGGCAATCCCAAAGACGGCGGCGCTCCGATTATTCCTGAAAAGAAACTCAATATCAACGGTCAGCCGATAAATCCTGCGGCTAGAAATTTCCCTAACGAATTTATTCAAACGGGTATTTCCGCAATCGACGGTCTAAACACGCTTGTTAGAGGTCAAAAATTGCCCGTATTTTCAATGTCGGGTCTTCCGCACGCCGAACTCGCCGCTCAAATCGCAAGACAGGCAAAAGTGCTGGGTAGCGACAGTAAGTTCGCAGTAGTGTTTGCCGCAATGGGCATAACGTACGAAGAAGCGGAATTCTTTATGCAAGACTTTAGAAAAACGGGCGCAATAGAGCGCGCGGTTATGTTCATTAATCTTGCAAACGACCCTGCCGTTGAGAGAATAGCTACGCCGAAGATGGCTCTCACGGCTGCCGAATATCTCGCGTTTGAAAAAGGTATGCACGTGTTGGTAATTATGACCGACATCACCAACTATTGCGAAGCGTTGAGAGAAGTATCCGCCGCAAGAAAGGAAGTGCCTGGTAGAAGAGGTTATCCCGGATACTTGTATACCGACCTCGCTACGATGTACGAAAGAGCGGGAAGAATACTCGGTAAAGAAGGTAGTATAACCCAAATACCTATTCTTACTATGCCTGAGGATGATAAAACGCACCCGATACCCGACTTGACTGGATATATAACCGAAGGACAAATCATATTCAGCAAAGAACTGAACAAAAAAGGCATTACGCCTCCTATCGACGTATTGCCGTCGCTCAGCCGTTTGAAACAAAAGGGAATAGGCGAGGGTAAGACGAGAGAGGACCACTCGGGCAATATGAACCAGTTGTTCGCCGCATATTCTAGAGGTAAAGAGTGTAAAGAACTTTCGGCAATACTTGGCGACGCGGCGCTTTCTCCGCTCGATAGACAATACGCTTACTTTGCTGAAGAGTTTGAAAAGAGATATATAAATCAAGGCTTCTATACCAATAGAAGTATTGAAGAAACATTGCAAATTGGTTGGGAGCTTTTGACGCTCCTTCCAAGAGCTGAAATGAAACGAATCAAGGATAATTACTTGGAAAAATACTACGACCCTATCAAGGCAAAGCTTGAGGAGGAAAACAAGTAGCTTTTACTCTAAGTAAGAAGAGCTTGAGGCGATTTGAACATTGTTCAATCAATTTGAATTAAATCAAACCGTCACCTCGAGCCAAGTAGACCGTATTAATTATTTAATAGATGGCGAGTTGTGTCAACTTTGTTGAGATTTGCTCAATATGACCATACAAGTCGCATTAGAGCCAAGTCGAAAGCTCTAAAACTCAATAAAATATGCGATATATGTCTATTAACAACATTATTGAACGCTGTTCAAATAAATATAGAGTAAACAAAACGCTTTAATGCAAGCAAGAAGCGAGCATACGTAGATAACAAATAAAAAAGTAAGGCTAGGCTTATGGCAGGAAGATTACAGGTAAATCCTACTAGAATGGAACTTAAACGTCTTAAAGTAAGACTTAAGACCGCTCAAAGAGGACACAAATTACTCAAAGATAAATCCGACGAGATGATTCGTAGATTTATGGAGTTTGCCAAAGAGAATAAAAAGATAAGAGAAGAAATTGAGGACGAACTTTCGTTGGCTCTCAAGACTTTTATCGTTGCAAAAGCCGTTAGCGACGACGCGGTCGTACAGGAAGCGGTTGCGATGCCGTCAAAGACCGTAAAATTGGAGATGGACTCGCAAAACGTAATGGGAGTTGAGGTGCCCGTTATTTCCGTCAAAGAGAGCAGCGGCGAGGATAAGTTTCCATATTCTTTCTCAAGCGTCACCGCCGAACTTGACGGCTCTATAGAAGTGCTTGGCGGAATGTTGCATAAAATGGTAAAGCTTGCTCAAATCGAAAAGACCTGCAATATGCTTGCAATCGAAATTGAAAAGAATAGACGTCGAGTAAACGCTTTAGAGTACGTAATGATACCGCAACTTGAAGAAACTATTAAATTCATAACGATGAAGTTGGACGAAAACGAGCGTTCCAATATCGTTAGACTCGTCAAAGTAAAAACTTTAATAAATAAGGACGGGGTATAGTAATATGTCAAAGACGATCAAAGACCTTTGTTTTTTACTCGGCACGCTATTGCCGCCGCTTGCTTTGATACTGTCTTTTACTGTCAAAAATGACGAGTACAGGAAGGCTTTTAAGTTGAGTATAATTTACGGAGTTACGCTTTGGGTCGTAATGATATTGGCGTTTCATTATAAAATGTTTGAACCTATTAGCAACGGTATCAGCGACTTATGAGCTAATAAATTTTAAAATTAAAAGGAACGCTTTTGCGTTCCTTTTTTAATCGGTAGAGATATTTCGACTATCGCTCAATAAGACGATAAATATCCTATTTGTTTCCTTGAACTTTATCTTGCTCTTTTACGCTTTCGCGGCTGCTTACTATTTCATCGGTGGTGGGGTTGACGATTGCCGCCCAATAGTCGCGTTTATTCTTTATAAAGGATACGTACCAAAAGTATTCAGTTTCGTTTGCGTCGTTGGTTTGACAAAGAAGTTTGACGTAGCACTCTCTATCAAATGAATCTTCGGCAAGGGCTGCGTCGATTTTCTCTTGGAAATGAGTATAGGCTATATTGAGCGCGCCGTTACCGTCGGTTATGTCGGCGCATACGTTTACAAATTCAAGAGTAAAAGTATCTTCGCCTTCGCTCAACGTCAAAGTTTTGGGTTCTCCAACGCTAGCCATATTGTCTATATTGCAAACGAGATTTATGCCTAGACGGCTCTTGGCGATGCTTCCGCTCGCGCTTGAAAGGCTTCCCTCGAGAGTATACTCGAAAGTTTTTGAAAGGTCGGCGGCGGAGCGCGGAAGAATAGTCAAAGTTGCGAGGTCGACTTTGCTGTCGACTTTACCGTCGGCTATAAACAGCTCTTCTTGAGTGGTTGTAGTAAGTTTTACGTCAAAATTATCGTCGTTTGCGACAAAAAGACCCGTCTGCATATAGCTTACGTTGTCGCAAAGTTTTTCGTAATTTGATTTTGTAATTTGACAGCCTGCAAAAGCCGCCGAAATACAAAGTATGGCGATAAGCAAAGCCGTGATTTTAATGAACTTTTTCATATATCCTCCAAAATGCTTTTTTAATACTAAATTCTATGTACAAGTTGTAAGATATATGAATAAAAATTGCGATATTAAAAAAGACGTCGCAATTTTTGCGACGTCTTAAAAACAAAGTGGAAAGTCATTAGTCTTTTTTAGTTTGCTCTCTAATTAGTTGAGCAATCTCCTGAACTTCTTCGCTTACCGCTACGGTTTTGCCGCTGCGTTTGCGCCTTTCGATTTTATTCCTTTGTTGTAGGTTTCTAAGCGTAGCGAATATTCCGCCTATTACCTTGAAAAAGCCTTTAAAGTATTTTTTGTTGCCCCAATACAACATTCCATCGACGAGCGACCTGTGGATAAGACCCGACGAGATACCTATCAAACCTCTCAAAGGCATTTCTTCCATACCTTGTTGAAGTATCATCATCGTAGTGATATCGGCGTTGGGAACTTGATCTTTTATGATCGAAGGAGCAACCTTGACTATGATTTTTCCGACCAAACAAGCTTTCATTTCGCCAATCGTAGCGTTGTAGTCAAAACTTCCGCGTTTGCTTGCGGTATTCTCGGGAATTTCTCCGCCGTAAAGAGCCGCGAAATCATTATCGGGAATTTCTTGCGCGTTTGCAATATCGCAGTAAGCGGGGCATAGCGTTTTGTAATCGGGTACGGGCTTTTCGCTTTGCTCGAAGTCGACTTTAATTTTACCTTTAAGTCTTATATCTCTACTTGAAGCTCCGATAAGAATTTCGTACTCGCCGTTTTGCGCGTACCAATCGCTTATAGCCGTATTGTAGAACGCAAACGAACGGTAGTCGAGCGTATGCGTAACATTTACGCTTTCTCCCTTTTTAATAAACGTCTTTTCAAAGCCTTTTAGTTCCTTTTTAGCTTTAAAGACTATAGGATTCGGGTCGCTTACGTACAGCTGCGAAATCTCGTAGCCGTCGACGTCGCCGACGTTTTTGACGGTATACGACACGCTCAAGCCGTCTATAGTCAAGTCGCTGTACTCAAACGTAGTATAAGACAAGCCGTAGCCGAACGGGAAAAGCACTTCCTTGTCGGCGCTATCGAAGTATCTATAGCCTACGTATACGCTTTCTCTGTACTCTACGTTTTTTGGACCCATAGGGAAGTATTTTGACGAGATATTGTCTTGGCTGGCAAGCGGGTAGGTTTCGGCGAGTTTGCCGCTTGGGTTTACCTTGCCGAAGAGTATGTTGTACAGCGCTTCGCCGCCCGCTTCGCCGGGGAGATACGCGTTGATAAGCGTATCAACTTTATCTATCCAAGGCATTTCTACTGGAGAGCCGCCGAAGAGAACTACGACTGCGTTGGGATTAACCTCCGTAACCGCTTCTATCAACGCTTTGTGGCTCTTGGGAATATCCATGTGCGTACGGTCGTAGCTTTCGCTCTCGTATTGGTCGGTAAGACCCACGAAAAGCAAGACTTGCTTATGAGATTTAGCAAGTTCGAGAGCGGATTGCAAAAGGTTTTCGTCTACTTGGTCATTGTTCACGTCGTACGCGGGGGCATACTCGTACTTTTTGCCGTTGAGTTCCAACGCGTCGATGAAGTTGACCAGTCTATACGGATTAATACGCGACGAACCTGAGCCTTGGTATCTAAACTGTTTGGCGAGTTCGCCTATGACCGCAACGCTCTCTTCCTTGTCTTCGGAAAGCGGCAGGGTAGAGGTTTGGTTTTTGAGCAAAACTATAGATTGCTCGGCGATTTCTCTTGCGACCTCGTGAGCTTTCTCGTAGTCGGCTTTGTAATCGGGTTGCAAATGCGCGTAGCTCTTGATTATAAACGTAAGCAGTCTTTCTACGATTACGTCCAGGTCTTTTTCCAAAATTTCACCGTTCTTGACGGCTTTGACTATTTGTCTATCCGTTGAACCGCCGCAGCTGGGCATCTCTAAGTCGAGTCCCGCTTTTATAGCTTCAACTCTATCGTTGAGCGCGTTCCAGTCGCTGACGACGATACCTTTAAATCCCCATTCATCCCTAAGTATATCCGTAAGAAGTCGTTTGTTGTCTGACAAATACGTACCGTTGAGCTTGTTGTAAGAGCACATAACCGTGTCGGGTTGAGCTTTAACCGCTTCTTCAAATCCTGCGAGATAAATTTCTCTCAAAGCTCTTTCATCAACTACGCTATTTATAGTCATACGCCGTTTTTCTTGGTTGTTAGCGCAAAAGTGTTTGAGAGAGGTACTAACGTTGTAAGATTGCGTTCCTTCAATATATTTCCTGCTCAGTTTGCCCGCAAGATAGGGGTCTTCGGACATATACTCGAAGTTTCTACCGCACAAAGGACTCCTTTTGATATTTATGCCGGGTCCTAGAATGACGCTGACGTTTTGATCTAAGCACTGTTTTCCAAGCTCCTCGCCGAGTTTTTGAGCGGCGTCAACGCTCCAACTGCTCGCAATATTTACGGCAGGCGGAAAAGCCGTAGCGGGGAAGGAATTTTTCATCCCCAAACGCTCGTCGTCGTCGTTTTCTTTTCTCAAGCCGTGAGGTCCGTCGGACGTAGCAATGCCAGGCAATCCCAACCTTTTTATAGGTTTTGTGCTCCAAAAGTCATAGCCGGAACAAAGTCCCGCCTTTTCTTCTAAAGTCATTTTAGAAATAAGCGCCTTTATCTTGTCTATCATAATAGCCTCCAACATTATACTTTTCTATTTTACCATAGAATTTACAATATTTCAAGACAAAATTCGATTTTGTGCGCACTTTTGTTAGTCCGTCGAGTTATATCCAATTTTATATCATTTTAAAGAAGCGTAAGAGTAGTGAAAATATTTAAGTTATTTAAGAAAAAACCTGACTAAATCAAAATATTTTTGTTAAATTCCAAAAAAAGTATACGTTTACTGAC
>JAIEDA010000023.1 GCA_029068165.1 Clostridia bacterium
GTCAGGAAAAGTACACTTTTTTTGGAAATTGTCGATTTTTTTTGTCAAAACTCTATATTTTTTCACTTTTTTTTGCTATCATTATGCTATTACTTAATCAAATGGGGGTATTTATAAATGACGCAATATGGCTATGCCCGTGTATCCTCTTCCGATCAAAACTTAGGAAGACAAATTCAAGATTTAACGAAATTCGGTATTCCGATGAACAAAATTTACTGCGATAAAAAGAGCGGTAAAGATTTCGATCGAAAAGAATACGGACGACTTATACGAAGGCTTAGAGAAGGCGACTTGCTCGTAATCAAATCAATCGATAGACTTGGTCGCAACTATGAAGCTATAATTTCCGAATGGAGTAAAATAACGCACAAAATCGGCGCTAATATCGTCGTACTTGATATGCCGCTTCTTGACACAAGAGAAAAAGCTGACAACTTAGTAGGTAAATTTATCGCTGATATTGTATTGCAGGTTCTATCTTTCGTCGCCGAGAACGAACGCGCAAACATCCGCTCCCGTCAAGCCGAGGGAATTGCGCTTGCCAAGCAATCGGGCACTCGTTTCGGTAGACCTAAAAAAGCCTACTCTCCCGACTTTATTCAGGTAGCCGAAGATTACAATCGAAAACGAATCTCTCTCCCCGAAGCGCTTGATTTGTTGAATATGAAGCAATCGACATTCTTCTATCATCTCGGCTCTTACAATAGTATGCTCACCGAATATGCATAAAATAACACAGCTTTATAAACCGCCAAATTTACAAAGTTTAATCCTTGAAAAATAGGCTAATACACAAAAGTCGCTCGACCGTATCGACGACTTTTTATTTTTTTAATCTCGTGATTTTGTAAATGATTAAGCAAATACCCCAACCTATTTCAAGCCAAAGTCGCCGCGATTTTATGGATAAAACCGTTGTTTCCCAACTTTATTAAATTGCATAACTCAATTAGAAATTAAGTTGAAATAGTTATTGACAAACTCCGCGGATATAGTTTAATCTTAAATACATAGGGCGTAAGTTTTCTGGTTTTAGGCGGCTCGTTCTTCCTGGCTGCGTTCCGGCAATAACAATAATTCGAACAATGCCTAAACGCTGACCTCGACAGGCGATAGATCTTGGGCGTACGTACGCACGTCCGGCGCTGAGTACGCTGTTCGTCCCGCGCTTCACTCACTTGCCTTGAGCAAGTTCTCCCGTATCCGTCTATCCATAGGATATTCGGACTGATGTAAAGAGTATGAAGGGGCTTGCGTCCTGCCGTGATTTCTTCGCGGCGAATCTAGTCCGACTGTATCTACGACGTCATAAAGATTTTGCGGATATTAGTTTCTTAAGTGGAACAGTCGGATCTTTTTTATTGCGTTTGATAGTAAGGCAGTCTAGTCAAGTCTAAAAAGTATCTTTTCCGCTGACTAACCGCTTGGCTCACGCTCAACGTACATAAAGTACGCCTCGGTTCGCCAAATGGTCATTCAACAAAAAATCTATTTTTTTATCCTTTGACTATATACCTTACCACCCAACGGAGTGGGAGATAGTCCTAAAGATACCGCCAACAAACTATGAGCGTAATAATCGTAAAACACACTTAACCGCCCAAGCCGACGGAATACTAACGAACTTTCAATTTTGCTTAATGTATGTTTTATAGATATAGTTGAGTAAATTCGAATGGCTAATTAGTTTGAACATTTTTTTCGTTATATTTACCGCAGTCGAGATATTTCTATAACTCCGCTTTGCTCAATATTACTATCATATTTCTAATGGACTATTCTATTGACACCTTGAGCGTAGACGTAAGGAGCGAAGCGATGGCATAGCTAGGTAGCGGATAGCGGATTGAGCGAACGTCAAGGTCTAAACCGCTTAAAAAACTATCTAGAGATATTCCTTAGTCGGCTGAAGCGGATAAGTGGGGTTTGCTAAAATAACCTACATATTTTTGGAGCCTCTTGCTGTTGTATTTTAGATACGTTACGCCAAAAAATATGTGCGCTTATTGGGCAAACCCACTTATTAGCAAAACCCTCTATACTTAAATTTAAATTATTATATCAAATTAAAATTTATATTGTTTAGCCCTTGACGCTCGCTTAAGACGCTACCGCTAGCTCGCTACTCCAATGCTTTGCTCATTACGTCTACGCTTAGGGTGACGAACAAAACTTCCCATTACCTTCGCTCCTCCCAATTTGAGGGACTTTTAAGCTATCGAATTACTCACCCCTCATATTGAGCAAAGTGAACATAACGGTTAGAGCAAAATAACTGTCACTTTACTTTAGAAGAATAAAAAAGAAGACTAGTCCGCTAAGAACTAGTCTTCTTTATTTGT
>JAIEDA010000024.1 GCA_029068165.1 Clostridia bacterium
ATGCCGCGCTTAACCTTTTGCGACAGCTCCGCCGAATAGTATTCCGCCATACTTTCAAGTACGCCCTCGATTAAAATACCGCTTGCGTCGTCCGTAATATTCTCTTTTGCCGACAGAACGCGCACACCGTTCTTTTTGAGTTTTGCTTTATAGGTTGCGCTGTCGTAACGATTGCGCGCAAAACGGTCTAATTGATAGACTATTACAAACTGAAAGCCTTTGCGCTTGCTGTCCTCAATCATTTGTAAAAATTCGGGGCGTTTGTCCGACGTACCCGTTAAAGCTCGGTCTATGTATTCGTGCGTGATTTGCAGGTTGCTACGCTCTGCAAAAGCGTAACATTCGGCTAACTGCCCCTCAATAGATTGCTCGTTCTGTGCGTGTGAACTGAAACGTGCATAGATTACAGCGTTTTTCATAATTTGCTCCTTTGCGCCGTCCGTTGCGGACTGCGGCTTAAAAATTTTGTGTTCGCTTTGGTGCTTACCGTCTTAACCAGCGAAAAATGCCGCCGCAGGCAAATTGTCAAGGGTTTGCCCCGTAGGGGACGACGGTTTTATGCCTAACGGGAGATAAATCGTCGCCCTTTACAATTTGGCAAGGCGGCGTATTCCGTCCCCAGACGGTAAGCACAAGCGACACAAAAAATATTGAATATCTATTGAATAACGATAACTACATTATGCTACTATTATACCATATCATAAAGTAAATGCCAACTAAACACTTGACTTTTACTATACATTATAGTATTATATTTTGTAGTAAAGGAGCGAAAAATATAAAATGCAAATGATTGATTTAATTATTTTGGGTATGCTCATTGAAAAATCACAAAGTGCTTATGATATTCAAAAAGATATTGAATACCACAACTTTGACCGTTGGAGCAAAATCAGCATACCCTCTATATATAAAAAAGTCATACAATTAGAGGAAAAAGGCTATTTGGTTAGTGAAATTATAAATAGCGGCAGATTAATCAATAAAGCAATTTATTCGATAACTGAAAAAGGAAGAAAGTATTTTCAAACTTTAATGACTGACTTATCAATGACTAATCCATCAGTAATATTCGATTTTAATATTTTAATTGCTAATATAACAAAATTGCCTCGTTCACAAGGGCAAGTTCTCTTATCAAATTTGAAAATTGCCATTTCACAAGCACTTTCTTCGACGGAAGAATGGGAAAAAGAATTTAGTAATATGCCTTTCAATGGGCAAGCCATAATAAAGCAACAAATTGCGGTTTATAAACTTTTACTTGAATGGGTAAATGAATTTGAAAAACAGTACGCATCACAATAAATTATGGATATTATAAAATCGTGTTTTACAGTATTTTTTGAAGAACCTTTTTGGGTTGGGCTGTATGAAAGAGTAACAAATGATAAATTAGAGGTATGTAAAATAACATTTGGGGCTGAACCAAAAGATTATGAAGTATATCAATTCTTATTAACTCACACCTACTTGTTAAGGTTTAGCAAACCTATTGATAATGATGTAAAAAAGCCTGTGGCAATAACCAACCCCAAGCGGTTAAGACGAACAATAGAAAAACAGTTAAGTAATTGTGGTATAGGAACTAAATCACAACAAGCCTTGCAACGTCAACGTGAAGCAAATAAAATCGTTGCTAAACAAAAAACGCGACAACAAATCGAGGCAGAAAAGCAAAGGAAATTTGAGATAAAACAAAAGAAAAAGAAAGAAAAACATAAAGGAAAATAGAAATTATGACTTATTACACCGTTTGCCCCGACTGCGGGTACAAGTTGTTAAAGGCTGGCGACGGCTCAAACATAGAAATCTATTGTCCGAAATGCAAGGCAAAAATGCTTATCGAAATCAAGGACGGAAAAATAACCATTCAAAAAGTATTATCAGATAAAACCTAACAACCGAATAAATCTTTATAACAAATAAAGAATTGAGTGTACGAAAGTAAAAAAATTATTTTCGGGAGCAGTAAATGGCACACTCAATTCTTTTTTTATTTGACACCTCATAACAAACGCATACATAACCCACTACAAACAATTATTGGGCTGTTTTGCGCACGTTCGCGGACGGCTGGCGTTTGTCATAGGTGTTAAGGCTCTCTATGAAAGAGTAAAACCCGACAGATTTTCAAGGCTTATAAAGTCTGAAAGTTTGTCGGGCTTTTTGTTTTTAAGAAATTTTCTGAAAAACCTTACCACTTTGCCGTTGCCGTGCTTATAGTTGGAGGCTTTCTATATGCAAGTGATTATTTATAAATTTGTTGACGGCACTACAAATGAAATAGAAGTTACGGACGAATTATTTTTGATACACTTACAACTCGTACAAATGGAAAAACGCAACCATTGGCGAGAAACTAGGCGGCATACCTCTTTGAACTACTTAATTGAAAACGGAATAGATTTTGAGGACAAGACCGCCGATACGCTTGCTATAATCATACGGCGCGAAAACATAGAGCGCGTACATAAAGCGTTATTAACGCTATCGGACAAGCGGCGCGAATTGGTGCATAAATTCTATTACGAGGAATTGACAATGCGACAAATAGCAAGTCAAACGGGCGTATCGCACACCGCCATATCGCAACGTATGAAAACAATACGCAACCGTTTGAAAAAAGAATTGCACGATTATACTATCTAATATTAGTATTACTTTATACGCCACTATGTCACACTGTCACACTTTTCGGAAAAACACGGCAATATGCGGGCGGCGAAGCCGCCCGCAGTGGCGTATAGTATTACCACGCCACCCCGTAACGTGTAACACATTTTAGGGTGATTTTGATAAATACTGCCATTAGGATAACTATTACCCTAATGGCACTGCGTCGCGCGTCGCAACCTTTTCGGAATGGAAAAGCCCGTCTGGGTGGGCTTGGGTGGGGTTATCAAAAATTTAAGGAGTTTAAATATGGAAAAGACAATACCGCTCGGAATAAGCATTATATACTTTAACGACAAGAGCAAAAACATTTACGCCAAACTGCCGCCCGATAAAGAGCAAGCAAAAAGGCTGTCAAAGTGTATTTATAAGTACGCTTTGACAGCCCTTGCAACCGAACGGGCAAGCCGTGAGCGGTTAGCCCCTTGCGACTAACTGCTTGCCATACAATTTATAGTCTGACAGTGGCAACTCAACCGCGCAATATAATTCTCGTCTGTTTACCTTGTATATTACCGTGTTCGTTTTTGCGGTAAGTCGGTGCACCAGGTCAATCGGTCTAAAAGTCTTGCGACATTTAGACCGATTTTCTTATGTTTTGGGGCGATTTTGCTAATATTTAGGAATCATATCGACTGCTGACCGTCGATGGCGTGTTCGGCAGTGGATTTTTGTAGTGGTTCAACCCCACCAAAAAGAGAGATTAAGCCGTCTTACACACTTTAAGTGTGTAAGACGAAAATACACAAGAGAATGGGGGTTGAACTTCAAATTGTTGTATTTTTTGCTAGATGAATTTTTGAATAGATTTCAGTTGTGAAATGCATTGTGAAAAATAGATAATTCAAGCATTAACTTGCTATTATTTGTTGTTTGTGATATAATATTATAAACTACCGAGGAGAATAACATAATGAGTGAATACTATTTAAAAAAATGCGGACATCAAGAACTTGGTAGCGTTGGCGCGGATGGTAAAGCTAATCGTGGACGTTATCTCTTGACATCAATGGATGAATCCGTGCTTTCTTTTTTTCCACCGCTTTCGACGGCTCAATTAAACGATAGCGCGTTGCTTCCAATTATTCCACTGTA
The DNA here is from genome assembly GCA_029068165.1 of Clostridia bacterium. Taxonomy (GTDB): domain Bacteria; phylum Bacillota; class Clostridia; order Christensenellales; family UBA3700; genus RACS-045. Next base: position 3,775 of record JAIEDA010000024.1, read on the forward strand.
TTCAGGTGAAAAAGTTTATTGTAATTATGTTTATCATAATGATAAATATAATGGTTCTACAGCCAAGAATCCAAGAAATGAATACCGAATTTATTTAAATCGTGCCCTTGAAGGTAATGTGCATCGATTTATGCGAGACGATATAGTTGTATTTAGAAAGCACGCCTATTTTGATGGTAATTTGTCACAAACAGTGTATTTATTGGATTTAGTTCATAATGATAATTCTACTTACTATCGTGAGTTGAATCGCATTATAGAAGACTATCCAATTAATGGCGGTTATGGTAAATTTAACGGTACTTTATCTGACTTTGAAACTCGTGCTGCAATAGTGATGGAAACACATACGCATAATACTGTCATTGATGCATCGGTAACGCAACAAATAGTTAAAAATGCTACGGACTCGATTGCTAGCTTATTTAATGCTGTTACATTTAGAGATTTTGTGATGACGGGATATGGTAATCTTTGCGCAATTACAGGAAGTGTAATTCAGTATCGTACATATTCAAATCTTGAGGCTGCTCACATTAAACCTCGCAGTCACGGTGGGCTATTTATGCCTAATAATGGAATTGCATTATGTAGAGATCTGCATTGGGCTTTTGATAAAGGATTTTTTACTTTGGATGATGATTTGAGAGTCAGAGTTCATCCTGAAATCACGAGTGATTATCTTATGGCGTATAATGGACATTCTATAAGAGTTCCAGAGAATCCGTTTTTTGCCCCTGATTTGCAAAGTGTGCAATATCATAGAGAAAATGTGTACGGTTTGTTTTTAACTACTGGGAGGCTATAACCCATATGAATGCTATAGATTTATTTGCGGGTTGTGGCGGACTTTCAAAGGGATTTATGGATGCTGGGTTTAACATCATTGTTGGTGTTGATAATGATCGGGCCGCGTTAGATACTTTTGAAAAAAATCATAACGGCGCAATAGCCTTGAATGCTGATTTATCTAATCCACAAACTTTTGATAGAATTAGAGATATTGCAAATGGACGCGATATTGATGTAATTATTGCTGGTCCGCCTTGTCAAGGGTTTTCTTTAACTGGACCTCGTCTATTTGATGATAAGAGAAATCAATTATATCTAGCAGTGTTTGAGGCGGTGAAAGAATATAAGCCCAAAGGGTTTATTATTGAGAATGTGCCAGGAATGGCAACACTTTATAATGGTCAAATTAAGAATGAAATCCTAAAAAGATTTCGAGCACTTGGTTATAATGTTGAAAATAAGATTTTATGTGCAGCAGATTATGGAGTGCCGCAGATTAGGCGTAGGCTCATTTTTATGGGAGTAAGGGATGATATTGGTATCCCTAAGTTCCCAGATGCGATTTTTACTTCGTGCAATTATAGGACTTGTCGTGATGCCATAAGTGATCTTCCGTCGAGAATTAATGAGATTGGTAGTGAAGAAGATAGATATTGTGATGAGCCTAAAACAGAGTATCAAAAGTTAATGCGTGGAGATTGTGACATTTTATATAATCATGTTGCAACGCAGCATACAAAAATGGTGCAAGATACAATAGCACTAGTTCCTGAGGGAGGTAATTATAAAGATTTGCCTTCAGGCGTAGGGGAAAGTCGTAAATTCCATGTGGCATGGACAAGATATCATGGTGATAAACCGTCGAATACAATTGATACTGGACATAGAAATCATTTCCATTATGAATATAACCGTGTTCCTACGGTAAGAGAAAATGCCAGATTGCAATCATTTCCAGATGACTTCGTGTTTTTAGGAAATCGTACACAACAGAATAGACAGGTGGGGAATGCAGTTCCACCGCTGTTAGGGTATCATCTTGGACTTGCATTAAAACACATCATTGAGAGGGAAACAGTATGATAAGTACTATTGACCTTTTTGCTGGTTGTGGTGGATTAACTGAGGGCTTTAAGCAATCAGAATTATTTGATACGTTGGCTTGCGTGGAATGGGATAAGGCTCCTTGTGATACTCTACGATACCATATGAAACATAAATGGCATATCGAGAATGCTGATGAAATGGTTTTGAGATTTGATATACAGCGCACTGAAGAATTGATACGCGGATGGGATGATAAAGAATACGGAGTTTCACAAGGGCTAGATTCTATTGTTATGAAAAGCGGTAGAGCCGTGGATTTAATTATTGGTGGGCCGCCTTGTCAAGCGTATTCAATAGCTGGACGCATCCGAGATGAAAATGGAATGCGTAATGACTATCGTAACTATTTATTTGAAAGCTATATAAATATTGTAAAACATTATAGTCCACGTGCATTTGTTTTTGAAAATGTGCCAGGGCTTCTGAGTGCAAGACCAGGTGATGGTAAAGAACAAATTGTTAATATAATACAACGCCGTTTTGATGAGGCAGGTTATTTTGTTGTCAAAGATTTAAGTAAAGCAGTAATTGATTTCACAGAATATGGTATACCGCAACATCGTAACCGAGTGATAATATTAGGGCTCAGCAAAGATTATTATGGTAATCGGGTTGTTGAATTGTTGGATAAATTTTATAACCAGATTTTGCCCTCACATAAAGTTGCTATTAAAACTACGGTGCGCGATGCGATAGGGGATTTGCCTAAGCTTTATCCTCTTGATGTACCCGTCACTAAAAATGGAAAACGTTACTCTCATTTGCCGAATGATAAGATAACAGTTTCGAATCACGAGGCTCGATATAATAGCATGCGAGAGATCGCAACGTTTAGAATGCTTGCAGAAGACATTGAAAGTGGGGTATGTAAATATACATCGGCAAAATCGCTTAAAGAATTATACACGCAATTAACTGGTAAAAAATCCAATATACACAAATATTATGTTTTGCGTTGGGATGAGCAAAGCAACACGATTCCAGCGCATTTATATAAAGATGGCTTAAGGCACATTCATCCCGATTCTACACAAGCGAGAAGTATTACTGTTCGAGAAGCCGCAAGGCTCCAAACATTTCCAGATGACTATACTTTCATTACTAATACGGCATTAGATTATAAGATGATTGGGAACGCTGTGCCGCCAGCTTTTGCCAAATTATTAGCGGAAAGCGTTTATGAGTTGTTATTCAGCGCAAATACTGCGATTAAATATTAAGGAGTAATAAATGGGAAATTTTACAGAAATAGATAAGGCGTTCAATACTGTTGTCGCGCCACAAATTAGTGAACTTGCAGCAAGAGTTCCTTCGAATACCCAACAGTTTCAAAATGAATTCAACAATATTATAAATAACGAATTGTCTAAAATTCGGTTTGGATTTATGAAAGAAATATCTGACATTACGGGGCGAAACACTATTTGTTATATCTCGGCGTGGTTGCAAGGTATAACAGCCAACATAGATTATTCGATTCACGATAATGATATGATAGGTCTAATGAATGCTGTCTCAGGCTTAGACAAAAATAAAGGCTTGGATATAATTTTACATACGCCAGGTGGTGTTATTACCGCTACGGAAAGCATTGTAAAATATTTGCGAGTAATGTTTCATAATGATATAAGAGTAATTGTACCACATATGGCAATGTCAGCGGGAACAATGATTGCTTGTTCCAGTAAAGAAATTATTATGGGTAAAGAATCTAGTTTGGGACCTATTGATCCGCAATATCATAATGTCCCGGCGCAGGGCGTTATAAAAGAGTTTCAACAAGCCATTAAAGAAACGCAGACATCTCCTAATGTATCTTTGGTGTGGAAAGAAATCATTCAGCAGTATAGACCTACATTTGTGGGAGAATGTCAAAATGTTGTCGAGTTGTCTTTTAATTTGGTACGGGATTGGTTAACTACTTGCATGTTTAAAAACTCAAAGAACAAAGAAGAACGAGTAAAGAAGATTCTTGATGAATTGGCAAGTCATGATACTTCGAAAGTGCACGATAGGCATTATAGCATCATGGACTGCAAAAAGATTGGGTTAAAAGTTACGCCATTAGAAAAGAATCAAACACTACAAGACAAGGTATTGTCTTTATATCACTCGTACATACTCACTATATATAGAATGCCTAACACTTTGAAATTTATTGAAAGCCAAAATGGACAAACTTTTGTAATCACGGGCAACCGCTGATTTTAATATAATGAAAAGGTGAATAAAATGGGAAATAAAACGGATTTATTTATTACAGAGGAAGAAGCCCTGAAGTTATTGACGGATTCTTTCTCTGATAAAAGTGGAATGGGAGTATTTGATAATTATGGAAATTACTCCTTTCCAACAGATATAGCTATGAATGCTCCAAACAGTGCTTGTGGTACATCAACTACAATCATAACAATAAATACTTGTAAAGATTAGTTTTGCATGTTTTACTATTTCCGTGTTTGTTGATATAGTAAAATCGAAAGAAGCGGAGTGCATTTAAGATCACACGATGGATTTAGTCCGACACACTTCGAATACGCGAGATTTTGTCCGATACACACAAGTGTAATGGTCTAAAAGTCTTTTGACATTTAGACCTTTTTTCATAATAAAGAAAATATTGATTTTAAACTTGTTTTGCGGTAAGATATAATATAAGGTAACATAAACAGTAATTTATTGGAGAGATATAAACAATCTATAATGAAAAAATATGAATTAGTTCCATATACCGACGGTGACCACGACAATTATATAAAGTGCCAAATGGATGCTTTTGAAAAGTATATTATAGAATTTTTTGGTATTTGTGATATGGCTATTATGGAAGGTCATTTGAAACAATTAAAGCCGAATCTTTTCAAAATTATAGTTAAACATCAAATCGCCGGTTATGTTTACTATAAAGAAGAAGATACTAAAATTATAGTTGATGTTTTTACGTTGTACTCTGAATTTCGCAACAACGGATTAGGCACTTTAATCTTACAAGAATTTATTCAAACTGCAGATAAATTAAACAAGCCGATTTTATTAGACACTTTTAAGAGCAATCCTGCCAAAGGGTTTTACGAAAGAAATGGCTTTGTCGTTGTGGACGAAAATTATTCTCACTATATTTTAAGATATGGAAGTGTTATTTGATACGATAGATATCAATTTATTTTGGAGATGTACTATGAATAATAAAGAGATTATAAAATACTTTTATGAGATGGTTGTATCAGAAAACTTGCTTAATGAACTTCCACAATATATTTCAAAAAATTGCGTACAAAAGGTTGGCGAAAACGAGATGTTTATCGGCATAGACGGAATGAGGCAACACTTAGTGGCTGTCAGAAAAACATATCCTGATTACAAGATGGAGATTATTCGTCAATTTGAGGAAGGTGAAACTGTTATTTCTGAATTTATTATGCGAGGAACGCATAAAGGTGAGTTCGTAGGAATAATGCCAACAGATAAGGTTATAGAGATGACAGGTATAAATATTGACAGAATTGTAAATGGAAAAATCATTGAACATAGTGGCGCAGTAAATACCTTTGAGGCTTTTTGGGAAAACGGGTTGATTAAGCCATCATAAATATAAATTTCAATTTAACATAACAAAAATTAAAGAGGTATTACAATATGAGAATTCAGACGTTTGGCAACAAAAATAATAAGGCGGTTTTGCTAATTCATACATTGTTTACGAGTGCAGACTTTTTTTCCCCCATAACCCAGTTGCTTGCAAATGACTATTTCGTTATCGTTCCAACGTTGTCTGGGCATTATGAAAATTCTACGTATGTATCAACAGTTGATGAGATAAGACAAATAAAAGAGTTTTTGACTGAAAATAATATCAAATTCCTTTATGCTGTTGCAGGATTTTCTTTGGGTGGCAATATTGCGTATGAGTTCTTTTGCAATAATGCCACAATGATTGAAAAAGCAGTCATAGATAGTGCGCCACTATTCAATTTTCCCAAATTTGTAAAAAAGCATTTTCTTAAAAATTATACGAAATGCTTAAAAAGAATTAAATCGGGTAAGTATGACGTCGCGCAAGAATTAAACAAACATTTTAACGGCATGGGGGAATATCAAAAGGAGATTGCGCCCATTGTTTCGCAGGAAAGTCTAAACAGTCTTGTGGGGAGTTGTTACAACACAAAAGTTTACAAACTGTCCCAAACCGAATTGAAAAAGGTTACCTTTATTTATGGCAGTAAGGATATAGCCAGACTTTGTAATATGCGATTAAAAAAGTATAATATCCGTAAGATGAAAGGCTATGGCCATTGCGGGTTGTATCGGGAAAATCCCGTTGAATGGGCAAAACAATTTATTCTGTAAATAATATGTGTTTTAATTTATCACAATCATACACACAAGTATAAAGGTCTAAAAGTCTTTTGACGTTTAGACCTTTTTTCATAATTATAAAGTTATATTGACTTTAGACTTGTTTTACAGTAAGATTTAATAATAGATAATATATAAAGTAATATAGCGGAGTACGTAAATGGCATTCGATTATAAAAAAGAATACAAAGAATTTTATATGCCGGCGAACAAGCCGTCTATCGTTATCGTGCCGAAAATGAATTACGTAGCGGTACGCGGCAAAGGCGATCCTAACGACGAAAACGGTGAGTACAAAAACTCAATAGGGCTTTTGTATGCAATAGCCTTTACTATCAAAATGAGTTATAAAGGCTTGCACAAAATTGACGGGTATTTTGAATACGTTGTTCCGCCGCTTGAAGGTTTTTGGTGGCAGGAAGGCTTTGATACGATAGACTATGCGAACAAGGACGGGTTTAATTTTATTTCGCTTATACGCTTGCCCGATTTTGTAACAAAAACCGATTTCGATTGGGCGGTGCAAGAAGCGACAAGCAAGAAAAAAGTAGACTTTTCAAAGGTGGAGTTCTTAACCTATGACGAGGGTGTTTGCGTTCAATGTATGCACGTTGGCTCTTACGACGACGAGCCGAAAACGGTTGCGCTTATGCACGAGTATATGAAAGCAAACGGCTATGAGTTGGATATTACGAACGTTCGTTATCATCACGAGATATATTTGAGCGATCCGCGCAAGTGCGCCGTAGAAAAACTTAAAACCGTTGTAAGACACCCGATACGCAAAGTATAGCAGTTAAATTTCAATTTATTGGAGAATCTACATATTATTTTTATGGTTTTAACGATAGTTTTCATTATTACTATGTGCGTGGATAATATCCTTCCATTTATACTCGCAATATTTTATAAGGGATATTCTCATAAACGTATGGCTCTTAGCGTTCTTGGTTCAAAACAAAGTCCCGTAAAGTGGATTTATAACGTTTGGTGTATTATATCGGGCGTATGTTTTGCAACTTGCAGTATAGCAATGGCGATACTTAATACGAATGGTTTAACAATCGCTATTGCCGTATTGTTATCTATATATGGGGTTGCTTGTGAAATTATTTCGGGATTGTTTCCACTCAATGAAAAGAGAGAAGATATAGATTTATCAAGTAAAATACACGGTGGATTCTCGGCAATCGGCTTTATGTGCTTATTGCCCGTACCGCTTTTAATCGGTATTCACTACATAACAAATTTGGAAGTATCAATTATATCCATATCGTGTTTTGCTCTTGCGATGTTGTTCTTTTGCTTTTTCATTATGGGGGATAAAGACAAATATAAGAATACTATCATTGCTTATGATGGTATATGGCAACGACTTGTATTATTGTTTTGCTATATACCCATCATATTTTTTTCTATTATATTATGAGAACTTATTTATTTTGACAAATCTTCCTAAACTTATAAATTTCAATTTGTCATATTTCGAAATTATAAAACTAGGCAAATAATGTAGTGTAGGATTTATTCTTTGCTTATAAATGGTTATTTTAATTAGATTACTTGACTTTTAATCATTAATTCCGGCAATAGTGTTTTTATCTATTACGGCGGTGCCGGTTCCCAGTTTGTTTCCTGAGCTGAGATAAATTTTTGCGGATTTTTGCAAAGACGTGTTTTCCGGTAGATTGGAAACGGCAAGAAGACGTTTTTCGATATTTTGACAAAACAGGTCGGGATGAGAATGGCGGTTGACGTTAAAAATCCTTTCAAATGCTTGATCTTCGTTGTTTAGCGAAAAGCGTACGTCAAACAAATTCATAAACTGCGCAATGTTTGAATTTTCCTTCATAAAAAGTTTGTTATTTTCATACAGCAACCAACTTTCGCAAAAATAATATCTATATTTATGTTTGGGGAAATAACGAGCGAAAAATTCGTTTGCCATAGACAACGATTTTTTGCAGGCGTCTATGGACAATTTTTCTCCTTGCGGTATGTGTACGTATATTAATTTTTCACCTTTGGAAAAGGGAAGTTTTGAATAATCAATTAACGGACTTGCGCAAGAGAATAATTGGAATTGCAATCTACCGATTTTGAATAATTTGCAAGATATATGGTTTTTTATCCAACCGACGTTGTTTAAGCCGGTATTGTCGCAGTTCTCGCACCATATTCTTATATCGTCGACGGTCGCTTTGAAAACTTCTTCGTCTATTCCAATTTCACTGTAACGCGCAAGAGTTTTTTCCGCAGCTTTAAGGGCAACGGCAAGCTTGGTCATATTGTTTTGTTTATTAAGTCCAAAAGTTTTTCCTTTGAAATAGCGTTTGCTTAATCTCACAATTTTAGATGACGAGAAGTCATATTCGCAAAGTTTTTTTTCAAGACCTTTGTCCAAGGATACGTAATCTAGTATTTCAAAGTCCATAAAGATGTTCCCCTTATTAATTAATTATACCATAATCAATTCTTTGCACGTCCATTCTTCACCAAGAATACAATATTTTTCAGTTGAATCAAGAACTACATCGCTAAAACCGACTGATTTATAACAGTAATAAGCTGCAAGATTATTCTCAAAAACACCCAAAGATACTTTTTTTGCTCCATATATTTCAAATGCAAATTTTAGACCCAGTCGGAGCATAGCTTTTCCATAGCCTTTTCCCCTCTTGTGAGGATTTACAATAACAAATCCAAAACGTAATTCATCCAATGATTCATGGGGGTTCCTTAGTGTAAAAAAGCCAACGATTCCTGTTTCATCAAACGCAGTAAACGGCATTAAGGATTCAACAAAACAAAACTCTTTTTGTGTTATAGGGTAATTACCGAGTCTACCTGCCGTCCATTGATAAAAAGCTTTCTCATCTTGACACCAAGATAATATCGTATCTACGTCCGAAGCTTTATACGGTCTTATTCTAATCATATTTTTCCTCACAAGTTCCGATTTGTTGTTGCGTTTAGTTTAGCACATTTATAGAACTTCTACAAGATTTCGTTTAAAAAAAGCAAAAAGAATGAATTCTTCACTTGACACTGATATTAGTCTTCTTTACCGAATTTTACGGTTGTCAAATCTTTCCCCGGTAGTATTATAGGATATACGTTTTCCTCTTCCTCAATCATAAACTCAATTAAAGTTGGGAGGGATTTGCGCTCTTTTGCTAAAGATAAGGCGCGGTCGATTTCGCTTTTATTTGTGATCTTTTCATACGCTACGCCATAACTTTCGGCTAGCGTTTGAAAATTCGGAACGTATGCGGGGCAGTCCTGCGCTGTGGAGCATTGTTTGGGACAGTTTGCTCTACGCTTTAGGCAAGTGCTTTGATAACGCTTTCCATAATATAATTCTTGCCATTGTCTAACGTTGCCCAGCCAACCGTTATTCAAAAGACAAATTATTATCGGCAGTTCATTTATGACTGCCGTAGCGAGCTCTTGAACGTTCATTTGGAAACCGCCGTCGCCAACTATTGCAACGACCGGAGTATTCGGGTTTGCTATCTTTGCTCCTATTGCCGCAGGGAGTCCGAACCCCATCGTGCCGAATCCGCCCGAAGTAAGCAATTTTTTACGTTCGTTAAGTCGCAAAAACTGCGTCGCCCACAACTGATTTTGTCCGACGTCGGTTGCAACTATAATTTCGTCAAATGAGTTGTTCAAACTTTCTATTACGTTTTGAGGGTTGAGTTTGTCGTTCGCTATCTTGATGGGGTACGCTGATTTCAATTCGTTCAATTCTTTTATCCAAGGCTTTACGTTCAGTCTTTTTGCCATTGCGTTCATCAACGATAAAATTTCCTTAGCGTCGGCGATTATGGGGACGTCGGCTCTAACGTTTTTGGCTATAGTTGAAGGATTTATATCGATATGAATGAGCTTTGCGTTTTTGGCGAAATTTTGTTTATTGCCTGCAACTCTATCGTTAAATCTCGTACCTATCGAGAGCAAGACGTCGCATTTTTCTAAAGCGGTATTCGCGCCAAAACTTCCGTGTATACCGACGTTGCCATAGTATGAGGAGCTGTCGCTAGAGATTGAACCCTTGCCCATAATCGTCGTAACTACGGGCAGTCCTGTCATTTCAACAAACGCGTTTAACTGTTTTTCAGCTTTGGCAATTTTAATTCCGCCGCCTGCCAATAGCAAGGGGCGTGTTGAATTATTGAGAATTTGCAAAGCGGTTTTTATTTGTTCGCTTTGTTCTTCAAGCGAGGGCAAAGGCTCGGTTATTTTCACAAAAGAGGGGTAGTATTCGCTACCTAGTTGTTGTTGTATGTCCTTGGGAATATCGACGAGCACCGCTCCCGGTTTTCCCGATTGAGCGATATGAAAAGCCGTTTTGATTATCTCTCCCAATTTATCCCGTTCGCGCACGGTTACTGCGTATTTCGTAATGCTTTTTACCATACCTACAATATCCGCTTCTTGAAAGGCGTCTTTTCCTAAAAGTGAGGTTGGAACTTGCCCCGTAAAACAAACGAGCGGAACGGCGTCGTAATTTGCCGTCGCTATAGCGGTAATCAAATTGGTTGCGCCCGGGCCGCTGGTTACAAGACAAACTCCCGCTTTGCCGCTTGAGCGCGCATAACCGTCGGCTGCGTGAGCTAAGCCCTGCTCGTGTCTTGGCAAAATCATATTGATGGTATTATCCTCGTACAACGCGTCGAATAAGTCTATGGCCTGACCGCCGGGATAGGCGAATAAAACTTCTACGTTTTCCGCTTTCAACGCTTTTACAAATAATTGCGCGCCCGTTATCATAATGCTATTCCTCCAATAAGAGATTTTACGGTTTTTTCAATATACTCCAAACGTTCCACTTCTATCAAATTACTTCCGAAAGACGCGGAAAAAAAGGTATAGCCGAACGTTGCGGACAAAACCGCCGTTGCGGTAGCGTTGCAGTCTATATCCTTTATTTTCTTTAATCGCTTCATTTGAGATAAATAGTCTTTCAACGCTTGAAGGAAAGTTTGGGGTATGTCCATAATAAACGGCGCAGTTTGTTCGTATATTTGAGGCGAACGCAAACCTATTGAAAGTCGAACGAATTTTGGCGTTACTTCTTTCATATAGTTTTCCATAAACATTTTCAAATCGCTTTCTAAATCCCATTTGATATTAGCAAACGTGTCCGCCGAGATATTCGGGCGGTATTCGGGCAAAGCCATTCCTGCCAAAACGATCTCTTTCTTCTCCTTAAATTTGCGAAAAAGGGTACATTCGTTTACCCCTGCGCGTTCCGCTACGTCTTTAGTTGTTGCGCCGGTATAACCCTTTTCAAGAATAATCTCCATCATCGCGTCGATAATCTTTTTGCTCGTCTTATCCATACGACCTCCAAAAATGCAAGTGTTCACTTGCATTTATTATAACTTTATTATTAGGATTTGTCAAGAACAAAAAATAAATCTCAGGCAAGCCTATATTTATCCATTAATGAATTTGCAAAAACTGCATAGCTATACGCGTTTGATTTTATTGTCAACTAAAATATGAAAAATGGTTGACAATCGATTTATAGGAGGATATAATCTTATAGACAAAAGATAACGGAGCAAAATGCTATGACCTTGAAAAAGAGATTATTACAGATTTTTGAAACGCATAGGGGCGAGGCGTTGTCGGGGCAGCAGCTTGCCGACGAGTTGCAGGTTTCGCGTAACAGCGTGTGGAAAACTGTCAAGACTTTGCAAAGCGAAGGGTATAAGATCTTAGCCGCTACCAACAAGGGTTACGTTTTGGAAAAGGGCAACGATATTTTATCCGAAGAGAGCTTGAGAGTAAATCTTGCTGAAGAATATAAGGACGTTGACGTAATCGTGCTTAGCAATACTTCGTCGACAAACGCCGAGGCTATGACGCGGCTTATGAACGGCAAGATCAAACACGGCGCGTTGATAGTCGCCGACGAGCAGTCGCAAGGCAGGGGGCGAATGGGCAAGTCATTTTTCTCGCCTAAGAGCGGCATTTATATGAGCGTTTGTCTTTGCAAGAACGTGGAGAAGTTGACGGACGTCACTCTCATCACTCCCGCAGCGGCGGTTGCGGTGCGCAGGAGTATAGCGAAGTATACGAATTTAGACGCCAAAATAAAGTGGGTAAACGATATATATATCGGAAAGAAAAAGGTTTGCGGCATACTTACGCAGGCGGACATAGATTTCGAGAGCGGAAAGGCGGGGACTTTTATAGTCGGGATAGGCGTGAATTTTATCAATCAAGATTTCCCCGACGAGCTTAAGGACAAGGCTTGCGCGCTGTTTGATACGCAACCTAGCGACGTCACGAGAAGTCAAATCATTTGCGAGATCTACGCCGAGCTTTTGAAATTGACGGAAGATTTGACGGATAGGTCGTTTATGAGAGAATACAAAGAGTATTCCTTGGTCGTGGGCAAGGAGATAGTTTACACGATCAACGGCGAAGAAAAACGCGGCGTAGTCATAGATATAGACGAGGACGGCGGATTGTTGATAAAGGGAGATGATGGGGAAGTAAAACTTACGTGCGGAGAAATTTCCATAAGGAGTAAAAACAATGAATGGATTTGATAATGATGCAAAAGAAAACTCTCAAGAATTGAAGTCGGAAGAAGGCTTTGGCTTTCAGTACGATGAAAATGCGAAAACTAGCGAAAGCGGCGTTGATTTGGATCCTCGCGAAAAAGCCGTAGCGGCGCTTACGAAGAGAAGGTCTTATATAGTCGGCGTTGCGACTTCGGGTATGTTTATAGCGCTTATGATTATCAGCGCGTATATTAATATTCCTATAGGACCGATAAGCATAACTATGCAATTTCTCGTAGCAAATATTTGCTCGTTGATGCTCGGCAAGAAGTGGGGAACTATCTCGCTGGTACTCTATCTCGCGCTTGGACTTCTCGGTTTGCCGATATTCTCGGCGGGCGGAGGTTTTTCGTACGTTCTAAAACCCTCGTTCGGCTTTATCATAGGTTTTGCAATAGGCGGCTTTTTTGGGGCTTGGTTTAGAGAAAAGACAGGCAAGACCACGTTCAAAGTCTATATGTTGGCGTCATTGATCAATCTAATTATCGTGGATATTTTCGGTACGATTTACGGCGCTGCGATAATGTACGGTTATAGCCATTCCGAAATGGGCGTTTGGGCGTTCTTTATGGCGTTTTTAATACCGTTTATTCCCGTAGATTTAGTAAAGTGTATCGTCGGCAGCATTATTTGCAACAAGCTCGTGCCTAAAGTAAAAAGGCTTTTTTAACGCTAAGACAAGTCGGCGTCAAGCAGGTCGGTAAACGGTCAAGTATGAAGTCGATAGAAAGTAATCCGCGTCGTTGCACGAAAGGGTTGACTTTTGAAAAGTTGGTGATATCATAGAGATAATCTCTTTGCTCTTTCCCCGAAGAATGGAGAGTTATGGTATTAAATTTCAAATATCACAGCGATAGCGGGATACTGCAAAGTTATCAGGAATATACCGTTGCGCAAGGCAGCAATTTGACAAACTCTATCGCTATTACTTCCACGGACATTAACGCGAAAAATTACAAGTACTGCTTGGAATTTGTTTGCTACAATTCAAGAAACGTCCCCAAAACTCAGTTCGTATCCCCGCTACTTGAGTATACCAAAGAGGGCGTTTCTTTCGTTTTGCCCGCCAACTTATTGCAGTACGCAGGTCACGTGGATATGCAGCTCGTAGGTTATTCGCTTGAAGATAATTCGGTAATTTTCAAAAGCGTGAACAAAGGCTGCAAAGCGTTCAACGTAGAGGGTTCTCTCAACGTGATCGAGAGCGAATCGTCTAATACTCCCAACCTCTTGACGGAGCTTTTGGACGAGATAAAACAGTATAGGATAGTCCGCGACGATTTTGTAGTTTCGCTAAAAAAACAAGCTACCGAAGCTATTGACGAGATTTTGCAGGCGGGCAACGTTTTTTACAAAGTAATCTTTAGAATAAACGGCGAAGTTATCAAAAGTATGTGCGTGAAAGAGGGCGCTATACTCACTGAGCCCGAATTTACTTTGCCCGCAGGTTGCGAGGTCAAAGAGGGGTGGTACGATATGAGCAAGGACAAGCTATGGGACTTCATCAACGACCACGTCTACGAGGACGTTACGCTTACGCTCAACTTCGCTTCTATCGGTATAGGTATAGCAGCCAACGGCAGGATAAAAAATTTTGCCAACTTAACGGGCGATATATATCTTCCCGATTACAACAACGGCGCAAGAATAACCGCCGTAGATACTACCGTCACAAACTTAAGCGACGGAGTAAATTTGCATTTCGGCTACTTTATGAGCAACTACGCGGGCGTACTTAAAAACAACGATAAAGTTACGCAAATGTATTTCCCGCAGGATAGCAAGTTTAGGAATCGCGACAACGCCGTATACTCGGACAAAGAGCAAATGGGTCTGATTGCGTTGGTTTTTACGCCCCGTACGAAAACGGCGACGTTCAACGTACCGTCCGACTGTCAGCAGTTGGCTTCGTACGCTTTCTCCAACAACCCGAATTTAAAAAAGGTCACTATCCCCAATACGGTGACGAGTTTCAACTCGTTTTGTATCTACAATACAGGATTAACTACGCTTACCGTCCCCGCAAGCGTAAATTATTTTGCGCCTACCCCCGTTTATAACAATAAAGAACTTGAAAAGGTTTATTTGGAAGGCGACTTTTCCTCGTTGATAAACGAATCGACTTTTATAGATATGACCAATCTTCCTACGCTCAAACGTCCTACGCTTTACGTTAGACCCGAGCATTACGCCGCGTACGTAGCGCGAGGGCTGAGTTATGACATAGAAGTAATCGGCAAAGACTATTTGGACGAGCATTTCGTTGCAAGCTAGAAGAGGTATGAAGCGATATTTCAGCAAAACGGCCGCCGTCGGCAAAGTCTACGCCAAGACCGTGAACGGCAAATTGCTTTACGCTCATAAAGTCAACTCCAACACTGCCGAAGGATTAGATTCGTGGCTTGAGTACGAGTCAATCGAGCGGGCGGCAGCGGCGCTCGGCGTTCCTATCCCCGAGAACGTCGGGTGTCGTATTGTCGATAGGGAGCATCAACCTATAGATTGGAGTAGGTTTGAGGGCGGATATTACGTGCCTTTCAGCACTTTGACCGAACGCGTATAATAGGCTTAGCAAATCAAATATAATTAAATCGAACGGGAAGAAAAGCTTCCCGTTCGTCATTCTATCAAAACAAATCCAAGCCAGCGAGGTCGCGGTATTCTAATTATTAAAAGCTGTAGAACTCGTCAAATTTAAAATACATAATAATTTCGCGGTTGCTTATACTACTCTCGGAGGTCGATATGAAAGAAACGGGAATAGTTAGAAGAATTGACGAACTCGGAAGAGTAGTCATACCCAAGGAGTTGAGAAAGGTTCTCAAACTCAAAGAGGGGGAATTACTTGAAATTTTCACCAACGAAAAGAGCGAGTTGGTATTTAAGAAGTACAACGAAGTCGGGGCTACTCAGGACCAACTTGATTTAATCAGTAGGATATTATACAAAAACACCGGCAAAGAGGTTGCTATTTGCGACACGAGCAGCATCCTTTCGCACTACGGCGGCAAGTACTTTTTGCAGGGAGAGGAGATTAGCGAAGAGCTTTACGGCGTGCTTGACGATAGGAAAAGCAGGCTTATAAAGGATAAGGCGGTCAAACTCGCCGACGACGAAGAAGCTACTAAGGGCGAGCAATATATAGTTCCGCTCATCTCCAGCGGCGATTTGTACGGCGGTATTATTCTATCGGCGGACAAGTTGGGCAGCGTAGATATGGCTCTTTGCGACGCAATGGCGCAGTATCTCACTTACAATATAGGTTAAGAATGAAGAAGCGGTCGTTGGCTTGCGGAGCGATAATACTTGCGGTATGTTCGATACTCGCGAAAGTACTCGGCGGAGTATACCGCATTGCGCTTACTTCGGCGCTTGGGGCGGAGGGTATAGGTTATTATCAGCTAGTCTTTCCTTTTTTCGCTCTCGTGCTCGCTATTGGAAGTAACGCAATACCCGTTACGCTGTCAAGGCAAATTTCCGGCGAGCTTGCTCTCGGCGGCGACGCTTCCGTAAGATGGCTGACGAGAAAGGCGTTGGCGTACGCAGTCGGCGCAGGTTTAGTCGGCGCGATTTTTACAGTTGCACTCTCACGGCTTATGTCAGGCGCGCAGTCACAAGTCGGAGTTTATATATGTTATATTGCCGTAGCTCCCGCGATTATATTCGTGGCGGTTGCCAACGTATTCAAAGGTTGGTTTTTAGGTCACGGCAATACCACCCCCGCGGGCATAAGTCAAATAGTAGAAGTCGTCGTCAAACTTGCGATAGGACTTTTACTCGTCGGCGCAATGCAAAGCCGAGGACTTATGCAAGCGGTTGCGGGCGGACTTCTTGCGGTCAGCATAAGCGAATTCGTATCCTTGGCGGCGGTATTTATATGGTATCTCGTCGCGTCGAAGGACGAACGCAAGCTCAAACCGCAGCCTTGTAACAACAGGTTTTTTTCCACGTTTTTGCCTATCACGGCAAGCGGTCTTATTTTTCCGTTTATCTCTTTTATCGACAGTATAATGGTCGTCAATCTCTTAAATCGCGGCGGGTTTGAAAACGCGATAAGCAAGTACGGTATTCTCACCGGTCCGGTAGCTTCGCTTATAAATATGCCTATCGTGCTTGCTATGTCTATTTCCGTAGCGATAGTACCTGCGATAGCAAGCGCTATGTCGGGCTACGACGTGGTAAGCGTAAAGAGCAAAACGGCTTCTTCAATAAAGATGTGTTTTTTGATTTCAATGCCTTTTTTTGTGGGGATGATTCTCACCTCGGCAAGTCTTACTAGGTTGCTATATCCCACGCTTAACGAAGGTCAGCAAAACCTGACGGCGTACTTGCTGTCGGTGATGTCCGTCAACGTGTTGGTGCTTTCAATGCTTGAAGTATTCAACGCGGTGTTGCAGGGAATTGGCAGGTTGAAACCCGTGCTGATCAACATAGCGATCGGCGGCGTTATTAAAATTATCTTAGAGCTTATCTTTGTTCCTCGCTTCGGGATAGTTGCTAGCGGACTTTCGACAATAGCTTTTTACCTCATCGCCTTAACTCTCAACGGTATGCAGTATAATCGCTTGGTCGGCAAAAATATAAATCTATTTAAAAGTATTAGTAAAATACTGCTTTCGGGTGCTATAATGTCTTTGGCGGTCGCGCCGTTCGTATTCATAGCGGGCGATATATACAGGGTTATCTACGCGGTTTTGGCGGGCGGTTTGGCGTACTTCGCGTCTTTGCTGATTACGCGCGCCGTAGACGAAAAGGAAGTGGCGATGTTGCCGCTCGGAGATAAACTGTCCCGTTTGCTGACGAAGCTGGGATATTTTAAGGAGAGAAAGGACTATGATAACGGTAGTAGCGTTGGGATGTAAAAAAGACCAACTTACTTTAGAAGGGGTACGGGCAATCGAAAGCGCGGATAAAATATTCGTAAAGACTGCTCTTACCGATACATACGAGTATTTTAAGGGGAATAATATTCCCAACGTTTCGCTTGATTTCATCTATGAAAATTCTCAGGATTTCGACGGCTTGGACGGCGGTATTGTCGAGTATCTCTTAAAGCAAGAGGACGGCGGCAATATCGTCTATTGCGTGAACGGAAGCGGTTACGACGACAGGTCGGTAATCGCGCTTGCTAAAGAGAGGGATATAAAGATAATCCCGTCGGTGTCGGCAGGTTTACTCGCCAACCGCCCGAGCGTGGCGCAAGTCACCGTAAGCGCGTACGAACTTGTTTCTATGCAAGGCTTTAATTACGACACGCGGCTTTCGCTTTCCGTGACCGACGTCGACAATTCCTTTATTGCAGGCGAGGTCAAACTCGTATTGCAAAATATTCTCGGCGACGAAGAAGAGGTTTTTTTCAACGGCAAAGCAATTCCGCTTTTTGAACTCGATAGGCAGGAAAAATACGACTATTCGACTGCAGTCGGAGTTTTGCCTAAAAACTTAGTTGAAAAACGTCGGTTTAATTTCTTCGATTTATACGCTATATTGAAAATACTCAGGGGCGAGGGCGGCTGTCAGTGGGATAGGGCGCAAACTCATCAAAGTATACGCGAGAACGCTATCGAAGAGGCGTACGAACTCGTCGACGCTATCAACAACGACGATTTGGACAATATGATAGAAGAGTGCGGCGATTTGATGCTGCAAAGCGTTTTCCATTGCGCTATCGCTGAAGATACAGCCGAATTTAACACCGAGGACGTGCTCAGCGGCATTTGTGAAAAACTCATTTCAAGACATACTCATATTTTCGGCGACGTGGTCGCCAATACTCCCGAAGAAGCGCTCAAGGCTTGGGACGCGGCAAAGGCGAAAGAGAAGAAGTACGCTTCGGTAGGGGACAAGATTGATAAGATTGCAAAATCTCTCCCCGCTTTGATGCGCGCGTATAAAGTTCAAAAAGCCGTGGCAAAGACGGGCTTTGAATTTGAAAACTTCGAGCAAGTCTTGGCGAAGATTGACGAGGAAAAAGCCGAGTATTGCAAGGCAAAGACTGCGGACGAATTAGAGGACGAGGGCGGCGATTTGCTCATCGCGGTCGTCAACGCTTTGAGATGGAAGGGCGTAGATCCAGAAGTCGCGCTGTCGCGTTCGATAGAGAAATTCTCAAAAAGATTTAAATACGTGGAAACCAAATGCGGCAACGACGTAAAATCGAAGAGTATGGAAGAACTCGACTTACTTTGGGAGGAAGCCAAGGTTGCAACAAAAAATTGAGTTCAAAGGTTTGACTTTCGCTCCGATAGCCGGATATAGCGACGTAGGTCTTAGAAAGGTTTGCGCAATGCGCGGAGCGGATATGACCGTAACAGAAATGATTTCCGCCAAAGGACTTGTCTACGGCAGCGAAAAGACTGAAGATTTATTACGTACTACGGACGCGGAAAAAATCAAGTGCGCGCAAATTTTCGGCAGCGAAGAGTATTTTATATCAAAGGCGGTCGAGCATAAAGCTTTGGAAAAGTTTGACGTAATAGATATAAATATGGGTTGTCCCGTGCCTAAGATAGTCAAGAACGGCGAGGGCAGCGCGCTTCTCGAAAATATCCCGTTGGCGGCAAAAGTCGTCAAAGCTGCAAGGGTTGCGGGCAAGCCGGTGACGGTCAAGTTTAGACTAGGCGTAACTGCGGATAAAATCGTAGCCGTCGACTTTGCGAAGGCTATGCAGGACGCGGGCGCAAGCGCAATCGCAGTCCACGGCAGGACGAGAGAGCAAATGTATTCGGGCAAAGCCGATTGGGAGGAAATCGCCAAAGTAAAAAAAGCGGTGAGTATTCCCGTATTCGTCAACGGCGATATAATAGACGAAGCGAGTTACGAAGAGGCTATGAAAGCAACTGATTGCGACGGAGCTATGATAGCGAGGGGCGCGCTGGGCAACCCCAAAATATTCAGCGAGTTGAAGGGTATAGATTTGCAAGGCTATTCGTTAAGGAGCGATATTCTTACTCACTTGAATACGATGCTGGAGTTTCACAGCGAAAGATACGTCGCCGCCAACTTCAAGTCGCATTTAGCGTATTACTGCAAAGGTATGCGCGGACAAAGGGAAATAAAGCTTAAAGCTTTTGCAAGCAAGAGTATTGAAGATATAAGGGCGATAATCGACGAATACTTTGAGTAGCGAATCGATGAGATTTTTCCACTTCGCTCAAAATGACGAAAGGAGTTTGTATGATAAATATAGTATTAGTCAATCCCGAGATACCAAACAACACGGGCAACATAGTACGCACTTGCGCCGCGACCGGCGCAAAGCTGCACATAATCGAGCCGTGCGGTTTTAGCTGGGAGGATAAGTATCTCAAGAGAAGCGGTTTGGACTATTGGGAGATTTCCGACGTCAACCGCTACGAGAATATGCAAGCGTTTTTGAAAGCCAACTTCGGCGAAGCGGCGTGTTTGGACGAGAATATCGCTTCGGCTGTCAAGAATACCAAAATCAAGTCGGGCAAGCAGTTCTTTTTCGCGTCGACGAAGTCCGACCACAACCACACCGACGTAAAATACAAAGAGGATTGTTGGGTGTTTTTCGGGAGAGAAACAAAGGGACTTGACGAGGAACTTTTGTATGAAAATTACGGCGATTGCGTAAGAATACCGATGAGAGCCGAAGCGCGTTCGCTCAATCTTGCCAACAGCGTAGCAATTATAATCTACGAATATCACCGCCAACACGACTATAAAGGTCTAAACGAAGTAGGGAAACTTCGCGAGTTTACGATAGACAAAAAATGACGGCAGCTTTTGTCGAAGAGTTAAAAATATATTGTAAATTATAAAACGCAATGATATAATAATATTGATTTGTGACGGAGAAGTTCAACCGTCGCCCCAAGCAAGGTCAAGGGGTCTTATCAATTAGAAAAGAAATTTAAGAGGTGAACGATGTATAAAGATACTTATAAAGAATGGTTGGCAAACGTAAACGTAGAGCAAAAGCGAGAGCTTTTGGATATTGCCGAGGACGAAAAGGAGATAAAGGAGCGTTTTACGTTGCCGCTCGCTTTCGGCACGGCGGGTATGCGCGGTACAATTTGTATGGGCATATCTAATATGAACGAGTACACCGTTGCAAGAGCTACCAAAGGTCTTAGCGATTATATCAATTCGCTAGGCGGCGGCGAGGCAAAAAGAGGAGTGGTTATTTCCTACGATACGAGAAGAATGTCCTTTGAGTTTGCGTTGACGGCGGCAAGAGTGTTGGGCGCAAATTCTATCAAAGTATATTTATTCGAAAACGTTCGTCCTGTGCCTATGTGCTCGTACGCGGTAAGGCGTCTGGGCTGTATCGCGGGCATTATGATTACCGCAAGCCACAACCCCAAAGAGTACAACGGCTATAAAGTCTACGGCGAGGACGGCGCGCAAATGTCGCCCGAAGCTACCGCGGGCGTAGTCAAGTTTATACAGGATACGCCTTATTTCAATTTGGCTAAAGAGGACGTAAAGTCCGTCTTGCGCAAGGATATTCAAGGCAAAGACAAATACGCGTTGAGCGAGCATATTACCGTCATTGGCAAGAGCTTAGACGACGATTATTACGCTGAAATTTCCAAGCTTTCGCTCTCGCAAGAGGCGGTCAAGAAAGTGGGCAAGGATATAAAGATAGTGTATTCGCCGATACACGGTTCGGGATACGTACCCGTCACAACTATGCTTGCGAAAATGGGTATCAACGTATCCGTAGTCGAGGAGCAAAAGTGTCCCGACACGGAGTTTTCAACCGTAGAAATGCCCAACCCCGAGCAACCTGACGCGCTCAAAATGGGCATAGAGCTTGCCGACAAACTCGGCAGCGACATAGTCATAGGCACCGACCCCGACTGCGATAGAATGGGTATCGCTATAAGAGATAACGAGGGCAAATTTACGTTGCTCAACGGCAACCAAATCGGCGCTATGCTTATGGATTATATACTTACGCGCAATAAGCAAGAGGGAACTTTGCCGTCAAACGCCGCGGTAGTCAAGACTATCGTAACGACTCGTTTGGCGGATAAGATTGCAAGAAATTACGGAGCGGAAGTATTCGACGTGCTGACGGGCTTCAAATTTATAGGCGAAAAGATAAAGGAATGGGAAGCAAGCGGCGAGTATACATTTATGTTTGGTTACGAAGAGAGTTACGGCTATCTATCGGGTACGCACGCAAGGGATAAAGACGCCGTCGTTGCAAGTATGCTCTTTGCCGAAATGGCTTGCTACTATACCTATAAAAAGGTATCTTTGTACGACAAGCTGAACGAGCTTTTTGAAAGATACGGCTATTTTGTCGAAACCTCTAAGTCTATAGCTTTCAAGGGGCTTGACGGTATGGAGAAGATGGCGAAAATTATGGAAGAGTTTAGAAACAACGATTTGCTCGTCGTAAACGGCGTTGATATGTCAAGCAAAACCGACCTTATTGCAGGCACAGTACGTTATTTTGAAGACGGCAGGATAGAGATGAGCGAACTTCCTGAAACCAACGTAATCAAGTATGAGTTTGGCGACGACGAGTGGCTGTGTATTCGTCCTAGCGGTACTGAACCTAAGCTTAAAATATACGTCTCTTCAAAAGCGGATAGCAAGGAAGAGAGCTTGAAGAGGAATTTAGGTTTACAAAGCGCGTTGATTGAAAAGATTGACGGAGTTCTTGCAAAATAACTTAGTTCGGCGGGAAGGCAGGCTAGTCAAGTCTAAACGTCACTTTGAGCGAAGTTGAAGGTTCTCATAACCTATTAAAATTGAATGAACGCGAAAGCGTTCATTTTTATTTTATGGATATGAGGGTTATGGCTAATAAGTGTGTTTTCCGTTATTATTGCCATATTTTTTAGCGAAACTAGGTTGAAGTTCGCAAATTTTCTATACCAAAAACTATGAGCATAATAATCGTAAAACACACTTAACCGCTCAAACTGAGTAAGTATTATCCTCACCTTGAGTGAAGGACAATCGTCTAAACCGATTAAATAAAATTTCGCTAAATATGAAGGAAATCTTGAGTTTATCGAAAGTCGGCTTGGGCGCTTAAGTGGGATTTGCTAAAATAACATACATATTTTTGGAGCCTCTTGCTGTCGAATCTAAGATGCGTTACGCCAAAAAATATGTGCGCTTATTGGGCAAACCCACTTATAAGCAATACCATACACTTTCTATAAAATTAATCAATATGTTGAGAACCTTCGACTTTGCTCAAAGTGACGATAAATATTGTGAGAGTGACGGGGTGTTATCCGCGCTCTATCAATTCGTCAAGGAGTTCCTGTAAAATTGTAATATGTAATTCTTCGTCTTTGACTATCCTCAACATCAGCTCGCTAAGCATAGGATTTTTTACGCAAGTAGCCGCGCGGGAATGATTGGCTATCGCTTGTTTTTCCATCATTATATCGAATTGCAAAAAAGCAATCGGGTTTTTGATATAATTCAGGTAAGATCCCGACCAAAAGCTTGTCGAGCCGCCTATAATCGGGTCGCCGCCCATTTTAGCTATTGCCTCGCCCAGCAGGTTATGGTGTCGCATTTCCGCTATTGCAAGTCCTTTTAAGACGTTGGATAGCCGCTCGAAGTTTTGCGCGGTTATGTAATGTTGATAGAGATAGTGCATTACCGCCGACATTTCTCCCGTGCGGCCGCAATAGTCGTCGACGATACATTTAATATCGCTTGGATAGAAAGGCGCTTGAATTTGCGGATATGGCAAATCGAGAGCGTATTTGATTTCACACATAATTTTTCCTCCTTCCGAAGCTCTCCCGACGGGAAAGATAACGGGTATTAATTAGTTTTACGGGTATTTCCGTATGTACGTTTACAGTGTATGAAAAAAGCAAATAATTTGGTTACTCGAGGTTTGTGGGGAAGTTTTGTCAAGAGGATTTGCCGTCTAATAAATTTTAAAATCAAGTTGCTAGGCGCAATTTTTAGGGAAAGTACAAGATATAGTGGACTTTTTCTCGAAAAAGCACTAATTTATATTTTTGTTTAAAAATCGTTGAATTTTTATAATTCTTATGATATTATATCTTAGTAAGTTGTCGCAAACGGTTCGTTTACGGACTTTGCGGCTCGGAGGTCAAGAATGAATTTGATATATTTATTGGGAGATTCGATATTTGCATACGAAGTATATCGTTGGTTAAGACCGTTGTTGATGATGCTAATGCTATTGACGGGAATTGCGACGATAGTAGTAATAATGATGCAAAAACCCCAAAACGATAATATTGGCGTGATCGGAGGTCAGGAATCGGACTCGTACTCGAAGAAGAACAAGTCTAAGTCTAGAGAGAGCATACTAAAGAAGTTGACGATCACGGGCGCAGTGCTGATGGCGTTCTTCGCAATTTTCTTCTTTATAACCTTTATACAGGCATAAGAAACGAAAGACATCAAATACCCGACGCCCTGTCGGGTATTTTTTTATACAGGGTTCGGCATAAACGATATGGAAGGAATAAAAATAATTGACAACAACAAAAAAGCGTACTTCGATTACTTCATAGAGGACACCTATGAGGCTGGTATCGTTTTGGTCGGTTGCGAAGTCAAGTCCATACGTCAAGGTCACGTCAATCTCAAGGATTGTTTTTGCGTTGTCAAGGGCGACGAAGTATTTATAATGAATATGCATATCAAGCCGTACGAAAAGGGAAGCTTTAGCAACGTGGACAGCAAGAGGACGAGAAAACTTCTTTTGCACAAACGCGAGATAGATAAGCTTCGCGGCGCGGTTACGCAAAAGTCTTACACGATAGTTCCGACGAAGATATATTTCCGTCAAGGCTTGGTCAAGGTGGAAATAGCTCTCGCTAAAGGTAAGGAACTCCATGACAAGCGCAAGTCCATAGCCGACAAAGAGGCTAAGCGGGAGATACAGCGCACGCTGAAAAGCTACAACAGCTAAATGCTTAAGCCTGTAGCCGCTAAAAATATTAAAGACTAAAGAAAAGGAGAGAAAATATGCCAATAGTAATACCTAAGGAATTGCCAGCGTTCGACGTGCTTTCCAAAGAGAAAGTTTTCGTTATGCCAAAGACTAGGGCAATAAGCCAGGATATTCGACCTATCAACGTAGCAATAGTCAATCTAATGCCGACTAAGATAGATACCGAAACTCAAATTATGCGACTTTTGGGCAATACTTCCTTGCAAGTAAACGTAACTTTAGTCAATATGGACAGCTATATTTCCAAAAACACGCCGCAAAGTCATCTGCAAAAGTTTTACAAAGTTTTTGACGAGATAAAAGACCTTTACTTTGACGGTATGATAATCACCGGCGCGCCCGTGGAAACAATGGACTTTGATAAGGTTGCGTACTGGAAAGAGCTGACCGAGATAATGGCTTGGTCGAATACTCACGTGACTTCGACCGTCCATATTTGTTGGGGAGCGCAAGCCGGTCTTTACTATCACTACGGCATCGGCAAAGTCGCCTTGAGTTCCAAACTTTTCGGCATTTACGAAGTACGAGCCGAGGACAAGTACGACGCTCTTTTGAAGGGTATGAACGATAAGATGTATATTCCTATGTCAAGACATACGTCTATCGACGAAGAAAAGCTTAGAGCCGAGTCGCGACTGAAAGTTCTTGCAAGCGGAAAAGATTGCGGTATAGCGATAATCAAGAGCGTCGACAATAAGCAATTCTTTTTGACGGGTCATAGCGAGTATGACCGTACTACGCTCAAAAAAGAATATCTTCGCGATTTGGAAAAAGGGTTGACGATAGAAAAACCCGTCAACTATTTTGAGGACGACGGACTTTATAATATCGATTTGAGTTGGAGAAGCACGGCGTATCTATTGTTTAATAATTGGTTGAACTATTACGTGTATCAGGTTACGCCTTACGAATTCAACGACGCTAAAAAGTAAACCCCAAATAAAATCCCGAGCGGAACGCAAATTGCGTTCCGCTCGTTTTATTTTTCCTAACAAATTTAACTTATTAAAAAACAACGTCAGCATAAGAAATAGTTGGAGAAGCGATTCTTCGATTTCGCTCAAAATGACGTAAGGATCGCCGTGGCGTTTTTTGTATTCATTGAGGGTTTTATCTTTATAACTTCATGAAATTAGGCTCTAAAATGTAGCCGAAATTATTCTATTTTTAGCCAAAAGTTACAAAATTCTAAAAAAAGTGTACTTTTCCTGACTG
>JAIEDA010000025.1 GCA_029068165.1 Clostridia bacterium
ATTATAATCAAAGTAAGATTGGCTACCTTTTTGCCCCTATTTTCCATAGTATTCTACTCCCTGCTCAACTGCTTTTTAAGCTGCAAATAAGCCGTTTTTTGGCTCAGTCAGTAAAAGTGTACTTTTCCTGACTTAATTATCTTGTATTCGACAATGGGGATTTTGTATAATATACGTGTAGAAATATGTCAAAAACATGCACTTTTTTGACATAAATCATCAGTCAGGAAAAGTACACTTTTTTTGGAATTTTTTGCTATTTGTCGATTTTTTTACTCTAAATTTAACATTGTTTTTAATTTTATAATCAATAGATATGAAAATTTAATTAATCGAGCTGGACGTAATCAAGTCTAGAATTTATTCTAAAAAGATGATATCTCCGTCAACTAAGCTACGCTCAGGTTGACGATTAGCGCTGCGTCGTTGAAATAAAAAATGGTAGCGAACGTTCCTATGTCCCATACGTCATATTGAGCGAATCGCAACATGTCGTCAGTTTAAATATCAAACGGACTTCATTCCATATACAGTATTATCATCCGCTTAAAAACCAAAAGGAACGCAAACGCGTTCCTCTCAATTTAAATAATTTATATCGCTTAAGCTACGGTTACGTCGTCGATAACGCTATCTTCGAGCACTGCTGCTCAGCTGACTTTTTGCTCTCGCCTTTTGCGCTAGACACAAACTTGCCGTCGATATAAAGTTCTACTTCGTGTATTGGCGAATGTTCGGGTCCGCTTTTGCCTATATACTTAAACTCTATCGTATGCGAGCACAGCTTTTCATAAAGCGCAGTCTTATAATCGTTTTTGTAATTATTTTGAGATTGAGAAATAAGTCTTTTGAGATTGCCCACGACAAACTCTCTCGCCTTTTCAAGACCGCCGTCAAGATAGATTGCGGCGCAAAGCGATTCAAAAATATCCGAGCGAATTTTTTCGCTGACGGTTACCGCTCCGATTTTTAAAAATTTATCAAAGCCCTTTTCTTTGACGATATTTGACAGCGGCGCAGCCGATACGACCGCTCCGCGCATTTTTGTCAGCTCGCCTTCGGCGGCGTCGGGATATTCAACGCATAGCGCTTCCGCGACCAAAAAATCTACGATACTGTCGCCTAAAAATTCTAGTCGCTGATAATTTTCAACGCCGTGAATATGCGAATACGACGAGTGAGTAAGCGCAGCTTCGCAAAGTTCCTTATTCTTAAACTCGTAGCCGAGTATTTTTTCAAATTCTTTAAAATCAAGCATTTGCCCCTACTTTATTCGCCAAAGCCTCTTGAATTTTTTCCACAAGATTTGCTTGCGCCATTTCGCTAGCTCTTTGAATAGCGTTTTTAAACGCTACGGCGTTGCTTGCTCCGTGCGCTTTGACTACTATCTTCTTAACGCCCAAGAAAACTCCGCCGCCGACCGAGTCGCTCGACATTATTCCTTTAAGCTTCCTAAGAGAAGGCTTGAGAAGCAAGTAACCGAGTTTTGCCCTAAGTCCGCCCTCATAGATGTATTTCTTTAAAAGCGTGAAAATGCCTTTGCCCATACCCTCTAAAGACTTAAGCGCGACGTTACCGGCAAAGCCGTCGGCGACTACGACGTCCACGTCGCCTGAAAGCAACTCCCTCGCCTCGATATTTCCTACGAAATTTATATTGGTATTTTTGAGAAGCAAATGCGCTTCTTTTGTCAATGCGTTGCCTTTTTCCTCTTCGCTACCGTTGTTCAACAACGCGACCTTGGGATTTTCAACGCCTAATACGCTTGACGTAAATATGCTGCCCATTATAGCAAATTCTTGCAACATCGAAGCTTTACAGTCCACGTTCGCTCCGCCATCGACTAAAATAGTCGACTTCCCGTCAACGACCGTAGGTAGTAGCGGCGACAACGAAGCTCTTTGAACGCCGTCTATGAGTTTTACCAAAACCGAAGCGCCGACAAGCAAAGCTCCCGTATTGCCCGACGACACAAACCCATCGTACTCCTCGCTAGCCAAAGCTTTCAAGCCGATCACCATTGACGAATCTTTTTTTCTGCGAATGGCGAGAGCGGGAGAATCATCGTTGCTAATTACGCTTTGCGCGGGCAAAATCTCAATTCTTTGCCTATCGCAAATTTTATCCGCAAGATAATCTTCTATAGTTTTGCTATCTCCGCACAATGCTATACGCAAAGATTTATCGTCCTCTAAGGCTAGCAATGCTCCGTCTATCGCGCTTTGAGGACAGTTATCTCCGCCAAAACAATCTAAAATAATTCTCATACAATTCCTCTATTTTGTGAAATTTGCCGTATATGCTTATATAAATATTGTATTATTATTATAAACTATATGAAGTAAAATTTCAACTGTTGTTTAAATTTTTACCGCTTCGCGTTAGGCTTCTTATCCAATCGCTTGTTTTCC
The DNA here is from genome assembly GCA_029068165.1 of Clostridia bacterium. Lineage (GTDB taxonomy): Bacteria > Bacillota > Clostridia > Christensenellales > UBA3700 > RACS-045. The sequence goes on from JAIEDA010000025.1 coordinate 2,412, forward strand.
CAAGCGCTTGTCTAATTAGCTACTTCAGTTTGAATTTGCGTCAGTTGCTGCAAAATAGCCTTTCAGGCTGCTTCACGACAACTTCCTAAAATATAAACTATATGAAGTAAAATTTCAACTGTTGTTTAAATTTTTACCGCTTCGCGTTAGGCTTCTTATCCAATCGCT
>JAIEDA010000026.1 GCA_029068165.1 Clostridia bacterium
TAAAAATAATGTTAAATTTAGAGTAAAAAAATCGACAAATAGCAAAAAATTCCAAAAAAAGTGTACTTTTCCTGACTAATGATTTATGTCAAAAAAGTGCATATTTTTGACATATTTCTACACGTATATTATACAAAATCCCTCTTGTCGAATACAAGATAATTAAGTCAGGAAAAGTACACTTTTACTGACCGAGCCAAAAAACGGCTTATTTGCATCTCAAAAAGCAGTTAAGCAGGGAGTAGAATACTATGGAAAATAGGGGCAAAAAGGTAGCCAATCTTACTTTGATTGTAATACTAGCGGTGTTTATATTGGGCGCAGTGTTATCCTGCTTTCCTTTTGACTTTACACTATATTCAGCAAAAGAGGAAATAGGCGTAACAAATACGGCTTACAATATTACCACTAATACTAGCGACGGATTAGGAGAATTTGCCGACGGCGCTTCTTATATATATACGGACAAGACTAAAGTTGATGATTTTAGAGCAGCAAATATAGAGTCCGATTTGACTATACAAAAAGTCAAAAAAACGCAAGCTAGGGGAAGTATAGAAAATCCGTACGTAATTGCAAACGAGGACGATTGGGATAGATTTGCAAAAAATCTAGACGACGGAAGTATAGCAAATTACGGAAGCGGAAAATATTTTGTTCTTACAAACGATTTAGACTTTTCTAATAGAACTTTTCACCCCGTAAGATTTTTCAATGGAACATTCTTTGGATTGGGGCATAAATTGCAAAATATATCAGTAAGCGGCACTGCCGGTTGGGTCTATTGGAACAGCTCTACGTCGTCTTACGCTCAAATTCCAACGACGGGAGCGACGAGTCCGATTGGATATGGAGTTTTTTGTAGAATAACAGGCGCAATGATAACTGATTTGATAGTTGAAAACTTCGATTATCAAAATATGCCGGCAACTTCCACTTTTGTATCTCCTCGCGGAATGTCGGATACTGGTGGATTGGTAGGTCGTTCAAATGGCGACGACACTTTGCTCAACTGCCATACTAGCGGAGTAATTGCGTCAAATATCTCATATTCCGGTCATAATGGTATGGGTGGAGTCGTTGGCGCGCATTCGGTTACGTCAACTACAATAAATTTTTATCGTTGTTCTTCCATTTCGGAAATTATGATTCAAATGTCTGGTTATAACGTTCACGTTGGTGGAATTTTAGGGGATGGAAGCGATGGCGGAAATGTATATGTTTACGATTGCGCGGCAAATTTGACGTCATCCGTTACTGGAGCAGGAAACTCCGCAAGTAGCGCTGCGGTAGGATGTCTTGAACGAATGACTTACTATATGGAAAATTTTGTAGGTACAGTAAAAGTAATCACGACTCTTAGAGCTGGCAGTGGAGCGGCGGTAGGGTATTATGGCGGATCTACTATTTCAGCCTTTAAGAACTGTTACGTTGAAGGAAAGCACGGAACGACTGGTGTAGAAAATATTCTTCATCCTATTGCAGGCACAGGTACAGCTTTATCAGTAAACAACACTACGATAAGCAACGTTAACGCTGTAGTACCGACTGGTATGTCATATCCTTCATACACTTCAGGAAATAAACTTTCAGGTTATTCGGAAAATGCAACGACCGCTGCAATGATTACTAAAGCGCAAACATTTTTCAGCGCTAAAGCGTATTCAAACATTTGGGATACGGACAAGCTTGGCGCGGATTATAATTTTACTCCTGACGAGTCGCCCGTTCGCAACTATCTTTTGGCTTTCGTATCATATCGCAACTTAGAAGGCGGCGGAGCAACGGAAGTAGCTATACCTTTGAAAGACGGCAAGACGGACGGCGACGGCTTTGTCGTAGGCGACACGTTATACGTACCAACTGACGAATATATAGCATCTAAACTTGCGGCAAATCACGTATTTTTAGGATGGACTGACGACAAGGACGGCAAGAACGAACCGTTTACGGTTTTGCCGTCGGGATTTTACGACGAAGTAACTCTATACGCCGTTTGGGGACTGCCCGACGAGGTATCTAGTAAAATAACTTCAGATATATCGGCTAGCGCAAATACGATTGAGTACAACGGAGAGGATACGATTAAGTTAAGCGCGACTGTAACGGTGCCGAGCGACGTTGGTATGACGGGACCGACTTACACTTACTATTGGAGTCAGGGGAAAGATAGGCGCGCCGGCAACGAAAGCACGCTATCGGTATTCAAGGTCGCTGATACAGGAATATATTCATATAAGTATAGGGTGCAAGATGGCGTTGAGCCTCTTTGGATGTACTACGGCGAGTGCGCTGACAGTGAGGACTTGACTATTACGAAGGGAGTTGTTAAGCTCAAAGATTTTGAAGTTACGTCTCCTGCATATTGGGGACTGAGGTCGTATCTTTCCAACGTGACTTTTGATATAGTAGTGGTCAACAATATCGGCAAAACTGTTGCAGGTACTGCTGAATGGGAGTTGCGCAATACCGCTATAACTTACGGCTCAAACGCTCACGATATACGCTTCACACCAAGCGATACGGACAACTATGCCGTGACGGTTTTGGAGAAAGCAGGTACGTTTGAGGCGGACTCGCTCTATATTATTTACAACATAGACGAGTTGCATAAAGACATAAAGGTAGAGATAGAGTACGACCAAGCCTATTCGGCGAGCAACGTCGTCAAAATGTATCAGCAGGAATTTTTGAAGAGGATAGACGAAAACGATCCGCAATACGACTATTATTTCGTCACGGTCGAGAATAAGACTCCTTTCTTTGACGACGTGGAGATTTCAAAATATTCCACTGATAGAACTAACGTTATAGATAACGTAACGATTGAAGTCACTTACTTTAATTTGCCTTATACCGTTACCTACGATCCCGACAATGGCGACGCTACTTGGACGGAGACTCAAGATTACAACAGGTTCCTTCTTGAGCCGACAAGGCCTACGCTTGCTGGAAGCGTATTTCTAGGGTGGTATTTAGTTGACAATAACGGAGATCTTGCAAGCGACGAATGGGACTTTGACAAAGATAGGGTGACGTCGGATATGACGTTGAGGGCGAAGTGGTTTGAGGTTACGCTAACGTTGGAGAGCATAGAGATAATGCCGAAATCGGCATACAGCGGAGGTTATGACGCGTTGACGGTAATAGACAGCGACGAGTATTTAAAAGTAATAGCGCACTATACTACCAATTCGACTGAGCAACAGACGTATGACGAAGAGATAAGCATAAGCCTAGTTACGCCTGGCGGATATACGTTGACCTATGAGAGCTCGGACGGAAAACTTCACGTACGCTATCCGCATATAACGGTAACGTATTCTTACGGAGGAGTGACGAAGAGCGTAACCGACTATGAGCTTAAGGTCAATCCGTTGCAACTGGATATGACGGGCGTTACGCTAGCCGACAAGACGGTAGTATACACAGGAACGCCGCAGTCAATTACCAAGATAAGCGAAAGCAAGCTGCCGATAGACATAAGCAAAGTAGATTACGTATATTCTTTAGGCGGCGAGGAGATAGACGAAAGCCAAGTAATAAATTACGGAACGTATACGGTTACGGCGGTATTTACAACGACCAATCCCGACTACAAAGCCGACCCAATAACGGCAACGCTGACGATAACAAGACCGTCCGCGCCGGTAACGGTAGAGTGGGACGCAACTAGTTTTGATTATAATGCGAAAGTACAGCACCCGACTGCGATATTCAAAGACGAGGACGGGAACATACTCGATTTCACTGAAGGTGACGAGTTCCACTACATAGGCGATTTGACGGCTATAGCGGTAGGTAGCAGCTATAATATAGCGGTAGTGATTGACGATACGTCGTATAGCATATCGGGCGCGACGGGAACGAAATTCAGCATAATAAGGGCGATACTGGATACGCCAACGGTCAAAGAATCGGCTAAGATAGTATACACGGGAAGCAACTTAGACTTAAGCGCGTTCTTGGACGGTTTTGACGCGGATATAATGGAGATTACGGCGGACGGCATAAAGTCGGAAGCGGGTTCGTATACGGCAATAATATCTTTAAGAGATGACCAAAACTGCGAATGGAAGAGCGCAAGCGGCAAAGACGTGACGGTAAAATGGACGATAGAAAAAGCGCACTTGACTGCGATTTGGGACACCGACCAACACGTGTACGACGGACAGGTATTTGAGCCGACTATAGTAGATTTGCGCGGAGTAGCGAGCGGCGATTTAGGTCAAGTAGACTTTGCCAACGACTTTATCTACATGGGCGACAGGGGGCAAACCGATATAGGCGCGTATAGCATAAGCGTTTCGCTAAACAGCGCGGCTTGGACGTCCAACTACGTACTCGACGGCAATACTGATTGGGAGTACGTAATAGTTCCGACGTCGGGAATGGAAATAATAACGATAGTGTGGGAAGATACTTCTTTGAAGTTCAACGGAAGCGTGCAAGCTCCGACTTATACCGTACTGGATAAGGACGGCAATGATATAACTTCGTTGGTGAGCAAGCAACTCAATATAGGCGGAGACGTAAGTACGTCAAAGTGGGCGGGCGATTATAGCGCGAGCGCAACGCTAGTCGACGGAAGCAACTACTTTATAAAAAGCGGAATGACTTGTCCTTACAAGATACTCGTCGATGACAACGGTAACGGTATCAACCCCGACGGAGATAGCAACGGCGACGATACCGACAAGGACGGCGGAGGCTTGAGCATAGACCCTGAGAAGATAAAGGAATTCTTAGAGGATTACTGGCAGCCGATAGTAGGCGGCGTATCCATATTATTTATCCTAATCTTTACGGGTAAAGGATTATCGTACGCAAGCAAGCGTAAGCAAATAAAGAAGACGATAAAGAAGAAGTACAGCGGAGTGTACGCGCTGTTTGTAGCGGGCGAAACGCTGTGGGGATTGGATTACAAGATATGGACAATCTTAGCGTTCACGCTGGTAGGCGTGGCGGTACTCTCGTTTATCTTTATGCTTCTAGAGAAGCGCGGATACAAGAAAGCAGAGGAAGAATTGGAGGACGCGAAAGAAGATTACGCAAGGAACAAAGAAGAGTACGACTACCGTCGCAAAGAGGACAACGACAACCGCCGTGAAGATGAAAACCGTCGTCGCGACGAAGAGTTTAGACGTCAAAATGAGGAATTTAGGCGTCAAAACGAAGAAATGAAGATGATGTTTATGTCTATGTTCGGCGGAGCGAACGGCGCAAACGGAAATGCGAGCGGCAATCCGCAGTTTGTCGCAGGAATGGGCGGCGGAACAAACATCACCATAGACGCGGAACATATCAAGGGGCTTATAACCGAAACCGTAGCCGCTATTATGCCGAGTATGCAAGCGTTGCTTCCGCAACAGGCAGGCGCTAACGACGAAATGGTTAAGCTGCTCGCCGAAGAGGTGAAAGAGAACAAACAAATTATGCAAAACCAAGAAAAGCTTATCGCAAAACTTATGGAAAAGGATAAGCAGCCTAAGGCAAGCGAAGAAAGCATATTAAAAGTGGTAAGTCATAGCGAGCAAAACGACGAAACGATAAAGCAACTGCTCAAGAATCAAGAGAAGTTGATGGAGAAGGTGCTTGAGTTGTCTTCCGGTCAACCCGCTCAGCCGCAAGTGGTTGAGAAGATAGTCGAGAAACCTGTCGAGAAGATTGTAGAAGTACCTGTAGAAAAAATCGTCGAAAAGAAGGTTGAGGTACCGGTTGAAAAGATAGTAGAGAAAGAAGTCGTAAAGGAAGTAAAGGTAGAAGTACCTGTTGAGAAGATTGTAGAGAAGATAGTAGAAAAACCGGTAGAGAAAATAGTAAAAGTACCTGCGGAGAAAAAAGCTCCCGCGGTGGCAAGAGCTCCAAGACTTACTATCGACGAAGCGTACGCAAAATTGAGCAAGGAGCAAAAGAAGTTCTTTGACAAGCTTCACGATTACGCTCTCTCAAAAGAGAAGTGTAAGGAGAAGAAGTCTACGTACTATATCTTACTTGGACAGTCATCGGTAAATCCGCTTATCAAGCTGACGATAAAGAAAGATACGACGGTTGCTTTGTTCAAGATGGAAGACGAGTACTTTAAGGACTTGAGGAAAAACGCGGGAAGCGACGGCACGAAGATGAAGGTCAAAGAAACGGAGTTGATAGTCAGCGACGAGCAAGCGTTTGCAACGGCGAAAGAGATGATAGACTTAAGAGAAGATCAAATCGATAGATACAACGAGTATCTCAAGGAACAAAGACAGTATAAGAAATAATCAGTATAAAATGATAGAAAGTATGTGTTTTTGCTAATAAGTGGGGTTTGGAAAACACACTTATTAGCAAAAACTTATTAAATAGTTGAGAGACACTTTGACGTTGCTCGGGGCGACGATTTGAACGACTTTGCTATAAAAGGTCGGCTATGAGGCGGATTTGGTTGAATAGTTCTTTTTACTTTGCTTGACAATCGTTTTAAAAGGTATTAAAATATTAGTGTTAAAAAAGGAAAACGGTGATTATATGACTAAGAAATGGCTTTATGGCAGGAACGTAGTATTGACGGGTTGCTCGACCGGTATGGGCAAGGAAATCCTGTTGATTTTGGTAAAAAAGTACGGTTGTAACGTTATGGGTATAGCTAGAAATAAGGCTAAGCTCGACGAGTTGAAGGCGGAACTGGGCGATAAGTTCAGCTATAGAAGATTTAATATCTCCGATTCGCAGGCTTGGAAAGATTTCGCGCAAGAACTTGAGGATATGAATTTTACTACCGATATTCTCATCAACAACGCTGGTATGATTCAGCCGTTTTCTCAGTATAACGATTTGACGGACGATCAAATCAAAAAAGTCGTAGATACCAATCTTATGAGCGTAGTTTACGCTTGTAAAGCTATGCTTCCGACTATTAAGAAGTCAAAGTACGGTTATATTTGCAACGTCGCAAGCGCTTCGGCAATTTTGCCTGTCGGCGGAGAAAGCATTTACTCGGCTACTAAAGGCGGCGTTTGGGCGCTTACTGAATGTTTGGCTCAGGAACTCAAGGGCTTCGGCATAGGCGTATCGTGCGTAATGCCCGGTCCCGTTAAGACGGATATTTACAAAGCTAGAGAGGGAGAGAGCGGTCCTAAAGCCGATTCGCTCGTAGAAAGCATAGGCATAACCGCGGCTACCGCAGGTAAGAGAATCGTCAAGGCTATCAGGAAAAGAAAAGTCAGGGTAGTGACCGACGGCGTCGCTAGATTGATGGACTTCGGTATGAGAGTTTGCCCGGCGTTTACTTGCAAGGCTACGGGAAGTCTTATCAAGAAGTTTAGTCCGAGAATCAAGTCTTTCGCGCCTATTTACGCTGAACAGTTTGAAAGAAAAGACGAAATCAAGCAAACGCTCAAGTCTAGAAAAAAGACCGTTTATAAGAAAGTCGACCAAATCCCCGCAGGAGTTTTCGCAAGCGACGATTTGACTGATAAATAGTAAATAGACTGTAATAAAAATATATTTATTCTTTATATTAAAAGTGATTGACACCCCGTATAGTTTGTGCTAAAATGTAGTAGCACCTGTTATGGGGTGTAATTTTTTTGGAGGGTTGCGAAATGACCACGAGAATTACCTTGGCTTGTACTGAGTGTAAACAACGCAATTACGATACGTTTAAGAATAAAAAGAATACTCCTGATAGATTGGAGCTCAAAAAGTATTGCAAATTCTGTAAGAAAACGACGGTTCATAAAGAAACCAAGTAATAAGGAGAGAGCGTATTATGGCAAAGAAAAATAAGAAAACGACGGTGTCCGAGCCTTTGGTTTCCAACGCGCCTTTGATGGACGCGCAACTGAGCGCCGATACCAATGCCAAGACTTCTTCCAAAAAGTCTAATACCAAAAAATCCGAACAAAAGATGAAGATGGGGGCTAGAATCCGTAAAGCGTTCAAGGAAATGTTTTCCGAGCTTAAAAAAGTGTCTTGGCCTACGGCTAAAAAGACTTTATCTATGTTCGGCATAGTGCTTGTTGTCGTATTCTTTTTCCTCGTTGTCATATCCGCATTCGACTACGGTATCATCAATCTCGTTGAGCTTTTGATGAAAAATTCAGTCGTATAACGAGAGGTGAACGTTATGGAAGATATGGAAAAGACTAACGGCGTCAGCGACGCTAAATGGTATATACTTCAGACGCAGTTCGGTTACGAGTCTATTGCTTACTCTTCGTTGAAGCAGCTCGTCGAGCTAAACAGCTTGCAGGACTACATCTTTGATATAGTAGTCCCCGAAGAAGAAGAGATAGTTGAGCGTAACGGAAAGAAGAAAAGCGTTATGCGTAAGAAGTTCCCAAACTACCTCTTTATCAAAATGATCTACACCAAAAAGATTTGGTTCTTGGTTAAAAATACTAGAGGTATCAAAGATTTTTGCAGCGGCTTTGACGGCAAACCGCTTCCTATGTCCGACGAAGAGGTTAAGCGCGCTCAGCTTGAGAAAGTCACCATCGATGACCTCAAGATAAACGTAGGCGACCATATCAATATTATGAGCGGACCGCTACAAGGCTTTATAGGCGAAATCAAGGAAATCAAGCTCGATACCGAAAAGGTTAAAGTATCGGTTATGATGTTCGGTAGAGAAACGACGGTTGAGCTTGACTTCGTACAAATAGAAAAATTATAGTCAACAAAGGTCGCGTTTGCGCGGCTTGGGAGAAACGTAAAATCTTTCAATGCGTTTCGCTAATACCACGATTGCTTAGGAGGTTACACTATGGCAAAGAAGATTAAGGCAGTAGTTAAGTTGCAACTACCTGCCGGTAAAGCAACACCCGGACCACCGGTCGGTTCAACCCTCGGTCCTCACGGTATCAACATTCCCGGTTTTACCAAGGAATTTAACGAAAAGACCAAAGGTCAAGAAGGACTTATCCTTCCTGTAGTTATGACGATTTTCGAGGATCGCTCGTTTACGTTCATACTCAAGACTCCGCCCGCTGCAGTTCTTATCAAAAAGGCTTGCGGTTTGCAAAGCGGAAGCGCTAAACCCAACAAGGACAAGGTTGCTAAACTTACTCAAGCTCAACTTGAAGAAATCGCAAAAACCAAAATGCCCGACATTACCGCAGGTAGTTTGGAAGCAGCTAAGAAGACTATCGCCGGAACTGCTCGCAGTATGGGCGTACTCGTAGAAGACTAATAGGAGGCGTAAGATATATGAAACAAGGAAAGAGATTTATCGAGGCTTCTAAATTAGTAGATTTGACGAAGTCTTACGAGCCTCAAGAGGCTATGCAATTAGTAGTAAATACGGCTACGGCTAAATTCGACGAGTCTATCGAACTTCACGTAAGACTCGGCGTTGACTCAAGACACGCTGACCAACAGGTTAGAGGCGTAGTAGTTCTCCCTCACGGAACTGGTAAAACCAAGAAAGTGCTCGTTATCGCAAAGGGCGCTAAGGCTGACGAGGCTACCGCTGCAGGCGCTGATTACGTAGGCGGCGAAGAGTATATCAACAAGATCAAGAACGAAAACTGGTTTGATTTTGACGTTTGCGTTACCACTCCCGAAATGATGGGTTTGGTAGGTAGAATAGGTAAGGTTTTAGGTCCTAAAGGCTTGATGCCTAACCCTAAGTCGGGTACCGTTACGATGGACGTTGCTAAAGCTGTAAACGAGATCAAAGCCGGTAAAGTTGAGTATAGACTTGACAAAACCAACATTATTCACGTTGCTATCGGCAAAAAGTCTTTCGGCAGTGAAAAACTCGTTGACAACTTCAATACCATTTTCGACGCAATCTTGAAAGCTAAGCCGGCTGCCGCTAAGGGTCAGTACGTAAAGAGCGCGTCCGTATCTAGCACTATGGGTCCCGGCATCAAACTTGCCGTGAAAATGTAATTGAAAAATTGTTTGTGAAATTAATTGACAAACAACTAAAAATAACTTATTATAAATAAGCAAAATATCTAGCCAAAGACAGCAAGCGCGAATTTTCGCTTAATCTCTTGCCGAGGTGGGATACGGTTCTCTAAGAGTTTCGATACCCTCTACGTCTTTGGCGTAGAGGGTAATTTTATAGGAGGTAAATATGTCTGCATCAAGAGATTCAAAAGCGCAGCACATTGAGGAAATCAAAGAAATGATTCAGCAGTGCAACGGTATGGTCGTAGTTTCTTACCAAGGCATCACCGTTGAGGAAGATACTCAGTTGCGCGCTAAGTTTAGAGCTGAAAACGTGCGTTATAAAGTTCTTAAGAACAGGCTCGTTCAAAGAGCTTTGAGCGAACTTGGTATCCAAGGCTTTGACCATCATTTGGAAGGCTCGTCCGCTTTCGCTTTCGCCAACGGCGACGCGCTCGCGGCTGCTAAAATCGTAGTAGAGCAAGGCAAGACCATTAAGGCTCTCAAAGCTAAGTGCGGTCTTATGGACGGCGCTTATATCGACGAAACCGTCGTAACGAAACTTGCTTCTATCCCGTCAAAAGAAGTTTTGCTCGCGCAACTTCTTGGTTTGTTGCAAAGTCCTATCAGCGGTTTTGCAAGAGCAATTCAGCAAATTGCCGAAAAGCAAGCTGAGTAATAAAAACAAGTCGTTTAACAACGCAAAAAATCAAAATTTAGAATTTATTGGAGGAATATAAAAATGGCAGATATTGCAAAGATTATTGAAGAAATCAAAGGTATGACGGTTCTTGAGCTTAACGATTTGGTTAAGGCTATCGAAACCGAATTCGGCGTAAGCGCAGCCGCTATGGCAGTTGCTGCTCCTGCTGCAGGCGGAGCTGCTCCCGCAGTAGAAGAAAAGACTGAGTTTGACGTTATCTTGAAGTCCGCAGGCGGCAACAAGATGGCAGTTATCAAGCTCGTTAAGGACTTGACCGGCGCAGGTCTTAAGGACGCTAAAGACTTGGTTGACAACGCTCCGAAGGCTATCAAAGAAGGCATTTCCAAGGAAGCTGCTGACGAAATCGCTGCTAAACTTAAAGAAGCAGGCGCTGAAGTCGAAGTTAAGTAATTTTGTTCGGCGGAAGAGAAGGCTAGTTAGTTTTAAAAAGCATCTTTTCCGCCGATTAAACATTTTGCTCACGCTCATCGTACATAAAGTACGACTCGGCTCGCAAAAAGTTCACTCGACAAAAAATATATCTTTTTATTTCCTATTATCTTCGCTTCCGCCAAACGGTTGGGGAGTAAGTTGTGCTGTGACTGCCAATGGGGCGTTATTTTTGTTTCTTATGTGGACGGACAGGATACTTGCAGCCTAGTGAGATATGGATAATATTGCAACCGCTTGCGTTTTCTCTCACCTAATGCTATTATGATTATACGATAAACAGTAATTTAGCGGAGATAAAATACAATGGATAAAACACAAATCTATCAATTTATATCAGAACAGAAAACGGCGTTTATTGCTTCTGTAAATGAGCAAGGTTATCCTATAATAAGGGCGATGATTGCCCCTCGTAAAATAAAAGGTAATGAGATTTATTTTTCTACAAACACCTCGTCCAACAAAATAAAACAGTATTTAGCAAATAATAAAGCGTGCGTCTATTTTTATAAACGCGGAAAATTTAAGTATCAAGGCGTTTCGATAACAGGCGAAATGCAAGTTTGTACTGACCAAGCAACCAAAGACGAAATTTGGCGTTTTGGCGACAAACTGTTTTATAAGCAAGGCGTAACCGACCCCGATTATTGCGTATTAAAATTTGTAGGCAAAACAGCCGAGTATTATTGTGATTTTAAGATTGAAACGATTGAACTATAAATTTCAATTTATTTTACTATAATGACGCACGCTCTCGGACAATTTGTTTGAGAGCTTTTTGTTGTTGTAAATAATCGCAACTTTATAAAATTTAACTTTGTTTCGCTATCTACAAATGAAGATTTAAGCCGCAAGAAACGCTGCTACGTTTCTTGACTAAATTTTGACGATATGGTAAACTATTCTTATTAATAAGAATTGAAGCGGAGAAGATAGGTAATGAATTATTTGTCTAAATTGTGCAGGTCCATTCAGCCGTATATGGCGGGAGAGCAACCGCAGGATAAAAAATACGTTAAGTTGAACACGAACGAGAACCCCTATCCGCCGTGCCCCGGCGTAGCCGAGTTTATAAAAGATTTCGACAGCGAAAAATTAAAGCTCTATCCCGACCCTAACAATACCGCGTTGGTAAATAAGATTGCAAAAAGACACGGTTTGAAACCGTCCAACGTTTTCGTCGGCAACGGAAGCGACGAGGTTTTGGCATTGTGTTTCCCTACCTTCTTTGATAAAGACGGCGGCGGTGTAGCCTATTCGGACGTGACCTATTCGTTTTATAAAGTTTGGGCAAAGACTTTCGAGATACCGTCCAACGTTATTCCGCTTATGGACGATTTTAGATTTGACGTGAGCGAGTTTAAGCAAGCCAAGTGTCAGGGTATGATTATATGCAACCCCAACGCGCCGACCGGTCTTATCGTCAACAGGTTGGACTTGAGGTCGATTATTGAAGCTAATCCCGAAAAGATTATCATTATTGACGAGGCTTACGCCGATTTTTGCAACTGCTCAATGGCAAACTACGTTTCAAGATATCCCAACTTGCTGATAGTTAGGACGTTCTCGAAGTCGTACAGTTTGGCGGGCGCAAGATGCGGTTACGCGCTGGGCAACGAGGTTTTGATAAGAGGTCTTAAGACAATAAAGGACTCGTTCAATAGCTATACGGTCAATAGATTTACTGAAGGCGTTGCGATAAAGGCGCTTGAGGACGTCAATTATTTCAATGACCAAGTCGATAGAATTATTGCGACGAGAGATAAATACGCGGACGAGCTTAGGGCGATAGGTTTTGACGTTTTGCCGTCAAGTACGAATTTTCTTTTTGCAAAACACAACGTGATAGCCGCAAGCGAGCTTTACTATCAGCTTAAGAAGAACGGCGTTTTGGTAAGACACTTCAATGCGTCGCGCGTAGACGCGTATCTTCGTATTACGGTAGGAAGCGAAGACGAGATGGCAAAGTTGGTAATTGCGGTAAAGAAAATCATTGCCGACTCTCAAAAACAATAGAAAAAGTTCTAAGTAAATATATTTGCGAGAACGAATATTACAAAAATAGACATAGTTGGAAAAAATCTTCAAAGATACTACCGTAAAAAAGTGGTATCTTTTTTATATGGAAAAGTATTTGACCAAACCGTGCGATAATATTGAAGAATGCGTTGCAAGCGAATGCTTGGCAGTTATGCCTAGCGGTCGGGTAGGCGTGTGCTGCCTTAGCAAAGACAGGAAATACGCCGAAAGCGTGGTGAGCGGCATTTCGCAGTTCGAGTATAAGTTTACGTTTATTGAGTATCCTGACGAAGTCGAGCCAAGCCGCGAAACGGCTCTCGACGTTGTAAATTCCGACGATGATATAAGGTTTTTCGTCGCTGTAGGCGATTGTAAGATAGCGTCGATTATGGCTCTAGCTTCGCTGTCTAGAGAAATAGTCTACGTAATTGCGGTCAACACTCCCGATATATGCGGCGTAGGTTACTCGATAGATTGCGAAAAAGGATTTACTCCACCGATTTGCGTTTACGCGGACAAGGTAGCTATTTCCAACTCGTATCGCTACTGCGACTTGGTGGCAAGCGTATTCGGGCATAGAGTGGATATCATTGAGAAGAAATACGTCAATTATTTGAGCAGGCGCTTTGACGAGCGCAAACTCGTCGAAGAGGAAGAGCTGCTAGACAAAATAATCGGCGACGGCAATATGAGCGATAGAAAGAGAATTTTTGACGGCATTGTCGAATACTCGGCGTTGGACAGGGAAGAGTTCAATTCGGCGCACAAGATTATGAGCAAGCTACTCGAAGAAGCGAGCCTTGCGGCAAACGCGGGCGATTGCAAGTTGCTTAGCGCGATAACGCTGCTTAAATACTTCAAGATCGTTCTCAGCGTGGAAGAGTACTATTTGACTATACCGATAGATATTTCAGTAAAATGCAGGAAACTCGCTAAACTACTCGGAGTGGATATAAGCGAAATTATATGTAAAGTTAAGGATAGAAAATTTCAAAACAAGTGGCTGTTTATCCACGGCGAATATAGACAGGATCTTTTGGACGAAGTAATCGCCCTAGAAAACAAAATGAAAAATATTATTAAAAGCGCAAAAAGATATATGGAAGACGTGGGGTATCACCTCGGCGAAGATTTTCAGTCGGGTTTGCTCTTGGACGTAATATACAATCTTTCGCCGCTCACTGACGATTGTTCTTTAGTCACGCTTGCGGACATACTTTAAATACTCGTACGCTACGTTAGCGGAGAGATTAACATAGCTTTAAATTAAAGCGGATTTTATATTTTTTAGTCGACTTAGGTCGACTTTTTTTATTTGCAAATTCATTGTATAAATTTTAATTTGCCGTCAACAATTCTAGTATCAAATCAATAGGCGGGCAAAAAAATGAAATCAATAGCCGTATACATACTCGGAATTACGTTCTTATCTTTACTTATCTTGGGAATCAGCTGTCAAGTCAAAGTTCCTGACGGAGCGGTAGAGATGCAGGTCTACGCGCGGTCGCTGCCGATTGCGGACAACTGCGAGTACGTTGACGAAATGTGTAATTTCAATATCTATCATTACAACGAAACGGTAGGTATAAAAGACGAAAGGTTGGATAATACTTTGGGTGTTGCTTACATATATCCGAAAGAAAGCGCCGAGGTGGACGATCTAATCGATAAGTTTTCCGCGAAGATTTATTACTCTCAGGATTTGGAGGACGGCATAACGTATTACGGTTACTGCAAAAATCTAGGCAAGAGTGTGGAAATCGACGGCAAGGAAATCAATATTCAAATCGTGAGCAATAAAGATAACATCATCGTAGGCTTTCCGCTGATTATGGGAAGTTATTAATTGGAGGTAAAGATGGCAAAGAAAACTCAACAAACCAAAGACAAAAGAAATGGCGCTCCTAGTCAAGCGGGAGTAAGAGTAGCTCAGTTTTTTAAGAAGAATATCTACGTAATCTTGATGATCGTATGTATTCTCGCAATCGCGACTATGATAACCGTAGCCGTAGTAGTCAACAACTCAAACGAAGGCGAAGAGGTGCTTAAGCCTATCGGTTCGGGAGATTCGAACGACGATACGAACAAACCTGTCGTAACTCCGCCGCCGAACGACGACACGCCCGTTGTAACTCCGCCGCCTAGCGACGATACGCCTGTAACTAAAGAGTTTATACTGATAGCTCCGCTAGACGTTTATACTCTCGGCGAAACCTTCTTCGACAGCGAATTGGTGTTTAATCCCACTCATCATTTTTGGGCAACCCACGAAGGCGTGGACTTTATGGCGGCAGCCGGCAGCGACGTAAAATGTATGTTTGACGGAGAAGTCAAGAGCGTAGAAAGCGACGGCTATCACGGAACCGTAGTAGTTATAGCGCACCAAGACGGCTACGAAACTGTCTATAAGTATCTTCAATCAGTAGACTTGCAAGTAGGCGCTAAGGTAGCTCAAGGCGACGTTATTGGTAAAGTATCCGAAACTGCTCTCGAAGAAGTGGCAAGCGGTCCGCACATGCACCTAGAGCTCTATAAGAACGGCGCTAGAGTCAATCCGCTAGACTTTATGTTGCAGGGCGATAAGTAAGAATAAACGTTGAATATAAAAGCGAAAGCCGTAAGGTTTTCGCTTTTATATTTATTAAAGGTAATTGATTTATTTTTCCACGCGCTTGGTAAAACATTTCGTGCGCATAATTCCGTCAGCAACGTTTACTATTCGGCTGCAGCAAGCGTTGTTGTAGTTGTAGCAACATTTTGTGCTGTCGCATTGAATACATACTTGATCGTTTTCGTTGAAGTCGAAGTCTTTAGCTGCTTCTATGTTGGTTTTTTCCTGTTCAATCACTCCGTATTCGCGTTTTTGCTTAGTTTTGCAAGCGCCGTTTTTGCCGATAAAAATCGTTCCCGCGTGGCAGTGACAGTTGCAATTATACTCGCAATTATGCGTAGTGCATTTTAATCCCGACATACGATTACCTCCTCATTTTATTTCGTTATTAGTATTGTCCTTTGAGCGCTTTATTATGCGAAATAGGTTTTTCTTATTGCATAGCAAAAAATTATGTGCTACAATAAAATAAATAGAGGTGAAGTATGAAAGTATTATTGTTACAAGACGTAAAGTCGGTAGGAAAGAAAGGGGAGATAATCGAGGTCAACGACGGTTACGCTCGCAACTTCCTAATGAAGAAGGGACTGGCTCAACAGGCGACGGCTAGCGTCATAAACGAAACCAATCAAAAGAACGCCGCAATCGCTCGTCAAAAACAAAAGGAGTACGAAGAGGCGGTCGCTTTAGCGAAAGAGCTCAACGGGAAAGTCGTGAAAGTGGCTATCAAGTTCGGCGACAACGGCAAACCTTTCGGCGCGGTGACTTCTAAGGAAATTTCGCAAGCGCTTTTGGCTATGGGTTACGACGTGGATAAAAAGAAAATCAATCTCAAAGACTCGATAAAGACTGCCGGAGTATTTGACGTCGAGCTTAAAATTTACTCGGGTGTAAACGCTTTGATAAAAGTCGAAGTTGTAGGGGAGGCTTAAGCTTCGCTAAATTATAGAGTATTCAATCTAGAAATATAATCTTAAGCAGCTTTTAAATAACAAAGAGGAACGCTTTTGCGTTCCTCTTAATCTTTGTATCGTATTAGCGCGAGAAAGTCTAGCGCCTGCTTCTTCTATTGCGGTTGCTCAAGAGTATTAGCAATATTCTTAAGAATCTTACCGTCGCGTAGAGGAAAGAGAGAAGATAGGTTTGAGCGGCTTTTCCCAAAACTCTCGAAACTATTCGTTCTTCGTCTTGCGTGATCAAACTCAGCTCAATAAGTTGGTCTTTCGCGCGACTGCTTGCGTTGTATTCGCACGGTAGCGTTACAAACGCAAATAGACAGTAAAATCCGTAACAAGCAAGAGCGGCAACGTAGAATTCGTAAGAAAAATTGAATTCCGGCAAGGCCATAGCAAGTTGCTCTAATATTATGCCGATAATTATCAGCGGAAAGACGAGTTTGGAAGTAATACTCACGATGGGAGCAATCGCCGAGCGAATCTTTATCGGGAGATATCCGTTTGCGTGTTGGATAGCGTGCCCGACTTCGTGAGCGGCTACGCTTATAGCGGCTATAGACGCCGAGTTTATTGTAGATTGAGATAGATATACCGTACGCTTGAGGGGGTTGTAGTGGTCGGTAAGCATACCTTTACAACCTGCAATCTTCACGTCGGTCAAACCGTTGGCGTCGAGTATTTTTCTTGCTACGTCGCTGCCTGTAAGTCCGCAAGACGCGCCTTGTTTGTCATACGTGGAAAAAACTGTCTTGACTTTAACGCCTATGTAAAGCATCGCCAAAAACAACGGTATGGATATGATTGAAAGGATAATTATAGCTATTAGCACTTTTTTCTCTCCGTAGTCTTTTAATAATTTTATTATATCATACCGTTCATATACAGGCAAACTATTCTTTGTATTATTAAAAAAATTTACGGTTTAGGTAAAAAACGCTCGCTTAGTTGCGCTACTGTATTTGAAAAAATTACCCGACGATTTTAAATTAAGTTTATTTTGGTGATTTTTCCGCCGGCGACGAAGAACCTAAAAGACTTGGTATAGAAACCGCCTCGTTCGGAGTAGATGAGCGTAATTTCGTACGGCTTATACTTTAAGCAGTCGCATATTTCTATAAAGTCGCCGAAAAAGCCCTTAAAGTCGAAGTCTTTCATATTGTAGCTAAGGCAGTTTTGCATACAGTCTCTATCGCCGCAGTTCAAGCTTTCCAAAAATACGTAGGGGATAAGCTCGTCGACGTAATTGTGCCTGCAAGAGTATTCAAAGTGTCGACTTTGTTCTACGAAAGAATCTTCGCAAAAGGCAATTCTTCTCACGCATTTGCGGGCAAGCGTATCGTCAAGAGAGTCGCAAACCGTAATGCAGTCGTCCGCGCAGGAGAATTCGTCGCAGTACAGCGTAAGAAGCGGGGTGTAGTCGTCTAGATAGTGAAGTAAGGTTACGAAAGTCTTGCCGTTTTCAAGTCGCGCGACGACGCTCAAAAGCTGTCCGTTGGATATCGGCGCGACTTTGAAGTCGCAGTCTACGACTTTGCAGATAACGTCCAAAAAGTGGATTTCGTTTTGCGTTTCGACGACTATTCTATGGCTTTCTTTGCATTTGCAGCTCAAGCAGTGCGAAGCGCCGCCTTGGCAGTCGACGATTTTTTGAAAGTACAAATCTTCATTGAGAGACACGGGTTTTTTAGCGGGGCAAAACTTGACTATAAAATCTTTGCCGTGCTTAATAAAGCACAGTTCGTTTACTCCGCATATCTTGCCGTCGCTTGCGTAAAAAATTGGTTCTAGCGAATAGTCGAAAGGTACGTACGCAATGAAGAAACGTTTGTCTACTACGGCGTAGCTTTCGTTGCATTTATTTCCGTTTATAAGAATTATACCTTTGGGTTTGTCAAAAAAAAGTTTCATATTATATCCTCTTAAATATAATATGCTTATAAAACCGCAAAATTGAAAAAATAAAGGAGCAAGTAAAACTCGCTCCCAAAATATTAAATAATTCTTTGTCAGTTGTTTTTGTAGGTGCGTTGTACGGATTTGAGTTTGTAGGTCATTTTGCCCTCTTGCATCATTACTACGACTCTATTGGAAAGCGTGTCGCCGTCTTTCATTCTCATAGGGGAGGATGATATATAGCAGTATATATAACCCGTAACCAAAGATGAGTTTGTCGAAGCGAACGTCACTTTAACGGTGGGAATTATGTTGGTAACCGTCAAAGAATACGTAGTCGTGACGTTGCCCTCGTCGTCGGTACTTTCAACCTTTTTGTGAGTATCGTCCTCAATGCCGTAAGAGCTTCCGCCCGAGTTTTCGTCGGTTTCGACAAAGTTGCGTTCTATCACAAATTCGTTGTCGAGTACGCTAGAGCTTGACGAATAGGACGTAGAAAACGTCGAGGCTTTCACTTGAGTTCGTTCCGAATCCACCGTGTAGGTCGGTACCGTTATGGACAGCGCGCTAGCCAAATCGGTAGCTCTTGCAAACTGATAGACGTAAGCGTTGTCGTAGAGCATAGCCGCTTTGGACTTTACCGAATCCTCGCTGATTTCTCCGTCGACAATGAAAGTTGCGTTTATGCGGTTGTTTGCGTAAGCGGTCTTAATCTCTACGGTTTGCTCGTATACTTCTTTTACGTACGACAATACGGGGGAGAGATATTCGTCGGTATAGCTTTGAGTAATTCTCGTATATTCTTTCCCGTCGACGCTAGCCGATAAAATAGATATAAAGGCGTATCCCGAGAAATTGGAGAGAGTTGCGTTTTGTTCTTCGATAGAAGTCGTTACTTCGACGTCGGTAGCGTTTAATAAACGCTGTATAGAGGTATAAGTTCCTACAAGTTCGTCGCCGTCAAAGACGTCGTATACGCAAGTTTCGCCGCCGCCCCAGTGCCAATGAAGATTGTCGTCGATTTGAGCTTTTACGCTTTTCGCGTTAAAAGATTGCTTACAGCCGACCAATGAGAGCGTCGCCGTAAGCAGCAGTACTATAACTAATATAACAATAATTGACTTTTTCATAACGACTATATTATAACACACTTGTCGTTAATTGCAATAATTTTTAGCGTAATATATTGCTATTAAAGGGGAAAATTGGTACAATGTTGGTATGATAGAATTGATTTTGACCAACACTTTGGACAGCGCTCCCATACTCGAAAAGCTTAAGCAAAGCCGCTCCCAGGCGAAAAGGCACGTGCTTTTCGTGCCCGATAGGTTTTCGCTGTCGTATCAAAAAGCCGTGTTGGAGTATCTCAATATCAAAGGCACTTTCGATATAGAAGTAACTTCGTTTCCAAGACTTGCAAATCAGCTGTTAAAGGGCAAATCGAGGCTGCTGGATAAGCAGTCGGAAGTTATGTTGCTCAGGAAAGTCATAGAGGACAATAAGTCCGATTTGCTTTGCTTTTCCAAGCTTGGAAGAAACAGCGATTTCGTAGGCGATACTTACGCCGCTATTTCTCAAATTCGCAACAGCAATATTCCCGTCGAAAGAATGGCGGAAGCGGTGGACAAGCTCCCTAAACGCATTGCCAACAAGACTAAAGATATAGTTACTATCTACGGCGATTACGTTAAATTTCTTCAGGACGGTTACGCCGACGGAACGAGCAAGCTTCAAGCGCTTGCCGAGCTTATCTCCGACGGGCTTTTAAACGATTGTAATATCTACGTGTCCGACTTTTTATCTTTCTCGAGCGTGGAGTACGAAATAATCAAAGAGCTTATGCTTCACTCCTTGAATACGTATATCAGCCTAGTCGACGGCGACGGGGAAAACTCGCAAGTTTTTCCTTACGAGGTAAAGGCAAGGCTGCTTTCGCTTGCCGAGCAAAGCGGAGTAGGCGTAAAGATTTCGCGCGTAAATCAAGAAATCGGCGGCGACGCGCTGTTGGTTCTTAAGGGATTGTACGGTTACGGAAAAGTCGCGGGAGAGAGGGATAACAAAATCAACGTGGTAGCTTGCGCGGATATATCCCAAGAAGTCAAGAGCGTTGCGAGAGAGATAAATTATTTGATACGAAACGGGGCGAGGTACAAGGATATTGCGATAGTTTGTTGCGACTTTGCGGGTTACGCTCCGTATATCAAGAGCGCTTTCGACGCTTTTTCAATACCTTTTTACGCGGACGTAAAACAGCCGCTCAAGTCGCAAGCGATAAGCAAACTTATTACCTGCGCGATGAGAGTTCTTATCGACGACTTCGCGCAGGCTCAAACTATAGAATACGCCAAGTTTTCATTCGTTACGCCCGATTACGAACAAGCGTGCGTTTTTGAAAATTACTGCTTAAAATACGGCATAGAATACACGAGATTTCTATCTCCGTTTACGATAGGCGACGAGGAAGCGAGGGAAATCGCCGAGAGCGTGAGAAAAAGAGTGGTCGAAAGTCTTGCCAAATTTAGAAAAACCGACGGCAGGGGAAAGGATTTCGTAAAGACAGTCAAGGACTATCTCGAGGATATGAATATGGAAAGCCGTATAGAGGAGCTGGCGCAAAGACAAAGCGATTTCGGATATGAAGAACTCTCGTCGATTACTTTGCAATCTCTCGGCAAGATTACCGCGCTGCTTAATCAATTTGAGGCTATGCTCGGCGAGAGCAAAATGAGCCTTGAAGAGTTTTTGGGAATAATGACCGCGGCGATTGAGAGCGTGGAAACGTCTAATATCCCGTTGTTTTTAGACAGCGTATTTATCGGCGAGAGCAGCGAGAGCCGTTACGAAAACATTGACTATATGTTTATCATAGGCGCCGCGGCAGGCAAGTTTCCGCCGGAACATAACGATACCGGAATAGTGTCCGAACGCGAGTACGCGGCTTGGAGCAAGCTGGGAATCGACGTGCAACCCGACTGCCGTCGCAGGAATAGCCGAGAGAGGCTCAACGCTCTTATGACGCTGACGAGAGCGAGAAAGGGTTTGAGGGTGAGTTATTCGGCAAGCGGCGCAGGCGGAGAGGAAACGCAACCCTCTTCGACAGTTCATTATCTTTGCGAACTTTTGAATATTTCGCCTAATCAGTTGGAAATGCCCAACGTTACTTGGCAGGAGCGCGACTATGCGAAGTACGTGTCGGCTAAGGGTAACGTTACGGAAGAGATTCTCTATATCAACTCGCTTATCAAGAGCGGTTATTTGCCGACTAGCGACGCGGCTTTGCAAGTCGAGGACAAGCTCTATGCGCTCGCTTGCGAGAAAGACGGCAAAACCTATGTGGACTCTTTGCTTAGCGGCGGGGAGGAGGAAGAACAACTTAGCGGTATGAGCGAGATTGCGTTCAACGGCAATCACACGTCAGTAAGCCAGTTTGAAAAATACTTCAAGTGTCCTTTTTTGCATTTCAATGAAAACGTATTGAAGCTCAAGACGAGAGAGGTAAGCGGACTCGAGGTCAAGGATACCGGTATATTATTGCACGCAACTCTAGAGAAGTATTTTTCGCTTCCCGATTGCGCGGATAAGAGCGAGGGGGATATAGAAAAAGTTGTTCCCGAGCTGTTCCGACAAGCCGTAAAAGACGAACCCGATTACGCGTATATGCTTGACGACGTCGCTCATACGCTCAAGCTGCAGCAACTTATTTCTCAAGCGGTATACGTCGTAAAAAATTTAGTAAAGAATATGCAAGTTACGAAGTTTAGACCGAGTATGGTCGAGGCTTCTTTCGGCGCGAAGTATCCTAAGTATCACGATTTGAAGGGTATGGAGATAAACAGCGGCTACAGGACTTTAAGCTTCGAGGGCGTAATAGACAGGATAGATAGATATAAAGACAGGGCAATCGTCATCGACTACAAATCAAAATACGTGTTGGATTTCACGCCGTCGAATATTTTGTACGGGGATAGGATACAGCTTTTCGTATATCTCAACGCGTTGAGGCGCAACGGAGATATTACTCCGCAAGGCGCGTTCTACTTGCTTATGAACAACAGGTTCGTGTCAGGCGGCGATAAGCTTGGCAAAAGATTTATGTATCACGGTTTCGTAAACTCCCAAGAGGAATACCTGCAAGACCTTGACAAAGGGTTTGCCGACGGCTCGGCGTATTCGGGCAACGTGTATCCGATCAAGCGAAAGATTGACAAAAACGGCGAGGTTACTTACTCCAAGCTAGAGCACGGAGAGCTGCTCAACACGCAAGGTTTTGAGGATACTTGCGAGTACGTTATGAAACTCGCTCAAAAAGCCGCGCGAGAAATAGAAGAAGGATATATAGCCAAGTCGCCTTTGAATATAGGCGGCGAAGAGAGCGTAAAGGCGTGCAAGTATTGCAACTTTGCAAACGTATGCGCAAGATCTACCGTCAAGGCGCGCAACGTCAAGAAAGTGGATATCGAGGAGTTTTCGCAAATTACGGGAGGGGATAAACGTTGGCAATAACTTGGACGGACGAACAAAAAGCGGTGATAGAAAGCGTTGACAACAACACGTTGGTATCCGCCTCGGCAGGAAGCGGTAAGACGGCAGTTATGCTTGAGAGAGTTGTTAGGCTTATAGTCGGCGACGGCAAAGAGGGGCAAGCTCCCGTACCGCTTAAAAGAATAATGATACTGTCTTTCAACGAGTCGGTTGCAGCCGAGCTGAAGAGCAAAATCAGCGTTCAGCTTTCAAAGCTCATTGACAGCGGCAAGTACGACAGGGAGTATATCGCAAGACAAATAGAGGATATACCGCTGTCGGATATCTCCACGCTGCACGCTTTTTGCGGTATGCTTATCAAGAGCAATTTTGAGTATTTGGGTATTCAACCGTCGTACTCGATTTTGGACGACAGCGAAAAACAAGCGACGTTTTCAAAGGCGTTGGAAAACTGTCTTAAAAAGTACAGGAGCGACTACGATTACGAGATGGATATTCTCATCAACTATTTCGGCGGAGAAAAGTCTTTTGAGAGTACAGTCAGCAAGATATATTCTTTTCTCGAAGCGCAGCTCGATAGAGAGAAGTTTTTGCGCGAAGTAGCGCTTTCGTCCTATTCGCCCGACTTCAAAAGTTCGCCGCTTGCCAAATCGTTTATGCAAGGTTTTTACTCGAAATGCGTAGATATTTTGGCGGACGGTTATGATAAGCTTAGTTATTTCCAAACCGCAGGTATGGACGAGAGAGCTAATCATATACAAACGACTTTGAAATTTATGGAAAAGCTCAACAACTGCAAGACCGTTGAGGAGCTAAGCGATTCGTTGAAGCTTGCTCCCGAGTTTGTCAGGCTGCCGAATACCAAGAGGGGGGACGACGTCGACAAAAGCGTGGGCGCGGACTATAAGAAGTTCAACGACGGTTACAAGGATTTTGTTACGGGTTCGAAGAAGATTTTCGAGAGAGATTATCTTCAAGATCAAGCTTTGATAGACAAAAATAGGCGCTATCTTGAAAGGCTTATCGATTTGATAGAGAGCGTTTCCAAGGAGTATGCCCGTCTAAAACGCAAAGATAACAAAATGGATTTCGCCGACCTTGAGTATTACGCGGTTAAGCTGTTGGAAAACGACGCTATCGCCGAGGAAATCTCTCAAAAGTACGATTACGTATGTCTTGACGAATATCAGGATGTAAACGACGTGCAGGAGTACGTGATTAAGCGGGTGAGCAACGGCAAGAATTTGTTTATGGTGGGCGACGTCAAACAAAGTATCTATCAGTTTAGAATGACCGACCCGCAAATCTTTTTGAGCAAGTACAGGAAATTCAAAGACGATCCGTCGTTTGGCAGTCCTCATTCGCTCAACAAAAATTACCGCTCTTGCAAGGAAGTTATCGACTTCGTAAACGACGTTTTCGACAAGATTATGACCGAAGAATTCGGCGGAATTGATTATCGCGGGGAGAGTAGGTTGTCATTAGGCAATACCGATTACGAAGAGCAGTTAGAGCCGCCGGTAAGAATAACTTCGTTCAGTAAGAACGCCGAACAGCTCGATTTGCCGGTAGGCGAGGACGGAGTATACGGCGTACGCGACAGCCTTTCGCTGACAACGGATAGCTCGTACGAAGAGGGAGTTTTTATAGCCGAAGAGATTTCAAAACTCGTCGGGAAGAAAACTATACAGGTATCGACTAAAGGCGGCGGAATGGAATATCGCGAGGTTAGGTTTTCGGATATAGCTTTGATATGCTCCAAGCGCTCTAGCGGAGTGGAGAAGATTTTGAACGTACTCAAGAAAGTCGGTATTCCCGTCGACAGCGCGAATATCGTCAACGAAAAGTCCAACCCGAGCGTAAATCTTATAATCGACTTTATGCGAGTACTTGACAATCATAGGCAGGATATTCCTTTGGTCGCTATTCTCACTTGCGGCGCGTTTTCAAGGCTGACTTACGCCGATACGGTGGTAATAAAAAAGGAGTATAGAAGCGAGAAGTTCTTTTTCCAAGCGGTTGAGAAGTACGCAAAGGAAAAGCAAGACGGCGTAGCGGAGAAACTGAACGAGTTTTTCGCGTTGATAGCCAAGTATCGTTTTGCGGGAGAGTTCACGAGCGTAAGCGACCTTATCAGGCGTATTCTATCGGATAGAAACTACCGCGCTTACGCGCTATCTAGAGAAAACGGCGCCGACGAATATTCCGCGTTGGAGAGGTTTATATCCAAAATCGAGGGCAAGCCTTACGACGGTTCAATCGCCAAGTTTGTTGAAGCTGCGGACAGCGTAGCCGATTTCGGCAAAGTGGCTGTCGACGGCTCGGCTCAAGGCGACGTAGTAAAGACAAGTACTATTCACGCAAGCAAAGGCTTGGAGTATCCTATAGTATTTCTTATCGATATCGCAAAGCAAGTCAATATGACCGACGTAACTACGTCGCAGTCGCTATGTGACAAGAAGTACGGTCTTGCAATAAAGAATATCGACGATTTGGAACGCAGTTACGAGGCTTCTCTTCCTATGGAACTGATGAAGTATTTCAAGTCAAAACAAATCGTTGAGGAGTTTATGCGCCTCTTCTACGTTGCGGCGACGAGGGCGAGAAACAGGCTGTATTTGACGGGTACTACGCCCAAAGTCTTTGGGGAAAAACCTGTTAAAAATCCCAAGAGCATTTGGGGGTGGCTGAACAATATCGCGGTTGAAGACGGCAGCTTTTTTGAAAAATACTACTTCGCTCCCGAGGAGATTGACGACGAAGCGGGCGAGGAGGAAAGCAGGGATATCGCGCGTAGAGCCGTGGATGAAAAAGATTTGCGAGCGTTTGCCGATATGCTGGAGAACAACTACGGATTTATAGAAGCTACGAAGATGCCTGTCAAGCATACCGTTACTTCTGTCAACAACGAGTATTACAACTCGCTATTCGGCGAGAGTAAACCTCGTCTTGCCGACAGCGAAAATCTTGTGGAAATGCTCAAAGAGGGCGACGACGAAGAGAGGGCGCAAGCTAGTTCGCTTGCCGACGAGGGTATCGCTTATCATAGGGTTTTGGAATGTATAGACTACGATTGCTATACCTTGGCTGACGTGGAAAATCAACTTGAAAATATGACGTCGCAAGGACTTCTCACCAAGGAGCAAAGAGCTATCGTCGACGCGCGATCAATATTCGATTGCTTGCAAAGCGATATTATCAAAGAGGCTAGGAAATATACTCATTATAGGGAAAAACAGTTTATGCTCAACGTTCCCGCAAGCGAGATATTGAATACGCCCGTAGACGATAAGGTGCTTTTGCAAGGTACTATTGACTTGTTTATACAGGGTAAATCTCACGGCGGCGAAAACATCTTGGTCGATTTCAAGTTTTCTCACAAGAGCGTCGACGCGATAAAACGGCGTTACTGCCGTCAGCTCCAACTCTATTCGACGGCTATCGAGGAGTGCTTGGGCGAGAGCGTAGATAGGCGAGTGATTTTTGTGCTGGGCAGGAACGTAGCGTTGGAGATTTAAAAATTCCAACCGTCGCTTAGATTTGACGTCATTAATAAATTTGCTTAAACTATTCGTTTAAACTTTTACGCAAAATTGATTAAACGCTAGATTAATGGACAAAATCAATATAGCCGTTATCCGTACATATTTTTTTGGAGGCTGTATTTTGTTGTCGGTTATTGAATTTTTGTACGGTAAATTCGCGCTTATGCTCAGCGATTGGGAAGTCGCGTATTTTGCTATATTTCTCATCGCTTTTCCTTTGATAGCGCTTGTATTGCAAGAAGTTGCGGTTGCGCGTCGTCATCGCTACGCTAAAGCCAAACGCAGGCTTACCGCGTTTCTCAAAAAGAACTCGTATGTTTCCCCGCGCAATCTTTTCTTTTTCAATAAAAAGGTTGTAAAGGTATTTCCTCAAAAGATTAGAAAGCAGGTCGAGCGTCTTGTCGATAGAGGTCTTGATCCTCAAGAATTGACGGAAATTTTTAAGTATAGCGATAGTTACTTCAAACCTAGCATTGTCAAAATAGGCTACTTCGTTCATATCGTATCTATGGGAGTAATAATGAGTTTGAACGGGTTCGTCTTGGCTCAAATTGCTTTTGCCGCCGTCGGTATGAGTATCGTTTGGATTGCGGTAGGCGTAGTCGATAAGCTCGTATCAACGCTTATAAATTTCGTTGACAGGAAAAATAAGAAGAAATTTATATTTGCATTAGAAAGAAACCTTATGGCGCAAAGTCCCGAGATAGATTTGAGCGTGCCTGCAAAGAACGCAGTCAAAAAGGACAGCGTTTCCGCGCTTGCGAAATCGGTTGAAGATTTTCTCGCCGCTAAACCCGATAAGGGGATTGCGGGCGTAGTGCTCAAGAGTCTTTACTCGGCTTCGTTTTCGGGCGCAATGTCAGACGATAGCGCTAAGAGATTGAAAAATGTTATGCTCGATCTTAAAAAATACGTCGGATAGGTTGCAAAAAGATTTCGAATAATGTAAAATAAAACAAGATAAGCCCAACGCCTTTCGGGGTGCGTTTGCTCTTTCGCATTAGGCTGTCAACGCTTTAACTACTTGAGATAAGGAGGTGTGGCTTATGATTGAAATCTATAAGACGGATCAAGAGAATAGGCTCATACAAATTGAAGAAAGCGTATTTATGGAGGAAGGCTTCGATCCCAAGGATTGTTGGATAAACCTGACGAATCCCAACGATAAGGAAGTTGCGCTCATCTCCAAGATAAGCGGCATTGAGGACGACGTGCTTAAGACTGCGTTGGACGACGAGGAACGCTCGCGCGTCGAAACCGAGGACGACTACACCTTAGTACTCGTGGATATTCCGGTAATTGAAGAGGGCGCCGAGGATTACTATTCGTATTTTACAATTCCGCTTGCGTCGGTTATCAAAAAAGACCTGTTTATTACCGTTAGCCTTAAAGATACCGCAATAACGAGAGATTTTATCCGCAATCGAGTTAAAGGGTTTGCGACTTACAAAAAGACGAGATTTTTGTTCCAAATTCTCAACAATATCGCGTCTAAATACTTAGCGTATCTTAAGCAAATCGACAAGGCTTCGCAAAGAATCCAAAACGAACTTCACAAATCCACCAAGAATAAAGAACTTATTCAAATGCTTGATTTGGAAAATTCGCTCGTTTATTTTTCCACTTCTTTGACGGGCAACGACGCGGTTATTTCTAGGCTTTTGCAAAACAAAACCAACGTGAACAACATTATCAAGAGCTATCCAGACGATACCGATTTGCTTGAGGACGTAGCCGTCGATACCAAACAAGCTATGGAAATGTGTACGATTTACCGCGACATTCTTTCCGGCACCATGGACGCTTACGCTTCGGTTATCTCCAACAACCTCAACATCGTAATGAAGATACTTACTTCGATTACGCTAATCATCTCCATACCGACGCTTATAGCTTCGCTTTTCGGTATGAATACTTGGGTTCCCGGTCAGGGCAGTCCTTGGGGATTTTTCGGGGTTCTCGGTTCGTCCGCGCTCGTTTCGATAGCGCTGTCATTGTATTTGAGAAAGAAGAAATTACTGTGACCGTTGGCGGAACTGTCAATTCGTCAATATAATAATCAACTAAATAAAGTTTGAAAATTAAAAGTTCGCGCCAAAGCGGACTTTAATTTTAAGGAAAGAATATGCGTTTTACTTATTGTCCCGATTGCGGGAAAAAACTAATTATGAGAGAGATAGGCGACGAGGGAGAGATACCTTTTTGCGAAACCTGCAACAAACCTCTCTTTGATATGTTTTCTTCTTGTGTGATAGTGCTTGTCAGCGACGGCAAAGACAAGGTTGTATTGTTAAGACAAAATTATATATCCCGCGATTATTACAATCTAGTTTCCGGTTATATCAAACCTAAAGAGCGCGCGGAAGAGTGCGCAAGAAGGGAAGTTGAAGAAGAGATTGGTTTGAAGGTTGACGAGCTTGAATTTGTAGGTACGTATTGGTTTGACAAAAAAGATATGCTGATGACAGCCTTTATTGCGACGACAAAAGATAGGGATATAAAGCTTTCCAAAGAAGTTGACGAAGCGTATTGGGAAGATGCGAAAGTGGCTCTCGGAAAAGTTCATCCCGAGGGGAGCGTATCGTATACGCTGGTTAAGAAGTTCGGCGAAAAAGGCGCGTTTTAATTTTGCAAATTCCTCTCGCCGCCGAACGATATGGGGGAGTTATTCTACTTGACTGCTAATGTGGATTATTTTAATGCACTAGTTTTCGGGTGCAAAATCCTCATCCTGATTGAAGTAGTAGTAGGGTCTAATCAATATAAATTGATTTGAATAAATTGTGAGTTGAGGTTTTTGCTTATAAGCGGGTTTGCCCAATAAGCGCACATATTTTTTGGCGTAACGCATCCTAGATTCGACAGCAAGAGGCTTCAAAAATATGTAGGTTATTTTAGCAAATCCCACTTAACCGCCCAAGCCTAGTAAGGAATATCTTAAAGTGACGTTATGACAAAAATGAAAATTTGACGGAGAGGGGAATGAGCGGTTTAGACCTTTTTACTACGTTCAAGGTGACGAAGTCATCATATTAAGCGGGACGTAGAGCAGTCAAGGAATTTCTAAACTTATTGAGCGAAGCATTGGGGTAGCAAGCCGGCGGTAGCGACTTGAGCGAGCGTCTATATCCTTTTAATTTTGTTAAAACTGCGCCCCGAAATGGAGCGCAGTACTTATTTGTGTTTGATGTAAAAAAACGAATAATCTCTTATTATCACAAAATCAATTCATCAATAGTGACGTTAAATATTCTTGATAAAGCGATTAGTTGGGAAATGGACGGTTCACTGTAGCCTGTTTCCCAATGTGAAATTAATTTTGCGCTGACGTTCAGCATTGCGGCAAGTTCCGATTGTTTTAACTTTGCAATCGTTCGTAGTTGCCTTATGTTTTTAGAAACGTTATTCTCTTCCACACTCGAATGGTATCATATTTTGAGAATTATTTATGCTCAATCTCAAAAATTGAGAAAATATTTGACAATTCTCAAAATTTGAGATATAATACAACTTAATTATAATGAGGAAATGAATGGATTACAATTTAGCGAAATTACTCAAAGGAGATAAGATATGATCACTTCAAGTGAAATTCAAACAAAGATTGCGCAAGCTATAGAGGATAGCGGACTTGAGCTTAATCAAATTGCCAAAGAGATAGGCGTCAGCGCAAAAACGCTTTTGCGATACGTGAAAGGGGAGAGGCTTCCTAGGTTGGATACGTTTGGAAAGTTATGCAAATTATTGAATTTAGATGCGGGCGAAATTCTTTGCTTGCGATAGAATTTATTGTTTTGTTTCTATTTTAATTTTTCAAGGAATTCGTCCGTAAAGATATCGCACAGCGGTCGATTGAGGAGTATTGAAATATCCATTATTTTATTAAGCGTTATAAAGCGTTGGTCTTCGCCGTTGAGATAGCCTTCCAACTTTCGCGCGGCTATAGCGACAACCTTTTCATATTTGTTTTGCGCTTTTAATTGAGTTATTATCGTTTTGATTTTCTCCATATCCAAGACTTCTATTTTATTCTCATTGCGCTTAGACTTATAGTTTGCCTTGTGATATCTTAAATAAATTTCAAATTCTTCGTTTTCTTCGTTCATTTTCGCACCTACTATAATTCATTATAAGTCGCCCAATGGTTGACCGTCAAGCGAATAGTCGCCCATAGGGCGTAAAATTTTCATAGAGGTAAAATTATGATAACTATAGACGTGATACAAAAGAGAATAATCGAAGCGATTAAAAATAGCGGACTTCAGCAAGTTCAAATTGCCAAGGAATTACGCGTGAGTAAGCAAACGGTTTCGCATTACGTCAACGGCGATAAATTGCCCGCGTTGGATACGTTTGCAAATCTTTGCAAAGTTCTTGATTTAGATGCCAACGAAATTCTCGGTATAATCGATTAATATTTTGCCGCTAGGGAAGCGACCTTAATTTATATTGATTAATTATTATAATATATATTATTAGAAAAGTAGACAAAATTTACCGAATATTTTAAATGTAAAAAAATTTGAAAAAGTTTGAAAAAATTGTTGACATACTTTTTCTTTAATGATATTATATAAAGGCTGTCGAAGGACAGTAGAGAAAATTACTCATTCGTGGGGGATTAGCTCAGTTGGCTAGAGCGCCTGCCTTGCAAGCAGGAGGTCAAGAGTTCGACTCTCTTA
>JAIEDA010000027.1 GCA_029068165.1 Clostridia bacterium
GTCAGGAAAAGTACACTTTTACTGACCGAGCCAAAAAACGGCTTATTTGCAGCTCAAAAAGCAGTTGAGCAGGGAGTAGAATACTATGGAAAATAGGGGCAAAAAGGTAGCCAATCTTACTTTGATTATAATAGTAGCGGTGTTTATATTGGGCGCAGTGTTATCCTGCGTTCCTTTTGACTTTACACTATATTCAGCAAAAGAGGAAATAGGCGTAACAAATACTGCTTACAGTATTACCACTAATACAAGCGACGGATTGGGGGAATTTAACGACGGCGCTTCTTACATATACACGGACAAAAATAAAGTAAACGATTATAGAGCAGGAAACATAGATACTGATATGACTCCTCAAACTGTCAATAAAACGAAAGATAGAGGAACTATAGAAAATCCGTACGTAATTGCAAGCGAGGACGATTGGGATAGATTTGCAAAAAATCTAGACGATGGAAGTATAGCAAATTACGGAAGCGGAGCATATTTTGTTCTTATAAACGATTTAGACTTTTCAAATAGAACTTTTCACCCTGTAAGATTTTTCAACGGGACCTTTTTGGGAATGGGACACACGTTGTCAAATATTACGCTAAACGGCGCGGAATGGCAGTATTGGAATGCTGCCGCAAACGATTATGCCCAAATACCTACGTCGGGCGCTGCTTCTCCGTTAGGTTATGGAGTATTTTGCCAAGTTTCGGGCGCAGTTATAAGCGATTTGATAGTAGCCGATTTTAATTACACAAATATGGTGATGACAACAGCTACTTATCATGGCGGAGCAAATACTGGCGGAATAGTTGGTAATGCGTTTGGCAATGATTATCTTCTCAACTGTCATACGTTGGGCGCGATTAGCGCTGACAATAGATATAGCGGCAGTATGAGCGCAGGCGGAATAGTAGGGCAAAGTATTAACGATATTACGCTTTATAGATGTTCTGCTGAAGTAAATATTACAATAGAAGTCAGCACTTATTTGACAGCGGCAGGAATTATCGGCGGAGTAGGATATACTACGGCTAATGCTACGATTTATGATTGCGTAACGAACGCTACTATAAAAATGCTAACGTGTACTAACCATTCTTGTAGCGCAGCAATTATTGGGATATACGGCGGCTCGGGCGCTATGGATATTCAAGACGTAATTTATACTTTTGATCTTACCACACAAATGCGAAATGCCGGCGGCGGAATGGTCGGTATTTTTGGGGGTAATAAATTTACGTTTGTAAACTGCTATATGGACGCAAAAATGGGCGACGCAAGTAAACTCTCTATGTATTCGGTTTGCGGCAGTACAGCGCTTACTTCTTCAAACTCGACAGTAAGTAACGTTAATCAAGTTTGCAGTACGGCAACGTATGCTCCAGTTTTTAGAAACGATTATACAGAACGACTTTCAAGCGTAGCGGGCAGCGAATTGCATGAGTGGAAAGGAAGTGCTGCTTCGGATGATATGGTAGCTGCAGCTACTGAGTTCTTTGCAAGTAAACCGTATTCAAATATTTGGGATACAAGTAAGATAGGCGGCTCATATACACCTGACGAATCGCCCGTCCGCAACTATCTTTTGGCTTTCGTATCGTATCGCAACTTGGAAGGCGGCGGAGCAACGGAAGTAGCTATACCATTGAAAGACGGCAAGACGGACGGCGACGGCTTTGTAGTTGGCGACACCTTATACGTACCGACTGACGAATATATAGCATCAAAACTTGCGGCAAATCACGAATTCTTGGGATGGACTGACGATAAAGACGGAGATAGCGAACCGTTTTATGAGTTGCCGTCGGGATTTTACGGCGACGTAACTCTATTCGCGGT
>JAIEDA010000028.1 GCA_029068165.1 Clostridia bacterium
GTTTTTGGTATAGCATACTTTGTACTTTATCCGAGTTTCGCCAAAAAATATGTGCGCTTATTGGGCAAACCCACTTAGTAAGCAAAACCCTCAATACTTAAATTTAAAATCCTTATTATATCAAATTTTATATTGTTTAGACTTGACGCCTGTTTAAGCCGTTGCCGCTTGCTTGATACTCAAATGCTTAACTCCTTACGTCTTCGCTTAGGCTTACGAAACAAAACAAAATCGTAATTTTAAGCGATTTGCGACCGTCGTTTTCGAGGTCGGAGAAGAGGCGATTTTGGGTGAAAAATGACGATGCGAATTTTAAAAGTCTCGCGACAGGTCGAAGAATTTTGATATTGAATTTTGCGTTTTCGCTCTTGAGTAGCAAACCCAAACTCTTCAACCTGTCGCGAGAGTTTTAAGAAAAAATTACAAAAAAAGCGCTAAAAATCGTAAAAAATTGCGAAAAATAACGGAAAATTTAATTTTAACGCTTGCATTATCGATTTAAAGGTGTATAATTAGACTGTATCATAATATTGCAGCGCGCGGACAAGCTCTACGTTGATTTTAGAGTTTGCGGGGAGCGCGGAGAATAAAAAACTGGCATTAGACTGAAGATTAAGGATAAATACGAAAAACGATTAAGAGGAGAAAAGAGTATGAATGAAGCTCTTAGAAAAAAGAACGGAAAGAGGATAGTCGCGTTGACGTGCGTTATGCTTGTACTATGCGTGGTATTGAGCGTATCGTTGTCGGGGCAGGTCAATACGTCGGCGAATGCGTTGACGAAAGTAAACCCCACGACCAACTCGGCTGGAATAATTTCGATAAAAGAGTTGCTCGTTCCGACGAGAGCTGACAGCGCTACCGACGTGGGCAACAAGAGTATCTTTGAGATAAACAACTTGACTGAGCTTTTCAACGCTTTGACGGGATACAGGGTAGTGGACGCCAACGGCGACCCTGCTGACGCTACGCTTGCCGACGTTGTTACGGAAATGGGTAATTACACCGCGGGCAAAGCCGACGATGGTACTTACGTGCCCAACACTTCGACCAACGATTATTCCAACGCGTTCGTAGGATCTATTCATTACGGAATGAACGCCGAGGATATCAGGACCGTCACGGGCGGAAAAAATATCGAGGTAGTATTTGGCGGTCTTACCTGGGAAGTCGTAACTGTGACGACGACGGGCGAGGCTGCAAGTTCGAGCAACGGCTATACTGCGGACGTAACGAAAGGCGACGTCGTATTGACTTTGATGCTCAAAGACCCTATCAAGGGTTACGCAACTTATTGGAATGGTTGGCAAGCTACCAACTACAAAGCGCATACTGAAAAATACGCTTCGTCGTACTACAGCGCTTCCTTAATAAGGGCTGCGCTTCTCAACGGCAAAGGCTACGACGGAAGAACTATTCAATACGCAGCTAGCGCAACTGCGCTCACCAATCTATCGGCGGCAACCGCCAACAGCGCGTCTATTCCCAACTACGCTACCACTCTCGGCATATTCACTGATAAAGACGCCGCTAAGAACGTGACCAAATTCCTCGTTCAGCCTAAAGACGTGCTTTATCAACAGGACGAGAATTTCTACGACGTGCTTATTGCCAACGGCTCTTCCAACAAATGGGGCAGCGGACAAAACGAGGCTTCGCTGAATAAGTTGCCTTCTTCTTTGGGTTCGTCCTCGGACGGCGTTGGCGCAAATAGATGGTACAACCAATACGACGGTTCTTACTACGTACATTACGAACAAGAAAAATCTCATTACAACTCGCCTTGCGCAGGCTCAAACCAAACTTACAGTTCAGCCACGAACGATCCGCTTTATTTCGACTGGGGATACGACTATCTATGGCTTCCCAGCTGGGCTGAAGTAGGCGAGAACGGCGACGGCAACGGAATCACCGGTCTTTGGGGTCTCAACACGAATCAAAGAGCTTACGCGGATACGTCGTCTTCAGCGACTTCCTGGCTGCGTTCCGGCTCTTCTAATTGTTCGAACGATGCCTATACGCTTTCCTCGACAGGCGTCCGTGACCATTACACAGTGCGCGCTGCTGAGTACGCTGTTCGTCCCGCGCTTAACTTAAATCTTACATCTGCCGCGCTGAGCGCGGCGCCCAAACTCGCGAAACCTACGGACGTAGAGATAGAATACACGGGTTCGGCTCTCGATTTGGATGCCGCCGCTGAGGCGGCCGCCGCAAATTTTTGGACTGACGATTTCAAGGATAGAGTCAGCGCAACCTACTGGAAGGGTAGTAGCGAAGTTAATCCGGTAGAGCCTTTCGATTCATATACGGTAAAGCTTACGCTCAAAGACAAAGACGATACTTGGGCGGACGGCACTAAAGACGTTATTGAAATCAAATTTAAAATTATTCCTAGAAAAATACCGTTCCCGAAGTTTAATTCGGCTTCGTTGCCGTTCAACGGAGATTCGGGACAAACGTTTGAATTGAATTACGACAGCAAGTTTTGGACGGAATTCACCAAGTTGATGGGCATAAAATATTCGGAGCTATTTACAAAATTAGTTACGGTCACTTGCCCGACAGACGTTACGGCGACAAACAACAGTTGGAAATACAAGGCTGTTGACGCGAAGTCGTATGACTTGACGTTTGCTCTCAAGGACACCGACCACTATCAATGGGACGGCGCGCCGACGACTTCCAACGCCAACAAACTCACTATGAAAATAGCGCCAAAGACGATAAAAGCTACGCTTACGGCGGAGAACGGCGACGATACCGCCGTGGGAAAAGAGGGTATGACTGTCAAAGTCGTGCTGGACATTGACGCCAACGTAAATAAGATATTCGACAACCATCCGCTCAAATTTAAGATATGCGCGGAGAAGGACGGAAGCATACCTGAAGAGTTGACGAATGAAATAACTTTGACTGAAGACGGAACTACTCAGTATACGCTAAGCCTCACGGAATTGAGTTGGGACACGGTGCTATACGATTTGTACGCCGAATGTAGCGGCGACGAGTACGAGCTTGAATTTACCAACAAGCCCAAACTTAAGGTCGAAGAGGACAATAAAAACGTAATTAGATGGCAGTTGTACGTAGGCGGAAAGATAGTCACGGGCTTCTATCTCGACAGCGATATATCAAGCGAGAAAAACTCCGACGGCGAAATAGAAGTGACTTTCAACGCTGACGAAGAACTCAGCAAGATGATATATTACACGGGCGGTTACTATACGTTCGCGGCAAAGCAAACGCCGATAGGCTACACGGTCAAGACTAATAGTTACAACAACGGATACAAGACCGATTACGACAATACTTCCAACACCAATCCGGGCGTAAACGCCGACAGCTATACGACTAGGGTAGACGTGTGGGTATCCGGCGACCTTGATACGGTAGTCACGTTTGTGATCAACTGGAAGATTTCGCCTGCGCTTTTCGACCTATCGGGCGTGAAGTGGACGTATGACGACGGAGAACTTCCTTACAACGACGGCAACAACGTATATCAAGTAATTGACCCGACGACTTTGCCTAAGGGACTTGTAATAAAAGACTGCACGACCAACTACGGCTCGATTGTAACTGAGTACGGTACGGCGGAAGTTTTCTTTGACTTTGATCCCAAATATCCGGCTTACGCAAGCAACTATATATTGCCTGTAGAAGGGGATAAGTCCACTTACACAGGTTTTGACCCCGACGACGCAAATGACGATTTCGAGTGGAAAAAGGACTGGAAAATCGTTCCGTACGTGATAAAGACGACGACAAACTATTGGGGCAACGTAGCGCATCCGGACAGCGACAAGACTTTCAGCGTGTTGGAGTTGACCGACCCTGTGGCTAAGCTTGCCGTAGACTATTTGTTCTACGAAACTGATACGAGCGGTAAAATTCTCGACCCGTCGGCGGGACTCAATATCAACGATTTGGCTATACCGAGCGACGGCACGAAGTGGTACGTTGCAAAGCCGGTGCTTCTAGACAGCAACAACTACGCGCTTGACGACGCGGACGCTACGTCTAGACCGTTCAAGATAAGTTCGGCAAACGCCAACGCTAAGAAAATCACCGTTGCGCCTGCTAAGACGTCGTTCACTTACAACACTCAAGCAAGGCATATCACCGTAACTACTACGGGAGTAAACCTCAACAACGCGTACTTCAACCTCTATTACTATAAAGAGGACGGCACCACGATGATGGGCGGCGCGCCAGTTGAGTGCGGCAACTATTGGGTGGAGATCTCGATTAAGGACGAGTACGCGGATAAATACATAATACAGGGTACTACCCGTTATCAATTTGAGGTCGTTCCCGCGGAAATTACTCCCGACTGGAAGACCACTGCAAGACCGCCGGTACTCAATTTGGCTTACGGACAAATCAACGCTATACAGTACACGATTATTGACGAGGACGGCAACGAAATCGCCAAAGTCGCAAGCTTGGAAGCTGACAAGACGTATCAAATAAAGGCTACGATCAAAGAGCCGTATAGGAAGAATATACAGTTCTCCGTAGCGGACGCTTACGGTTCAAACTACGACACCGACTACGTGACTTTCAGCCTGACGGCGGCGGACATAGAGGGAGGTTTGTACGATCCCAACGATCCCAACAACCCCAACTATCCAACCACCGACCCCGACGCGCCCAGCACTACGCCCAACAATCCGAATGATACGAATGACCCGAATAACCCGACGAATCCGCCGGACGGCGACGGCAATAAGGGCATAAACTGGACAAAGGTAAAGGGCTTCTTGCAATCCTACTGGCAGCCGATAGTTGCGGGTATAAGCTTGTTTTTGACGTTGATATTCTTCTCGAAAGGATTGTCTTACGCAAGCAAGCGCAAGAAGATAAAGAAACAAATCAAGAAAAATTACACTCCTGCATACGCTTTGGCGTTGTTCACCTCGACTGATAAGCTGTGGGGTATAGAGTACAAGATTTGGGAAATAATCGCGTTTACGCTCGTGGGCGTAGCGGTACTCTCGCTACTGTTTATGATACTCGAGAAGCACTCTTATAAGAAGTCGAAAGAGGATCTTGAAGAGGCTCAGGCGGAATTTGCCCGCAATCCTGCGGCGTTTGCTCCTGCAATGGCTGGCGCGGGCGCGGGTATGGTAGCGGCTTCGGTTGCGCCTCAAGAGTACGCCGAGAGCGGAAAGAGCAGCAAGAAGAAAGACAAAGAAATCGAGAGGCTCGAAGAAGAACTTCGTCAGCGCGATGAGGAAAGCCGTCGCCGCGACGATAAGAAGAAAGATAAGGAAGTTGAAAGGCTTGAAGAAGAGCTTCGCCGCCGCGAGGAAGAAAACCGCCGTCGCGACGAGGAGATGAGAGAGGAGAATCGCCGCCGCGAAGACGAGTTTAGACGTCAAAACGAAGAAATGAAGATGATGTTTATGTCTATGCTTGGCGGAGCTAATCCCAACGCCAACCAAACCGACGAGGACGGCAACGGCGCAACTAATCCAAATCAACCTTTCGGAGCAGGTCAGCCTTAC
Source organism: Clostridia bacterium (assembly GCA_029068165.1). Taxonomy (GTDB): domain Bacteria; phylum Bacillota; class Clostridia; order Christensenellales; family UBA3700; genus RACS-045. The sequence goes on from JAIEDA010000028.1 coordinate 5,511, forward strand.
GGCTATCCGCCGTTCGGTTACGCTCCTTACGGTATGCCGTACGGCGCGCCTTACGGAGCAATGGGCGGCAACGCCGGAACAAACATTACTATTGACGCCGAGCATATCAAAGGTTTGATTACCGAAACGGTAGCCGCGTTGCTTCCGGGTATGCAAGCAATGCTTCCTCAACAAGCGGGTACCAATGACGAGGTAGTGCAAAAGCTTATAGAGAAGTCGCAAAAGAACGACGAAGCTTTAGAGCGTATGATGAGCAATCAAGAAAGGCTTATCGCAAAACTTTTGGAAAAGGAGCAAGCTCCCGTTACGGCTACGGTAGTTCAACCGACCAATGACGCGGCATATGATCAGCTTGCTAAAAATCAAGAGATGCTCTTTAAGCAAATACAGGATATGAAAAACGCTCCCGCCGATTCGCGCAACGACGAGGCGCTTGAGCAGCTTGCCAAAACGCAGGATATGATATTTCGACAAATGCAGGATATGAAGTCAAATCCCGTCGTAGTCGACAACTCCAACAACGCGGCTTTGGAGCAGCTTGCGAAAAACCAAGAGTTGCTCTTCAAGCAAATACAGGACCTAAGCTCTCGACCCGTTGAGCAAAAAATCGTAGAAGTGCCCGTTGAGAAAATCGTGGAGAAGCCTGTAGAGAAGATAGTTGAAGTACCCGTCGAAAAGGTTGTTGAGAAGATAGTCGAGAAACCTGTCGAGAAAGTAGTCGAGAAAATCGTTGAAAAACCCGTTGAGAAGATAGTCGAGAAGATTGTCAAAGTTCCTGCGGAGAAGAAGTCGTCTACTACGCTTGAAAAGACTCCTAGACTCAACATCGACGAAGCGTACGCTAAACTTAGCCGCGAGCAAAAGAAGTATTTCGACAAGCTTCGCGAGTACGCGCTCTCCAAAGAAAAGTGCAAAGAGAAGAAGCAAACTTACAACATTTTGCTCGGACAGTCGTCAATCAATCCGCTCGTCAAGCTGACGATAAAGAAAGACACGACGGTAGCTTTGTTCAAGATGGAAGACGAGTATTTCAAGGATATTCGCCGCAACGCGGAAGGATCTAAGATAAAAGTCAAAGAGAGCGAACTCTTCGTAGCCGACGCTGAATCGTTTGAAACGGCTAAGCAAATGATAGACCTACGCGAGGATCAAATCGAGCGTTACAACGAGTATTTGCGCGAACAAAGAGCGTATAAGAAGTAACAAATTGTAGTTTTGCTAATAAGTGGGTTTGCCCAATAAGCGCACATATTTTTTGGCGTAACGCATCTTAGATTCAACAGCAAGAGACTCCAAAAATATGTAGGTTATTTCAGCAAATCCCACTTAATCGCTCAAGCCGACTAAGGAATAACTCTAGATAGTTTTTTAAGCGGTTTAGATATTTCGACTATGCTTAGGGTGACGATAGAATAGTCCGTTAGAATTATAATGGTCATTTTGAGCGGAGCATAACAATTTATTTAATTTAGCTAATTTCACATAGCGGTGTTTTGACAGGCTGAACTGTGTGGGATAAAGGCGCAGGGAACGTTAAGTCGCTCCCTGCGTTTTTTATATTGATATATTAATATAGTATAGAGGATTTTAGCTAATAAGTGGGTTTGCCCAATAAGCGCACATATTTTTTGGCGT
>JAIEDA010000029.1 GCA_029068165.1 Clostridia bacterium
AGCGTTCGTCCTGAGCCAGGATCAAACTCTCAAGTTCAATCTCTAACTCTTTCAAACTAATAATTGACTTTGCATTTTGTGTTTAATTTGTACACTTTGCTTAAAGTTTGAAATAGTTTTTTGCAAAATTTTTATTTCCGCTCTTCCCTATTTCATCCTCTTGTTTAGTTGTTAAGGTGCTTTTGCTTTCAACCTTTCGGTCGACAGCCTAGTTATCATATCACATCAATAATTGCTTGTCAACAATTTTTTGTATTTTTCCGAAAAATTTTTATATAATTTAGTTATATTCCTTTTCAGCTTGATTTTGTCTAGCTTTATGGCAAGCTTTTAAGCAGTACTTCCTACCTATATTTATTTATAATATATATTATTTATTATATCATTATATATCAGTATAAATTAATTCGCCGTTCTGCGCTTAGATTGAGAGTTAAATCTTTTATAATTGTCAATGTATTTCAACTTTGAACGCTCCGCTAAATATGACTATTGCTCTCAAAGCGCAACAAAAAAATCGTTACCCTGCGCGTAGGCTTTAGGCAACGATTATCTCTCCCGACGTCTATTAATTTAGACGATTAATCAAACTTTTTGCTTATGATTCCGCCGCCGAGGCATACGTTGCCTTCGTATATGACCGCGTACTGTCCTTCGGCAAGCGCGCGTTGCGGCGTTGCAAATTCAATCTCAACTCCGCCGCCCTCGAGCAACGTGGCGGTTGCTTGCTGTTCGGGTTGGCGATGTCTTATTCTCGCCGTACAGGCAAAAGTCTTTGCTTCAGGTCTTTTGGTTATAAAGTTGAATTCTTCGCACGTCAAATGCGAATTATATAGCATAGATTGGTCGCCTTGAGAAACGTAAAGTATATTTTTCTCCACGTCCTTCGATACGACGAACCAAGCTTCGCCGTTGCCGCCGCCGCCTATGCCAAGTCCCTTGCGCTGACCCACGGTATAATAAAATACGCCGTTATGCCTGCCGACAGTCTTGCCGTCAAGCGTCTTAATATCCCCCTCTTTCATTGGGATATACTCGCTTAAAAACTTTCTAAAGTTACGCTCCCCGATAAAGCAAATGCCCGTTGAATCTTTCTTTTCGGCGGTCGACAGTCCGTATTTTGCCGCCAAACTCCTTACTTCGCTCTTATCCAACCCGCCTATAGGGAAAAGCACCTTGTCCAACTGCTTGGACGATAGCTGATTAAGAAAATAAGTTTGGTCCTTATTCGTATCTTTGGCTTTAAGTAGATAATTCAACCCGTCGCTGTCGTGAAGTACGTCGCAATAGTGACCCGTAGCGATATAGTCCGCGCCCATAGACAATGCGTGCTGTATAAACGGCGCAAACTTTATCTCCTTATTGCATAGCACGTCGGGATTGGGGGTTCTACCCTTTTTGTATTCGTCCACAAAGTGTTTGAATACTCTATCATAATATTGGTCGGCAAAATCTACGCTATAGTACGGTATGCCAATCTCATTGCACACTGAACGCACGTCATAGAAGTCCTCGTCAGCAGTACAACAGCCGCCCTCGTCCTTTTCGTGCCAATTACGCATAAAAAGTCCGACGACTTCGTAGCCTTGCTCCTTAAGCAATAAAGCTGACAACGAGGAATCAACTCCTCCGCTCATACCTACTACAACTCTCTTTTTCATAATTTAAGTTTAGCACATCGCAATAACATTGACAAGCAAAGAAAGGCAAACAAACGAAAGAAGGAACTCAAATGCGTTCCTTCCGATATGATGCGTCAATATTACAACGATACTGTTTGTATAAAACAGTAATCTAATATTTAGAAAGTAATATCGTCGTTTTTGCTGCTCTCAAAAGGCTCTACGTCAACGTCGATAACGTCTTCGAAACCGCCGTCGAAAGTTTCGCTTTTCTCTTCCTCAGGCAACAAACTCTTATAGAATGCCGCTTCCGCTGTGCGAATGCTCGGAAGTACCCACAAATACAAGATACCAAAAGTTATTACGCTAAGCAAAATCCAACCGATATAGCTTAAATGCAAGCAAAACAATCTCCACTTATTGCCTTTCATAAGTTCCATAGAACGTTTTCTAGCTTCGTTTGCGGTCATATTGGGGTTATCCAAAAGTACGAAGTAACTCATCGAATAGGAATACTTCTTGATGATACCCGGAATAATCAAAAGTAATGCCCACAACCCTATCAAAATATAGTTAGTTAGCCAAAGGATGATAGCTCTTGACATATCTTTGAATCCGCTAAACAACGTAGGTATTTCAACCTTTTCACCGCGCAACAAATAGAGCGACATTTTATAAATACCCAACTCAATCGGTCCGCTGACCAATATCAATACTATCGCGCCTATCACGTAATAGGAAAGCGCGCCGCACACAAGCGTAATCAACAAGTAAATCAGTTGAGAGATTGCCATTACTCCCCAATGACCGCGCAAAGTTCCCCACGCTTGTTTTCTATAATCTTTTGCACTATACATAATCACATTCCTCCGTTTTGTATTAGTATATGTATTAAGATTATAAAAATTATATTAAATCTAAAAATTATGTCAATATGTTAACCCAATTCAGGCTAAACAAAAAAATCGGACTGTAAAGACAGTCCGACTTTCTAAATATATAATATATTTTATTCTTATTATTCTTGTTGTTGAGTTTTCGGTTGCGGCGTTTCCGTATCAACCTTTCCAATCGGCGCGTCCTTTGCGTCAAGACCGACAAGAGCTGCGGCAGGAGCCGAGATACCAACTACTTCGTCTACGGGGAGAGAAAATGCAATTCCCTTGCCCTCGCTTTTTAGTCCTGCGTTGCGATATATAGCGTGAAGAATGTTGTCTTTAATTTCTATCGGAACCAAAATTAAAACAATGTCTTTATCAGGCTGGATGGCTATATGGAAGAACTGTTCCGCCTCTTTGTTGGCGGTACCGCGAGCGTGAATAACCGTGCCGCCGAACGCGCCCTCTTCCTTTGCCGCATCCATAACGAGTTCTGAAAACCCGGCGTTTACTATACACATAATCATTTCGTAACTTTGCATTATTTATTCTCCTTAACCGTCAGTTTGTTGTTGCTTAAAAAACCGTAAATGAGCGTACCTATCACGCTTGTCAAAGGTATGGTGCAAGCAATACCTTTACCGTCCCTTATGGTTTGGAACTTTTCTTCCAGCGTGCTCATCGCGTCGGAAATTTTACTTTCCTGAATTACACTGAAAATAACAGCCTTTTCAGTATCCAACAAACCTAGAAGTCCCATAATTCTCGCATTTGCAGTCCCCTCGGCAAGAGCAACCATTTGCATATTTACGTCAAAAGACTGGATAAGGTCGAGAAAATATTCGGTTTTTTTTCTTGCCACAATCGTTACAAGCAGTTTTAGCTTGTTGGATTTGACCTTATTCGAAACAGCCGGCTTTGGCTTTTGGGAAACGTGTTCTTTCTCGTCCTTTTTTGCCGACGCCGCATTTTCTTTTACGCGCTTTTTATCTCCCATAAATCTCTCCTATTCAAAGTAAATAATTTGCTCGTCGTCAGCCGACAGTATTCTCTTCATTGCTATATTGTTGCGAACCTTCGATGACATAACGGCTTTAAAGCCAAGCACCTGAATCGTTATAAGCGGCGTCATCGCTACCATCGCAACCACACCGAACGCGTCAGTCAAGACGTGCTCCGCTCCGCCGTTAACCGATACGCAAGCGCCTACGATTAATGGCAAAATAAAACTTGACGTCAACGGACCGCTGGCAACGCCGCCCGAGTCAAAAGCAATCGCCGTGTATATTCTAGGAACGAAGAACGACAACCCCAAAGAAATGATATAGCCCGGTATCAAATAATACAATAGCGAAAAGTGGAAAATCATTCTAATTATAGAAAGGCATAGCGAAACGCCGACCGCCAACGAAAGCGCAATCATCATTTCTATTTTTTTGACGCCGCCGCCCGTAACCTGCTCGACCTGCTTTTTCAAAACGTGTACCGCAGGTTCCGCCAATACGACGACAAAACCTATTACAAAACCGAATATAACAAGAACAGGCTTGTTGAAGCTAGCAATTTCCGTGCCGAGTTTGAAGCCGATAGGCATAAATCCGACTTCTACGGCGCAAAGGAATATGACGAGTCCAACAAACGTATAAGCTATACCTATGCCGATTTGAGCAAGCTTTTGACGAGGAAGTTTCAGTACCGTGAATTGCAATATGAAGAAAAATGCAACTACGAGCGCCAACGCGATTCCTACGTTTTTAACGTTGCTTAACAAAGCGTGACCGATTGATGAAAGACTCTCCTGAACCGTGTTGTAAGAGGCAAGAGCATTCAAAGAGTCCTGCGACATTTCGCCTTTGGAGCAAAGCGAAAGTATCATTACCGCAATGATAGGTCCTATTGAGCATAAAGCGATAAGTCCAAAGCTGTTTTCGTTGGCGTCTCTTCCGCCGACAGTGGTTGCTATTCCGAAGCCGAGAGCCATTATGAACGGAACAGTTATCGGTCCGGTAGTTACGCCGCCTGAATCAAAAGATAGCGCAAGAAAATTATTCTTGCCGCATTCTATAAGCATTGCGCATACTGCAAACAACATCATATAGAAAAACATCAAAAGCATTGACAAGCTTTTATGAAAAACTATTTTCAAGACTGCAAATACCAAAAATATTCCCACGCCCACGCCCACGGTAACGATAAGAACAGTATTGTTGATAACGTCGCTGACCTGCGAAGCAAGTACGGAAAGGTCAGGTTCCGCAACGGTAATTAGCACGCCCATTACAAAGCATACCGAAAAGAGAACCATTACTTTTTTTGATTTGGTAAGTCCGGTACCGACGTGTCCTCCCATAGGCGTCATAGCAAGGTCCGCGCCCATATTGAAAAGTCCGATACCCAAAATAAGCAACACTGCGCATACTGCAAACGTGATTCGTTCGGTTGAAGTCAAAGGAGCAAGAGGAGTAAATGAAATTATAAGTACGATTATCGCGATCGGTAAAACCGAAATGAGCGATTCTTTAAGTTTGAATAAAAATGCCTTTGCCATTATGCTCCCTTTTTAGCCGCGCTGCAAGCCCAATTTGCGTTAAATCAAAATACCTAATTCATTTTATCATAATTTTAAGTCTTAAGCAACCGTAAGCTTTTATTTTTCTACATTATTTTACACCAAATTCTACCAATTTCTCAAATAGGAATAAAAACAAGTACCGTCAACAATTTTTAGAAAGGATAGGGATATTCCGATAATATTAAGTAATTATAAGTAAAAACGCAACCCTACTCTTTTTTGAATAAGGTTGCGTTTGGTGCGCCCTATGCGACTCGAACGCATAACTACACCGTCGGAGGGTGTTGTTTTATCCATTAGACTAAGAACGCTTTCGTAACGAATTAATTAAATATTTATCAACTTATTTTGCAATTTTTACAATAAATAATTACGTTTTTTATAGTATATTGATTATCTTATATATTTACTTTGATTGTCAAGAAAAATCATAATCCAAAACTTTTTTATTTTTTCGGCTCGTCTTTAGATGGAATTTACCTTTATAAATTCTAGGAAGAATTGCGTAAATTTAAATTTTCGTGTTATACTATATATGATAACTATTTTACAGCGGAGGATTTTATGCCAAAAATCGAAGAGGCAAATACTAATTTTGAGGGAATAAAAGTCGCTTGCGTAGGCGATAGCCTTACCTACGGCACTACGCTTCTCAATAGGAAAAAGGATTGTTATCCTGCGCGTTTGCAAAAAATGCTCGGCGATAAATTCAACGTGCTTAATCTAGGTATGGAAGGAATTACGGTAAGTTCTTACTCGGCAAAATATTGGGGACAAAGAGCAATGATCAACACTCTTGAAACTTATATGCCCAACTATATAATTTTATTGCTAGGCACGAACGACGCAAGAATAAAAAATTGGACGGACGAGGACGTTTTCAAAAAAGAATTTACTAAATTGATCAACTATCTAAAAGGGCTTTCATTTATGCCGCATTTGTTGGTTATGACCCCGCCCAACTCGTTCAAACCGCTTGAGCACGACGATATGGACTTTGACGTTGAACTTCTCAAAAAGATCGTAGATATTCAACGCTCGGTATTGAAAGAGTTGAACGTGAAATACGTAGATATATTTTCTATGACTCAAAACAAAGAGCATCTCTTCTCTATCGATAAATTGCACTTGAATTCTAAAGGCGCTAAATTTATTGCGTACGAAGCGTTTTTGCATCTCAAGAATATAACCTGAAAAAAATTGCAAAAAACTTAATGTTACCGCTTGACAGGACGATAAAGCGGTGCTATCATAAAATCAATCTTTGGGCAAGCGTAATGCTGACCGGTGGTAATGTCGCCATAGAGCGAACGAGTCCAACAGCCCCAACAGCCGATACGGTGAGATTCCGTAACCGCCTGTAAAGTCAGACTGGGAAAGATGATGGTATAATAATGCCGCTATTTTGCTATGCAATGCGATGCGACTGGCTTATTCTATAATCTTCCCATTCAGCGGAAGATTTTTTTATGCCCAAGAGAAGGAGGTTTATATGTCAACAAAATCATCGAAACAAACGTCGGCAAAAACCAGAACGCTCGTGTTTACCGCAATCTTGGCTGCGCTGACAACAGCGTTTACGCTCATCAGCATTCCCCTGCCTTTCGGCGGCTACTTCAACTTCGGCGACCTAGTTATATTTATCGCCGCGATTTTGTTGGGTCCCGTCTACGGCGCTATCGTCGGCGGTATCGGCGCAACGCTCGGCGACCTAATTCTCGGATACATCTTCTATATGCCCTTTACTTTAGTTATAAAAGCTATCGAAGGTCTTATCGTAGGATTTTTGTACGTACTTATAAAGAAATTCAGCAAAGATAAAAATTCAAAAAACGTTTTGGAAATCATCTTTGTCACGCTCGCAAATCTCTTGGCAGGTTTCGTTATGGCTCTCGGATACTTCTTGGCTGAAGGCTTACTCCTTTCGGAAGATCACTGGGTAGGCGGTATCGCTCAACTTCCGCTAAATACTCTCCAAGGCGCAATATCGGCTTTGGTAGCTGTAGCGCTGCTCTACGCCTTCCAGCTAAAAAGAGTATTCGATAGATACTTCTATAAAAACTTGCCATCTAAGCAAATCGACTCGCAAGAACAACACGACTTCAACGACGCAGCCTCGGCTACGGTCGAAGACAACTTCGACGATAAGCCGAGCAACGACGATAACTCGCTATTGAAATAAAAATACTCGCATATTACGAGGTCAAGCAAATGAAAGAAAATAGAGTTTTAACAATACAGGACTTTTCGTCCGTTGGGCAATGTTCCAGCGTTGCCGCCGTGGCGATAATCTCGGCTATGGGCATAGAAACGATTGCCTTGCCCATAGCTTTGCTATCCGCTCAAACCAGCAGTTTCAGCAACTATACTTACGTAGATTTAAGCGACAATCTCCTGCCGTCGGAAAAACGTATTAAAAACAGCGGCTTGACTTTCGACTTTATCTATACGGGTTATTTGGGCAAAAGCAAGATAATCGGCGACGTATTAAAAATTCAAAAAGACTATCCCGACGCTTTTTTCGTCGTCGATCCAGCTATGGCTGAACACGGAAAACTGTACGACGGCATAACCGACGACTTTGTAAGCGAAATCACAAAACTGTGCATATTGAGCGATTTTGCGCTCCCCAACGTCAGCGAAGCGTGTATGATAACGGGCGTTGAATACAAAAGCGTACTTTCGCAAAAAGATATAACCGATATCGCCAACAAACTATACCGCTTAGGCGTCAAGAATTTCGCGATTACGGGTATAAAGACGGAAAGCGGAATGCGGTTGGCGCTATGTGAAAACGGAGAAATAAATTATTTTAAAATCAACGAAATTAGCGGACAGTTTTTCGGAAGCGGCGACGTATTCTCCTCAGCATTCGTCGGCGGACTTGCGCGAGGACTTAACAACGAAGCGGCAATAAAACTTGCTATGGAATTTACTCAAAAGGCTATAGAAATAACCGCTTTGGATAAAGAACATTATTACGGTTTGAAGTTTGAAAAAGCGCTGCCCTATCTAGTCGAGAAAATCAATGGACTTTGTTAATAGGACGAAAAATTATTGATAGTATAATAAGCTTTTTGCATATTTATCTATTAAAGCGTTTAATCAATAATTGCAAGTAAGCTGACTTAATGCTTAGCGCGCTAACCGTCTATTTTTTCTTTGAACCATTTGAAGATTTCTTTTACCGTCATATTTTCTATGCCAAGCGTTTTGGGCGTAATAGAGATGACTTCTTCGTCGGGAAGTTGAGTTTGACCTATCTCAACGTCAGCGTAGCCGAGTTTTTCCAAAGTCATAAAATTAAAAAGCCAGTACCCTACGCAAAGCAATAAAAGTGCGACGATAGTTAAAGCGATAACCGAGCTGATGAGTTTTCTTATCATAACCCCTCCAAGATAATTATTACAAATTAAAAAAAATGTATACCAGCGCAAATTTTTAAGAAAATCGTTTGACATCGCCTAATCTATATGCTAAAATCATAAAGCAACCAAAATATGGAAGTTTAGCTCAGTTGGGAGAGCATCTGCCTTACAAGCAGAGGGTCATAGGTTCGAGCCCTATAACTTCCACCAAAAAGAATGACGCATTTAATATGCGTCATTTTTTATGGCTGGACTGTTAGGGTTTGAATGAGACCTTTCAGCCGAGTCATATTTGTTGCGAGCAAATATGACGAACGCCATCAACAAATATGCATCCTTATGCATAGAGTTGATATAACTTACACCAGTCAAAACCCGAAACGAATTCGCTTCGGGTTTTATAAATAATGTGATTCTACTACTGGCAAGTAAAATAATTGTTAACTATCATAATCGTAAGCAATCTTATTTAATTTCTCTCCTCGCAAATTTTTGATAAAACCGTCCTCAACTTTGCAGTACCAACGAATGTCTCTATTAGGCAAATCGTTAAATATGAATTCGTCAGTGCAATCGCTCTCTTCGACAACTTCCATATCTTTGACGTGTATATACTCTACTATTTCGTCTCTAAGTCCAAGCATATCGTCATTCTCGTCAACAACTTGATTTGGGTCTATAAATGCAACTTGAAAACTTCTAAATCTTATATGCGCCTCAATGATGGTCCCCACCATTCCTTTGAATATTCCATTTTTTTCGTACTCTGGATTTGACACCAAAATTTTTACTTTATCAAATATTTTCATTACATCCTCCCTGCTAAAAACGTATTGCATTTTTGCTGTCATTCAAGACTTGTTCAATAGAATAAGACATCGGCTCCGGTTTTTTATTTTTTTCATTTGCAAACCAACATTGATTTACAGCGACGCACTTCACGCAATGTTTTTGCGTTGCCGGGCCGTGTATTCCTTTTTCATAATCAAAATCGTCAATAGCTACGTCATTTAAGTTATCAACTACTTTTATCCAATCATTAGACCAATTTACTAACATTATACACCTCAATATGATTATTTCAACTAAATCATATAACAAAAAAATAAATTGGCAATAGTTTTATGACAAGTATTTTATCATTCTCCAAACAATAAACATAAAATGTAATTCGTTTTAAGTTATCAATGCTCCACCACCTAATGACCGATAAGAATCGCTTTCTTTTCGGTCGTTTTTTATGCTTGCAAAGTTTTTATCTATCAAGTATACTAATTGTATGATAATTTTAATTTCAGGCGCAACGCACACCGGCAAAACACTATTATCACAAAAATTGATGGAACAATGCAAAATTCCCTATCTTTCTATTGACCATTTGAAAATGGGATTGATAAGAAGCGGACAAACTTCCATAAGCGTAAGCGATGACAAAAGACTTACGCCCTATCTTTGGAGTATTGTGAAAGAAATTATTAAAACTACCATAGAAAACACTCAAAACCTTATTATTGAAGGTTGCTATATACCGTTTGATTGGCAAAAAAATTTTACTGATAAATATTTGTCCGAGATTAAATATTACTGTCTTATAATGTCTGAAGAATACATAGAAAATAATTTTTCAGATATCGTCAAGTACGAAAACTTAATCGAAAATCGGTTACAAAACGCAGCCATAGATAAACAAAACTTGATAAAAGAAAATATAAACAATTTGCAACTTTGCAAGAAATACAATTTAGACTATATCTTAATCAATAATGATTACGATATACGTGATGTAATGAATATATGCAAACAACAAATATAGACATACAAATAATTAAAAATGATGTAAATACTTACGTTGATACATCTACCCTTCAAAATGTTATTTATATCGAGAACGCCCTAGACCTTCACATAATATCTCAAATAACGTTATCCGGTCAATACAATAGCGTTTACAACGTAGTGTCTCACTTTATAGCGCTTGATGCTCATAGAATTTGCGTAGATAACGATATATTGCTTATCGCCTTATATGAGGAAATCGCAATAGTCGATTTGAAGAAAGATAAAATAGATCGCGTAATTAAATTCAATAATTGTTGGGGCATACGCAATTTTTGCAAATTCAAATCAGGATACTTTGTTCACGGCGAAGGAGTAAATTATTTTTTGAATAAAAATTTTGACGTATTGTGGAACGTTAGCAGTATAGACATCTTTGTCAATATGAGAGTAAAAAATGATTTTGAAATACAGGAAGATTACATAGCCGTCTATGATTGGTATGGAAACAAACATTATTATAATGAAAACGGAGAGTTCGATTGCACATATTACCCTCAATTAAATTGCGATAAATAACTAAAATTCTTTTTAGGCTACTACTGCTCCACTATATTTTACCCGATCTAGCTTTCAGTAAGATTGGGTATTTTTTACGCCAGGTTAAGTTTAATTTGCAAAATAAATCATATATTGAAAAATGACACAAGCTGAAGCGGTTTATATGAAGATGATTTAAAACCTTTAATGGGGATTTATATTAGTTAAGTAAAAACTATAAGCCTTACATATTGCTTTAATGCTATCTCTATGATATACTAATACTATAAATTTTTGAACTATGCGTGACTTAAATATAGAATTCCAAGAACAATATAAACGACTAGATAAACTTTGCAAAGAAATGTACTCATCCAGCGAAGGTATTTCGGCATACATACAGGACATGGAAAATACGCCTTATTTAGAACGACGTTTGGTTGGCGATTGGGACAACATTTATAAACAATTAAAACGTGCCCGTTGGATGCGAAATCAACTCGCGCATGACATCCCTATAGATTCCGATTTTTGCAAACAAAATGATATCAACTGGATTCAAGTGTTCTATAATAATATCTTAAACTGTAAAGATCCGCTTGCTATCGTATATAAGGCAAAGAAAAACGCTTTACCCCGAAAAACAAATGCCGAATCGTTGACATCATCTATTTGTCCCCTACCTAAAAGCGACAACGCTTCAAGCGATAAAACTTCCAAAAATATAAATCTCTATCTTTTTATCGCTAATATCGTCGTAGCGATATGTTGTATGGTTGCGATTGCAATAGTTTGGAAATTCTTACCGCAAACCATTCCCGCGCATTGGTCGCACGGCGCAATAGATAGATACGGAAGCAAAAACGAATTTGTAATTCATATTATAGTATTACTCATATTTTGGCTAATAGATTTGTTTATTTTCTTCGTATTGAAATTGAAAGCGACAAACTGCAAAAAATGCGAGCTATTTATTTCTCACGGATTAATCGCCCTGTTTCAATTAGCTTACGTAGTATTTCTCCTTGTAATGTACGCCGATTATATTAATTTCTAGTTTTATAAATTCTAAATGAAAAGAAACGCGTAAGTTCTACGCGTTTCTTTTTTATAATTTTATTTCGTATTGAATTTTCAACTTCTCTTAAAAGAAGTCGCCTCTTGCTTCTTCGCGCGTCTTGTTGTCGATACAGAACGGTATTCTCGTGGTATAGCCTTCTTTTGCGGCAATGATTTGCTTGGTCGGCCAAGAGAATATTGCGCTGTTCCAAGCGTTTACGGTGTCGTTGTAGACCTCGCGCGCTGCGGTTATTTCACGTTGCAAGTAAGAATTTTGTTGCATAGCGTCGGCGAGCTCTCTATGAGCCTTAAGGTCGGGATAGTTTTCTACCACGCGATTGATTGCCAAGCCTATTTCCTCGATTTGACCTGCGTACTCGTTTCTTGCGTTGTCCGCCTCAGGGGTTATTCCGCTACGGTACGCGGCAATCTTCGTGAAAGTATCTTTGTCCAAATCGATAGCCTTATCTACGAGTTTAGCGCAGTTTTTGAGAATTTGCACGCGTTGCTCGAGATAGTTGTCGATTTGCGAAGCGTCGTGCTGAATTTTTTGCTGCAACTTTTGCAGCGACGCCTTAGCTTTAGCCTTTATAATGCTCCAAATAACTCCCCCTATAACGGGAGGAATTATCCACCATATAACGTCAAAAACTTTAGTACCGCCCTTGATAGTTACGGGAAGTTGTTTTGCGATTACTCTTACGTCCTTACCTTGGTCAAGAGTAATCGGATTCATTTCGTCGAGTTCGTTAGCCATATATTACCTCCAAAAGTTCTTCTTTATTATTTATTTTAGGAAGTCGTTGCAAATCTCTCCAAATTATATTTTGCAACAACCGACGTAAATCGTACTATTATTATAATACATTATCTATATCTTTGTCAAACGGTAAATTCCCTTTGTCAATCGGGCAGCACAGTATCCCGCGCGAAAAGCTATAGGTTTTGCAATGTTTTCCAAGCGCGGACTTAAAATTCTCGTCGCTAGATTTTTGATCGAATTGTTTATCCGACATATTGAGCTGTTTGAGCTTAACGGAGCTGTCGCGTTGTACGGGAATATACTCCGTCCAATGCACCGGCACGTTGTGCATATGTCCGTCGCCGCCGAGCTTAGGAACGAGCTCTACTCTTTGCTGAGTATTAAACGAATGCGCGGTAACTTTCACTTCGTCGGTATTCCCGTCTTTTTTCACGAAAGCGGTTTTGAGTATAGCTTTAGTTTGCGAGAGTTTGTTCTCAAACAACTGTTGTCCCAACTTGTTGACTGCGTACTCCGCCTCATAGCTCGTGTAGTTGCGCGGATAAACGTCCTTATATATATATTCATGAGGCTTATGCTGTTGATAAAGCGGAATAGCAAGCAACGGCGCTAGATCAAAGTACAGCGACTTAAAATAATTGCGATTAAAAGACATAAACTTATTAAACGCATCGTCCACGTAATAAGATTGATAGCGTGTATATTCGGTATTAAGATCCCAGTATTGCGAGTGTTCGGAAGAGATAAAGTTTAGACATTTTGACTTGTTGAAATAGAAGTCGTCGCCGTAAGTATCTTTATCTTTCATTAGCTCAATCATATTCTTTTGCGCAAGCGGAGTGAAAAGCAAGCGGAACTGAACTTCGTTGTTTCTATCTAACGCTCCAAACAAAACGTCAAATTCTTCGTTACCCATTCCCGTAAACGATGCCTCTACGCCTTTTTTGAGATCTTTCTCCTGCTTACGCTGTATCTTTTTAGCTCCCGACTTAACTTTGCTCTCAAGAGCTCTTTCGGACATATTTTCGGCGTGCGACGGCGCGTGCGAGAATACGAGGTCGGGCGCGGCTTCGTTACCGTAGATTAGACGGGTTTGTTCCGAATAGAAAGGCTTAGGCTTGGTCACGGTAGCGACTAGCGTTTGAGTATGGTGTTGCGTTACGCGATTGCCTTTGGAGTCGCGCGTAGTCGTAGTCCAATGAATGACTATCGAACCCGTGTAAGTTTCAGTCCCCATAGTCTTGACCAATTCGCGGTCGACTACGAACGGATTGCCGAGAATTTCGCCAGTTAGAAGCGCAATAGTCGAACGGTCTTCGTCGTCGTTTTCGCCAAAACCGTACTTTCCGCTTAGATAATCGTATCTACGCATATTGAAGTTGTCGTCGATTTGAATAAGCGGCACCGTGCTTTCAATCAACTTTTTGGTTATATCGCTTTCAAACAAACCGTTAAGACTTGCCATTTGCTCCCAAGCCTTTTCTTTTAAGTCGCCCGCAAGTTTGTCTTGTTTATTGCATTCTTCCGTAAGCCGCTTGATTTTCGGAGTCACTACTTTGACCGCTACGATTATCGAAATTATAGTAAGAACTACGCCTACCGACGTGAGGATAGCTCCTACGAGCGTATCTGATTGAACGAGCAAATAAATTCCAACTGCGAGCATCACAACGCCAAGCACAGCCAAAATTATTAAAAACGCGCGCAAACCTTTTTGTCTTGAAAGCTTTTTCTTAAGACCTGCCAAAACGTCCATCTCTTGTTTGTACTCTTGGACGGTGGCGCGATTCTCTTCCACGTTCATCTCGGATTGTTTTACAAGTTGTTCAAAATGCTTTTTTGCGTTTTCGTCAAACTTCTTGCTTAATACTTCCTTGTACGCTTTTAGAGGCTCTAATAAAATATCTTCCATTTTTTCCTCGCTTTATAATATAGAACTTTCTAAAGACATTTTATCATTTTATTAAAATTTTGTAAACTTCTCGCAACGCAAATTTCGCAATTCCGCGCGTATATTTAAACAATAGCTCAACAAAAGAAAAAAATTAAACGGGAAGAGCTCGCTTCCCGTTGGTTTGGACTATCCATCAAAATAATAAATTATTACCTTTACTACAATGCCTTAATGAATACTAGCTATTCTATAATGTCGGCAACAGTAAATTTAGCTTGCAAAATATACGGTTTCAGCGCTCCGCAAGTAAAATAGCCGTAAGAAACCATAACGACAGTACCGTCGTCTAGACACTCTACGCCGCTGTAGCCGCAGTCGGCTCCGCCGTAATTTCTTGCAATGATATAAACTCCATCGCCGTAGGTATCGTTGGACTTATCGTCGTCGGCATAACTCATCAAATCCTCAACTTCGCCTATCCAAACTACCCAGCCTTTAGAAAGATAGTTTACGGACGAAAAAGCGTGCGGCTTATAGGCTGTGCCGTTTTGCAACAACTGACGGAAACTAATTATCAATTTGCCGCTTACGGGATCGTACTCAGCCTTATGTCTATCGCCGCTCAAACAGTTGGGCAATTCCTTAGGTTCGCTCCAAGTCGCGCCCTCGTCGTATGAGTAGCAAATAATCGAATTGCTAACTCTTCTATTCGCTCTTGCAAGCAAAATCAGGCAATTATCTTTGTCGTTGCGAATAATTTCCAATTCGCACATTCCGTATTTATCTTCAAGTTCGCGATATTGAGAAAGCATAGGAACAGGCTCGCTCCAAACCGCCTTTAATTGTCCGTCGTTTTCAACAAAAGTAAGGAAAGAACAATAGTTGATATAATCCTCGCCCGCGTTCATTCCGTAATCGTTTGTACCCCTATGGAAAGTACCCATCCATTTGTTGATAAAATTACCGTTCGCGTCCTTAAGTTGAGTAAGACTGCTCATAGCGACTACGCAGTCGTAGGCTTTATTGGTATCGGAATACTTTTCCTGCGCCCATTCTTGACCGTACCAATTATCAAATTCGCTCCAAGTCACGCCCTTGTCGAAAGATACCGAGCAGTTGAAGCCGTTGGGCAAAGCCTTGATATCGCTCCAATACGGACATCCTGAGGTGAGAACCAAAACTTCTCTTCCGTCAGTCATATTGAGTTTGTACACGCAGGGAGTTTCCATAGAATTTTCCCAAGATGAAGGCAAATTCTCCATATCCCGCCAAGTTTCTCCAAGGTCGTCGCTTATCTTTCCGATAATTGCTCCCTTTCCGTGTCCCGACGGATAGAAAGTCATAAGCGCGCCGTCAATTTCAACCAAATCGGGATGACCGAGATACGTATTGAACCGCTTGTCTACAACTTGCTTGTATTTTTTATTAATATCGTTGATTGAACATTCCAAAAATTCTTTTATATCTACGCTCGTAACGCTTAATACCCCGTGAATGACGCAAAGCGCTATCAGCAAAACCGATACTATAGTAATTACCGCTATTTTAATTTTCTTACTCTTATCCATAGTGACCTCGTCTTTTCTATTATACATTGCTAAATTCGACTTGTCAATCGAGCTCGACGTTGACAAGATAGGTTTTTTGGTGTATTATTTGAATACTAATATAAAATCAAATTTAAAGAGGTGAAATATGGATATAGATTTTTTTAAGAAAGAAAAAGTCGTAAAGATGAAAGAAAAGGACAAAGACGGAGTTTCCGCGCTCAACGTGATAATCAACAAGATAATGCTTGCCTCTATCGAAAAGCGCGCCAAAGGCGAAACCTTAGCCGAAGGAGATATTCTTTCGCTGTTGCAAAAGACGGAAAAGGAACTCCTTGAAGAAAAATCGGGATACGAGAAAGCCGGCGCGAACTACGCGGACAAAGTCGAAAGTCTAGACAAGCAAATAGCTACGATCAAAAGCTACCTTCCAAAACTTATGACCGCCGACGAAATTAAAGAAGTTATACTCTCTCTCGAAGATAAATCCGTACCGTCGGTAATGCGACATTTCAAGAGTAATTTCGCGGGTAAATGCGATATGAAGTTGGTCAACGAAATTCTTAGAAACCTGTAAACGACTTCATATAACAACTCACTTTTTCCGTCATTCTAAGCGGAACATAGCGCAGTCGAAGAATCTTTATCATTTCAAATTATTATATGACCAACGGGAAGCGAAACGCTTCCCGTTGGTTGTTTTATTTCTTATACTGTCTTTGTTCCTTTAGATACTCAACGTATCTATCGATTTGATCTTCTCTTAAGTCAATCATCTCTTTCGCTGTTGCAAACGCTTGCTCGTCGCTCACGATCAACTCCGTTTCTTTGACTTTCATCTTCGTACCGTCGCTTCCCGCATTCTTCCTCAAGTCCTTAAAGTACTCGTCTTCCATCTTGAACAAAGCAACCGTCGTGTCTTTCTTTATCGTCAGCTTTATAAGCGGATTGACCGAGGACTGACCGAGTAAGATATAGTACGTAGACTTCTTCTCCTTGCACTTCTCTTTAGAGAGAGCATAATCGTGAAGCTTGTCAAAGAACTTCTTTTGCTCCTTGCTCAATTTTGCGTACGCTTCGTCGATAGTAAGTCTTGGAGCTCTTGCCACCGCGGGAGCTTTTTTCTCCGCAGGGACTTTTACTATTTTCTCTACCGGTTTTTCTACAATCTTCTCTACTATCTTTTCGACCGGTACTTCTACCTTTACTTCCTTTACGACTTCTTTCTCTACAATCTTTTCCACAGGCTTTTCGACAATCTTCTCTACTATCTTTTCGACCGGTACTTCGACTTTCTTTTCGACGATTTTCTCGACGGGAACTTCTACTATCTTCTCGATAGGTTTCTCAACGATTTTTTCGACTACCTTCTCCACGGGTTTTTCTACCACCTGTTTTTCGACAGCAATCGGATTTGCGTTCATTTCCAGCAGTTTGTTGATCAGCTTTTCTTGATTGCGCATAAGCTCTTCTTGCGACTTCATCATTTGCTCGACTCTTTCGTCGCTCTTTTTAGATTGCTCCGACAACCTGCGGTTTTCTTCCTTGTTTTCCTTGATTTCTTCGGCAAGGAGCTTAACCATCTCATCGTTGGAACTTGCCTGTTGCGGAAGCAATGCTTGCACGCTCGGAAGCAAAGCGGCTACAGTATCCGTAATGAGATTCTTTATGTTTTCCGCATCGATTGTAATATTTGTACCAACGTTGCCGCCCATACCGCTGAACTGCGATCCGCCGTTTGCTCCGCCGGCTGCCGCTCCGCCAAACATAGACATAAACATCATCTTCATTTCTTCGTTTTGTCGTCTATATTCTTCGTCGCGACGCCTATACTCTTCATCTCGGCGGTTGCTGTCGTCCTCTTTGCGACGGTAGTCGTACTCTTCTTTGTTCCTTGCGTAATCTTCTTTCGCGTCCTCCAATTCTTCCTCAGCTTTCTTGTATCCGCGCTTCTCTAGAAGCATAAAGATGAGCGAGAGTACCGCTACGCCTACTAGCGTGAACGCTAAGATCGTCCATATCTTGTAATCCAATCCCCACAACGTTTCGCCCGCTACAAACAGCGCGTATACTCCGCTGTACTTCTTCTTTATCGTCTTCTTTATTTGCTTACGCTTGCTTGCGTACGATAATCCTTTACCCGTAAAGATTAGGATAAATAATATGGATACGCCGCCTACTATCGGTTGCCAGTAATCCTCTAAGAATTCCTTTATCTTCTCGGGGTCTATGCTCAAACCGCCGCCGTCCTTGTCTGTATCGTCGTTGTTCTTATCCCTATTCGCCGTCTCTTCCTCGTCGGGCGCGTAACCGTTCTCGTCCACTATCTTGTACGTACAAGTTTGTCCCGAACGTATGAAATACTC
>JAIEDA010000003.1 GCA_029068165.1 Clostridia bacterium
AATATCCACCGTCAAGCTTTTCGCTTATGAAATAATCAAAACCGTCTAGTGACTTTTTGGCTTTAATAGAATAACTATCAGCTTCTATATACAACTTCTTCCCATTCACATATTTATATGATTGCGCGCCAAATAGTTCCTTGACTTTATCCGCATCCCTAGGCGAAACATCGCTAGAACCGCTTTTCTTTATTCTATATTTACACGTAGTCTCAAAATATTCGCCATACTTCTCCGTTGGCAAAACAACAAAACCATTATCGTCGCGTGTTATTACGAATCTTGAATTTTTCTTTAAGTAGTGACCAATTATCCATTTGTTACTATCATTAATATCAATATCCAAATTGACTCCGCTTGTAGTTGCGGTAGAAAATCTATCATAGTTGTCATTCATATAACGCAAGAAAACGTCCGCTTCTTCTGCGCTAGACTTATTGCGAGGACTGAAAACAAATCTATTATCTTGATTCAATACGACAAATTGTCCCGACTGAGCGGACGTAGACTTCACCTCAATGTTAAACTTATTTACTCTATCAATATAACCGCGTATATCCGGCGAATTTGAGTCGCTACCTCCATCGCAAACGAAATTTATGTTATTAGTCCCATAAGTATTATTCAAGTACTCGCAGCACTCATTCTCAAATTTTTGCCATTCTCTCATATCTTTTCTCCTATCAACGACAATAGCCCTTTCGGGCATTGTCTTCTAATTTATTGTTTATGATTTATTGAATTAAATTACTTTACAAATTTCAGCTACTATGAATTGCAGCACATCTATTACAACTGAATTACCAAACTGTTTATACGCTTCATTCTTATTCTTTGCCATAATATAGGAATCCGGATATCCCATTAGTCTAGCGCATTCGCGAGGCGAAAGCCTTCTAGCTTTCCCATTAATCATGTAGCCTCCGGTCTTTGCAAACACTCCTCCGCCGTACGCTGAAAGTGTTGCGGCTATACCTTTTGTACTATATATACGTTCTCCTTGTCCGCCTTTATTTACTATGCCTAAACGAATCATTTTATCTTCGTATGCGTCATCAGTTACTTTATTGTTAATAATCGGATATTTTTCTTCATTTAATGGTTGCACTTGGCTCTCTTCTTCTAAGATATCTTCCACGTGTCTAGTTAAAGCAAAAGGTTTTGGGAATTTAAAGTTATTAATTCTCAAATCCTTTCTAAAACAGACAATATAAATTCTTTCACGCTTTTGAGGAACGCCATACTTTACTGAGTTCAAAACCTGATAATTTACATCATATCCTAACTCTTCCAAAGTGTTTTTCACTACTTTCAAGGTATTACCATTGTCGTGACTTGCAAAATTTTTGACGTTTTCAAGAAATATTATTTTAGGTCTATGTTCTTTCGCTATTCTAGCGACATCAAAAAATAACGTCCCCCTACTATCCTCAAATCCGCGTTGTTTACCGCTTATAGAAAAAGCTTGACATGGAAAGCCTGCGCAAATAATATCATGTTGCGGTATAGTTGTCTCGTCAACTTTTGTTATATCTCCATCTGGTAAATCGCCAAAATTGTTTTTATATACTTCCTGAGCGGCCTTATCCCATTCGGACGAGTATACACATTTCGCCCCAAAACTTTCTAAAGCCAATCTAAAACCGCCTAATCCCGCAAAAAGATCTATAAATCGATAACCTTCTAATCGCCTTTCCTGTACCTCTATCATGCCTACTCCTTTTACTACGCATTGTCCTTGGATAATTCCATTATGTCTTCCAGCCCGCAATTTAGCGCACTACAAATACGGACCAATATATCTGTATTCACATTCTCATTTTTTCTAAGTTTTGCAATGGAAGACGAACTAATATTGGCAAGTTGCTGCAACTCGCATTTCTTCATGTTCTTATCAATTAAAAGTTTCCATAACTTCTTATAACTTATTGACACACGCCTTTCCTCAAATCGTATTTGTCTTCATTATACTACCTTATTTTATAAATAGCAAGACATATTTTTTGATTTTACACAAATATTTGTGCGAACGCATACTATTTTGTTTGTTCACATAATATTTCAAGTTTTAATCATATAGGCAAATATTGTGTTTTAACGAATCTAATAAATATTATCTAATCCTTTTACTCACAATAATTAATTAACATTATGGAGCAATACTCTTAACTTTGAAATTGCCTGTTCTTGTTTCTTCTTTGTCAATTCACATTCCCAAATTCTAATTATTGTCCAACCTCGAGACTCAAACCTTTCATTAATTTGAAAATCACGTAGCTTGTTTCTTTTACGTTTGTTTTCCCAATAATCCAAATTATCCGCCGGCGAAACATTTCTACAGTCATGACCATGCCAAAAACAACCGTCTACAAATACAGCTATCTTCTTTTCTAAAAATACGAAGTCAGGTTTACCTTCAACTTTATAATTTCTTCGCCAACCTTTTATATCTAGTTCTTTAAACAATTTAATAAGCCTTAACTCCGTTGACTTATTGTTTTGGCTTCTTACTGAACTCATTATTTCAAAACGTTTTTTCTTGTCAAATATATCACTCATACTCTTTCATTAATATTTTAATCTAATCTTATTAAAAACGCAACATTTCGAAATTGATTTAATATTTGAGTTCAAGTCCCAACTTCGGCTAATTTATGGGGTTCAAGTCCCGACTTCGGCTATCCCCTAAAAAAATCCTTTTTGTTCATCATAGACAACTTACAAAGACCTGCAAACGCAGGTCTTTTGCTTTAAGGTGCGAAGAGCGGGATTACCGAAATAGTGACGCTCGCACGAGACGCTACTCGCTTGCTCGCTATTCCGTCGCTTTCGCTCCTTACAAGTCCC
>JAIEDA010000030.1 GCA_029068165.1 Clostridia bacterium
ATTGGATAAGAAGCCTAACGCGAAGCGGTAAAAATTTAAACAACAGTTGAAATTTTACTTCATATAGTTTATAATAACTCTATGAACAAAAGACTCACCTTGCTGATAGACGCAGACGACACCATACTTGATTTTGCCGCTTCCGAACGCGATTCGGTAATTTTGCTATGCAAAGACTACGGCATTGAAAACGGCGAAGAAGTAGCGGCCAAATTCAAGCAAATCAACAGGCGCTTGTGGGATATGTTTGAGAGAGGCGAGATTACGCGCGAGGATATTTTCTATACTCGCTTTGAAGAGCTTTTCGAGTACTACGCTATAAAAGGACTCGACGTAATTGAAGTCGGCGACGCTTATAGGGAGAATATGGTGCACAGCAAACGCATCATACACGGCGCGAGAGCGTGTATCAATCGGCTGTCGCAAAGCCACGATTTGTATTGCGTTACCAACGGCCTAACGCGTACTCAAAAAATGCGTATGAAGTCGAGCGGACTGGGCAAGTATTTCAAGAAGCTCTATATTTCTCAGGAAATGGAACTTTCCAAGCCGTCGAAAGCCTTCTTTGATTTCGTACTCAAAGACGTGGGCGAATACGATTTGAATAAGACGTATATTATAGGCGACTCGCTTTCGTCGGATATTCAAGGCGGTATCAACGCAGGGATAAAGACAATTCTTTTCAACAAAGAGGGGAAAGCCGTCAAGGACGTCGTACCCGATTTTGAAGTAAAGAGTTTTAGAGAATTAGAGAAGCTTGTAAGCGAGCTGAGTAGGAAATAAAATATCAATAGTTGTTTTCAGTGAAGTAGCAAAGTCTAAAAATCTCACAACCTATAAAACCAAAACGGAACGCAATTTGCGTTCCGTTTTTACTATTTGTTGATTTTAGAGATTCTTCCGTCAACTTAAGACAAAGTTTCTTATTTGTCGGACGGACTTATTTTCTTTTAATCGCTTTTAATGTCTTTTCAACGATATCTTCGCTACGCAAATTAAATCTTTCGGAAAGATAAGGCATTTTGCCCACTTCGCCGAACTCGTCCATTACCGCTACGCTTTCCATAGGAACGGGGCAGTTTGTTGCGACAACTTCAGCTACAGCCGAGAAAAGTCCGTTGCGTATATTATGGTTTTCAGCTACTACCAAAGCGCCGGTCGATTTTGCGGCTTTGATTATAGCTTCTTCGTCGATAGGCTTCCAAGTGAACGTATTCAATACGCCTACGTCGTAGCCCATATCTTTGAGTTTCTTGCTTGCTTCAACGGCTTTGCTTACCATTATGCCCGAAGCGATTATAGTAGCGTCCTTGCCTTTAGAAATCGTCTTTGCTTTGAATAGGTCGAACTTATCGCTCTCGCTATAGACCGTTTCGGCTTTCTTTCTTTGAAGTCTTATATAAGTTGCGCCGTCATACGCGACTATTTGCGGCATAAGCGCTTTGAGCATCGCGCTGTCCGTCGGCTCTACGCAAAGCATATTAGGTATGCCGCGCATAATACCCATATCCTCAAGCGGCATATGTGTTCCGCCGTTGATTTCCGCGCAAATACCGGGGTCGGTGCCGATGATTTTTACGTTGAGTTTGCTATACGCTACGCTTATGAAAATTTGGTCGTAACATCTTCTCGTTGCAAACGTGCCGAAAGAAGAGCAAAAGGGGATTTTGCCGCAAGTGGCAAGTCCTGCGGATACGCCGATCATATTGGCTTCGGCAATGCCTACGTTGAAAAATCTATCAGGGTAGGCTTTCTTGAACGGTCCCGTCTTGATACAGTTCATAAGGTCGGCTTCGACAACAACTATTTTATCGTTGGTCTTAGCTTCTTCGATAAGCGAGCTGCAGTAGACTTCTCTCATTTCGCAATTATCCATCATAATCAATCGTCCTCCTTACCGCAAAATTCGCGCCACTGTTCTTCAGTGATCGCCATAGAGTGGCAGCCGTAACCTTTCGACGATACCCAGTCTACGCCGTAACCTTTTATAGTATCGAGTATTATCATAGAACATTTATCTTTGACGCTAAGCGCAGCGTTCACCGCGTCCTCGATAGCCGTCAAGTCGTGTCCGTTTATCCTTTGAGTATGGAGATTGAAAGCTTTGCACTTGTCCGTAAGAGGTTCGATAGAATTAATATCCGAAGTCATACCGTCGATTTGCATACCGTTGTTGTCGATGAAAACAACGAGGTTGTCAAGGCGCATATTTCCCGCGTACATAAGCGCTTCCCAAACTTGTCCTTCTTGCGATTCGCCGTCGCCCATTATACAAAAGACTTTGTAATCTTTTTTGTCGATTTTTGCGGCGAGAGCCATACCTATAGCCGCGCTAAGTCCTTGACCGAGCGAGCCCGCGGTCATATCTATGCCTACGGTCTTATTCATATCGCAGTGCGAGGGTAGATTGGTTTTTGGAAGATTTAGCGTCTTTATTTCTTCGATAGGGAAGTATCCTTTATCGGCAAGTACGCTGTACAGCGCGGGACCTGCGTGACCTTTGCTCATCACGATTCTATCCCTATCCGCATTCTTGGGGTCTTTGGGCGTAACGTTCGCTACGTCGTAATACAATACAGTCAAAAGATCTATTATGCTGAGCGCGCCGCCGACGTGACCTACGCCTAGACGTCCAATCATCTCAATCGTAAGTTTGCGAATATCCAGCGCTTTCGATTGAAGATACTCTAACTTTTCCTTATCCATAAGTTCTCCTTGAAACAATTTTGCCGTAAAGCCGACCTAGAAGTCGGGTATAATTATTTTATCACTAATTCCGTCAAATACAAAGTATTTTTCGACATTATTTCGTCAAATATTTATATTGTCGGATATTGACGCCGCTAAACGCATAGTTGCGTTTGCAAACTTGAGAAAATTCTTTCGCCGATTGCAAATTTATTAACGAAAGAGCGTGTAAAAGCTACTAAAACGTCAATACTAAACAAAAGAAATAAAAACGGAGGTAGGAAATGAATCCTTTTGAACTCAAACCAAAAACTCTTGACAAATGCTTTTGCGATTGGTCGTGTCTTAACTCAAAGCCTTACGACAAAGAAGAAGTAAGTCCTTACACAAAGCTTAGAATCGTTCTTATGAACGGCACGGAATACGAATCCGTAAACTTTTTGCATAGGTTTTCGCGTAACTGCGACAACAACGATATTCGAAGAGATATCGCGGGCGTCAGAAGAGTGGAACAACAACAGCAAAAACGTATCGCTAATCTAAAGCCGCTCAACGAAAATATTCTCGAGCATACCATCGCCTACGAGCATTTGGCGGTCGACCTTACCGCGCTTCTCGCTCAACGCGAA
This sequence comes from Clostridia bacterium, assembly GCA_029068165.1. Classification (GTDB taxonomy): domain Bacteria; phylum Bacillota; class Clostridia; order Christensenellales; family UBA3700; genus RACS-045. Next base: position 3,318 of record JAIEDA010000030.1, read on the forward strand.
AAGAACGGCTACGTCAAACAAGCTCTCGACTTCGCTCTTCTCGAGGATTTCGATCACCTTTATAGATACGCCGATCTTCTTGAAATGGAACAGGGCGTAAAGGCTCAAAGACTCGTCGGAGAATACGCGGAAATTATGCCAGGCCGTCCGACTATATCCGAGCATAGACACCCCTTTGACAGCATAAGATATCATATCAACAGCAAAAACAGCGATATGCTCACCGTGCTCAATACTATGATCATTACCGCAGCCGAACAGCAAACGATGAATTATTATATGAATCAAGGCGCGTTCTACGAACAGTCTACGCTCGGACGCGAACTCTATACCGAAATCGCTATGATAGAAGAGCAGCACGTAACGCAGTACGGTTCTCTTATGGACACGAATTGCACTTGGTTGGAAAACGCGCTTATGCACGAGTATTGCGAAGCGTATCTCTATTATTCCTGCTATATGGACGAAACGGACAAGAGAATCAAAAATTTGTGGGAGAGCCTTTTCGAGCAGGAAGTTTGTCACTTGCACATGGCTAAAGATATGCTTAAAAAGTACGAAAACAAAGATTGGGAAACGCTTATTCCTAAGGGCGAGTTCCCCGAACTTTTGGCTTTCCGCTCTTGCAAAGATTACGTTCGTCAACAGCTTGAGTCAGTTAATTTGACCGCTGATAGAGAAAATTACGTGGATATCGACAAGGTGTCCAAAGATTCGGACTTCTACAACTATCAAAGCATCGTCAATCCCAAAGCCGAGAACGTCGCTTCGCACAAAGTTATCGACGACTATATCGACAAGAAGGGCATAGACTACCGCTATCAAATAGCCGAGCATCCTATCGCCGAGTTGCGTAATAGACACAAAGACAACACCAGCGTAGGTCGCTGCTAGTCACAATCAAGACGGGTCGGGGTAGTCTTTGGGAATACCTCGACTCCCGTCGCGAGATTTAGAATACTATCGCGTCAAGCGAGGACTTTTGCTCGCTTGCGCATATTTACGAATGAGCATACGGGCATATGCTCATTTATGCATTTATACGCTTGCGTATATGCGCATACGAACGTATATGCAAACGTTAAAATTTCAAAACGCTAAGCTTATAAAACTCAAACGGTCAAATGCAAATTCAACGCTTTAAAATAACTTGCTTTTATCCTTTGCTTATGTTAAAATAACATAATAATAAAAGATTTATTTATAGAATCAGCGAGGTTCAGTTATGTTGTTGAGCAAACTTGTATGCGAACGTACTAAAGAAGCGCCGCAAGACGCCAAAATCAAAAGCCATATTCTTTTGTCAAGAGCGGGTTTTATCAAGCAGGTTGCCGTAGGTATATATTCTATGACTACGCCGTGCCAAAAAATGAGCTGCAAAATTCAAAAGATCATCCGCGAGGAAATGGACGCGTTGGACGGACAGGAAGTGCTCTTCCCCGTCGTTATGCCTAGAGAGATTTGGGAGCTTTCGGATAGATACAACACTATCGGCAGCGAAATGGTAAGGTTCAAGGACAGGAACAATAGAGATATGCTCTTGGGTATGACGCACGAAGAAGCTGCGGTTCATCTTGCCAATCATATCGTAAGCAGTTACGCTCAACTTCCTATGATGATCTATCAAATCCAAACGAAATTTAGAGACGAAGCGCGCTCAAGGGGCGGGCTTATAAGAGTAAGAGAGTTTACGATGAAAGACGCCTATTCTTTCCACGAGAGCAAGGAAGACTTGGAAAAGTACTACTATAGAGTTTACGACGCGTACTATAGGATATTCAAGAGAATAGGTCTTAAGAATTTTATAGACATCAAGTCCGATTCTGGTATGATGGGCGGAAGCATAGCTCACGAATTTATGTTGCTCACGGAAGTGGGCGAGGACAGTATCGTCCTTTGCAATAATTGCGATTACAGGGCTAATATGGAAGTAGCCGAGGGCAAGATAAATACGCCTAGCGTTCAGGAGCAACCGCTTGAACTCGTATTTACGGGCGAAGATAAGACGATTGACGAAGTTTGCGCAAGACTCAAAAAGTCTAAGGAAGAATCTTGCAAAGCGGTAGTATTTGCCGTAAAAGGAAATTCCGAAGAAGTAGTTATCGCGTTCATAAGAGGAGATTTGGAAGTCAATGAGGCGAAGCTCAAAAAGATTTTGGGCAAAGAAATCGTTCCTTACGACGGCGGAGTAAGCGAAGCGGTCGCTTGCGGAAATATCGGTCCTTACGAGCTAGACAAGAGTATAATAACCGTCTACGACAAGTCGCTTGAACGCGTAGACAGTCTTGTAATCGGCGCCAATAAAGCCGAGTATCATTACGTAGGCTTCAACTTCTCGAGAGATTTGCCCAACGCTAAGTTCAACGATATTGCCAAAGTAAGAGGGGGCGACAGGTGTCCCGTATGCGGCGGCAAATTGAGAGTAGAAAACGGTATCGAGATAGGTAACATCTTCCAACTCGGTACGAAATACACCAAGTCTATGGGTATGACCGTTCACGGCGCGGACGGCGGCGAGTTCAATCCCATTATGGGTTGTTACGGCATAGGCGTGGGAAGGGCGATAGCATCCGTTGCTCAGGAAGCGAGCGACGACAAAGGACTGAGCCTTCCAATGTCGATTGCGCCTTGGCAAGTTCATATTTGTCCGCTAAGACTTGACGATAGGAACGTAAACAAAAAAGCTTACGCGCTTTATCAAAAGCTTACTAAGGCGGGAGTTGACGTCTTGTTTGACGATAGAAGCGCTGCGGCGGGAGTAAAATTCAACGACGCCGATCTTATGGGTATGCCTATTAGAATAGTAGTATCGCCAAAGAGCTTGGCGACCGATGAAGTGGAGATTACTGTTCGCAAAAGCGGCGAGAGCAATAAAGTCGCATACAAAGATGCGGTTAAGAGCGTAAAAGCTATTATAAAATCGCAGCTTGACGAGCTTAACGCTTAAAATCTTACACATATTTGACATTGTAAGGCGCGGGTCGATATTGACTTGCGCCTTATTATAATGGTAAAATATTCGTATGCGAAAATGTCAAAGATGCGGCTCTGAAATAGATAAAGATATGATAGTTTGTCCTAATTGCGGCGAAGAACTGCAATTATTAAAGGCGCAAAGCAAGTTTGAGTTCGTCAATATACATTTTTTAAGATGGTTGGAGTGCTTGGCTCTGATATTTCCGTTGATAGGATTCATTATAGGTTATTGTATGAAGAGAAAGAGCGCGTTTATTTCTAAAAACGTAATCAAGTTCAGCATAGTCGGAGTTGCGCTTTGGGCAATGCTGTTTTTCCTAGCTTTTATTTGTTTATTAGCGTTGATACTTTCAGGAATTTCCCTGTTTTGAAATTGAATTTGAGTTTTTCATTAAATAAAGAATATCGATAAGCCAAACAGGCACTGCGCGGCAAAATAACTCAATATAATGTAGTAATCGTTATTTTTGGGTAGTTTGATTGTTGGGGCAAACCAGGAAAGTCCCAGTACCGTATCCGAAGAGATGAACAGCAGGCTGGCAAAGAGCAGTATCATCGTATACGCCGTCGCGCCGTAGATTATTACGAGATTTATTACCGATACCAAGATTACGTTGAGAGCCAAATAGTATATCATAAGCAGGATATTTTGCAAAATGCTCGAAGTAAGTACGGTTTTGGCAAGTATCAAATAGACTAAAGGCAGTACCAATATCGCCGGCAATAGATAAAGATTGAGTTTTTCCAACGAAAGGAAAGTGACCATATAGAGAATATGTCCGAGGAAGAAGAAAAGTACGCCTACGGAAGTAATAAGTTTTTTTCTCTCGGGGTGAGCGTCGTTGTCGATACACAAAAATATATCGCCTATCATTCCCAAGACTAGAGCAACGATTATCGCAAGTCCGTAACTTCTTTTATCGTCAGCGGGATTTGAAAGATAAAAAGCGAGTATAGCAATGCATATAAAAGTCAACGCGCCGCAAGTTTTTGCGATAAGCTCAAAGTCAGTGTTGCCCTTGCTGCCCGCGCGAGCTTTTATAAAACCGAATATCAAGCATACCGCCATTAAAATATATAAAATTACTTCCATATATTAATTAAACTAAAAATTATGGAAATTGTCAATACGCAATTTGGAAAGTTATGAGTAATTCTATAGTTTTTCGTCGATTCTCGGCATAACGCCATAGAAATGTTTAATGTTCATATCTTTAGGAATGTTTTTTCCGTGATTGCCGAGCGAATACCATTCTCTATGCGTTCCGTGGTCGGTCGCATATCCGAGCAGGGTATTGTGTCCGCTCCAATGCTCCTTGACCTTTTTCGCAAGCAGTTCGAAAGATTGAGCGTAGTGGTCTATCGCCCTTTGCGAACGCTTGGAGCTTGGGTGAGAGCGGTGCATCACGTCGTCAAATTCTTGGTTGTAAACGCAAATTAAGTCGTATTTATCTTCTTCGATAAGCTCAAGCGCTTTGGCTACCGTCTCTTGGTCGTAGTCCTCGAGATAGTAATCCATATCGCGTTCATTGAAGATTTCGGACATACTGGAATCTTTGACTGCGACTATGCAAGGCTTTTTTCCTGCTCGCAGCATTGCGTCGAATATGCTGTCGATTTTTATAACGGGTCTAGCGTAGCTTTGTATTCCGTGTACGCAAGGACTTGCGCCGGTATACATACTTCCAAAACAAACGGGAGTCTTGGGAGGGAAAACCGTCAACAGCGGAAGCTCTAATCCCGCGTAATCGCGGACGGCTTGGAATTTGCCGTAATACTTTTCGTACGTCCACGCGCCGATTGCGTCAGGGTTGAACATCAACGTTCTATCTATAAGCTCTCCGCCCGTCTTATTGAAGCAATAGTTTACGAGTTCGTCAATCACGCCTTCGCTTTGATTGGGCGCGGGCACGCCCATAACTTTACAAATAGAGCCGGCTAAATGCGTGAGGGGAGTAGCGTTGAATACGTCTTTGTTCATCAGCCGAGTTCCTCCAACAACGCCGCTCTTTCAGCTTTTTCTTCGTCGGTGAGATTTTCGTTTTCTCCTGCGCGTTGCTTTTCAAGGAAGTATTTTATCCGCGTGAGTTTTTGGTCGTTGACTTTGTATTTCAAAGAAGCCCAAATCGCGAGGCTTATCATTACTACGACGGCTACTGCAAAGAGGATTCGTATAGCGTTTGTGACGGAAGAGGGAAATTCAAGCAACATTTGCGAAGTATCTATATTGCCTTCCGCCTCGGCGATAAGCGCTTTGTTGTTGATAATTTCGGCATTGTACGCGCTGTAGCCTACGCACGCAAGCGCAATCAACACTATGCTTTGCGCAATCGCCGTGCCTATCTTTCTCGTGAATGTCATAAGTCCGCTGTAGCTTCCCGTGTCCTTTACGCCGGTCTTGAGTTCGGCTACGTCCTGAGTGTCGGCGAATATAAGCCAAGGCATCATTTGCGCTCCGCCGAATCCTGCGCCCATTACCGCTGCGCATATTACTAGCAACCAACTGATATTGGCGTTGTCGGTGTTGGGAAAGAACGCAAGTCCTACCGCGCCCAAAATATAGCAGGGCAGTCCCCATCTAAACGCGTACTGCTTGCCCTTCGTATTCTTAAGTTTCATATTCAGCGGATAGGTAATCGCCGCCATAACCATCATCGGCGCGACGATAAATAGAGAACTCATACTCATTCCGAATATAGTTATTTTAGGTACGACCGCGGTCACGTAATAAAGCACTAAAGCGGAAATAAAGTCGTAGCAACCGAACGCCGTTATATACATAATCAAATGGTATCTATAGGATTTATTTTTGAGCGGCTCGGCGTAACTTTTGAATGAAAACTTGCTCTTTTTGCTCTCGTCGTAAGGGATACGCTCTTTACTGAAAATACCTGCGACAACCGTCGCTACTCCAAAGATAACTCCGCAAAGTATCGCTACTATCATAAAAAAGCCCTTTTCATCCATTACGCCGTAGGGTGAAGTTTCGTGATTTATAAACGCCGAGTAAGCTTCCGTTGCGGCGGCAGGTAAGAGATAGAATATGCCCGAAGCAAGAATTGAATAGATCAATTTAACGGAGTTTGCCTTGTTGCGCTCTTTGAAGTCGCTTGAGATTTCCGCGCTTAGCGAAGCGTACGGAACTTGTGAAATAGTGTTGACGGTGCAAAGCAGGAAGTAGCCTATACACGCGTACGTAATTCTAAGTCCCACGTTTTGGATATTTTTTGCCCAGGGCAAAAACATTATCGCAAACGCTACCGGAACTAATGCGCCGCCTATTATTATCCACGGGCGCCTGCGACCTAGTTTGCTGCGTGTGTTGTCGGAAATAACCCCCATAAGCGGGTCGGAAATCGCGTCCCAAACTTTGGACACGACGATGATTATCGCCGCGTAAAGTTCCGCGTTGGGAATGCCTATGAGAATAAGGTTCGTTAAAAAGAAAGTGAGTACTACGCCCAACAGCGCGGCGTAACCTCCGCCGTAAATTTCGCCCGCTCCGTACGCAAGTATTTCTCCTTTTGTCATCTTGGAAATTGCTTGGGATTGAACAGCTACGTCGTTGCTGCCGCCTACTATTTCTTCTACCATAAATCGCCCCTTAATATTTAACCATATATACTATAATTATATATTTTGCAAACTAACTATGTCAATAGCAGTTTTAAATTTTAAGGTTTAAAGAAAGTGAAAATGATAAGATTGACAAAATTTTACGCGCTGTGATAAAATTCAAAAGTAGGGTATTTTTTTAATATTTACGGATTTGACGTTTATGAATAAGTATGAGATAGTAGACGATATTAAATAAGGAGAACAGTATGGATAATATAAAATCCTTTGAACTAAATCACGATACGATGACTCCCGGGTTTTATTGCTTAGGCGAAGCCAACGGAGTGTATACCTATGATATGCGATTTAAGTATCCAAACAAGGGAGATTATATTTCGTACGCCGCGCTTCATTCTATCGAGCACCTCTTTGCAGTCGTAATTCGCAACAGCGAAATAAAAGAAAAAGTTGTCTACTTTGGACCTATGGGGTGTAGGACGGGTTGTTATTTGTTGCTGTTTGGTATTGAGGAAGAGCAGGCTAGGGAAATGACTGTGAAGTGTCTTGAGAGGTGTCTTGAATTGGATAGCGTCCCCGGAACGAAGCCTATAGAATGCGGCAACTATCGCGAGCATAACCTTGAAGAAGCGCAAAAAGAAATAAGAGCGTATTTGGAAGTTTTGCAAGGCAAATGATCAAACTGAAAAATTAATAATTATTTTGCTTATTCTAATTGAAATATCAAAACTATTGTGATATACTCTTTATTGTCATACGGAAGCGTATCGAAGTGGTCATAACGGGCTTGACTCGAAATCAAGTAGCCGAGTAATCGGCTCGAGGGTTCGAATCCCTCCGCTTCCGCCACCACTAAGTAATTGCTACTTAGCGTGAAAAAATAAGGGCGAGTTTCTCTCGCCCTTATTTTTTTACTGCTTTTGGAGCAATTACTTTTCATAGTTACAAGCCTTGGGACACCGAAATTGTGACGCTCGCAGGCTCGCTATTCCGTCACTCCGTTCCTTACGAATCCCTCCGCTACAAATCCCTTTGGGATTTGAATGAAGCGCCACTTGCGTGGCAGGTGCCATTTGTTTGTATTCAATACTTGCTCGAACTTATTTCTTGACTAAACACGGCTTAATACTATATACTTATAGTAATTAAAATCAAATAATAAAGTAGGTTATTTATGAATATAGAAGAGCAATTTAATCTTATTGCAAATGAGTATGACGCAAACCGAAAAAAATTCATACCTTGCTTTGAGGATTATTATGACAATACTACAAAATTCATTGTATCAAATCTTAAAGAGCCAAAGAAAGTTTTAGATTTAGGTGCTGGCACAGGACTATTATCTTATTATTGGTATAACTATTTTCCAAAGACTGAATACGTGCTTGTAGACGTAGCCGAAGATATGTTAAACGTTGCAAAGAAGCGGTTTAATGGAATAAGTACTATAACATATCAAGTTTTAGATTATACAAAGGCTCTTCCAAAAGATAATTTTGATATTATAATGTCTGCATTATCCGTTCATCATTTGGAACAAGAAGATAAAATAAAATTATTTGCGAATATTTACGATAAATTACCCGACGGCGGAATATTTGTGAATTACGACCAATTTTGTGCAGGACAATCAAATATGAATGTATGGTTTGACACTTATTGGGAAAATCACTTAATGAATAGCGGTTTATCTTCACACGATATATCACTATGGAAAGAAAGACGCAAATTGGATAGAGAATGCTCTATTGAGCAAGAAATCGAAATGCTTAACAACTGTAAATTCAAGGCAGTTTAATGTGTTTATTCTTGTCAAAAATTCTCAGTAGTAGTAGCAATCAAGTAATATATATTTAGCTTATCAATTATTCTTTTTACGTTACTATCGCTTCCGCCACCGCTAAGTAATTGCTACTTAGCGTGAAAATAATAAGAGCGAGTTTATCTCGCTCTTATTTTTTTACAGCCTTAGGACACCGAAATAGTGATGCTCGCAGGCTTGCTAATTGTAAGTATAGTGACAAACTTGTAAATTCTTAAGAATTCTATAGAAATTCTATTGACATTCTCAATTTCATATGTTATAATTCTATTACAATATCATTGAAAGGAGATAAATTATATGGATTACGAAAAGATTATTGTAGATATGTTAAATCGTATTTGCATATTAGAAGAAAAAGTTAAGACACTGGAAGAAAAAAAGGAGTCGAATATGAAAATTGGAACAGTTGACATCAAGAATTACATTTTGGCACTTAAGCAAGACGCGATAATAAGAGGCGATAAGTTTATCGAACTTATTTCAAATGACATTCATAATGCTTTGGAACTAAAAAGCCGTATGCCGATGGTTTGTAACGCTATGAAACAGGCTATGAATGAAAACGATATTATCGTTCATCAAACTGCAAGTGGCTATTCATCTACTTTGACAATTAGATATTTTTTGGAAAGGGAATAATAATGTATAGTAAATATCGTTGCGGAATGACAAAAAAAGAATTTAACGAAACGGCAAATGTTTTGTTTTTTGTAATATTCGGAACAATATGGTTAATAGGAAAATCTGTAAAAAGGATCAAGAAAAACGTCAAACAAAAACGGAGAAATTCGTTTTAGGTTTCTACCTTTCCGCCACTGCTAAGAAGTCGCAATATAGCGACTTCTTTTATAGTTACAGCCTCAGGACACCGAAATTGTGATGCTCGCAGGCTCGCTATTCCGTCGCGTTGCTCTTTACGAATCCCTTCGCTTCCGCCATTAGTGAATAATAGGCCCACACGCCAAAGTGAGTTCGTATTATTCTTTACAAGAGATTGCTTTGTCGTGTGCATTAAAATAAATATTGCGTTGATAGAACTACCCACACTGACAGCGTGGAAAACTCAAAAGCGTGATTAGTAAGACAACTAAACAAAATAACGCAATAGGCACTTTGAGAGAAATCTCGGAGAGCCTTGCTTTATATTTGATTTAATAGGAAACTTTTGCTATAATAAAAGCATTGATAAACAGTAATTTTTTGTTGCTTTCATAAATTCAAGTAAGGACCATAATAAATGAAAAGAAATTATTTCTCATGTAAGAGCGGTAAATTCACAGTCGGCTGTTACGAGTACCGTCCGGAAAAGCATAATGGTATTCCCGTGATTATGAGCCACGGATTTTTGGCAAATCAAAAACGATTAAAGCCGTATGCCGAATTTTTGGCAAATATGGGCTATGTGGTTTTTACTTATGATTTTTGCGGCGGCGGTTTGATGAGCAAGAGCGACGGAAAGTTCAGCGATATGTCGCTTGATACTGAAAAACGGGATTTGCTTTGCGTCATGGACTATGTTGCGGAATTGTCTTACGTTGACAGTAGCAAGTTGATTTTGATAGGAGAAAGCCAGGGCGGTTTTGTTTCTTGTGTGGTTGGCGCCGAGCGAAGCGTAGATAAACTCATATTGCTATATCCCGCGCTATGTATTCCCGACGACGCCCAAAAAGGAAAAATGCTGTTTATGCAATTCAATCCCGAAAATATAGAAGATACATTGAAGTGTAAGTTGTTTCGATTTTCGCCCAAATACCCCGAGTCGGCAATTGGCTTGAATATTTATGACACTATAGCGAAGATAACGGCGCCGATTTTGATTATACACGGCAGTAAGGACGGGATTGTAAACATAGACTATGCGAAAAGGGCGAGGGAAATAGCTGTCAATGCAAATTCCCGTTTGATTATTTTAGATGGCGCAAAGCATGGGTTCAATAAGCGACAAGTCAAAATTGCCAATGAGCATATAAAAGTCTTTTTGAATGAGAATGATAATTGACTTTACAATTTAGTTATACTTAAAAGGCAAAGTTGGCAGTTGATTAAGAAGTAAGATGAAATTTAATTTAGCGGTATATTAATGTAAAAAATTTTAAAAGGAATTAAGCGATGGTAGATATAAAAACTTGGATTGACTCCTTTAGGGAAAAGGTCGAACAGACATTTGTTAATCGCGTGTGGTTTATTGGCTTGCAAGGCAGTTACGGTAGAGGTGAAGCAACCGAAACAAGCGATATTGACGTGGTTGTTATTCTTGACGAGATGCGGGCAAAAGACTTAAAAATATATAGAGATATGCTTGATACTTTACCGAATAGGAATTTGATTTGCGGTTTTATATCAGGCAAAGCCGAACTTTTGCACTGGGAAGCAAGCGACCTTTTTCAATTCTATTACGATACTACGCCGATAAAAGGGACGCTCGATTCGCTTCTTGAAAAAGTAGAGAAGCAAGACGTAAAGCGCGCTATACTAATCGGCGCGTGCAATATTTATCACGCCTGCGTTCATAACTTTGTACACGAAAAAAGCGATGATATACTGCGCTCATTGTATAAGTCGGCAGTCTTTGTTATTCAAGCGGTGTGGTTTTATGAAACGGGCAAATATATCAAGTCAAAGGTCGAACTGCAAAAAGCAATCAATCCGCCATCCGCCGTGCTTACAACCGCGCAAGAGTTGAAAAACGGTGCAGTTGTGAAGTTTGATGAAATGTCGGAGTTATTGCTGAATTGGTCGGCATCAACTATCACGGGGTATAAAATAAGATAAATTTCAATCTAGAGTAAATTATTCGTTTTAGGTTACTGCTTCTCCGACACAGCAAATACGCTTGAAAAACACGTTTGTTTGTACTATAATAAACAATACAAAGCAAGGTATTAAAATGAAAAATAGTAATAGAAAATCATCGTTATCAAGCGGAATATTATTAGTTTTGGTCGGCGGTATTTTTACCGCGATAGGTGTTGCCTTATTTGTAATAGTAATAAAAGGAATTGTCGAGTATGGCATAAGCGCAATCGGCGCGGGAATATTTATGCCGATTATTTTTATTTTAGCGTTTTTAGGGTTTGGAATAACAGCTCTTACAATGGGCGGCAAAGGGATCTACTTGCGGGTAAGGCAAAGTATAACTCACGTCCGCGGCAAAGAAATTATTGCGCAAATAGTGGATTGCAAAACTGCAAGTTTCAGCAAAGGCCATAATATACGCATAAGGTACGCGCTTGTACTCGCCTTTAACGAAGATGGCGAAGATAAAATTTTTACGACTGACTATTTATACGACGTAAACGAATTTAGGTATTTAAAAGAACTTGACGGCATTAAAGTAAAAGTCGACAATAATTTTGTTACGGTTTGCGAGCCGTTTCCAAAAGATATATACAAGGTAGACTCTACCTATGGAATTGAAATGGCATTTTTTAGACAAAAACCTGTCAAGATATTGCTTCGGCTTTGGATAATATTATTTTTCGCCGCAATTATCTTTTTGATCGCATCGTTTTTTATCAAAAACAGCGCCATTACGTTGATGGCAATAATTATCTTATTTTCTATTCATTTTCCGTTTGTTATACCGTTAGCGATTTTTCTCATAAAATGGTTTAAACGTTAAGAATAAAAAGCGAAATTAGATTATGATTTTATTAGTCACATACAAGGAGATTTTGAATGTATCGATTTATAGATTTAAATGAGCATAGCTATTATGTGAAAATATTAAACGTTTTAGAACGTAATACTAAATATATAGAATATGTTTTAGTCGACGAAGATGACGTATGTTTTATTGATAATTTGAGCGACGATATAATACAACAAAAATATACTAATAAATGGTGGGGAACTGAAACGAGTCGGAGTTGTTGTTTATATAAAATAAAATCAACGCCGAAACTGTTTTCAAGACTAAAAAAGTTCTCCACGTTTTGTATTTCTAAAACGGATGAGCGCGGCGATTACGTTGAAACGACGGATTTTGGAATAAACGATATAGCTTTTTTCGACGATAGACTAGAGCCGATTTTGTTTACGACTACTCACGAGGGATATATTTCTTTAAGAAAAGAAATTCGGTTTTAGGAAAATTTGTTTGAGCAACTTCTATTCGTAGCTTCAACGTTGGGACGCTGAAATAGTGACGCTTGCAAGTTCGCTATGTAATTGCTAAGTTCATTGTAATACATTTGTTTTTGCCACAGCGTTAGAAATGCGGACTAAGGTAATTGGGAGAGTATTTTCTATTGTAATTATTTTTTAAATTGTGCTAAAATAAATTTAGAGGTGCAAAATGATAGGTATAATAATTGCGATAGCAGTGTTGGTTTTGGCGGGCATAATAATTTGCGTATTGTATCACTTTGGTATGCTATCTTTTTATCACCCGATGAAGAAAGCAAAAGATAATTGTATTCGCGTCGCTTGCGTTGGAGATAGTATTACTTATGGATTAATGGTAAAAAATTGGAGTAAGCATAACTATCCTTACGTTTTAAACAAGCTTTTAGGTGAAAATTATTGCGTAAACAATTTTGCTTACACCAATAGAACCGCCATAAAAAGCGGAGATTTTCCGCTCGTAAACGAAAAAGTATACAAGCAAAGCTTGGAATTTAAGCCGAATATTGTCATCATTCTTCTTGGTACAAACGACTCAAAGGCTAATAATTGGGATAAAGATAAATTTATAAATGATTACGGTGAGATTATTGACAGTTACTTAAGACTTGATTCTTCACCTAAAGTCTATATTCTTACGCCGCCGCCATTATTTGAAGTGAGAGGGAAGGTGCTTTATAAATTGAGAAAGCCGATAGTCGAAAGCGAAATAATTCCGGCAATAGAAAATCTTGTAAAAGCAAAAGGCGTCGATCATATTGACGTATACAAAATTTTTGAGGGTAAAAAAGAGCTCTTTTCGGATGGCGTTCACCCAAACGTTGAAGGCAGTAAACTTTTGGCGCAAAGCGTATTTGAAAAATTAAAAGATAATTAGAAAATTAGACGTAGCTTACACGTGCGCCGCAAGCGTCTATAATTATTGAATTTAAAAGGGAGGTTGCAATATGACGGAAAAAGAAAAAAGAGATATAGGGATTTTGTACGACGCAAACAACGACGTCGACTTAGGAAAGGAAATGCTGGCTTGCAAAGACGTTTGTTATGAATACAATGCGTTAAAGCCTTCGCAAACAAAGTTGCGCACAGAATTAATTAAAAAGCTTTTCGGAAAGACTTCCGACAATTTTAATATACTCGCTCCTTTTTGGTGCGATTACGGTTATAACATTGAAATAGGCGACAATTTTTTTGCTAATCATAATTGCGTAATTTTGGACTGCGCAAAAGTAAAATTCGGAAACAACGTTTTTGTCGCTCCAAACTGCGGATTTTATACCGCAGGACATCCAATCGATAGTAAAAGACGTAATATGGGATTAGAGTACGCGTATCCTATTACGGTAGGCGATAACGTTTGGATTGGCGGCGGAGTTCATATTATGCCGGGCGTTACGATAGGAAGCAACGTCGTAATAGGAGGCGGAAGCGTCGTTACTCACGACATACCGGATAACGTAATCGCAGTCGGTAATCCTTGTAAAGTTTTGCGAGAAATAAGCGAAGAAGAGATCAACAAAGAATACGATTTTAAAAAAGATTAACAAGTCGGGTTGATTTAATAAAGGTTATTTCAGTACAAAAGACTTGCATTTTTGCAAGTCTTTTATTGTTTGGATTTATGGTTTTGGGTTGTGAAAGTATTATTTGCAATTTTATTTACTCAATAGTTGACATATAAGATTTTTTTCTATATAATAAGTATAGATAATAAAAAAGAATTAAATCTTCTTAATTTAGCCCACCAGTATGCCTAAAACGAAATCTTTACGAAAGTAGTTTTAGGCTTTTTCTTTTTGATTTGGTTTTGCAAATCGAAAGGGGTTTTACTATTTTAAATGATTGCGTCTTTCATACTTCTTACGTATTCTTTAACGTACTTTGGAGCTTGCTTGCCGTACTTTTCGATGAGCCTTACGATTGCCGAGCCTACTATGACGCCGTCGGCGTACGTAGACATTGTTTTTGCTTGCTCAGGAGTGGATATTCCAAATCCTATTGCGCACGGAAGATTCGTATTCGCGCGGACGACTTTTACGATAGAGGATATATCCGTATTGATTTGAGAGCGCATACCCGTTACGCCAAGGCTGGAAACAATATACAAAAAACCTTCGGCGTGTTTTGCGATAGTTGCGATACGGTTTTCCGACGTGGGCGCGATAAGCGAAATAAGGTCTATTCCCGCATTGCGGCACGCGGGCAAAAATTCTTCGCGTTCTTCAAACGGCAAGTCGGGAAGAATAATTCCGTCAATGCCTACTTTGCTACATTCTTCAGCAAACCTTTCAGCGCCGTAGGAGAATACTACGTTTGCGTAAGTCATAAATACCATAGGTATTTTTACGTCTTTTCGAAGTTCTTCTACCATAGCGAAAATTTTGTCGGTGGTAGCTCCGCCGCTCAAAGCGCGTACGTTTGCCGCCTGTATGACCGGTCCTTCGGCAGTAGGGTCGGAAAAGGGAATACCGAGTTCTATCAAGTCGGCGCCCGCTTGGACGGCGGCTTTGACAGTCTCTTGAGTAGTCTTTAGGTCGGGATCTCCGCAGGTGATGAAAGCTATAAAAGCTTTTCCGTTTTCAAAAGCCTTTGAAATATTACTCATAAATGTTTTCTCCTCTATAGCGCGCGATAGCGGCGCAGTCCTTATCGCCGCGACCTGAAACCGTGATTACGATAATTTTGTCCTTTGCCATAGTAGGCGCGAGTTTCATAGCGTAAGCCACGGCGTGAGCCGATTCGATAGCGGGAATAATACCCTCGATTTTGGATAGATATTCGAAAGCGTTGACGGCTTCTTCGTCGGTTATAGGCACGTACTCCGCCCGACCTAAATCGTGTAGGTTGGCGTGTTCAGGACCGATACCGGGGTAGTCAAGACCCGCCGAGATAGAGTACACGGGCGCGATTTGTCCGTATTCGTCTTGGCAAAAGTACGACTTCATTCCGTGGAATATACCTAGTTTTCCCGTCGCAATCGTAGCCGCCGTATCTTTGGTATCTATACCGCGACCCGCAGCTTCGCAGCCGATAAGTCTAACGCTCGTATCGTCAATGAAGTGGTAGAAACTTCCTATAGCGTTGGAACCTCCGCCCACGCAAGCGATAACCGCGTCGGGTAGCCTGCCTTCTTTTTCCTTGATTTGCGACTTGATTTCTTTTGAAATAACCGCTTGAAAGTCCCTAACTATTTGCGGGAATGGGTGAGGTCCCATAACCGAACCTAGACAGTAGTGCGTATCGTCGATCCTGCTCGTCCACTCGCGCATAGCCTCGCTTACCGCGTCTTTGAGCGTGCCCGTGCCCGACTTGACGGGAATAACGGTTGCTCCGAGAAGGCGCATACGGTAGACGTTGAGCGCTTGACGTTTGGTATCCTCTTCGCCCATAAAAACTACGCACTCCATATTCAAAAGAGCGGCGGCGGTAGCGGTCGCAACGCCGTGTTGACCCGCGCCGGTTTCAGCGATAAGTCGGGTCTTACCCATTTTCTTGGCGAGAAGAGCTTGTCCGAGCACGTTGTTGATTTTGTGCGAACCAGTGTGGTTGAGGT
Source organism: Clostridia bacterium (assembly GCA_029068165.1). Classification (GTDB taxonomy): domain Bacteria; phylum Bacillota; class Clostridia; order Christensenellales; family UBA3700; genus RACS-045. The sequence goes on from JAIEDA010000030.1 coordinate 19,373, forward strand.
CTTCGCGCTTGAGATAGATTTTAGCTCCGCCCAAGTCGTTCGTCATCTTTTCGGCAAAGTACAGTCTTGACGGTCTTCCAGCGTACTCGTTGAATAGACGGGAGAGTTCCTCGTTGAAGCCCGCGTCGTTTTTGTACTTATTATATTCCTTTTCCAGTTCGATTACGGCGTTCATAAGCGTTTCGGGGATATACTGTCCGCCGTGTATGCCGAACCGTCCGTTCTTGTTGCTCATATTATTCTCCTTTTAATTCGAAGCGTCGAATTGTTTGTATAAAATCAGCCATTTTGGCAGGGTCTTTAGCTCCGTTCGTTTCTATGCCCGAACTGCAATCTACGGCGTAAGGTTTGAGCGACAACGCGGATTGCAAGTTGTCAGCCGTAAGCCCGCCGGCTAGGAAGAAAGGTCTATCGAAATCTTTGATCAAAGAGTAGTCGAAAGTCTTTCCGTCGCCCGAGCCGCCGTCTAGAAGCACGAAGTCGCAGCCGCTTGATTTTGCTCGCAAAACGTCTTGCTTCGCGTTTATCTTAAAGGCTTGCAGTATTTTTTTATCGGTCAAAGATTTTAGACGGTCAACGTAACTACCGTCTTCGTTGCCGTGCAGTTGAGCTATATCTATTACGCCGCGATTCAAAAGGTCGGCGACGACTTCGACTTTTTCGTCGACGAAAACTCCCACGGCTTTGATTGCGGGGGAAAGCAGGCTTTTGAGCTTAGCGGCTTGGACTTCGCTTACGTATCTCTTGCTATTTTTAGCAAAGACGAACCCTATATAATCGGGCAGCAGCTGGTTGGCGGCTTGAATATCTTGCTCTCTAGAAAGTCCGCAAAATTTTATCTTCGTCATATTATACCTTTAAGTTTGGCAAGCTCGGCTTTTTTGTCCGCGGCGCGCATAAGCGTTTCTCCGACGAGAACGGCGTCCACTCCGATGCCGCGCAGCAGCTTAACGTCTTCGGCTGAGCGAATTCCGCTTTCCGCTACGAACGTAACGCTTGCGGGAACTAGCGAACGAAGCTTGCTTGAGTTGGCGGTATCGACGGTGAAGTCTTTGAGATTGCGGTTGTTTACGCCGACAATTCTTGCGCCCGCGCCGAGAGCGACTTCGATTTCCTTTTCGTCGTGAGCTTCAACGAGCGCGCTCAAGCCTAACGTATCGCACAGGCTAATATAGTCTTTTATTTGATTTTTATCAAGTATGGAGCATATCAGCAAAACTGCCGCCGCGCCCATAGTCTTAGCTTGATAAATCATATACGGCGAAACCGTGAAATCTTTGCGAAGCAGTGGGATAGACACTTGCTTTGCTATCTCTTCAAGATATCTATCGCTGCCTAAAAACCATTTAGGTTCGGTCAGCACGGATATGCAGTCGGCGCCCGCTTCTTGATATTCTTTGGCGATTTGCAAGTAGGGGAAATCGGGCGCGATAAGTCCTTTGGACGGCGAAGCTTTCTTACATTCGCAAATAAAAGCTAAATCGGTTTTCTTGAGAGAATTTTCAAAAATGAAGCCGCCTTTGGGCAACTCTTCCGCAAGCTTTTTAAGCGTGGGGAGAGGTAGCTTTTTTTGCGCCTCTTCAACCCTATAATTTGCGTATTCCGCCAACTGCTCGAGTATCGTCATTTAGCGTTGCTCTCCCTGATAAATTTTTCAAGCGTTTCGTACGCTTTGCCGCTGTCTATAAGTTCGCCCGCGAGCTTAACTCCGTCAAAAATAGACTTGGCTTTTCCGCCGATATACAGCGCCGCGCCCGCGTTGAGCAAAACGCTGTCGCGTTTGCAGCCTTTTTCGCCTTTAAGTACGTTGATAGTAATTTGCGCGTTTTCTTGAGGAGTTCCGCCAACGAGTTGAGCCTTGTCGCAACGCGCAAGTCCGAAGTCCTCGGGGCATACTGTGTAAGATGAAAACTTGCCGTCGTTTATTTCGCAAATAGAGGTTGGCGCGCTCAAAGAAAATTCGTCCATCTTGTCTTTGCCGTATACGACCAGTCCGCGCTTAACGCCAAGATTAGCAAGCACTCTCGCGAGCGGTTCGAGAAGATATTCGTCATATACGCCCAACAGTTGCATAGTAGGTTTAGACGGATTGGTCAAAGGTCCGAGAATATTGAATACCGTGCGTATGCCGAGCTCTTTCCTTATAGCTCCGACGAAACGCATAGCGGGGTGGTACTTTTGCGCGAAGAAGAAGCAAATACCAACTTTTTCAAGAAGCCTTTTGCAATCTTCGGGGGAAAGGTCGATATTTACTCCCAACGCTTCCAAGCAGTCCGCCGTTCCGCACTTTGAAGAAGCCGCCCTGTTGCCGTGCTTAGCGACTTTGATACCGCCTGCCGCCGCAACGATTGCCGACGTCGTAGATATATTGAAAGTATGCGCGCCGTCGCCGCCCGTGCCTACGATTTCCATAGTGTTGAAAGCAAGCTCTACCGTCGTAGCGTGTTCGCGCATAGCAGCCGCGCAACCGGCTATCTCGTCGGAAGTTTCCGCCTTAGCGCTCTTAGTCGAAAGAGCGGCTAGGAAAGCCGCGTTTTGAGTGGGAGAGGTTTCTCCGCTCATTATTTCGTTCATAACTTCGTACGCTTCGTCGTACGTCAAATTTTGCTTGTCGACTATTTTAATAATCGCGTCTTTTATCATAGTATTTCTCCGTATTCGCCTATTTAAAAAATACGCTTTACATATTGCTTTTTATTTTGCTTTTATATTCAAAAAGTTCTTGAGCATAGTCATACCCTCCGGTGTGAGTATCGACTCGGGATGGAACTGAACTCCGTATATAGGAAAACTTTTATGTTCGACCGCCATTATCTCGTTTTCATCCGTTATTGCCGTCACCTTTAGACACTCGGGGATAGTAGTCGGGTCGGCTGCAAGCGAGTGGTAGCGAGCCACTTTGCTTAAGCTTTCGCAGCCGCTGAAGAGCGGGGAAGAAACGTCGAGTTTGACTTGCGACTGTTTGCCGTGCATAAGTCTTTTAGCGTAAGTGATAGTCGCGCCGAAAGCTTGACATATCGCTTGATGACCTAGGCACACTCCAAGCGTGGGAATTTTATCGCTTAGATTCTTGATCACTTCCACTGTTACGCCCGCGTTTTCGGGACGGCCTGGTCCGGGGGATAGAATAATTCTATCGGGGCGGAGTTTTGCTATTTGCTCAACGCTCAGCTCGTCGTTGCGAACAACTTTCACGTCGGGGTTTATAGAGCCGATAAGCTGATAAAGATTGAATGAAAAACTGTCGTAGTTGTCTATTAGTAAAATCATACTTCTACCTTCTCGGCGATTTGAAGCGCCTGCGTAACGGCTTTCGCCTTATTGATACATTCGTTGAATTCGTTTTCGGGAATTGAGTCGGCTACGATACCCGCGCCGCTTCTTACGAATACTTTGCCGTTTTTCTTATAGGCAATTCTTATTGCGATACAGGTATCCATATTGCCTGTAAAGTCGACGTAGCCTATCGCGCCGCCGTAAATTCCTCGCTTGTTTTTCTCCAGTAAGTCAATCAGCTGACAAGCGCGTATCTTAGGCGCGCCCGAAAGCGTACCCGCGGGGAGCACCGCGCCTATTGCGTCGAAAGCGTCGGCGTCGTCTCTAATCTTACCTTTTACCGTCGAGCCTATGTGCATTACGTGCGAATATCTTTCAACTTGCCTTAGCGCGCTGACTTCCACGCTGCCGAATTTGCTTACCTTGCCTAAATCGTTGCGACCTAAGTCCACGAGCATATTGTGTTCTGCAAGTTCTTTTTCGTCGGCAAGCAGTTCTTTTTCCAGAGCTATATCTTCTTGTTCGCTTTTGCCGCGAGGTCTAGTGCCTGCAAGCGGAAAGGTTTGCAATACGCCGTCTTCAAGCTTGACGAGCGTTTCGGGAGAAGCTCCCGCGACTTCCACGTCAGTACCCGAGAAATAGAACATATACGGGGAAGGATTTTGCGCGCGAAGAACTCTATAGGTATTCAAAAGACTGCCTTCAAACGGAGCGCTCAAGCGGTTGGAAAGTACGATTTGGAAAATATCTCCCTCGAAGATATAGCGTTTTGCCTCTTCGACCATTGCGCAGTACGCTTCCTTGTTGAAGAGCGGAGTCATTTCGCCGAGCAGTTTTCCGCTATCGGCTTGGTTGACTTTGGTAGAGCGTAAAATCTTGATCAAGCTCTCAAGTTCTTCGACGGCTTTTTTATAATTGTTTTCAACGTCCGTCAAAGGAATATTTACGATGAGTATCAACTGTTGGCGGAAGTTGTCGAACGCTATTACTTTGTCAAAGAGCATAAGGTCCATATCCTTGAACTCTTCGTCGTCTTTGATATGCGTACGCACTTTAGGTTCGACGTAGCCGAAATAGTCGTACGAAAAATATCCGACAAGACCTCCCGTGAACGGCGGCAGCCCTTTAATTCTAGGGCTTGCGTACTCGGCGATTATTTCGCGCAAATACTTAGCGGGGCAGTCGGTCTTGAACTTTTTGTTTCCGACACTCATCTCGCCGTCTTGGCAAGTAATTTCCAACTTTGGCTCATAACCCATAAAGACGTATCTTCCGCGGTTTTCTTTAGCCGAAACCGATTCCAGCATATAGCAGTGCGAAGAAAGCGATTTTAGTATCTTTATTGCCTCGATAGGCGTGATAAAGTCGGAGAGTATGCTTGCGCTTACGGGAGCGTAATTATATTTGCCCGCTTTGGCAATATCTTTGATTTGTTCCAGCGTGGGGAAAGTTTGCATAAAACTGCCTCGTGTGCGTTCTTTTTAATTATAATAATCTTAAATATAAAGCAGTGTCAAGCAATGTTGAGCTTTTTGTTTTGGTGTTTGGCGGCGAGTTATTCTACAGCGAACGCCAACAGGAATTTTTATAAGTACTTGTTTTTTGGGGAGAAATTGTCATATTAAGCGAATCGTAGCTAAGTTCATCAATATAAATTGATTTGAATAATTAAGCATTGAGGATTGTGCTTATAAGTGGATTTGCCCAATAAGCGCACATATTTTTTGGCGTAACGTATCTTAGATTCGACAGCAATAGTCTCCAAAAATATGTAGGTTATTTTAGCAAATCCCACTTAACCGCTCAAGCCGACTAAGTAATATATTAAAGTAATGATATGACGGAGAATTTTCAATCGTCGCCTTGAGCGAAAACATTGATGTAAATCACACCATTACCAATAGAAACCCGACTAAAAGACCTGTGAAGAGGGAAAAGGAAGTGAGTTTGCTTTTCCATAGCGTTATTGCTTGGGGAATTAGTTCGCCGAGAGCTACGTAGAGCATAGCTCCGCTTGCAAAACCTAATGAAAGTATTAAAGCTACGTCGTTGATACCGCCGAGAGAGTAGCCGAGCAGCGCGCCGAACACCGTCGGAAGTCCGCTAAGCGCGGTGAGCAGTACGGCTTTAGTTTTTTTCATACCGCCGGTAAGAAGCGGAACGCAAATCGCCATACCTTCGGGGATATTGTGCATACCTATGACGATAGCCATTATAAAGCCGCTGCTTTTGAAGAGGTTGGCGAGCATATTAGGTTGGTTGGCGTATGAAGCTCCTATTACCATACCTTCGGGCAGGTTGTGTACCGCAATGGCGACAATCAACGTTATGCCCGCCACGAAGAGAGAACTTTTTGACGAAGCCTTTTTGCTCAACGCCGCCCGTCCGTCGATAAAGCGGTTGAGAAAATATACTAGGCAGTAACCGATTATTACCGCTATCGCTACGATAATAGGAGTAAAAGAGGGAAGCAGTCCTTGCCGCATTTTGGAAATGGGGGCGCTCATCAAGTCAAAGCAAACGATTGACAGCATTACTCCTGCCGCAAAGGCGAGCAATATGCTTATAATCTTATCGGAATCACGTTTGAACGCTCCGCCCAACAAGCCGCCAAGTCCTGTGCCTACTACGCCCGACGTCAGCGTAATAATTGTAATTGCCAAATAATCCATTTGCTTTTTACCCAATAAAGTTTTTTGTTTGCTGAAATTCAATATTATTCTATGATAGATAGTTGCGTATAAGAATATGACGATAGGACAAACGCACTGATAAGCAAAAAACAAATACGTAAATAATTGCCAAAAACTGGTCTATTAGGTTTTATCGTAATATTAAAAAAGAATTGATTTATTTTAACGTTTATTTTATAATTAAGATATGTTGGAAGGTTTTGATTACGGATACTTAGAAAAATTCGATAGGCTGGCTTTGGCGGTCAGCGGCGGCAAAGATTCTATGGCTTTGCTGCATACGCTTTTGCAAAGTAGAAAGCGAGAGAGTTTTTTCGTAGTGACCGTACATCACAATTTGCGCGGAGAAGAGGGAAAACGCGACAGGGATTTCGTAACCGACTTTTGCAAGCAAAACCAAATAGAGTGCTTAGTTTTTGAAGAGGACGTCGCGGCTTTTTGCTCGGCGGGCGGCTATACTATAGAGCAAGGCGCAAGAATAAGGCGGAGAGAAATCTTCAGGCAATTAGTAGCGTCAGGCAAGGCTCAAAGAGTTGTTACCGCGCACCATTTGGCGGACAACGTTGAGAGCGTGCTTATGCATATCTTTAGAGGCAGCGGCTTAAAAGGTTTGTGCGGGATGAGCGTCGACGACGGAACGCAGCTAAGACCTATGCTTGAATGTTCGAGGCAAAGTATCGACGAATATATAAAAGTCAACGCTGTGCCGTTCGTACAAGACAGTTCCAACGAAAGTCTAGACTATACCCGCAACAAGTTAAGACGGGAGATAATGCCGCTTATAAAAGCCGCTTACGGCGGAGCGGAAAACAATATATTAAGACTTGCCAAAAGGGCGCAAGAGCTGTTTGAGTATATCGACGGATTGAGCAAAGAATTCAGCGTAAAAGATAAGGTCGCGTATATACCTTTGAGCGTGCTTGAAAAGGATAAGGCTATCGCTTCGCAAACCGTCGTCAACGCCGTTGACTGCGTAACCACTCGAGTGGACTTGACGGACAAGCATATCAAAGCTGTCGTTGCGCTCAAGGACGGTCGCAACGGGGCGAGCGTGGATTTGCCGTTTGGTTTAAAGGCGCATAGACAGTCCGATTGCGTAGCTCTAGCGTTGGAAAGCAAATGCGAATATAGCGGAAAGATAGACGGCTACGGCGAGTACGATTTGGGCGATAAGATTTTGTTGCTTTCGCCTACGCGCAAAGACGGGCTTGTGTGCGACTTGGACAAGCTCAAAGGCTGCGAGATTCGCAACAGGCGTACGGGCGATTCATTCAAACGCTTTAAGGGCGGCAATAAAAGTTTGGGCGACTTTCTCACCGATATAAAAGCGCCTAAAAGATTGCGCGACAGCGTGATTGTGATAGCAAAAGGAAGCGTAGTATATCTTTTGCCTGAGTATGAGATTGCCGACTGCGTGAAAGTAGAAGAGAGTACGCAAAACAAGGCTTATATAACGATAATAAACAAGACTGCGGAAGAGGTGTAAATCGTGTTGCTGGGAGAGCAAACTCAAGAGCTGAAAAGACTAAGCGAATATTTCCCTAAAGAGAGTAAGCTGTACGCTGTCGGCGGTTGCGTGCGCGACGCTTTGAGAGGAAAGGACTTTTACGACGTAGACCTCGCGGGCGCGCTTTTGCCCGAGCAGCTAGTAGAGCTTCTAAAGGATAGCCAATTTAAAGTATTCGAAGCTTCGCCTAGACTCGGTACTATGATTATCAAGGGAAAATACGCGTACGAATACACGACGTTCAGGACGGACAGCTATCCCAAGGGCAGCGGTATACACACGCCGACGAGCGTAACTTTTACGGACGACGTTAATCAAGACGCGCGCCGAAGAGATTTCAAGTGCAACGCGGTATATTACGATATTTTGGAAGATAAGATCGTAGACCCGCTCGGCGGCAGGGAAGATATTGACAATAAAATACTGTCTACCGTCGTTTCGCCTGAAACAACTTTGGGACAGGACGGACTTAGAATAATGCGGCTTTTGAGGTTCGTATCTACGCTCGGCTTTGGGGTAGAAGATAAGACTTTGGCTGCCGCTAAAGAGCTAGTCGGCGGACTTGTAGATATATCCGTAGAGCGTGTTAGGGAAGAACTTGACAAACTTCTCGCCGGCGACAACTGCTATCGCGCGCTCAAACTTATGAAAGAGATAGGAGCTTTGGCGGTTATCTTACCCGAGGTTGCGGACAACGACAAAGTCGAGCAAAAACCCGAGTACCATAAATACGACGTTCTCGAGCATACTTTCAGGGTCGTCGAACACTGTCCCGCCGGCGTGAGATTGGCAGGACTTTTTCACGACGTAGCCAAAGGCGTTTGCAAGAGAAAAAGCGGCAATACTTATCTTCACGACGTCGTCGGAGCGGAAATAACCAAAGAAGTACTGACTAGGCTCAAGTATCCGAATAAGGTAATAGACACTACGGTAAGGTTGGTCGGCGGACACATGTTTTCCGTCAACGCAAGAGAGGTCAAGTATAGAAGGTTTATCGCAAGGAATTTGGATATACTTGACGATATGCTGGCGCTTTTTGAAGCGGACAGCAAAGGCACGGGTAAGGTCGAGTATTCCGCAGTTGCGGAAAAGATGAGAAACGTTTATAATAAGATGCAAGAGCAAAAAGTAGCGTTTTCTATAGCGCAACTTGCAATAAACGGAAAAGATTTGCTTTCTATCGGTTGCAAAGGCAAGGAGATAGGGGATATACTTGAAGAGTTATGGGATATGTCTTTGCGCGGAGCGGTTGCGAATGACAAAGAGAGTTTGCTCGCAATAGCAAAGCGGTTGAAATGCAACAAGGAGAAAAAGGAACACAATGGATAAAACTTTAACGATAATATCAATAGTCGCGTCGCTGATTTGTATCGCGTTTTCGGCGGCGGTGGTTATCGTTTTGCGCAAAGTAAAAAACTCCGTCGGCATTTCTTCGCAAGGCGGCGACGCCAACAAAGACGGCAGCAGCGTACTCAACGAAATCGACAACTTCAACGACAACCTCAACGAGGTCAAGAATATCGTAAACGAACATACGACGAAAGAAAAAGACAGTATTATGAACGCTTTCAACTCGTCCAACTCCACTATGATACAAGTGCTGTACGAGAATTTGAAATCTTTCAAAGATACTTTGTATGAAAATCTCAACGCTACCAAAGAGCAGCTCGCCGAGATTAGAGAGGAAATGCGACTTGCGGTTTTGCAAATGAGCGCGAGCACGAATACCGCGTTGGAAAGTCAGCAAAACAAACTTGAAAAGACGCTTGAGAAAATGAACGGGGATATCAAGTATATACTATCCAATCTCAAAGAGGACGTAGAAAAGTCATTGGATAGAATGACCGACGGAGTTAAGAGCTCGCTCAAGGAAATGCGCGAGGACAACAAAGTTCAGCTTGAAAGCGTAAAGCAGGACAACGAAAAGCAGCTTGAAAAGATGCGCGAAACCGTCGATGAGAAACTCTCGAGCACGTTGGACAAGCGTATTCAAAGCGCGTTTGAAATGGTCAACGACAGGTTGGACAGCGTGCAAAAAGGCTTCGGAGAGATGCAAAACCTTTCCACGAAAGTCACCAACCTCAACAAGATGTTCGCCAACGTCAAGACGAGAGGCGGTTGGGGAGAAGTTTCGCTCGAAAGCTTGCTTGATCAAATACTTTCGCCCGAGCAGTACGAAAAGCAGTTCCGCTTGAATAAAAATTCGCAAGAGGCGGTAGACTTCGTTATCGTTATGCCCGGTCAAGGCGCGAACAACGAAAAGAAAGTCTATTTGCCTATAGATTCCAAATTCCCGCTCGATAAATACGTAAGGCTCGTAGAAGCAAGCGAAGAGGGCGATAGCGAAAAGATAGAAGTCGCTAAAAAAGCGCTAATCGACGAAGTCAAGAGAGAAGCTAGAAGCATTAAGAATAAGTACATAAAAGAACCTAAGACTACTAAGTTTGCGGTTATGTACGTGCCGACTGAAGGACTGTACGCCGAGATAGCAAAGGACGTTGCGTTGACCAACCAACTTCAAAACGAGTATGGCGTGACGGTTTGCGGGCCGACTACGATAGCCGCGCTTCTCAACAGCTTGCAAGTGGGCTTTACCACGCTCAGGATACAAAAGAACAGCGGTATGATAGTCGACGCAATCAAGCAGTTTAAGAAAGATTTCAAGACTTATACCGATTTGATTTGCAAGGTAAAGAAGAACGCTACGACAGTCGTCACTACCATTGAGGAAGTGGAAAAACGCAATCGGCTCATCGACGACAGGCTTTCCAAAGTGAGCGGCTATTTGCCCGACTCGCAAGAGGAAATTACGTATATCGCAAGCGCCGACGCCACGGAGGACGATAGGGAATGAGAGTTGACTTACATATACACAGCTCGCTCAGCGACGGCACGCTTTCCCCTAAAGAAATCGTCGACAAGGCGAAAGTCTTGGGATTGGATTGTATATCCATAACCGACCACGATTGCATTGGCGCAATAGAGCAAGCAAAAGATTACGCCCAAGGCTTGGGTATAGACTATATCAACGGAGTAGAGCTTTCGACTTACGCGACGTCAGAAGTGCATATACTCGGCTACGGCTTTGATAATGACGACTCTCAGCTCAACGAAAAGCTGGACGAGTTTGCCAAGATGAGAAAGCAACGCGCTTTGGCTATTTTGGACAGGCTTTACGATATGGGAATAAAGATGGATAGAAGTACTTTCCCAATCGACAGCTCAAGCGTGGGCAGGCTTCATATCGCAAAGATGTTGGTTGAGCAAGGCTTCGTATCTTCCATACCCGACGCTTTCGATAAGTATCTAGGTTCGAAAGGCAAGGCGTATATACCGTCCAAACGTATTACGCCGCTTAAAGGCGTTGAGCTCATAAAGCAAGCCCGCGGATTTGCGGTGATCGCGCACCCGCTAAGGTTTTTACAGCGCAACTCGCTGCGACCGCTTATCGAGGGGTTGAAGCCTTACGGACTGGAGGGAATAGAAGTCTTTTATCCCACGCACGATTCAAAAACGGTCGACGAACTCAAGAGTTTGACGAGGCGGTATAAACTTATCGGTACGGGCGGAACGGACTATCACGGCGAGAATAGAAACGTGGAGCTTGGAAGCGTATCCGTAGATATTGACGGATATACTAAGTCCAAATTAAATATAAAAAGATAATAAAGTTTTGCGGTAAAACGCAAAAAAAAATAAAATAAAAGGTGGTAAGAAAAATGATACTCAAATTCAAACAAAAAATGTTTTCTCTAGCGGGAAAATATCAAATCTTCGATGAGCAAGATCAAGTCGTCTATACGATAAAAGGTAGAGTTTCCATACCTAAGAGATTTGAAATCTCGGACGCAAGCGGTCAAAAAGTAGCTACTCTGAAGTCAAAAGTTTTTGACTTTCTTCCTACTTTTAGACTTTTTATGGGCGATGAAGAGATAGGTAAAGTTAAGAGAAAATTCAGCTTTTTCAAGCCTAAGTTTGCAGTAGATTGCAACGGTTGGAGCATAAACGGCGATATATGGACTTGGAACTATCAAATCGTAGACGCAAACGGCGAACTCGTCGCTACGCTCACCAAGAAAGTATTCAGCTTGGTAGATACGTACTTTATGGATATCGTCAACCCTGACAACGCGCTTATGGTATTGATGGTAGTACTTGCTATCGACGCCGAGAAAGCCGAAAGAGGAAGATAACGGCAAAGTAAAAGTAGTTGACTTTTGCGAAGATTGCATATATAATAGAAAAGCGCTTTACGCAATCTAGGTAAATCGACTATGAAAAATATTTTTATCGTTAATCCGCACGCCGGCAAGACAAACGCCTTGCCGGCAATCAAAGAAATTCTTGAGAGCAAACAAGATTTTCAATATGAAATATACGTCACGAAGTCCAAAGGCGACGCGACGAAATTCGTTGCGAGCAAATGCGAAGAAAGCGACGAAGACGTGACTTTTTACTCTTGCGGCGGCGACGGAACTCTCAACGAGGTCGCAAGCGGCTGCGTGGGGCATAAGAACGCAATTTTAGCGGTCTACCCGAGCGGCAGCGGCAACGACTACGTCAAGTACTACGGCGGCAAGGAACTTTTTCTCGATTTAGACAATCTTATTTACGGCAGCGAAACCAAAATCGACGTAATTCAAACTGGCGATAAGTACGCTATCAACGCGTGTCATTTCGGCTTGGACAGCGCGGTAGCTAAGACTATGAACGCCGTACGTCACAAGAAGATTATAGGCGGTCGCAACGCTTACAATACGGGAGTGCTCGCTGCGCTTTTCACCGCGCTCAAAACTAAATGTAAGGTTATTGGCGACGGCGAAGAACTCAATAAAGACAAGATTTTGCTTTGTACCGTTGCCAACGGCAAGTATGTGGGCGGCTCGTACAAGAGTTCTCCAAAATCTATCAACGACGACGGACTTATGGAAGTATGCTTAATTCGTCCCGTATCAATTTTCAAGTTTATCAAATTTATCAAAGTATACAAATCGGGCGAACATCTCAACAATGAAAAATTGCAAAAGTATATCGAATACAGGCGTTGCAAAAAAGTAGAGATAATAGGCGGGCAAAAGAATTTTGCCATATCTTTGGACGGCGAAGTCGTGGACGGAGAAAGGTTTGAGGTCAACGTGCTTGAAAAGGCGTTGAGATTTATCATACCGAGAGGCTACGAGCCGAAAAACTAAATCCAAGCCGCTTTTTCCAAAGCGGTTTTTTAATTATATGAAAAACGGGAAGAATGAACATTGAAATACTGCAAGTAGGAGAGTTGTGAGCAAGTCAAACTGATTGTATTACGACAAAGGAGATTATTATGCATTTAAAAGCTGAAATATGGGACCAAGTCCAATACATTTTTAGAAATTATTACGATAGAATGATACACTGCGCCAGCTATTATGACGGAGAGGTGGACGTAAAAGCGCTACGCAAATCTATGCATTATATTTTGGAACATTATCCTGTGCTGCGTTCGACTTTTAAGCCGAGTTCTATAAAGCCGCATTGGTCGGTAAACGAGGACTACTGCGAGGAAGAAACCGTCGGAGTCGTCTACTGCGACGACCTTGAAAAGAGCGTTTTCGCGTCGCTTTCGGAAGAGATAGATTGGTCGGCAAAGTTTCAGTATAGACTGACAGTTCATTACTGCGGCGGCAAGAGCGCGATTTCTTTGATAGTAAATCACATGTGTATGGACGGCGCGGACTTCAAATACTTCGTCAGCAAGATAGCCGAGGGATATAATATAATTATGCAAGGCGGCGAGCTTTCTTCACTCGTTTTAAAAAGCGGAGATAGGGGCGCGGGGCAACTATACAAAGATATGTCCGAAGAAGATGCTAAGGCGGCGAAAGAGCTGATGAAAAACGTGTCTAGGACGGGCGTGAAAAACAAGTTCGCGTTCACCGACGACGAGGATTGCAAGGTGTTTTTTACCTGCAAGAAGCTCAAGAAAGAATACGTCGCAAAGCTCAAGGAAAGAGGCAAGCAGTTGGACGCCACGCTCAACGACGTGCTTGTGACCGCTTATGCGAGAGCAATCTCAAGATATATCGAAAAGTCCGACGACCCTAGGATAGCCGTGACTTGTATGAAAAATCTTCGCGACCATATCAAGTCGGGCGAGAGCGAGGATTTGACCAATCTTACCGGGTTTATGCCTTGCGTTTTAGACAAAATCGAAGGGACTTTCGAGGACACGCTTGCGAGCGTCGCGGCTAAGACGAAAGAGGCGAAAGACGATAAGTTTTGCGGACTTTACGGACTGCCGCTTATGGCTTTAGCGTTCAAAGTATTCCCATATTCGTTAGCCGAGTTCGCAATAAAAATCGGATACGAAAATCCGCTTATAGGTATGTCCAACATCGGCGTTATACCCGAGGACGCGGTTGCGCTGTACGGCGTGGACTGCTACGATACGTTTATGACCGGCGCGACCAAGAAGAAGCCGTATATTCAGCTTACTGCTACTACCTATCGCGGCGAAACTACGCTTTGTATCGCGCAAAAGTGTTCGCAAAACGATAAGGAAATTATAGACAAGTTCTTTGACGAAATAATAGGAGAGTTGGGCGATTTTCAGCCTATTGCGTGAAAAATGCAGTCCCGCTAGCGGTAATTTAAGTAGAAGATTCTTCGACTTTGTTACGCTTGCTTAGAATGACGGATTTGCCCTCTTGCAAAGCCGCTGATTATGTGATATCATAATACTACGATGAAAATACTGTTTATTTGTATGTCCAATATATGCCGTTCGCCATACTGCGAGTACGTGTTCAGACGAATAGTCGAGGACGATAGCGTACTCAAAGAAAAAGTCGAGTGGGTAAGAAGTTCCGCAGTTTTCAACAAATCGCGCGTTATTAATTCCAAGGCAAGACTTGCGCTCTTAAGAGAAGGGTTCGACGAGGAATATATTCTTGCGCACAAGCCTACGTTTAAGTGGGGCAAGGGAAGAAAATACTTCAAGGAAGCCGACGTTATTATCGGAATGACGAGATCCAACGCGTTCTTTTTGCCGATTAGGTATAGAAAGAAGTTCGTACTCTTATCCAAGGTAGCAACTGGCGAGTACAAGCCTATACCCGACCCGGTATTGATAAAAGATCAGGACAAATATCACGCGGCTATGGACGAGATAAAGGGTTATCTTACTGCTTGCGCCGAGAAATTAAAAGGCGAATTTTTAAAAGATTGAGAGTATGACGCGCCGAAAATTCGGCGCATATTTTTTTGATTTGAAACGTAAGAAACGTTCAGGTATTCAAAAAATCGTTGAAAAAGTTGGGGCAAGCGGGCGGACAAATCGCAAGTTTTTTAAAAAGGGGTATTGTAAAAGGGCGTTTTGTGTGATATAATGTCAGCGGAGAACAATTTTTAATATTTTAAGGAAGTGTATATGGAAAAAGATATGGATAAAATTGCGATAATCGACTTGGGTTCCAACTCGACTCGTCTAGTGCTTGTCGACATACTCAAGGGCGGTTATTTTCAAGTCGTTGACGATATTAAAGAAACCGTCAGGCTTGCGCAAGATATGGAAGTAGACGGTTTTCTTCAACAAAGTCGAATCGCTCAAACGGTCAAGACTTTGAAAATGTTTAGGAGGCTTTGCGACGCCAACGACGTGTCGCATATTTACGCTTACGCTACCGCAGCGGTAAGAAGAGCTAAAAACCAAAGGAGTTTTCTTGACGAAGTGCACGCGGCTACCGGTATCGAACTTAAGGTACTCAACAGCGACGAAGAGGCTCAACTCGTCTATCAAGGCGTAATCAACTCAATGGATATCCCTAGAGGCATCATAATGGATATCGGCGGCGGAAGCACGCAGCTTATTTACTACAACCGTAAGTGTATCCTCAACACGGTTACGTTGCCGTTTGGTTCGATAGTGCTTACCGATATGGTAAAGCAAGAGGGTATCTCTCCCGTTGAAAAAGCTCAAATGATTGAAAAGTACGTATCCGACGAGTTGGACAAGCTGGAGTGGCTAAAGGATATTTTGCCTGATACCAAACTCATAGGCGTAGGCGGTTCGTTTAGAAATATCGGCAAGATCAGCAGGATGCTGAAAAAATACCCGCTTTCTATGGCGCATAACTACGTCGTAAGCAAGAGCGAATTTTCTAGCATATACGGAAATATCCGTTCGTTAGAGCTTGACAAAACTATGAAGATAAAGGGATTATCTAGCGTACGGGCGGATATATTCCCAGCTGCGCTTTCGGCTATCAACGCGCTTATCAACGCGGTGGGCGTAGACGAGATAGTAATTTCGGGCAGCGGACTTCGCGAGGGAGCAATGTTTAGATACGCCGTTCCTTCGACCAACGAAAAACCTATTTCCGACGTGCTCGGTCACAGTATTTATTCCTTGCTCAACTTCTTCGGAGAAAACATTCCGCACGCCGAGCAAGTGTATAATTTGTCTATTCAGCTTTTCAAACAGTTGAAAGTTTTGCACAAACTTCCGAGGTCTTACGTAAAAGTTTTGCGTACGGCGGCAATGTTGCACGACACTGGAAACAGAATAAAGTACTACGATCATCACAAACATTCGAGTTACGTAATTCTCAACTCCAATCTCTACGGCATTTCGCACAACGATTTGATTATGGCGGCGTTCGTAGCGTCTATGCATAGAAAGGGCGATTTGAATACCGTTGAGTTTATGAGATACAAGGACCTCTTGACTGAAGAGGACTTTGACGCTATCTTGAAGCTTGGAGTAATTATCCGTATTGCCGAGAGTTTCGATAGAAGTATGTCAAGCGTAATAAAGAGCATCGATTGCGACGTGCTTGGCGACAGCGTTATTATGAAGACGGAAAGCGAGGGGCAGGACTGCTCGTTGGAAATCAAAGACGCTATGACGGCAGTGCAAGACTTTAGAAGAGCGTATAAGAAGAATTTGCAAATACTGTAAATTGCGATATAATAGACTATGAAAGTTATTTTAGCTTCCGCTTCGCCGCGTCGGAAAGAACTTTTGAGCGAGATTTTCGACGAATTTGAGGTGTTGCCGCAAAACGTGGATGAAAAGTCAAATTACAGCCGTCCGCGTTTTATAGCGCAAGACTTGGCGAAAATCAAGTTGGGAAGTCTTGGAAAGTCTTATGCCGACTGCTTGATAATCTCCGCCGATACGATAGTATATAAGAATGGCAGGGTCTACGGCAAGCCTAAGGACGAGGCTCAAGCAAAGAACTTTTTGGACGAGCTTAGCGGCGACGTCCATTTCGTGTATACGGGCGTGGCAATATATTACAAGGGTAAGACGACGACTTTTTACGATAAATCGTCAGTCAAGTTCAAAGCGTTGAGCGAGGAGGAAAAACTCGCTTATATTGCGAGCGGAAGTCCTATGGATAAAGCGGGCGCGTACGGAATACAAGACAGCGCGGTTGTAGAAAGCTATGAGGGAAGCTATTCCAATATCGTAGGACTGCCGATGGAGAAACTGAAAGAAAAACTTAGGGATTTGACGAATTCTCTTTGACCCGTTGAAATCGTCCTAAATCCCAAAGAACTAAAAATACTGTAAATAATTATTATAATATTATATACATACTATATTACTATAATAATAGACGTAATCAATATAAACTGTTTATTTAAACGGAGCGAGTATGAAACCTATAGAGTTATCAATAGATTTGGGCAGCGCCAAAACTTCAATCCATAAAGTGGGAAGCGGACTTATCGTCAACGACGAGTCTAGAGTAGTCGTTGTCACCAAAAACAACGGTATGACTTTGATAGAGAGCGGCAAGGGCGTAGAGAAGTACGTTCAAAAACCCGTCCAAGGCTATCAAGTGGTCAACACCGTGGATAAAGGAGTTATTACCAACGAACGCGCCGCTATATGTATGCTCAAGGACTATATTTCGAGATGTATGCCCGGCAACGCTATCATAAAGCCGAGAGTTAAGGCTCTCGTCAGCGTGGGAATGGGTATGAGTTACGCTGAGAAAAAGGACGTGGAAAAAGTATTCTTCAAAGCGGGAGCACGCGACGTAACGATGATAGAATCGCCGCTGTCCGTAGCCGCAGCCTTAGGTTTTGGAAAAGGACACTTTATCGTTGATATAGGAAGTTCTAAGACGGAAATCGCTATCGTCGGAAGAGACGGTATCGTATCGGGTTGTTCGGTGGATATAGGCGGAGATAAGATTACAAAAGCCATTGCCGATTATATGGTGATGAGTATGAGCAGTACTATATCTTTCTCGCTTGCCGAAAAGATAAAAAAAGAGCTTGGCAGTCTTTACGAAAACAACAATATGTCTATGCGCGTGAACGTGCATAAAGTGGGCAGTCAGCGAGTAGAGAGCGAAATCATAAATTCCAAGGAAATTCGCGCGATAATCCAACCTATTATTATAGATTTGCTAGAAATCATATACAATATGTCTTTCGAGATACCCGATACGCTTGCCGACGATATAGTACACGAAGGTTTGGTACTTTGCGGCGGCGGAAGCAATCTTACGGGTCTTGCCGAGTACATTTCTAAGTTTATGAAAATGAAAGTCGCAAGAATCGACGACGCTACTTCGGTAGTGTCAAGGGGAGGAATGTACTTCCTAGAGAACAACGTCGATTTCTCTAAGTTGTTGAATTTGGTCAATTATAAGTAATCAACAAGGCGAAGTCAAAACTTCGCTTAACGGTCTAGAAATCACAATAAAAATCAAACTAAGAGGAACGCTTTTTCGTTCCTCTTTTCAATATAACGTATTGCAATTTGCTTCTCAA
The DNA here is from genome assembly GCA_029068165.1 of Clostridia bacterium. Lineage (GTDB taxonomy): Bacteria > Bacillota > Clostridia > Christensenellales > UBA3700 > RACS-045. The sequence continues at coordinate 37,616 of JAIEDA010000030.1, forward strand.
TATAGCCAAAATTATTCTATTTTTATAAAAAAGTTACAAACTTCCAAAAAATGTGTACTTTTACTGACCAAAATTTTTTGTCATAAAATGACGATATTTTAGTGATTTTATTATACTCCCAACACATTTTTTATGCAATATTTCATAGTCAGTAAAAGTACACATTTACTGACTGAGCCAAAAAACGGCTTATTTGCAGCTCAAAAAGCAGTTGAGCAGGGAGTAGAATACTATGGAAAATAGGGGCAAAAAGGTAGCCAATCTTACTTTGATTATAATAGTAGCGGTGTTTATATTAGTCGCAGTGTTATCCTGCGTTCCTTTTGACTTTACACTATATTCAGCAAAAGAGGAAATAGGCGTAACAAATACGGCTTACAATATTACCACTAATACTAGCGACGGATTAGGAGAATTTGCCGACGGCGCTTCTTATATATATACGGACAAGACTAAAGTTGATGATTTTAGAGCAGCAAATATAGAGTCCGATTTGACTATACAAAAAGTCAAAAAAACGCAAGCTAGGGGAAGTATAGAAAATCCGTACGTAATTGCAAACGAGGACGATTGGGATAGATTTGCAAAAAATCTAGACGACGGAAGTATAGCAAATTACGGAAGCGGAAAATATTTTGTTCTTACAAACGATTTAGACTTTTCTAATAGAACTTTTCACCCCGTAAGATTTTTCAATGGAACATTCTTTGGATTGGGGCATAAATTGCAAAATATATCAGTAAGCGGCACTGCCGGTTGGGTCTATTGGAACAGCTCTACGTCTTCTTATGCTCAAATTCCTACGAGCGGATCCACAACATGTCCTTATGGTTACGGCGTATTTTGTAAAACTACTGGCGCAACGATAACTGATTTGATAGTCGAAAACTTTGATTATGAGGAAATGCCTGTAAATTCAAATTTTATTACAAGTAGAGGTCATTCGGATACGGGTGGTTTAATAGGTCGTTCTTATGGGAACGATTACGTACTGAATTGTCATACTTCAGGAATAATTGCATCAACGCGTACTTATGGCATTTGGTTTGGAATGTCCGGAGTGGTAGGCTCTTGCGCTAGTAATGCAAGTACGACAATATACGTATATCGCTGTTCATCGGATGTGGATATAACTGTTCGAAGTAATACAGCATATGGAGCAGTACAAGGCGGAATAATTGGAGATACTTGTGGTGGCGGAACTGTGTACGTTTATGATTGCGCTGCTAACTTGACGTCAACTGTTCTTGCGGCAATAAAGATAACGAGTAGCGTGGCGTGCGGTTGCGTTGAGGGTGTTACGTGCTATATGGAAAATGTTGTTGGTAATGTTAAGGCTACTTCAACACTTAATTTGAGCAACGGTTCGTTGATGGGATTATATTCTACGGCAACCAAAATTGCGTCGCTTAAAAACAGTTATACAGGAGGAACGTGCGGAGCGACGGGAACGGAAAAGCTTATGCCGGTTTCCGCCGGTGCGTCTAATACCTTTACGGTAAATAACAGTTCTATAAGCAATATAAATAACTTTGAGCCATCGGGAATGTCGTACGCAACTTATTTTACTGATTCAGCCAATAATCTAACGGGTTACACAATTCTAAGAACGTCTGATGAATTGCTATCAAACGCAAAAGCATTCTTTGGTAATAACTATTCGCAAATTTGGGATACAAGTAAGATAGGCGGCTCATATACACCTGACGAATCGCCCGTCCGCAACTATCTTTTGGCTTTCGTATCGTATCGCAACTTGGAAGGCGGCGGAGCAACGGAAGTAGCTATACCATTGAAAGACGGCAAGACGGACGGCGACGGCTTTGTAGTTGGCGACACCTTATACGTACCAACTGACGAATATATAGCGACAAAGCTTGCAGCAAACCACGTATTTTTAGGATGGACGGACGATAAAGACGGAGATAGCGAGCCGTTTACTGTCTTGCCGGACGGTTTTTACGGCGAAGTAACTCTATTCGCGGTATGGGGCTTGCCTGACGACTATATTGCCGCCAACAACGTTACTTCAAGTCTATCGCTGAAAGACAACGTAGATACTATTACGTACGATACGAAGAGTTCTATCACGCTAATAGGCGAAGCGAAAGACAATGGCGGAGCTATGACTTCACCGAAAGTGACGTACTATTGGGAACAGGGCGGGAAGGACAAGAACTCGAACACAACTGGTCAGTTGAGTGTAAAGACGGTAGCGGACAGCGGAACGTATACGTACGACTATAGACTGCAAGATTCCAACGAACCGCTATGGATGTATTACGACAGCCACGACGGGAGCGAAACTATAACCATAAACAAAGGCGTACTGAGCTTAAAGAGCTTTAGCTTGGACGACGGAAGCATAGCGTATTGCGGCAAGGCGTTAGCTGATTTGAAGTATACGTTGAAAGTGCAAAACAGCGCGGGAGTAGAAGTATCCATAGCCGAGAGCGGATGGGAAGACCCGTTTGGAACAGTAGGAGAAGGAAAGAACGAGGAAACGATGACAGTAGTGCCGAGCGATACGGCAAATTATGAAAACAGTTACAGTATAGACGTGACGTTTGACTCGGAGAAGTTAAAGCTCGTATTCAAGATGGAGCAGTTGACTGGGCAAACGCTGAAAGTAGACGTTGTGTACGAACAAAACTATGGGACTAACGAGATTATATATCTATTCAACACGGTATTTTTAGACGCGTTGGCAAACAATAGCGCGTATAAGTCAATAGCGGAGAGAGGTATGTTGCCGTACTTGGCAAATGCGGACGAGATGGAAGCCAATTCTGCGTATACGGGCGCGCCGTTGGTACCCGACTCAAGCGGAGCGGCGTTGTACGACGCGGGCGATAGATACTATAAATTAGTAGAGGAAAAGACTATATCCGTATTTTTCAGCGAAGCGACGTATACGGTTAAGTTTGAGAGTGAATACGAGTGGGAAGGAGCAGCGCCGGCGGACGCGACGTACGGTTACGGAAAGTACGTGGTAAAGCCGAACGACCCGACGTATCAAGATCTCTTGTTTGTGGGATGGTACTTTGAGGACAGCGACGGAGTAGAGAGAGCTTGGAGATTTAACTCGGAGTTGGACGACAAGGGAAACACTATACCGCAAGATAGAGTAACGGGCAACGTGACGTTGACAGCAACGTTTTTAAGAGCAAATAAGCTTGACGAAGTAAAGTTGGAGATAAGTCCGACGGCGACGTTTGAAGCGTTGAGTACAATTAAAGAGGGCGATTTGATTGTCAAGGCAACGTATTCGGGAGAGAAGGACGGAAAGACGGTAACAAAAGAAGTTACGCTTGATTGGGGAAGTTATAGTATCACTTACGGCGACGGCACGTACAAAATGCTAAAAGTGACCGAGGGCGGAATGCCTCTAACGGTAAGCGTTGCATTTGGTACAGGCGCGGTGACGAGCAATGAAGTGAAGATACCGGTACAGCCGAAGGACATAACGGAATTGACGGATAAATTCAGCTTTGGAGATAAAGACGGAATCATCACGGCTGATTACGACGGGACGTCCAAAGCTTTGCCGCCTATAAGCAACAGTCAGTTGGATTCGGCAACGGGCGGACAAATAATAGCGGTAGAGTACGTATATACCAACATCTTGACTGGGCAAATAGTGAGCGAACCTATAGCAGTAGGAACTTATTCGGTTGAAGTAAAGTATACTACGGCGTCAAGCGATTTATATGCAAAGCCGACGGATTTGACGTTGAAGATAGTATCGGCGCAAAAGGTGAGAGTAGAGTGGACGATTTCCACGCTGTCGTACAACGGAAGCGAGCAACATCCGACTGTGGCGAAGATATACGACGCGGAAACTGGCGCTGAAGTGTTGATAAACTCAAATTTGATAGAATATAGCGGCGACGTTGACGCGAAAGCTGTAAGAGGCGGCAACGAGCATTATACGGTAAAAGTATCGTTGGGAAGCGACTACAGTATCGTAGAGGGCGAAGAATGCGATTTCACTATAGAGAAAGCAATACTTGCAGTACCTACGTACAAGTCGGGTACGATATACTACGACGGAAGCGAGAAGAGTCTAGAAGAGTATTTGGGAGAATCGTATAATCCGCTGCTGATGGAGATAGTAAACGGCGGAAGCGGAACTGACGCGGGAAGTTACGTAGCAACGATAAGATTGAAAGATACGATCAACTGTAATTGGGAGGACGGTTCGTTTGGCACGCAGCAAATAAAGTGGCAAATAGAGGCGGCTCAGCTGATAGTATCTTGGGATGAAATGGAATTTATATACGACGGCGAGAGTACTTTTGCGCCAAAGATAAGCGGGTTGTTTGGACTGGCAAGCGGAGATAGCTTCGACTACGAGAGCGACTTTGTCTACAAGCTATATGATGAAGAGGGCAACCTAATGGACGTAAGCGAAGTAGGAGAAGTAGGTTCGTATAAGATAGTGGCAAGCTTCAACGGTACGTTTAAAAACTACGTTCTTGACGCGAATAGCAAGGAGTGGTACTTCGTCGTAGTCCCTCATTCGGGAATGACAATACTTACGATAGAGTGGGGAGAGAAGCAGTTCCTCTATGACGGAGGCGTACATTATCCGACGTTCACGATCAAGGACAGCAACGGCAGGGACGTGACTGAAGAGGTAAGCTCGATGTTGAAGTTCAGCGACAACTACCGTAAGGAAAAGGAACTGGGAACGTACACTGTAAAGGTAACGCTGAGCGCAAGCGCGGCTGAAGAGTATTTCATACGTTCGGGACAAACTTGCACGTACAAGATAGTGGACGAGAACGGTTACGCGCCCGACGAGGAAGAGACGGCGAATAGGGATAAGAACAACGACGATACAGACAAGGACGGCGGCGGTTTGAGCATAGACCCCGAGAAGATAAAGGAATTCTTAGAGGATTACTGGCAACCGATAGTAGGCGGCGTATCCATATTATTTATCCTAATCTTTACGGGTAAAGGATTATCGTACGCAAGCAAGCGTAAGCAAATAAAGAAGACGATAAAGAAGAAGTACAGCGGAGTATACGCGCTGTTTGTAGCGGGCGAAACGTTGTGGGGATTGGATTACAAGATATGGACAATCTTAGCGTTCACGCTAGTAGGCGTGGCGGTACTGTCATTTATCTTTATGCTATTAGAGAAACGCGGATACAAGAAAGCTGAGGAAGAATTGGAGGACGCGAAAGAAGACTACGCGCGCAGTCAAAGAGATTACGACTATAGGCGCAAGGAAGAAAGCGATAATCGCCAAAACGAGCAAATGAGAATGATGCTAATGAGTATGATGGGCGGTAATGCAAACGGTAGTTCAGTCGGCGGCAACGGCGGCACTAATATAACTATAGACGCGGAGCAAATAAAGGGACTCATAACCGAAACCGTAGCTGCGTTAATGCCGAGCGTGCAAGCGTTGCTTCCGCAACAGGCGAGCTACAATGAAGAAGTGGTCAAGCTTACTCAAAAGAGCGACGAGGCTATAGAGCGAATGATGAGTAATCAAGAAAAACTCATAGCCAAACTTATCGAGAAAGAGCAAGAACCTACTACGGTTGTAAATACAAACAGCGATGCGCTTGAACGTATTATGCGTAACCAAGAAAAGCTAATTGAAAGACTGCTTGAGCGTGACGCGCAAAGGGAAGCAGCTTCCAACAAGGTTGTAGAAAAGATAGTTGAAAAACCTATCGAAAAGATTGTGGAAGTACCAGTTGAAAAGATAGTCGAGAAGATTGTCGAAAAGCCTGTGGAAAAGATTGTAGAGAAAGAAGTAAAGGTAGAAGTACCTGTGGAAAAGATTGTAGAGAAAGAAGTAAAGGTAGAAGTACCTGTAGAAAAGATTGTCGAAAAACCCGTAGAGAAAATAGTAAAAGTCCCTGCGGAGAAGAAAGCTCCTGCGGTGGCAAGAGCTCCAAGACTTACTATCGACGAAGCGTACGCAAAACTCAGCCGCGAGCAAAAGAAGTTCTTTGACAAACTTCACGATTACGCTCTCTCAAAAGAGAAGTGTAAAGAGAAGAAGTCTACGTATTACGTCTTGCTCGGACAGTCCTCGGTCAATCCGCTTATAAAGCTTACCGTCAAGAAAGACACTACGGTGGCGCTCTTCAAAATGGAAGACGAGTACTTTAAGGACTTGAGGAAGAATGCGGGAAGCGACGGCACGAAGATGAAGGTCAAAGAAACGGAGTTGATCGTCAGCGACGAGCAAGCGTTTGCAACGGCAAAAGAGATGATAGACCTAAGAGAAGACCAAATCGACAGATACAACGAGTATCTCAAGGAACAAAGACAGTATAAGAAATAAGCAAAGTCGGAGAGGCTAATCAAATTTTACTTTATCCGCTAAGAACGTACAAAAACTCTTATTTTTCTCTCCTCGACGTATTTTATAATAATCCTGATTACAATTAGGAGAAGAGTATGGCGAGAAAAATCGTAGTGACTTCCGGCAAGGGCGGAGTAGGTAAAACCAGCGTTTTGGCGAGCCTTGGAATTTGTCTTGCGAGCAAGGGCAAAAACGTGCTTATGATAGACGGCGACGTAGGTCTAAATAATCTTGACGTCGTTATGGGTATGGAAAGCCGCGTGGTTTACGATATGGCGGACGTTATTGACAACAAGTGCCATATAAATCAGGCGCTTTTGCAAGAGGACGGAACCAGTCTTTATCTTTTGCCTTCAGCGCACGCGTACAGCAGCGAAAGGCTTTCGGCGGCGGCGTTTAGGGAGCTTATCGGAAGAATCGAAGATACGTTCGACTTCATTCTTATAGATTGCCCTGCGGGTATCGACGCGGGTTTTCACAGGGCGGTCAGCTGCTCGGACGAAGCGTTGCTAGTCACTACGCCGCATATTCCCGCTATACGCGACGGGGATAAGGTGTTGGCTCTACTTAGAAGCTATAAACTCAACGCTATCAATCTTATCGTCAACCGCGTGCGCGGCGATTTCGTAGTCACGGGCAAGATGATGAACGGCGGCGAAATTTCCAATATTCTTAGGTGTCCGCTTGTCGGCGTAGTGCCTGAGGACGACGCTATTACTATCTATTCGCAACTGGGAAGAATCGGTATGAACTCTTCTTCTTCGCGCGACGCTATAGATATGATCGCCGAGAATATAGTAAACAATACGTTCAAACTTTACGACGTTACCAAAGGGCATAGAGGTTTGGTCGGCAAGTTCAAAAGATTGATTGGCGCAAGATATTGAGAGGAGTTTTTATGAACGAAAGCAAGTTGATGGCAAAGCGATTGAAAAGGGTGCTTCTTCAAGATAAGATAGTCGCGTACGAGGGGTTGACAAAGGCGCTAGAGGGCGACGTGGCAATGCTGCTTGGGTATTATATGACGTTGATAGGCGAGCTTAGCGTGAATATTGACGTGCTGGACGAAGGCAACTATCAAATAAATATCTCAGCAAAGGCTACGAATATCAACGCGCCGCAAATCGTCGGCTGAAATATATTTTTTATATTTGGTCATATTCGCCGCTACTTGAAAATAAGATATAATATCAAATCCAAGGAGTGGAATATGAAATACGATAATTGCAAAATTACGGAAAGCGTGAACTTTCCAAATCAAAACGTTACGCGCAAAGCGACGACTAAGAAAAAGAAGATAAACGCTTTGGATGTCTTCATTGTTCAAGCGCTGATTTGTGTGGGTATTAGTTGCGGCGTTATGATTTCAAGAATTATAGAATTGGGTTTATAAAAGAATTTTGAAAGTAAGACTTCATCCGCTGTTTTACTTGCTCGCCGGTTATTTTATCGTAGTAGGTCAGTTTGAACTGTTGGTCGGCTATCTCGTTAGTATCGTCGCGCACGAAGCGGCTCACAACCGTATGGCAAACCTTAGAGGTTACAAAAGCGGGGTCATAACGATTATGCCGTACGGCGGCGTGGTCGATTGCGGAGATGATTACAACGACGCCGACAACATTCTCATCGCTTTAGCCGCGCCTTTTTTTAATCTTGCGGTAGCGACTTTCTTCGTTGCGCTTTGGTGGGTTTTCCCCGATATATACGCGTATACGCAAGGTCTTTGTCTTGCCAATTTAGCGCTAGGCGTAATCAATCTTCTTCCGCTCTTTCCGCTGGACGGAAGCAGGGTAGTCGTAAGTATGCTTAAGAATAAGCTTCGGGCGATAAGAGTTTTGAGGATAGCAACCGTTTGCGTGGGCGCGCTTACGTTTGTAGCGGGCGCAGCGGCGGTATTTTTTACAAAGAATATTTCAATAGCGGTATTCGGCGCGTTCCTATTCTCAAGCGGTATCTTTACGGGAAGGGGACAAACGTATTACCACGTTGCCCGCAACCGTCCGTTCGTCAAAGATTACGCAAACGGAGTATGCGAAAAAGTCGTGCGAGTGTCGCAAGAGATTAAACTTTTCCAGCTGTTAAAGTTTATCAAGAAAGACAGTGTCGCCGATTTCGTTCTTGTTGACGAAAACGGTCAGGACGTATGTAGAATCAGCGAAGAACAGTTTGGACGGCTTTGCCTGGAAAACGAATTGAGCGAAAGCGTTTTGCAAGCGCTTAGGAGCAGCGTAAATTAATTAGCCGAGAAATGCCTTGCTTTTGCAGGGCATTTTTGTTATACTTAAACTATACATCGTTGGTATAGAGGTGGTTTTATGTATTATGCCGGTGTGGATATTGGCGGAAAGAACGTGAAGATGGGCATCGTGGACGACTTCGGCAAGATTGTATCGTCTATGGAATATAAGACCGAAAGAGAGCGCGGCTACGACGCTATCTTGTTGGAGCTTATAGAAAACGTAAAGTCGCTTTGCAACGAGGCGGGTTTTGACTTTGAAGAACTCATAGGCATAGGCATAGGCGTGCCGGGTATAGTCAACTCTAGAGCGGGACTTGTTATGTCCTGTTCCAACCTCAACTGGATGGGCGTAGATCTTGCCAACGACGTCACGAATTTGACGGGTAAAGTTTGCAAGGTTTGCAACGACGCCAACTGCGCCGCTTTGGGCGAGCAAAGGTTCGGCAGCGGCAGGAACTACAAAAATCTCGTGTTTATTACGCTTGGTACGGGCATAGGCTCAGGTATAATTATCGACGGCAAACTCTTCGAGGGGTTAGGCTGCGCGGGAGCGGAAGCCGGACATATGGGAATACAGGTTGACGGCGAGAAGTGCGCTTGCGGCAACAAGGGCTGTTGGGAGAGTTTCGTATCTACGGCGGCGCTTATAGAGCAAACGAGAGCTGCGGTCGTAAAGTATCCCGACAGTTTGCTTGCGCAGGTTTGCAAAGACGGAATAAGCGGCAAGTCGGCGTTTACTGCCGCTAGAGAGGGCGACGCGGTAGCTAAAGGCGTAATCGCAAAATACGTCGACTACGTGACTTACGGAATCATAGGTCTTACGAATATACTTCACCCGCAAGCTTTCGTTCTTGGCGGCGGTATTTCAAACGAGGGCGCGGCTTTGGTGCTTCCGATAAAGAAAAAGCTCAACGAGTATATTGACAACAACGGTTTTTATCCTTACGTTGACGTCGTAAGCGCGAGCCTTGGCAACAAAGCGGGCTTTATGGGCGCGGCGGCGTTGGTGATGTAGAAAAGGGGTTTTGAGTGAGTATTCCTGATAAACTGAAAGATATTTTACTGCAGGTAGCCAAACCTGCGAGATACGTAGGCGGAGAGTATAATTTGCCGAATATGGACAAGCCTTGCAAAGAGCGGGTATGTCTTTGTTTTTGCGATAAGTACGAAGTAGGTATGAGCAACGTCGGCACGAGGATACTTTATCACATGCTCAACGATACCGACGGCGTGGTGTGCGAAAGGTCGTATGCGCCCGACTTGGATATGGCGGCGCTGCTCAAAGCCAACGGCTTACCGCTCTTTTCGGTGGAAACGAAAAAAGACGTCAAAGAGTTTGACTTGGTAGGCTTTTCAGTACAGTTCGAACTTCAGTTTACAAATATCGTCTATATGCTCGACTTAATGGGCGTCGAGTATTTTGCAAAGGACAGGGGCGAGGATATTCCGCCGATTGTCGCGGGAGGTCCGTGCGTGGTCAATCCTATGCCGTTTGCCGACTTTTTCGACGCGGTACTTATAGGCGAGGGCGAGAAGAACCTTGCCGAGCTCGTTGAGTTGCATATCGCTTGCAGGGAAAAGAAGATGAGTAAAAAGCAGTTTTTGCTCGAGGCAAGCAAGCTTGACGGCGTATACGTACCCGCTATTCACAACAAAACTAAAAGAGCAGTCGTTGCCGACTTGGATAACGCGTATTATCCCACAAAGATTTTAGTTCCCAACTGCGATATCGTACACGATAGATCTTCGATAGAACTATTTAGGGGCTGCGCCAACGGTTGCAGGTTTTGTCAAGCGGGTTTTTACTATAGACCGATAAGAAAGCGAAACGTAGACACGTTGCAAAGACAGGCTTGCGAACTTATGGACTGTACAGGCTACGACGAGATGGGTTTGCTCAGTCTTAGCACGAGCGACTATCCTCAGCTTAAAGAGCTTGTCGACGGCATAAAAATCGAGGCGGATAAACGCAAAGTAAATCTCGCGCTTCCCTCGCTTAGGCTGGATAGTTTCGAAGCGGAAATATACGAAGAAATGCAGGGAGCTTCGCTGACGTTCGCGCCCGAAGCCGGCACGCAAAGACTTAGAGACGTTATTAATAAAAACGTAAGCGACGCGGATATACTTTCATCTCTTACGGGAGCGCTCAAGTACGGAGTTAAGAACGTAAAGCTCTATTTCATTATGGGACTTCCGACGGAAACGGAAGAGGATTTGCAGGGCATAGTGGATATAGTCCAACTCGTCAAGCGGTTGCATAAAGAGGTAGGCTCTTCCAAACTTTTGAATATAACCGTGTCTACTTCGATTTTTATTCCCAAGCCGTTGACGCCTTTTCAGTGGGAGAGGCAAATAAGCATTGACGAGATGTACGACAAGCAAAAGTTTATGCGCGAGAAATTGAGAATTAAAAACGTCAAGTATTCTTGGCACGACGCCAAATCTTCGTTGATAGAAGCGGTCTTGGCGCGAGGCGATAAGTCTATAGCTAAATCAATCGTAAAAGCGTACGAACTTGGCTGCGTATTCGACAGTTGGAGCGAAAATTTCGATTACGATAAATGGATAGCCGCGTTTGAGCAAAGCGGAGTAAATTACCAAAAATTTCTTGACGGTTTCGACGAGGAAGAGGAACTTCCTTGGGATATTATAGACAACGGAGTAAGCAAGAAATACTTGCTCGGCGAAAGACGCAAGGCGTATAACGCGCAATGCACGCCAAACTGCCTTAAAAAGTGCAACGGCTGCGGAGCAAACAAGTTGGGCAGGTGCAAGATATGATAGTGTTAAAGCATCTAAAAGAGGGCGACGTAAGTTACGTTTCGCACAAGGATATCTTGCGAGTGCTTCAAAGAGGACTCAAGCGAGCAAAAATCGACGTGAAGTACTCTCAAGGCTACGTTCCGCATATGCTCACCTATACCTCAACGCCCGTTCCGCTTGGGGTGAGATCTGCCGCGGAGTATTTTGCGATAGACTGCGCGGACAGGGATAAAGACGACGTATTAAAAAGATACAACGCCGCTATGCCCAATGGTATGAGAGCTACGGCGGCTTTTTGCTGCGAAAAAAATCCCAATCTTGCGGGCATTGTCATAGCAAGCGATTACGTAGCCACTGGCGCTGAACCTCTTGCTAAAGAAATCGAGGATATATGCGGGCGGGAGAGCTATGTCATAGATACGGTGAAGAAGGGCGAAAAAGTCAAAAAAGATATTGCGCGCTTGGTGTTCGGTTTGCGGGTTGACGGCAATACTTTGTATATGCGCCTCGCTTGCGGCAACGAAAATCTAAGGGCGGACAGCTTTGTCGAGCACATCAACGAAAAGTTCGGCTGTAAAATAAAGATTAACGATATCGTTCGTACGGCGCAGTTTGCGATGAAAGACGGTAAAATGACGGACGTGGAGGAAATTCTCAAATGAAAGATATTTTGATAAACGTCAATCCAAGCGATACGCAAGTTTGCATAGTACAGGACGGCGAGCTGGTGGAATTTTGGGTGGAAAGGAAGAACCTGACTAGGCTCGTAGGCAATATTTACAAGGGAAGAGTTCAAAACGTCCTCAACGGAATGCAAGCGGCTTTCGTAAATATCGGTCTTGAAAAAAACGCTTTTCTCTTCGCGGGCGATACTCTAGAATACGGCGAAATTCTCAAGGACGTAACTGATAAAAAGCTCAACTTACGCGCGGGCGACAATATACTTTGTCAAGTTACGAAAGAGCAGTTTGGCTCCAAGGGCGCAAGAATAACTATGAACGTGACTCTCCCCGGGCGTAGCGTCGTGCTTATGCCTCAAATAGATTACGTGGGAGTAAGTCGAAAAATTACCGACGAGCAAAAGAAGAAAGAGCTCATTGAGTACGCGAGTAAAATCAAGCCTGACGGCTACGGTATAATCTTGCGTACACAGTCCGTAGATTGCACTAAAGAAGAGATGCAAGAGGAAGTAAACGAACTCGTCGAAAAGTGGCAAAAAATCAAGGAACTTAATATTACGAAGCCTGCGGGTTCGCTGATATATAAAGAAGAGGGCGTCGCGATACGCGCTGTCAGGGATATGCTCAGGGACGACGTGGACAGGATAATTATCAACGATAAAAGACTACTTGAGGATTTCAAAATAGCCTTTTCGTCGCTCAATGATAAAAAACCCGAACTATTCGTGCTGTACGAAGGCAAACAGGCGATGCTCAAAGAGTACGGCTTAAACAGTCAAATTGAAAAGCTGCTACAGCGAAAAGTCGTTCTTGCCAACGGAGCGTACTTGATTATCGACAGGACTGAAGCGCTGACGGTCATTGACGTAAATACCGGTAAATACGTGGGCGAAAAGAATTTGGAACAAACGGTTTTTGAAACCAACTGTATAGCCGCAAAGGAAATAGCAAGGCAGCTTCGCGTAAGAAATATCGGCGGAATAGTCGTGATTGACTTTATAGATATGGAAAGTCAAGAACATTCTCAAAAGGTCTTGGAAACGTTGCAAGAAGCGCTGGCTTTAGATAGAACTAAGACTTCGGTCATAGGTATGACTCCGCTGGGACTAGTCGAAGTGACAAGGAAAAAGACGAGGAGTATGCTTGAGAGCGTAATGCTTCAAACCTGTCCGTATTGTAACGGCGACGGCTACGTGCTTTCCGACGAGGTTATGGCGAGTAATCTAAAGCTGCGCCTTAACGACGTATTCTCAAACGGTGAAGTTAAATCCGTGTTGGTCAATATCGCGCCGAGCGTATTCCATAAGATTTTTACGTATAGATTACTGGAAAAAGAATGCGCCAACGAATGGCGAGATAAAAGAATATACCTTACTCCGGACGAGCATTTGCATATTGAAAAGTTTGACGTAAAAGTCTTGCGCGGCGCAATCATTGATTTGCCGGATAATGCGAAAATGCTATTTTAGCGAGGCAGTAGAAAAATATAGATTATATGAAAGAATAGGCTAGTTGAGTTTAGAAATCAATATTTCAGCCGAATTGCGTTTATAAAATAAAATGCCGATAGGCAACGATTTTAACAAAAAAGAGCAGGCTAAACGCTTGCTCTTTTCGTATTTGAATAAATTCTAAATTAAGCTTCTTTTGCGTAAACGCTGACTTGCTTCTTGTCCTTGCCCTTGCGTTCAAATCTTACAACGCCGTCGATAAGAGCGTAGAGGGTGTCGTCCTTGCCGATGCCTACGTTGTTGCCGACGTGGAACTTCGTGCCTCTTTGTCTTACGAGAATGTTGCCTGCCAAGACGAACTGACCGTCGGATCTCTTCGGTCCAAGTCTTTTAGATTCGGAATCTCTACCGTTTCTCGAGCTACCAACACCCTTTTTGTGAGCGAACAGTTGTATATTCATAAACATATTACTTTACCTCCAATTCAATAAAATCAGAAAAGCCTTCGTGTAAATCGCTTATGCCCAATAACAACGTATTGAGAATAACGTCACAGTCGTGCCTTGTCGCGCTGTCAAGATCTCGGGGGAGAGTTGCTCTCAAATATCCTCTTTGAGCGTCGGTAACGAAATCTAAGTTTACCTTCGCCACGCCGAACAACCCTAAAACTGCCGTTTGTACTATCGACGAAAGAGCGGAACAAACTATGTCTTCTCCCTCAACGCCGTAGCCAGTATGTCCGTCGCATTCTATCTCGACAATGCTATCGTTGTGTTTTGTTACTTTAACCTTAGTCATTACGCTTTGATTTCCAAAACTTTCAAAGCGGTGAACGGCTGTCTATGACCTTGACGCTTGCGAATGTTCTTCTTGGACTTATACTTGAAAACTACTACTTTCTTAGCCTTGTCCTGAGCTACTACTTCGGCTACGACTTTGGCTTTAGCCACGTCCTTGCCGCACGCGATAGCGCCGTCATTGCTGATCATAACGACGTCAAGTTCTACCTTGCTTCCTACTTCCTTATCAAGTTTTTCTACCTTGAAAGTTTCGTTTTCGGAAACCTTGTATTGTTTGCCGCCAGTCAAAACGATTGCGTACATTGAAATACCTCCTCTTACCAGTCTCGCTGAAACGGGTGGTCGTAAGACGCTTTAGAACCCTACTCATGCGGCTCAGCAAGTATATTATCATAATAATATATATAAAGTCAAGGAATTTTCAGCGCTTTGGAAAATTTATGTTGATTATTGAGCGGGAAAGTTTGCTTTGGTGTTGAAATATCGACAATTTTGTGCTAAAATAAAGCAAATATTACAAAAGGCGGCATATACGGTGACACCAAATAATAGTATAATAGTAAAGGAGCTGAGCTGTTTTAATATCCGTCATATTCTTGAATGCGGTCAAATCTTTAGATTTGCGGCGCAAGACGACGGCTCGTATAGAGTCTATTCAAAGGATAAGACGGCGCTCGTTTGCCAAGACGACGCGCAAGCGGTCATATATACCGACGATACGGACTACTTTTCTAAGTTTTTTGATTTGGAAAGAGACTATTCTTTGATAAAGACCGCTCTTAGAGATAAACCTTTTATGAAAGAAGCGCTGGAATACGGCGGCGGTATACGTATTCTCAATCAGGATAAATGGGAGATGCTGATAAGTTTTATAATTTCGGCAAACAACCATATTCCAAGAATAAAGGGAATCATCGAAAGGCTTTGTTCCAACCTTGGGGATAAGAAAGACGGCTATTACGCTTTTCCTACGCCCGAGCAAATGGCGCAAGCGGATGAAAAGTTCTATGCAAGCATAGGCGCCGGCTATAGAGCAAAGTATCTCGCAAAGACGGCTCAAGACGTAGCTAAAGGCTTCGACCTTGATGAGATTTCGACGTTGGACGGCAACGAGGGCAGCAAAAGGCTTTGCAAGCTCTTGGGAGTAGGCGGCAAAGTCGCGGATTGCATACTACTGTTCGGCTATCATAAGCAAGACGTTTTTCCCGTCGATACTTGGATAAGAAAAGTCTATAAAGACGTGGTCGGCGACGGAGAGCTTAACAACGCCTCTATGCGAAAAAAACTTATTGAGATATACGGCGAATATTCGGGTTACGCGCAGCAGTATTTATTCTTCAACAAGCGCGAAAGCTAAGTTGAACATTGTTCAGTATCAACAAAAGATCAAGAAAGAGCATTAGTCGGGGCGCTAGTGGTTGATGATGCGCATACTGCGGTAAAGGCATACAAAAGTATTGAAAAATACGGTAAATTGTATCATAAATCGAACGTAATCGACCCATATGCAATAAAATTATGATTTTGAACACTGTTCAAATAAGGTTTATTTAAGGATTAAAATTAGATTTACTAAAGACGGCAATAAAATATCGCGTGGAAAATGAGGAGCGGATTATGAACTATGCAGTTTTAGTAGATCTCAACAGTATGCGCTTATCTTACGATAGTTTTGCAAAGGCGCTTACACAAATCGACGGAAAGGTCGCGTATGCAAAACTTTACGGTTACAACAACAAGCGTAACAACGATTTCAACAATTTTATAAAGACGTACGGGGCGGAAGTGGCGCTACCGGTCAACAATCGTAAAAAAGTGCGTATAGATATTCGCCAAGTCATCGACGCAATGATCATTGCTTGCACGCATAAGAGCGTAGACGCGTTTTTTATAATATGCAGCGAGTTGGACAGCATCGCGATGATAAACGCTCTTAAAAAACTAGGCAAGAAAGTCGTTATGGGTATTCAGTCGCCTAGCTTCGTAGCCGAGCAGTGCGACGGATTCGTCACGCTAGAGAGGTTGGTTGCAGCGGACGGCGGAGAAGAAAAGTCAGTATCCAATAATAACTTAGAGGTAGAGGACGAGAGGGAATTTTTGCCGTATAGCGGAATAGAGAGCAAGAAAATCGACGAGATGAAAGTAATCAAGGAAGAACTTGCAAAACTTATTGAAGCCAAAAAGCGTCAAAAGAGCGAAATTGAAATCGGTCAAAACGTTCTTCAGCTCGACGACCTACTTAAACAGTATTTTTGAGCGCCTTGACGAAAAATTCACCTTTCTATCGACTCATCGCCTTGAGAGAATCGTAGCGAAGTCGAAAGATCCATTGGATAAGAAACGAGCGGGACGCCTTACGCGTACCGCTCGTTATATTGTTTAATCGTTTGAAATATAATTACTTCGTAAGTGACGGTTTTTCAAACTTCTTTTCCGCAGTGATTGCAAAATTTGCTATCATTATCGATTTTAACGTCGCAATAAGGGCAAATTTTAGATAGAGGATTGCCGCATTCTTTACAAAATTTGCTCTCGCTAGCGTTTTCGGTATTACAATTTGGGCAAACCAACTTTTCCTGTTGCGATTCGGCATTTTTCATTTCGTCTTTAATTTGTTTAAGAAAATCGTTGCCGCTTTCCTTTAGAACTTTTTTATAAAACGGTAAATAAACAAGACAAAGACCTATTACGTAAAAGGGAATAGCAAAAAGACCGAATATCCAATTTACTATAAATCCTAGTATGAAAAGAATAAGTCCGAGGATGAATATGATTAAACTCGTTATTAAAATAAGTTTTTTTGAATTGTTTGTTTTATTCATTATCCGCCTCCTATAATGCTCAACTATATACTATCATATTTATATTCAATAGTCAATATCATAAAGTCGCATAAATAAGCGCCCCAAAACGGGGCGCGGTTTTTGCAAGTAGTCGCTTTTTCATAATATTTAAGAAGTTAAGAGAAATTTAGACTTGGCTATTCTTTGCTAATTATATATTCCTAAATTAATTATTTTTTCCTTTTTTAATATTGATATATTGACGGAAACCGCCAGCTTTAGCTATCTTTGCGCCTATTGCGGTGGAGCAGTTGTAGGGAGTAACGTAATTATTGAAGTCCTTTTGAGTTCTTTCCAAGAGTAATGTCATTACGATTACGAGCGCCATATACGGATAGCCGATAAAAGTACCGGTATTTATAAGGCAATACCCCTCAAAGCCTATCCAAACCGCCAAAACGAAGAGGTTGAATGAGTTTTTGAAATTCATAAAGAGAATTTTGAACCTTATGACGTAATAGTAAACGTACGCGACGAGTCCGACTAAGCCCATACCAGCGAGAATTTGGAATATCGTAGAGTGGAACCAGTATATGCCTATTTCGTTGGGGATTGTACCCGTTCCTACGTAGCCTCTACCAACGCCTAGGAATGGGTGATCTTTGAACAGCCCCCAAGCCTCTTTGTAGAGCTCGAAACGTCCTGAAGTTCCCGTACCTCTTTCAAGCAGGGCTTGAATCACTTCGTTTACGTTTTCGCGCGCGGCGAGATAGACGATAAGCGCTGCAAGCAATATCGCCGCAAGGTAGATAGCGAAAATCTTTTTGTTGGGAGCTTTGATTATAGCTATAATAATCGCTATAATTCCGCTTAACGTGCCGAAAATTATGCCGCCTCGGCTAAATGTGAGTATTAAGCAAACGTATTGCATCAACGCGAAGAGCAAGTATATCCAGCCTTGGCGGTAGCGAGTGGAGAGATAAACGGTCATTCCAGCGGTAAAGGTGAGATAGGTTGCGATACCGTTGCGGTTTGCCCAACCTATATCCCATACGGTGTGCTGCCATTCGCTTACGGGTATGTTGCTGGTTGAAATTACGCTGATAAGTTGCAGGCTTATCACCAAGCCTAAGTACATTAGCGTTTTGGAAAAATACAGTGGGATATCCCTCTCGTCGTCGCGTTTTAGATAGTTGCTGTACAACAAATATATCAAAGGTACGGCGAGCCCTAACATACAAAAATCGGGAAGCGCTCTTAAAAAGTTGTTCCAATGCGTATCGCCGTCGCCATATCCGATACCGCCGACAAGCAGTGCAATCGCTACCGCCATAAGCGGGAAAAACATTTTGCCTAGACGGAACTCGCTTTTGCGATTTTTGACCATAAAGAATATGAGGCAAATAAACAACGGTATTGCCAACGGCCAAAGATAGACGTAGTCGCTGAAATCGTAGGAATAAATCGCCAAAACACCGCTGAAGAGATTGACGGTCAGCGGAAGAATATCGTCGGCAAAGAGCAGGGCAATACAGGAAACCAGGATAATAGAGCCTAAGCCGAATGGCGCGCATTTAGTCGCCCAACCTATAAATACCGCCGCGCAAACGAGTATCAAATAAAAATCCGTAAAGACGAACTTTTTTATTATACTCTCAGTATAGTTATATCCTTTTTTTACGTAGGTTAAGAATTTAGTTTCGGTCATTTTTCATTGCGTTTTAGTCCAATTCAACGATAAAGTCGGCGATTTAGAACCGAATCTAAGGCGAACGAAACTATTATATGTCTTGTCTAGGACTTACACGCCTCTTTCAATAGCGGTAATACCCGTACGGCAAACCTTTGATATAACGAAGTTCTTGTCGGCTTGAGCCTGAGAAAGTTCGTTCATATAAGCGTCAATTTTATCGGAGGTGCCGGTGAGTTCTATAATCATAGACTTAGCCGTCACGTCTACTACGATAGCGCCGTATCTATCGGAGAGTTCGATTACGAATTTATCAAAAAAGTCCTCGCCTTTAGTGAGAATTTTTACGAGAGAAAGTTCTCTAAAAACGCTTTCGCTCTCTTTCAACGCTCTTACGCTTATAGTTTCTTCAAGTTTTTTGGTTTGGTTTATTATTTGCGCAAGTCCCGCCTCGTCGCTTTGAGCGACTACGGTAATTCTTGATATTTGCGGATCGTCGGTCGCGCTGACGGAGAGCGAGTCTATATTGAATCCTCTTCGTCCGAAGAGCGACGAAACTCTCGCCAATACGCTGGAATTATTTTTGACTACGATTGATATGATATTTTTCATATTCTTTCCTCTTTTAAGATGTGTAAATTCATTATACATTAAAGGGTAATAAAAATCAAGGTTTTGACTCAACTGTTTTGGAATTGCGAATTATACAGTTCGTAATAAAAACCGCGGTAAGCCAACAATTCCTCGTGACTGCCTTGTTCGACGATATTTCCGTCTTTCATTACGAGTATGACGTCGCATTCTCTTATCGTAGAAAGCCTGTGAGCTACGACGAAAGAAGTCCTGCCTTGCATTATCGTATAGAACGCCTTTTGTATTTTCATTTCCGTGCGGGTGTCTATTGAAGAAGTCGCTTCGTCAAGTATTAGCATAGGCGGGTGAGTGAGCATTATTCGAGCAATGCAAAGCAGCTGCCTTTGACCTTGCGAAAGGTTCTCGCCGTTCTCCGTCAGCATAGTATCGTATTTGTCGGGGAACTTGTCAATAAAGTCGTGCGCGTTTGCGAGTTTCGCCGCTTCGATAATCTCATTTAAACTTGCGTTTTCTTTACCGTAGGCGATATTGTCGCGTATGCTTCCTTCAAAGAGCCAGCTTTCTTGAAGAACCATTCCGAAGTTGTCCCTAAGACTTTCTCGGGTAATATTTTTTACGTCTTTGCCCGATACCTTTATGCTTCCGTCAGTCACGTCGTAGAAACGCATAAGCAGGTTGATGAGCGTAGTCTTGCCGCAGCCGGTGGGACCGACTATGGCTATCTTTTGTCCTTTCTTGACGGCGAGATTGAGATTTTCTATAAGCGGTCTATCGGGGACGTAGCTGAAATAGACGTTCTCAAGGTCAAGAGTGCCGTCGCTTTGAGCGAGTACTTCATTATCCTTGTCGCTTTCTTCGACCTCCTCGTCGAGCAGCGCGAAAATTCTTCTTGAAGCGGCAACCGCCGACTGTATCTCGGTTATGACGCCCGTGATTTCGTTGAACGGTTTGGTATATTGGTTTGCGTAGGTAAGACACGCCGACACCATACCCACCTCAAGGGGTTTGGGAGAGCCCGCCCACAGCGAGATAAGCGCGCCGACCACGCCCACGCCGGCGTATACTAAATTGTTGACGAACCTTGTGCAAGGGTTTATCAACGCGCCGTAGAACTGCGACTTGAAGCCGCAAGTATACAGTTCCTCGTTCATACCCTTAAACTCTTGCTGACAGCCGTCCTCTCTAGAGAATGCCTGAACGAGCGTGTGACCCGTAAAGATTTCTTCGACGTAGCCGCTTATTTCGCCGCGCTTAACCGCTTGCTCGGCAAACGTCGAGTGCGAACGCCTGGTTATGAACGAAGCCACGAAGAGCGATAGGGGAGTGAGCAAGAGTACGACGAGCGCTATTATCCAATTTATATAGAAGAGCATAGCTATTGTCGCGATTATCGTCATAACTCCGCTGAATAACTGCGTAAAGCCTTGCAAAAGTCCTTCGGACACTTGGTCGATGTCGGAAGAGATTCTCGCTATTATATCGCCTTGCTGCTGACTGTCAATGAATTTGAGAGGCAGCCTGTTTATTTGCTCGAATAGTTTGTTGCGGATATTGCGTACCGTCTTGAAAGTAAGCGAAGTAGTTGAAGCGGTAAGTACCCATTGAGCAAGAGCTCCGACTGCTATCATAGCGACAAGTATATATATATAGTCGAATACGCCTTGGAAGTTTACTTCGCCGGCAATCATTATGTCTATTGCTTTGCCGATAATTAGCGGAACCAGTATGGATACCGCTACCGAAACGAGCGCGCTTATCATTGAAATAACGAGTAGCGGCGCGTAAGGCTTGGTATAAGAGATCAGTCTGAAAAGGGTAGATTTATTCTTCTTCATTTTTCAAATCCTCCTTTTCCAATTCGCTCTCTTTGGGAGCTTTTTGTTGCGATTCGTATATTTCTCTATAGACGTCGCAAGTCTTTAGCAAATCTTCGTGCGAGCCAATGCCTTCGACTTCGCCTTTGTCAAGAACTATGATTTTATCGGCGTTTTTTAGCGACGTAGCGCGCTGAGAAATTATTATCTTCGTCGTATCTTTAGGCAAGTCGGAGTTGAGAGCTTTTCTCAAAGCTAGATCCGTGGCGAAGTCGAGCGCGCTCATACTGTCGTCGAGTATAACGATTTTCGGGTCGCCGACTAGCGCTCTAGCGATAGAAAGCCGCTGACGTTGACCGCCTGAAAAATTGCGACCTTTTTGCTGAACGACCTCGTCGAGTTTGTCCTTCTTTTGCATTACGAAATCGTAAGCCTGCGCGATTTTCAACGCTTTAGTTATCTCTTCGTCGGTTGCGTTTGGTTTTCTCCATTGCATATTGCTTCTTATAGTGCCGCTGAAGAGCATAGCCTGTTGGGGGACTAGACCGAGTTTGGACCGTAACTGCTTGAGCGGATATTTTTTGATATCCACGCCGTCGATAAGTAGCTCGCCTTCGCTCGCGTCGTAAAACCTCAGGATGAGATTTATGACGGTAGACTTACCGCTGCCCGTTCCGCCGATAATTCCTATCGTTTCGCCCTTGTAAATATCTACGCTTAGATTTTTTATAGCCATACCGCCGTCGCCGTAATTAAAAGATACGTTTTTGAACGAGATAGCGGGCGAGCCGTCGACGGGAGTTACTTCCTCGTTTTCGCCGTCGCAAATACTTGATTTTGTCGCAAGAAGTTCGCTTACTCTCTTTGCCGAAGCGTAAGACTTGGAAAAGAGCACCGTCACGTTGGCAAGCACTACCAAAGCGAGTGAGATTTGCGACATATAGTTGATGAAAGCTATAAGTTCGCCTTGAGTGAGCGAGCCGACGTTTATCTTAAAACTTCCGAAGTAGAGCAGCGCTACCGTAGCGAGGTTTATGATTAAAAAGGTCATCGGGTTTAGCAGCGCGGAAATTCTTCCGATTGCAATAACGCTTTTCGAGTAGTCCTCGGTTGCGCCTTCAAATCTCTTTTTCTCTCTTTCTTGTTCAGTAAACGCTCTTACGACTCTTATGCCGCTCAAGTCCTCTCTCGCGATTGAAGTGATCTTGTCAAGCTTGCGTTGGTTTTTTGCGTACGCAGGCATAGTCTTAGCCATTATCAAATACAGTACCAGCGCGACTAGCGGAGCTGTTATCAGGAATATCCAAGACATAGAAGGTTTGAGAAGTATAGCCGAAACCGTTGCGCCCACAACCAAAAAAGGCGCGCGTATAGCAAGGCGGATAAGCATAGCTACGCCCAGCTGAACTTGGTTTATATCGCTGTTGAAACGAGTTATCATCGAGGACGTTCCAAACTTATCGAGTTCAGCCATCGAAAGGGTATTGATATGTTTAAAGAGCGCGCTGCGAAGTTCCGTTCCTACGCCTTGCGAACATCTCGAGGCAACGTATTGACAAAAGAGCGCCGCCGCAAGTCCCACTACCGAGAGCAAGACTAGCACACCGCCCATTTCGAGTATATACTTCACGTCTTCGTCGCCTATGCCTCTATCGATTATCTTAGCCATTACGAACGGTACGATAAGTTCGAATATCGCCTCCAACAGCTTGAAAAACGGACCGAGTATAAGATGCTTTTTGTACTTTTTGAGATATTTGTACAGATTTGACATATAATTCCTTTCCTTTATTGACTAATAAATGAAATTATTATAAAATATTATATAATCACGTTTATGATTATGCAACAACTTGGGCACAATTATATCGTAAAATTAGGAAAAATCGTAAAACGAGGACGGTTTGAGTATGAAATACGGATTTATAAAATGCGGCGCGGCAACTCCGAAAATCACCGTGGGAGATTGTTTGGGTAATGCGAAAGCTATCGTCAATCTTATAAAACAGGCTGACGGAAAGGGGGTAAAGCTGTTGGCTCTTCCCGAGCTTTGCATAAGCGGATATACTTGCTCAGACCTATTTTTGCAAGACGCGCTTTTAGACGGCGTTGAAAGAGCGATAGAGTATATTCTTGTAAAGAGCAAGAGCTTTGATACCGTCGCGGCTATAGGCGCTCCGTTGAGATATAACGGCAAACTCTACAACTGCGCCGTAGTAATTTATAAAGGCGAAATTTTGGGCGTAGTACCCAAGACGAATGTTCCCAACTACGGAGAATTTTACGAGGCAAGACATTTTTCAGCTTATGACAAAGAAGAGGGCGAGATTACGCTTGCGGGAAAAAAGGTCGCTTTCGGGCAGGCGGTGTTCGTCAACGAAAGCTTGCAGGATTACGCTTTTTCCGTAGAGCTTTGCGAGGATTTATGGGTGGCTGACTCGCCGTCTATTGCGCTTTGCGAAAGCGGAGCTCGTATTGTTTTGAACCTGTCGGCAAGCGACGAAGTGGTTGGTAAGAGCGAGTACAGGACTTCGCTCGTTGCGGCGCAGTCGGGAAAACTGTGTTGCGGTTACGTCTATGCAAGCGCGGGCGACGGCGAATCGACTACGGATATGGTTTTTGCGGGACATAATATCATCGCCGAAAACGGCAATATCCTCGCTCAAAGCAAGCTCTTTTCCAACGGCTTGCTGATTAGCGATTTGGACGTAAGCAAGCTCTCTTACGAGAGAAGAAAGACGAATACTTACAGGACTTCAAATAAGATAAAGAAAATTACTTTCAATCAAAAACTTAGCGAGAACGTACTTACTAGAGCGTTTTCTCCCACGCCTTTCGTGCCGCAAGACGAGGATAAACGCGACGATAGGTGCGAACTTATTCTTACTATGCAAGCGCAGGGTATGAAGAAGAGGATAGAACACACAGGTTCTAAAAAGCTCGTCGTAGGACTTTCGGGCGGACTTGACAGTGCGCTTGCGCTATTGGTTGTTTGCAAAGCTATAGATTCTTGCGAAAGGTCTAGAAAGGACGTTCTTGCGGTGACTATGCCGTGTTTCGGAACGACGAAACGCACCAAGTCCAACGCTGAAGTTTTGGCTCAAGGTCTTGGCGTGGATTTTCGCGAAGTAAACATCACGAAAGCGGTAGAAAGGCATTTTGAAGATATTGGTCAGTCTAAGGACGATTTGGACGTAACCTTTGAGAATTCGCAGGCGAGAGAGCGTACGCAGGTGCTAATGGATATCGCCAATAAATTGGGCGGTATGGTCGTAGGAACGGGCGATTTGTCCGAGCTTGCTCTCGGGTGGGCGACCTACAACGGCGACCACATGTCAATGTACGGCGTAAACGCTTCTATACCCAAGACCTTGGTCAGGTATCTCGTCAAATACTACGCCGATACCTGCGATAGCGAGGACGTAAAAAATTCTCTCTACGACATTCTCGATACTCCCGTAAGTCCCGAACTTTTGCCCGCCGACGGCGAAGAGATTTCTCAGCAAACGGAAAGCATAGTCGGTCCTTACGAGCTACACGATTTCTTCTTGTATTATATAGTCCGTTGGGGATATTCGCCCAAAAAAGTCTACAGGATTGCGCTCAAGACTTTTGACGGCAAGTACGACAAGACGGTGATAATTAAATGGCTGAAGTCATTTTACAAGAGATTTTTTGCGCAGCAGTTCAAACGTTCGTGTTTGCCCGACGGTCCTAAAGTGGGCAGCGTAACATTATCGCCGAGAGGAGATTGGAGAATGCCCAGCGACGCGTCGACGAATTTATGGCTCAGCGAGTTGGAAGATTTGGACAAATAAAACGACGCGGCTTGTAAAAGCCGCGTCGTTGATTTTATCTTTTGTAAAAAATGATTGTCTATTGAAAGATTACTTCTTGATCGATTGGAAGATATCGTCGGTAGCGGAGTAGTTCATATCTTTTTCCGAGTAGCTGAATATAATCTCCGATTTGCTTGAAGCCGAACCTTCGTACCAAATTACGAGCGCGCCGATTTCGCCTTTCCAAGTTTCGTCTATAAGATATCTCTTTGTAAGACCGCACTCCCAAATTTCAACGGTCATAGAGCATTTTTCAAAGCTCATATTCTTGCCGCTGTTGTCGTTTTCGAGAGCCTTGATAGTTTGCTCGTCAGCGTTGGCTACCTCTACGTCGATCGAGAACGTAAGCTCGTAATATACGTTGTTCTTATCGTCAGTCTTGCGCTCGATTTTAGCTCCGTCGGCGCTTACGATACCTTTTGCTTGCCAGTTTATAACGCTCTTTCTAGCTTCGTCGTAGCTTCTCGAACCAGCCGCGTCCTCAACTTTATTCCAAGCGTCGGACGATTTCTTCCATTTTTCTACTGTGAGAAGTCCCGTCTTTTCATCGTATTTAATATCCGTGTCGTTGGTCATCTTGTTGTAACGGCCGTTTGCTACGTATCTTATAAACGCGCTGGTCACGAAGTTCGTTTCGGTACCGCCGAAGTTGTGATTTACCGGAAGTTTGATCGTGGTGTCGTCTTTGACGTCGTCCGACTGTCTTCTAAGTCTTTGATATACCAAAGTGCCCGAATTGCTCTTGATGGTCGTAGTGCCTACTTGATTTCTAAAGTACGCGAAGTGGTCGCAGGCGATTTCGTTGGTCATAGCGCCGTATACCATTTGAGCAATCTTTTCCGAGTCCGTCAAAGTCGTGGATTCGTAAATTGCTTTTACGTTTACAGGGTCTTCTTTCGCTCCGCTGCGCTTGGTTTGCATGCTCGCTACGTTTACCTCGTCAGGGTACTCCAAGTAGTCGTAGAGTATTGTCGAATAGTCTACGTCTACGATTTCTACGTTTTGCACGTCGGGCGAGCACGCCGCAAAGCACGCGCATACGATTACCAATAACAAAACCGTTGCGATTATCGATAATGCTTTTTTCATATTTTCTCTCCCTTAAATTTTCTTGATAAGTTCAGTATAAAGTTTGAACCAACCTAAAGTCAATATTTTTTTGAAATTTCCTCAACTTTAATTTTTATATTTGCGCGTTTATGTTTTATATGTAACTTTTATGGACGAAATGGTACTCAAGTTGCGAAAAACGCTGTTGACACAGCAAGTTTTTGTAGTTTATAATATTGTTATAAATAAAATATTTATCCATATATTATACAAGGATAAGACGGCGAGGAAGTTATGATTGAAAGAGCGGCTCTATATCCCGCGCATTTGAGAAGGCTTATATCCATAAGAAGTAAAATTTACGAGGTCGTAGCTGAGATGACCTGCCAAGCTGCGCTTAGCAAGGAGCCAATACCTAGAAGTCAGCTTGACAACGCAAAGTTCTCGCCGTTCAAAAAGGGCGAAGTTTGGGGTAGCGATTTCGACTGCGGTTGGTTTAAGTTCAACGGAGAAGTCCCCGCAAACTGTAAGGGCAAACGCGTAGTCGCGCTGATAAATATCCAAGGCGAGGGCGTAGTCTATATCGACGGAAAAATCAAGCAGGGCATCACTCAAGTGCTTGACGGCATAGATTTGGTACAGTCGGCAAAGGGCAAGCAGGTGGTCGACTTATTTGATCCCGCCGAGGGCGGAGAAAAGGTGGAAATTCTCGTAGACGGCGGTTTCAACGGCAAGCGCAATAAAGCCGGCGTTCAAGTAAGACTGGCGAGAAAAGATATCGCCGTATGCAACGACGAAATACGCGCTTACTATTACGATT
Organism: Clostridia bacterium; assembly: GCA_029068165.1. GTDB lineage: Bacteria > Bacillota > Clostridia > Christensenellales > UBA3700 > RACS-045. Next base: position 64,473 of record JAIEDA010000030.1, read on the forward strand.
ATCTTCAACTGTTTTGTATGGCGCTCACTTACGGACAAAATCCCCGACTTGACAAGTCAAGGCTTGACGAGATACTCAAGGCTCTCAACAAAAGCTATAAGATAGCAAAGAAGAGTTGGAAGGAAGCTCACGAATATTTGACGGGAGTTATTTCTACGCCCAACGACAAACAAGTGACGGAGTATACGGCTATCGGTCACGCGCATATAGATTTGGCTTGGCTTTGGCCTATAAGAGAAACCAAGAGAAAGGGCGTGCGTACGTTTGCGACCGCGCTCAACAATATGGACAAGTATCCAGAATATAAATTCGGCGCGTCGCAGGCTCAGCTATTTGATTGGATAAAGCAGGAAGCTCCCGAGCTTTACGAAAGAGTTAAGCAAGCCGTAGCCGACGGGCGAATGGAACTGCAAGGGGGAATGTGGACGGAAAACGATTGCAATATCCCTAGCGGCGAATCTATCATTAGACAGTTTTTGTACGGCGAAAAGTTTTTCGAAGAAGAGTTTTCCAAGCATTGCAAAGTCGTTTGGCTGCCCGACGTATTCGGTTATCCGGCTTCCTTGCCGCAAATAATCAAAAAGTGCGGTAGAGAGTATTTTATGACGATAAAGCTGACTTGGAATATGCAAAATAAATTTCCCTACAAGACGTTTGTTTGGAAAGGTATCGACGGCAGCGAAGTGCTTTCGCATATGGCTCCGCAGGGCAACTACAATTCCACGGCTACGCCTATGGCAATAACCAAGTCGGACAAGGGCAATCCGCACGATAAAGAGATTCGCAAGGCTTTGCTTATATACGGCATAGGCGACGGCGGCGGCGGTCCTGGCGAAGCTCCGCTTGAACTTCTTGATAGACAAGTCGACAACAAGGGCTTGGACAAGGTCGTAAGACGGAGCGCGGTAGAGCTGTTTGAGGACTTGGAGAAAGAGTACTTAGATATAATTCCTAAGTACGAAGGGGAGCTGTATCTTGAAAAGCACCAAGGCACTTATACCTCGCAGTCCGACAGCAAACTGTATAACAGGCTTATGGAAAACTCGCTGCATACTCTTGAATGGTTGGCGGCTGTAGCTAAAGTCAAGGGCGTCGATTTCGACTTGAAAGACTTGGAGGGAATTTGGAAAGAGGTACTGTTGTATCAATTTCACGATATAATCCCCGGCTCGTCCATACGGAGAGTTTACGCCGAGTCGGTAGCGAGATATAAAGAGATGTACGCCGAAGTTGGTAGTAAGATTGACGAACTTTTAAGACGGCTTTCTTCGCGCGGCAAACTTGGCGTTATCAACCCCGTAGGATTTGATAGAAAGGAGTTTGTAAAAGTAGATGAGAAATGGTACGAAGCTGAAGTAAAGGCTTATTCGTCGGCTACGCTCAAGGAGATAGCAAGCGAGGATAGCGACGTACTTTCTTGCGGAAAAGACTTTATTCAAAACGATAAAATCAAAGCGCATTTTGCAAAGGAAGGCTATATAGATTCGCTTATCGACCTTGCTAGCGGCAAAGAGCTTTGTAAGGAGTATCTAAACAAACTGACGATATATTCCGACCCCAAATCGTACTACAACGCGTGGGATATAAATATCGACTATCCGAATATGCGCAAATGGCGGTTTAAGTTGGAAAGCCGCAGGTCGTACGTGGACGGCGCGAGCGTGGTTATGGAGAGTATATACTCGTTTAGGAACAGCGCTTTGATACAAAAAGTAGTATTGATGAAAGGCGATACGCTTGTAAAATTTGATACTCAAGTCGACTGGAGAGAAGCGCATAAGATGCTGAGAGCCGACTTCCGTCCTACGGTGTTCGGCGATACCGTCAACTGCGATATTCAGTTTGGAAACGTCGATAGAAGTACGCTTGACGATACGCCAGTTCGCAAGGCGCAGTTTGAGATATGCGCGCATAAATTCGTCAACGTCGACGGAGAAAATTGCGGCGTAGCGCTTCTCAACGACTGCAAGTACGGCTATAGGGTAAAGGAAGGATTGATTTCGCTGAATCTTTTGCGTTCGCCTAAATATCCCGACCCCGAATGCGATATGGGCGAACATAAATTCTCCTACGCTTTCTATCCTCACGATGGAGTGTGGAGCGACAGCGATTTGGTATCTAGAGCGTACTGCTACAACAATTCGCTTATAATAAAAGATAGGTCGTTTGATTTAGAAAATCTCTTTGATATTAAAGGCGACGTCGTAGCCGAAACCGTCAAAGTAAGCGAGGACGGAAAGGGAATAGTCCTTAGAGTTTACGAGCGATACGGCAAAGACTGTTCTGCGACGATAACTCCTAAATTCGCTTGCGAAGAAGTTGTCGAAACTGATATGTTGGAGCGCAACGGCGTAAAGCCCCAAGGCGAGGAGTTTAAGTTTGGCAAATATGAAATCAAGACTTTGCTTTTTGTGATGAAGTAAACAAAACCGAATAAAAGGGAAGACCTTATAAAACGTAATGAATACACGTTGTAATAGCCGAGCGGAACGCTTTTGCGTTCCGCTCAACTTATTATAATAATTAGATTATTTTATTTGATTAACTCTATTTAATTAAGCTTTCGCTTAAAATGACGATTTTACTATTTATACGCTTACCGACGGTTAAGGGGTACTGATTTACGCGTTATAGTCTTCGTTGGTTGGTTCGCCTACGTATTCTTTGGGGGACACTCCTACTATTTTCTTGAATACTCTTGAAAAATAGAGTTGGTCGTTGAAGCCGCATCTTTCGGCTATCTCGTAAATTTTGAGATTGTTTATGCTTCTAGAGAGCAAAAGCTTTTGCGCGGAGTTTATACGAGTGTTGTTGAGGAACTGCAAGGGCGAAACTCCCTTTTCCTTTATAAACTGCCGTCTTATATAATCTTTTGATAGATCGAAATCTTTGTATATCGAATCTATAGTAAAGTTGGCGTCGGAGAAGTTTTCGATAATAGCGTTGGCTATCATTTCTATATGATGGCTGGTTTGCAGCGTTCCGTCAAACTCGGAGATAAAGCCTAGTATCAAGTCGGTGAAAGACATTATTATGTTTGACGAGCAGCTCTTCGTAGACGAAAAGTGACGGTAGCACATATTCATAGTAGTGTAAATATCTTTTTGTTGATTGTCCTTTATGACAATAGCGTTTTTGAAATTTGGCGTCCAACCCGCTACCGTCATGTGAATATTTTTAAAACCGCTGTGCGATGAATTGCTGTGCAGCGTGTTTGGCGGAATGACGACTATCTCGTTTTGAGAATACTCCAAAGGTTTGGCGTTCTCAAAAATAATTTTTCCCGAACCGTTTGTGCAGTAGATAATCTCCCAAAAATTATGCTTGTGCTGTTTTACGTCATAGGTTTTCATATTTTTTCCTATGTAATTGATTACCGGCATATTCCCCTCCGAAATTCCGAATATGTTTATAAGTTACTATATTATTATACACGAGGAAGCCTATTTTGTCCATAATTTTATAGCAAAAAGAGTATTGTTTTTTTGAAAGCCGTATATTATAATTAAATCGTAATTTGAAGTAGAGAAAGTTTTTGGCTTTCTCAATTCGTATTACGGAGGTGTTTTATGGAAAAATATCGTATTTATAAAGCTATTGAAGAGCAGGGCGTAGTCGTCGTCATAAGAGGCAAGAGCGTTGAACAGGCAATTAAGACGGTCGACGCTTGTTACAAAGGCGGAATTAAGATCATAGAAGTGACCTTTACAGTTCCCAGAGCCGACGAAATAATTTCCAAGCTCAGCGAGAAGTACGCGGGCAGCGATATGGTTATCGGCGCAGGCACGGTGCTCGATCCCGAAACTGCAAGAATAGCTATGCTTGCGGGCGCTAAGTTTATAGTAAGTCCGTCGCTCAACGTGGAAACGATCAAGACTTGCAATCGTTACGGAGTGCCGGTTATGAGCGGAGTTATGACCCCCACCGAGGCGCAAACGGCTATGGAATACGGCGTAGATATACTAAAGATGTTCCCGGGAGATATTGCAAAACCCGCAGGTCTTAAGGCTCTCAAAGGACCTTTCCCGCAGGCGAATATTATGCCGACGGGAGGCGTGAGTAACGACAACGTAGAGGAGTGGTTTAAGGCGGGCGCGTTTGCGGTCGGAGCGGGTTCTTTCCTTACGAAAGACGCAAACGACGGCAACTACGACAAGGTCGAAAGCGTGTGCAAAGCGTTCGTTGAAAAGGTAAGGAAGATCATCGGAGGAAGAAAATAAATGGCAAAAATTATTACGCTAGGCGAGATTATGATGCGTTTGCAGCCGAGCGGCTACAAAAGATTTATGCAAGCGGATAGCTTTGATATTGTTTTCGGCGGAGGCGAGGCGAACGTAGCCGTATCGCTAGCGCAGTTTGGCGAGGACGTTGCTTTCGTGACCAAATTGCCCAAAAACGCTATAGCCGATAAGTGCATAAAAGAACTTAGAGGTTGGGGCGTAGACGTATCTAAAATTGTCAGGGGCGGAGATAGAATAGGTATCTATTTTTGCGAAAAGGGCTGCTCGCAAAGAGGCAGCAACGTAATTTACGACAGAGCGGGAAGCGCTATCGCCGAAGTCGGCGAAAACGATTTCAACGTGGACGCCGTACTCGAAGGCGCCGAGTGGTTGCATTGGACGGGTATAACGCCCGCTATTTCCGACAAGGCGGCGGTAGTTGCCGAAAAGATACTCGCGGCGGCAAAGAGCAAGGGCATAACCGTGTCTTGCGATCTCAACTACCGTAAAAAACTTTGGAGCAGGGAAAAGGCTTGCGAAGTTATGACGAGGCTCGTCAAGTACGTGGACGTACTCATCTCCAACGAAGAGGATTGTAAAGACGTGTTCTCTATCAACGCGGAGAATACCGATATCAACGCCGGAGTGCTTTCGGCGAGCGGATACGAGAGCATAGGCAAAAAACTTATGAAGAAATTCCCAAATTTGAAGTACGTGGCGTTTACGCTTAGAGAGTCTATTTCAGCTTCTAAGAACGGCTGGTCGGCAATACTTCTAGACGGCAAAAAAGTCTATAAATCCAAAAGCTATATGATTGATATCGTGGATAGAGTCGGCGGCGGCGACAGTTTTGGCGCGGGACTTATTTACGGACTTAAAAATAAACTTGGGGAGCAGGAAACTATCGAGTTTGCCGTTGCGGCTTCGTGTTTGAAGCACACCGTCGAGGGCGACTTCAATATCGTAAGCGTAGACGAGGTCAAAAAACTTGCCGGAGGTGACGGAAGTGGCAGAGTGCAAAGATAAAGTCGTAAACTTGCTAAAGACTAAGTATGCAAAACTTCTTTACGACAACGTAAAAGACTTGCCTATTATAGACTATCACTGTCATCTCTCTCCCAAAGAGATTTACGAGGACTTGCCTTTTAACAATATAGGCGATATGTGGCTCGCCGGCGATCACTATAAGTGGCGTTTGATGAGAGCTTACGGCATTGACGAAAAGTATATTACCGGCGACGCCGATTGGAAAGAAAAGTTCTTGCTTTTCGCTAAGGCTGTCGGCAGCGCTTACGGCAATCCGATAAAGGATTGGGTAGCGCTCGAACTTGAGTTTTTCTTTGGAATAACTACGCCGCTCAACGAGGCTACGGCGGAAGAAATTTGGGAAACAGCCAACAAAGTCATAGCCGAGAAAAAGCTTTCTCCGAGAAAACTTATCGAGATGGCAAACGTGGAGTATATCGCTACGACTGACGATCCGTGCGACGATTTAAATTATCACAAACTTATCGCCGAGCAAGGATTGCTCAAGGCAAAGGTTGTTCCCTCTTTCAGGGTAGATAATATCGCGCTTGCCAGGGATAAGGCTTATCCTGAATATATCGCAAGACTTGCTAAAGCCGGCGGCGTTGAGATAAAAGATTTGGCTTCGTTGGAAAATGCGATACTTGCGAGAATGGACTATTTCGTCGATTTGGGTTGCAAGTTCTCGGACGTGGGCGTTCAGGGCTTTCCCAAGAGCGTAGCCGATTTTGATAAAGCCGACAAGACTTTCAAGAAATTGCTTGCAGGCAAAGCGGTAGACGACGAGGACTTTGACGGCTTTTGGGGATATCTATACGTGTTCCTTGGAAAGGCTTACGCCGATAGAGGAATGGTTATGCAGTTGCACCTAGCCGTTACGCGTAATTCCAATACCGTTATGTTCGAAAAGTGCGGAAGAGACGCGGGCTTCGACTGTGTAGGCGACGCGTTCGACGTGTCCTATATCCGTAATATTATTGATAAAATGAATATGGGCGGCGGACTTCCCAAGACGATAATTTACACGCTCAACCCGACGATGTACTATCCGTTGGTTACTATGTGCGGAGCGTTCAAAGACGTGGTTATTGGCGTGAGTTGGTGGTTTTGCGACCATAAAAGAGGTATGTACGATACTTTAGAAACGCTCTCCGAGCTTTCGCATATCTCTAGCTTAGTCGGTATGCTTACCGACAGCAGGAGCTTCCTATCGTACACAAGACACGACTACTATAGACAAATCGTATGCGATTTCCTCGGCGGACTTATGGGCGGAGAGAAAGACGCTTACGCGATAGAAGTTGCCAAAGCGCTTTGTTACGGCAACGCTAAAAAACTTGTGGAGGGTGAATAATGAGTTTTAAAATGACGTTCCGTTGGTATGGCGACGGCGACAAAGTTACGCTAGACCAAATAAGACAAATCCCGTGTATCACGGGCATAGTATCGGCAATCTACGATACTCCTGTCGGCGAGGTGTGGAGCAACGAGTCCATAGCGGCTATGAAGAAAGAAATCGAGGCTGCGGGCTTGAGCTTCGAAGTAGTCGAGAGCGTGCCCGTTCACGAAGATATTAAGCTCGGCAACGCAAACGCTAAAAGACTTATCGAAAACTATAAAGAAAACGTACGCAGGTTGGGAAAAGCGGGAGTTAAGTGTATTTGTTACAACTTTATGCCCGTGTTCGACTGGTTGAGGAGTAATCTCGCGCAGACTTTGGCTGACGGGTCAAACGCCTTGGCTTACGACCACCAAACCGTACTCAATCTCAATCCTTTGACGAGCGAGCTTTCCTTGCCAGGTTGGGATTCGAGCTATACCAAAGAGGGACTCAAAGACCTTCTAAATCAATATAAGGATATCGACGAAGAAAAGCTTTGGGAAAATATGACGGTATTCCTCAAAGAGGTAATACCAGTAGCCGAGGAGAGCGGAGTAAAAATGGCTATACACCCCGACGACCCACCGTGGGGAATATTCGGACTTCCGAGAGTTATTACTTGCGAGAAAAACCTAAAGAGATTTTTGGCTATAGTCGACTCTCCGTCCAACGGCGTAACGTTTTGTACTGGATCGCTCGGCGTAGCTCCTTCCAACGACCTTATCAAGATGATACATACTTGCAAAGGTAAAATTCCTTTCGTACATCTTAGAAATATCAAGATAACTGGCGATCACTGCTTTGAAGAAAGCGGACACCTATCGAGCGAAGGAAGTCTTGATATGTACGCAATAATCAAAGCGTTGCACGAAGACGGTTTCGACGGTTACGTGCGTCCCGACCACGGTAGAATGATTTGGGGCGAAACTGGTAGAGGCGGCTACGGCTTGTACGATAGAGCGCTCGGCGCAATGTATTTGCAAGGCATAATCGAAGCGGTCGAAAAAGGCAAGAAGTGAGCGTAGATTAAACAGCGAAAGCGAGATTCTAACAATATCGATCAAAAATTAAAAACAAAAGTAAAAGACAAATACGAAAAAAGGAAAGGTGAATTATGAAAAACAAGGTTGTAGTAATAACGGGAGCGGGCGGAGTGCTTTGCTCGACGATAGCCAAAGCGTACGCTAAGCAAGGCGCTAAAGTTGCGCTTTTGGACTTGAAGCTTGAGAGCGCGCAAGCCGTAGCCGACGAAATCGTCAAAGAGGGCGGCGTCGCTAAAGCGTATTCGGTCAACTGTCTTGAAAAATCCACTATGGAAAGCGCTAGAGCGGCAATCGCCAAGGATTTGGGAGCTTGCGACATTCTTGTAAACGGAGCGGGCGGCAATCATCCGAAAGGCACGACTACCAGCGAATACTTTAACCAAGCTGACATTGACGACGAGAGCAAGATTTCTTTCTTCGACTTAGACGAGAAAGGCGTTGATTTCGTCTTTAAGCTCAACTTTTTGGCAACCTTTCTCACTACTCAGGTCTTTGCGAAGGATATGCTTGGCAGGGGCGGAATTATAATCAATATATCCAGTATGAACGCATTCCGTCCGCTTACGAAAATACCCGCTTACTCGGGCGCAAAAGCAAGCGTTTCCAACTTTACGCAATGGCTTGCCGTACACTTTGCGGGCGAGGGAATAAGAGTAAACGCAATCGCTCCGGGCTTTTTCGTAACCAACCAAAACAGGGCTTTGCTCTTTGATAAAGACGGCAATCCGACCGCAAGAACGGCTAAGATTCTCGCAGGAACGCCTATGAAGAGATTCGGCGAAGCCGAAGAGCTTATCGGTACGATGATGTGGTTGTCGGATAATAAGCAATCTGGATTTGTTACCGGCATCGTAGTTCCGATAGACGGAGGTTTTTCCGCTTACTCGGGAGTATAGTAGATTAAATAAAAACTTAAAGTTGTCGGCGGCGAGGCCGGGAACGAATATGATAAAGGATAGAGGATTATGTTGAAGATAGCGGTAATAGGCTTAGGCAGCCGAGGAAAAAATTACGGAACTCATTTTGCTAAGAGATCCGACGTGGAAATCGTTGCGATATGCGACAAGTACCAATCTAAAATCGACAAGGTCAAGGAACTTTGGAAAGTTCCCGACGAAAAATGCTTTACCGATGAGAAGGATTTTTTTGCGCTCGGAAAAGTGGCCGACTGTATGCTTATCGCTACGCAGGACAGGGACCACTACCGTCACGCTATGAAAGCGTTGGAGCTTGGGTACGACGTGCTAGTGGAAAAGCCGCTTTCGCCTAATATCGAGGAGTGCTTGGACATCGAAGAGTACGCGAGAAAACAGGGCAGGAAAGTGCTGGTTTGCCACGTGCTTAGATACGCCAACTACTATCGAAGAATCAAACAAATGATAGACGCGGGCGTGTTGGGCGAAATCAAACTGATAAAGCACGACGAAAATATCGCTTACTGGCATTTTTGCCATTCTTACGTAAGAGGTAATTGGAGAAGCGAGCAAGAAACTTCGCCTATGCTGCTTGCAAAATGCTGCCACGATATGGACCTTATGTATTGGTTTACCGGCAGTAAGTGCAAGAGCCTCAACTCTTACGGCGGACTGACTTTCTTCAACAAGGATCACAAACCTGACGGGGCGAGCGACAACTGCTTTGACTGTCCTCATCGCAAAACCTGTAATTTTGAAGTCGAGCACCAGTATTTGGGTAGAAAGAAGTTTATCGGAAGGGGCAAAAAGAAGTTCCTTTGGGGTACGTACGCTTTTTGTACTTCTTCTAAGAAAAAGGACGTGCTACGCGCGCTGAAGACTGACGAAAGAGCTAAGAACTGGGCGAGATGCGTGTTCGCTTGCGATAACGACGTGGTAGACTGTCAAACCGTCAATATGGAAATGGAAAACGGTATCAAAGTTATGTTGACCGCCAACGCGTTCAACGAGCAAGACCATAGACACACCGAGATACGCGGAAGCAAGGGAATACTCATTGCCGACGATAGAGGCAGCGTGATTACGCTCAAGCTCTTCGGTCAAAAGCCTAAGAAGATAATCGTCAATATTATTCCCGTAATCAAAGGTCACTTCGGCGGCGACGAGGGTATCGTCAAAGCAACCGTTGGTATGCTCACGAACAACTCCGATCCGAATATGCAATACACATGGATAAAGGATACGATAGAAAGTCATAGGATTGTGACCGCCGCGGAGCTGTCAAGACACGAGGGCGGTAGAACCGTTCAAATGAGCGAGATACCCGATATAAGAGATTAACAAACTATGGATATTTTTTCTACTTCTATACGAATACTGCCTAAGGACAACAAATCTCACATGAGCGTGGAGTTTGAAGTTCCTAGCGGATTAAAGAGCTTGATCGTAGCTACGAGCTATTCGCCCAAGTACGAGTATGACGAGAAAAAATGTATTGAACTTATCGATAGGGGACTTAGTACGCAAGACTTGTCAAAGCCGCTTACGTACGAACAAAAAAGGAGATGCGTTCCGCTAGCAAACCATATAGCTTGGTCTTTGGAAGACAGCGAAAAGTTGCTCGGCACGGAGCATAGACACAACCCCAATCAAGTCCATACCGTCAGCGAAGTTTTTTCGTCCAACGGCTTTATAAAGACGAGGATTGTTGGCGGAAAGTGGAAACTTATAGCAAGTATAAATAATATCGTTACCGATTATATAGATATTAATATAGAGGTAAAGGGATACGATACTTATCCGCAAGTCGATTTGAGCGGCGACTACGGAAACGATAGCGCAAACAATGACAGCGAAGATGGAAAACGCAGTTGGCAGCGCGTGGAAATGCATTGTCATACCGTCGCTTCCGACGGGGATATGCAACCCGAAGAGCTGGTCCAAAACGCAATCAGGCGGGGATACAAGGCTATTTGCGTGACCGACCACAATACCGTAAGCAACGTCAAAGAGGTAAAAAGGTACGGCGAAAAGTACGGTTTGGTAGTAGCCGGCGGAATAGAGTGGACTACGTTTTGGGGTCACTTGACCGTCATAGGCGGCAACAGCGACGTCAAATGGTTGGATATCGCGCCGAAGAATATCAACGCTTGCATTATACGGGCGAGAGAAAAGGGAGATTTGGTCACTCTTGCTCACCCCAAGCGGATAGGCTCGCCGCTGTGCGCGGGCTGCCATAACGAATTTAATATTACTAATTGGGACTATATCACGTCCTACGAGGTATGGTCGCACTACAACCCGAGCGTGTCGCCGGGCAACAAGCTTGCAAAAAATGAGTGGGTAAGTTTGCTCGACAAGGGATATAGGATTTGCGCTCTTTACGGATACGATTGGCATTCGCCCGACGAGGGAGCGCCGTGTTACGCCTATACGTATCTAGGGATTGACGGCAGGCTTACGCAAGATAGCGTTATCGCCGCCGTAGACTGCGGAAGGAGCTATATCACTATGGGATATGGCGTTGAGCTGACTTTATCGGACGGAATAAATACCTACACAATAGGCGATTGCGTAGAAACGGGACGATACAAGTTGAGCGTAAAATGCGAAAGACTTGCCGACTATCCGTATAAAAGCGAATTGCAAAAAATCGTAATTTTGTCGGATATTATGCAAGAAGCCGAGTTTGAATATAAAGAGGGAGCGACGGTCGAATATACGGCGGTCGCGAATAAGAAAGGTTATATAAGAGTTGAAGGCATGGGTAAAGTCGAAGGCGAAACGTCCGACGTCTTTATCGCAAGCCCGATATATATAAAGGAGTGAGGGAAAGATGATTACGGCGCACGGCGGAGCAATGGGGACCGGTAGAAACACTTTAGCATTTTTTAAGCATCTCGACGACTACAACGTCGACGCTTTTGAAGTGGACGTTTGGAAGAAGAGCGGACTTTTGTATTTGTCGCACTTGCCGGCTTTTTTCGGTCACTATAGGAAAAAGCTGACTTTGCGATACGCTTTTGAGGTGGCGAAAAACAGCGGTTTGAAAATAAACTGCGACCTTAAGCAGCCCGGAATAGTGAAAGACGTCATCGCGCTTGCCAAAGAGGTAGGAATGGAGCGCTTGCTTATTTTTACGGGTTGTGTTAGAATTGAAGACGGGAAGTATTTGGATTGCGGCGAAGCTTGGTTTAATTCGGTCGGAATAAAGTACGTCAAAGAAAACGTCAAGAAAATCAAGGAGCTTCTCGATTCGTACAACAATCCGCATTTCGCAGGAATAAATATTCGTTACAAAAAGATAAACGACGAATTTTTGGACGAGTGCGACAAATACGGTTTGAGGGTGAGCGTTTTCACGTTGGACAGCAAATGGGCTATAAGCAAGTACGCTAAGAGAATCAACGGCAACATCACTACCAACCGCCCGCTCGAAGTAAGAGAGATCATTGAGAGCGGAGAATTCATCTAGCGGCAAAAGGGAGAATTATGAAAAGATTAGGGGTTATCGGAATAGGAAGAATGGGTTCAAGACACGCTCGCAATCTTGCTAAAGGCGCGATTGCAGGCGGTAGACTCGTCGCCGTTTGCGATGTCGATAATTCCAAGTTGGAGAGCTTTTGCGCTAAGTTTAATAAAGTCAAGAGTTATGTTAATTACGGTGAAATGCTAGATAAGGAAGAGCTTGACGGCGTGATAATAGCCACTCCGCACAAGTCGCATATCGAGATTGCAAAAGCGTGCGTTGAAAAAGGCGTGAATTATCTATTGGAAAAGCCTATCGGCGTAACCGTAAAGCAGGCTAGAGAATTGCTTGACTTTGAGCAATCGAACGTCATCGGCGCGATGGTGTTCAACCAGCGTACGAACAGGCTCTATCGCAAGGCTAAAGAGCTGATAGAAAGCGGAGAGATAGGCAAGATAGTAAGGATAAATTTTACGGTTACGGATTGGTATCGCTCGCAGTTTTATTACGATATGGGCGGATGGCGGGCAAGTTGGTCTGGCGAGGGCGGCGGCACGCTTATAAATCAGTGCGTTCATCAGCTCGACTTGTTGCAGTGGCTTGTGGGAATGCCTAAGCGAATCAGCGCTAAATGTAAGACCGTGGATAGAAATATCACCACTGAAAACGACGTTACGGCTATATTTTCTTACGGCGATTTCGAGTGCGTATTCACCGCTTCCACTCACGAACTTCCCGGGACAAACCGACTGGAGATAGCTGGCGATAAGGGCAAGATTGTCGTAGAAAAATTCAAGATGAATTATTGGATAAACGAGCTTAGCGAAAGCGAGGTCAACGCGAGAGCGACGAGAGATTACGGAAATAAAAAGGATAAGAAGAGTAAGAAACGCAAGTTGTCTTACGGCTTATCGAGGATGATTTACGACGGTATATACGGACAGCAGGCGAGAATTATAAAGAACTTTGTCAAAGCTTTGGAAGAAAACGATAAAAACGTACTCACAGCCAAAGTCGAAGAGGGTATAAACTCGCTCGAGCTTATCAACGCTATGATAGCTTCGTCTTGGTTGGGAAGAGCGGTAGACCTTCCTTTGGACGGAGAACTTTACGAGCAGCTTTTAGAGAAAAAGATAGCGGAAGAAATTGAAAACGCTAACGCATAACGATAAATATATTCATAATGGAGGAAGAATATGGCTAATATCAAAATTTCAGGTTTTTACGACGAGGTGAGTTCCGATCTCAAGACTCAGCTCGAAACGATAAAGGCGTACGGAGAGAGTTATCTTTGTCCGAGAAAAATCAACGGCAAGAATATCGCCGATTTTACTCTTGAAGAATTTGAAAAGGACGTCAAGCCTATGCTTGATGAATACGGAGTTAAGTTCTCTTCGATAGGCTCTCCAATAGGTAAGATAGGACTTTACGACGATGAAAAGTTTGCCGAGCAATGCAAGAAGCTTGCCGAACTCGTCAAGATTTGCAAGGTAATGGACTGCAAATATATAAGAATGTTTTCCTTTAGAGGATTAAGCGGCAATTACGAAAAAGATTTCCCCGTAGTAGTCAAGAAGATAAGAGGTTTTCTCGAAGTAGTCAAGGGCAGCGACGTGGTTTTGCTTCACGAAAACGAAAAGAGAATTTGGGCGGATACTCCCGAGAGAGTGCTCAAACTTTATAACGAGATCAACGATCCGCAGTTCAAGCTTTGTTTTGACGCGTCCAACTACGTGCAATGCGGAGTAGACGTTCCGTCGGCTTATCAAGCTCTTAAGGACGTGACGGAATACTATCATATCAAAGACTGTTCCAAAGAAAAAGTCGAAGTACCCGTCGGCTTAGGTATCGGCGATTATCAAAATATGATAAACGACTTGGTGAAGAGAGGCTACGACGGCTTTATGACTCTCGAACCGCATACGGGCAAGTACGCCGACCACAAGAAGAGTTTTCACTATTTCGGCTGGTTGCTGTTTGGAGTGACGCTCGAGCATATCAACAAATGGAGAAAGATATTCCACGCTATCGACAAGGCGAAAGGACTTACTCATACTGAAAAGGTAAGCAGGCGTCAAATGATGGACTGGCAGTATTACGGACTTAAAGAAATGATAGAAAAAGCGGAGAAGGAGGCTTAAGAATATGGCGGACAAGAAGATTAGATACGGTATCGTAGGTATAGGTAAACAAGGCAGCAGGTATGCAAATCAACTGTTTGCGGGAATGGACAAGAACGGCGTTCTCGCTGCGGTTTGCGATATCGCGATAGATAGAAGAAACTGGGCAAACGAAAAGTTTGGAGGCAAGGTAAAAGTTTTTGAAAATTACGAGGATATGTTTTCAAGCGGTCTTATCGACGCTGTCATCATCGACACTCCGCACTACGATCACCCCGTAATCGCTCAAAAGGCGCTTGAAATGAATATTCACGCTCTCAGCGACAAGCCCGCGGGCGTTTACACGAAAGCGGTAAGAGAAGTAGCCGAGTACGCAAAAACGCAAAGACCTAATCTAAAGTTTGGACTTTTGTACAACCAACGTACGAGCAAGATTTACAAGAAAGCCAAAGAAATCATCGATTCGGGAGAGCTGGGCAATCTCAAGAGGATAGTTTGGATAATCACGAATTGGTATAGACCTCAAGCCTACTATTCGCAAGGCGGTTGGAGAGGCACTTGGGCAGGCGAAGGCGGCGGAGTGCTCATCAACCAAGACCCGCATCAGCTAGACCTTTTCACTTGGCTTGCGGGAAGTAAGATAACTTCCGTCAACGCTATCGCGAGAACCGTCGGCAGACAAATCAACGTGGAAAACGACGTGACGGCTACTTGTACTTTTGAAAACGGCGCTACGGGCGTATTCGTGACTTCCACGCACGAGGCTCCCGGTACGAATAGATTGGAAATCTCAGGCGACGGCGGCAAAATAGTTATTTCGGGAAGCGCCGACTTTACTATGAAACTTGAGTTTACAAAGCTTGAAACTTTAGAGCCTGAATTTTCCAAGACCAACACGGTATTTATGGGCAAGCCGAAAAACAAGAAGATTACGGTTAAGTTCCTACCTCACGAATTTTTGAGAGGACTTCTCGTTGACAAGGGACAGCACATCAACGTAATCCGCAACTTCTCAAACGTACTTCTTGGCAAGGAACAAAAACTTATCGGCAATTACGAAGAGGGACTAAACGGCTTGACTTTCTCCAACGCTATACATCTTTCGGCTTGGCTTAATAGAAGCGTCAGCCCGCAGGAAGCAAACTTCGAAGATCTATATTACGACGAGCTTCAAAAGAAGATAGAAGAGGAAAAGACAAACAGCGTTAAATAAAAAGTTATAGCGTCGGCTCACTTTATCGATCAGTCGACGTTTAGGGGATTGATTATGTCATTAAACTTTGGATTAAGGGGCGAGATTATCGTCAACAAAAAATTTCACGAAAAGGTTTGCTACGACGTGGCGAACAATTTGATAAGCGCGCAGTTTGACGGAAGGGGCGGTATTTCCAAATACGCCGTTATGAACAAGTTTTCCGTCTTTACCGCGTTCTATCCGCTCTACACTATCAACGGCAAGCCTATTGAATACGTGGCGGATAAGAAAGTCGAGATGCTGGGCAAGAAGCAAATCACTACTTTCAGCGAAAAGGGAGCGGAAATAGTAGTTACGCAATTTCTCGACACCAAGCACAACTGTATTTACGTAGAGAACAAAGTCACGGCAAGGGACGAAGATATAGACTTCGACCTCGTGACGAATTTCGGCGTAAACTACGAATCTTACGTACAGCAGCTTTTGGCAAACAGGCTTTCGGCAGGCACTATATCAAAGATAATCGGCGGACTTTTGAAAAAGAAGAAAAAGAGCGTCGAAGAGCATAACGGCTGCACGTATATTCGCGGCGAGGTTATGGGCGATTTCTATATCGACATAGCCGTTAATACCAAAGCCGTAGGATTGGAATCGGAGAGAGGTTTTTACAATCAGTTCCAACTTTGCGGCAAGGTAGCAAAGGGCGAAAGCAAAAAGTTTAGATACGTAATCGGCGCGGGTACGAGAACGGACTTTACGTTCTTTGACGTGAAGATTGCGCTTAGGAATTTTGACAACGCTTTGGTTGACTGCAACGACTACGCAAACAACCTCAAGTGTCCCGCTCCTATAGAGGGAGATTTTCTCAACGCGTATTACAAGTCGTTGCTCAACGCTTCGCTTTCCAATTACAAAGAGCTTGGCAAGTTTAAAGGCTTTTTGGCAGGAATAGTCTATCAGTTCCCCGCGAGAACGTACTATAGAGACGCTTATTGGACGGTATTGAGCGTGCTGCCCGTAAGACCGGAACTCGTACGCAACGAAATCATTACGCTTGCGGGCGGTATCAGCAAGAAAGGCGAATGTCCGTCGGCGGTCAAGTTTAATTTCAAAAACTACTGGGGCGACCACTACGATTCGCCGTCATTCTTCGTGCTTATGCTTTACGATTATCTAGTGCATACGAAGGACTTTTCCATACTCGAAGAAAAGGTCAAGTCGGGTAAGGTCATCCACAGCGCTAAACTTGTGCTCAACAGACTTATGAAAGAAACCGACGAAACGGGACTTTTGGTAAAAGGCGGAGAGTACAACCGTAGAGATTGGTGCGACAACGTGTTTAGATCCAAGTACGTCACTTATGACGAGGCGTTGTACGCGAGAGCGCTTTACGCTATGAGCGAGATATACAGGGTATGTTACAACGACGAAGCCAAGTCCAAGGAATACGCCGACAAGTACGAAAAGGTAGTCAAGTCTATCAACGACTTGCTTTGGGATGAGGAAAAGGGTTGGTACGTCAACTACAAGAGCGAAGATTTCGTAGAGGACAACCTGTCCATAGATACAGTAGTAACGGTACTCTTCGGCATTGCGAGCGAGGAAAGAGCTCAAAGAATACTTGAGAATATGCAATCGCTTCTCGAGAGCAAAAACAATACCGAGCAAGGCGCAGGCGACTTCGGCACGCTGTCGGTATATCCGTTCTATAAAAACACTAAGGACATCGTTCAAAAGTCTTCGTTGCCGTATTACTATCACAACGGCGGAGATTGGCCGTACTTGTCCTGCGTATACGCTTACGCGAAACTTATGCATAAGATGGACTATACCTATCCGCTTACGAGGTGGTTTGAGTATAACTTGGAAAAGGGCAATTATACGCCGATTGAATTTTTCAGTCCGTTGCACCCCGACGGGTCGATGCTTCAGGCTTGGAGCAGTACGGGCGCGTTTGTTTTGAGCTATCCAAACGGCGATTTCTTTACTAAGAAGTTGGAGAAGTAAAACATCGTTACGGTGATAAAGTTTGACTGCGCTCAAATTGACGAAAATAAGTGGAATTTTACAAATATTGTAAATTTTAACTATTGAAATATAAAGTTATGTTTGATATAATAATAAATAGTTGATAGCTAAGGGAGGAAGATGAGTGGAAGAAACAGCGCAACAACTAGGGGAAGTCTTGCCTATTCAGGAAGACGGATCTAGCAGTCAATCGTCTGGCGACGAACTTGCAAACAAGAAATACTTAAAAACTCGAGATTACGTATTTTTCTCATTGGCGCAATTTGCGTCCAGCGCGGTTACGGGTCTTGTTCAAGGTTATTTGTTATTCTTCTATACCGTTTGCGTGAGCATACCAGCATCCGCAGTCGGAACTATGTTTTTGGTATCCAAGATATTCGACGGACTAAACGATCCTATAATGGGCGTTATCGTTGACAGGACGAGAACCAAGTGGGGCAAAATGCGACCGTACTTATTCGGCGCGGCTGTTCCTTGGGGAATACTGACGATAGTAATGTTTATGCCGAGTATCTATTCTTCAATGGGTACGAACGCAGCAAAAATCGCATTTATGTGGGTCACGTACTTGCTATACAGCGTATTAGGTACGGCGGTAGGCGTTCCGCTCAACGGTTTGCCGGCGGTAGCTTCGCCGAATACCGACGAGAGAGCTAAGATTATTTCCATAAGCCGTATTTTGGGTAGCGTCGGAGAACAGTCCGCATTGGTACTGTTGACGTTGTTCTTGCTTATCACGAGCGACAACTATACCAACTCCTATATGCTTATGGCGATTATTATCGGCGTACTAGGTCCGGTCTTTATGGTACTTGGCGCGAAATTCGTCAAGGAAAGGTTGGAACCGACCGAACGTACTCCAAACGTGCTCGAAGGCTTCAAGTACTTGTTTAGAAACAAACAGTTCTTGTTGTTGATATGCTCCAACTTGCTTACGTTCTTTAGAAACTTCGTGTCGGCGATGATTATCTACGTCGTGTCGTACATATACGCAAAGGGTTCGTTGCAAATACTATTCTCTTTGCCGGGAGCGGTCGCTTCGATGATCGGTATGATGATTGCGCCGAAACTTCGAAAGAAGATGGACAGCAAGCGATTGTTTATCTTCGCGACTATTTGGCACTCAGCCGCGCTCGCGCTTATATTCTTTATCTATATATTAGGCGGAACGGCTTGGTGGCTTGTGGCGGCGCTGATGTTTATAGCGATGATACCTGTCGGAATACTCAACGTTATTCCGCACCTTATGGCTACTGATACGCTAGATTATTGGGAAGATAAGACGGGCGATAGATGCGAAGGTATTACCTTCTCGCTTATGAGTTTGCGTTCAAAAGTATCGTCGGGTCTTAAAGACTATACTATGAGCTATTTGTTGGTATTCTTCGGCTTCTCTCAGGCGTTGCCTTTCTTGAGCGATCATACGCCGGTGCAGTCTGACTTTACTAAGTTGGGATTGTTCTCGATATACACAATCATCCCTGCCGTGCTCAACTTGATTTCGATAGTTCCGATACTCTTCTATAAGCTCAGCGGTAAGAAGATGGCGGAGATACAGGGTAGACTTGCGGTAAAACGCTTGGAAGACGCTAAACGTTTAGAGGGCATTATCGACGCCGAAGTAAAGGGCGAAAAAGATATCTATTCCGTCGTTGCCGTCAAAGAGTACGAGGAAGAGCTTGCCAAGAGCGAAATTACCGCTCAGCAAGTAGAAAGCGAGAGCAATAGCCAAAAGGAGGGCGAATAATATGAAAAAGAAGATACTTATCATTACCTCCGTAATATTGATTATAGGTTTGCTTTGCTCGACTTTGGTCGGCTGCAAGAGCGCGGCTGAAAAGGAAGCCGCATACTATGAGAAAGTAGCCGCTTCGCTTGAGAAGACTACGGGTACGCTTACCACGCTTACCGACGAACTTTTCTCAAAGTCTTGGACTGCTAGTTTCGTGCTTGCGATTACTTCGTATAAGCAGGAAGTAAAAGACGACAACGGAGAAATAGTTGAATTGAAAGACAGTCCCATAACTCGAGGAAGCGCAACCGAAGCGGGTTGGCCGTCAGGCGTAGGTCAGTACGTTACAGCGATAGCTTTTGACGTAACTTACAATTCCGCCGACGATTATTCGTTCAAGACGACAGTATTCGAGGACGTTACGAGAAGCAACTATTTGAGTTATATCTCTAAAAAAGACTATAGGTCTAAGTTTACCGTCAGCGCGGAATTTGAATATTCGTTAAAAGACGGAGTAGAAAGCGGATCGTATTATATCGACCCTATTGAGTTTATCAAAGACAACACCAATACTCAAACTTTGACCCGCAACGGCATATCCGCAAGCGACAACTTTAGAATATATACTCACTTTATGAGAGTAGAGTCGCGTACGGTCTTCGATAAAGACTACGGCGCTATCACTAGAGAAATCAACGATGCAAGCGCGGCTGAAGACGGTACGAAAGCGTATTGGAACAACTATGGCGAAGATATTTCTTACAACTGGAATAACGTATACGCTATGGCAAACAATCGCTTGACCGTGCTCTACAGCAAGGGCAAGAAGAGAATCAACTCGCTTGAAATATACAACGAAAGCATAATCTCGTACTATACGAAGAACAACAACGTTGACACTTCGTTGGTATTGAAAGCGGACGTTATAGCTTACGCGGAAGCAGTAGTTGAGTTCAAATACAATTAATTGACCGAACTAGCTCAACGGTATTCTTCAAAGTCGCCGCAAGCGTGGAGAAGAACGTTACGTTAGGCTAAGCAAAGTTGAAAAATTTAAGACAGCTTTTAAAATCAAGAGGAACGCAAACGCGTTCCTCGTTTTTAAATCTTCATTATACCGACGAGGACGTAAGGACGAATATAGGAGTTCTTATCGAAGCTCCAGGGTGCTTTCCCAATTACAGCGTTTGGAATAATATGCTGCTGCAAGCGGCAAACTTGGGAATTGCCAACGCCGCTGAAGAGGTGAGGAAAGTCCTAAAAGTCGTGCGTATGGAAGGTTCGGCTTCTAATAAATACAAGAACTGCTCGCTGGGTATGAAACAGCGTATAGGCATAGCTATGGCGCTACTCGGCAATCCGACTTTGCTTGTATTGGACGAGCCGATAAACGGTCTTGATGCCGACGGTATGCGTATTATGCGCGACGTAATTATAGACGTTACGAAAAACTATAAATGTACAGTCTTTTGTAAGTTACCTTGCTCATCACGTTTTGAGTTTTCCACGCCGTCGGTGCGGAGATAGGTAATATATTTTTAATGGGTCAACGCACGCCAAAAGTTTCAAACAATGGTTGTCATCTCACTTTCTATTTCTCGCTAAGAAGCAACTTCTTAGCTGTGGCGGAAAGTGTGGGGGAACGATAAAAACACATCAAATATAGAAAGAATTTATTGGCACTTGAATAGGTCGGTTTTGCTATTAATGAGAATTGAGTTTATATTTTACAGTTTTTAAATATAAGACTTGAAAAGGCAAATAAGGATTACGATATTTTTAGAATTATTCTGATAGTTATTGAAAAATTGTTGTTAGTTTGGTAAGATTATTTTATAATACTATAGTTATGAAAAAGTGATACGCATGGATAAAGAGAAGAAGAAATCTTTAAATGAATTATTGGTAAAAGTTAGACAAGGGGATGAGGATAGCATATCACGTCTCTATGAACTTATGTCTCCAACTATTCGATACATTGCTTTGAAATATCTCAAGAATGAATGTGAGGCAGATGATTTAGTGCAAGATTTTTGGTATGATATAAAGAAATTTGCAAATGGATTTTTGATTCAAAAAAATGCATATAGTTATCTATGCAAAGTCATGAACAGGCAAGCGCTTAATAGACTTAAAAAGTTGAACCGTCAAGATGAAAATAATAAAGCATTTGTAGATTATGCTAATGTTAAGAATTATCAGACTGAAGAATCGTTGGAAACTGTTGATCTAAGGAATGATATCAATAATGCTATGTTGAAATTAACGCAAATGCAACAAATAATTATTCAGGAAACATTATTTGAAGATAAAACAATCAGGCAGATTGCTAAGGATTTAGGTGTATCAAAATCTAAGGTTGGAAGGTTAAGAATCGAAGCAATAGAGATTTTGAAAAATGAACTGAGTAAAAAAGGTTGGGACAAAAATGACATTTAGATTGCTGTATTTATGGAGGGTAAAATTATGAACAAAAAAATAAATGTAATAATGATGGTCCTGATTATAGTTGTTTCGTCATTTTGCATAACAACTTTCAGTATCAACAATAACAAAAAGTGCGAGGCAGCAGTAGCAACAACCTATTCTGACGATATACTTTATTCAGAGACTGCTACACAAAATGTAGAAATAGAAACTATTTATTATAGTTGGAAAGATACAACTACATACCAAATCAATAGTACGTTTCCAAATTATTATAACACGAATATGTCTTTGACAAATACTTGCGCAAACGTGGCTGGAGCAAATATTGTAGGTTTTTATGATAGATATTATGATAATTTGATACCAGATTATACTACGGGAATACAGCGTGGTAATAATTATACTTACTATCCGATGTCTTTGAATAAAGATAAAAAGCAAGCAGTAATAAATACGCTTTATGCGTCTATGAAAACTAACACAAAGAACGATGGGACTACTCAAGAAGATTTCGAAAACGGCTTAAAAGCGTATGTGCAATCGCAGGGTAGAAATATATCTTATATTTCGGTTATTTCAGGTGGCAATTTTAATTTCGCTAACTTTGATGCCGAGCTGCGCAACGGAAGACCAGTTGCATTTTTCCTAAGTGGTTACAATTTTGTGTCATTTCAAGATTCGGGCAGCCAAGTTTCAATGACCAAAAACTTTTATAGCGGTAATCATATAATTGTGGCGTATGGATACCAAAAGGTAAATTATTATAATGCGAATAATACTTTAATACAATCAAATACATACATTTACGTTTCTTCGGGAATACATAATGAAGATGGGCATTACTTACTAAATAGTGGAGGTAATATGATTGCGGCAGAAGCCATTGTCATAGATTAGAATGAAAGACGATAGATTTAATGAATTAATGGAAAAGTATGTTGACTCTACAAAGAGAGGGAAAGATACTGACCTTCAAAAATTGAGAAATAGAAGTGCTGACAGGATAAAAGTGCATAAAAGCATTCCCAAATACGTATTGGCTACTTGTACTATACTCTTAGTAGTAATTGTCTCCTTGTCAGTTGCTCTTCCAATATTGTTGAATAAAGAAGGCGCACCACAAGATGAGCCACAGGATGAGCCACAGGATGTGCCACAGGATGTGCCACAATATTTCTATTGTGAAAATTCTCAAATTGAACTAATAGAAATAAGCGATATTGATGAGATTAATAATAAATATAATTTTTATGGTTTATTGCCGTCAATAGAATGTATTGAGTCATATATGTTTGTAATGACATATAAAGAAAATAACCAAGATTTTGGATTGTTTATAGAAATGTCAATATTCGATGAGTATTTTGATGACATTAAGTTAAACGTAGTAAAGGAACCATACATTGTAGCTCAACTTCAGAAGTTTGATAATCTCACTGATAGTGTGAAATGGAGAGATACGACAGTTAGATATTCCATTAATGATGAAAATAATGATTCCTACTATTCTTATGCGATGACATTTACGATTGACAATTATAATTATTTTATAAATTTTGAAAGTTATAGCGAGATGTCAGTAACCAAAGCATTGGATATGATTTATTTTGATGAAGTGAACTAATTTTATGATGAATTTATATAACTATAAAAAGGCAACTGGTTAGAACAGTTGCTTTTTTCTAATATTTTGCGGCTTTATGGGACAAATTAATCGTTATATTTGTTATATGAGTAGAAGGAGATTAAATTCAGTATAACTACTATGAGATTGCGATGTTTTTTGATTGCAGGCCGAAAAGACCTGAAAATCCTGAGAAATTCCAACGCCGATATGAAACGAAATCAACTAGCGTATATTTTTATATAAACAAGCCGTGGAGAGAAGGCGACAACAACTGATATAAGATGATAGACAACAGTATCAATATAACGATACTACGATAAATATATAAATAATTTCAAGGAGGAGTAAAAAATGAAAAAGAAAATAGCAGTAGCGATAATATTGGTAATGATGTTGGTAATGGCGTCGACAATGTTTTTCGGATGCGAAAAGGAAATTGTACCTAGAAAAGTGGAACTTGAGCTTGTGAATCCGAATACAGGGGAAGCTGTGCAATGGGACGAGGTCATAGACCTGCCTGAAGAAAAGACAAAAATAGTGGTGCGTATCAAAGATAAGGAGACGGGAGAATATTTGACCGACGACGATCTACCGGAGAATACGGTAGAAGGAAGTTATCACGTGAATTTCATAATTCTTGATAACGAAGGTCATACTTATCGTCAAGAATACTACAAATATTGGCCGACAAAAGAGGATATAGAGGACGTGCCCTATTATAATTACTATGAAATGTGGATGTTTTTTGATTGCAGGCCGAAAAGACCTGAAAATCCTGAGAAATTCCAACGCCGATATGAAAGGAAATCAACTAGCGTATATTTTTATATAAACAAGCCGTGGAGAGAAGGCGGCGATAGATAAGCAAAATAAAAATTGGGAGGACATACTTATGACAAAGACAAAGCAAAACCGCAAAGCAATTATCGCGATTTGTATACTCATCGCGATATGCCTATCAATATCGGCTATTTACGCAAATGGATATGATAAAGTCGCATACGCCGATAGTCGGATAGACGGTGTAAATCTTGAAGATATTTGCCAAGAATTTACTGAGAGCGAATATTTTATAGTTGACAACGAAAGCCACAGCGTGTCTGAATACGAGGATTATATAAACAAGACGTTTGACGTCTACAACTATGACAACAGGTATGATTCAGCTTCGGACGAATGGATATCAAGTATTGTGCCTATTCAACTTTTTCAACAGCAAGCTCAGGATTTTCTATACATAGGAAAAAAGTACGGTTTCTATTTCAATTACGACAAACAAGAAGATAGATACTTGATATATCTAATGTTGCACGAATATGACGGCGAATCTATTTCGGGGCATATTTATAGAACGATAACACCGCTC
The DNA here is from genome assembly GCA_029068165.1 of Clostridia bacterium. GTDB lineage: Bacteria > Bacillota > Clostridia > Christensenellales > UBA3700 > RACS-045. The sequence continues at coordinate 89,024 of JAIEDA010000030.1, forward strand.
TACTATGAAAAATATAAGTTTAATAAAGAAAGCGGTAGAATTTCGTTGGAACACGTGACAGAGTACGTGCCTGATGATGAGCACGGCACAGTGACGTATAGATATTATCAAAAATACTCTAACGTAAAAAACGTATATTTGAAGAACGTTGCGTTCAACGGATCTTTATACAATTTAAACAGTTTTAATATTGACGAAGTCGGCTATGACGGCAATAAAGACAACGGGGGATATTTCATAGGCGGAAGCTATCTATTTAAGGGAGTATCTACTCAATCGGGTAAAACTAAATTTATTAGCGACACGTTTAAGATAGCGCTAGGCGTCTTTGGCGGAGATAAGGTAGGAGCGGCGCTTGCTGTTGCGGATATGCTAATAGCTACGGCAAACGGAATGCAAGACGCGATAAGCGACTTTAGGAATGAGGTCACGAATGAATACGATTATTCCTTCTCCGTAGTCGACATAGAGAGAGAAGAACAAATAAAAAAATACGGACATTTACTCAAAGATTACGTCAGCGCGTTGGACACGCCCAACACCTCGGACGGCGTATTGTTTGGCACAAAAAGAGATTCGTACGTGCAGTCGGCTTTCTATTTTAATTTTGCAAATCAAGAAGATAAAGAAAATACCGGATTTGTCGGAAAAATCAAGATGGATATCGTTGAGGAAAACGGCAACTTGTTAGGTTCTACCGTAAGCGACATTGCGTCTAATATTGAATCAAACGGTTATTATTCAAACATATTTGACAAACGAAAAATTAGCTTAGTCGAAGATGAATATGTCGACGTCTATACTCTTGCTGGTAGGAATTGTCAGATGACGTTTGATGTTCCGGATAACGGCGTTTACACAATAGAGACGTTTGGCTCGGTAAAGAATGAGTTTGACGTTCCGTCCGGACAAGTATACAACAAAGAGGACGGTATAAATCAAAAACTCATCGTAGAGCTCAAGCGCGGCGATATATTTACGTTTTCTTCCAAAAACGTATCCGGTGACAACGGTATATATAAAATTAAAGTAGAGTTTACTCCCGATACGATTGAGCTTGGCGAGACCAAGACTTTGAGTATAGCGGCGGGACAAAGAGAGTTCCTTGCATTCTATAACAGCGAAGGCGCAGCGTTTAATTATTCTATAGGCTCAGCCGGGGCGTATGAAGTAATATTGATGCTGGGGACAAGGTCAAACGTTTTGGATTTCAAAAATGTCGAATATAAGACGAGTTTTGCTTCACCGGAGAAAGAAAGCGGCAAATATTTGATAGGAATAAGAAACAATGAAAACCGCGACGTAACTATTGACCTTTCATTGTCCGGCGCTAAACAAATTGAAGGCGGACAAGCCGATGAATTTGCGCTAGGTCACGGGGCTGTGTATGAAATTACGCCATTAAAGGCGTCTTGCGAGATGAATATAGGTTTGCAGGTTTCGGCGCCTGTAAATTTGAGCATTCTATCGGAAAGTTTTGCAAGTATCAAAGAGGTTGAAAATACTGCCAATTCGTCCCTAACCGTCTTATTGGAAGAAGGAAAAAAATACTTTGTGTTTATAGAAAGCTCAAATATGTATAATAAAGACGCGATCTTAAGTGTAGCTTACAATCCGACAAGTCTAGCGCTTGGCTCAAATGAGATCATAAATAATTGCGGAAGTATTATTTATAAAATTTCATTGAAATCGGAAGCGGAGATAAGATTTGATACTTTGGCGACCGCTGAAATATCACTCTTTGACAATAATTGGAATGAGATGGAAGACGTAGACGGTTTTTACGATATCCAAAAAGGGGAAATATATTATATTGTTTTTCGCGCTGACGTAAACAAGTTTGGCGCAACTGTATCCTTAAACTATACTGACGACTTGACGGGCAATATCGGCAACAACGGTTTTAGATACATACGTTTTGTTCCTGAAAAATCCGATTATTACAACGTAAGCGGAGTTGACGAGTACGCTTGGTATGATAATTTTCTTAGACCTTTCAGCGGGAAGCTGTATGCGGGCGATACTTACTATCTAATGATCAAAGGCGACAACAACGCTTATTATGATATAGAAATCTTGAGAAATTACGTTGAGATAGTATTGCGCGCCAATCTAAATTTGTCAGCAGGTCTTTATAAAATAGACATAGACGAAGCGGGTATTTATACCATAAGCACTACAAAAGCTAATGGGGCAAATGCATTTTACGACGTCATAGATTCCGCAAATACGTTGATAAGCGCAGCGGTTGCGGCGGGAGATAAATATAATCAGCGCTTTGATATAGGAAGTTATTTTATCGAAATTACCTCCGACGACAGTATCGGCTTGTTGATCAACAAACTTAACGCGGACGATAGCAGTCTCAACAATATTCTTATCAACGAAGTAGAGCAATCAGTAGTTTTTGTAAAGAATTCCGACAACAACTTTGTATTCACTGCGCCGACGTCGGGAGAGTATTATTTTAAGATCGCTTACGCTTCAACAAGTTTGTCGTTTGACGTTACGGCTGCGGATTCCAAATTAAATAAAATAGCAACCGAGATAATAAAACTTGGAGCGTTTAGCAATGATACGTTAAATAAGCGTTATGGCATTAAAATGGAGCTTGAAGCAAACAAAACTTATTACATCAATATTTATTATACCGACGCAAACGTTTCGTCTTTGACCGCGGAAGTTTTGATAGGCGTTCCGAGTATTATTAAGGACGTATATTTGTACGCGGCGGATTACGACGACGAAATTACCGTTATTAATAATGGAATTGCTCAAGGCAATCAAACTGTAAGTATGGGAAGGACGTACGTCGTCACTATACCCAACGTTAAGAAAGTAAACTGTCAAATATCAGGTTCGACAATGAACGGTATTTGCTCCCTATCCGATAATAAATTGACGGTTAATTTTGACAGCTTATATGAGGGAGAAGATATTTACTTGATGTTTGTAGATGATACTGATAGCATTTTGGTCGTTGGCGTTAAGGTCAATAATCCATATTACGTTAGAGCAAATTATAATAGAGCTGAGTGGAATTACAGTATTGAATTAACTGATAGATATGGCAATGCGCAGCCGGATAGAGAAAATATTAAAAAGATTAATTTGACTATCGGCGACGTTTTGTTTGAAGGAATTGACAATTCATACTTTATTTTGACGGATATAGAAAGTTGTTCCAACGTCTTGAAGAGCGAGTCTTTTGTTTTAAACAGCGAAGTAATTTTGGAAATAGACGGTAATAATTATACGGTCAACGCGCAGCAAATAGTTGTAGATGTACTATATTTGGAATTGAAAAGTAATATGGGTGTTGCGCAAGGCAGCGACGTTGTTGTTATCAACGTAAAAGACGATACCGCCGTAAATTCAGTTATAAATATTTCCAACGGCGTCAAAACAATGATAATATTCGGCAACCAAAAAACAGTTACTAACGGAAAATTTAAATTTAATGCGACTGGTAACTTTTTATTATTCTTGGTTGATTATAATTCTAAATCAACAAGCGACAACGAATCTATAAATTTAGAATCAGTGACAAGAGCAAAAGTTTATTCGGTTGGCGAAAACAATATAACCGGTTATTCCAAAGATTACTTAGTGAAAGCAAACGATATAGAATTTTGGGGTAACGGCACTCTTAAAATAACTGGCGACAATGGAGTAGACGGCGCTTCAGGGGTTGACGCCAGCTTAAACGACGGATCGGTAAAAGACATAGATAAGCACGGAAAACACGGGACAAACGGTACGGGCGCGTTAGAATGCGTCAGTGTGGCAAAAATAGGCGACGTAGCAATTATATTGCGAGGCGGCAACGGTGGCAACGGCGGTAATGGCGGGTATGGCGGTGACGGAGAAGCCGATAAGTACGCTAATGAAGTGATTTTTCCTGCCAAAGACGGTACTGACGGCGGCAACGGTGGTAGAGGCGGCAATGGCGGAGCTCGCGGATTAGGCTGCAAAGCAAATACTATTGGAAGTGGCATTGCAATTATTGACGGATCAAATGGACACGGCGGCGCAGGCGGCAACGGTGGTAGAGGCGGCGACGGTAGCAATGGAATTTCTTATTACACGGACTCTAATAACACGGACTCTTATTATGCTTTAAGCAAATCATCCTCCGCCGGCGGCAATGGCGGTAATGGCGGTAATGCAGGTATTTGCGGAGGCGGAGGCGCTTGCGTGAAATGTGGCAACGGCGGCAACGGTGGTAGAGGCGGTGACGGTGGCGACGGCTCGTCGTTGGAATATAATAGACCTAGTTCGCCTATACCGTCTATCTCATATTCAGGCGCAAGCCATGGCGGCAACGGCGGCCGCGGCGGTAACGGCGGTTATATCGGCGGAGAAGGCGGTCGCGGCGGTAACGGCGGTCACGGAGCAAAGGGACAGAACGCTTCGTTATTTTCGAAAGCCGAAGACGGTTATCCTGGCGCAAGAGGCGGCAACGGCGGCAATGGCGGTAACGGATTCTATTATGGAGCCGGCGGTAGCGGCGGTCGCGGCGGCATCGGCGGAGAAGGCGGCAATAGTATGGGTATATACATAGGCGGCTCATCCGGCACAAACGGCGACAAGGGTATAGACGGCGCAAATGGCGACGGACTGGAGCCATCTTCTTCAAGTTGTGTAGCAAAGGGGACTCTCATCACTCTTGCGGACGGAACTCAAGCGCCGGTTGAGTCACTTACAGGAAACGAACTTTTGCTTGTATGGAATATGTTCACAGGCAAATTTGACGTTGCGCCTATTTTGTTCATAGATAAAGATGCAGCAAAAGAATATGAGGTAATTAATCTCTACTTCTCAGATGGAACAAGTGTAAAGGTTATCGACGAACACGGATTTTGGGATTACGATTTAAACCGATACGTATTCCTTAGAAACGATGCGTCTAAATATTTAGGGCATTGGTTCAATAAGCAAACAACGGACGCGGACGGTAATCTTGTCAATGTTAGAGTGCAGTTGACGGACGTTGTCGTACAAAAGGAATTTACGTCCGCTTGGAGTCCTGTAACTTATGGACATCTTTGCTACTACGTCAATGGAATGCTTTCTATGCCAGGAGCGACAACAGGATTAATAAATATCTTTGACGTAGATCCCGAAACAATGAAAATAGATCAAGCGAAATATCTAGTAGACATAGAAGAATACGGTTTGTTTACTTACGAAGAATTTGCAAGCATTTGCCCGGTGCCGGAAGAGGTGTTCGAGGCGTTTGGCGGTAAATATCTTAAAGTCGCGATTGGTAAAGGTTTAACATCAATAGAAGAACTAGAAACACTTATAGCAAGGTATTCTCAGTTCTGGGAGACAAATTAAAAGTATTTAGAAGGAGCAATGATTTGCTCCTTCTATACTTTAAGTAACTATTATTAATTTGAGATTGTCATATAAATTTGATTTGTTTTTTTGTCGAAATATGGGACAAGCTTATGATTTAAATTGTTGTTTATAATAGAAAGTTTATTGTAGACAGAAAGGCGCAACTCCAAAGCAATTTAAACAAGTCTTAGATAATATCAAAGAAGCCATAAAGTATATGCAAGTTTCAATACGCTTTAATTGCGGAAAAGATAATTATGATGATATTATTAAAGTCACTAAACAAATTATTGATTATTGTGGAATAAGTAATAACTTAAAACTGTATTTGGCAAAACTTGTGGATTATAGCTGTCAATGCGAAACGGGATATTTTAAGCAAGACGAATTTGATTTAAAAGTAATTGAATATAATCAATATGTAAGCAATTTACTTAATCAGGATTATAAGCCTAAATTGCCAAGATATAGGAAATGTTTTTGCGGTCAATTCAAACTTAAGAATTTAGTTATTGGACCGGAAGGTGAGTTTTATAAGTGTGAACATGATCTAGGGAGAGAAGATAGAATAATTGGTAATGTATATCAAGGAATTTTTTATACTGATATAATGATGAATTTTCTAGAAAATACCGTTCACGAACAATGCAAAGAATGTAAGTTGTTTCCACTTTGTATAGGTGGCTGTCCATCGCAAAAAAGAGATTTGAAAGAAGGACAAAGTTGTTGGCTGAGCATAGGGTATATAAAACAAATACTAATGAGGCAGTTGAATAATAAATCTAATTAATTATAAATATATGAAAATAAAAAATGAGAATAGTAACAATGGAGATAATTATTAATAGCAATAATATTTTAGATGAAAAAATTATGTTCGATTGTAATGATTGCGGTTGCGACGAGGATAATTTTTGGTGTGATTGTGATGATTGCGGTTGCGATTGGGATGATGAATGTAGTGGTGATGGAACTCAGTGTAGTCAAGACTAATCAATACTCGGCCGAGAATCTTTAATGAATCTCGGCTTTGATTTTTTATTCAGTTAGACGGTTTGTGTTCGGTCTAGTACATAGATTATACGTCTACTTGCACGGCTTTGTATGCAACGCCGTCTATAGTTTGCGTTATGTGCTCAGCATTTCACACCGCGATTATCTACTATATATTTGTGGTTGCCGTTGTTTTCGAGTACGGTTATCTCGTCCATCTCTCCACCGAGTGAGAAGATATGCGCCATTGTCGTTTGCATAGAATTATCTCCTTAAAGAATTTTTGTAATTGTATCGCGTACAACACTTGATTGACTTCTTCCATATTTGTTCTTTGGTTTTGCCGACACAACTTAAGATAAGCAGGTTAGCGTTTCCGCCAAACAGTCGATTAAAAGCATAATTGTAGATTTTCTCTATGTTGCTATCTTTCTCTTTTCGCTTAGACAAGTTGATACAATAGATTGCAGATAGAATTGCTTGAACTTCTTTTGTGTTTCTCATATTTGTAATTCTCCTTAGATATAATCTTGTAGTTGTTCAAAGTTGTAGCCGATATTTCGCAATGTTTCTTCAAAGCCAAACCACGCTAGCAAGTTTTGATTTTGCGTGTCTATACAAAGCGGATCTTCTTCGTCGAATCTATCTCTAAAGATTTCATTCAAAGAAAAGCAGCCTATCGACTGCATAAGTTCCGTCAATAGGCTGTTAATTTCATCGTTGTATTTCTTGTAGAATTTCACCGTATCCGAGTAATAGATAAGTTCGCTGACTATACCGGATATGCAACCGTGATATAGTACGTCTTTGAAAATGTTGGTTTTATCTTCATAACTATGCCAATGTTGTATGACGTAATTGCAAACTCGGCGAGTGAGATTATTGTCCGACTCGCTCTTTAACGACTTGACATTAGATAAAGTTAATTTCATAAATCCACCTTCCTTACACCAATTTGTACCAGATGAAGTACGTTGTTTCTACGTAGTCCAAAGTGTCGTAACGATTCTTTTCTTTGTTGTAGATGTTCAAGTTCTCGTAGGCTATCGTTATGTAACATTGAACTCGTTGTCGGCGTCAACAACCTTTCTACATTTCTTAGCAACGTCCTCGAATACCCGTATATAGGCGTTGCCTTTGTTCGAAGTTGCAGGGATAAGCAAGTTGCCATCAATAAGATAGCCGACACCTTTCAACTTCTCGTCTTTGTTTACTTTGGAAACCGAGTAAACTACTTTTTGCATATTTCTATACCTCCGTGATTTAATTAGCCTTTCGGCAGGGGCAGAGTAGCACAGTTCGGGGAAAATCTCTTAACGTGGGAATATGTCGGCGAATGTCAACCGACCGACCATTTAGAAGCAAACAAACTAAAAATATTGCGTAAAGATATTCAAGTCCTATTCTTATAAATAAGTAACAATATATAATGGGTAATTTAGGCGATAATTTTTTGCGGTTGACATTTGCGAGAACTGTGCTACGATAGACACTCCGAAAGGCTAAATCACGGAGTATAATATGGGTATAAAATATTGAGCGGAATATTATTCGATATTGAAATTTATGTAAGATTATGATATAATTAAATAAAAGATTAAATATAGGTGCCACTATGAATGAGTTTAATACATGTATAATGTGCGGTAAAAATCATAAAATACAAGATGCTGGGGATTTTAAAATTTATTTTTGTGACAATAAGCGATATAAAATTCATGATTCAATCATAAATCACAAAGATACCATTAAAGTTCAAAGAATGTTAAATTCCATTTATGATTATGTTAAAAGAGTTCCTTTTAATTATGAAGGTGGTAATGTTTCAGAATATTTGTCATTTTATTATGAAGAAACTGAAAATATTTGTAATGTAAAAACTTTAGTAAATGTTTATCAGTTAATGAAGCAATATCCGTTGAATGTTATTGAGAGAATTGATAAGATTATGTATAATCTTTCACAAAAATATCCCTTATTAAGTGATACATTTAATATATTAGAGATTGAAAAAAATGAATATAGATTATTATATTGCGAAAGTGTTAATAGAACAAAAGAAATAGCTAGTATTTTTTCTGCATTACTTATAAACGAGTTTATAGAATTAGCTGAAACATATAATAATGATATTAACAAAAATAGGTATAGAATATCAATAAAAGGCTGGAAATATTTAGCAGAGTTGACCAAGAAATATGACGTATTAAACTATGGATTTATAGCAATGTCTTTTGATCCTTCAGTGGAATATATACAAGAAACTTTTATTAAAGCAATTAATCAAGCAGGTTATGAGCCAAGAATTATAAAGGATAAAGAACATAACAATTATATAATGCCTGAAATATTCCATGAGATTGAGCAAAGTAAATTTGTGGTTGTGGATATTACTAAGCCTAATTTCGGAGCCTATTATGAAGCAGGATATGCTCAGGCTCTTGGAAAAGAAGTTATAGTTTGTTGTAAAGAAGATGTTTTCAAGAGTGCTGATACAAGACCACACTTTGATATAGTTCAAAAATCAATGATATTATGGACTGATGAAAAGGATTTAATCTTTAGGTTAAAACGTCGCATTGAAGCTACTGTGAAAAAATAGTATAGGGAATATAGAATAATAAGTTAAGTTTTACAAGAATGAAACTAAATAGGCTCAACGAGTTATCTCGGTGAGCTAAATATTATTTTGAAAAGTTCCCCAACTCATCTCTGTTCTGAGTTTTCCAAAAAGTTGGGGGAAGTGGCTTTGGTATATCTTCCGCAATTCGAGTACATATACCGAAGGACTCATATAAAAGAAAAAGTACGAACTCCATTTGACGGGGGTTCGTACAATTCCCTAATGGCGGAAAGTGTGGGGAACGATAAAAACACTGATGTTTTAGGGGAGTAATATATGTTATGTTTCACACGATTAATTTGGATTTTTATTCAATAAATTCTGCATATTGCCCTTGTATCAAGACAAGCACACGCAATTATCTCATTACATTTTAATTAAAATAGTATTAAAAATATAACTATAGTTCTTGAAAATTCATTATAGGTATAGTATAATAACTTCACAGAATTGAAGTTATTATACTGTCAAATAATGATAGCATGGATAAAGAGAAGAAGAAATCTTTAAATGAATTTCCGTTGATTTAAGAAATGTTGTCAATATGTTGAAATTAACGCAAGAATATTTATACAGGAAAAATTATTTTGCGTATTTATGGGACAATTTAATCGTTATATTTGTTATATAAGTAGAAGGAGATTAAATAATGAAAGTGATGAGAACAATAGTGAGTTTAATAATACTTGTCATTTGCACAATAAGCATGACAATGTTTTTCGGATGCGAAAAGGAAACGCTAAGTCCTATTGTTTCTGATATCGAGTCAAATGGATATAGTGCAGATGTTTATGATGAAAAAGAACTACAAATTATCGAAAACGAATTGACTGATATATACACGCTGGCAGGTAAGAATTGTCCCCTTTCGTTTACTGCGCCCGAAAATGGAATATACACTTTCGAAACATTCGGCTCGGTAAAAAACAAATTCAACGCATCTTCGGGAGTAGTGACGGATAAAGAAGACGGCTACAATCAAAAGCTCGTCGTCGAATTAAGAAAAGGGGAAACATATGTTTTCAATACTCAAAATTTATCTTTGTTTCGCAAAATATATCAATTAAAAGTAGAGTTTACGCCTACCGAAATTGCACTCGATGAGAGGAAGACTTTGACAGTCAAGGCAGGTGAAAGCGAATTCTTAACTTATTATGCTTTAGACAAAATAGGCTTTAATTATTCACTGAATAAGATGGGCGACTTTGAAGTCAGCGTTTTGTCCGGCAATAGAAGCACAGTAATAGATACAGTTTCTATGGAAAGTAAAAATTCAAATGCGATAATACTGGATTCGGCAGGCAAGTATTTGATAAAGATAACAAACAACAGCGCAAATGATACGGAAATAGAATTTTCGTTAATATCTGCAATACAAAGTGAGATTGGACAATCCTATAATTTGGAGATAGGGCACAAAGCATTGTATAAATTAATTCCGAGAGAAAATTGTTCAATTGGCTTTGAATGGAAGGCTTTGGGCGATGTCAAGGTAAGTCTCTTGGACGGGAAATACGATATAATTAAAGAAAATGCAGGGGTTACGACCTATTTTGAGTTGACGTTGGAGAAGAATAAGGAGTATTATTTGTTCTTTGAAAATGACTTTTATTATGATAAGCAAATAAGTTTTGAATTATTCTATACTCCGTCGTACGTGATTTTAGGCGACAATCATATTCGCAAAGATTATCATAGTATGTTGTACGCTTTTTCACTATCTACTGACGCTCAAATCAAATTTAAAGTCGATGGTGATACGTCGCTTTCTTTCTACGACAGCGAATGGAATGCAATCGAGGCAAAAGACGGATTTTATTCAATAGTCGGCGCAAATAAATATTTTATAGTTGCGCAAAGCTCAGCAAGTGTTTTTGATTTGACTGTTACGTTCGAAAACACGGAAGATTTCTCGGGCAAGATAGGTGAAGAAGGGTATAGATTTATCAAATTTTCGCCCCAAAAGACGGATACATATGAAGTCGGTGGTAGTAATGATTATGAATGGTACGAGTCTATGCTTAGACCATTTGGCAATATGTTGCACGAGGGAGATACGTATTATCTCAAAATATACGGAGACGGTGGTAGCGATTACGATATAACAATCACAAGGAAATTTACGCCGATAGAACTCGGAAATAGATTAAATCTAAAAGCTGGATTATATTCTATAGAGATAGACGAGCCGGGAACATATCTTGTCAGGACGGCGATATCCAACGGCGTGACGGCTAGCTACTCTATAACCAATTCGCAAAATGGGGTTTTATGCTCTGGCGTCAAGGCAGGAGGAAAGAAATCGATAAACTTCGACGTTGGGATTTATTTTATAGAAATAGATACAAACGGAGATGTTGAATTTTCAGTTAATTCCCTTACGTAGACGACGCGCAACTCAACAATAAATTATAATGCGGGAACAATTACAGCGTTATATTCAAAGACAACGTAGAAAATACTTTTGCATTTGTTGCCGATACTACTCTCGATTTATAATTATTTCAAATAAAAAGGACTGATAAGATTAGGTGTTCTTATCAGTCCCGCTTGGCGGAGAAAGAGGGATTTGAACCCTCGCTACGCTTTCACGTACTACTCCCTTAGCAGGGGAGCCCCTTCGGCCTCTTGGGTATTTCTCCAAGGCAAAGTTTTGTTTGTTTATCTTTGTCTTATGTATAATATCATATTTTTTGTGTATTGTCAAAATATTTTTCTATGTTTATGTTGACATTTTATTAAGGTTTATATTTTTTTTATTATTTTTTCGTCGATGTAAATATGTGACTTTTCTTTTCATATATTTATATGAAGGGTCGAATTTTTAACGATTTTTGAGCTTATATTTGGTTTAATGGGGAAAATTGGTAAAAGTTGTATAAAAAAATTCGTTTTTTTCATTGAATTTGCTAATTTTTTGTGTTAAAATAAGTGTAGTTGAGGTTTTACCTATTTGTCACATTGTAATTTCGATTTGTAATTTCGATTTGACAATAGGGTATGTTACCGAGTAAAATATATAAGAGTAAAGTAGGCTACTGACAAATAGGTATCGCAGTAGTTCAAATAGGGAGGATTTAGAAATGGACGACAATCAAAGAAGAGGAAGGTTCGTTTATAGAAAGACGGAAAAAGGAAATTACGTTTATAAACTTTATGCCGCAAACCATAAAGTCATTGCAACCAACGGTGGTACTTATTCTTCGCTTAGCGCGTTGAAAGCGGGTATTAACAGCGTTATTAACAATTCTCAAAAAGAAGATTTGCCTATTGAGGACCAAACGCTGAGAAGATACGAGGAACAAAAATGCCCGAAGTGGGTTATTTTCCTTGACGCTAAGGGCGAATATAGATTTAGACTTATCGCTACGAACGGCGAAGTAGTATGCACGCCTAACGACGGTTATCGTTCTAAGGACGCTTGCAAAGTAGGTATGAGATCTATAGCTAATACGGCTGCAACCGCGGACATCGTAAAAGCTGAAGACTAATCAAATCGCAAAATAATGCAATGTGAGCGGGTATTGAATATACTCGCTTATATTTTTACATATCGCTGCTTAGGCTATGACGTATGGTATCGCGCCGTTTGATGTAAATAGTTGCGTTGAATATGGATGGCTTTTGAGCGGCATATTAAGCATATATTTGCAACGAAAAGAATGCTACAACGTTACGATTAATAAGAATAAATACCTGATAGCTTATTGACTAACGCGCGATTTAAGTGATAAAATAAAAATGCGTAACGATATTATTTAAGTGATGTAGTGTTGTATTTGCTCAGTGGCAAAACTTACTAGCAACTTAATTAAGCCGTAGGTTAGGTCGTTGCGTAGGTAGTTGCGATAGCTATAAATTAAGCATAGATAAAAGATAAATAGGAGTACTTTATGAATATTTTGTTAAGCGCTTTGACAAACGGACAAGCAATCGCCGCCGTCGTTGCGGTAGTTATCTTGGTCTTAGCCGTAATAGTTATTGCATCGATTTTGTCAAAACAAAAGAAGAGTAAAAAAGCGACCGAAACGCAATCGGCGAATGAGCAAACGCAAACGTCGCAAACGGTTGCGGCTGATTTGACGGAGCAAGATAACGAGCAAAGCTCTATCGACGCCAAAGAGCAAACCGTCGACGAAGCAGTTGGCGAAGAGGAACAAGCTGTTGCGGACGACAACGTTGTTGAGGAAGAAGAACAGCTAGCTGAAGATACTCCTATCGTTGAAGAAATCCAAGCAGTTGAGAATGACAATATAGTTGAAGAAGTAGCTATTGAAGAAAAGACTGTTTCCGAAGAGGAGCAACAGCCGCTTGAGGAAGAGCCTGCCGAGGAGGCTCAACCCGTCGTGGAAACTCATCCTTTCGCCGAAGCTAAACCGGCTGAAGAGGAGAAGAAAACCGAGGAAAAGAAAGCTGTAGAAAAACCGGTTGAAGAGAAAAAGCCAATCGAGCAGCCAGTAAAGAAAAACAACGAGAGAGAAAGGACTGTTATCATTGACGATAAGCCCGTGCTTATCAAGGACGATAGATTTTTGTTCAATCCTGAAGAAGACGGCTTCTATTACGTATTGGAAAAGACCTTCACGGCAAAACTTATTCAGTCTTCGGAAACGGTCAAAGATTATTATACCGAACTAAAGAATGAATTGCTATCGTATAAAAAAGTTCATTCAAGAATGAGCAAGAAGCGCGAGAGCTTTAATTTCGGACGTAATTGCCTAGCGCGCTTGACTGTAAGAGGCAAGACGTTGAGATTGCATCTTGCTTTGGACGCGAATACTTACGAGGAAACGAAGTACAAGGTTGAAGATACTTCCGAGATAAAGTCGTTGGCTGACACTCCGCTTTTGTATAGAATCAGGAACGATAGACGCCTCAAGTATGCCAAAGACTTGATAGCGGCGGTTATGGAGAAGTACGGCGTTCAAAAACAGGAAATCGAACCAATCAACTATACTGCAAACTATCCGTATGAAGCTACCGAGGTCTTGATTGAGAAAGGACTTATTACTAAAAGGCGCGTTCAGGGTCGTATGCCCGAGGGCAACGGTTTTGAATTTGCTCAAAAGACTTTCAAGGCAAAACTTATTCAGTCCGAGGAGTACGTCAAAGAGTACTATTCGCAGTTGAAGAACCACTTGCTTACTTATCGAAAGATACACGATAGAATGAGTAAAAACCGCGAGAGCTACCGCTTTGGTAGAATTTGCGTTGCCCGTATGTCCATAAGAGGCAAGACGTTGAAACTCTATCTTGCGCTCAACGCAACCGATTACGAGGATACCAAGTATAAGGTTGAGGACGCGTCTTCCGTCAAATCTTACGCTGATACGCCTCTATTGTATAAGATTAAAAATACCCGTCGACTTAACTACGCTAAAGATTTGATCGACGTAATGATGACAAATCTCGGAGTGAGCAAAAAGCGTGAGAGCGACGAAAAAGATTACGCGGCGGACTTGCCGTACGAGAGCACCGAGGAGTTGCTTGAGGAAGGACTTATCGTAAATAGATTCGTCAGCGGAAATTCGTTTATCGCCCAACACTTTAAGCATAAGGAAGTCGACCCTGAAATGGAAGCTGCGGCTGACGAAACTGACTAGAACTTAAAATTAAGTCTAAAAACTATAACCGTTATCTATTAGATAGCGGTTATTTTTCTATTCAATAAGCGTTTGTAGAAAGTTTGACGAAAATACTATTGACTGTATTGAGGGAGCTTTATATAATATTTATGATTAGGAACTAACAGCTAAAAGGTTAAACGGCAAATGAACTGGATTATAGAAAAGATTTTTAAGAATAAAGCCGTCGTATTCGAGCGGCTTTCTAAGTACGGCTTTGTGTTCGGCGATGGCAAATATTCCTATACTACCAATATCTTTGACAAACAAATGATTTTGAAGGTAGAGATAGACGGGCAGGGAAATATTGACACCTTAGTGTTGGATATAGATACCAAAGAGGTCTATACTTTGTTTTTGGTTGAGGATGCGGCAGGAAGTTTTGTGGGCGGAGTTAGGCAAGCCTATGAAAGCGTTCTTGAGGATATAGCCGAAAAGTGTTGCGAAAGAGAGATATTCAAAACAATATACGCTAAAGAAATAATCAAATATATTCGCGGCAAGTATGGCGACGAGTTGGAATTTTTGTGGGAAAAGTTTGACGATAACGCTATTTGGCGGAGAAAGGATAACTCCAAGTGGTACGCGTTGATACTGAAAGTGTCCAGGCGAAAACTAGGCGTTGACAGCGACGAAACGGTTGAGATAATTGATTTAAGGGTAGACCCGAAAGAAACCCAAACGCTTATTGATAACAAAAGGTATTATCCCGCGTATCATATGAACAAAAAATCTTGGATAACAATTTGTCTTGACGGGTCGTTGGATATGGAAGAGATTTGTAAGCGAATTGACGTAAGTTATGATTTAGCATTTAAGAAACGATAATTCGCATAGCGTTTAAAGCATTCAGCTTTTAATAGGGTGTCTAGTTGCAAGGAAAATTTCGACGTGAGCAGGGCAGGGCATAAGAAAAAAAGAGTGTTTTTGCAAACACTCTTTTTGATAACTTTTGAATAATCTTTGTCGATTATCTCTTGCTGAACTGCGGAGCTCTTCTTGCTTTCTTGAGACCGTATTTCTTTCTTTCTTTTGCTCTCGGATCTCTCGTGAGGTAGCCAGCTTTCTTCAAAGCCGCTTTGGTTTCGCCGTCGGCAAGTACCAACGCTCTTGAAATACCGTGCCTGATTGCGCCCGCTTGTCCCGTGAAGCCGCCGCCTTGTACGTTTACGATAACGTCGTATTTAGACGTGCTCTCCGTCAATTCCAAAGGCTGACGAACGATGAGTTTGAGAGTGTCAAGTCCGAAGTATTCGTCGATACTTCTTTTATTGATGGTAATAACGCCGCTACCGTCGGGGATAAGTCTTACTCTTGCGATAGCTTTCTTTCTTCTTCCGGTTCCCCAGAATTGAACTTTCTTCTTAGTCTTTTTCGCTGCCATTTCTTATACGCTCCTAGTTGAATTTTAATTCTTTGGGCTGTTGCGCCTCGTGGTTGTGTTCAGCGCCGGCATAGCAACGCAATTTTGTAAGTTGCTTTCTTCCGAGAGAATTCTTGGGAAGCATACCTTTTACGGCAAGCATTACGGCTCTCTCAGGCTTTTCAGCCATCAACTTTTTGTACTGAACTTCTTTAAGTCCGCCAATATAGCCGGTGTGGTGGATATGATATTTGTTTTCCAACTTTTTACCGGTCAAACGAACTTTTGCGCAATTTATCACGATTACGTGATCTCCACAGTCTACGTTTGGCGTGTAAGTAGGCTTATTTTTACCTCTAAGGACGTTTGCAACGTTGCTGGCAAGTCTACCCAAAATCAAGTCGGTTGCGTCGACTACGTGCCATTGCGGTTTAATATCCTCAGGTTTTGCCATATATGTTTTATTCACGGATAAAACCCTCCATAGTAATTAGTAATGTTGTCAAATATTTAAGTATCTCCGAGGGGCTAGTTCATTGATACGATATTCTTGCCTAAACATTTTAATAAAAATAGGTATAAAAGTCAAATAAATTCAGCAGTTTTTTATAAAATTTGTTCAAAACGCCTGCGTTAGTTCATATAAATAAAGTCTTTAGCCACTATCCAAGCAAAGTAACCCGCGTATAATACGAGCATAGTAATGCCGCCCGCGCGTTTTAACTTCTTGTCTTTGGTAAAGAAAATGCACGCGAAAAGAACTACCATAGTCAAAATAGCCATCAGGTTGTCGAGCATAAATCCGGTTATCCAATTTACGTCGTAAGCAATCGGAGCAATCAACGACGACGTGCCGAGTACGAACAAAATATTGAAGATATTGCTTCCGACTATATTACCGATAGCAAGGTCGGCTTCGCCTTTTTTAGCGGCTGATAGAGAAGTGACGAGCTCGGGAAGCGAGGTGCCGAACGCAACGATAGTAAGACCTATCAGGCTTTCCGACATACCTAGACCGCTTGCAATCGTTCTTGCGCCGTTGACCACGGCTTGCGAGCCGAGAATGACGAGCGCGATACCTACTGCGAGTTTGCCAACCATTTTGGCGATAGCAACGCTTTTTTTCTCGTCGCTTTTTTCATCTTTTTCTCCTTGTTCTTTTTCAGCGTCTTCAAGAGAAGGCATAGCGTTTTTGTTCTTTTTGGAAAGTATGATAAGATACGCGAAGAATATAATAAAAAGCAGCCACAGTATCAAGCCGTCTATCCAACCGATTTTGTTGCCGATCACGCCCATAACCATTAGCGCGGCTGTCGTCACGGTGACGAAAGGTATCTCTATATACAACGTGTTTTTTTGGATTGCGAGCGGAGTAACGGTTGCGCAAAGACCTAGAATAAGCAACACGTTCATAATGTTTGAGCCGAGAATATTGCCGATTGCAATGCCCGAACTTTGGTTTACCGCCGACGTAATACTGATTGCAGCCTCAGGCGCGCTTGTTCCGAAAGCGACTATCGTCAAGCCTATGACTATTTGAGGAATACCGAATTTTCTAGCTATCAACGAAGCTCCGTCCACGAACCAATCCGCGCCCTTTATCAGCATTACGAAGCCCACAATCAGCAAAGAAGCCTGAGCCGCGATAGACCAAAATTCCATATATACCTCCAAAGCTTGTTACATCTAATATTTTATGATAAATCTATATATTATCTCAACGATATTTTAATGCAAATGCCGCAATTATTATGTATTTTAAACATTTATTATGTAGAATTTACAAGATTTGGAAAATTTGTTTCATTCGAGTTTGACTTATATCCGTTTACTGTCGACGTAATCTAGATAAATCGAGCGGCGCAAAGTCAGGACTTCGATTGAAAGGACGGGCATAGAAAGTAAGAAGTATTAGACAAAAACGTAGACGTTGTTATCAAAGTCAAGCGTAAGCGGAATAAAAAACGACGGGCGGAAGATATTTCCGTCCCGTCGCGATATTTGGCGTTGGTTATTACTTGAAGTACTTCTCGTAGAGTCCCTTAAATCCGCAACCGTGTCTTGCCTCGTCCTTAGCCATTTCGTGAACGGTGTCGTGCACGTCGTCGTAGCCGAGTTGTTTAGCGAGCTTTGCAAGTTCGAGCTTTCCAGCGCAAGCGCCGCTTTCCGCTTCCATACGCATTTTTACGTTTTTAGCGGTGGAGTCGGTGAGTACGTTGCCAAGTAGCTCGGCAAATTTAGCCGCGTGCTCAGCCTCTTCAAAAGCGTATCTCTTGAAAGCTTCCGCTACGTCGGGGTAGCCCTCTCTATCGGCTTGTCTTGACATTGCGAGGTACATTCCTACCTCGGAACATTCGCCGTTGAAGTTGTCGATAAGTCCAGCTATTACCTTCTTGTCGTAGTTCTTTGCCGAACCTACTATATGTTCGCAAGCCCAAGAGATTTCGTCTTTGATTTCCTTAAAAGTCTTTGCGTTGCAAACAGGGCACGCCTCGGGCGCGCTGTCGCCTTCGTGCACGTAACCGCACACAGTACATACGTATTTTGCCATAAATAGTTACCTCCAAAAAATGTTTATATAGTTATCTTTATTTATCGTTTTTATTCTTGCAATCTTCGCAAACGTTATAAAAGCTTAGTCCATAGCTTGAAAAGTCGCGGTCGTCGCAGTATTTTGCAAGCAAGTTTTTCATATCCTCGGGATAGGGCATATCCACGATTTTTTTGCACTTAGAGCAAATAATATGGCAGTGAGTGTCAAGCTCAACGTCATAGTGTTCCTTTTCGCCGCAACCTACGACGCGACCCAAAATTCCTTGCCTTTCAAAATACGCTAAGTTGCGATAAACCGTTGCAAGCGAAATGTTGGGGATAGTTTTGCGACATTCCTCATATACCACGTCAGCCGTAGGATGACATCTCATATTTTGCACGACTTCAAGCACCGCTTGGCGTCTAGACGAATACTTCTCCATATTTAAAGATAATATAGCACGGATTAAAAGCGTTGTCAATCAATTTTATAAAATAATAATGATTACTATTATCGTTTAGCTTTTATATTAGTCAGCGGTTGGAACCGTCTTTCTTCGGCTATATTCAAAAACGGCTCAAGCTTTTTGCAATAACGCTCTTGTCAAATGGTAAAGAGTATGGCTTCGTCATTCCGTTTGGCGGAAAGATAGGCGGTCGGTAGACGAAAAAGACGGTTTTAATTGACTGTACGTCTTTGCCTAGAACGTAATAAAAACGCTTGACAAGGTCAAAATTATATTGTAAGATAAAGAAAACCCAGTAAAAAAGTAGGGATTGAAAAATGACGGAGAAACTCAAATTCAATATAGAGGGTATGACCTGTGTAGTATGCTCGGGGACGTGCCAAAAGGAAATAGCCAAACTCGAAGGAGTACTCACTTGCAACGTCAATTTTGCAAGCGGCGTAGCTTTGGTCGAATACGACGGCGAAAAGGTTGGCGAAAAGGAAATTTACTCCGCAGTCGACAAGGCGGGTTACAAGGCGGTTGCGGGAGAAAAGCAAGAGAAGAAAAGCGGCGCGGTAAGAGTATGGGTTATGCTTGCGCTCGCTATAGTTTTGCTTGCGTACGCTATGCTGAGTATGTTGGGCGTAAAATATCCGTCGGCGATTTCGCCGGACGATAGTCCGATAGTCTTTACCGTTATACAGCTTATACTTTGCGTACCCGTAATGATTATGGGCGGTAAGTTTTACGTAAGAGGATTTAAGAACTTATTCAAGGCGAAACCCAATATGGACAGTCTTGTTGCGGTGAGCACTACGACGGCTTTTATCTATAGTTTCGTCAATTTTATATTGATATGTACGGGCGATACGCACAAGGTTCACAGCCTGTATTTCGAGAGCGTTGCGGTGATAATAGCGATAATTACGTTGGGCAAGTTTTTGGAGAGCAAGTCATTGAAAAAGACGGGCGACGCGATAAGGCAGTTGACTTTGCTTACACCCGCGTTCGCGACGGTGCTGCGCGACGGCGAATGGGTAAAGGTCGACAGCGGCGAAGTCAAAAAAGGCGATACCGTGCTTGTCAAAGCTGGCGAGAGTTTTTGCTGCGACGGAATAATAATCGACGGCGAGAGCAACGTCAACGAGAGTATGCTCACGGGCGAGAGTATGCCTGTCGACAAGAGCGTGGGCGAGAAAGTGTTTGGCGGAACTGTCAACGGCAACGGAATACTGCAATTTAAGGCGGAGGGCGTCGGTGAAGAAACCAAGCTGTCAAAGATAATCAAGCTCGTTGAGGACGCGCAAAACTCCAAAGCGCCTATCGCAAGAATCGCCGACAAAGTGTCGGGAGTTTTCGTGCCGATAGTCATTGCAATAGCGTTGCTGACGGGAATTATATGGTGGGCGACCAACGGAATTACGCTTGCCGTAAAGATATTCGTAAGCGTGTTGGTGATAGCCTGTCCGTGCGCGTTGGGACTTGCGACTCCTACAGCAATAATTACCGGAATAGGAAGAGGCGCAAAGGGCGGAATACTGTTCAAAAACGCCGAGAGCTTAGAAAGGCTGGGAAGCGTAGATACTATCGTATTTGACAAGACGGGTACGATTACTAAAGGCGCGCCTACGCTTACCGATAAGTACTTGCTTGGCGACGAGCAGGAAATCCTTTCGCTCGTGGCTGCGGTCGAAAGCGTGAGCGAGCATCCCATTGCCAAGGCGATCACTAGCGCGTTGCCTGCGGGAGATTTGAAAGCCGAAGTCAAAGTCTTGTCGGGATACGGACTCGAGGGCAACGTCGACGGCAAGATTGTGCTTTGCGGCAACAGGGCGCTTATGGAGAAAAGAGGAGTATCGGTCAAGGACGTAATCGCTAAGGCCGACGGATTTTCTCAAGAGGGCAAGAGCATAATAATCGTTGCAATCGACGGCAAGGCGGCGGGCGTGTTGGCGGTTGCGGACACTCTCAAGGAGGACAGCGCAAGCTCGATAGAGCAGCTGAAAAAACTCGGCTTGCGGTTGGTTTTGCTGAGCGGCGACAATAACAAAGTCGCAACGGCTATCGCTAAAAGCGTGGGGATTGACGAAGTTATCTCCGACGTGCTGCCCGAACAAAAGAGCGAGGTTGTCGACAGGCTGATAGGAGAGGGACGGAAAGTCGCGATGGTCGGCGACGGTATAAACGACGCTCCCGCGCTTGCAAAAGCCAACGTTGGAATAGCTATGGGCAGCGGTAGCGATATAGCTATAGAAAGCGGTCAGGTCGTAATAGTCGGCGGTCAAATATCGGGCGTAGTCAGGGCTGTCAAACTCGCAAAAGCTACTATGCGCAATATCAAAGAGAACTTGTTTTGGGCGTTTATCTACAACGTGATAGGCATACCGATTGCGTGCGGAATACTGTATCCCATCAACGGCTATACTATGAGTCCTATGCTCGGAGGTTTGGCAATGAGTCTTTCTTCCGTGTCGGTAGTGGCGAACGCTTTGAGATTGAACTTCTTCAAGTTTGAAAGAAATAAAAAGGAAGTTCAATCGCCTATTGCGGCGGGCGATACGCTTAGCGAAAGCATAAGCGAGAAAGCGGAAAACAATATTAAGGAAAACAAAGAATACGAAAATATTTTGAAAAAGGAGAATACTATTATGCAAATCAAAGTTAAAGGAATGATGTGCTCGCACTGCGAGGGTAGAGTAAACAAGGCGGTAGGTTCGCTCGCGGGAGTGACTTCCGTAAACGCAAGCAGCGCAAACGAAACCGTCGAAGTATCGTTTGACGAAAGTAAAGTTACGCTTGCGCAAATCAAAGAGGCTATCGTTGAGCAAGGTTACGAAGTAGTCGACTGAGCGAGAGTTAAGTTGCGGCGAGATACTCTTTTCGTTTGACAATATAGGTTCTTTATACTAGAATAAAGCTATAAAACAAAACGTAAAACGCATAAGGACTAAGGCTATGTTTGAAAGAGTAAAGAAAATATTGAGCGAAGAGGAAGTCAAAGAGCAGTCGCATTTGTCAAGCGAATGTCAAAAGCTTAAAAATCAAAGAGATGAAACTGCTAAGAATATCATTGCGGGCAAAGACGGACGATTGATGCTGATTATAGGACCGTGTTCCGCCGATAATCAAGACGCCGTATGCGATTACGTATCTAGACTTGCAAAAGTCGCGGATAAAGTAAAAGACAAAATCTTTATCGTCCCTAGGATATACACAAATAAGCCGCGTACGCGAGGCGAGGGGTACAAGGGAATACTTCACAACCCCGACCCGCACAAAAACGTTACGGATATTCTCGCGGGTATTCTTGCGATTAGAAGAATGCATATCAGAGCTATAAGCGAGAGCGGACTAAGCGCCGCCGACGAAATGCTCTATCCCGACAACTATCACTATCTAGACGACTTGCTCACTTACGTGGCAATCGGCGCAAGGTCGTCGGAAAACCAACAGCATAGGTTGGTTGCGAGCGGAGTGGACGTGCCCGTCGGCGTCAAAAACCCTATGAACGGAAGTCTTGGCGTTACGCTCAATTCTATCTATGCGGCGCAAATTCCCAACGAGTTCAAATATCTTGATTATCAAGTAAAGACCAAGGGTAACCCTTACGCTCACGCTATACTGAGAGGAAGCGTGGACGTTTACGGCAACAACCACCAAAATTATCATTACGAAGATATTATGAAATTCAGCGAACTGTATCTTGCTCAAGGCTTGAGCAATCCTGCGGTTATTGTTGATACCAATCATTCTAATTCGGGCAAGAACTATATCGAGCAGGTTAGAATCGCTCACGAGATAATTGGCAATATGAATTACAGCGGCGCGATAAAGCAAATCGTCAAAGGACTTTTGATTGAGTCGTATATTGAGGACGGCAGTCAAAAGATAACCGAAAACGTTTACGGTAAGTCGGTGACCGATTCCTGCCTTGGTTGGGAGAAGTCGGAGAGACTTATATACGATATTGCCGACAGGCTGTAGGCAACGAAATTAAGTTTTCGCAAGAGAAGAATTGATATATATTGATATATTATTAAAAATAAAAAATAAATAAGATATAAGATATAAGATAAACCTCAAGTGTCAAAAATTATAGGTGTTTCATAAGATGTATTATTCTTTGGCTTTTTTAGGAGGAACTTATGATTTTAATTGACAAAACGAGCACTTACGTTTCGCCCGAGGCGGAGATTGCCGAGGACGTAGTTATTTATCCAAACAACCATATTTTAGGCAAGACCGTTATTGAAAGCGGTTGCAAGATTATGCCAAACTGTATTATTACCGACTCAAAAATCGGCAAAAACACTACCGTCACGGCTTCGGTGATGCAAGAAGCTAGCGTAGGCGAGAATACTACGGTAGGTCCGTACGCTTATTTAAGAAAGGGCGCGAACGTCGGCAACTACTGCCGAATAGGCGATTTCGTGGAAATCAAAAACGCGACCGTAGGCGATAGAAGTAAGGCTTCGCATCTTGCGTATATAGGCGACGTGAAGATAGGCGAAGATTGCAACGTGGGCTGCGGAGTTATTTTCGTAAATTACGACGGCAAATGCAAACATTCCAGCGAAGTAGAAAACAACTGCTTTATAGGTTCCAACTGCAACATAATCGCTCCCGTCACTTTGCGAGAGGGAAGTTATATAGCCGCGGGTACGACTGTTACCGACGAAACTCCGACTGACAGCTTCGTAATAGGCAGGTCAAGACAAATCGTCAAAGAATCTAGAAGGAGCAAATAAACTATGTCTATAAAATTCGGTACGGACGGTATAAGAGGTATCGCTTACGAAGAGATTACGATAGAACTTGCGTATAAGTTGGGCAACGCTCTCGGCAGGCTCGTTGACGGATGTAGGATAATCGTCGGACGGGATACGAGAGTATCCGGAGAAGATTTATCCGCCGCTTTGGCTGAAGGACTTGCCGACGCGGGCGGCGACGTCTTGGACTGCAAACTTATGCCGACGGCGGGAGTAGCGTATCTCGTCAAAAGGCATAACTGCGATTTCGGAGTAGTGATCAGCGCCTCGCACAACCCTCCCGAGTACAACGGAATAAAAGTGTTTGACGCTCAAGGCTTCAAGGCGAGCGAAGAGGTTGAAGAGAAGATACAAATCTTACTGGACGGCGAAACCGTAAAAAATAGCGGCGGTCAAATTCAAGTCTACGAAGAGGGGCAAGCCGAATACGAGGACTTTCTCGTAAGTAAGGGAGTGGATTTGTCAGGGATGAGAATACTTCTCGATTGCTCCAACGGGGCTTGCGCAAGAATAGCTCCGAGCGTATTCAAGAGGTTGGGCGCCGACGTTACCGCGCTCAATACTTTGGAGGACGGCAATCTCATAAATGAAAACTGCGGCGCAGTCAACGCTCATTTGCTAAGCGAAATGGCTAAGGATTTTGACGTGACGTTCGCTTTCGACGGCGATAGCGACAGGCTGATTGCGCTTGACGAAAAAGGCGAAATCGTCGACGGCGACAAAAACTTGGTCATAATCGGCAGGTACTTAAAAGAAAGAGGAGAGCTTGCGGCAAACGTTGTAGTCGGCACGTCTATGACCAACTTGGGTATTGAAAAGGCTATAAGGGAAATCGGAGTTGATTTCCAACGCGTTGACGTGGGGGATAAGTACGTGTTAAGACGTCTTCTCGAGCTCGGCGGAGCGCTGGGCGGAGAAGGCTCGGGACATACGATAATATTGAGCGAAAGCTCTACGGGCGACGGAGTTCAAACGGCAGTCGCGCTTTCCAAAATAATAAAATCAAGCGGAAAAACTCTCTCGTATCTTGCGGATATTCAAACTTTTCCTCAAATCATCAGCTCGCTTTCCGTAAAAGATAAAAACGCCGTTTTGGGCGATAAATCCTTACTCGCGGTATTAAACGACGTTAAATCCGAGCTTAAGGACGAAGGACGCGTCATTCTCAGGGCTTCGGGCACGGAGCAAAAAATACGCGTTATGGTAGAGAGTAAGGATGCGGAATTGAACGATAATATCGTTAAAAAATTAACGAATTTAATTAAAACGATAGAAAATTAATTACTAAAATTAAAAAAATTAAAAAAAGTTTTAATAAAATTTTAATAAAAAATTCAATCTCTATTGAAAACCTCACTATTATATATTAGAATAAGTATAACTTAAGTTATTTATTTAACTAAAATATGAGGAGGGGAAATATGAGAAAAAATAAGGTAATAGCATTTATCAGCATTATTCTTATTATCGCAATGGTTATGGCTTGCGCAGTTGGTTGCAAAAAGCCTGACGAAGGCGATGCGAACGTTGACGGAAACTTCGTGGGCGAAACCGTTGTTCTCACAAACGTGGACAGAGGTATCAACTTCGTAGTTTTAGCTGACGGGGAGGTAGCCGACGCGGAGAGCAAAATCCAAGTCGTTAAGGTTACTACCGGAGCGGCAGTCGACGTAACTGTATTAGAAAATAACGGGAAGTTGAGAGTTTATCCGCCTGTCGGATACTACGAGCTCAACCAAACGTATAGAATTTCTCTTACAGACAAGGCTTTGAGATTCGAAGATTACGGCAGCAACGTAAGGAACATTACTTTCGTCGTAACTACCGACTCTTTGTCCAAAATAGCTATGAAAGACGGTTTGTTGGTGTTCGATTCCGGTAGCATTAGAGAGCAAGAGGAATTCTTTACCGTTACGAACGGCGAGCAGCAAATAGGCGGAAATATGAAGCTCCAAACCAACGGCGTAGCAGTTAAGGCGGGCGACGTAATTCTTGTCAACAACACCGAAACTATGCTTCAAGAAGCTTACAAGGTAGACAGCAATTACACCGTAGGCGACAATACGACCGCTATTATTAAATATTCCAAACCGCAAATGAACGAAGTTTACAACACGTTCGAAGTAAGCGAAAGCAAAGCGCTTGAAGAAGACAGCGATCTTGAATTTACTTACGACGCGATGGAGCAGGCTATCGAAAACAGCGATCTTGCTTTGGCTGCTCTTCAAATCTTCGGTTCCAAGCCGACTTTCGGATTTAATATCAACAAAGTAGGACTTGAGGACGGCACTGTCGTGATCAACGCGGTTATCACGATGACCATTCCAAACGTTGTTAAAATCGAAGGCGCAATAGGCGCTGACCTTACTATCAAATTCAACTGCCTTATCAGCGTAGACGCAAACGTAAACGTAAATATGGCGGGCGAGGAAGTTGACTGCGGCGTTGTAGCTTACGTATACAACAACGTAGAAACTACCGTTACTATCGGCACCGGCTACAGCATCGACCAAGTAACCAACCTTACCGAACTTATAGAGAAAGCAAACCAACTCGAAGAGGCTGAAACTGGCGTATCCGTTCCAATGTTTACTTGGGTACTTCCTATCGCAAACGGCGCGGTATCCGTTAGATATCAATGCGACTTGCATTTCGCTTTCGCATTCTCGGGCGCAATCGGCGTAAAGGTTACCACCGATTTCGATTACGCTTTGGGAGCTACTTACACCAAAGAGGACGGCGTTGATACCACCGCTAAAATTCTCAACAGCGACGTATTCAAGAAAGTTGAAGTTACGATCGAGGGTAGCGCTAAAATGAAGCTCGGTCTTGCAAACACCTTGGCGCTCGACGTCTTGGCTGGCGTAGTAAGCTTGGGCATCAAAGCCGAAGTCGGCAATTTCAACGGCTTGTACGGTTACGCTACCACGAGCAACCTCGTAGCGGCTGACCCGTATATCACCGGAGCTATGTATTTCGAGGGCGGCTTCTATTACGATATAGATCTTATTATAGCTCTCTCTATCGGAAGCATTGCAAACATCAATAAGAACGTGGACATCGTTCAAGGCGAAATAGTTCTTTATTCGTTCGGACAAAGAGAACTTATCAAATCTATCGAAGGCAAGACTATCGAAATGGCAACTGTGGAAACCATTATCCCTGAATTCGTTGCCGAAGCGTACGACCTCAAGGACGCTAACTTCTATCAAACGACCGTATCGTTCAGCGAAGGCGTAAGCGCGGATAGCAATCTCGTAGTAAAAGACGGTAAAATCACCGTAGTTGATCCTAGCAAGAAAGTCGACACTGTCGTAACTTTCGTATACAACAATATTGAAGTAAAAGCAAACGTAAAATTTGACGGCGCAGTTATCTTCGACAAGTACGTATACAACTACGACAAGTCGGGCGACGCTAAGACGAGCGACGTTAAGATCGTACTTTCGGGCACCGAAATAAACGGCAACGAAAACGTTGAAGTTGAAATCGGAACTTACGATAAGGCAAGCAAGACTGTAGTTATTCCGTTTGAAAACGTAGCGGTTATGGAAAACGGCGTAAACGAAGTTGAAATCAAAGTAAACGGCGTTGCGTACAATGCGTACGTAAGCGTAAGCGGCGTACTCGAGGCTCTCGGCTTCCAAGTTGACGGAGTATACGAAATCTTCGCGGCTGAGCAAATCGCTGACTTGTCCGCTAAGGCAAACGCAGGAGAAGACTTCTTCGGCAAGACTTTCAAACTCGTTAAGGATATTGATATGAACGGCGCTGCAATCGCTCCTATCAAGCTCTTCCAAGGTACTTTGGACGGCAACGGTAAGACGATTTCCAACTACACCGTAGAGGGAGTAGTAGACAACGCTGTAGCGTTCATCGTAACCAACAAGGGTACGGTTAAAGACTTGACCTTGAGCGGCGTAGTAAACGCTCAAATCTCCGCTAAGACGGGCAACAACTACTTGGTAGCAGGCGCTGTAGCAATCAACAACGGCACCGTTTCCAACGTAACCGTAAACGGCGAAATCAATATGACTTCGACTTCGCTCAACGCATTCGTTAAGATTACCGTAATGGGCGTAATCGCTCAAAACAACGGTACCGCAAGCGATAATAGCGCGGCAGACGCAAGCCTGTCGGCAGTAGCGCAATTCGACGTTGCAAACGTAACCATCACGGTTGACGGCAACACGAGCTACGCATACTCTTGCAAGAACGCTGCAGTAGCTAGCGGCGCGTTGGTTAAGTTCAACGTAGCAAAATAATCGACCTGCAAGGTAATGAAAAGGGAGGGAACGCAAATGCGTTCCCTCTTTTTTCGTTAAGTTCAAATTATAAGGAGAGTGAGGAGAGAATGAGAAAGTGAGAGAGTGAGAGGTGAGGAGAGTAATGAGAGTTAGGTAAAAAAAGGATATGCCTTCTTCGCTCAAGGCGACAATCGATTTGACTGCGCTTGACTTAACCTGATTCAATATATAGGTGATTTGCGAAATATGTACAGCGTTAATTTTATAATTTTAGGGTTGACTTAAATTTTCATTTATTATAAAATATAAATAATAAAAAACGATTTTAGAGGGAGTATGAGAAAGCTTTTTATTTGTCTAATCTTAGTAGTTGCGATTATAGGAGTCTTTGCCTTTTCGGCTTGTTCCAACGGCTATATTGCAATAGAATACGACCCAACCACGACTTACGGAGTATATTGGTACGCCGACGGCGATTACGTCAGGAGCAGCGAGGGGATGTCTACGGATTTATTTGACCCGAACAAACCTACCTTTATCTTTGCTCACGGTTGGGAACCTGACGCAAACAACACATCAAACGGTCTTGTAGAAGATTTGATTACTCACGCCGATACCGTCAGTAAGACGGGAGCTAGCGTAGTAAATTACGCCGAATTATTGAAAGAGCAGGGGTACAACGTCGCGCTCTTGGGTTGGTTTTCGTACGCTTCCGATTTGACGAAACTCTTTAGATGTATTTGGGTTGACTTTGACGACGGCAACGCTCTCTCGGTGAGATTTGCTCAAGAGCTTGCAGCCGTAATGGGCGAGGACTATTCTAAAGATATCAAACTCGTCGGACACAGTTACGGCAGTCAGTTGGCTATCGCTACGGTATACCAACTCACGAAGTTTAAAGAAAACGGAATTATCAACAACTCTCATCTTATTCCTACGAGAATAACTTTGGCTGACCCGTATTTGGGTTTGCCCGCTTTGATAGAAGGCTGGAACGGCACGATCAGCAAAGCCAAGATTTCGTATACCAACGAGAAGATAAACGCTCGCGCGCCGAAGACGTTGTTTGCCGACGTAGTAGATTATATCGTGCAAACAAACGATACGGCAGTGGATATTTATATGGGAATGGGCGTGGCTTCGACGATGTATTATAGGTATGACGGATCGGACGCCGACTTTGAAAAACTTTCGTCAAATTGTTCTATCGTAAAAAGCGCGGGACTTATCTCTAAGTACGGCGATACGAACGTGCATAATATCACTCGAGATTGGACGCTCGTTTCGATTGTAGAGAGTATTACTTTGTACGATCAAAACGGCGATATTGCTCCGTCCGGCGCGGCAACCGACGCTGTTATCAAGAGCTTGAGAGGCAAGTGCTATAATCAAGACTACAAAGGCTTTAACGTAGCCGCCGACTCGATGACTTTGGTCGATAGGAGCGCGACCAAATACTAGTAAGTGCATTTTGTTTTCGTTTTCTTGACGAAAGACTTGAATAAACGATAATTAAAATATACGGTATTTAAATCGACTTGCCGAAGAGTAATCTTCGGCAAGTTTTTTATATGAAAGTATAGGCGGAGTAAGCTGCGAAGGCTCAGGGAATACTTGCGGTTTTTCTTGACCGATTTTTGTCGTAAAATTCGACGGTAATTTTGCGCGTGAATAAAATTTGTATAAATGCATAATTATTCACAAATGTTGCATAAATATTCAAAATATTTTGATATAAACGGGAAAATATTGAAAAATTTGATAAAAATGTGAATAATTATTAAAAAACACTTGCAATTAGTTGTAATGCGGTGTATTATTAAATCGTAAAAGTTTTAATAATAGGAGAATATTAAAATGGCTGAAAAAATTAAAAAAGTAGTATTAGCATATTCGGGCGGACTGGATACGTCCATTATCATTCCTTGGCTCAAGGAAAATTACGACAACTGCGAAGTTATCGCCGTCAGCGGCGACGTAGGTCAGGGAACGGAGCTTGACGGTCTAGAGGAAAAGGCTATCAAGACGGGCGCAAGCAAGCTGTACGTTGAAGATTTGACGGACGAATTCGTTGACGATTATATCTTCCCGACGGTCAAGGCTGGCGCTATATACGAAAATAGATATATGCTCGGCACTTCGTTTGCAAGACCGATTATCGCTAAGAGAATAGTTGAAATCGCTCTCAAAGAAGGCGCTGACGCTATATGTCACGGCTGTACCGGCAAGGGCAACGACCAAGTAAGATTTGAGCTTGCAATCAAGGCTTTCGCTCCGCAAATGAAGATAATCGCTCCGTGGAGAATATGGGATATCAAATCTCGCGACGAGGAAATCGACTACGCAGAAGCGCACAATATTCCTCTCAAGATAAATAGAGAAACCAACTACAGTAAGGACAAGAATATTTGGCACTTATCCCACGAAGGATTGGATCTTGAAAATCCCGCAAACGAGCCTATGTACGACAAGATTCTCGAAATGGGCGTAACTCCCGAGAAAGCTCCGGATAAGGCTACTTACGTTACTATCAAGTTTGAAAAGGGCGTTCCTGTGGCTGTCGACGGCAAGAAGATGAAAGGCAGCGATATCGTAAGAAAACTCAACGAGCTTGGCGGCGCAAACGGAATAGGTTTGGCCGATATAGTTGAAAACAGGCTGGTTGGTATGAAGAGCAGGGGCGTGTACGAAACGCCGGGCGGAGCTATCTTGTATCACGCTCACGAAGTGCTCGAAACTCTTTGTCTTGACAAGGAAACGGCGCACTACAAGCAACAAGTCGCTATCAAATTCGCCGACTTGGTATACAACGGTCAGTGGTTTACTCCGTTGAGAGAAGCTCTCAGCGCGTTCGTAGACAGCACTCAAGAAACGGTTACGGGCGAAGTTAAGCTCAAGCTTTATAAGGGCAATATCGTCAACGCGGGAGTTACGAGTCCATATTCTCTCTACGACGAGGATATAGCTACGTTCGCCGAGGACGAAGTATACGACCAAATGGATTCGCAAGGCTTTATCAACCTCTTCGGTTTGCCTATCAAAGTTAAAGCGATGATGGACGCTAAGCGTAAAAAATAGTTTGATAGACTTAAGTTTATCGTAAAATAAAACGACCTAAAGATAGTTTTCGCAAGACGACTATCTTTATGGTTAAAAAAAGGAAAATTCGTTTATGGCAAAAATGTGGCAGGGCAGGTTTAAAAAAGAACTCGATAGCAAAGTCAACGACTTCAACTCGTCGATTTCTTTCGATAGCAGGATGTATAAACACGATATTCAAGGCAGTATCGTTCACGTTAATATGCTCGGAAAACAGGGTATAATTGATGAAAAAGACAGCAAAGCGATCGCTAAGGAACTTGCTAAAATTTACGACGATATAGCGAGCGGAAGTTTGGAAATCGATTCGACCGCCGAAGATATTCACATGTTCGTCGAGCAGGTTCTCACCGAACGGCTTGGCGATTTGGGCAAAAAACTGCATACCGCTAGAAGCCGTAACGACCAAGTCGCTCTCGACTTGAGAATGTACTTGCGCGAAGAGATAGATACTATCGTCGGTATGATCAAAAACCTTATCGCAGTGTTGGTCAAGAAAGCCGAGGAAAATATCAATACTGTTATGCCGGGTTATACGCACCTGCAAAGGGCGCAACCCATCACTTTTGCGCATCACTTGATGGCGTACGCGGAGATGTTCAAGAGGGATATGGTAAGGATGTTCAACTGCTATGACCTTATGAACGAGTGTCCGCTTGGCTCGGGCGCGCTTGCGACTACCACTTATCCGATAGATAGAGAGTACACAGCTGAATTTCTTGGATTTGCAAAGCCTATGGATAACTCTCTTGACGGCGTGAGCGACAGGGATTATTGTATCGAACTTGCAAACGCTATCGCTATATGTATGATGCATTTGTCAAGACTTTCCGAGGAAGTCGTGCTTTGGAGCAGTTGGGAGTTTAAGTTCATAGAGCTTGACGACGCGTATTCAACGGGTTCGAGCATAATGCCTCAAAAGAAGAATCCCGATATTTGCGAACTGATAAGAGGCAAGACAGGAAGAAGTATCGGCAACGTTACGGCGTTACTTTCTATGATGAAAGGCTTGCCGCTTGCGTACAACAAGGATATGCAAGAGGATAAAGAGGCAATATTTGACAGCGTGGACACTGTCAAGCTGTGTCTTTCTACGCTTGCGCCTATGCTAGATACAATGACGGTAAATAAAACGAATATGGCCAACGCTGGCAAGAAAGGCTTTATCAACGCCACCGACTGCGCGGACTATCTCGTCAAGAAAGGTTTGCCGTTTAGGGACGCGTACAAGATAAGCGGAACGCTAGTCGGGATATGCGTTGACAAGGGAATAGGGCTTGACGAATTGCCGCTTGACGAGTACAAAAAACTTAGCGACAAGTTTGATAAAGACGTATACGATGCTATATCTCTTGAAAGGTGCGTAAGCGAGAGAAAAGTTCTCGGAGGACCTGCTCCGCAAGCGGTTAAGGAGCATATACGAAAAATTAAAGAAACCGTATTAAAGGAAGAAGATGAATAAGTTTAAAATAGGTATAATAGGCGCTACGGGATACGCGGGCGTGGAGCTTGTAAGGTTGTTGCTTTCACATCCGTATGCGGAAATAACCGCCGTATCGTCGATGAGCTACGAGGGTAAGAAGATCAGCGAAGTCTATCCCAACCTCAAAGAAGTTTGCGATATGCAGCTTAGAAACGACGATATAGTCGATCTATGCGACGTTGTTTTTACTTCGCTTCCGCACGGACTCAGCGAAAAGTTTGCTAAAAAGTGCGTGGAAAAGGGAGTTAAAATGATCGACCTAGGCGCCGACTTTAGGCTGGACGACGGCGAAGAGTACGCTAAATGGTACGGCAAAAAATACGAAGAAGAGCAGCTTCACTCTAAGTCGCTGTACTGTATTCCCGAACTTCATAGGTCGCAGTACAAAAATCAGCCTATCATAGGCAATCCCGGCTGTTATCCCACTAGCGTAGCATTGGGTTTGGCGCCGTCGATAAAGAGCGGACTGGTCAAGGAAAATACTGTCGTGATAGACTCGAAGTCGGGCGTTACGGGCGCGGGAAGAGGTCTTGCGGACAATACGCATTATCCCAACTGCAACGAGGCTTTTTCGCCTTACAAGGTTGCAAGTCACAGGCATACTCCCGAAATAGAGCAAACGCTGTCCAAACTGCAAGGTAAAAAAGTCAACGTGACTTTTGTTCCGCACTTGCTTCCCGTCAACAGGGGAATCGTGTCGACTATCTATTATTCGGCGGATAAAAAGATTGACGCGAAAGCTCTTCACGAGATTTATAAAGAGTTTTATAAGGACGAAAAGTTTGTAAGAATTTGCGAACTGGGAGAAGTTGCAAACCTGCGCAACGTCAAGTACTCCAACTATTGCGATATATCGTTGCACTACGACGAGCATACCGGGAGAGTCATCATCGTGTCGACCATAGACAATATGGTAAAAGGCGCGGCAGGTCAGGCAATACAAAATATGAATATATTATTTGGGCTCGACGAGGCGTGCGGACTGAATTACGTTCCGCCTGCGTTTTGAGAAAGAGGTATCTATGAAAAAGGTTTCGGGCGGCGTATGCGTTGCCAAAGGTTTTAAGGCAAACGGTATACATTGCGGTATAAGAAAGAATAAGGATAAACCCGATTTGGCGCTTATCGTCAGCGAGGTCGATTGCGCCGTAGCTGGCGTATATACGCAAAACAAGGTCAAAGGCTCGCCTATTATCGTTACGAGGAAAAACATTGCCGACGGGGTTGCGAGAGCTGTTATTTGCAATAGCGGCAACGCGAACACTTGCAACGCCGACGGAGAAGAAAAGGCTATGCAAATGTGCAAACTCGTCGAAGAGCATACCGGTATAAAAGCCGACGACGTAGTCGTAGCTTCAACGGGAGTTATTGGACAAACGTTGGATATTAAGCCTATCGCCGACGGTATGAAATCGCTCGTCGAAGGTCTTAGCGCCGACGGGGGAAGCCGTAAAGCGGCAAGGGCTATAATGACTACCGATACCAAATTGAAAGAGAGAGCGTATTCGTTCAAGCTTGGCGATAAGGATTGCCGTATCGGCGGAATCGCCAAGGGTAGCGGTATGATACACCCCAATATGGCGACTATGCTTTGCTTTATAACTACCGACGCGAATATCACTTCTCAAATGCTTAGCGAGGCTCTTAAGAAAATCGTAAAAGACACGTTCAATATGGTAAGCGTCGACGGGGATACTTCGACCAACGATATGGTTACGGTAATGGCGTCGGGACTTGCCGGCAACGAGCTGATTGACAAAAACGACGCGCAGTACAAAGAATTTTGCAACGCGCTCAAAAAAGTGATGAGAGAACTCTCCAAGGATATCGCCAAAGACGGCGAGGGCGCTACTAAACTCATAGAATGTCGCGTAACAAAAGCTAAAGGCGGTAAAATGGCGAGAGCAATCGCTAAGTCCGTCGTTACGTCGTCGCTCGTCAAAGCCGCGCTATTTGCAGCCGACGCGAATTGGGGTAGAATACTGTGCGCTATCGGCTATACCGACGAAAAGTTTGACATAACGAAAATCGACGTCGACCTTAAGTCCAAAGTAGGCACTATCGCAGTTTGTCGCGACGGCGTAGGAGTGGAGTTTGACGAACAAGCGGCTCACTCTATTTTGAGCGAGGACGAAGTGGTTATCAGTATCAACTGCAACCAAGGCGGCGCAAAAGCCGTAGCTTGGGGTTGCGACTTGACTTATGAATACGTAAGAATAAACGCGGACTACCGCACTTGATTGGAGGTTATATGAGCGATTTGGAATTGGAATGCGCAAAACAGGCTGAAGTGCTCGTCAGCGCATTGCCCTATATACAAAAGTACAACGATAAAATCATAGTAGTCAAATACGGCGGCAACGCTATGCTCAACGAGGATTTGAAAAAAGCCGTTATGAACGACATCGCTCTTCTTTCGCTTGTCGGAATAAAGGTCGTACTCGTGCACGGCGGCGGACCGGAAATCAACGATATGCTAAAGCGCGTCGGCAAGGAGAGCAAGTTTATAAACGGCTTGCGTTATACTGACGACGAAACAGCCGAAATCGTGCAAATGGTACTTGCGGGCAAGGTCAACAAGGACCTCGTCAAACTTCTTTCAAGCGTCGGCGGAAAGGCGGTCGGTTTTTGCGGTATCGACGGCAATATAATCACCGCTAAGAAAAAAGTCGGGGAAGTCGATTTGGGCAACGTGGGCGAAATCGTTGACGTAGACGTTGACCCGATACTCGTGACGCTTGAAAACGATTATATACCTATAATAGCGACAGTAGCGAGCGGCGAAGACGGAAAGATTTACAACATCAACGCCGACACTGCGGCTGCGGCTATAGCTGCGGCTCTTCACGCCGAAAACTTAGTTCTTATGACGGATATTCGAGGCTTGCTTATGAATAAGGACGACGAAAGCACTTTGATAAGCGAGATAAAGGTCAGCGAAGTGCCCAAACTCGTCAAGAAAGGCGTAATCAGCGGCGGTATGATACCAAAAATAGATTGCGTTGTCGAAGCCGTTAGAAGAGGCGTTAGTCAAGCGGTCATAATAGACGGCAGGATCAAACATTCTATTATTATGGATATGCTGACCGACAAGGGAGTCGGTACTCTTATAAAGTAGGCAACCGACTGTCTAAACCGTCGCTCTAAGCGTAGTCGAGGGGCGATCTTGACAATATATTGAAAAAGGAAACCAATATGAAAAGCGTTAAAGACATAGACAAAAATTACGTGATGAACACTTACAACCGCTACGACTTGGAAATCGTAGAGGGTATGGGCGTCAACTGCTATGACGTCGACGGCAAGGAATATATTGACTTGTCGGCGGGAATCGGCGTGAACAGCTTGGGATTTTGCGAAATGGGTTGGGTTGCAAGCGTAACTCAACAGGTTTGCAAACTCAATCATACGAGCAATTTGTTCTACTCTCAGCCTTGCGCCTTGCTTGCAAAAGCGCTGTGCGAAAAGACGGGGTATAAGAAAGTATTCTTCTCCAACTCGGGAGCGGAGGCGAACGAGGGCGCGATCAAACTCGCAAGAAAGTATTCGTTTGACAAATACGGCGGCGACAGGAACAAAGTTATCACGCTTGTCAACTCCTTCCACGGCAGGACGATTTCCACGCTTGCCGCTACGGGGCAGGACGTATTCCACAACTATTTCTTCCCGTTCACCGAAGGTTTTGTTTACGCTAAAGCCAACGACTTACAAAGCGTGGAAAAGCTTGCGGACAATAGCGTTTGCGCGATTATGATAGAGCTTATACAGGGCGAGGGCGGAGTTATAGCTTTGGATAAGGAGTTTGTCAAAGGCGTAGCTAAGCTTTGCAAAGAAAAGGATATACTGTTTATTGTCGACGAAGTGCAAACGGGCGTAGGCAGGACGGGAAAATTTCTTGCCAGCGAGTATTTCAATATCACGCCCGATATAACCACTCTTGCCAAAGGCCTTGGAGGCGGACTTCCGATAGGCGCGGTTCTTGCGGGCGAGAAATGCGAAAGCGTATTAGGTTTTTCGGCGCACGGTTCGACGTTCGGCGGCAATCCTATAGTTTGCGCGGGCGGCAATTACGTACTTGCTAGAATGGACGACGATTTTCTCTTCTCCGTTGAACAAAAAGGCGAATACTTCAAGGAAAAGTTGGAACAAATCGACGAAATAGAAAGCGTGTCGGGTATGGGACTAATGATGGGTCTAAAACTCAAGACCAAGAAATCTTTAGACGTCGTAAAAGAGGGTATAAAGAGAGGAGTAATAATGCTTACGGCCAAGGAAAAAGTCCGTCTTCTTCCTCCGCTTACAATTACTTACGACGAAATCGACAAGGCGGTTGCAATAATCAAATCGGTTTTGAACGATTGATAAGACTAAAAAGCAAATAAAAAATAACAATCTATAAACAACGCAACAAAGAGGAATTATGAAACATTTATTGAAACTGTTGGATCTAAGCGAGGGAGAAATATTAGACATACTCAATCTCGCCGACCAACTCAAATACGAAAAAAAACACGGCATCGAACACCACTTGCTCAAGGGCAAGACTTTGGGTATGATTTTCCAAAAGTCGTCTACGCGTACCCGCGTATCTTTTGAAACGGGTATGTATCAGCTCGGCGGTCAAGCGCTTTTCTTGAGCTCAAGAGATTTGCAAATAGGAAGGGGCGAGCCTGTGGACGATACGGCGAAAGTACTTTCAAGATACCTCGACGGTATTATGATAAGGACGTTTGCCCAACAAGAAGTCGAGGACTTGGCGAAATACGGTTCTATTCCCGTTATAAACGGCTTGACCGACTTTGCTCATCCTTGCCAAGTGCTTGCCGACCTTATGACTATAAGAGAGTACAAGGGCGAGTTTGACAATCTAAAACTCGCGTTTGTCGGCGACGGCAACAATATGGCAAACTCGCTAATCGTCGGCTGTCTAAAAGTTGGGATGAGCGTAGCGATCGCTTGCCCCAAAAGTCATCGTCCCGACAACGGCGTGCTAGAATTTGCAAAGGCTTATCCCGATAAGTTCTTATTGACCGACGACGTTTTAGAAGCGTGCAAAAACGCCGACGTGCTTTATACCGACGTATGGGCGTCTATGGGACAAGAAGGCGAAGCGGAAGAGAGAAAGAAAGCGTTTAAGGATTATCAAATCAACGCAAAGACTTTGGGCGTAGCCAACAAAGACGCTATGGTTTTACACTGCTTGCCCGCGCATAGAGGCGAGGAAATCACAGCTGAAGTTATTGACGCGCATCAAGAGATTTTCGACGAGGCGGAAAACCGCTTGCACGCTCAAAAAGCCGTGCTAGTCAAACTCTTGGCGGACTAATGATTTTACTTAAGGATAACGCATATAAAAGTTACGCTCTTTGCCAAATGCAAGAAGCCGACTTTTTGACGGTCAAGAGTTTTCTTGATACGCAGCGAGATAAGCTCGACAAGATAGAGTTCTTCTATCCCTATAAGGACGCGGAACTCAAAGCCGTATTGGAAGACGGAACTTTTTGGGGTTTGATTGACGGCGGCAAGCTTATCGCGACGTTTGCTATAGATACTGACGAGGAGTATGCTCGCGATATTGCGAATATAATCAACTCCTGCGGCGGCGAAATGTTAGTCGAGAAGGCGTACGAGAGTTCGGGTCTTATGGTCGACGAGGATTATAGAGGTCAAGGCATTGCCGGTTTTCTTATGAAGACGGCAGTAGCCGAAGCGGAGAAGAAAGGGATAGATATTTGCGGAGTGGTGCATACTCTCAACTACCTTAGTATGACGACGTTCTTCTCGCAATCGTTTGAGCTAAGAGGCGTTTGGCGTATGAGCGACGGATACGATTTCGTCTATTTGCTAAAGCGTAGCGGCGAAGCGACTTTAATAAATAAAGATAGTATAGTAAATAAAGATAGTATAGTTTACGCTTCTCTAGGCGATACGCAACTTCATAGGGAATTGCTGTCTAAGGGATATTGCGGAATAACTTGCGACAAGGAGAAAATAGGTTTTGTATATGGAAAACATTGATAGAAAAAAGAAAGCGTACGATTTGTTTAAACAAGGGTACAACTGCGCGCAGTCCGTCGTAGTCGCGTTTGAGGATGTACTAGATTTGGACAGGCAAACTCTTCTCAACGTTTCGGTAGGATTCGGCGGCGGTTTCGGCAGGACGAGAAATCTTTGCGGAGCGGTCAGCGCCATCGCTATAGTATTGGGACTTTATCTACCTCATTCCGACAAGCCTATGGAGGATAAAGCCAATATTTATAAGCATATCCAAAATCTAAGCGAGGAGTTTAAAAAACGCAACGCAAGCGATAATTGCGGAGAACTTCTTAAGAACGTGAAAAACCTCACGTCAGGTTACGAGCCTCAAGTAAGAGACGAGGAGTATTATAAAATGCGCCCTTGTATCAAATTTGTCTTGGATTCCGTTGAAATTCTTGATAATTTCATTAACAACGTAGATTAATGCGTTTGAGCATATTTTATAATATTTTGTATTTATTCAACTTTGTTCCGCTACGCTTAGTCGACGATTAGGTTAGTTGAGTCAATAAGACGATTTCGATTAAAAGGGATAATTTTCCGCATACTATACGTATGCTGTGGGTAATACGGAATGTATTTAGAATAGTCGGGAATTTTTATTGGAAAATTTTCGGCGGTTTTTTCCTATCCTTGCTTTGGTATGCGGTCGGAACGGTTTTGCTATTTTCGGTCGTAGGTTTTCCGCTGTCGGTAGAATGTTTTAGAATAGGCTGGCTCAACTACAAGCCTTTCGGCAAAAGCGTTGCGCTGATTTTTGATAGACCTATAATCTCCTTGCTGTGGTTGATCACTTTCGGTTGGGTCATAGGCGTTATTAGTCTTGTCAACGCGATTTTCTCCTGCTTGACCGTCGTGGGGTTGCCACTAGTGGGGCAGTGGGTCAAGGTGTGCAGGTTGGCGTTTTTCCCTTTTTGCAGCGTATGGAAATAATTGATTTTAAGAGAAAACGCAAGAAAACATTGCGTTAATTTTATTATAATGGTATAATTATACAAACCAAACTTTTGGAGATTTGTATGAAATATACGTTATCTAATGATTACTTCAACGATTTTTACTGCTATGAGGACAACGCTTTGCCTCCTAGAGCATACTTTATACCGTTTGCTAATTTAGCGGCTTGTAAAAAGACCGATTACCTAAGCGAGAGATATTCTTCGTCTATGGTCAAAGTTCTCAACGGAAACTGGGATTTCGCGTTTTACGGCAAGATTAGCGATATGCCGTTAGAGATGGATACGGAGTCTATGAAATTTGACAGCGTAAAAGTGCCCGGCTGTTGGCAGTTCCAAGGTTACGAATTTCCTTTCTACATAAACACTAGATATATGTTTGACCTCAAAACGATGCCGCTCGTTCCCGCGGACAAAGGCTACTTCGGTAAGAACTGCAGGACGCAAAACGGCGAGAAGGGCGCGGACGTTTTCAACAGCGTAGGAGTTTATAGAAAGACTTTTTCGATAAAAAAGACAAGTAGAAATATCGTGACGTTTTTGGGCGTAAGCTCGTGTCTTCAGCTCTACGTAAACGGATTCTACGTAGGTTACGGAGAGGGCAGCCACAATACGCACGAGTTTGACATAACGGAATATCTTTTCGACGACGACAAAGCCAACGAGATTGTCGTACTCGTCTACAAATGGTGCAACGGCACGTATCTAGAATGTCAAGATATGTTTAGAAACAACGGCATCTTTAGAGACGTATATATTACGTCTTTGCAAGAGAACTATATTTGGGATTACAAACTTACTACGATTAGAGAAGAAAAGGATAAATACGGCTTGCGCGTGGAAGCTTCTAGCGTGAAAGAGCCTGATACGCAAACCGTTTGTACGCTGTGCTACGGCGAAGAAGAGCTAGAGAGCAAGACTGGCAATCAAGTTGAGTTTACTTTACAATCTCCCGAACTTTGGAGCGCGGAAATCCCCAATCTCTATACGCTTTATATTCAGTTGGTCAAGAACGGCAAAGTCGTACACTGCATAAGGCAGGAAGTGGGTATTAAGAATATAGAAATCGACGGCAACGTCTTCTATTTCAACGATAAGGCGATAAAACTAAAGGGCGTAAATCACCACGATACGCATGAGAGCAACGGCTACGTTATGACGGTCGAGGAACTCAAAAAAGATATTGATTTGATGAAAAAGCTCAACGTAAACGCGGTACGCACCTCGCATTATCCGCCCGACCCGATTTTGCTTAAGATAGCCAATTACGAGGGCATATATATGATCGACGAAGCTGATATAGAAACGCACGGATGTTACGGCGTAAATAAGACGATTGCTTTGCCGAATAGAATCTCCAACAACCTCAAATGGCAAAACCATTTTTGGGATAGAGTTTTTAGAATGTATATGCGCGATCGGAACAACGTTTGCGTGACTATGTGGTCGCTTGGCAACGAGTCGGGAGGCTGGAAAAACCAAGATTGCTGCTACGAAAAACTTAAGAAGTTAGACCCCGATACGCCTATACATTACGAGGCTGTATGCCGCACGCCGAGATTTAATTACGACGTAGTATCGCAAATGTACGCGTCTACGGAATTTTATGAGAAGTACGTCGAAAACAAAGCGCCCAAGAAGTTCTACCGCGCGCCGTATTTCCAATGCGAATTTGCGCACGCAATGGGCGTGGGACCGGGGTCGTTGGAAAAGTATTGGGAGCTTATGAACGCTTCGCCTTCGGCTTTAGGCGGCTGTATATGGGAATGGGCGGACCACGCCGTCAAGAAAAGCAAAGGCTATCTCTACGGCGGCGATCACGGCGAATACGCGCACGACTCCAACTTTTGCGTAGACGGACTCGTATATCCCGATAGGTCGCTTTCGGTCAGCGCGTTGAATATGCAGGCGGTCTTCCGTCCGGTAAAGGCTTCTTATATCTCCAACAATAAATATCTATTCCGCAACTACAATAGATTTCTATCGACGTCTTATCTTGAAATCAAGTGGCAATTCCTCTATTCGGGAGAGATAGTCGAAGAGGGCGTATTGGAAAAGGATATTCCGCCGATGTGCGACGGAGAAGCCGTGATAAATCATCCGCCTATTGATACCGCAAGAGAGTGCTTTATCAATTTCATTTATATTGATAAGAGAACGGGCGAGTTTGTGGCGAAAGAGCAAATCACGCTTAGCCAGTTTATAAAAGTGCCGTCGCATCCCAAGGGAGCGCAAATCGTCAGCGTGGAAGAAAACGACAGACTTAAGGTTTTCACCGATAGGGCTAAGATAGTATTTAATATCAAGACGGGTAAAATCGCTTCCTATACGATAGACGATAGAGATTTCTTCCACTACGGCGAAGACTCTCAAATACTTACGCCGACGATCTATCGCGCGCCGATAGACAACTATATGTATAAGATAAAGGGTTGGAAAGCTCTCGGCTTTGATTGTCTTACTTCAAAACTTAAGTCGTTTGAGTATGAAAAAACCAACGGCGGCTTGTTTGTGCGTACTCAAGAAAATTTGATGCACGGCAGTAAAGTTAGGTTCAACGTTACTATGGAATACAACGTGTATTGCAACGGCGAGATCGACGTTACGGCTACGCTGCATAAGCCTAATGGATACGATATTCCCAAGTTTGGGTTGACGATAGATATACCTTGCGAATTTGAGCGCGTAGAGTATTACGGAATGGGCGAGAAAGAAAGCTATAGCGATATGAACGAACACGCCTTAATGGGTATCTATTCAATGGGAATAGACGATATGTTTGAAAAGTATATCAAACCGCAAGACAACGGAAATCGCAGTTGCGTAAGGTGGGCGAGATTGCTGGATTCAAACGGCGAAGGCTTGGAATTTATGGGCAATGCAACGGAGTTTAACTTCAACGCTAATAGATACGACGATAAGACTATCGCTCAAAGCAAGCACGCTTTCGAGCTTAAGCCTTTGGCTAAAAACGTAGTAAGAATAGACGGCTTCGTGAGAGGCGTAGGAAGCAATAGCTGCGGTCCTGATACAAGAGCCGAATTTAGACATACGTCAAAAGAGGATATAAGCTATTCGTTTAGAATTAAAGCCATAGTAGAAGATAC
Organism: Clostridia bacterium; assembly: GCA_029068165.1. GTDB lineage: Bacteria > Bacillota > Clostridia > Christensenellales > UBA3700 > RACS-045. The sequence continues at coordinate 131,654 of JAIEDA010000030.1, forward strand.
GTCCGATAAGAAAGAAATATAATACGCGCCTTGAAATATCTCGTCAGCTTAGAGTAGAGCGTTCAAATATCGCAACGTATAGGCTGTCATAGAATAATTAAATATAACGATATATATTATTATATAAATATATTATAAAATAAAATAAAAAAAATTATAAAAAAGTATTGTATTTATATAAATATTATGATAAAATAAGGCTAGGTATTATATATACGGTTCGCAGGAGGACGAAAATGGCAGATTTTAATTATGAGGTTATAAAGACATACGGCAGCTTGTCCGAATCCAGTAAGGGTTGGAAAAAAGAAATAAAACTCATTAGCTGGAATCAAAAAGAAGCAAAGTACGATATTAGAGAATGGTCGCCCGACGGTGAAAAAATGGGCAAGGGCGTTACTCTTAGCAAGGAAGAGATCGTCAATCTCAAAAAATTGCTCAATTCATTGGACGATTTGGACTAATTTAAAAAGTTTTAAAACAAGCCGTATTACGGCTTGTTTTTTTGCTGACCTACGACTAAATTTCTATTGGAAATCTAGTCGTTTTTTGTTGACTTACAACTCTTTTAGGCATATAATGATTTGGATTGCGGGGGATATAAAAAGAGGTTAGTATGAACACTATATTGGAGATCATCAACAATGATTACTGGGTATTCTTCGAAATAGCAATAGTTCTGGTTGCAACGAAGTTATTCGGCGTTCTTTTAAAGAAATTGGGTTTACCGCAAGTTTTGGGCGCGTTGCTCGCAGGCGTAGTCCTAGGCATTATCAATTTGATTTTATCTAAAATCAATCCAAGCCTTTTTATAGTCGACTCTCAAGATTCGATTATAGCTGTTTTGGCGGCTATCGGCGTGAATTTGATAATGTTTTCCGCAGGTATGGAAACTAATCTCAGCGAGATTAAGAAAAACGGCGTAGCCTCGTTAGTTATCACCGCTTTGGGCGTAGTCGTGCCGTTGGTCGTAGGTTTTGCAATCTCGTGGATTTTGCCCGATAGACTTTTCAATCAAGACATAGATATCATTAAGCAAAGATTTTTCTTTGGCGTTATTTTGACGGCTACGTCGGTAGGTATTACCGTAGCCGTACTTAAAGAACTCAACGTATTACACGGCAAAGTGGGCGCTTCTATCGTCACGGCTGCTATCTTGGACGATATTATTGGAATCGTAATATTGGCGGTATTTACGGCAAATACCGAAAGTTTCAGTATCGGTAAGGCGTTCTTGCAGCTCTTTACCGATAGTCATATCGCAATTTTGATCACGTTGCTCAACGTATTCCTATTCTTCGCGGTAGCGATAGGTTTAGGCGCGTTGATACACTTTATATTCAAGAAGATGGGCGAGCATTTTCCGCACACTAGAAGACTTTCGATTTTCAGCTTGGCTGTATGTTTCTTCTATGCGGCTATGGCTGAAGTGCTTTTCGGCGTAGCGGCTATCACAGGTTCGTTTATGGCGGGTATGATGATTGCCAATATGAAAGAAAGCCATTACGTTGAGCGTAGAATAGATATGTCCGCATATATGCTCTTCTCGCCGATGTTCTTTGCAAATATAGGTATCTCGCTCGACTATAACCAAATAGGTAAGATGTTCAGCGGAAGCAACGTCGTATATATCATACTGTTTTGCTTAGCGTTTGTAATTTTCGGTATGGCGGCTAAGTTCGTAGGTTGCGGATTGGGCGCCAAGATGTGTAAGTATAATTGGCAGGAGAGCAGCAAGGTGGGTATTGGTATGATGGTGAGAGGAGAAGTTTGTCTTATCGTTGCAAATACCGGCAAGGCGCAAGGTCTTATTTCCGAAGAGTATTATCCCGCTATCATATTGCTTATAATTGTATCTTCAATACTTACGCCGCTACTTCTAAAAACTCTCTATAAGAAATTCCCGCATACGGAAATTCCGTCGCTTGCTAAAGATATGGAGGGGTTGGACGTGAGGTATAAAATTGCGCACGGCTTGGAAGTTCCTAACGTTGACGAGAGTGTGACTCAAACTCAGTCGACTAATCAAACTCAACCGATAGCCAATAGCGAGGTAGCGAGTCAAGCGGTCGTAGAGAGTCAACCCGCTTCTTCGAGCGTAATAGAAAGTCAGCCAGCAGCGGCAGCTGAGCAAGCGCCGATAGAGCAGCAAAAGGCGGATAAGTCAACCTCAGCAAAGACTGCGTCTAAGGCGACGGCTTCGAAAGCTACTTCAACCAAGTCCGCGGCAACAAAATCTACTACATCGAAGAAATCAAATGGCGCGGCAAATAAAAATAAAAAGTAATTGAACATTTACGAATTGTAAGGAACGCGTTTTGCGTTCCTTTTTCATATTATTAAATAATTACCGCAAATCTTAGTAAAACGCGCTAGGCTACTAATTTTATTTATGCTGCAAAATGTTCAAAGAAACTCTTTAAATTAAGCGAAACGTAAGTATTCGGCGTGATTTAGTAAGGTATTTGGAAAATATTGTTTCAACCGAATACTATTGTAATTGTAAGCTCAACTATGTTATAATTTTGTTATGAAGAAAAAGTCGGTTGTAGTTTTCTTAATAATCGCTATGCTTTTTGCGACGGTGTTTATCGCCGTATCTTGCGATGATTCCGACGCGAATAAAGATTTTACAATTTCGTTTGACGAAGAAACCAACAGCATTAATTGGTCGGCTAGTTGGGCGACTACATACACGGTTAAGATATACGACAGTAGCGGCAATTTGATCCAAAATTTGTCGTTGACGAAAGGAACTAAAAGTTTGCAGTGCGATTTTGCCGCCGACGTATACGACGTGAAGATCACGGCGCACGCCGAGGGCGGTTTTAGCTTAACCAAGGAAATCCAAATAACTATAGTCGACGCAAACGAAACAGGAGACGGTTCTTCCGGCGAAACAAACAAAGACGACGTCACGAGCGACAAGGACGAACCCGTTAAAATTCTCAACAATACCTATTATTATCTCAAGTCCGACGAGGATGATTTGGCAATCGGGTTGGTTAATACGAGCGGAGTAAAGAGCGTCGAAGCGTACGAACTCATCAACGAAACGATGTGGGGATACAACGAAGAAAAGAATAAACTTTTGTTGAAAACTTATTATTTGCAAAGGTTTAGTTCGGGCGCGGTGCTTAATATAGAGGTTGAATACTTTGACGGAAAAATTGACGATTTCAACGTGCAAATAGTCGACGTTTTACCGTTGCAGGTCATAGGCGGCGAGGACGGTTTGATAGAGGTCAACACTGCTTCAAGCGCGCTTAATTACAAAATATCGCTCGGTTACGACGGCGAGATTCTCAAAGAAGGCTCGTACTCAATCGTTAAGGCGGTTTGTATTGACGGAAAGAAGAGGTCGTCGAGCGACTATCTTTCCAGTACTACTCAAGCCGTTATTTCGCTGTATTCGTCAAGAGTTCTCAGTACGTTGAAGTCGGGACTGCATTACGTGGAAATCTTTACGATTTACGGCAAATCGGAAGTTTGGCTAAACGTAGTCAACGGCAAGGAAAATCTTCCTTTGGACGTGACTATCGATTACGATTCTTCTTATCCAAACGTATTCGTCACCTGGGATATTTTCAGGCAGGACGCCGAGTATTTTATTGTGGATATAGGCGGCAAGGAATATTCAAGCAGCTCTTATCCCCAGTTATTCGACGGTAATAAATTTGACGCTACTGGTAAGATTGCTTACGGAGAAACTGTGACCGTAAAGGCGATATTCGACGGGGTGGCTAATTACAGCGAGTTAAGTAAGGACACGCTCAAAGTGAATATTTACAGTTCGTTCATCGCAAAATACCTGTCGTATGAAAATAGCTTTGAATTTTTGGGTACGTCTTATAATTACTATATCAATGATTTCGACGAGTTTTTCGATATGATTTATTATGCGCTACTGTTTTACGACAAGTTGGACCCTTCTACCGAAACGGGTTACGAAAAGAAGATAACTTTCTATCCCAACTCTAGCGCTATCTTCAACGTGGATACGTCTTTTAAGCAAGTCGTGGAAACGCTCAACGAAGCTGTCAAGTATACGAAACTTACCAAGCAGTTGTCAAATAGCGGAGTGTACGAAATCAATCTAAAGGTGGAGTCTACGTTTACGCCTAATACTTCTATGGACGTAACTAAAATGCCTATCGAACAAAACAAGTACCAAGATACGCACTACAGCGCAAGCGGCAGGGCGGCGGATTACGAGGGGTTTGCGGTAAATAGTTATTCGCAAGAGGCTACGGTGAGTCTGAGCGAGGAACTCTATCTCGCGCTTGAGAGGGGAGTTCGTCCTGTTCCCGTTGCGGGAAGTAGCGCCTACGTCGTCTATGAGGCTGCGAAATCGGCGCTTAGACGAATAATCGACGACAGTATGACCGATTATCAAAAAGTTCACGCCATATATGACTGGCTTGGTGACAACGTGGTGTACGATTGGGACATAACTTCCAAAATGTCAGGTATTTCGTCGAGCAGTTCCGAGTACAATAAATTCTATTCTTATCGCCAATTTTACTTGGAAGGCGTGTTTATCGACGGTTTGGCGGTGTGCAACGGTATTGCAAAGGCGATGAGCCTAATGTGCGGTATCGAGGGAATCGAGTGCTATAAAATAAAAGGAACTTCCTCAGGCGGCGCTCACGCGTGGAACAAGGTAAACGTCGACAGCAACTGGTACGTGGTCGACGCGACTTGGTCAAATAGAAAATTTATCAATTCTACGATTAGCTCTACGAAAGAAACGCTTGCTCACTATAATGTATTTATGAGCGAATCAGCAAGCGGCAATAAGTTTGGCGGCGCGCATTTTGAAAGTTTTACAGGAAATTACACAGGCTGCTATGCGGGAAGCGATTACAACGTTTTTGCTAATACTTTCTTCACTTACGGCTCAAACCTTTACGATTACGTGATAGACAGCGCGGAGGAGTTGGAAGTCTTGATAAATTATTATAAAGGCAAGTGCGCGACTAATCAGTTTATAACCATAGACGTCAGCTGTAATTTGATTACGCTCAGGACCTATCTCGCCGCGATTTCGGTGAGCGATTGTTATATCGAACTTTCGGATTATAACGGAGCAATGAGCGGAGTTTCCTCAATAATAATCACTAAGAGATAGGAGCGTATATGCGATATTCTAAAGAAGACCTAGATAAGTTTATAGAGCAAAACTGCGACGAAAAATATAGAGCTTTTCATTCGCGTTTGACGAGAAGCAAATATCCGATTTTCGGGGTGAGAGTACCTATTTTGCGCGCCTATGGCAAAGAACTTTCAAAATGCGAGAACGTCGATGAGTTTTTGAACTTGCCAATCGAGCGTTATGAGCAGGCTATGCTCAAAGGCGTTGTTTTGTCTTATATAAAAAGAGAGGACGCGGAGTATTTTGCGCTGTTGGAGAAGTTCTTCTTGCAAATCGACGATTGGGCTGTATGCGATATATCGTGCGGAGGAGTCAAGCGTAAAGACGACGCGTTTCTAGAAAAGTGCTTGCAATACGCAGGCGCCGATCACGTTTGGACGGCGCGTTGGGGAATAGTCCAGCTATTTTCCAACTTTTACGACAGGTCGGAAAGTTTGCGAAGCGCGGTCTACGGCGTTAAGGCAAAAGACTATTATATAGATATGGCGATAGCTTGGCTAATTCAAGTATTGGCTGTAAAGAACGCGGCTCTTGCCAAAGAGTTTCTTGCGAGCGAGAAAATAAGCGACGCGGTCAAGAGTATGGCTGTAAGGAAGATCAAGGATTCTTTTCGCATAAGCGCTGAAGAGAAAGAGTATTTTGCGCGACTTGCAAAGAGAATATAGAATAAATAAAAATATAATGGGAAAAATTTTGAGAAATCTCTCAATTTTGTTGACATAGTCTTGCGACTGTGTTAAAATTTTTAAGCACTTAGATGAAAAATCATCTAATAGGTATGCGGGTGTAGTTCAACGGTAGAATCCCAGCCTTCCAAGCTGGTCGCGTGGGTTCGATTCCCATCACCCGCTCCACTTGTGAGTCTGTAGCTCAGTTGGATAGAGCAACGGCCTTCTAAGCCGTGGGTCGGGGGTTCAAATCCCTTCAGGCTCACCACAGGTGGTGGGTATAGCTCAGTAGGCTAGAGCGCAAGATTGTGGCTCTTGAGGCCAAGGGTTCGACTCCCTTTACTCACCCCACGACAATAGGGGTATCGCCAAGCGGTAAGGCACCAGACTTTGACTCTGGTATTCGTAGGTTCAAATCCTGCTACCCCTGCCAATATTGTTGGGGTGTCGCCAAATGGTTAAGGCACTGGACTCTGACTCCAGCACTTGAGGGTTCAAATCCTTCCACCCCAGCCAATGCGAAAAGTTGAGGGTGCGGGTCGGAAAAATTTTTAGAAAGTATGTCAAAATGCTTGATTTATTGGGCAGTTTGATATATCATATCAAATGTCTGACCCATTAGCTCAGTCGGTAGAGCACATGACTTTTAATCATGGTGTCCCGGGTTCAAATCCCGGATGGGTCACCAAAATAAATATGCGGATGTGGCGGAATTGGCAGACGCGCTAGACTTAGGATCTAGTGTCAACGACATGGGAGTTCGAGTCTCTTCATCCGCACCAAAGCAATCAAATTGCGGGAGTGGCTCAGTGGTAGAGCGTCACCTTGCCAAGGTGAACGTCGCGAGTTCGAATCTCGTCTCCCGCTCCAACAAATATATGCGCCTTTAGCTCAGTTGGTAGAGCAAATGACTCTTAATCATTGGGTCCAGAGTTCGAGTCTCTGAAGGCGCACCATTTATAACCTAATTCGAATACTTACTAAAAGTATCGGGTTAGGTTATTTTCTTTATATTCAAAATTAAGCGTAACGGCGGTTTATGCCGCAAAAGGCTATTGACTGAAATTGCGGTGTGTTAGGCTCGTGCGCCAAAGGCAAACCAAAACCCACCGAGATTTATCTCAGTGGGTTTTGGTTTTTTCCTTTTACGCTGTTTGCTCGGAAAGTTTTCTGGTGGAATAGCGATATAATGACCGCCGTCTGAATACACTTTTGTTCCTATATATGGCATATCATTTTCCCCCTTAATTTCCGTTTTGTTGTTTCAGCTCTTTAAGTCTTGCTAAAAGCGTTTCAAAAAAATCTGTGCGCTCGCTTTCGGTCAACGCCCGAATATCGGGTTTTTAGATAGTGATTACTTCTAATTGTTGTGTCTTGTTTCCCTGCAAATTTCCGTCCTCCAAATCGAAAAAATTTGCACGAAAAACGGGCGATGTACAAAATCTTACGAGAACTTAATCTCATAAAACTTTGTACATCGCCCGTTGAATAAGAGTGTGCTATCTTCTCTCTTATCAAAACGCAACTCTACACCTTTTCTTTGTGTTGGGGGTGAGCCGGCTTTTCACTATACGCTACTTCGCACCTTAAACTATACACTGGTATGCTGTTTTAGCTGCACAACAGATTTCCTATTGACGCAGTTACTCATATTAAGTTGTAACCGCACTTTTTGCGTGCGTGCAAGTATTATATAACGCAAAAAGAATAAAGTCAAACAAATGTTTACATTATTTTTCTATTGACCACTTAAAGATGGGGGTAATCAGAAGCGGTAAAACCTTGCTTACCGTAAATGACGACGAAAAACTTACGCCGTATCTTTGGTCGATTATAAAGGAAATGATAAAGACCGCAATAGAAAATAAACAAAGTATTATAATAGAGGGTTGCTATATTCCGTTTGATTGGCAAAAAGATTTTGACGAAAGTTACTTGCAGGAAATAAAATTTTATTGTCTTATTATGACCGCCGAATATATTGAAAACAAATTTTCGGAAATTTTGAAATTTGAAAATGTTATTGAAAAGCGTATCACAACCGACATAAATAAAGCCGATTTAATAGTGGACAATAGGCTAAATTTACAGATGTGCAAAAAATTTGGTTTGGAATATATTTTAATTGATAAAAATTACGGAATAGATATTGAGTTGTGATAATGCGACAATATAAAAATGAAGATTGCGATACTGTTGCAAAATTATTTTATGAAACAGTCCATTCCGTCAATGCAAAAGACTTTACGGCGGAGCAACTTTCAGCTTGGGCAAATAATGCTGAAATAATTCGATATTATATAATGTATTCGGGCAACAAGCAAATAAAAGACCGACAGCAATTAAAAAAACAGCGTTTGACAACGGAATTTTTTTGATTTATAATATATTATGTATGCGTCTATGGACGTAAAAACGGAGGAATCTAATGGAACAGCTGTTGTTAAAAGCCTGCCAAAACGGACAGAAAGGCGTAGTGATTGCATTCTTGAAAAAGGACGGCTTAAACATAAATGCGGTTGACGGGGAAGGTTACTCGTCGCTGCATTACGCCTGCCTCAAAGGGTACAAAGACATCGTCAAACTTCTTCTTGAAAAGGGCGCGGACGTCGGGGTTATTTCCAACCGAAACGTAACGCCTTTTCAGTTGGCATGCGTCAGCGGAAATAAAGAAATAATAAAAATGCTGCTCGATGCGGGCGCGGACATTAACGCAACCGACAGAGTAGGCAAGACCGCGCTTATATATGCGATAGAGGCGAAAAAAGCCGACGCCGCGAAATATCTTTTGGAGTTGGGAATTGATGCGGAAATTGCGGACAACAACGGGCATAAGGCAATGGATTTTGCGAATGCATTCGGACTCATTCAGCTTGTGGAAACGCTGTCGTCGCAGTCGGCAAGCACGGATTCGAGCGGCAACACGCCGTTACATCAGGCTTGCTATAACGGACGTGCCGAAGTCGTAAAAGCCCTGCTTGCAAAAAGCAAATCCAATATCAACGCACGAAACGACTTTAAGCGCACTCCGCTATGCATCGCGGCAGATGAAAATAATTTGCTTATTGCGGAGCTTCTCATCGACGCCGGCGCCGACGTCAATTTGAGCGGTCAGCACGGAAACACGCCTTTGCACAGCGCGTCCTTTAACGGAAACGAACAGCTTGTCAAAAAACTGCTTGCGGCGGGAGCGGCAATCAATGAGCGCAACGAAAGCGGTGAAACCGCGCTTATCATTTGCTCAGAGAGGGGCTATAACTTTATCGTTGCCACTTTGCTGGAAAAAGGCGCGGACGTTACCTGTGCGGATTCCGACGGGCATACCGCTCTATACTACGCTACCGAAAACGGCTCTAACGACATAGTGGAAAAACTTATTATCGCAGGGGCGGAGAATTAAGGAGCGGCATTGATATGGATATAAAAGAATTGACCGATTTGCTTGCGAAGTTCGGCGAAAACGGAAGAAATGCCAAATACATTGCTTGGTGGGACGAAGACCCCGACGGTATGTACAGATACAGTCTGTTTAAGCAAGAGGAAATCGTGGATATAGAAGCGTGCGTTGCGGCGGCTCTACCGTCTGACCTTGCGGCGCCTTGCGGAACACACAAGTTTACGCTTTTTCACTTGCTCGTGTGGCACAACTTTTACAACGCCGTCAAAGGTGTCTTGAAAAGGAAAGCCGTTGAACCGGATATAACCGACGGCGGCGGCAAGGGCGTGACCGCGCTTATGCTTGCGTGCAGCGCGGCGAATTTGAAAATGGTCAAACTTCTTCTTGAAAGCGGCGCGGATGAAAAAGCGGCGGATTCGGACGGGCGAAACTGTTTTCACTATTTGACAGGGGTGCACGTCGGGCTTGTGCAGCCTTTCCGCGGTAAGGAGCGCACATACTGTTTGCGCGCGCCAATCGCAAGACTTTTAAAACACGGCATAAACGCGCCAGACAATGAAAACAAAACTCCGCTCGCTCAGCTAATTATGCAATCCGACAGGAATATTTCGTATTCGCTTATCGACGCATTCATCGAAAAGGGCGCGGACTGCGGATTTGTAGACGAGGACGGCGACACGCTTTTACATATCGCAATAAAAAACAGGCACTTCACTGCCGCATTGCGGTTGGCTGATCCCGAAAATATGAATGTTGCAAACAAAGAGGGGAAAACCCCGTTACAGCTTGCCGAAACACATTATTGCGAAGGCTCGCGTATCGTTTTAAGGCATAAGGGCGGTATCCGTGACGCACAGAGTCGTATTGATTTGAGAACGCTGAAAAATACGGCGTCCAACGCCTTTGCATGCGGCAATGAACTTGACGGGCTCGGAATTGCGCTGTATCTCACGGAAATGATTGTCAAGTCCGTTGACACGGACGACGATGACGAGGTAGAGTGCATTGCGGATCTTTTCTTCAACGCGCTCAGTTCTGACGAAAACTGTTCCATCCTCGATATTTGCGCTGCGGCGAAAATAGACTTCACTCAAACTTTTTCGACCCGCGGAACAATTTGGTGTTTGAGGGATAAATGCTTATCCGTCCGCGCCGGGTTGAAAGCGATTGAAAAACTCGCCGCGCTCGGCGTAGACCTGAACAGTTCGGCCGTTGCGGGGAAAACTCCCGTAAATATAATTGCGGGACTGAATAAGCCTAACCTTTTCGGCAGCGAAAAGTTCACATATTTCGAGGACTCAGTTAAATTTTTCAGTCCCGAAAGCATGAACGCGCTCAACAACGACGGGACTTCGGCAATGCATCTTGCTGCGCTGAGAGGGCATACCGAAATGCTTAAAGCGATGATAGACGCCGGAGCGGATGTAAACGTAACGCAGGATGCTCCTGCCGAAGCCGGCGATACGCCGTTGCACGTAGCGTGCTTTAGGCACAATGCCGACAGCGTTAAACTGCTTATCGAAAACGGGGCGGACGAAACCATTTGCAATGTCAACGGCGAAGCGCCCGTTCATATGGCATTTTATAAATCCATAAAATGCGGTCCGTATCCCATAACAGGAGACTTGGAAGACGGCGATTGCGGCGAGATGCTTCTCTGTCTTAAAAACCTCGACGCGCAGAGAAACGACGGCAGGACGCCGTTGATGCAGCTCCAATTTCTCAATATAAACTTTATAACGTATGTACAGCCGATTTTTCTTGATGCAGGCGTGGATGTGAATAAAACGGATAATTTTGGCAGCACCGCGCTGATACTGGCAACGCAGGAACATTGCTACAAAGAGCCAATTAAAGAACTTATCCGCATAGGAGCGGACGTCAACCATGCAAACAACAGCGGCAAAACCGCATTGCATTGCGCGTTGAAATACGGCTCGCAGGACGTTGCGCGGTATTTAATCAAGAAAGGAGCGGACTACAACCGTGCGGATAACGACGGCGTAACACCGGTTCAAATAGCCGCTGAAAAAGGTTACGACGCTGTGCTGGAACTCATGACGAATATATAAAATCCGCGCTCAAACAAGCACATCAAAAAAACGGCCGATAGAACTAACTGTTCTTATCTGTCGTTTTTGCATGGCGTCAGTAATTCTAAAACGAACTGTCGGTTAAATTATTCAATCTTTCTGCGGATTTATTCCAAAAGCTCTCTTGCGAGTGCGGTAAGCTGTGCGTCGGAAGCGCGCTGACGGTGTGTTATGCCGTATTAATGCAGGGGCGCGAAAAGGTCATTTATTACGAAAATACTTTTAACAGGCGGTTCGTAGAAAAACGCACATAAAAAACCGCCCGGCAGTTGAGCAGGACGGAAAAAACGTTGTTCTGAATTAAAATTATTTGGGGCAAAATCATTAAAAATGGTAAAAAATAGCTAAAAAACAAGCAAAAACGGGCAAAAATGTATCATTTTTACCCGTTTTTTATGGTGCACCTTCAGGGAGCTTGCGCATACGCGCAAAGCGTCGCTTCGCTCGCGCGAACCGCAGGTTTCTCGCCTAATGAAAATGCAAACAAAAACCTTAGGCAATTATTCGCCTAAGGTTTTGTTTGGTGCACCATAACAGGGGTATACGAACACCCGGATAGAGAAACCGATTTATCGGTTTCTTTTTCTTTTACGCTGTTTTCGCTCTCGCCGCCAAAGTCTATTTTTTATACTATCTACTTGAAAATGCCAGCGCTTTGTAATATAATATTTAAAAGGTAATCTTATGAACGATGAAAAACCGCCTAAAAACTTTTTAGATAAAATATATACTTATGCCACGATTATTCTTGGAACGTTAAGTGGTATTGCGTTTTGTTTATCTTTAGTTTGCGCTGTAAATCACTTTTGGACTGAATTTGCAGTTTGCTTGGCAATAGCTATCGTTCTCTTAATTATTATGATACCGCTTTCTTTTAGAGGCGATATTTACGAATGTCCAAAGTGCGGACATAAATTTAGAGTAAATCCTTATAAAATTTTTTTCACGAAAGGTATTTTAAGCGATTTAGAAGGCGAACCTACAAAATACGTAAAATTAAAATGTCCCAACTGCAATACAAAAGATTATTGCAAAAGACATTGGAAAAAACAATAAGACGATCTATGACTTGTCAACATTCCATAAAAATAAAGTCGAACTACTTATGCGGTAAGTTCGACTTTTTAATTGCAAAAACTTTGTTGTTTACCGTTGCCGCGAGATATGGTTGAGGAAGCAAGTTGGTGAAAAATATTAGCTGTTGCTGAATTATGGTTAGAATATTTTTTGTTACGATTTGCAATTCTTGTTCTTTTTTATTACGTTTGCCGTGGCGAAGACCACTATAAATACGCTTATAAAAAACAATGCAATCGCTACGCCTATGAAAAATCCCGATATGAAATCTTGGAAACCGCTTCCGCCGAATATCTTGGATAAAAGGCAAAGGACGATTCCGATTACTGCGAGAATAAGTCCTGATAAATATAATTTGGATATGTCTTTGTCTTTCTTCAGCTGCTCCATATCTTTTATGAGTTTTATTACTTGCTCGTTTTCTATCGACGCGGAGCTTTCTTCGCTTTCTTTGCCGTCAAAAAGTTCGGCGATAGAAACATTCAGTTCCTTGCATAACGGCTCGACGAGAGAGTAGTCGGGCATACATTTTCCGCATTCCCATTTAGAAACCGTTTTGTTGGATACGTTTAGTCTTTCGGCAAGTTGTTCCTGAGTTAAGTTCTTTTCTTTTCGCTTTTTCGTAATAAACTGTCCGATTTTGCTTTGATTCATAAAGACCTCCGAGATTTTTTATTACGCTTTCATTATAATATTATTTTTAGTAGATTTACACCCACTATACGGCGAAAACGAGTGGAATATTGAAAATCACTTTGATTTTTGAAGTAATTTAATATTGAAACTGATTTAATCGGTTACTCCTAAAATATAGTCCGTTGTTTCCTCAAAATATTTTGCAATAGTAATAATCGCCGACGCGGTGGGCTCGGTTTTTCCAAGTTCCCATTTTGCAATCGCCGATTGACTGATTCCTAAGTTTGTCGCAAGTTGCATTTGACTTAATTTCTTTTCCGTTCGCAACTCCTTAAGCCTTTCTTGAAATTTCATAATTATATTATAGAACCAAATAAGTCTTAAAATACTTGACAAGTCTTATAAGACTTGATATAATTAAGAAAACTTCAACGCGGTTTATGTAAAAAATTGGAAAATAAAAAGTAAAAAAATAGGGAAGTAAAAGCTTGACGGCTTGTAAATTAAGTGTTAAAATCAAAGAAATAATAAATTTTTAAACAAAGGAGAAAATAGTGATGAAGAAAAAAGTTTTAGCGTGCGTAGTAGTCGTAGTATTAATATTGTCGATTATTTGTTGCGCGGCTTGCTCAAATGAAACGAGTTTTGAAAAAGTTGTAAAATGCGCTAAGGATTTGCAATCTACTATGTCGAAACTTGACAATTTTGAAAGTTTCGTTATAGACGACGCTTGCGGATACAAAAAGGGATATGAAGAGTATATCTTTACCGTTTTCATTTATATTCCCTTTACGACAACTGACACTAACGGCGATTATTGGAAAGACGTCGCATTTTACGTTGGCGGTGAACTCATAGGTTTTTATACTGATTACGATGACGGAAGTTACAAGGAATTAGACGATGAAGACCAACTTTTGTATTTGTATGCCTCGTTGATATTCTTAGAAGAATCTGCTTCCGAGACGTTCTCAAAAGACGACGTTATGAAAGCGATTGCACCTGCTACTGAAGACACCGATAGCGGCGCGCAAGAGTAAGCGTAGAATTATTTACTTAAAAAATATAACGGCGTAGGTTTTGATCTACGCCGTTATTATTTTATACTTTTACTATTTAATATATCTTACGAAATTATTTTATTGTTTTTTCTTTGATATTTTGCGCTTTATTGTTTATATTTTTGCGTGTCTATTTGTCAGTTGTTTTTCTTCATTCTAGCTTCTTGTTTCAGTCTTAGATCTTTTGCGAGTATGGTTTTTCTCAAGCGTATGCTTTTAGGGGTCACTTCTACGAGTTCGTCGTCGGCGATAAACTCTAAGCATTGCTCGAGCGACATAATTGTCGGGGTAATGAGTTTGAGAGCTTCTTCGCTGCCGCTTGCGCGGTTGTTGGTGAGTTGCTTTTTCTTACAAACGTTGACGACCATATCGTCCTCGCGTGAATTTACGCCGACTATCATACCTTCGTAAACGTTTACGCCTGCGCCGATAAAGAGATTGCCGCGTTCTTGCGCGTTGAACAGTCCGTAGGACGTAGTAACTCCGTCTTCCCATGCAACGAGCGAACCTCTATTGCGTTCCTGTATATCGCCCTTGTAAGGCTCGTATCCTTTGAACACGTGGTGCATTACGCCGAACCCTCTCGTATCGGTAAGCATTTCGCTTCTATATCCGATAAGGCATCTTGCGGGAATATCAAACTCTAGCTTCGTGCCGCCTCTACCGTCGGGGAACATATTTTTCAAATCGCCTTTTCTTGCGCCGATTTTGTTCATAACCGCGCCTACGTATTCTTCGGGAACGTCAACTATAAGTTCTTCAATAGGCTCGCACTTCACGCCGTCTATATCTTTGTAAAGCACTCTAGGTCTTGACACTTGGAATTCGTACCCCTCGCGGCGCATAGTTTCAATAAGTATTGAAAGGTGCAGCTCGCCCCTGCCGAATACCTTGAAGCAGTCGGCTGAATCGGTTTCTTCTACGCGCATCGATACGTTGGTTTCGACTTCTTTGAAAAGTCTTGCGCGGATATGTCTTGAAGTTACGAACTTACCTTCTTTGCCCGCAAAAGGCGAATTGTTGACCATAAAAATCATTGAAAGAGTAGGTTCGTCAATCTTGACAAAGGGGAGCGCTTCGATTTTATCGACGTTGCAAATCGTTTCGCCTATGTTGAGATTGTCTACGCCGCTGATTGCAACGATATCTCCCACGCTTGCGCTTTCGCACTCAACGCGTTTTAACCCTTCATATTGATATAGTTTGGAAATTTTGGCTTGATGGTGAGTTCCGTCCGCGTGACAAATTACTGCTTGTTGACCGTTCTTAATAGTTCCGCGTACTATCTTGCCGATACCTATTCTACCTACGTACTCGTCGTAGTCGATATTACAAATTATCGTTTGCAAGCCGCCCTCAACGTCGCCTTCGGGGCAGGGGATTTGTTCGATAATAGTATCCAATAGAGGCGTCATATCTTTGCCTACGACTCCTACTTCAAGACTTGCCCAACCTTGCTTTGCGCTCGCAAGCACTGTTACAAAGTCAAGCTGATCGTCGTTTGCGCCCAGTTCTATAAACAAGTCGATAAGTTGGTCTATTACTTGATTTGGATCGCCGCCTCTATCTACTTTGTTGATTACGACCACGGCTTTTTTATTTAGCCCCAAAGCTTTCTTAAGCACGTATCTCGTTTGCGGCATACAGCCCTCTACCGCATCGACGAGCAATAGCACGCCGTCAACCATTGACAGTATGCGTTCGACCTCGCCGCCGAAATCCGCGTGTCCGGGGGTGTCGATAATATTTATCTTCACGCCCTTATAATGTACGGCGGTGTTCTTTGCAAGTATGGTAATGCCTCTCTCTCTTTCTATATCGCCGTTGTCCATAACCCTATCGACGACCGCTTCGTTGGAGCGAAAAATTCCGTTTTGGCGGAGAAGTTGGTCGACCATAGTAGTTTTACCGTGGTCGACGTGCGCAATTATTGCTACGTTTCTTACGTCATTTCTTTTCATATACAAACCTTTTATACGCTCGTCTTTATCGAGCTTAATAGTATTTTCGTTGTTTAGTAAATTTCACTCTTAGCGACTAATGGTGAAACATATATATTGTTATCTTATTTTATTATAATAATATATAGCTCGCATATACGGCTCCTCAGCCGCTTGAAAATTAGCTGTCCTTAAAGCAAAAGGGTGGAGCACAATTTTGCAAGTATCTTCTTATCCTTTACCGTCATAAAGCAATAACTTTGCGAATATGCGATAGACCCCGGGTTGATAAGCGTGAGATCGTCGTATCTATCGATTTGCGCGCGGTGAGTGTGTCCGTAAAGACAGCAGTCTACGCCGAGTTCCAACCCTCGTATATGCAAATCTAGGTCCGACGACTTAACTTTATATTTGTGTCCGTGAGTGAGGAAGAACTTAACTCCTTCTATTTCCACGACCTTTTCTTCTTCACACGACCTACAGTCCCAGTTTCCGTATACGTAGTATAATCTATCGCCGAAAGCTTCTTTGAGCAGGTCTATATCTCTAGCGCCGTCGCCAAGATGAAAAATATAATCTACGTGTCCGAGAATATCCCAAAACGCTTCGTTATTGGGGAGTCGATTGTGGGTATCTGAAATGATGATAATATTTTTCATATAAATAAACTACTACTTTTTTAATAATAAGTCAAGCGACCGACTACGTATATAAGTCCGCTTTATTTCTAATGTCAGCGTAACTCGTTCATCGGATAAGGCTTAGTTATAAAATTAAAAACAATGTTAAATTTAGGGTAAAAAAATCGACAAATAGCAAAAAATTCCAAAAAAAGTGTACTTTTCCTGACTGAGGATTTATGTCAAAAAAGTGCATATTTTTGACATATTTCTACACATATATTATACAAAATCTCTCTTGTCGAATACAAGAACATTTAGTCAGGAAAAGTACACATTTCCTGACCGAGCCAAAAATAGTCTAAATTCTATATTTATTAAAAAGAAAAGGACAAGGGAAAAAGGTTATGCAAACGACTCTTGGAAAAGCTAAAAAGATTTATATACTATTGAGCGTAATACTTATATTATGCTTTATTTTGAGCTTTATTTTTGTAGGGCAAAGCGGGAAGGAGAACGCGAAAGCGTTGACTGATTCAGGTATAGGCGCGGCTACGCTAGTACACAACGGCGACGATTTGTGGAACAATTCCACAGGTAGAATTGATGGCAACGTAATGAAAGACTTTGTAGATATGTTGTTCGGCGACAGTGATCCGCAAACTTATATAAACGATCACGGCATTGATTTTCATAACTTTGGCAGTAAAGTAGTACAAGCTTCATATATAAATCAAAATATTCACAGTGGGAATAGCATAACAAGTAATTCAAACGGAATAGTTGTGACGTTAAACAATTTGAAGTGGATGGTTACGTCACTTACAATAGACAATAATGGCAACGCAATAGCAACGTTATGTTTGGCGACTGCTCACTCTACCGTCGCTTACGGAGATAACAACGGCGCTAAAGGTCACAACGTCTACAGTACAAGCGCAATACGAAAAACATTGCTTGAAGAAATCGCTGATTTTAATTTGTTTGCTTCCGGAGATTTCGCCGAAAAGTATTTAGTACAGCCGAAGAATATCAATTATCAAATAAATCAAAATCACTATATTGTTGCAAATGGAGTAGGATACACGTTGCCAAACGAGTCGCTAGAAACGCCGTCTAACACTCATTGGATAATGGCCTCTGCTTCTTATGCGCCTGATGATACATTTAGTTGGAACGGTTGGACAAACGTAAGATATGACGATTGGGGAAATGACTATATATGGCTTCCCAGCGCTACCGAGCTAGGTTGGACTAATTATAATTCGACTGATAACGTATGGGGCTTAAAAGGAGAACAGCGTAATTTTAGTACGTCGGTTGCGTCAAATGTATGGTTTAGAACAGGTAGACCTGATTACTATAACTACGCATATAATTATAAATCCGATGGGTATTATAATACTGAAACTAACGACACGCTAAATGGCTTGCGTCCGGCAATTCACTTAAATATAACGGCGGCATTGCCAAAAGTTGAGACCCCTACGAACGTTACCGTCGAGTATACTGGCGATAGCCTTGATTTGGAATATGCCGTAGAAATAGGCGTGGCAAACTGGTATACTAATGTATTTAAGGAAAACGTTAACGTAGAGTACTTTAATGAAGACGGAACTCAAGATGCAACTGGCAATATGATAGAGCCAGGCAAATACAAAGTTAAATTAACTATCAATGATCCGGATAATCTAACACAATGGGACAGCGGCGGTATGGACCCCAAAGAAATTACCTTTGAAATAATTAAGCGATACGTTCCGTTTCCTAAGTGGAGAGACGGTTCTACGAAGCCTACAGCGCAATTTGAGGGCGGAGGAAATATAAATTTTCAATTATACTACGATGAGGAATTGGATGTCACGGTTGGAAGACCATACTTTGGCTTAGTTGAGATTACGCCACGAGAGGAGGGCGTGAATGTCAACGCAAGTACAGGACGAATTACAGCTAGCGCTGTAAATAACTACACGTTGGACGTAACACTTGCGGATACTGCGCATTATCAATGGAAAAACGCTCCCGCATCAAAGACGTTGACGTTTGAGATAAGCAAGAGAATTATCAATGTTTCACTTACCGGCAGTGACGGTAATTCAACCGAGCTAAAGGGAATGGCAGGAAATAGCGTTAATGCATTTGCAAACGTGGCGAATGTTAACAATCTATTTACAGGTTATGACTTGACTTTTGATATAAAAGCCAAAGCGAGCGGATTGCCCTCTATAACAATAGCGCAAGTGGCTCTTACAATAGACAATGAAGAAGGTGGACAAAAGTACTTTGATTTGGATTTGTCGGATTTATTGGCAGGGGAAACGTATACGTTGTCTATGGAATGTACGTCAAACGTATATGAACTAAATCCATTAACTTCTCCTACGTTACAAGTAGAAGAATTATTGTCGAGCATACTAAGGTGGCAACTATATAAAAACGGAGTGTTGATGACAACTAGTGGTTCGCAAACAACCATTATGGACATAAACGTTCCTGAGCAAACGGAAGTATATTTTACTGCAAATATAACTTATGATGGAAATATATACGCTTTAAGACCGTCGCCTACCGTAGTACCGACAGGTTATACGATTAAGCAAGTTACGTCAAATAGCAATTATTTGATTACGTCGGAAAACAGCAGCAACAACAAAGTTGGAGTAAACGTAGACAAATATACAACGACTATAACGTTAATAAAGACAAGTACAGGCGAAGAGCAAGAGTTTAAAATTCACTGGGAGATAATTCCCGCATTGTTTGACCTGTCCGACGTCAAGTGGCTTAACGACGGCGAATTGCCTTACAATGGCGGACAGGCTGTATACGCTACGCTTGACCCAACTACGCTGCCCAAAGGACTGGTAGTCCCAACGAACGGCTATTCTACCAACGTCGGTTCAGTAGTAGGCAACAGCGGAACGGCTTCGGTTGAGTTTGAGTTAGATCCCGAATACGAGGGTAACTATATATTGCCCGTGCAAGGGGATAAGTCGACCTATACGGGATTTGGAGATAACGAAGATTTTGAATGGGAAAAGGCTTGGCAAGTAGTGCCGCATAAGATTTCCACTTCGAGTTGGAGCCCTGTCGCACATCCCGACAGCAACAAGACTTTCAATATCTTGCAACTCAAAGACCCAAGCGCGGATACTGTAGTATCTTATTTGTATTACGAAACCGATTCCAACGGACAAATACCCGCAGGAGCAACCGGCTTGACTGTCGACGAATTGGAGATGCCGAGCGAGGGAGCAAAGTGGTACGTAGCAAAGCCTGTACTTCAAGACACGACCAACTACGTGCTTGAGAACCCTAACGCTCAGTCAAAACCGTTTATGGTGGGAGCAATAGATGCGTCTATAATAAAGATAACTGTAGAACCTGCAAAGACGGAGTTTAGCTACAACACTCAACCAAGACAAGTGACGGTCAAGACGAGCGGAGCTAACTTAAACAACGGCTATTTTGACCTGACGTACTTCAAAGAGGACGGCTACACAATGCTTAGCGGAGCGCCTGTAGAGAGCGGAACGTATTGGGTGGAAATAACGCTCAAATCAACGTATGCGGACAAGTACTATATAGAGGGAACGACGAGTTATCAATTCACTATTGTACCTGCTGAGATAACGCCTGAGTGGATAAACACTGCAAGACCGCCGGTGCTCAAACTAGAGTACGGACAAATATACGCGCTTGAATACACTATCATTGACGAGAACGGCAATGAAGTAACAAACGTAAACGATATAGAAGCTGACAAGGTATATCAAATAAAAGCGACGATAAAGGAAGCGTATAGAAACAATATACAATTCTCAATAGCGGACGGATACGGCTCGGTATACGATACGGATTACTATACGTTTAGTTTATCGGCTGATGACATAGCGGGAGGACTGCACGATCCCAACGATCCTACGAATCCCAACTATCCGCAAGTCGATCCCGACGCGCCGAATACTACGCCCAACAATCCTGACGACCCGACCGGCGGCAACGGCGACGATAAAGACGGAAACAAAACTTTAGAGAAGATAAGGAAGTTCTTGCAAGATTACTGGCAAGTTATCGTCAGCGGAGTATCAATAGTATTGATAGTAGCGTTTACGGCTAAAGGCTTGTCGTACGCAAGCAAGCGTAGGAAAGCGAAGAAAGAAACGAAGAAGTATACTACGCCGGCTTATGCAATCGCACTGTTCACGGCAGGAGAGAAGCTGTGGAATATCGATTACAAGATATGGACAATCTTAGCGTTTACGCTGTTGGGCGTAGCGGTACTAGCGTTTGTCTTTATGTTGCTAGAGAAGCGCGGATTTAAGAAAACGCAAGAAGAGTTGGAAAGCGCAAAGCTAGAGTATGCGAGAAATCCAATGGCGTACGCTGCTGCAGGCGCGAACGCAGCTCCTCAAGAGCAAGCGGAGAGCGCAAATAGCAAGAAACGCGATAAAGAGTTGGAAAAGCTAGAAAAAGAAATGCGCAAGCGCGAAGAGGAGAACCGAAAGAAAGAGGAAGAACTTCGCAAGCGTGAAGAAGAGAACCGCAAACGCGAAGAGGAAGAGCGCCGTCGCAACGAGCAAAAGAAAAACAGCGATATGGAGCGACTTGAAGAAGAACTTCGCCGCCGCGACGAAGAAAGCCGCCGCCGCGAGGATGAGTTTAGACGTCAAAACGAAGAGATGAAGATGATGTTTATGACTATGATGGGCGGCAACGGCAATCCGCAGTACAACGCAATGAACGCACAAGGCAACGGCGAAAACGGCGAGGCGGGCGACGGTCAAATACCGCCGTACGGAACAGGTCATCCGTTTGGATATCCGCCGTACGGTTACGCGCCTTACGGAATGCCGTACGGACCTTATCAGCCTTATGGAGCTATGGGCGGCAACGGCGGTACTAACATCACTATCGACGCGGAAAATATCAAGAACTTAATAACTGAAACCGTGGCGGCTATAATGCCGAGTATGCAAGCAATGCTTCCGCAACAGGCTAGTACGAACGATGAAATGGTTAAACTCCTTGCCGAAGAGATAAAGGAGAACAAGGAAGAAAACCGTAAGCTTCTTGAGAAATCGCAACAAAGCGAAGAGGCGCTTAGACAAATGATGCGCAATCAAGATAAGCTGATTGAAAGGCTGCTTGAACGCGACGAAAAAATGGCGGCGGCTTCAAACAAGGTTGTAGAGAAAGTCGTTGAAAAGCCTGTAGAAAAAGTCGTAGAAAAACCCGTCGAAAAGATAGTTGAAGTACCTGTCGAGAAAATAGTAGAAAAGAAAGTCGAAGTACCTGTCGAAAAGATTGTTGAAAAGATAGTAGAAAAACCTGTAGAGAAGATAGTTGAGAAAATCGTCAAAGTACCTGCGGAGAAGAAAGCTCCCGCAGTGGAAAAGACGCCTAGACTCAACATCGACGAAGCTTACGCTAGATTGAGCCGCGAGCAAAAGAAGTATTTCGATAAGCTCCGCGAGTACGCTCTCTCAAAAGACAAGTGCAAGGAAAAGAAGCTGACCTATAATGTCTTGCTTGGACAGTCCTCGGTCAATCCGCTAGTGAAGCTTACGATAAAGAAAGATACGACGGTTGCTTTGTTTAAGATGGAAGACGAGTATTTCAAGGATATACGCCGCAACGCGGAGGGGTCTAAGATAAAAGTCAAGGAAAGCGAGCTAGTCGTAGCCGATGCGGAATCGTTTGAAACGGCAAAGCAAATGATAGACCTTCGCGAAGATCAAATCGAGCGTTACAACGAGTATCTAAAGGAGCAAAGAGCGTACAAGAAATAGCAGTCAGACTCTGCGCTAATCTCCGCGCTCGTTCGTGGAGAAAGGATAAACTGACAATCGAATAAAGGAAAAATCGAAAGGAACGCAATCGCGTTCCTTTCGTCATATTAATATCGATGAAATTTATTGACTTCGCTACGCTCAATAGGATAAATAAGTTCGTCCGAATTAGGAAGCGTGGGCTTAGGTTGGACTTACGTTGAATCGTAGCAGGTTAGATTTTTGAAAGCAAGTCCTTTAAAGCTCGGCTTCTATGAGAAATGGTATTCTTTTCTTCCATCGTCGCTTCGCCGAAAGTTTTGTCTAGCTCGTCGCTCAAGAAAAGCGGATCGTAGCCAAAGCCGTTGGTTCCGCGATACTCGTCGATAATTTTTCCGTAGGTTTTGCCGCTGCCGGTTACGAATTTGCCGTCGGGGTAGCAAAGCGCGATTACGCTTTGGAAGTAAGCAGTTCTATCCACTTTGCCGTTTTTTTCGAGCGCGTGGATATTGTCAAGAAGTTTTTGATTGTTCTTTTTATCGTCGCAAGGCTCGCCCGCGTATCTGGCGGAGTATATGTTCGGCTCGCCGTTTAGCGCAAGCACGCAAAGACCGCTGTCGTCGCCTATTGCGGGCATATTGGTCATTTTGGCGATAGTGTTTGCTTTTATTAAAGCGTTCTCCTCAAAAGTCTTTCCGTTTTCTTCGATTTCGATTTGGATATTCAAGTCTTTGAGCGTGAGTATATCTTCGAATACTCCCTCAAGCATCGTCTTGATTTCAACGAGTTTATGCCTATTATTGCTTGCGAGTACGGCTTTCATTTGTATATAATTTCTCCTATTTTCTATCTTGATTCTTGGGCTTGACGCTGACTAGTTCTATTATCGCGTTGGGGTTCTTTTGTTTTATCTTGCTCAAGATTTCGTCAAAGTATTTTTCGTTGCAGTTGATATTGATTACGTCGGCGTACGTTCCGCTTTTCTCGTCTTTGACCATCCCTTTGCTTTTAGCCTTGTAATAGAGAAGTAAGAACTTGCCTGCGGCGTCCTGCTTGATTTCCAAAATATCTTCATAGGGGATTTTCGTCGCTAAAAAACCTAGTATGAAGAGTATATATTTGTCCTTGCAGGAGATACCGCACAGGAACACGGCAAGGCAAAGGACGATTATCACTACGCCCATAACTACAGTTGCGACTATATCTTGCGTATGGTAATAAGATACCAAATTTCCCACTCCACATACTTTCAAAATATTGACAATCATACAAATAAACAATATAATAATTGCAAGTATGGCGACAATATATATCCAACTTTTTTGTTTGAAATTATAAAATTTTCTCATACTTAATATTATACACGAAACTGCTATTGCAAACAACTAAAATAAGGAATTTATGCAATTTAGAAAAATTACCGATGAAGACTATTCCCGTATGAGCCAAATTCAGTCGCTCACTGAGTACGACGGAAGCGAATACTCTATGTTATACCTCAAAGGTTGGGAATTTTTTAATTACGAGAGTATGCAAATTTGCGATACGGGCGACATTATTTTCCTGCGTTTTATTCCGCACGCCAAATTCGACGAAAAATTAAGCGAGCATAAGTATATATATTTGCCGCCGCTGACAATTCTAGAAAACGTCAAAGCCGCCTATTCAAAGATAAAAGAGCAGTGCGAATTTGACGGAGATATTATGTACGTGATGTCTACGCCGAAAAGATATGCGGAACTCTTGGGCGAAGAGTACGATTTTATAGGCAATAGAGATTACGACGAGTACTTATATTTACCTCAAGATTTGATAGAGCTTTCAGGAAAGAAATATCATTCCAAGCGTAATCATATCAAGAACTTTATCCGTCGTTACGGCGACAACGATAAGTGCGTATTTAGAAGCTATCAACCGATAGATAGGGATAACGTCCTAGCGTTATACTATGGGTGGGAAGAGAATAAAGAGTCAGACGGCAAAGAATTTGACGGCGAAACCGCCGAAGAAGAGAGCAACGAACTAAGCGTAATAAAACTCGCGCTCAAATTGGTTGAGGAGAGGGAAAACTTTTTTGCCGACGTGGTGGAATACGAAGGTAAACTCATAGGCTTTACGTTGGGTGAGATAACCCCGTCCAACGTTGGAATCACGCATATCGAAAAAGGCGACGTGGCTTTTGACGGTATTTATCCCTATCTTTGCAACAGCTTCGCGAAGAAGCGCTTTCAAAGCGTGAGATTTATCAACCGCCAAGAGGATATGGGGTTGGACGGTCTTAGACAGTCCAAACTTTCCTATCATCCGATAGGCTTTTGCGAAAAGTATGCGGTAAAATCAAAAGATTGACTTGTTTTTCTCGCGCTATTATTATATAATCAAAACGTAAATAAAATTATTACTACATATTACAACGGAGCAAATTTATGATTAAACTTAAAGAAGGATCGTACTTTTTAAACGGAAAATTCCTCTCGCTAGACGAATTGAAAGCTAAGGGCGTAGAGGCAAAGGCTATCGAAAACGCTTATAAAGGCACTATGGCGTACGGCATTTTGGCAAAGCACAACACTTTGCCAGTTGCTCAAAAAGGTCAGCCGCTTCAAATTAAATTCGACGCGTTGACTTCGCACGACATAACTTACGTGGGCATTATTCAAAACGCTAAGGCGAGCGGTCTTAAAGAATTTCCGATTCCGTACGTACTTACCAACTGCCACAACTCGCTGTGCGCGGTAGGCGGTACGATAAACGAGGACGACCACGTTTTCGGTTATTCGGCGGCTAAGAAGTACGGCGGTATTTTCGTGCCCCCGCATCAAGCGGTTATACATACTTATATGAGAGAGTGTATGTCAGGTTGCGGAAAGATGATACTCGGCTCCGACTCGCATACGCGATACGGCGCGCTTGGCACTATGGCTGTGGGCGAGGGCGGTCCGGAATTGGTTAAACAGCTTCTTTGCCGCACTTACGATATAACCTATCCGAGCGTTATAGCTATTCACCTTAGCGGCAAACCTCGCAAGGGCGTAGGTCCGCAAGACGTGGCGCTAGCTATTATCGGCAAGGTATTCAAGAACGGCTTCGTTAAGAATAAAGTAATGGAGTTCGTTGGCGACGGCATCAAAAACCTGCCTATAGAGTATAGAATAGGTATCGACGTTATGACTACCGAAACTACTTGTCTTTCGTCTATTTGGACGACTGACGACGAAGAGGTCAAGACGTATTACGCTGTAAGGGGCAGACTTTCCGACTATAAAGCTATCGCTCCCGATACCTTGGCTTATTACGACGGCGTAGTGGAAGTGAACTTGAGCGAAATAACTCCGCAAATCGCGCTTCCGTTCCACCCGTCCAACGTGTTTAATCTTCAAGACGTAATCGACAATCCTGAAGATATTTTGTCTTCCGTAGAGAAAGAGTGCAACAAGCTTCTCAACAATCCTAAAATAAACTTTAAGCTGAGAGATAAAATCGTCGGCGGTAAAGTAAGAGTAGAACAAGGCGTAATCGCAGGTTGCGCGGGCGGCACGTACGACAATATCTTCGAGGCTAGCAAGATTTTGGGAGATAAGGCGGTAGGCGACGGCAAGTTTACGCTCAACGTATATCCATCTTCAACTCCGGTATATTACGATTTGCTCAAAAAGGGAGCTATCGCGTCTTTGGTCAAGAGCGGCGCAAACGTCAAAAGCGCTTTTTGCGGTCCGTGTTTCGGAGCGGGCGACGTTCCCGCAAACAACGCGTTGTCTATTAGACATACGACGAGAAACTTTGAATCGAGAGAGGGTAGTAAGCCCGCCAACAACCAAATCGCTTCGGTTGCGCTTATGGACGCTCGTTCGATCGCCGCAACAGCCGCAAACGGCGGCGTACTTACTAGCGCGCTCGGTCTAGATTACGACGATACGATACCTAAGTTTGAATACGATAAATCCATATACGAAAAGAGAGTGTACAACGGCGTTGGTAAACCCGACCCGAACGCTCAACTCGAGTACGGTCCAAATATTTGCGATTGGCCCGAGGTCATACCTTTGACGGATAATATAATCGTCAAGTTGGCGGCAGTTATCAACGACCCCGTAACTACGACGGACGAACTTATTCCGTCAGGCGAAACTTCAAGCTATCGTTCCAACCCGCTAAAGCTTGCCGAGTTCGCGCTTTCAAGAAAAGCTCCCGAATACGTGGGCAAAGCTAAGAAGATTTACGCCGACGAACTCGCAAGAAGAGAAAGCGATTTGAATAAGGAGTACGCTGAAGCGGTCAAGGCTGCGGGCGTAAAACTCAAAGGCAGCGTATCCATAGGCAGCGGCGTGTACGCTGTTAAACCTGGCGACGGCAGCGCAAGAGAGCAGGCGGCAAGCTGTCAAAGAGTGCTCGGCGGCGTTTGCAATATCGCGAAAGAGTACGCGACGAAGAGATACCGCTCAAACCTTATCAACTGGGGAATGTTGCCGTTCCTTTCTCAAGAGGAGTATAAAATCGACGATATAGTAATCGTGTACGACATTAAGAACACGATAGACAACGGCGGTTGCGAGTTTAGCGCTAAAATCGTAAGAGGCAAGCAAGTAATTGACACTACGCTCAAAATCGACGCTATGACCGACGACGAGCGCGAGATTATCTCGAGAGGTTGTTTGATAAATTACTATAGAGCGCACAAGGGTTGATATGGAGCAGGATAAGGCTTCGCTTAGAAAAGTTTTGAGAGCAAGGCTTGCCGCAATGAGCGATAAGCTTAAGGCACTACAAAGCGAGAAAATACTTGAAAAAGTAAAGGAACTCGATTTGCCTAGCGGCAGTATTTGTATCTACAATTCGCTGCCTAGCGAAGTGGATACGAAAGCTATTATCGAGTATTTTATCGGCAAGAGAAAAGTCTATCTTCCGGTAGTAGACGGCGAGGAACTTAGGCTTGTTGAAGTGGACGAAATGAGCGAATATCGCTTGGCTAAGTGGGGAATACTCGAACCGGTAGGAAAAAGGCTTACGCCTGAAGAGGCGCAACCGAAAGTGACGATTACGCCGCTTTTGGGAGTTGACAAATCGCTCAATAGACTTGGCAAAGGAAAGGGCTTTTACGATAGATATTTCGAAAAGGTGGATACTTTGCGAATAGGGCTAGCGTTCAAAGAACAAATAATTGAAAACGCGCTGAGCGATAGTCACGACAAGTCTTTGGATATGCTCGTAACTATTGACGAAGTAATAAAATCGTCGCTTTGAGCGAAAACGAAATATGAAGTATAAATCAAAGAAGTGAAATGAGAGTAATAAGCGGAAAGTACAGGGGAAGGCGGCTAAACTCGCCGTTGAACGACGAGATACGTCCCACTAGCGACAAAGTCAAAGAGAGTATCTTCAACGTGATACAGTTTGAGATTGCAAATAGTAGGTTTTTAGACTTGTTTGCGGGGAGCGGCTCTATAGGTATAGAGGCTTTAAGCAGGGGCGCGAAAGAGGTATTATTTGCCGACGTCGCAAAGGCGTCGCTGCAACTTCTCAAGTCTAATCTCAACGGGATTAACGACAATTACAAGGTTGTCGCAAGAGATTACAAGGACGCGCTGTACTCAGCGCAAGGCAAGTGGAACTTTATCTTCGTTGACCCGCCTTATAAATGCGACTATATCAACGAGATTTGCAAAATCGTCATAGATAGGGATATGCTTGCCCGTGACGGCTATATCGTTTACGAGCACGCTCAAAGGGAATACGAACTTCCTGAAGATATGTGTATACTCAAGCGCAAAGTCTTTGGAATCGTATACGTAGACTATATAGGCTATTCGAGAGGAAAAGTCGCGATTACCGGAAGTTTCGATCCAATAACGAAAGGGCACTTGGATATACTGGAAAAAGCGCTTGACGATTACGATAAAGCGACTATACTGATCGCTCAAAATCCTGATAAAGAATACCTCTTTACGCTGGAAGAGAGAGCGGCGTTCGCAAGGCTCGCTACGGAAGAATATCTAAACGTCAACGTGGATATTTGCGACGGGTTCGTATACGAGTATTGTAAGAATAAGAATATAGATACCGTCTATCGCGGCTATCGCAACGACGACGACGTCGAGTACGAAAAGCAAATGGCTCGGTTCAACGAAGAGCGGGGCGTAAAGACGGTGCTGATAGAGGGCAAAAGCTCCGTATCTTCCACGCTAGTGAGAGAGATGCTTAGTAAGGGCGAAGATATAAAAAAATATTTACCTAATAAATGCGTGAGGGCGGTAATAAAAGCCTACAAGGAGAAGCTATGAATTTTATGACGACTGACAGGCTGTTGGACAAACTGGAAGAGTTGCTCAACAGCGGTAAAAAGCAAATGTTTTCCAATATGCGGCTAGTGGACGCAAACAGCTGTCTTGCCATTATTCAGCAAATAAGGAGCAGGCTGCCGGCTGAACTGTCGGAAGCTATAGTTATTATACGCGATTGCGATAAGCTCAAAGAGGCTGCCGAGCAAGAGGCTAACGACATCGTAGCCAATGCTCAAAATCAGGCTCAAATGCTCGTGTCGGAAAGCGAAATCACCAAAGAGGGCGAAAGACAGGCTGCGGAGTTCGTCAACAACGCGGGTATTTTTGCCGACAACTTGGTGGAGCAAAGTTACGTGCAAGTCAACAATATGTATATAGAAGTGGAAAACGCAATGAGGAAAATGCTTGACAACGTGATCGCTTGCAGGGAGAGTTTGTTCGTCGCCGACGACGGAAATCCCGAAAACGGTTCGGACGTCAACGCAGGCGGTCAGCAACATAGACCCAACGATCCTCGCCGCGGTTAGTCGCCGTCAGTAGAATAGCTGAACAAGCGCAAGCGTTATGAAGAAAGTTACGAGCGCTTGGGTGAACTTCGTCAAGAAATAATAGCGCGTCTTTATCTTGCAGTTTTTCAAGAATGTGAGAGATTGAAATGTTATGGATAGACCGCCGAAAGAGAGTAATCCTGCCACGAAAGGTAGGATTATTTTTATGTCTACGCCGCTTTGAGCAAACGCTTGACAGCCTCTCGTAATCTCTATCATTGATATGACGGTCGGTGCGGCGACTTCGGTAGATACGCCTATCCAAGAGAGAGGTTTTGACAGCGCGTACGCCAAGCCGTCTACAAGTTTGATGTCTATGGCGATATCGATTATCATACTGAAAATAGCTATATATCCGCCTACGATAAGTACGGAAAGTATTGACGAGGTGATAGAGTTGTTGAGAAGTTTGTCGTCGGCAGCGGAGTTAGGCATAGCCGAAATACCCGTTACGCTTTTTCGTCCCCTATAAATTAGTCCGTTGATAAGCGCGCCAAGCGCGTGACATAGAAAGAGTACGTAACCTGCTTTGGGCGATGAAAACATAAGCGTGCCTACGGTGCCTACGACGAAGAGCGGTCCTGAAGTGGAAGTAAACGAAGCGACCTTTTTGCAGTTGTCGACGGAGAAGCTTCCGTTTTCGTAAAAGTCGCTTATTAGTTTTGCCCCGATCGGATAGCCGGATATCAAGCTCATTACGAGCACGTAACCGCTTTCGCCGGGCGCGTTGTAGAGTTTGGAAATGGGACGTCGAAGAGCTTTGCCCAAACCGTTCGCCGCGCCTATTCCCGTAAGAAGTTTGGTAAAGAAAAAGAAAGGAAAAAGCGCCGGCGCTACGTTTTTGGCAAAGAGCAACATTCCGCTGAAGATACTCTCGATATATCTTTGCGGATTTATAACTAAGCATAGAATAAAAAAGCATAGTATAAGAGATAGCGGCAAAACTTTTCGCGCGTTTTTCGTCAACGTCAACATATCAAAATATATGATAAAAACGATAGGAATATGCCTTGCGTAAGCCGTACGGAATTTTTATCTTTTCACCGTTATCATTGAATAAGGCATATTTGAGTAAACGCTCGAATACAGCCTATCCGCAACTAAAATCATAGAGTTTGGTTCAAGCGTGGAATTTTTTGTGTTTACGTCGCAATCAAAGAGCGAGAGCAGGTATTTGGAGTTTTCTTCGACGGCAAGGATATTTACGCTCTTTACGGCGCTTAGTTCGAGTAGCTCGCCGCTTATGTAATTTCCGAGAATTATATTCAAAGCGGTTCTAGCGATATACGAATCGGTATATCTTTTCGTAGCTACTTTCTCGTAAAACTCGCGTAAGTTTTGCGAGGAATTAATAGCGTTTAAAATCCTGTTTTCCACGCCCTCTTTTACGCCGTGTACGCCGGCTAAGTTTCGTTCGCTTACGATATATTTTAAGATAGAGAAGAGCTTTTCTTCGACCGACGTTTTGTCTTTGCTCTTGGCTATCAGGTCGTTGAATACGCTATCGGGCACGCTGTTTTTCAATCCGTCGATATCGTTTGCTTCCAACATTTTCCTAACTGCGCTTGCTGACGAGTACGTATCGGATTTTTTGTCGTCGAGATAGCCGCCGCCTTGTCTTGCTACAGTCAAAGGGGAGATACTTGAGTTTGTCAAGCGCAAAGCCCTCAAGTATTCCACGCCTAGCACGTTGTTGGGCAAGGATATTATTTGCGCGTATTCTTGAGATATTTCGCCAAGCGCGCTAGAAAGGCTTTTCGCGTAGCCGTAGCCGGCTTTTAGATATTTATTCAACGTTGATTTAAAGTCTTGGTTTTCTTCAAAATCCGCAATAGCTTTCAACGTGTCTATATTCCCGCATTCGCTGCCGAAAGAGAGGTATTTTTCGCCTTTGACGGCGTTTGCGATTTTGACCGCGCCGAGCGCAAAATACTTTGCGGTAGTGAGAACGTACTGCGGCGGAAGTTCTACAACCATATCCGCGCCAGAGAGTATTGCCCACTTAGCTCTAGCGTATTTGTCGGCAATCGCAAGCTCGCCGCGCTGCGTGACGTTGCCGCTCATCACGCAAATAATTTTGTCGCATTGCGATAGCGAGCGGGTCGCGTTTAAATGGTAAGCGTGACCGTTTTGGAAAGGGTTATATTCGCAAATCACGAACGCGATTTTCATTTTTTTGCACCTCAAAACTCTTTACAATCAATATTTATAAGAGTATACTTTAACTGTAATCATTATATAAGATAGCGCTTGAAAAATAAAGCGTTTGGGAGAAAGTAAAATGAGCAAAATCATTGACAGTATTATCGACAAAGCAAAAAGATTGAAAAAGACTATCGTTTTGGCTGAGGGCGAGGAACCCCGTACGGTCGAAGCGGCTCAAACTATCGTTAGCAACGGCATAGCGAAAGTTATTCTTCTCGGCGACGAAGGAAAGTTGAAGAGTATGTATCCTTACGCCGACTTCAGCGGCATTAAAATCGTCAATCCTTTGACGGTTGACGTCGAGGATTACGCAAACACTCTCTACGAGCTGCGTAAAGCCAAGGGTATGACTTTGGAAGAAGCTCAAAAGCAAATCAGACAGTATCTCAATTACGGCGCAATGATGATTAAAAAAGGCGACGCCGACGGTATGGTCGCGGGCGCTATCAATTCCACGGGCAACGTGCTTAGAGCAGGACTTACTATCGTTAAGACCAAGCCCGGAATAAAGACCGTTTCAAGCTGTTTTCTTATGGCGTGCGACAACACGGCGTACAGCGCTCAAGACATTATGGTATTCGGCGATTGCGCGGTAAATATCGACCCGACTGCCGAACAGCTTGCCGATATCGCTATTTCTTCGACGGCGACCGCTAAAGATTTGGCTGGCATTGCCGAGCCTAAAGTAGCTATGCTTTCGTTCTCCACCAAAGGCAGCGCAAAGCACGCTTACGTAGATAAAGTCGTAGAGGCTACCAAACTCGTAAAAGAAAAAGCTCCCGAAATCGACGTTGACGGAGAATTGCAGTTGGACGCGGCTATCATTCCGTCGGTCGGAAGACTTAAAGCGCCCGGCAGTGACGTTGCCGGCAAAGCCAACGTTTTGATTTTCCCCGATCTTCAGTCGGGCAATATAGGCTACAAACTCACGCAAAGATTTAGCGGAGCAACGGCTATCGGTCCGATATGCCAAGGCTTTGCGAAACCTATCAACGACCTATCGCGCGGTTGCACAAGCGAAGATATAGTCGCAGTCGTTGCAATTACGGCAGTTCAGGCGAGCCAAAACTAATTTACAAGTTCGCCGTTGTAGGGTAGGCAAGTCATTTTGTTGCGAGTGGCGACAGTATAAAAATATTAAGGAGCAAATTATGAAAATATTAGTAGTAAACGCAGGAAGTTCTTCACTCAAATATCAGCTTATCGAAATGGATAATGAAGAAGTAATATGCAAAGGCACGGTTGAGTGCATAGGTATAGAGGGATCTAAGATTACGCACAAGGCGGCGGGCAAAGAATACGAAATCGAAAGACCGCTCGCAAACCATACCGACGCATTCAATCTCGTAATGGAGTGTTTGACAAATTCCAAGTACGGCAGCATTTCTTCGCCTAAAGAGATTAGCGCAATCGGACATAGAGTCGTACATTCTGGCGAGGAATTTGACAAATCGACGTACGTTGACGAGGTTGCGTTGAAGAAGTTGGAGAGCGTTGAGCATTTAGCTCCATTGCATAATCCGGCAAGCCTTGCTTGTCTTAAATCTTGTATGTCGCTCGTCGATTGTCCCAACGTAGTTGTTTTTGACACCGGCTTCCACAGCACTATGCCCGATAAGGCTAAGCTGTACGGCATACCTTACGAAGATTATCAAGCGTCAAAAATAAGAAAGTACGGTTTTCACGGCACGTCGCATAAATTCGTATCTCAAGAAGCAATTAAGTATTTGAACGGCAAAGGTTACGCAAGCGATAAGATAGTCACTTGTCACCTCGGCAACGGTTCGTCTATTACTGCGGTAAAAGGCGGAAAGTGCGTCGATACGTCTATGGGTATGACTCCACTCGAGGGACTCGTTATGGGTACTAGAAGCGGAAGCATCGACCCTGCGGCGGTTGAAATGCTTGCTAAATTCAAGAAAATGAGCGTTGAGGAAATCACCGTATATCTCAACAAGAAGAGCGGCTTTTTGGGCGTGAGCGGAGTAAGCTCGGACTTTAGAAAACTTTGCGAGGCAATCGCGGCAGGCAATAATAGAGCTAAGCTTGCTTACGATATGTTCGATTATCAAATTCGCAAGTTTATCGGAGGCTACGCAGTAGCGATGGGCGGACTTGATTGTATCGTATTTACGGGCGGTATTGGCGAAAACGGTTCGTTGATTAGAGGAACGGTTACGCAAGATATGGAATTCTTGGGGGTTAATGTCGATAAGAAACTCAACGAAAACGCTCCTAGAGGCGCGCTTGTAGATATAAGCGCAAAAGATTCCAAGGTAAGAGTACTCGTTATTCCTACCAATGAGGAACTCGTAATCGCAAGAGATACCAAGGAAGTCGTATTGAGCAGGCGCTAAATAGACCCTTCGGCGTTTGACGAAAGAAAAATGCAAAACCTTTCGAAATTTGTTTGACAAAGGTGAAAAATTCATATATAATGCAATAGCAACTAAAATTATCAGTATAAATCGGAGGTGTTAGGCAAATGGCAGTACCAAAAGCGAAAACATCAAAACAAAGAAAACATACCCGTTCGGCTAATTGGAAATTAGAAGCTCCGAATCTTTCGGCTTGTCCTCAATGCCACGAGTTGAAAATGAACCATAAGGCTTGCCCGAATTGCGGTTATTACGACGGCAAACTCGTTGTTGATAAGAAGTAATTAAAAGTTTTGATCAAATTCAAAGACGGCAGTAATGCCGTCTTTCTTTGTATACGGTAAAAATTTAAACAACAGTTGAAATTTTACTTCATATAGTTTATATTTTAGGAAGTTGTCGTGAAGCAGCCTGA
>JAIEDA010000031.1 GCA_029068165.1 Clostridia bacterium
GCCACTTTTTGACATAGAAATTATACAAAAACTACTTGTCGATTTCAAGTCTTTCTAGTCAGGAAAAGTACACTTTTCCTGACTAGAAAAGTTCCTCGGAAAAATATTGTCGATTTTAAGAAAAGATAGAAGAAATAGAGAAGCGAGCAGGTGTTTTTTTGGAGAAAAACGTCGATTGCAAAATTTTAATTGACAAAAAGCAATTTAAAGTTTAATCTTATACATACTTTGATTTTCAAGCGACAGCCGCACGGAGAAGTTTATGATTGAAACCACGTTAGAAGAGCTCTTTACTTTTGAGGCGTTGTATGCCGCGCATAGGAAAAGCCGCTCTACGCGTAGGAGTAAAAAGCCTATTATTAAGTTTGAGTTTTCTATGTTGGAGCGGCTTTACGATATACACAAGAGGCTAATCGAGGGTACTTATAAATTCGGCAAATACAACACTTTTTTGGTTTACGAACCTAAATGCAGGGAAATCCAAAACCTTTTTTATTCGGACAGGTTGGTGCAAAGGGTACTTTGCGACAAATTGCTTATGCCGTTTTTCAAGAATAAAGTTATTTACGACAACTGCGTATGTCAAAAAGGCAAGGGCGCGCTTTTTGCGTTGCAAAGATTCGAAAAGATGCTGAGGGAATTTATCGGCGAACACGGCGTAAAAGGATACTTTCTCAAATGCGACGTTCTCAAATATTTTCCAAGTATACCGCACGACGTACTCAAGCAAACGATATGCGTTCATATTGCCGACGAGCGCGTGAAGAAAATTTTGAACGGTATAATAGACGGCTACAATACCAAGCGAGAATTTTTGGATAGATACGGTATTGAAGCGTTGGAAGAGGGCGACAAGACGGGTAGAGGCGTGCCTATCGGCAACCAAACCAGTCAGCTTTTCGGTATGTACTATCTTGATCCTGTGGATAGGTTGGTCAAGGAAAAGCTCAAAATAAAGGTTTATTCAAGATATATGGACGACTTCGTTTTAGCGCACGAAGATTTGGAATATTTGCGCTACGTCAAGACCGTAATTGAAGAAGCTGCGGCAAGTCTAAAGCTGTCGCTCAATTCAAAAACGCATATCTTTCCTTTCAAAAACGGAGTTACTTATTTAGGGTTTAGATACTGCATTACGGACGACGGTCAAATAATAAAGACCGTGAAAAAGGCTACGAAACGTCGTTTCCGACAGCGAACCAAACTTCTTAAGAAAGCTTACTGCGAGGGACTTATAGACGCCAAGAGAGTGGACGAATCTTTGTCGGCTTTTCACGGTCATCTCAAATATTCCAAAAGTAGAAAACTGGAAAGGGAAATAAAAATAAATTTACGTATCGCGCTAGAAGAAAAACTTGCGCGACGAATACAAGGAGAAAATTATGAACGCGATTGAAGAACAATTTTTAGAATTAGAAGAAGAGATACGGCAAGAAATGAAAATTCCCGACGAAGACTCGATATACGGCGAAATTGATTGCGTAGCTCGCAAACCCTTTAGAATAAGGGATTTTGACCCGCCGAAAGACAAGGAAATGGCGGTCTTTACCTGCGCGAAAAAGCTTTCGGAGTACATCTTCGTCATAACCGAAAAATCGCCCAAAAAACTCAGGTGGAGCATAATTACGCGATTACAAAATTCCTCGGTAGAACTTATTGAAAATCTCTATCGAGCCAACTTTGAACTTGGAGAAAAGCGCGTTGATTTTCAAAGACAGGCTTCGGTCAGTATTTCGCTAATTGATTTTTACTCGGAAACGGCTAGGTGTTTGCAAGCGATTTCCATTCGACAAAGCGGAATCATCGCCCGTCAGCTTTATGAAATCAAAAAACTGTTAGGCGGTTGGATAAAGACGAATAAGCGGGTTTTACAGTCCTAACTAAATAAGGATAGCGCTTGCGTTTTTTATCGGGCTGTGTTATACTTTCTATATTGACTGACGTTCAAAAGGGGATATATGAAGAAAGTTAAGGATACCGGTACTCTAAGATTAGACTATAAGAGAACTATTTTGGTCGGCTTCGCATTTTTCGCGATAATGTGTTTTTGGGAAGTTTACGACTACATAATGCCTCTTATTTTGAATTATAGATTCGGACTCAACGCCTGGCAGTACGGATTGATAATGGGTTTGGATAACCTGTTGGCGATATTCTTGTTGCCGTTTTTCGGTTCTCTTTCGGACAAAGCGGTGAACGCCAAGATGGGCAGGAGAACGAAATTTATCTTTTGGGGTACGCTTGCTTCAGTAGTCTCGATAATTATTTTGGCTCTTTTTGAATATTTCGAATTTGCTAAGATTATGCAAGCAGGCTATACGGACGGAGAATTACTCGTTGCGAGTAGCGGAGAATTGCAATCTCTAATACAAAGCTTGGGAATTACCGACTTGAGCTACGATAATCTCGTTTCTATACCCGAACTTTCTACTGCGTTGAAAGACGCTCAAATAGCTATGGCAGGGCAGGTCGCGAAAGACAACGTATGGATAATAGTTATGTTTATCTTTGCGCTTCTAGTGCTTTTGGTATCGATGGCGTCCTTCCGTTCGCCCGCGATTTCTCTTATGCCTGACATAACTCCCAAGCCTTTGAGGTCGCAAGCCAACGCTTTGATTACGTTTATGGGCGGCGCAGGCGGTTTGGTAGCAATCATACTGTATAAGATTTTCGCAAAGAGTTCTACGCAAAATTACCTATGGCTGTTCGTTGCCGTAGCGGTTGTTTTGCTGATAATACTTTTACTATATATGCTGACGGTAAAAGAGAAAAAATTCGTTGAGCTTAGAATGGAAGAGGAAGCAAAATACGAGGTCGTCGACGAAGAGGAACTCGAGGGCAACGAAAAACTTCCCAAGGCAAAACTCATTTCTCTTTTGTTGATACTTATGACGGTATTTTTGTGGTTTATGGGCTACAACGCCGTCAAGTCGCACCTTTCGACTTACGCGACAAAAACGCTCGATTTTACTCAAAGTTTTGTCGGAACTATCTCAATAATCAACGGCGCTGGCGGAGCGATAGCGCTACTTCCAGTATCGCTTTTGGCAAGCAGGTTGGGCAGGAAAAAGACGGTCATAATAGGTATAGTAGTCGCCGCTTTGGCGTTTATACCGTGTTTCTTTATGACGAGCGCCACTCCGTATAAATCTATACTGTTTCCGCTATGTTTCTTGCTTGCGGGCTTTGGAATGGTGTGCGTAAACGTCAATACTTTGCCTATGGTTACGGAGCTTTCAAAGGGTAGCTCGGTAGGTAAATATACTGGATATTATTATGCGTTTTCGATGTCGGCGCAAGCAATCACGCCGGCGTTTGCGGGCGTGTTTATGGATAAGATTTCGCAAAGCAGCGTGTTTATATACGCTTCGGTATTCATTGCGATCGCGCTAGTTACGGCGGTATTCATAAAGCACGGCGATAATAGACCCGAAAAGAAGAAGAAAATTTTGGAATATTTCTCGGACGAGGACTAACGGTCAAAGGAGTGTTATGGCTACCAAAAACGTGAAATCAAAGGTTCAATCTAAAGTTAAGTCTAAAGCAAAATCAAAGGCAAAAAAAGCCGCAAAATCAAGCGCGGGCAAGAAGCTCATCGCCGCGGTAATAATAATTGTAATAGTATTGTTGATTGCCGCTATCGTGTTTATAAGTTTGAAAGGCTTGTGGGGCGATTTGGCAAACTTTATTAAAGGTTTACTTGGCGACGACCAAACTCCGAACGGCGACGGTTCGAATACGAGCGTCGGCAAACCTCAAGCTACCGATACGCTTGAAATGCGTGTGCTTGACGTCGGTCAAGGCGATTGCATTCTTTTGCTTTTCCCCGACGGTCAAACTATGGTAATGGACATAGGTAATACTCAAACGGAATCATCGCGGTGGAGTGTAATCAACGGCGCGTTGACGGACCTTGAGATTACTACTATAGACTATCTCTTCCTCACGCACACCGATTACGACCACATTCGCGAGGCTGAAAAACTTATCAACAATTACGAAATCAAGACTTTCTATTATCCAAAGGAAGTTACGGGAAATACGGCTACTTGGACTAAAGCAGTAACCGCTGCTAAGGCGGAGACTTACGTCGACGAAGATGGCAACACGCAACAATCCGTTTACAACGAGAACGTGGGCTATTTTGAGATAGTCGGCGCAACTTGGATAATGAAGTGTTACACTTACGACGAGGAAGATTACCCGTCCGGCTCGTCGGCTGCTACGGACGCAACGCTGAAGAACGCTGTTTCGCCGATATGTCTTCTTGAGTTTGCGGACAGGACTATCGTGCTCACGGGCGATTCCAATTATACCAACGAAGATTACCTATTGAATAAGAAAGGCTATTTCAAGAATATTGACGCGGACGTGCTCAAAGTTGCTCACCACGGCTCGACGACGTCGACAAGCCAAGACTTTTTAGATAAGGTTGACTGCGAATACGCGATTATATCTTGCGGCGCAGGTAATAAATACAAACATCCTACCAACGAGTTGATGGCTAGGCTGGAAAATTACGTAGACTTAACTCCTGATGACGATTACAACGGATTTGCTCAAATTTACCGCACCGACGAAGACGGCACTATCACCGTACAAGTCAATGGCAAAGGCGGAATAATCATCAGCAGCGAAAAGACCCCCGATAAAAACGTGAATACCGAAACCGAAATCGAGGGCGTAGAGATAAGCAGCGGCGACGATGCGGTTGCTCTAATCTTTACAGTCAAAAGAAATTACAACGATTACGGCATTGCCGCATAAGTGAGGATAAATATGAAATTCGATATCGAACTCGTAGGAAAAGTCGGGTCTATGGCGCTCGTAAACAAAAAGTGGGGCGACATAGACTACAACGCTATATCGAGAATTAGCAGGGAACTTCGTCCCGGATATATTTGGGTGACGAGCGGAGCAACGGAAATTGGACGTATAGACCATATCCGTCGCAACGGTAAGGAAATCGCGGGCAACTACAGCGAGGTGAAAATGGACTACGCCGCTCAAGGTCAAACGATACTTATGAACAACTACCGTCAGTATATCGACCCCAAGTTTGGCGTAAGGCAAATACTCGTGGAGCATAGACATTTCAACGACCCTGCCAAGAAAGAAAATCTAAAAAGCTTGCTTCTTAGGTGTCCTATGCAAAACGCTATTCCTATCGTCAACTACAACGATCCGCTTTCTTCCGAAGAGATAGACAAACTCGAACTTCAAGAGTTGGCTAAAGCGCGAAAGGACATCGTACACTGTATGGACAACGATGAAACGGCTTCGCAGATCGCTTGTCTTGTCAAGTGCAAAACGCTTCTTATATATACTTCGACTTTGGGAATATACGCTGATCCCGACGACGAGAGCACTCTTATTGAAAAGATTACCGGTAAGGATACTTATGAACTTATTGAGGCTGTCGCGCAAACTCAAAACCTTTGTAAAGGCGCTTCGAGAGTGGGCGCGAACGGAGCAAACGCAAAGTTGGAGTTCATAAAGCAGCCGCTTCAAAACGGCACGCAAGTGTATATCGCCAACCCCAAGTTTTCCATAACCGAAGTTCTTAGCGGACAAGCTCCTTGCACAAAGATTTTCGTAAGCAAGTAAACTTGCATATCGGGCATTATAGAAAAAAACGATAGATTTTTCGACGTTGCTCAACGACCGACAATACAAAGACGTATGATTTATTCTTTTGAACCTATATTTGATAGCAACAGCAGGGTACTTATTTTAGGCAGTATGGCGTCTAAGAAGTCTTTGGAAAAAGGTTTTTATTATATGCATCCGCGCAATAGATTTTGGTCTACGGTTTCCAAGGTTGTGGGCGAACCCGCGCCCGAGAGTATCGATGATAAAAAGGCGTGGCTTTTAAAGCATAATATCGCGTTGATGGATATAATTTATTCTTGCAATCGCAAAGGGTCGTTGGACAGCGATATTAAAGACGTCGTTCCCAACGACATAAGCGAGGTAATAAAGACAGGCAATATTCAAGCGATATATTGCAATGGACGCAAGTCTTTCGAAACCGCAAAGAAAGCCTATCCCCATATTGATTTTATATATCTTCCGTCCACTTCTCCTGCCAACGCAGGCAGTTGGAATATTGACGAATGGCTGAAAATACGCGATTGCTTACGCAACGAAAACAAATAATGCGTCACCTACTTAGCCATTCGTCATATTGAGCGAAGCTTGGATAAAGTACGAAAGTAAGCTACACCAAAAACTATGAGCGTAATAATCGTAAAACACACTTAATCGCCCAAGCCGAGTAGGTTTTTCAGTTTCCAAGCAAATCAAAGTCTAAAATATTTGAACAGGACAAATTGTCGTTTAAATACTTAAATAGTTTACGTTTCACTGCCACTACTTTCAATAGACTAAGAAGCCTAATTAGTCGCAATTATTGAATTTCGCGCCCCGTTTCGGGGCGAATGATCTCATACGCTTGGTTTTTATGTATAATGTAATTACTTAAGGAGGGAATTATGTCGGAAGAAAGGAATTGCGAAAACTATAGATATTTCAAAGCGCACTATTGCGAATACGGCGGGCGATATATTAAAATGGCGCGCGGACATTGCATAAATTCAAAATTGAGTTATTCAAGTTCTTCAAGTCGCGTGGAAAAAAACGTCGCTTGCGATATGTGGGAGCCTTACGAATTGCAAGTCTTAGAGGAAAAAGAAAAGATAGAAAACGTATTGCGAAAAATGCAAAAAAGTCTATCGCAAATTCAACAAATTCTTGAACAAGAAAACCGCGACTAATCATATTGTTTTGAGGATATAAAATTTTTTTGAAACCTGTATAAACTTCTTTTTTTTGGCAATAATTACCGTATCCAACGAAAACAGCGAGGTAATTTATGAAAGTAGCGGCAGTTATTATTTTATGCGTAATACTTTTGGGAGCGGTAATAATGTTTGCAAAAACGCAATCGCAAAGTCCCGAAGATACTTACTTGAGGATACATATTAGAGCAAACAGCAACGACGCGACCGATCAAAGCGTTAAGTACAAAGTCAAAGAGAGCATAGTTGAATATATGACTCCCAAGCTTGAAGGAGTTGCGGATAAATCGCAAGCGATGACAATTTTGAGCGAAAATCTTGACGAAATGAAAGTCGTGGCTGACGCCGTGCTTTCTAGCAACGGTTACGATTACGAATCCACCGTCAGCATAAGGCAGGAAGAGTTTCCCGTTCGTTCCTATGGAGATTTGACTTTGGAAAGCGGCATTTACGACGCTTTGATTATAGAACTCGGCAGCGGAAGCGGCGATAATTGGTGGTGCGTGGTTTTCCCTCCGCTGTGCTTCGTGGGCAAGGAAAGCGAAAATTTTGAATATAAATCTTTGTTCTTCAATTAGAAGTTATTCATAAAAAAATATTCGCCTCTTATCAAAATCAATAAGGGGCGAATATTTTTTGCTTGTTATGCTATTAGGTCAAAATAAGTTTCTTTTGGAACAAGCACGAGAACAAGTCTATCCAACCAAGCAAAACGCCCGTAGGAAGAATTGCAAAGATAAGCACTATAAGTTGCTTAAGCGCTTTACCGTGTAAAGCGGCGGAAAGACGTACGCATATTTCAGTGATCCAGTTTACGCCCGGAATCAAAAGCAATATGATTTGCACAAGTCTTGGCAAGTTTTGAAAACTCTTGTTGAGTGACATTTTATATTTCTCCTTTATTTTATTTATAAATTAATTATACCATATAACTATATTATGGTCAATACCTAATGTTGTTACGCAAAAGAAAGAGAAAAATACGTTTATAAAATATCATTTGTTGCGCTACTCAAGAGATTGTCGGTGTATAAAACTATTTTCCTCCGTCAATAATCAAAGCAAAATTAAAGACAAGGAGTTATTATGGACAAGAAAGTAATTATAAAAACTAGCATTGTCGCGGTTTTGCTTTTGGTTACGATTACGGTGGGTATCGTGTCTTTCTATACCGCAGCGCCTGCCGAAGAAGTGGCTGTTTTGAAGATGGGTTCGAGCGGTTCGCAAGTTAGAACGTTGCAAACGAAACTCAATAGATGGGGCTATAATTGCGGAACAGTTGACGGTATTTTCGGAACAAAGACGTATAATGCGGTTAAGCAGTTCCAAAGAAATAACGGTTTGACAGTAGACGGTATAGTAGGCGCAAAGACTGCCGCGGCGCTGGGAATGACGTTGACGTCGGGAAGCAGCAGCAATAGTTCGTACAATTCGTCGGACGTGTATTTGCTTGCTAAGTGTATTTACGCCGAATCGAGAGGCGAGCCGTATCTAGGTCAAGTGGCGGTAGGCGCGGTCGTACTCAATAGAGTGAAGAGCAGTTCTTTCCCCAATTCGATATCAGGCGTAGTGTATCAGCCGTACGCGTTCACGGCGGTTGCCGACGGACAAATAAATTTAGAGCCTAACGAAACTGCGTATTCGGCGGCGAGAGACGCTATGAACGGTTGGGACCCGACCAACGGTTGTATATATTATTACAATCCCGCAACCGCAACAAGTTCTTGGATATGGTCAAGAACGGTAAAATTAAGGATAGGCAAACACAGTTTTGCAGTGTAAGGAGGCGATATAATGTTGAGAGACGCATCAGGTAGATTGGTAATGACCAAAGGTTGGAAAGCCTTTTTCATAATAGCGGCTATAATGTTGGTGGCGGCAATAATCGTGCTTTCCGTATTCTTGGGACTTTCTAAATCCAACGAGCAAAAATGGATGGCAAACAGCGAATACAATTACGAAAACGCCTACTACACGTTGACCGACAGTCTTTTGAATATGGAAAACGGACTGTCTAAGTTGAGAGTTACGAGTTCGGAAGGACTTGTCAACGAAATGCTAGTGGACGTAGCTATGAGTTCGCAAATCGCGGTCGCAAATTTGACTACGCTTTCTTATAGCGGTTACGATCTTTCGACGGCTATCAAGTATTGCAATCAAGTCGGCGATTATTGCAAATATCTCGCGCACAAAGTCGCAACGGGCGGTACGCTTAGCGACGAGGAAAGATCTAATCTCGACGCACTTTATCAGTCGACGTATAAACTCGCCCTCAGCCTCAGCGCTGTGAAAGAAAGTTTAGTTGCGGGTAATATGATAATAGAGGGTCTAGGCAAGCTCAACGTCGATTTCGTAAATATCGCAACGGGTTTGGTCGACGGTACGATAGAATATCCCGCGCTTATCTACGACGGAGCTTTCAGCGATTCGCTCTCGGATAGGGAAGCAAAAGCTTTGAGCGGCGAGGATATTTCCAAGGACGGACAGGAGCAACGCATAAAGGACATTCTCAGCGGCTACGACGTGAGCGCAGTGGAATTTATCACCGAGAGCAGCAGCGGCTTTGACAGCTTTTTATATCAAGTAAGCCTCAGCGACGGCAATATGGCCACCGTACAAATCGCCAAGAAGGGCGGAGCAATCGTTATGTGGGACACGTCTTTCGACTCTCAAGAGCCAAAGCTGAGCGTTGAAGAGGGCGTCGAACTTGCCGAACAGTATATCGCTAAGCAAGGCTACGGCGATATGAAAGGCGTTTACGCTTGCGTAACCGACGGACTTTTATACGTGAATATGTGCTTCGTTAAAGACGATATCGTCTATTATCCCGATATGATAAAAGTCAAAGTATCGCTCGACGACGGCAAAATCGTAGGCTTTGAAGGTCTTAATTATATCTACAACCATACCGACCGTACGCTTGACAAACCGACCGTGACCGAGGGCGAAGTCCGCAATATGAATTTCGGCGGTTTGAATATAACTTCTATAAGGCTTGCGCTTATCCCAATGAACGGCGGCAGCGAGGTCTTGACCTATGAAGTCTTCGGCAATATGGATAATTACAACTTCTACGTGTTTGTAGACGCCGCAACCGGCAAGCAAATCAAAGTTATGCAAATTATCGACTCCGACGAAGGCGAATTGTTGATGTGACGTTTTCGGATTTGGAAAACAAGTGTAATTCGTCGCCTAGAGCGGAGTAGAATATACTACAAAAAATTTATAAGAAAGAATAAAATCAAACGGGAATGCTTTTGCGTACCCGTTTCTACTTGAGC
This sequence comes from Clostridia bacterium, assembly GCA_029068165.1. GTDB lineage: Bacteria > Bacillota > Clostridia > Christensenellales > UBA3700 > RACS-045. The sequence goes on from JAIEDA010000031.1 coordinate 10,082, forward strand.
GAAATCAAAAGAAATAGGAACGCAAATGCGTTCCTATTTGTATAAACGTTTTGCAATTTACACGACTAAAACAGACAATATTCTTCTAATTTTATCAAATAGTTACTAAATTCCAAAAAAAGTGTACTTTTACTGACCAAGACTTTTTGTCATAAAATGACGACATTTTAGTGATTTTATTATACTCCTCACACGTTTTTTAGGCAATATTTTTTGGTCAGTAAAAGTACACATTTACTGACCGAGCCAAAAATAGACTAAATTCTATACTTATTAAAAAGAAAGAGTAGAGGAAAACAAAGGAGAAAAGAGTATGCAGAGGGCTCTTGGAAAAAACGGGAAAAGGATATTCATTTTGCTAAGCGTAATGATAATATTATGCTTGGTCTTGAGTTGCGTATTGATAGGACAAAGCGATCTAAAGGAGAAAGCCAACGCGTTGAACTCCACAGGTTTGACGTCGGCAACCGTCGTTGGTGGCGGCGTAGACTTATGGAACGCCTCCAATCAAGAGTTTGACGGCGACGCTGTGGACGATCTCGTCAATAAGATATTCGGCGACGAAGATCCCGACGATTACGTAGATACTCACGGAGTAGACCCGCACAATTATGGCGGCAAGGTCGTAAGGGCATCATATATCAACGAAAATATTTACGATACAACAAGTACCACGGGAGCTAAAATAAAAAATTCGTACGGACTATTGGTAACGCTGGGCGGAATGAAATGGATGGTTACGTCCATTACAAAGGACACTACGGACGACGAGAATATTGTAGCGACTCTTTATCTAGCTGAACCCCAAAGCGCAATGCCTTGGCTTCCATCATATGCAAGCGTTATAGGATGTAATGCATATTGCACAAGCAATCTTCGTTATGCATTGGTAGAGGACAGCGCAACGGCTTCAACTTGGGGACTTTTCCGCCATACTACAACCGACGATTTTGCCGAGCAATATTTGGTACAGCCTAAAAATATAAATTATCAATTATATGAAAATCACAAAGACTGCGAGGGCGGTCTTGGTTACACGTTGCCAAACGACTCGCTATCAACGCCCAAAAATACAGTGGCTTGGGGTGCGGCAAGTTATTCGAGCGGCGGCTCTTGGCAATTAGGTAATTGGACGTCGGCTCAAGATTACACGGCTTGGGGCGAAGACTATATTTGGATACCTAGCGCAACCGAAGTGGGTTGGAGCAATCATAATTCGACTGATAATATATGGGGTTTGGACAATAACCAACGTATGGCAGATGACTACTTTTCTTGGATACGGTCGGGCTATTATAGCGGATACGACGCTTCTTACGTTGTCACAACCCTTGGTGCGTGGGAGGGTTATTGGTTAAATACCGTAAACGGAATACGTCCTGCGCTTCACTTAAATCTCTCGGCTGCTGCGCTAGGCGCGGCGGGCGTGCCTGAAGACACGGAAGTTGAGTACTCAGGTAAGGCATATAGCGCTGAATCCGCCGCAAAAGCGGCAGGCGCAAAATGGTATTCAAAGAAGTTGAAGAAAAACGTTGACAACGGCAACGTAAAAATTTCGTATTCAACAACTTCTACTACGTCCAAGTTGACTCCGGTCACGACAACAATCACCAACGAAGACGGAACGACCACGACGAAGACGGAAAATCTTCCGTTGACGGCGGGGACGTATAAAGTTACGTTTACAATTCAAGATTTGAGCTTGGGACCGGACGGGAGTCCGCCGCCGTTTATATGGAAAGGCGACGACAAAGACAATCCCTCTCAATACACCAAAGAAATGACTCTCACTATAAAGGCGAAGGAACTCAAGGCAAGTTGGTCCTACGATCAAGAAAACGATACGGAACCAAACGTGAAATTTACGGGATTCGTAGAGGGGGAGAGCGCTTCCGATTTGATTTTGACAAGAAAGTATACGGGAAGAGGTCAAACAGCCGATCCCGCCGATACGTCTAAGATGCCGCTCAAGATTGGCGATTACACGGTAGAAATCACCGACCTAGGAAATACCAACTATACTCTCGCATCAGGAAGTACTTACGATTTTCACATGGACTCGATCAAGGTATCTTTGCCAAAAGTTAGAGCGGGTACGACCGGGGAGTATACTCCAATAAATTCGTTCACGAATTGGTATACATACAACGGAAACGATAGGACGTACTATCTAGATTACGATAC
>JAIEDA010000032.1 GCA_029068165.1 Clostridia bacterium
CTCGTCAATAAGATATTCGGCGACGAAGATCCCGACGATTACGTAGATACTCACGGAGTAGACCCGCACAATTATGGTGGAAAGGTCGTAAGAGCGTCGTATATCAATGAAAATATTTACGATACAACGAGTACGTCGGGAGCTAAAATAAAAAATTCTTACGGACTATTGGTTACGCTAGGCGGAATGAAATGGATGGTTACGTCCATTACAAAGGATACTACGGACGACGAGAATATTGTAGCGACTCTTTATCTAGCTGAACCCCAAAGCTCAATGGATTGGCTACCTAATCCCCCAAATACTAAGGGCTCTAATGCATACTGCGCGAGTAATTTGCGTCATACGTTGACTCACGATGCTACTTGGTCGCTGTTCCAACATAATACGACCGACGACTTTGCTGAGCAATATTTAGTACAGCCTAAAAACATAAATTATCAATTATACGAAAATCACAAAGACTGCGAGGGCGGATTTGGCTACACAATGGCAAACGACTCGCTTTCGACGCCTAAAAATACAGTGAATTGGTATAGCGTGGAATATTCAAGCGGCGGCTCTTGGCAATTAGGTAATTGGACGTCGGCTCAAGATTACGCGGCTTGGGGCGAAGATTATATTTGGATACCAAGTATAACGGAAGTAGGTTATAGCAATTATAATTCGACTGATAATATATGGGGTTTGGACAATAATCAACGTATGGTGGATACGACGTCTTCTTGGATGCGGTCCGGTCTTTATACATATTACAACTGTGCGTTCATTGTCGACGCTGGCGGTACATATAACAATAACTATGTGAATTACTCCTACGGCCTGCGTCCCGCTCTTCACTTAAATCTCTCGGCTGCTGCGCTAGGCGTGGCGGGCGTGCCTGAAGACACGGAAGTTGAGTATTCAGGTCAGGCATATAGCGCTGAATCTGCTGCAATAGCGGCAGGCGCAAAATGGTATTCAAAGAGATTGAAGAAAAACGTTGACAACGGCAACGTAAAAATTTCGTATTCAACAACTTCTACTACGTCCAAGTTGACTCCGGTCACGACAACAATCACCAACGAAGACGGAACGACCACGACGAAGACGGAAAATCTTCCGTTGACGGCGGGGACGTATAAAGTTACGTTTACAATTCAAGATTTGAGCTTGGGACCGGACGGGAGTCCGCCGCCGTTTATATGGAAAGGCGACGACAAAGACAATCCCTCTCAATACACCAAAGAAATGACTCTCACTATAAAGGCGAAGGAACTCAAGGCAAGTTGGTCCTACGATCAAGAAAACGATACGGAACCAAACGTGAAATTTACGGGATTCGTAGAGGGGGAGAGCGCTTCCGATTTAACTTTGACAAGAAAGTATACGGGACGAGGTCAAACAGCCGATCCTGCCGATACGTCGAAGATGCCGCTCAAGATTGGCGATTACACGGTAGAAATCACAAATCTAGGAAATACCAACTATACTCTCGCGTCGGGAAACACTTACGATTTCCACATGGACTCGATCAAGGTATCTTTGCCGAAAGTTAGAGCGGGTACGACCGGGGATTATACTCCAATAAATTCGTTCACGAATTGGTATACATACAACGGAAACGATAGGACGTACTATCTAGATTACGATACTGCGCAGTTCACGATAACCGACGCAGGCGGAATGACGCGACAGGGCGCGAAAACGCTCAAAGCTAAAAACGCGGGGACTTACGAGCTTACGCTAAGTTTGGCTGACAAAGACAATATGGTATGGGCGGACAATACGAGTTCGTCAGCGGATAGAAAGGTGCAAATCAAGATTTTGCCTATGGAAATTGAGCTTGACGTCTACGGCGCGAACAACGGTAATTTGACCAACAAAGTGGGTACAAACCTAACCGTTAATTTCCACCTATCGGCAAATTCGTATCCAAAGGCGGGAGATTCGCTGTCGGTTTATATAAAAGCAATCAACGCGGACGACGAAACGTGGACTGTTACGCTGACCAACGAGTTTACGATAGACAGCAACGGCGTAAGCGGAAGCGAAAACTTCACGCTTGAGCTTGGCACGCAACAAATAACCGACCCGAGCAACTGGAATTTGGAATTTGTGGTATCGGGGAATGACAACTATATATTCAAGCTGTCGGAAGATATAACGCTTACGATGACGGAAGTAGACGAGGACGGCTATATCTATTGGAACTTGCTCATAGATGGACTGTACGCGTCAGGGCAACAAATAAAGGTATCTAAAGACGATACGAACAACGCTACGTATAAAAACAAGCTTACGTACAACGGAAGCGAGTTTGCATTCCAACTAGACAGGTCGTTACCGTCGGGATGGAAAGTGGACACGGGCTACAACGATAACGACTATACAAACGGCTATAAGAACAAGTCGGCGACAAACGCGGGCGAATACGAAACTAGCGTAATGCTCCTTGACGGAGATGGCGTTCAGCATGAGTTTACCATTGAATGGAACGTCAAGAAAGCGCTAATAGACCTATCCGACGTGAGATGGCTTGACGACGGAAAGTTGGAATATAAGGGCGGAGCTACGGTATACGCTGAGATAGACGCGTCGACGTTGCCAAAGGGCGTAGGACTTACGCCGCATTACGTACATAGAGAGAACGGCGGCGGTGGCGGCAATAGAGTCGGCGACGATGGAGTAGAAGAGGTATACTTTACCGTCGACAACGCTAATTACGAAGTTCCGACCAAGGGAGATAATTCGACGTACAAATTCACGGCAAACAACGGTTTAACTGACTTTGAATGGGAAAAAGATTTTGAAGTAGTACCTGCGGAAATAGACTTGACGTGGACGAGCGTAAAAATAAAGGATAGCAATGGAGTAGAGTTCAGCGTGCTTGTCTTGAAAGATTATCAAGACCTTACGGACAGCAACGCGGTAATATCGTATTTGTATTACGAAACTGACAGCAAGTACAATCTCATATCGGGAGCAACGCCAAAGACTTACGACCAAATCGTAGTAGACGCGACGAACAGGGCTTATTACAAAGCGTATCCTGTACTCAATAGCGCGTACGCGAACGATTACAAGCTTCCGTTTGAGGAGGGAGATAACGGACTGTATTCAAGCGGATTCGTAGTGGGCGGAGGCTCTACTGCGGCGTCAGTAGAATTGAATACCAACGTATACGCGTACAACGGCTACGGCGTAACGCTTGACCTCAAAATCGAGGGACAAGCGTCAAAGAGCGATTTTAATTTCGCGTACTATAAAAACGGAACTGAGTCTATACTCAACAAGCTGTCGATTGCTCCGGTAGACGTGGGTACGTATCTAGTAGTCATTACTGCAAAGAGCAGTTCCAACGTAGTGTTGTCGGGTAATGCGAAGTTTACGTTTAAGATCGAGCCTGCGGTCATTGAGATAAATTGGAACGAAAGCGCAAAGCCGCCGGTACTCAATTTGTTGTACGGACAAATCAAAGGCGTAGAATACGAAATAAGAGACGGCGACAATAATCCGGTGGCTTCGTTCGGTACTACGACTCCGACTGGAACGTACGGAATAAGAGCGAAGATTAAGACGGGGCAGGAGAAGAATTTTATATTCGACAACGGCAAGACTACAACTGATTGGGTAGAGTTTAATTATACGCAAGGTACGACCGTATACGATCCAAACTCGCCAGACAACCCGTTTTATCCGCAAACGCCGAGTGAGAAACCTGACGCGCCGAGCGACGATACGACCCCGCCTGACGGTTCGAATACGCCGACCGATCCCGACGATCCAACAAATCCGTCGGACGGCGACGATAAAGACGGCGACGGGGCAAACGAAACTTTGACGAAGATAAAGGAGTTTTTGCAAGACTATTGGCAAGTAATCGTCAGCGGAGTAGCTTTAATACTTATTATAGCTTTTACGGCGAAAGGATTGTCGTACGCAAGCAAGCGCAGCAAAGCGAAGAAAGAAACTAAGAAGTATACTACTCCCGCTTACGCAATCGCGCTGTTCACGGCAGGAGAGAAGCTGTGGAATATTGATTACAAGATATGGACAATCTTAGCGTTTACGCTGTTGGGCGTAGCGGTACTCTCGTTTATCTTTATGCTATTAGAGAAACGCGGATATAAGAAAGCGCAAGAGGAGTTGGAAAGCGCAAAGCTAGAGTATGCGAGAAATCCAATGGCATACGCAACGGCAGGGGCGAACGTGGCGAACGCTGCTCCTCAAGAGCAAGCGGAGAGCGGAAGTTCAAAGAAGCGCGAGCGCGAGAAAGATAGACAACTCGAGCGTCTGGAAGAAGAATTGCGTAAACGCGACGAAGAAGCCCGTCGCCGCGAAGAGGAAGAACGTCGTCGCCGTGAGGAAGAAGACAAGCGCCGCGACGAAGAGAACCGTCGACGCGAGGATGAGCTTAGACGTCAAAACGAAGAAATGAAGATGATGTTTATGTCAATGCTCGGCGGCAACGGCAATCCGCAGTACAACGCAATGAACGCACAAGGCAACGGCGAAAACGGCGAAGCGGGCGACGGTCAAACGCCACCGTACGGAGCAGGTCAGCAATTTGGTTATCCGCCGTACGGTTACGCGCCTTACGGAATGCCGTACGGACCGTATCAGCCTTATGGAGCTATGGGCGGCAACGGCGGAACAAACATCACTATCGACGCGGAAAATATCAAGGGACTTATTACCGAAACCGTAGCGGCTTTAATGCCGAGTATGCAGGCAATGTTGCCGCAACAGGCGGGAACTAATGACGAAGTGGTAAAACTCCTTGCCGAAGAGATAAAAGAGAGCAAGGAAGAAAATCGCAAGAACGACGAACGTATCGAACAAATGATGCGCAATCAAGAGAAAATGATGAACAAGATTCTCGAAATGGCAGTCGCTCAAGCTTTAGTCGAAAGACAGGTAATAGAAAAACCCGTAGAGAAAATCGTTGAAAAGAAAGTTGAGGTACCGGTAGAAAAAATAGTAGAAAAGATAGTGGAAAAACCTGTAGAGAAGATAGTCGAGAAAAAGGTTGAAGTACCCGTAGAGAAGATTGTCGAAGTACCGGTTGAGAAAGTAGTGGAAAAGGTAGTCGAAAAGAAAGTCGAAGTACCGGTAGAAAAAATCGTAAAGGTGCCTGTTGAAAAGATTGTCAAAGTACCTGCGGAGAAAAAAGCTCCCGCAGTGGAAAAGACGCCTAGACTTAACATCGACGAAGCTTACGCTAGATTGAGCCGCGAGCAAAAGAAGTTCTTCGACAAGCTCCGCGAGTACGCGCTTTCAAAAGAAAAGTGCAAAGAGAAGAAGTTGACCTATAATATCTTGCTTGGACAGTCCTCGGTCAATCCGCTAGTCAAGCTGACGATAAAGAAAGACACGACGGTAGCTTTGTTTAAGATGGAAGACGAGTATTTCAAGGATATACGCCGCAACGCGGAAGGATCTAAGATAAAAGTCAAGGAAAGCGAGCTAGTCGTAGCCGACGCGGAATCGTTTGAAACGGCAAAGCAAATGATAGACCTTCGCGAAGATCAAATCGAGCGTTACAACGAGTATCTAAAGGAGCAAAGAGCGTACAAGAAATAAGAGTCAGACTCTACGCTCATCTCCGCGCTCGTTCGTGGAGAAAGGATTAACTGACAATCGAATAAAGTAAAAATCGAAAGGAACGCAATCGCGTTCCTTTTGTCATATCGTCATATTTAATCGGTTAAACGCCTGACGTGCTACCACTCGCTTGCCACGTCGTCGCTTCGCTCCTTACGCTTACGTTACATTACGCTCAGCATGGCGAAGCGAATTAAGGCGGAACAAAACTTATTGCGTCATATTGAGCGAGGCGGCAATCATACATTATTAAAGAAGGAGTATGATATTATGAGTTATAAGAAAGAAATTCAAAGCAAGATCAAAGGTAATCTTGACGGCGTTACAAATTTTTACACGCTTACCGTGGGGAAAGATTACGCGGTTGTCGAGGGACATAAAGGAGTTTTGAGTTTTGACGAGAGTTCTATTTCGGTGAGGTTGAAAAAAGGGAAAGTCGACTTTACGGGCGAGGATTTGCGCATAGCAAGTTCGCAAAAGGAAGAGCTAGTTATTAAAGGCAAAGTAACAAATATAGCGTTTGACGGAGTGTGGCAAAAGTGAAGGTATACAGCGAAATTAGTTGTGAGGCGAGGAACTGCCAACGTTTGATTAATAAGTTTTTAGAAAGCGATATTCCCGTAAAAAAAGTCAAAGTCAAGGGGGATACGCTAGAGTTTTGCGTAGAGGACAAGTATCTTAGAAAATGCGTGGATATAGTCGCAAAGACGGGCGTTCGATACAGCGTGGAAAGCCGAGGCGGAGCGTATCTAGCCAAAAAGCTTGTTTTGCGATATCTATCTTTGGCGATTACGGCAATATTAGTTGTTGGCGGACTTTTGACGCTCAACAAAGTGTGTTTCGGCGTGAAAGTTACTTGCGAAAATCCGCAAATAGCCGCTCAAATAGACGATATACTAAAGCAAAGTTCCATACGTCCGTTTATTCTCAAAGATAAGATTGACACGAAGGCGCTGTCTATGCAAATAAGCAAGGAAATAGAAGAAGTCGGGTTTGCAAACTGCTACTTTGACGGCGGTACGCTCAATATATCCGTCAAAGAAGTCTACGTTGAACCTGACGAAATCGATTACTCGAGAATAGTGGCGGATAGGGATTGCATTATCACGAGATTGCTGGTATACTCGGGTACTGCCGTCGTAAAGATAGGCGACGTCGTCAAGGCGGGCGATACTCTTATCGAGGGTTATATCGACACTGCTCCCGATACTGAAGAGAACGAGAGAATTGCCGTGCCTGCCGACGGAATAGTCTACGCGGAAACGGCTTACACAAAGAGCCTTGCTATCAGCGATAAGGTCGTGCAAGGTCGGCGTACGGGCGAGAGCTACGAGGAAACGCAGCTCTACGTTTTCGGAAAACCTATTGGCAAGAGAAAGGCTGCGAAGTACGAGAGATACGAGTATACCGAAGTGGAAACGACGTTTGGAAGTCTTATACCGATAACCGCCGTTACGAGGACGTATTACGAGTTGGAAACCGTGGAAATTCAGCTCTCGGAGGCGCAAATTGAAGAGCAAATTTCCCTCGCTTACATAGAACTTTGGCAACAAATGCCGTTAGAAGCCAAACTTCTTAATGATTATACTTATAAAAAAAAGGTAGACAATTTGCATATAATAGATATATACTATATAATAGAAGAAAAGGTAAGCATAGGAGAATAGCGCTATCAAGAAGAATATAGAAGTTACGGACATCAATGCCGCCATAGCGGTGTTCGGCAACCGCGACGAGAACGTCAATTATCTCAGAAAGAGAATGGAAGTCAATATCAATCTTTTCGACAACTCGGTTATTATCGACGGAGAGGATGAAAAGGTCGAAAGGTGCGCAAGGCTTATATCCTTACTTATGGAAAGCAGCAAGAGCAACGCCGTCAACAAAGGATTTATCAACTTTTGTATAGAGGTCGTGGACAACGGCGACGAGGAAAAGTTTGACGAGTTGTGCAAAGTAGTCGCTCTTACTGCGAGAGGAAAACAAATCAAGAGCAAGACGTACGGACAAGCCAAGTACGTACAGGCGATAAAGGATAACGCTATAGTTTTCGGCATAGGACCTGCGGGTACGGGCAAGACTTATCTTGCCGTTGCGATAGCCGTAGCGATGTATCGCAACAGGGTCGTTGAAAAGATTATACTCACTCGTCCTGCCGTCGAGGCGGGGGAGAAACTAGGGTTTTTGCCGGGAGATTTGGGAGCAAAAGTCGACCCGTATCTCAAGCCGCTTTACGATGCGCTTCAAGAGATGTTCGGCTTGGAAGTCTATTCAAGGCTGATTGAAAAGGGAGTAATAGAGATCGCTCCGCTTGCTTATATGAGAGGACGTACGCTCTCTAATGCGTTTATTATTCTTGACGAGGCTCAAAATACGACTCGCGAGCAAATGAAAATGTTCTTGACGAGAATGGGCGAGGGGAGTAGAATAGTCGTAACGGGCGACGCTACTCAAATAGATTTGCCGGCGGACAAGTCTTCGGGACTGTTGCACGCCGCGAATATCTTGCAAGGTATAGATAATATTGCTATAATACACTTAAGGAATAAAGATATCGTGCGCAACGATTTGGTTCAGGCAATCGTTAGAGCGTACGAAGAAAGTAAAAACGTTCAGGAAAAGGTAAAAAAATGAAGACTTCTGCACAACAAAAATGGAAGAATCTTGCTTACGTTGCGGCAATCTTGGTCGTATCATTTTTGATGACGGTTTTTTCCGTAGCGTGTCTAGCGAAAGATTACTATATTTTCTCGTATTACGAACTGTATCTTCCGATGACCGTTATGGTATTCATCATTTTGATAACTTTGTACTACTACATTCTCAAGATGGACAACGAATCGGACGAATATATATCAGTTTTAAAAAGATGCTTGATTTGTTATTCTACGATTTTTATAGCGGTTATTATCTCCGCGGTGCTCTATAGCTACTTTACTCCGCACTCGGTTATTATATCTTCGGTTACGATGATGGTAACTATGCTTCTCAATAAAAAACTCGGCGTATTTTGTACCTTCGTGTCAATGGGCGTAATGATGGCGATTTTCGTCACCAGCTCGTACGTCTTGGATATTGACAACTTCAACCTAGATATTATCGGATGCTTGCTCACGTCAATGATTATGAGCTTGTGTATGGTCTTCCTTCTCGGCAGGGAGTACTCCCGTCTAAGACTTACTTGGGGTACTATTCTTTTGGGTATCATCACCACGCCGCTTTCAGCTGTGTATTCTATTTTCGGTCACGGCGTCAGCTTGGTTACGATAGCAAGTTCGTTCTTCGGTCGTTTGGTCGGAGTTATGATTTCAGTTGCGATATTCATACTGCTGCTTCCGCTGTACGAAACTATATTCGCCGTTTGGACCAACTTTAAACTCGCCGAAGTATGTTCGCCTTCGCAGCCGCTGCTCAAAGAACTTAGAGAAAAAGCGCCCGGTACTTACAATCACTGCGTTAGCGTTGCCAACCTCGTTGAGAGCTGCGCGGACGCGATAGACCTCAACCCTTATATGGCGAGAGCGTGCGCTTACTTCCACGACGTGGGAAAAATGCGTCACCCCGAATATTTTACCGAAAACCAAAAAGACGGACGTAACCCGCACGACGATCTAATTCCCGAGGTCAGCGTTAATATGATCACCGCTCACGTTAAGGACGGCGTTAAGATATTGAAAGAGCATCACATGCCCGAAACTATTATCAAAGCCGCTTACGAGCACCACGGCGACGCTACCGTTCCGTACTTCTATATGAAAGCTCAAAGTATCACCGAGGACGAACTCAGCAACTATACTTACCGTTACAACGCTAGAAAGCCGACTACGAAATACAGCGCGCTCGTTATGATTTGCGATATATGCGAAGCTATTATGAGGTCTAAAACTCCTCAGGATTACGAGCAAATGAGAGCTATCGTCGACAACGTTATTACCTCTAAACTCAACGAGGGGCAGTTTGACGACTGTACTTTGACGGTCAAAGATTTCGTAATAATCAAGGACACGATTTGCGACGTAATTCCTTCGACTCTCCACAAACGTATCGACTACGATAAGGCAAAGGAAAGAAGATAAATGTTGGAAATTTTCGACGAAATCGAAAGCGGGCTTGACTGCGAGCTTATTCAAAAAGTTTTTGAAAAAGTCAAACTTAAGTTTTCCTTGCCCGACAACGTGAGAGTGGAACTTACTATAGTAGCGGAAGAGGATATTCAAAATACCAATCGCGAATTTAGAAACGTGGACAGCGTGACCGACGTCTTGAGTTTTCCCGCCTTAGAAGTAAAACTTCCGTTTAATGCCGACGACTATCCCTACGACGTCGACCTTTCGACGGGCGAACTTATGCTCGGCGAAATAATGCTTTGCTATAAGCGCGCATTGGAACAAAGCGAGCAGTACGGTCACTCCAAAGAGAGAGAGTGTTGTTATCTCGTGTTGCACGGACTTTTACACTTGCTTGGCTTCGATCATATAGAAGAGAGCGATAGAGCGCAAATGCGAAAGCAAGAAGAGGAAATCTTGACTTCGCTCAATATCTTGAGAGATTAAAAGCAAAAGAGCAATAGAGCGTTGAAAAAGACGCAAGATATTATAGCTAAAGGCTATCGTCGGTCGTAAAGTTTAAAATTATAATTTTAAATACCAAATTGAATAATCAAAGAAATAAATTTGAAAAATCGGGAACAATAGATAATGAAAGCAGGATTCGTATCTTTAATAGGAAAGCCCAACGCGGGCAAGTCTACGCTTACCAACACGATAGTGGGCGAAAAAGTGTCTATCGTCAGTTGGAAACCTCAAACCACTAGAAATAAGATTTTGGGAATTGCCAACGGAGAAGATTATCAACTTGTGATAGTAGATACCCCCGGCGTGCATAACGCGAAGAACGCTCTTTCCAAATATATGATGAAGAGCGTTGAAAAGGGACAGGAAGGCGTTGAAGTGGTAGTATACGTTATGGCGGCGGACAAGCGTATTGACGATAAGGATATTGAGTATATCACTAAATTCGCCAAGGGAAAGCTGCCGCTGATTGTTGCGCTAAATAAGTGCGACGACGTAGATCCTACCGTTATTCCCGAAAAGATAACTCAGCTTAAAGATATTGACGGGGTTGACAGCATTATTCCGATAAGCGCGTTGACGGGCAAGAACGTAGATATGCTTATCTCAAGACTTCTCGAACTTATGCCCGAGGGCGAAAGATTTTTCGACGAAGACTCATATACCGACAAATCAATGAGGTTTATGGTCAGCGAAATAGTCAGGGAAAAAGCGCTTCGCAACTTGGACGCCGAGATACCTTACGGAATAGGCGTGAGTGTAAACAAATTCGAGTACAAAGAAAACGGAGTAGTCAATATAGACGCCGACGTCGTTTGCGAAAAGCAGTCGCATAAAGCTATGGTTATAGGCAAAGGCGGAGCAATGATTAAGAAAATATCCACTCAGGCTCGGCAGGATATTGAAGAACTCGTCGACGGCAAAGTCTTTTTGACTCTTTACGTAAGAGTTAAGGAAGATTGGCGAGAGAGCGACTTTCTTTTAAATCAGTTGGGATACGATATTAAAGACCTTAGGTAAATTTTTTAGCAATAGTTCAATGTCGTTTGCTTACATATTATTATAAATCTAACGAGGTATATATGGATTGCAAGGAAACGCTTTGGGAACTTTTCAACAAGACGGGCAACATTCAGTACTATATTATGTGGCGGGCGCTAGACGATGAGGATAGACCTCGCAAAAGGTAACAAATGGAGATTTTGGAACAAGAGGGTATTTGCTTAAGAGCGGTGGATTACGGCGAAAACGACAAGATAATTACGCTGTATCTTGCCAATTTAGGCAAAGTAGGCGTTACGGCTAGAGGCTGTAAAAGCGCGAAGTCTAAACTTAAATACGCCGTCAGTCCGCTATGCTTTGGCAAATATTATCTTGCTAAAAAGAATAACTTCGTTCTTACGGGCTGCGATTGTATCGACAGTTTTTTTGCGCTTACGCAAGACCCTACGAAATACTATTGCGCTTGCGCGCTTTTGGAAATCGTCGACAAAATGAGTATGGAAGAGGATTATAATCACAAACTTTTCATTGAAACGCTCGCTACGCTCAACGATATCTGTTATAAGGCGGAATACCCCAAAGTTTGTCTTTTCGAACACCTAAAAGAAATAACTTTGGCGCTCGGTTACGAGGTCAAAGCCATAACGTTTAAAGACTATTACAATTATTTTTTACATACGCACGGGATAAAGATAAATTCGCTTAGCTTTTTGTATTGAATGACGGTAGGATTGTGCCAAAGTAAGAAGGATTTTTTATTGAGAGAGGAGCGAGAGCTTCTCTTTCGTCTTGTTGAGCGAAACAAAGTGAAGTCGAAACATCTCATCAATTTTTTTCAAAATGTTGAGATTCTTTGACTGCACTCGCTTTGCTCGTTTCGCGCAGAATGACGGTTATTATTTTGCGAGTGTCAGGGACAAATCTTTGTAAAATAAGCCCCCATTGACATATAGTTAAAAATAATGTTAAAATGTCAATAAGAGGAGAACGCTTTAGTCGTTTGTGAAAATTTGCGAGGTGGCGCTTATGATTTGCAAGAAGTGTGGCAGTGAATTTGACGGCAACGTCTGTCCCAATTGCGAGAGTTACTGCGATACAAAGACGGGTAACTTCAAAGCAAAAGAAGTGATAGACAAGAAGTACGTCGCTCTGATTGTTATCGTCATATTGGCAATACTTGTGGCGGTTTGCATTCCCATGGTCGTCACTATCTTAAATAATGATTTTCGCGCTGACGCTGAAAGGGTAGATAAAATCAATATAGGTGACACTCAAGAGCAAGTCGTCAAAATTCTCGGCGAGCCTTACGCAAAGGACGAATACCAATACGAATACTATAGAAATATCTATACCGAGCAGACGAGCGAGGGCGAGCAAATTAACTACCTTGCGGGCAGTAAATATATCCGCGTGGAGTTTGACGGGGACGGAAAAGTATCTGCGGTACTTTTAGACGCAAATAAGAGTGATATCAGCGAAAACGGTAAAGACGTATCAAGCTACAAACTTGTAACCGATAGCGTAACGAGATTTGTTCCTACGGACGTCGTGTACTCAGTGAAATTTATTGACGGAAGTTTCTATAAGGGCATAGCGGTCAAGGATTTTATTGCGACATACTCCGACAAGACCAACGTCAGCTGGGTCGACAAGTGGAAGAATAACTATCAAAAATTAATCAAGGTAAAGGAAAACCCCGACATTGTTGATACCGAGATTGGCGGAGATAATATTTGGTGCGCTGTTGACAAAAACGACGTTATGACTGTGTACGGCAACGGCTTGATGAATAGAGAACTGTACAAGTTGTACAACAGATACGGATACGTAAAACAAATTGTCATCACCGAGGGTGTGACGGGTATTAGCGAAAGTGCGTTCAGTGGTTTTTCCGCGCTCAAGAGCGTATCCCTGCCGTCGACTTTGACGAGTATAGGCGACCGTGCTTTTGCAAATTGCGTCGCGCTGGAAAGCGTAACTATATCCGACAATATTGTGAAAGTAGGCGACCATGCTTTTGCAAATTGCACCGCGCTGGAAAGTGTGACTATATCCGACAATATTATGAAAGTGGGCGAGTACGCATTTTTTGGCTGTGATAATTTGACGATATTCTGCAAAGAGGAAAGTCAGCCTGACGGTTGGGCGAAAGAGTGGAACAACAGTAAACGTCCCGTAGTCTGGGACTGCGCTCAAAGCGGTAAGACGGAAGACGGTATAAAGTGGGGTCTTAACAACGACGGACAAATGATTGTCGCGGGCTATAGCGGGATATCCTCCGTACTTGAAATTCCGTCGACGATAGAGGGCTATGCCGTGGACGGTATATGCGAAGGCGCGTTCCGCGAAAACCAAACTATCAAAACTGTCAGGATAGCCAGCGGTATTAAGAGTATCGGCGACAGCGTTTTTGAACAGTGCAGAAGTATGATGAGCGTGACGATACCGCTAAGCGTGAAGAGCGTAGGCGAACATCTTTTCTTAAGTTGCAACGCAAATTTGACAATCTATTGCGAATATGCTACCGCCCTAAGGGCATGGTGGTCGGTATTGAGTTGGAATGACTACAAAGTCGTCTGGGGGTACAACAACGTCACTTCTGATGCAAACTTCGATTACGTTGTGCGCGACGGCAAAGCGTACCTGACGAAGTACAAGGGCGAGGAAACAAGCGTGATAATACCGCAGACTATAGGCGGAGTAGAGGTCGTGTCGATAGGCGAGGTATTCTATAATAACGAAACATTGACGGACGTGACTATCGCAGGCGTTGTGAGATTGGATAAGTATGCTTTTATGGGCTGTTCGGCTTTAAGAAGCGTTACGTTTGCCGACGACAGGTTGACGAGTATTGGGGATTACGCTTTCGATTATTGCAAGAATTTGACGGACATAATCATACCCGCAAGCGTGACGGAAATCGGTCAGTATGCTTTCTTTGATTGCATATCGCTTCAGGAAGTAGCTTTCGCTAATACCGACGGTTGGTATGTGACCGGCTATAAAGATGATACGGACGGCGTGGATATGGACGTCACCGACGTTTCGCGAAACGCTACCAGACTGTCGTCAGACTATTATTATCGATTCTATTGGAAACGCAATATTTTAATTGGATGAGATTCTTCGACTACGTTGCACTTCGCTCAGAATGACGACTTGTTAAAATCCTGCCAAGTTGCTCCCAATCGCGATAATCTTTTAATATTCTTTACATTAGTCATTATAAATACTTGTAATTTAAATTTATTTATTGTAAAATATTCTCAATAGAAAATTTAACAGTGGTTTTGCTTAAAGGAGGAATTATATGGCAAAGTATGTATATCTTTTCAAAGAAGCCGACGGCGACAGGAAAGATTTGTTCGGCGGTAAGGGCGCTAACCTAGCAAAAATGACGTCTTGGGGTATGCCCGTTCCGCAAGGTTTTACGATTACCACGGAAGCTTGTACTAAGTACTATGAGGACGGCGAGAAGATTGCCGACGGTATCGTTGAAGAAATTTTTGAAGCTTTGGCTAAAGTAGAGGCCGACGCGGGAAAGAAATTCGGCGACGAAAAGAATCCTTTCCTCGTTTCCGTACGTTCGGGCGCAAGAGCTTCGATGCCGGGTATGATGGACACTATCCTCAACCTTGGTCTTAACGACGTTTCCGTCAAGGGACTTGCCGCTAAGACTAGCAATCCGAGATTTGCTTACGATTGCTACCGTAGATTTATACAAATGTTTTCCGACGTCGTTATGGGTACGCCTAAGTCGGAGTTTGAAAAAATTATAGATAAGGTTAAGGCTGAAAAGGGTATCGTATCGGATACCGAGTTGACAGCCGAGGACTTGCAAAATCTTATCGCGCTCTTCAAAGAAGTTTATAGGAAGCACCAAAATTCCGAATTTCCGCAAGATCCTAAAGTTCAGCTTATCGAAGCGGTCAAAGCCGTATTTAGAAGCTGGGACAACCCTAGAGCAGTCGTATATCGTCGTATGAACGATATTCCTGGAAGCTGGGGTACTGCAGTAAACGTACAGTCGATGGTATTCGGTAATATGGGCGATACTTCCGGTACGGGCGTTGCGTTTACGAGAGATCCGTCGACGGGCGAAAAGAAACTCTACGGCGAGTATCTTATGAACGCTCAAGGCGAGGACGTAGTTGCGGGTATTCGTACTCCTATGACTATAGACCACTTGGCTCAAACCAACAAAGCCGTTTACGATCAATTCGTCGAAATAGCGGGAAGATTGGAAAAGGCTAACAAAGATATGCAAGATATGGAGTTTACTATTGAAGAAGGTAGACTTTATATGTTGCAAACGAGAAACGGCAAGCGTACCGCTCGCGCGGCTATAAAGATTGCTTGCGACCTCGTTGACGAAGGTATGATCACCGAGCAAGAGGCTTTGCTTAAGATCGAGCCGAAACAGCTTGACTCTTTGTTGCACCCGCAATTCGTTGCGAAAGCTTTGAAACAAGTTAAGCCTATCGCTAAGGGCTTGCCGGCATCTCCGGGCGCAGCTTGCGGTAAAATCAGCTTTTCCGCCGAAGAAGCGGTAGAGCGCGCCGACAAGGGCGAGAAAGTCGTACTCGTAAGATTGGAAACTTCTCCTGAAGATATCGAGGGTATGTATAGAGCGGAAGGCGTCTTGACCGTAAGAGGCGGAATGACTTCTCACGCGGCGGTAGTCGCTAGAGGTATGGGCGCTTGCTGCGTTGCAGGTTGTACCGAAATTAAAATCGACGAAGAAAAGAGAGTTATCTTTATCGGCGGAAAGAAATATACCGAAAACGATTATCTTTCTCTCGACGGCTCGACGGGTAACGTATACGGAGAGCAAATTCCTACCGAACAAGCTAGCGTAAGCGGCGACTTCGCAAAAATTATGGAATGGGCGGACAAGTACCGCGCGTTGAAAGTAAGAACCAACGCCGATACGCCTAACGACGCGGCTACCGCAGTTAAATTCGGCGCCGAGGGTATCGGTCTTTGCCGTACCGAGCATATGTTCTTTGCCGAGGATAGAATACCTGCCGTTAGAGAAATGATAGTATCTAAGACTGTAGAAGAGAGAAAAGTTGCGCTTGCAAAACTTCTTCCTATGCAAAGAGAGGACTTCACCGGTCTTTATATGGCAATGGAGGGTAGACCCGTTACTATCCGTTTCTTGGATCCGCCGCTTCACGAATTCGTACCTCATAAGGACGACGAAATTAAAGAACTTGCTAAGACTATGGGCTTGAAGTTTGCCGAACTTAAAGAAACCGTCGAAGGCTTGCACGAGTTCAATCCGATGATGGGTCATAGAGGTTGTCGTTTGGCAGTAACGTATCCCGAAATCGCCGAAATGCAAACTCAAGCGGTCATCGAGGCGGCTCTTGCGGTAAGAAAGAAGGGTATTGAAGTTAAACCTGAAATTATGATTCCGCTAGTCGGCGAAGTAAAGGAACTTAAGTACGTTAAGGACGTAGTAGTTGCAACCGCGGAGAGAATACTCAAAGAAAACAACGCAACTATGGAATACCACATCGGTACTATGATAGAAATTCCGAGAGCGGCTTTGACTGCGGAAGAAATCGCAAAAGAGGCGGAGTTCTTCTCATTTGGTACCAACGACTTGACCCAAATGACCTTCGGCTTCTCGCGTGACGATTCGGGTAAGTTCTTGGACGAGTACTATTCAAAGAAGATATTTGAGTCCGATCCGTTTGCAAGACTTGACCAAATCGGCGTAGGTAAGCTTATGAAAATCGCCATTGCCGGCGGTAAGTCCACAAGACCCGACATCAAACTCGGTATTTGCGGCGAACACGGCGGCGACCCGTCTACGATTGAATTTTGTCACAATATCGGCTTAACTTACGTTTCTTGCTCGCCGTTTAGAGTTCCGGTAGCAAGACTCGCGGCTGCTCAAGCTAATATTCTCAATCCGAGAATTAAGCCGCAACCTGCCGAAACAAGATATTTGATTGAAAACTAATAACGAAATCAAATCAAGTGTTTTAAATAAAAACGAGCGGAACGCAAATGCGTTCCGCCGTATTTTTTAAACGGTTGGGAGATTTTTAGACTAGGCTCAAAATGACGGAAATTATATTTCGTCGTTTAAAACGCTTTACTTCTTGAAAGGTTGAAAGTCGCTGTCGACTAGTCCGTCGGTTATGAACGGATACTCCAAAAGAGAAGCGGACTTTAAGGCTTCGTAGCCGTATTTGTCGCGTATTTCGTCAAGCGATTTGTCCAAGCGGGCGAGTTTGTCGTTGCGCTCGACGTCCTCAAGCATAGACAGTTGAACGTTTTCGTCGTCGCTAGACAAATCGTACGCGCTTACGCTTAATAGACGAATGGGCAAATGCAATTTTAGCGTATCGTAGATTTTCATAGCGTAGTCGCAAAGCGTGTTTGCCGAATTGATTTTCATAGGAAGTTTTACTTGCTTGCCGATAAAGTTTAGGTCGTTAAAGCGGACGCCTAAATGCAGTCCGCCCGCAATGAATCCGTGGCGGCGAAGTCTAACGCCGACCATTTCGCACAGCGCCATAATAACCGCTTTTGCTTCCGATCGAGAGGTCAAGTCTTTGGGTAGAGTAGTGGAGTTGCCTATACTTTTGGGAATATGCTTTTCATAGTAAAGTCGGACGGGTTCGTCGTTGATTCCGTTGGCGTTCTCGTACATCTTTTGTCCGTTTACGCCAAACTTGTCTACGAGTATCTTTGGATTTGTATTCGCTAAATCGCCAATAGTGTTTATACCTACGTTTTTCAGTTTTTGCGCAGTATGCCGACCTATCATAAGCAAATCGCCGATGTCCAAACTCCAAACTTTGTCTTTGTAGTTGTTCTCGTCAATGACAGTGGTAGCGTCGGGTTTTTTCATATCCGAACCGAGTTTTGCGAAAATCTTGTTGAACGATACGCCTACGGAGATAGTTATGCCTATCTCTTTTTTAATACGGCTTCTAAGTTCGTCGGCGATATGCTCGGCGCTAGGGAATAGCCGCATCGAACCGCTTACGTCCAACCAACATTCGTCTATGCCGAACGGCTCAACCCTGTCGGTGTACTCGCAGTAAATATCAAAAATCTTGTTGGAAAATTCTACGTATTTATCGTACTGCGGCGGAACGAGCACTAAATCGGGGCATTTGCGTTTAGCTTCCCAAATTACTTCGCCAGTTTTAATTCCGCAAGCTTTAGCCTTTTGATTTTTCGCCAAAATTATTCCGTGCCGCTTGTCGGGATTGCCCGAAACGGCTACGGCTTTGTCCTTAAGCGTAGGGTCGAGCATACATTCGACTGAAGCGTAGAAGTTGTTGGCGTCGCAGTGTAAAATTCTTCTCATACTAATAGTATAGCACAGTATAATAAAACAATGCAAACATTTGTTTGCATTGTTTTGAAGAGTAATTTTACGTCTAAAAACGTTGCTATATAGTTAATGATTTAAGGTAGGATTTCAATCCCTCTTTAAGGCTCGCGTCGCGTAGTCCGTATTCGATTGTCGCTTGAATGTATCCGAGTTTGTCGCCTACGTCGTAACGTCTACCTTCAAAGGTATAAGCGTACGCGCCCGTCGAGTCGGCAATCGTTTGGATCGCGTCGGTAAGACACACTTCGCCGTTTGCCATAGCGGGAGTTTTTTTCAAGACGTCGAATATATCGGGCGTCAAAATATATCTTCCTATACTTGCGATAGTGGAGGGGAGTTTGTCAATAGGCGGTTTTTCTACGAGTTTTACGACTTCCGCGTAGTTGCCCTTGGTTGCTCCCGGTTGAATTATACCGTATTTGGGAGCTTCCTCTCTCGGCACGTTTTGACAGCCGAGTATTATCTTGCCTGTAGTTTCGTACGCTTCGATAAGCTGCTTGAGGCAGGGTTTTTGCGGATTGTAGATAATGTCGTCGCCGTAAAGTACCGCAAAGGGTTCGTTGCCTACAAAGGCTTCGGCTTCAAGTACTGCCATTCCGCTTCCGTTCATCTCCTTTTGACGAACGTAATATATATGCGCCATTTTTGATATATCTCTTATTTGCTTGAGATAATCGTTTTTACCCGCGCGTTTGAGGATTTGCTCCAACTCCACGGATATGTCAAAGTGGTCTTCGATACATTTTTTGTTTTTTCCCAGTATTATCAATATATCCGTAATTCCGCTATTGACCGCTTCTTCAACGACGTACTGCAACGTCGGCGTATCGACGATAGGCAACATCTCCTTAGGAATAGCCTTGGTTACGGGCAAAAATCTTGTTCCAAAACCTGCGGCGGGTATTACGGCTTTTTTTATTTGCGTCATAATCTCCTCTTTTCGATTTCGTTTAGCGGCGGGGAAGCCTCTAGACAAATCGCTTCTGTGCTTGATTTTTACGTTAATCAAATAGTAATTTTATGATTAAAGTATATATTATTTTATTACTTTTTTCAAGTACTTTGTTACCGCAAACAATCTTATATCATAATTATTATGCTCAATCAAGACAAAATTTTTTAAAAAATTTGCATAAAGGGTATTGACAAAGGGAAAAATAATGGTATAATAAAACAAAGGTCAAAGAAAGTCAAACTTTTAAAGGAGGGGCAACGGTGGCGAATATATCCGATGAAATAGAGCAGTTTATTCTATCGATATGGAACGATAGCGACGCGCTTCAATTATCGCGCAACGATTTGGCGCAGTACTTCAGCGTTGCTCCCAGTCAAATAAACTACGTGCTTGCGACGAGGTTTAGCTTTGACAAAGGCTATATCATAGAGTCCAAACGGGGCGGCGGCGGCTTCATAACGCTGTTGAAGATCAACGACGGCAAACACGAGGTGTTGCAAAGTTTGGTGCAGGAACTGGAAAATATAGACGCGTTGTCGTTCAATCGCGCGTCGAATATAATACAAAGATTGGAGCGAGAAGGGATTATCGATTCCAAAGAGAGCGAAATCATAAAAAGCGCCATAAGCGACAAGGCTTTGAGTTTCCCAGCTCATTCCGCAAACGTGAGAAAGAACGTATTCAAAGAAATCTTAATCGGGCTTATGAGGAGATAAATATGCTGTGCCAAATATGTAATATGAGAATTGCTACGAGATTCGTAAAAGTAAACGGGCGAGATACGGACGTGTGCGAAACTTGCGCTATCAAGGTCAACTTGTTGTCGCCGTTTTACGATTTCTTTGATATGGATAACTATATGGACGACGGGCGCGAAGAGAGAGTTTGTCCCAACTGCGGACTTAGCGAAAGCAAGCTCGAGGACGGGTATAAATTCGGTTGCTCTACGTGTTACGAGGTGTTCGCCGATAAAGCCGACGAATACTTTAGGAGATTGCACGGCGTGGAGTATAGGGGCAAGTTTGCGACGAAAGACGGGTATACGCGTAGACCGAGGTACTTAAAAGACGCGACGATTGACGACATTCCGCATTTATACAAAATGCTTGAAAACCCGTCGATAAAAGCCGATACCGCAAAGGTCAATCTTATCGTCAACAAGATAAAAGAACTAAAGGGGGAGAGATAAATGGTCAATACTCACAAAACGGTTATTTCCAGTAGAGTTAGGCTTGCGAGAAACGTAAACGGATTGCCTTTCCCCAATAGATTGAACGGCAACGAAGGCAGGCTCAACGACTTTTACGTCAAGACGCGCGAAGTGTGCGACAATCAGTTTAAGAACAAGTTTTGGAAAGTAAATTCGCTTTCTCCGCTGCAACTGAGCGCTCTTATCGAAAATCACGTAATCAGTCCCGCGCTTTGCGAAAACGACTTTGGCGCGGTAATAATAAGCGACGATAGAACCATATCGATTATGCTCAACGAAGAGGACCATTTGAGAGAACAGTGTATTCTCTCGGGGTATCGCTTAGACGAGGCGTACAGGACTATAGAAAGCGTTGATATGGCGCTTAGAAGTAAGCTTGATATAGCTTTCAAAATGCCTTACGGACATCTTACGTCATGCCCGACCAACTGGGGCGCGGGAATGAGAGCTTCGGTTATGATGTTCTTGCCGGCAATGGCTTTGAACCATACCGTGGATTTGGAAATAAGGAATATGCACGATATGGGGCTTACCTTGAGAGGCGTATACGGAGAGGGGTCTTCGGCGGACGGGTTCACGTATCAAATTTCCAATCAGTCGGCAGTAGGCGTAGGAGAAGAAGAGATTCTTCATAAAGTTAAGATAGAGGTAGCAAGGCTTTGCGAATTGGAAGAACAGGCGGAGCGAGCTATCAGGGGAATTAGCATAGAGGACAGTATTTGGAGAGCGTACGGCTTGCTAAGATACGCCAAAAAGATTTGCGTAAAAGAGTTTATGGACAACGTGGCTTTAGTTAAGCTGGGAGTAATTTACGGCATTTTGGACATAAATATCGACGTACTCAATAAGCTCATTACCGATATTCAAAAGAATACGCTTTCGCTCAACGCGAGAAGAGAGCTTAACGCAAACGAGAGAGATATACTAAGGGCTAAAATGGTAAACGAAAAAATGAAATTTTAAGAAAACGATTTTGAGGTGAAAGTATGTATAGATATGACAACGAATGCGAAAACATAATGGAAACGGCAAAGAAGATTGCGGTCCGCAGCGGCGGACTTATCGGCACCGAACACGTGCTTTGCGCGATGACGCTCAATCCCGATACTATGGCGGGCAGGCTGCTCGCCGAGTACGGAATAGGCGACAGTATCGTGAATTTTTTGGTGCGCAGCGACGGAGAAATTCACAGCGAAGTCAGCTACTCTAATAGAATGGTTTCGGCGTTGGACAAGGCTAAGCAGTTGAGTTTGGAGTGCGGTTATAAGGAAGTTAAGTCCTTGGCTCTTTTAAGCTCTTGCCTTGACGATAAGAGCTCTTACGCTTGCAAGAACCTGAGCTACTTTGGAGTGGACGGCGTTAGAATAAGCAGGGAAGCCGAGCGTATTCTTAGAAGCTTGGCTACCAAAAACGGCGAGGCAAAATCCTCTTCGGGCGCGGGAGTTTCCGGAGGAGCGAAATATTACGTCGAAGAGGACGAGGAAGACGATTCCGACGCTTTGACGGGACTTGGCGAGGACTTGACCCAAAAGGCTAAGGACGGAAAGCTCGATCCCGTTATCGGAAGAGATAGCGAAATAAATAGAATTATTGAAATTCTTTCGAGAAGAAAGAAAAACAACCCTATTCTTATAGGCGAACCTGGCGTAGGTAAGAGCGCTGTCGTCGAGGGATTGGCTCAAGCTATAGTAGAAGGCAAAGTCCCCGAAATTCTAAAGAACAAGAGAGTTTTCTCACTCGATATGGCAAGCTTGCTTGCGGGTACTAAGTATAGGGGCGAATTTGAAGAGAGGCTCAAAAAGGCTATTCAAACTCTCAACGAAAGAGGCGATACGATACTCTTTATAGACGAAATTCATACCATTGTCGGCGCGGGCAGCACCGAGGGAAGTATGGACGCGGCTAACATACTCAAACCGCAACTGGCGAGAGGCGAACTTCAAACTATCGGAGCTACGACTTTGGACGAGTATAGAAAATACTTTGAAAAGGACAGCGCGTTGGAGAGAAGATTCCAAACCGTTGCCGTAGACCCGCCGTCGGTAAACGATACTATCACCATTCTTCACGGACTTAAGAGCAAGTACGAAGAGCATCACGGCGTTAAGATAGAAGAGAGCGCTATCGTCGCCGCCGCAGTGATGAGCGATAGATATATCAACGACAGATTTTTGCCTGACAAAGCTATCGACCTTATTGACGAAGCTTCGTCAAGGAAGAGAATAAACGGCACCGTTTTGCCCGAGCATATCAAGGAACTTGAGAAAAATATACAAAAGCTCAACGACGCTATTGACAGCTACGTAAAAATGAGAGCTTTCGATAAGGCTAACGAACTTGAAGTGCAGCTCAAAGCCGACGAGCAAAAGCTCAATCAAATGAGGAAAGAATGGACTCAGGAAAAGATGCAGGAAAATCTTTCTATCGACGAAACGGATATCGCGAATATCGTATCGTCTTGGACGAAGATACCCGTAACCAAACTCACTCAAACGGAAAGCGAAAAGCTTCTAGGAATGGAAGAGATTCTTAAGAAGAGGGTAGTCGGTCAAGACGAGGCGGTCGAGGCAATTTCGAGAGCGGTCAGAAGGGCGAGAGTGGGCATTAAAGATCCAAAAAGACCGATAGGTTCGTTCATCTTCCTAGGTCCTACGGGCGTTGGTAAGACGGAACTTTCAAAAGCGCTTGCGGAAGCAATCTTCGGCGACGAAAATCTTATGATAAGAGTGGATATGTCCGAGTTTATGGATAAAGTAAGCGTATCCAAACTTATAGGTTCGGCG
Organism: Clostridia bacterium; assembly: GCA_029068165.1. Lineage (GTDB taxonomy): Bacteria > Bacillota > Clostridia > Christensenellales > UBA3700 > RACS-045. The sequence goes on from JAIEDA010000032.1 coordinate 23,471, forward strand.
CCAGGTTACGTAGGTTTCGAAGAGGGCGGACAGCTGACTGAAAAAGTTAGAAGAAAGCCGTACTCAGTAGTATTGTTTGACGAAATAGAAAAGGCGCACCCCGAAGTATTCAACATACTCTTGCAAATACTTGACGACGGCGTTCTCACCGATTCGCACGGCAGGAAGGTGGACTTCAAGAATACGATAATCATAATGACGTCCAACATCGGCGCAAGCGAAATCAAAGCGATGCCTGCGCTTGGCTTCGGAGCTTCCGACGGCGATAGTTATGAGGATATGCGAGAGAAGCAAATGCAAGCGTTGAAGAATACGCTAAAGCCTGAGTTTATCAACCGTATAGACGATATAATCATATTCCGTCCGCTTGAAGATAAAGATATGTCCAAAATCATTTCCATTATGGTTCAGTCGCTTGAGAAGAGGCTTGACGAAAAGGATATCCATATCAACGTAAGCGAGAACGCTCAAAAACTTATCGTGGAGAAGGGCGCAAATAAAGAGTACGGAGCTAGACCGCTAAGACGCGCGCTTCAAAGAATGGTTGAGGACGAACTCAGCGAGAGGATACTCAAAGGCGAGTTTGAAATAGGTAACCGTATAAATATCGACGAGAAAGACGGCGCGTTGACGTTCGCGTTGGTCAATGAGAGTAAAGCCGAAGCTGAAACTAAAACTGTCGGCGCGGAAGATAATAAGGACGGAGAATAATTAATATTCAGTCAAGCGTATTTGTAAAACGAATAAAACAATGGGGACGCGATTGCGTTCCCATTCGTCGTATTTTCAGCTTATTAATCGGCTTGACTAGATAGTTTGTCCGACGTATATAAATATTGGATTAAATTTTCAAAACCGTCTTTTATTTAGTTGAAAAGTGTGTTATAATATAAGCGAAGATAAGTAATCTTTTACGTTGAATTAAGTTTTTGATTTTAAGTTTAGGAAGGTTTTTGGCTTTCCGAAAAAATATATAATTAAGGAGGCAATTATATGAAATTAGAAATAATTGCGAGAAACTACAAACTTACCGACCGTCTTGAAGACATTATCAATAAAAAGATGGAAAAGTTTTCCCGATACTTTGAGGACGACGCCGTCGCAAAGATTTTCCTTAAAGAAACAGGCGGTAAAAACAAATACTCGATGGAAGTTACGATTTTCTTCGGAAGTAATATGGTAAGAAGCGAAGTATCTTCGGATAATATGTTTAATAATATCGATATAGCTTTGCCTAAAATCGAAGGTCAAATACGTAAATATCGGACCAAACTCTCAAAGCTCAAAAAGAATGCGCTTGACGAAGTTAGTATGTATCCGCAAACGGAAGAAAAAACTCCTCAAGTCATTCGTACCAAATCTATGGCGCTTAAAAAGATTGACATTGACGAAGCCGTTGAGGATATGGAACTTATCGACCACGATTTCCATATCTTCCTCAACAACAAGACGGGGAAGGTCAACGTTCTTTACAAAAGGAGAGCGGGGAATCTTGGCTGCATAGAGCTTGATTATTGATCGCTTGATAAGTCTAGAAAATAAAATTTCATAGCCAGTTAAGTATAAAACAAAATCGCAAGGAGCGCGGCTGCGTTCCTTGCGTCATTTTTTTTATAAGGCGGAAACGCTTCGGCTACGCTCTAGGTGAGAATTGCATTTTTGGAGTTTTCCAATAAAAGCGCGCAACTTTAATATAAATTTAATTGTCATTTTATAGATTTTGTAGTAAAATTACTATGAATAGTTGTCAAAAATATAGAAGGAGTTGTAATGAAGAGAGCAAAACTCATTTTGATATTGACGATAATCGCGGTTGCTTTTTGCGTATGCTTCGCGGCGTGTTCTAAGGTCGAAAACGACGTTAAGACGGAAGACGGCGTAGTATCGCGCTTTGGCGACGGTATCGTCGTGCTTGATTCTCAATCAGCTCCCACCGGCGCCGTCGAGTATTTGGACGAGCCTAGAGTGCGCGCAAAACTCAACGTCGACTCCAGATTGAGCGGCTATCATATTACAGGTTTATATTTGCCTGCGGGCGAAACTCTCACTATTGACGTTACGACTACGAGGGCGGAATACGGCTATAGCGTAGTAGTTAATAACATTGCAAGCGGCGAAAAAATTATCAAGCAAATCACAACGGCGAGGACTTTGGTCGACGCTCCGAGCGGCGGAGTAGTGGAAATTATCGTGCCGGAAATTACTGCCTCGCAAGCGACTGCGTCAAATTCGTTTAATATGAGAATAGAGGGCGGTATAGTTATGCCGTACTACCGTCTTGGCAGAGATAGCTTGAACCAAATCGAAATCGGCGGCGGCAATTACGCCGTGATAGATTGCGTGGACGCAAGGTTTTATATTCCTCAAGACGTTCTTTACGACAGCGAGGGCGCGTGCGTTATCAAAGACGACCTTTACGATTCGCTGCTGTGGTGGGAATCGGCGCTTTCTTTCCTCAACGAAACTTTGGGTATTCCGTCAAACAGCGTAGAATATAATTCAGCCGTTATTTTCGGCAACTTCGGAACACGTATGAAATACGACGCGGATAAAATGTCCGTGCTCGTGGACAAGTATTACTTTGACAGCGTGCTTAAATACGAAAATCTTCTTCAAGGCGCGGCGTGGGATTTGCTTTACGCTATTTGCGAGCATAAGGTAAGTATTTCCGATAACTTCTCTCAAGCGGCTTCCGATACTATGATAGTGGACATTCTTTGCAGTATCGACAGCGTTATTATGACGCAGTTGAGCGACGTGGAGGACGGGGAATGGCAATGGCTAGTCAATCCTTACACCTGCCTGAAAAGGACGATGGAGCTTTTGGAAATTCCGCTACCCGAAAGAGCGGCAACGTACGAAATAGACGTTATGCGCGCGTTCTTCATTAATATTATGCATAGCTTCGGTCTAGAAAAGACTATTAACATCATTACCGCATACGGAAAGCTCGTTGCAAGCGGACCGCCGTCAAACGATACGATCGCTTTGATGATAAGCGAAGAGTTGGACGCCGACGTAAGTTTGTATTGCGAAGCGTTTGGACGCAAGCTCTCTCAGCAGGCAAAAACGGCTATGTCGGGCAACGCAATGTATATTCCTGTGCAAACGAGGTTTACGGTAAGCAATACCGACTCTTACAATATGGGTTATACCGTTCCTATGGGCGAGAAATCCGTATTTGACTTTGAAAACAATATCGTTTCTATGGACGACGGTTGGGATATCGTCAGCGTTGACGGCAACAGCTCGCTTTGGTCGGTAGTAGACGGCGTTTATTATTACACTCCCAGCGCGAATAGATTGACGGACGAATTCCGAATCCAGTTGAGGAACGGAGAAGTCAGGACTACTCTCTACGGAAAATTGAACGTATTGATAACGGTCGCGACCTACAAGGTCTACGATAATTGGACATTCGACAACACTACTACGGCTTTGGACGAAGCTATATCGGCTTACTCTAAGAGAACGCCCGACTACGTGGGCAGCACGGAGTTTGCGGGCGTTGAGATTGATACCGAGGTCGATCCCAAAGTTTACGTTTTGACGGTTACGGAAGGCTGTATTAAAGTGCCGCAAACCGGTAAATATAGAATATACTTGAGAAATCACGGACTTTGCAGGGTAGAGTTTGGCGTGTCACAATATATGATGTCGATGTTCAACAGCCCTATTCCCGTTCAGGAATTTACGCGCTATCAGTCGGCGCTTCTCGACTTGGACGAAAACAAGATATACGATTTTAAGATGTATTTGCTTTCGCCGAAAGGCGAAGCCGACGCCGCTTTGGGTATCAAATTCATCGAGGATGAAGAAAACGACGACAACGATTTGGATATTGACGTAATAGATATGAACTATCTAATCTACAAAGGCTTGGATAAGGACGATATTTTGAAATTCGTTCCTCCGATAATGTATCCCGCGGGTTACGCTACCAAAGAGGCGTTCTATCAGACTTACAAACTCCAAACGACCAATTTCATCAGCTATCCCAAGTCGGTAGTCGGCAAGGGCATAGATCTTGCTTTCGATACGATTACCGCTACGAGCAGTTTTTACAGCGCGGCGCAGTTGACGAATAGCTACGAGTTTGTGCTAGGCTTCGAAGAGGCGATCCGACTTGAGTACGTTATGCTCAACGTGAGAAGCGAAACGTATGGAGCAAAGGTTTCGATAATCGCTTCCAACACCGAATATTTTGCCGAGCAAACCGCGCTCACGCTAAGCGACAATACGCTTGACAGCGGCGACAACTATATGATGTTTGCAAGCTGTATCTATAAATATTTCAAAATAATTGTCTACTCGGACGAGAACTTCTATTGCAATATCAACGATATGAAGCTTGGACAGTATTTTGAGGAGAGTACGATAGTGCCCAATACCTCGTCTATGCTCTCGTATATGGGAGGTTGGACGGACGTTGGCGAATACGTGAGCATAAACGGAAGTATCAGCCAAAGCGTAAACAACAGTTCTATCTACGCATTTTCCGCTATTTGCCGTCAAATTTGTATCTATGGCGTAATGGATAGTATCTACGGAAGTATGGACGTCTACGTCGACGGAAAGTATCACTCGACGGTGGATTTGGAGAGCGATTCGACTTTGACCGATCAGCTGCTGTTTGCAATAGATTTCGATACCAACGCCGAACATTCCGTCAAGGTTATGCCGGCTAGCAAGGACGATATTATCAACCTTGACTATATCTCCTATATCCCCGCTCAGGAAGAGCAGATGAAGTCTATAAGCGGCGTGTTGTATTACGCTTTGATTATTCCCGCGGTAATTATAGTCTTGCTCTTGATAGCCGCTATAGCCGATTATTCGGCTAAGAAAAAGTACGGAACGAAGAAAAGACCTAAAATCAAATAATATCTTTCGTATGTTTGTAAAAAGTAAAAAGAGTTGCTTGCAACTCTTTTTTGTATTTTATGGAGGCGGCGTCCAAACAGCCGTTTTATTATTATTATTGTTAAATATATAATATTTAATAAAAAAATTCTATTAAAGTTATTGACTTTTGGATATAATGTAGTATAATAGATTTAGCAGTCGACCGAGGCGAGTGCTAACAGGCGGTTCGGGCGAGTGCTAACGGGGGATAAATGGACGAAAAGCTCACGGAAAGAAAGAAAAAAGTTTTGCAGGCGTTGGTGGACAGGTATATCACTAGCGTGGAGCCTATTTCTTCCGCCGACATACAAAAACAGTATTTGCCCGGAGTATCTACGGCTACGATAAGGAGCGAGCTTTCGCACTTAGAGGAGATGGGATACTTGATTAAGCCTCACGTAAGCGCGGGTAGAGTTCCTTCGTCAAAGGCGTATAGGTACTACGTCGAAAACTTCGTCGAGGACGATATTATCGATATCGAACAGCTCAAAGATAGCATATCGAAAAAGTACGATAGCGTGGTGGAAATGGTCAAAGACGGAGCGAAAATCGTCAGCGACGTAACCAATTATACCTCGATGCTTATGATTGCCAACAGCGACACGTTGACGATAAAGGACATAAAGCTTTTGGATATGTTCGACGGGACGGCGTTGGTGTTGATCATCACCGACAGCGGAGTAATCAAGGACAAAGAGATAAAGCTGCCGAAGATAGAAGCCAACTACGTGGAAGTGGCAAACGGATTGCTCGCGAAGTCTTTCGCAGGAAAGACGCTCTCGCAAATAATCAATTCTCAAGTCGATTTGGACGCGGAACTTGAAGAGTTTAAGCAAATATTCGACAACGTAATAGATTTGTTGAGCGAGTATAAGAAGAGCCGCGACGGTCAGCTTTTCGTTGAGGGCGAGGACAAGATATTTGAATATCCCGAGTCCAAAAACTACGACAACGTCAAAAACTTTATGACCATAGTCGGCAAGAAAGATAAGTTGAAAGCGCTTATGAAAGACGACGGAGATATAGAGTTTTCCGTAAAGATAGGAGCCGAGGACGGCGAAGGTCTAAACAATATGGCGCTTGTGAGCGCTAAATATCACGTGAAGGGCAAAGAAGTCGGACAACTCGGCGTTATAGGACCTGAGAGGATGGACTATAAAAAAGTGCTTAGCGTATTAAAACTACTTGGTAAAATAATAGACAATCTAGACGATTGAATCGGAGGAAAATAATGTCAAAAAAGCAAAAAGTAAATAACGAAGAAGAGGTACTCGAGTTTCAACCGCAAATTAATGAAGGCGATAAGGCGTCGGGCGAAGAAGACGAGAAGTTTGCAACTCTTAACGCGCAATACATAAGATTGCAAGCTGATTTTGAAAACTTCAAAAAACGTAACGCCGCTACCGCGTCTTTGATGTATACGAGCGGAGTGAGCGACGTGATAGTGGAGATTCTTCCGGTTATTGATTATCTTGATATGGCGATAAACGCGCAAAAGGACGAGGAACAGCGCAAGGGTATCGAGCTTGTCAAAAACGCGTTTGTGACCGCTTTGGATAAGTTCGGCGTAAGCGAATTCGATCCTATCGGCGAAGAGTTCGACCCCAATAAACACGAGGCGGTTATGCAAAGACAAGACGACGAAAACTCCGGCAAGATAGTGGAAGTTGTCAAGAAAGGCTATCAGCGCGACGGCAAAATTCTCCGTCATCCTATGGTAGTCGTAGCGGAATAAAACGCAGTTTGATTTGAAAATACAACGTAAAAAACGCCGTCTAGGCGAAAATAAATAAGAAATTAGTTTGAAAGGAGATATAGAACAATGAGTAAGATTATCGGTATCGATTTGGGTACTACAAACTCTTGCGTAGCCATTATGGAAGGTGGCGAAGCTATGGTCATTCCTAATCCTGAAGGCGCAAGAACTACGCCGTCGGTAGTAGGCTTTACCAAAGAAGGCGAAAGATTGGTTGGTCAAGTTGCTAAAAGACAGGCAGTCGCAAACGCAAACAGAACCGTTTCGTCAATCAAAAGACATATGGGTAGTAATTATAAAGTGACTATCGGAAATAAGTCTTACAGCCCGCAAGAAATCAGCGCAATGATTTTGACAAAGCTTAAGCAGGACGCTGAAGCGTTTATCGGAGAAAAGGTTACGCAAGCCGTAATCACCGTTCCCGCTTACTTTACCGACTCGCAAAGACAGGCTACTAAAGACGCAGGTAAGATTGCAGGTCTTGAAGTTTTGAGAATTATCAACGAGCCTACGGCTGCAGCCCTTGCGTACGGTCTTGACAAGGGTAACAGCAAAGGTCAAAAAGTTTTGATCTACGACCTCGGCGGCGGTACGTTCGACGTATCCATATTGGAAATTGAGGACGGCGTTTTCGAAGTTCTTGCAACGAGCGGCGACAATATGCTAGGCGGCGACGACTTCGATAAAAAGATTATGGATTATATAGTAGAGGACTTCAAGTCTAAAGAGGGCATCGACCTTGCTAAGGACAACGCTACTATGCAAAGAATTAAAGAGGCTGCCGAGAAAGCTAAAATCGAGCTTTCGGGTATGACCAAGACGGCTATTAATATTCCGTATATCACTATGGTTGACGGCGTTCCTAAGCATATCGATATGGAACTTACCAAGGCTAAATTCGACGCTTTGACAAGCGATTTGGTATCTAGGACTATGGTACCGCTCAAGAAAGCGCTTGCCGACGCTAAACTTTCCGCCGACGATCTTTCCAAGATCATACTCGTAGGCGGTTCGACGAGAATACCGGCAGTCGTTGACGCGGTAAGAAGCGTAACGGGCAAAGAGCCGTTTAAGGGTATCAACCCTGACGAATGCGTAGCTCTCGGCGCTGCAATTCAAGGCGGCGTACTTGCAGGCGACGTTAAAGACGTAGTGCTCCTTGACGTAACTCCGTTGTCGCTCGGTATCGAAACTATGGGCGGAGTATTTACCAAGCTCATCGATAGAAATACAACGATACCTACGTCTAAATCTCAAGTTTTCTCGACTGCAACCAACAACCAAACCGCAGTTGATATAAGAGTTTTGCAAGGCGAAAGACCTATGGCAAACGACAACAAAGAACTCGGAAGATTCCAACTTGACGGTATTCCGCCGGCTCCTAGAGGTATTCCGCAAATAGAAGTTACTTTCGATATCGACGCTAACGGTATCGTAAACGTTACCGCGGTAGACAAGGGTACGGGCAAGAAGCAGTCGGTTACGATCACTTCTTCTACCAACCTTTCCGACGATCAAATCGAAGCGGCTGTTAGAGAAGCCGAGAAGTACGCCGAAGAGGATAAGAAGCGTAAGGATATGGTAGACGCGAAGAACGACGCCGATCAAATGATTTACGCAACCGAAAAGGCTATGGAAGAGAGCAAAGACAAGTTGACCGACGAGGAGAAGAAGACCCTCGAAGAGTCGCTTGCTAAGGCTAAAGCCGACATCGCCGAAGCAGCTGACGCGGACGCTGTAAGAGCTATTATAGAAACGCTCTCCAACGCTAACGGTCCTATCTTCACTAGACTTTATCAAGCCGCTCAAGAAGAAGCTCAGGCAGCTAATCCTAACGGCGACGGCGACGGAGTAAATCCCGACGACATAATTATTGATAATAATTAATTAAATATTTGAAATCAGCGTAAGCCCTATGCCGTAGTCGAACAAAACGAATGCGGCATAGGGTAAAAACGGGTATAACGAAAAAGAGTTTGTAAAAGGTATTTTATGGCAAAGGATTTATATGAAATATTAGGCGTATCTAAGGGCGCAACCGAGGAAGAAATCAAGAAAGCCTATCGAAAGTTGGCTATTCAGTATCACCCTGACAGGTTCGCTACGGCTAGCGATAGCGAAAAGAAAAACGCGGACGCTAAGTTCAAAGAAATCAATCACGCTTACGAAGTGTTGACCAATCAACAAAAGCGCGCCAACTATGACCAGTACGGTAGCGAGGACGGTCCGCAACACGGCTTTGGCGGCGGAGCTAGAGGCGAAGGCGGCGGCTTCAGCGGCTTTGAAGATATTCTATCGTCATTCTTTGGCGGCGGAGCGGGCAACGGCTTTGGAACTAAGAGAAATCCCAACGCGCCCCGTCAAGGCGAGGATATACACGTCAAGATAAACCTTACTTTTGAAGAGGCGTATTCGGGCGTAAGCAAGACTTTGCGTCTTAATCGCGAAGAAGTATGCGCGACTTGCGGCGGAAGCGGAGCAAAGGACGCTCACTCTATCAGGACGTGTACATACTGTAACGGTAGCGGCGTAGTGCAAAAAACTCAACAGTCTATTTTCGGACAACAGGTAGTTCAAGCCGTATGTAGCAACTGCGGCGGCAAAGGTAAGATAATAGACGAGAAGTGCGCTGTTTGTAAGGGCAACGGCTTTGCAAGAAAAGAAGCGAATATCAAAGTAAATATCCCTGCGGGCGTGGACAACGGCGTTACGATGACCGTACGCAACGAAGGACACTGCGGAAGAAACGGCGGAGCGAGAGGTAATCTCGTTATGGCGGTCGGCGTGTCGGCTAGTCAAAAGTACAGGCGCGTAGGCAACGACTTATATTTGGATTTGGCGATAGGCTTCTATGAGGCGGCTTGCGGAAGCGAAATCGTGCTTGATACGCTCAAGGGCGAAGCTAAGTGCAAAATTCCCGAGTGTACTCAATCGGGTACGAAGATAAGACTCAAGGGCTACGGAATGAAAGTTTTGCAAAAAGAAACGTACGGAGATTTGTACGTGATCGTCAAGGTCGAAACGCCTAAGAATCTCACGGCTAAGCAAATGAAGCTGCTCAAAGAGTTTGAGGACAGCCTGTCCGAAAGTCAGTATCCGCAAATCAAAAAGATTAAGAAGAGCGGTAAATTCGGTAAAGATAAATAATCATACCGTAAGATAACGAAAGTTATCGGTAAGAATAACGGTAAGAGAATCTCTTGATAATTTTTGAAAACGAGTAAGAAAAATGCGTAACGGAGAAGTTACGCATTTTTTCTTGACCTGCGGACGAAGTCTACTTTCTTCGGCGGCTTAAGCGGTTAAGCTGCCGTTGTTGTTAAGACCGCTTAGGAACGCAAGAAGCAGGCAAAGCATTCCCGCGTTGCCGAAGTTGCCTCCGCAACTGGAGCAACCGTTACAGCTATTGCAGTTGTTGCAGCCGCAGTTGTTACATCCGTCGCAACCGCAGGAGTTACAAGAGTTGCATCCGCATCCCGAGTTGTTGAAACTGAGCAGCGCAACCAAGAGCAAAAGACTCGTACAATTACTATTCATAAAAATGACCTCCTTTTTGTCAAAAAGCCTTATCATTTTACAATATGTCTAAAAAAACAAAAACGTTACCGTCGTATAATAAAAGCTATAAATAAGTATCAACTTAGGAGATTTTCTTATGATATGTCTTACCGTCAGCGAACAGCAAGAAAAATACGTGCGCGACTGCCTGCCGCCCAACGGGATATTGAGAGGCGCGGCGGATTACTTTTTTATATTTTCAGATTCAACACGGTTGAAGATACTTTGCGCGCTGTGTTCGCTCGAGCTTTGCGTGGGCGATTTAAGTTATATCCTAAATATCAACCAAACGACGATTTCCCATCAGTTGAAGATACTAAGGGATAATCAAATCGTCGGCTGTAGGAGATACGGCAAAATAGTATTCTATAGAATAATCAATCCGAGCGTGGAAAAAACCCTCACAATAGGCGTGGAAAGCGCAATCTAGAAAATACTTCCAAAGCAAAAGTATGACTTGCGGCGGGGCGATTATAATGCTATAATAATGATATAGATTGTAAGCTGAGGGAATTAATTCGTACGGCAATGGATAAAATTAGAGAAAAGCTAAAAGACTTACCGCTTCAAAGCGGCGTATATATAATGAAGTCGCAAAGCGGACAGGTACTATACGTCGGCAAGGCTAAACGATTAAAAAACAGGGTAAGTCAGTATTTTGCCAATTCCGCAAACAAGACGGAAAAGACAATTAAGCTCGTTTCTCATATAGCCGACTTTGATTATATAATTACCGCAAACGAGATTGAAGCGCTCGTCTTGGAAAATAATTTAATCAAAAAACACAAGCCGCCTTACAATATTTTGCTCAAGGACGACAAGTCTTATCCGTTTGTCAAAATCAATCTAAAGCAAGACTTTCCCAAAGTCGAAGTAGTTCGGAAACTCAAGAACGACGGCGCGAAGTACTTCGGTCCTTATATGCAAGGGGTAAGCAGTAAGGATATTCTCGAACTCGTAGAAAGCGCATTTTGTCTACGCTCGTGCAATCACGATTTGTCCAAACTTCCCAAGTCGCATCGACCTTGTTTGAACTATCACATCGACAGATGTTTGGCTCCTTGCGCGGGGCGTTGTTCCAAAGAAGAGTACGGCAAACAAATTCAAGAGGTAGTATCCTTTTTGTCGGGAAACGATAAAAAAATCTATACGCTTTTGCAGGAGAAAATGCAAACCGCGGCGCAAAACGAGGATTTCGAACTTGCGATTTTTTACCGCAGAAAACTGGAGATTCTCGATAAGCTCGTAAGACGGCAAATTACCGCTTTACCTAAAGACTTCGATATAGATATATTCGCTATCGCGTCCAACGGACTTAACACCGTCGTAAGCGCGCTCTTCGTAAGAGGCGGAAAGCTCGTAGGCGGCGACAAACAAATAGTAAACGATTTGTCGCTGAGCGACGAGATCACGCTCTCCAACTTTATTCTCGCGTACTACGATAAAGTCAATTATATTCCGCACGAGGTTGTCGCTGCAAGCGCGGTGGACGAAAGCGAACTGCTCGGAGAATATCTCACGCAAAAAAAAGGAAGCAAAGTCAACGTCATCGTACCGCACCAAGGAGTGCGAAGACAGCTTGCGGATATGGCTTTGAACAACGCTACCGATTATCTCGAAAAGTCGCTGTCGCTCAAGGAGCGAGAGGACAATATGACCGTCGGAGCTATAATTCAGTTGCAAGAATATTTAAGACTTGAAAAGTTGCCTATACGTATAGAGTGTTACGACATATCTCACGTGCAGGGTACGGATAAAGTAGCGTCTATGGTCGTATTCCGAAACGGCGCGCCCGATAGGTCGCATTATAGAAAATTCAAGATGAAGTACGCTCTCGGCAACGACGACTTCGCGGGACTTCAAGAGGCGATAACTAGACGCTTGGACGAGCTAGCGTTGAAAGCGGACGAGAGTTTTGCCGAAGTTCCCGATTTGCTCGTGATTGACGGCGGTAAGGGTCAGTTGAGCAGCGTAGTGGAAATACTGCAAAGCAAAGGAGCCGACGGTATATCGGTCATAGGTCTTGCAAAGAGAGAAGAAGAGGTCTTTTTGCCAAATTGCTCGGAGCCTGTGATTTTGTCGAGAAACAGTTATGCGCTCAAAGTCTTGCAAAGGATAAGAGACGAGGCGCATAGGTTTGCGATAACGTTCCATAGACAGCTCAGGCAAAAACGTCAAACGCATAGCAAATTACTCGCTATCGACGGGGTGGGAGAAAAACGCATAAAAGCTCTCTTCGACGCATTCAAGAACTTGGAGAATATAAAGAGCGCTTCTATAGACGATCTAGTACTCGTCAATGGTATCGACAGGCGAACGGCGGAAAATATTTTCAATCATTTCCATTCTTAGCGGATGCGACGAAAGCCGTAGCCGTAATTAGAGCGGCTTTTCGTAGAGGAGAGAAGAGAAAGTCGGCGGGCGGTCGACGGGCGAAAATCACTTTACATTTTAGCAAAAATATTATACTATATAATTGAAATTTAACTTAACACAATATTAGAGATTGCATACGCGATAGGGTAAAAAGATATGAAGTACAAAGCTATATTTTGCGATTTTGACGGAACGCTTTACACGAGCGACCACACGATTTCGCAAGTTAATAAAGAAGCGATAAAAAAGTTCGTGGCGGCGGGCGGAAAGTTCGTCATATCGACGGGTAGGCTGTTTTCGGCGATTTATCCGAAGCTTGAGGAGTTGGGGCTTGACGGCGACGTTATTGTCTATCAAGGTGCGGGAATTTTTGATATAAAGACGAAAAAACAAATATTCGGACAGTTTTTCGATAAGCAAGAAGCGGTAGCTGCGTTGGAATATATCGAAGCGTTGGGAAAGGATAAGTATGAGCCGTTGGTGTATATAAACGATATTTGCCACTCGCAGGACAAAAATGCGTACGTGGACGAATTTGTAAAGATTTGCAATATCGATTATAAGACTACGGAAGTTTTGCTGTCACAGTTTGTGAAAGACTGCGCGGACAAGCCTGTCAAGGTGTTGGCGCTTATGACTAGCGATTTGTGCGAAGAGTTCGTCGACAAAGGCTGTAAACTTTTCCCCAAGCTTGCGTTTATGCGTTCGCATCAATGCGTGGTGGAGATTATCACGAAAGGAATCAACAAAGGTTTGGCTATCAAATGGCTGTGCGATAAGTACGGCATAACTACCGACGAAGCGATTGCGATAGGCGATAGCGAAAACGATATCGCTATGATCCAAACCGCGGGACTTGGGGTTGCGATGCAAAACGCTATGCCTAAAGTAAAAGAGGCTGCCGACTTTATTACCGTTTCCAACGACGAAGACGGAGTAGCCAAAGTCATATACGAATTTTGTCTAAACGGAGAGAAATAATGAAAAATTACGACGAATGGACTGGAGAAGCGATAGAAGAGAGCGTTAAGCTTTCGGAGTTTTGCAAGGAATGCGACTTAAAAATATTGTTCGGCTCGGCGGACGAGAGCATAACGTTCAGCTCCGTGCTTGTAAATAGACCGGGCTTGCTTTTTGCAGGTTTTGAGGATTATTTCGTAAGCAGCCGCGTACAGGTTATCGGCAACGCCGAACACTATTATTTAGCTTCTTTGACGGACGAAAATAAGAAAAAAGCGTTGCTTAGACTTTTTGAGAAACAAATCCCGTGCGTAATTTATACTTGCGGTATTTTGCCCTCGCAAATGGAATTGGACGTCGCGAAAAAGCGAAATATACCTATATTAAGCTCGCAAATGACGACGACTTGGCTTATGCACGAAGTGGGCAATTTCCTCGACAACTTACTTGCGCCTACTGAAATGGTACACGGCTCGCTGCTGGATATCAACGGCGTGGGCGTGCTTTTGACCGGTACAAGCGGTATGGGTAAGAGCGAAACTGCAATAGAGCTTATCAATAGAGGTCACCGACTTATCGCCGACGACGCGGTCATAGTCAAAAGAGTGCGTAACGAACTCGTGGGGAAAGCTCCCGATAAGATAAAGGACTTTATTGAAGTTCGCGGTCTTGGCATAATCGACGTGAGAAGTATGTACGGCGTAGGCGCGGTGCTTGAGAGCGAGTACATCAACCTAGTAATACATCTTGATAAGATTACCAGTCTTGCCGATTACGATAGATTGGGAATAACCGACTTAACTTGCGAAATGCTAGGCGTGTCGCTTCCGCAAATAAACGTACCCGTGCTTGCCGGTCGTAACGTTGCCGTTATTGTCGAAGTGGCGACGAGAAACTTTAGATTGAAGAGACTGGGTTACAACGCTTTAGACGAATTGAAGAAGAGGGCAAATTTGAAATAATGAACAATTACGAAAAAATGAAACTTGCCGAGCTTTACGACGAGGATTGCGAGGGAATGGACGAAGAGGACTTATACGCAAGCGAAAAGTTTGAGAGCGAGAACGAAAAGTTTAAAAGAAAATATAAAGAGTTCTATACCGATATTAAAATCGATAGACACGAAGATTGGTGAAACTATTCTATCAGGTTTTCCAAAATGAACTCGTACAAACTTGAGGCTTTTTCGCTCCAATTTTTGAAAAGCCACTTTGCTTTGTTGTGATTTTGAACGACGAGTTTCAAGTCCATAAGCGGGGTATTGGTGCTTTCTATTTTGAGTATGACGGTGTAAGTGCCGTCTGAATTTTTATAATAGTCGGAAAAATAGTCTTGCTTTTTTCTATATTTTATCTTGTTGAGTTTGATTACTTCGGCGATGTTTTCTCTAAGCGAAGAGGGGATTTCTACGAAATAGTGCTTTAGCCCTTCTCTTGAGTCGGAAGTAATGGCGTATCTAGGGTTGCAACCTTTGGTCGCAACGTTGGTAATCATATTGTTTTTGATAAGGTCGGTCAACGCTATTTTGCAGTCCATATAACCAAGCCAATCGTTTTCCGTGACCATATCCAAAATGACGCCCTCTTGAAGAGCGACTTCCATTTTGTCAAGCGCGTAGAGCAGTATTAACTTGTTGAGAGTAGCGGGTTCCAACATAGACAATATTATTGATAGATATATTTGTCAATACTTTTAATGAGTTCCTCGCAGTCCTCGTCGCTGTGTACTTCGAGAACGACCGGACGGTTGAGGTCCAACGAAAAGATGCCGAGAATGGACTTAGCGTCAACGACGTATCTTCCGCATCTCAAATCCATATCAAAATCAAATTGCGAAATAACGTTTACGAATGACTTTACGTTTTCCGTAGTGTTGAGTAACAAAGTAATAGATTTCATACTCGCTCCTTGTTTATAGTTTGACTTCTACAATAGTAAATTTAACTTCTATATTAGTATACAGCATTATCGCGTCTTTTTCAAGCGACTGGGATATTTTTTTTAATTTATTACACGCTTGATATTTTTAAAGCAATATAGTATAATATAAAGAACGAAGACTTTTGATATTTATTTTGAAAGTTATTCGCTTGAAAAATCACACTTGGAAGTAGGTATTATGGTAGAGTTATCTCCGCAAAAAGCGTATGACGTACTTTTAGATTATTGCGACGAAATGGCAAGGTCGACTTATATTCTCTCAACTACCGCTATTAAGAACTTGCTGCGTTTTATCGCCAATACGCCTTGTCTTTACAAGTACGTGGAAAAATGCAATTCCTCGATTAGGTTCAAAGAAGAGTATAGCAAATTCTTCGGCGATACCGGCGTAAATATACCGCAAAACCCTATGGCGGTCGTTTCGGTCGTCACGGCGCTTTTGTTTGACTTCGACCGCAACAACGTCGATATAGATAGATTCTTGCGTAAATTCTACAAGTCCGAAGATTACGGCAAGTGCTATCAGGCGTTTTGCAACTCCGTGCTCGTAGCTTACGCAAGAGCGTTTGGGGGAGTTTTGGATTACAAAGAAAAAGTTGTGGAAGGCGAAGAGGAAAAGCCTATCGACAACGGACTGAAAGATCAGTGCGTTCCGTACGTCAACAAGATGATGCGTATCGTCGACGAAGACTCCAATCTTTCCGACGAAGCCAAAGAAGAAACTTTGACGATGCTCGACGGTTTGATCTTTTCTTTCGACCTTTCAAGAGCGAAGATTATTAATGCTATGTGGATTGGCTTGAACGCTTTGATCAAAAAGTATAGACCCGTTCAGTCGTATCTTAGAGAAGTTAAGAAAATCCTTGAAGATTACGCCTTGATTTAACGTAATGAAAGTATCTCAAGAAAACACCGTTCATATTATAAATAAAGTCGCTACGGTCACTATCGTCGTCAACGTGTTGCTTTCGATAGGTAAGTTCGCAGCGGGTTTTTTAGGCAACAGTAACGCTATGATTTCCGACGGCGTTCATTCGGCAAGCGACGTTTTGTCTACTATTATCGTACTCATCGGCGCGCGAATGGCGGTCAAGAAAGCCGACAACGACCACAACTACGGTCACGATAAATTCGAGAGTATCGCCTCAATAGTGCTGGCTATGACGCTTTTTTCAACGGCGCTGCTTTTGGTTTATACCGGCGTTAAGAGCGCGATAAACGCGTCGAAAGGAGAGTTCGTTCCGCCGTCTTACGTCGCTTTGATAGCGGCGGTAGTTTCTATAGTCGTAAAAGAAGCAATGTATCATTATACTATGCATTACGCAAAACGGCTAGATTCGCAAGCTTTGAAAGCCGACGCTTGGCATCACCGCTCGGACGCTTTTTCATCGATTGCAGGTTTCATAGGCATACTCGGCGCTATACTAGGCGTGTATGCGCTTGAGGGCATAGCTACAGTCGTTATAGCCGCTCTTATTATAAAAGTATCTTACGATATTATTAAAGTGGTGATTAGACAGCTTACCGATCACGCCGCTTCCGACGAACTTTACGGCAAAATCTATAAGACCATAAGCGAAGATAGCGACGTAAAAAACATAGATTTATTAAAGACTAGAATATCAGGGTCTATCGTCTACGTTGAGGCGGAAATTGCCGTCGACGCTACGCTTAATATAGTCGACGCTCACGCTATCGCGCAAAGAGTGCACGACGTTATAGAAGCTACTTTCGAAGAGGTTAGACATATCGTAATTCACGTAAATCCTTACGGGGTACGTTCAGCGGATGAGGAACGTACAGCTGACGAGGAGCGTGCGGCTGACAATGAGAATTTGCAAAATTAAATGCGCATTAAGTTTACATTATAGTCCAACCGTCGGGGACGAAAAGTTCGGAAAAGACCCTCAAGCAGTATCTATCCGTAAACGAGGAGATGTAGTCGCATACGACTCTATCCAGCGGATAGTCGTTTAATAAAGTTTGGTAGAAGCGGGGAAGTTTGTCTACGTTTTTGAGATAGTATTCAAAAATAAGTTCTATTATCTTTACGGCTTTTGCTTCCTGACTTTTTGCCTTGGAATTGGTATAAACCCTTTCGAACATAAACGAGTGAAGTTTTTCCGTGGCTTTTTTAAACTCCTCGGATTGCTCTACAGTCGGTTTTCCCCAACTAGTCTTTACCATATCGAAAATCAAGTTGTTGATACGCTTGGATTTGCTTTCGCCTAGCGTAGCGATGCAGTCTTTAGGCAAATCAAGATTGGCTATAACTCCGCCTCTAATAGCGTCCTCTATATCGTGGTTGATATACGCGAATCTATCGGCGAATTTGACGATTTCGCCTTCGAGCGTTGCGGGCTTGCCGTTGTATCTATGATTGGCGATGCCGTCCCTTACTTCAAAGGTGAGATTAAGACCTTTTCCGTTGTTTTCAAGCAAGTCTACTACGCGTTTGCTTTGCTCGGAATGTATAAAACCGCCGTCGACGAGTTCGTTGAGTTTGCGTTCGCCCGCGTGTCCAAACGGGGTATGTCCCAAATCGTGACCGAGAGCTATCGCTTCTACTAAATCTTCGTTGAGTCTAAGAGCTCTTGCGATGGTGCGACCTATTTGCGAAACTTCCAAAGTATGCGTTAGACGGGTGCGGTAATGGTCGCCTTCAGGCGAGAGAAATACTTGCGTCTTGTGCTTCAATCGTCTAAATGATTTGCAGTGCAAAATCTTATCCCTGTCGCGTTGAAACTCGCTTCTCATTTGACAAGGCTCGCATTCGTGCAGCCTGCCTTTGGTATTTTGCGAGAGCGTAGCGTAGGGAGAAAGAGTAAGTTTTTCTATGTCGCATATATGTTGTCTAACGTTTTCCATATTTTTATTATATATATATTTAAGTATTTTGTCAATATATACGGCTATTCTTGCGATAGAGCGGAGAAATGCTCGCCGGCTTTTAAAAATTCATTGATTTAAAATAGCGATTGTGATAAAATAAATTCGACAAAAATTATAAAGCCCGATTATTAAGGCTGGAGGAGAAGCTTATGTACTGTTTTAAGAAGATTTCAAACGACGCTTATTGGGTGGGTGTAAACGATAGAAAAATATCTTTGTTTGAAAGCGTTTATCCCGTGTCGCGAGGCGTGAGTTACAATTCCTATCTCGTGCTTGACGAAAAGACGGTTTTGCTCGATACCGTAGACAGCGTAGCGAGTTTGCAGTTTTTGGAAAACGTGGAAAAAGCGCTTGGCGGAAGAAATCTAGACTATTTGATAGTCAACCACATGGAACCTGACCACTGCGCGAATATAGGCTCTATAGTAGCTAAATATCCGTCAGTAAAAATCGTCGGCAACGCAAAGACGTTTGCAATGATGGGACAGTTTTTCGATTTTGATATAGAAAGCCGCAAAGTCGTAGTCAAAGAGGGTGATACTCTAAACACGGGTAAGCATACCTTTACTTTCGTCACCGCGCCTATGGTGCACTGGCCGGAAGCGATGGTTACTTACGATAGTTTGGACAAGACTCTCTACTCGGCGGACGCGTTCGGCTCTTTCGGGGCAATGAGCGGCAATATCTTTGCCGACGAGTGTAACTTTGAAGAAGAGTGGCTTGACGACGCAAGAAGATACTATACCAATATCGTAGGAAAGTACGGCGTACAGGTACAGGCGCTACTCAAAAAGGCTTCTTCGCTTGAAATCGCAAGAATATGTCCGCTGCACGGTCCGATATGGAGAAAGGACATAGCATTTATCGTTGATAAATATCAAAAGTGGAGCAGTTATACTCCCGAAAAGAAAGGCGTTCTTATCGTCTACGGCTCGGTCCACGGCAATACCGAAAACGCCGCGGAAGTACTTGCGAATATGCTCGACGAGAAAGGCGTTAAGGGTATAACGATGGTCAATGCCGCGACCGCGCATTTTTCGGAAATAATAGCTAAGTGCTTTAAGTATTCGCATATCGTGTTTGCTTGCGCGACTTACAACGCTTCGATATTCCCGTCTATGCATACCGTTTTGCACGAACTAAGCGAGCATAACCTGCAAAACAGGACTTTCGCCTTTATCGAGAACGGCACTTGGGCGCCTCTTGCCAACAAACTTATGCAAGAAATTCTCGATAAGCTTAAAAACAACGAAATATTGGAGAGCAAGGTCAGCGTTAAATCCTCGCTAGATGCGCAAAGCCTAGCGGCTATGGAGGCTTTGGCTGAAGAGATAGTAAAAAAACTTGACATCAAGTAAAACGCCGTAGTATAATTTCAACGGTGATTAAATTTATAATTTTAAGGAGGTTTTCCTAATGGAATATTCACACGAAGTATTGAATATGTGCAAGGTTGCCAAGGGTACTGACCACGGTCCTGCGCCTATTCCGGAAGAAGGCAAGTGGGTGCAGTCAAAGCAAATTTCCGATATTAGCGGTCTTACGCACGGTATCGGTTGGTGCGCGCCCCAACAAGGAGCTTGCAAATTGACCCTCAACGTTAAAGAGGGTATCATCGAAGAGGCGTTGGTAGAAACGATAGGTTGTTCGGGTATGACCCACTCAGCGGCTATGGCTGCCGAAGTTTTGCCCGGCAAGACTATACTTGAGGCGCTCAATACCGACCTCGTATGCGACGCTATCAATACTGCTATGAGGGAACTCTTCTTGCAAATAGTTTACGGTCGTACTCAATCGGCTTTCTCCGAAAACGGTTTGCCTATCGGCGCCGGTCTTGAAGACTTGGGTAAAGGTTTGCGTTCGCAAGTCGGCACTATGTATTCTACGGGCGCTAAGGGCGTAAGATACTTGGAAATGGCTGAGGGTTACGTTACGCATATAGGTTTGGACAAAGATAATCAAGTCATCGGTTATGAATTTGTAAACCTAGGCAAAATGATGGAAGCTATCAGGGGCGGTATGTCCGCTAACGACGCTCTCGTTAAATTCACCAACAGCTACGGTAGATTCAAAGAAGCCGTAAAAGTTATCGACCCGAGAAAGGAATAAGGAGGTACTAAAAAATGGCAGTAACGTTTGAAAGTTATTCAAGAAGAATAGATAAGATCACTAAGTGCCTCTCAGAGTACGGTATTAAATCCCTCGAAGAAGCAAAGAAAATTTGTACGGACAAGGGTATAGACGTAGAGGCTATCGTAAAAGGTATTCAACCTATCGCGTTTGAGAACGCAGTTTGGGCGTACACCGTAGGTTGCGCTATCGCAATCAAGAAAGGTTGCGTAAAAGCTGCTGACGCGGCTGAGGCTATCGGCGTAGGTTTGCAAAGCTTTTGTATTCCCGGTTCTGTTGCCGAGCAAAGAAAAGTCGGACTTGGTCACGGTAATCTCGCGGCAATGCTTCTTAGAGAAGAAACAAAGTGCTTCGCTTTCCTTGCAGGTCACGAATCGTTTGCGGCAGCCGAGGGCGCTATCGGTATCGCTATGAAAGCAAACAAGGTTAGAAAACAACCGCTTCAAGTTATTCTCAACGGACTTGGTAAAGACGCGGCTAAGATTATCAGCCGTATCAACGGTTTTACCTACGTTCAAACCAAGCTCGATTACTTCACCGGCAAACTTAATATCGTCAACACGATTTCTTACAGCGACGGCGAGAGAAGCAAGGTTAGAGTATACGGCGCTGACGACGTAGTAGAAGGCGTTGCTATTATGAAGCACGAGAAAGTAGACGTTTCCATTACCGGCAACTCTACCAATCCTACGCGTTTCCAACATCCCGTAGCCGGCACGTATAAAAAAGAGTGCGTAGAAACGGGCAAGAAGTATTTCTCAGTTGCTTCGGGCGGCGGTACCGGTCGTACGTTGCATCCGGATAATATGGGCGCAGGTCCTGCTTCTTACGGCTTGACCGATACGATGGGAAGAATGCACTCCGACGCGCAGTTCGCAGGTTCGTCTTCCGTTCCCGCTCACGTAGAGATGATGGGGCTTATCGGTATGGGTAACAACCCGATGGTAGGCGCTTCGGTTTCTTGCGCGGTAGCAGTCGAAGAGGCTTTGCGTAAATAATTTTTTGTTCGGCGGAAAGATAGGCTAGTCAAGTCTAAAAAGTATCTTTTCCGCCGACTAACCGCTTGGCTCACGCTCATCGTACGGCAAGTACGACTCGGCTCGCCAAGCGGTCATTCGACAAAAAATTTATCTTTTTATTTTTTGACCATCTATCTTTCCGCCGAACGGTTTGGAGAAGAGAATAGGTAGTAGCAACAGTTTTTGGCTCTATCGTACGTTTAGTACGGGGAGCTGTTTTTTATGTCGCCTTGACGAAAAATTCTCTATTTTACTTATTGTAAATTCTCCTTCCCTCCGTAAGAGGTGGCGAGTTATTCTATTGATGCCGCCAACAGGATATTTTATTTTTTGACTATCTATGTTAAGATTTGCTCAACGTGTAATTATGTCAGGTTTTAGGAACAAATTAATTCGTCACGCTGAGCGAAGTAAAATGCGTTTTGATTGATTAAAAACTATGAGCAAAGCTTGCTTAATTATCTCAAAAAAGTTTAAAAAAGATTATTTTCAATATTAAGCTAGGAAAAACTAATTTTATGACGTATAATATAATGAAAACAAAAGAGAGGTAGTATGGCTGAGGTTTTTTCCGAGTGGCTGGAGAAATTAAAATCTAAGATTGATATTTCCGAGGTAATTTCCTCGTACGTCACGCTGCAAGATAAAGGTAGTCGAAAATGGGCGTGCTGTCCTTTTCATCACGAAAAGACGCCTTCGTTTTGCGTGTTCGACCAATCGCAATCTTATCATTGCTTTGGTTGTTCAGTAGGCGGCGACGCTATTTCTTTCGTTCAGCAAATCGAACATACCGATTTTATGGGAGCGGTTAAAATCTTGGCGGATAAGTACCGCGTTCCCGTGCCTGATTTTTCTCGCTCGGACAGCAATTCGGGACTTAAACAGCATAAGGACAAGCTCTTCGAGATGATGCGCGACGCGGCAAGTTATTTCCACCAAAATTTGATTTCCGAAGTCGGCAAGCCTGCTAGGGAATATCTTGCAAAGCGCGGAATTTCTATGCAAACGGCGACGGTATTCGGTTTGGGTTATTCGATAGGAAGAAATCAACTCGTGGCGCACCTCTCGGCAAAAGGCTTTTCTAAAGAAAATATGCAAGAAGCGGGGCTTGTGGACGTTAATTCGTCGGGCGGCGCTGTCGATACTATGGCGGGCAGGCTTATAGTGCCCATTATCAACAATCTAAAGCAAGTCGTCGCTTTTGGCGGACGCGTGCTTGACGATAGTTTGCCTAAGTATAAAAATACGAGAGAAACAATTCTCTTCAATAAGTCAAAAGAGATTTTCGGTCAGCATTCGGTCAAAAGGCTAAAGCTGGAAACCGCCGTAAACGAACTTATTGTCGTAGAGGGTTATATGGACGTGATCTCGCTCTTCCAAAGCGGAGTTAAAAACGCCGTCGCTTCGATGGGAACTTCGCTTACTCAAGAGCAAGCGAAACTGATTCATAGATACGTAGGGCGAGTAGTTATATGTTATGACGGCGACGGAGCGGGGCAAAAAGCTACAATGAGAGGACTTGATATTCTCTATAATCAAGGCTTGGAAGTAAGGGTAGTATCGTTGCCCGAGAAGCTAGACCCCGACGAATACGTACGCAAGTACGGCAAAGAAAGTTATCTTAAGCTTTTGGTAAACGCAAAACCGTTGTTTGAACATAAGCTTTCGATACTGGCCGACGGTTACGACCTGTCTTCGCCGCAGGAAAAGGGTAAGTACGCGGTTGAGGCTATGAAGGTAATCAAGCCGCTTGAAGACCCTGCTATGATAGAAGCGTATATTGGTTACGTAGCTAAACTCACGGGACTAAGCGCGGAAACGCTAAAACGCCAACTGGAAGTCAGCGAAACCAACGGAAGCGTTGTCAAACCAAGTCAAGCGAAGTTGGGAGCTTCGGCTTTCGACAGGGCGGTCAGGTACGTTTTGTTCGGCTTGTTTGGAGGAGTGGAAGGAGCGAGTTGCGATACCGATTTGTCGCAGTATATTATCGACTCAAAGCAAAGAGCGCTATACGATTTGTACCGCGCTAAAAAAGATAGCGGAAACAATACGATTGAAGAGCTGATTTCACAAGAGGAGAGCAACGCTGAAGTGCGGGCGATACTCGACGAGGGAAGCAAGATAGGCGACGATATAGCCAAGGTCTACTTTGACGACTGCTTGAGGAAGATACTCAAGGACGGCAATAAAAAGCGTAAACGCGAGCTTACTAAAGCTATCGACAGCGAAAAGGACGAGGCTGAAAGATTGATAATGATGGGGCAGTTGGCGCAGGACAAGCTTAAAAAATGAGTCTAAAGCGACTGTAATAACAATTAAATAATTTTTTTAAATTATATATACGATAATACGATGGAGGTTGTATGAACGAAGAAAAGAAGGAGCAAAACGAAAAGGATCTCCAACGCGCCGAAAAGATAAATAGCGAAGCGCTAAGAATCGCGGAAATCTATAGGGATAAGAGCATCACAATGTCGGAATTTGAAAAGCTGACCGACAAACTCGCCCTATTGCCCGACGAAACAAGCGTAGTTTTTGAAATTCTCAAAAATTCGGGCGTAGAAATTCAGGAGGATAACGACGACGTTAAGGAAATATCGTTTGAGAATATAGACGCTACTTCCGACGATTCGGTCAAGATGTATCTCAAAGACATAGGTCAAGTTCCGCTTTTGCAGTCTGACGAGGAAAGAGAACTCGCTCAAAGAATGAGCGAAGGCGACGTTGCCGCTAAAAACAGGCTCAGCGAGGCAAACCTTAGACTAGTCGTATCCATTGCAAAGAGATACGTCGGCAGGGGTATGCAATTCCTAGACTTGATTCAGGAAGGCAATTTGGGACTTATGAAAGCCGTTGAAAAGTTTGACTATACGAAAGGATTTAAGTTCTCTACTTACGCAACTTGGTGGATAAAGCAGTCCATTACAAGAGCGATTGCCGATCAGGCGAGGACTATTCGTATCCCCGTGCATATGGTCGAAACGATAAATAAGACAGGTAGGGTGTCAAGACAGCTCTTGCAATCTTTGGGTAGAGAACCCACAACCAGCGAGATTGCCGAGAAAATGGGTATCACTGAAGAAAAAGTAATCGAGATACAAAAAATCGCGCAAGACCCGGTTTCGCTTGAAAAGCCTATAGGCGAGGAAGAAGACTCTCACCTCGGCGATTTCATAGAGGACAATACCTCGGCTTCTCCTGCGGAAAAAGCGGAAACGAGAATGCTTAAAGAGCACTTGCTTGAAGTGTTGAGCACGCTTACTCCAAGAGAAAACGAAGTAATAAGAAAGAGATACGGACTTGACGATTCAAGACCTAAGACCCTTGAAGAAGTCGGTAGAGAGTTTAACGTAACAAGAGAGCGTATTAGGCAAATCGAAGCGAAGGCTTTGAGGAAGCTGCGCCATCCCAACCGTACTAAAAAACTCAAAGACTATATCGGCAAACCGTAATGAACGCGCCAAAATTAGACAAGAGGTTGCGCGCCGTCGTCAACAATATCGAGGGTAAAGTCCTTGCCGATATAGGTTGCGACCACGGTAAGGTCGCAATAACAGCTCTATTAGAGGGGCGAGTGTCGAGCGTTATAGCGTGCGATATCTCCGCAAAGTCTTTGGACAAAGCGGTCAAACTCGCAAGCGAGCTCAACGTCGAGAATATCCAATTTCGTTGCGGCGACGGTCTTAAGCCGATAGCGGACGACGAAGTAGACTGCGTAGTTGTCGCAGGAATGGGCGGCAGGGAGATTACGTCGATACTTACGAATATCCCTAGCGGAATAAAAAGGTTTATTCTCGTGGCGCAAAAAAACACGGTTGAGCTTAGGAAGTTCCTTTGTGAAAAGGAATTGACGATCAGCAAAGATTTTATCGTTGAACAAAGCGATAAGTTCTACGACGTAATAGTCGCGATTGCCGACGGAAAACCATCTACGCTCAGCGAGAAAGAACTGTATTGCGGGAAGAACTCTTTTGAAAACGAAGATTACGTTCGATACGTTGCTATGCTTAGAAAGAAGAGCGAAAGATTTAAAAATCTCGACGACAAAAGTCAAGCGGCTCGAGAGATAGATAGGGCGTTGGAGTTGTCGACGGAGGATTAAATGCCGAAAGTAAGAGATATTACGCAAATAATAGAAAAGTACGCGTCGCTTTCAAGTATGCTTGAATTTGACAGCGCGGGATTGAATTTCGGCGATGAACGCAACGAGGTCAGCGGAATTTTGCTCGCGCAAAACGTGACTTACGCCACGCTGGAGGAGTGCAAGGAATTAAACTGTTCGCTGCTAGTTACGCATCATCCCGCGGTGTTCGGCGAGATAGACGAATATACGCAAAGCGTATTGGACAGGGCTAAAGAGTATGGGGTTGACCTATATAGCTGTCATACCAATTTAGATTGCTCGGCAGGCGGACTCAACGATTACGTCGCAAATCTTTTGGGTATGCGCGAAGTGAAAGTCATCGACGGTTGCGCAAGAGAAGGGATAATCGACGAGCTTGACTTGCTTAGTTTTGCTAAAAAGGTCGCTTACGTCTTAGACGATAACAACGTTAAGATCGTAGGCGATACAAACAAGAAAATTAAGAAGGTTGCGCTTTGTACGGGCGCGGGAGCGAGGGACGAAGAACTCGTCGAGTACGCTAAGAAAAACGCAATAGACTGCATTGTCGGCGGCGAGAGTAAGCTTTCGATTACGCTGCGAGTAGTAGACTATTCGCTTTCGCTCATTGACGTTGGACATTACGACAGCGAGATATTTTGTATAAATATCTTTAAGGAGTGGCTTAAGGACTACGCAAGTCTTTTGCATATTTCCAAAGCCGACGTCAATCCTTATAAAAATATCAAGTAACATAGCCACGAAAGTGGAAAAGGAGTAAACTATGAGTATAGAAAAGATTTTGAATTATCAAGAAGTGGATATGAAGCTTTTTAAGTTGGAAAACGAACTTAAAAACAGCGATTCCGCAAAGAAGATGTTGTTTTATCAAAACGCTACGAAGACGTCTTACGAAACGCTGACAAGGCTTAACGAGGCTGCCGAAGCCGCTATGGAGAACGTCAAAAAGAATTTATCCGCTCTCGAAGAAATCAATAAGCAAATAGAGGAAATCGCAGGCGGAGATTTGCCCGATTTGGACGAAAAACAGCTCGACTATTTTGCAAAACAACTTGAAAAACTCGAACAGCGCGCGGACGAACTTGATAAGGAAATCAACCGTCTTAACAGGGATCTTAGCGACGCTAACGCTAAGTATAAAAAAGAGTATGAACAAGCGGGTAAATCGTCTAAGAATTATAGAGTTTATTCCGAGGAGTTCAACAATCTAAAAAAGGAGAAATCCGTTGAAGCGGGTTCTATTATGAAAGAACTCAAAGACCTTGAAAAGGATATCAATCCGGCGCTTATGGAAAGATACAAAAAGGTCAAGGCGAATAAGAAAAGACCGGTTTTCGTGCCGTTCAACAAGCCGTGCAGTTGCGGCGGTTGCGGTATGGAAATCGCAAGCGATATTATCGATAAGCTGAGCGTAGGTTTGGGAATAGAGGAATGTCCCAACTGCGGTAGATTGATTTACAGCAAGGATTGATAATGAAAAGGCTGTCTATTAAAGAAAACGTAATAAAGCCTTGTATAATAGGCTCGGTGGTCATCGTCTTGGGTATCGTGTTGTTGGTCTATTATAGGTATTTTGCAAGCAGTAAAAGCGCGGCGAGTTACGTCGTGTCCGCGCTCATGGTTGCGGTAGGCGTAGCGTTGACTGCTTCGGCGATTTTCCGCCTAGTCAGCGTAAAGCGCGAATTGCAAATATTGACTTTGGGTACGCCTACTACCGCTACTTTTCTATCCTACGATACCGAAAAATCGATCGGCAAAGTTGCGGTATACTACATAGAATACAAATACGAGATTGACGGTCAAACTTTCGTTTGCAAAAGTCCCAGCCAGTTTAATTGGTTTGAAGTGCTAACGCTCAAAGTGGTAGGCGATTTTGCTATCAAGACCTACAAGGGAAAAAGCGTGATCGATTGCGATCTTATGAAAATGCACCTAGACAATAGGGAAGCGGTCGCAAAACTGAATGCCGAGTACGAGCGCGCATTGGAAGAGTTGAGTAAGTAAAACTTTAATACGTTGAGATTTCTTCAATTTTGCGGCATTTTGCTCTAAATGAGGAATACACGTTTTAATATAAAGAGAGGAACGCTTTTGCGTTCCTCTTGATTTGTTTGTTAAGCGACGGTTTTATTATCG
Source organism: Clostridia bacterium (assembly GCA_029068165.1). Lineage (GTDB taxonomy): Bacteria > Bacillota > Clostridia > Christensenellales > UBA3700 > RACS-045. The sequence goes on from JAIEDA010000032.1 coordinate 51,266, forward strand.
GTCGGTTCGTAGTCAAGCGTTGTTAACGATATCGGCTACCATATCCTGCATATTGTATTTTCCCGATTTCTTCGAAGCAAGATAGATTGCCGCTCTTATTGCGCCTTGGGCGAACACGCCTCTTGACTGCGCTTCGTGGGCGAGGGTAATGACCTCGTCTTTTCCGATAAACATTACGTCGTGTTTGCCGACGATAGTTCCGCCTCTTACGGCGTGTATGCCGATTTCTTTGTTCGTACGGCGGCAATTCTTGTCGTGTCTACCGTAGACGAACTGCATAGAGTTGTCGTACTGTTCGTTGATTGCGTTTGCAATCGAAAGCGCAGTGCCCGACGGAGAATCGACCTTTTGGTCGTGGTGCTGTTCGATTATTTCAACTGCGAATTTATCGCCTAAAAAGTCGGCGGCTTTGCGGCAAAGCTCTATCAGCAAGTTTACGCCCAACGACATATTGCTGGATTGGAATACCGCTATTTTTTTGGACGCTTCGTCTATCGCTTGTTGTTGAGCGGGGGAGTAACCCGTGGTCGCAAGCATAATTCCAACTTTATTGGACAGCGCGTATTCGAGAATTTCTTCAAGCGCGTCTGGGCGGGAGAAGTCTATTATTACGTCGGCTTTTACGTTTACGTCCTTACCGCTTTTGAATACCGGTACGGAAAACGCCGCTTGGTCGGCGAATTTGTCAACGCCGCCTACGGCTTCTACGCCGTCGAAAGAAGAAAGGCTTTCAAGAATATTCTTGCCCATTCTTCCGCCTATTCCCCAAATTAAAACTTTGATCATAAATTACTCCTAAATTAGATGATATCCAAGCGTTGCATTTCTTCTTTGAGCAACTTTGCCTTATCTTTGCTCATAGAAGTCAACGGCAAACGCAAAACGTCTTTGCACAGTCCTAAAAGCGAGCAAGCGTATTTGATAGGTATGGGATTTACTTCGCTAAAGAGCAAGTCGACGAATTTGTCGTACTTAGAGTACAGTTTTGCCGCTTCGTCGAATTTACCCGCTCTCGCGTAACTCATTATTTGAGTAAACTCCTTGGGAAGAGCGTTGCTTGCTACGGAAATTAGCGTAGTTCCGCCAAGTTTGGCGATGTCTACGGCAAGTTTATCGTCGCCGCTCATAAGCTGAAGTTTGCTTCCTTTTATTGCTTGCGCGGTCTTAGCTATTTGTTCTAAGTTGCCGCACGCTTCTTTGATGCCTACGATTGACGGAACGCTTTGAGCAAGCTCGCCAACGGTTTCGGGGAGTATATTTACGCCCGTTCTACCCGGAACGTTGTAGATAATCATAGGCAATTTGCAATACTTTGCAATTTCTTTGTAATGCAAAATCAAGCCTTGCTGCGTGCATTTGTTGTAGTAGGGCGATACGACGAGTATTCCGTCCGCGCCCTCGTCCTGAGCGGTAATAGAATTTTCCACTGCGGTTTGGGTGCAGTTGCAACCCGTGCCGAAGATAACGGGAACTCTACCTTTAACGCTCTTTAGCGCAAAGGCGCGAAGTTCCTGCTTTTCTTTTGAGGTCATCGTAGAGGGTTCTCCCGTCGTGCCGATAAATACTAAGCCGTTGATATCGCCCGATATTTGGCTTTCTATCAATCTTTCAAAACTCTCATAATCTACGCCGCGCTCGTTGAACGGGGTAATTATGGCGGTTAAGGTTCCTTCAAACATCGTTTATTCCTTTTGGAGCGTTGCTCCTAAAAATTAGATTTTATCGTTTTTGATCATATACTCGGCAATTTGTACCGCGTTGCTTGCAGCGCCTTTACGGATATTGTCGGCTACTACCCACAAGTTGCAACCGCTCTCTACGGTGTCGTCGATACGGATACGTCCTACGTATACCTCGTCGTGACCCGTCGAGTCGATAGGCATAGGGTAGACGTTGTTGGCTACGTCGTCGCATACGATTATGCCTTGCTGACCCTTAAGCGCTTGAATAATTCCTTCCTTAGTGCAAGGTTTTTTAAACTCTACGTTGATAGATTCGGAGTGCGAATTGAGTACGGGTACTCTGACGGTCGTTGCCGTTACTTTGATGGTATCGTCGCCCAAAATCTTCTTCGTTTCCTTAATCATTTTTTCCTCTTCCTTGGTGTAACCGTTGTCGAGGAATACGTCGATATGGGGAAGACAGTTGTTTGCGATTTGGTAAGGGAACTTCTTCGTTGCGTACTCTTCGCCGTTTACAAAGGCTTTGAGTCCGTCAAGCAAATCGTTGTAGCCGGCTACGCCCGCGCCGCTTACCGCTTGATAGGTACTATATACTATTCTCTTAATTCCAAACTTGTCGTACAAAGGCTTGAGCGCTACCATTGCTTGAATGGTGGAGCAGTTGGGGTTGGCGATTATGCCGTTGTTCCAATCGATATCCTGCGGATTAACTTCGGGAACTACGAGCGGAACTTTCGGATCCATTCTCCATTGACTGGAGTTGTCGATAACTACCGCGCCTTCCTTTGCGAATACGGGAGCGAACTTCGCGCTCGTCGAGCCGCCCGCGCTGAAGAGAGCGATATCAACTTTGTGAGCTTTTACGTTTTCTTCCGTAAGTTCGATAACCGTATGAGGTTTGCCCATAAAGTCAACGACTTTGCCCGCGCTTTTTGCCGAAGCGAAAAGATAATAGTTCTCGACAGGGAGTTTCTTTTCCGTCAAGACTTCCAAAAATTTGTTGCCTACCATACCGGTTGCGCCTACTACGGCTACGTTGTACTTTTTCATAAATATCTCCTTAAATGAGCGAGTATACTCAAAATTTATTTTCATCGTAAAAGTTTGCAAAGGCAAATAAAAAACGCCTTACGAGGTCGTAAAGCATTTGAATTGACAAGAAATATTTTGTCAGTTTAAGTGCTCCACCTCAATATTAAGGTGACAGTTGCAGGGTTGTTCACCGTAGCAACCAACCGTACGCCGCATCAAGATTGACGTATGATTTCGGCAAAATATCCTTTCTAGGGAGCGTCTTGTCGCTTTTGTCCCAATACTGATATATTTTGCGCCTCTGTAAACTTAGAAGTATTCTACCATACTTTTGGCAATATGTAAAGCAAATAAACGAAAATATTTTTACATATTAAAAGTAAAGTAGGGTTTGATATCGACATTATACGGGTCTTGCGCAGGTCGCTTTCGCGTCGTAGGGAAAAATACTTGCATAATAAAGAAAATTGGTCTATAATTAATAACGAATAAAATTTTTGTGGAGAAACTATGGGCGCAACGAACAAACTTGCCGAAAATCTCGTGCTTAAAAGAGATTTATCGCCTGAGGGAAGAGTTATACTTTATAAGGGAAGAATAAGAGAGGCTATGCGCGTCATATCCGTGAATATGACTAAGCTCGTTCTTCTCAATATCATTATGCTGATAGCGTGCATACCGCTTATCGTTATGGTACTTTATTATCAACGAACGGAGGAGAACGCAATACTGTCGGGTCTAAACTTCAGCACCGGCATAGGTATAGGCTTCGGCGTGCAAGACGACACCGCTTTGGCTATTTCGCAAATTTACGACGTGAGAATGAAAGTTTACGGACTTACGCTTTTCCCAACGTGCTTGCTTTTTGGATTGTTTGCTTCGGGACTTTATTATTGTTGTAGAAATATGCTTTGGGGAGCGAAGATAAAGATAAGGAAACACTTCTTTAGAGGTATCAAAGCTCATTGGTATAAGTACGTGATTTCGTTCGCTTGGCTGGGCGTTTTGGCAACGGGATTCGCGTGCTCGCTTATCGCCATTTTGAAAGAAAACGCGCTCTACGGCTCGGCAAACGCAGGTTGGTGGGTGCTTATAGTCGCAACAGGCATACTCGCTCTCGCAAGCGCTATATATATGATTATAGGCAACGGAATGTACGTGCTATATAAATTCAAAATGAACGAGTATATCAAAAATACTTGCTCGTTGGCGCTTATTATGTTCCGGCCGGCTATTATTCTAGTAGTGTTTTTCTCAGGAGTTATGGCTTTGTTCTTCGTCAACTTGATAAGCGTGTTCCTTATGATAGTAATGATTATGATAGGTTTCAGCGCTTTCGCCGTATTTTCGCTTGCGTTCAGTCAGTACGTTTGCGACAATACGATAGGATACCTATACGAGGAAGATCTTAAGGTCAAGCGTAAGGAACAGGAAAAACAGGCTAGAGCAAAAAATCAAGCTAAGAAAAAACAACAGGCGTACAACAAGAAAAAAAGAAGATGACGGCTTACAGTATACTTGCCAAATATTACGACAGGCTTATGGGCGACTTCGACTACGAAGGCTACTTGAACTTCGTCGAAGACAAGCTTAAAGGCGAAGGAGTAGACCTCGCTTGCGGTTCGGGAGAAGCGGCTATTGCTCTTGCCAAACGCGGTCGGAAAATGACGGGGATAGATTTAAGCGCGGATATGCTCAACGTCGCTACCGTCAAGGCAAAGAAGTGCGGAGTCGACGTCAAATGGATAAGACAGGACGCGGCGCAGTTGGAACTTTCTCATAAAGTCGATTTTTTCACTTGCGTTTGCGACGGGGTCAATTATATTCCCGACTCTAAGCTGAGCGACTTTTTCAGTCGAGTTAAGTCATATTTGAAAGACGGCGGGGTTTTCGCGTTTGACGTATCGTCCGAATACAAACTTACGAAAATTATCGCCGACAATCTCTTTTGCGAGGACTACGACGACGTAACTTATATTTGGTCCAACGCTCTCGGCGACGGGTTCGTGGATATGGACTTAGATTTTTTCGAGAAAATTCAAGGGGATACTTATAGACGTATCGGCGAAAGTCACAGGCAGTTCGTCCATACCGAAGAGCGATTGAGGAACTTGCTGGCGGAGTGGAAAACGCTGACTTTCGACGGCGAAACCTACGGAAAAGTCACCCCAAAATCAAAGCGAATACTGTTTGTTGCGACACCTACGTGAGGTAATTACTTATGATAAAAAGAGCTATACTTTTTGGCGGAAAAGCCATTGTCAGCGCGCTCGATACTACGGATACGCTCAATAAGGCTATTGAGATTCACGGATTTTCTAAGCCCGTTGCGGTTGCTATGGGAAAAGCTCTCACTATGACGGCTTTTATGAGCGGCAACTTCAAGGGAGCGGGCAATAAGCTTACGATTATTATCGACGGCAACGGCAAAGGCGGTAAGATGGTGCTTTGCGGCGACTACGGCGCAAAGGTGAGAGGCTATATCGAAAACCCCGTCGCCTGCGCGGGTCAGGAGGCAAGCGTTTCGGATATAGTCGGGAAAGACGGCGCGCTCAATATTATCAAAGACTTCGGTCTTAAAGAGCCGTACAACGGTCTATCTAGGCTTGTCAACGGCAATATCGACGAAGATTTCGCTTATTACTTTACCGCTTCCGAACAACTGCCGTCGGCTGTCGCGCTCGGCGTGAAGATTGACGGAGGCAAGTGCGTTAAGTCGGGCGGCATTATCGTTCAACCTATGCCAAACTGCTCGGAAGAAGAAATTTTCGTGCTAAAGGATATAGTAAGCAATTTCACCGACGTGGGCGATTTGCTCACCCGTATGAGTATCAGTGAAATCATTGACTTTTATTTCGGACACTTTGAGATTTCGCGACTTCCCGATATTTGCGAAGATTACGTTTGCAGCTGCTCGAGAGAACGTATTGAAAACGTTTTGATTACGCTTGGAAAGAAAGAAGCGTTGGATATCGTCAAGGCGCAAGGACGTATCGAAGTGGGTTGCGAGTTTTGCAATTCAAAATACAAATTTACTAAAGATGACGTAGAAAGGTTGTTTGATGAGAGTTAAGTTTCCCCAAACCCTAACTGAATATACGAACGGAGAGCTTTGGTATGACGGAGTAGACGAAGCTATAGCTCGCCGTATTCTCTTTTCGCTCAAAGACGTGAAAGACTTTCAGGAGATGAGGCTGAGAAAGAAGTACCTTGCTCACTATTACTGCGAGAGAGGCGACTATGCGCTCGCCATTAATCTTTGCAGGCAGTTGCTTTTGGAAGAAGGCGCGGACAAAGAGGTGCTTTTGCTGATGCAGTTTTGTTGCGTGAGAATTACCGACATAGGCGGTTTGGGAGAAGTGCTGAACGCCGTCAGAGAGCTGGCGCAAGAGGACAAGGAAGACTTTCTCAACAATTTTGAACAAACGGATTTCGCTGAAGTTATGCTAGAGAGCGACGAGCGTCCAAACGGCGTAAAAGTGGAATTTAAGAACGGTTGGGTAGAGTACTACGATAAAGGAAAACTGATTTATAAACTCTTTGACAACGATTACGACGCTTTTTCGAAAGACAATGCGGCAAGACGTTTACTAGGCGAGGGCAAGCCGCTTCTTGCAATCGCGCAGCTTGACGCTATAAGGTTTGTGAGGTTGAGGCGTACGACCGCGCTTTTGTGCGAACAAACTTACGTTATGGCTTTTTCGGAAATAGGAGAATACGGCAAAGCGTACGAACACTGCAAGACGTTTTTCAATGAGAAGATTTATATCGACGCAATGTTGATGCTGCTTATAGCGTTGAAAGAGGAAGGCAAAATTCAAGAATTTGAAGAGCTGAGAAGATATATATCGTCACTGCAAAATTACGATGTAAATCAAATGAAAGTGTTTTTCGACTATTCGGAAGAATACGGCGACTACGGCTTTTGGCAGGAGCTGGAGAAGAACAATCCGCTGAGCGAAATGCCCGAAAACGACGAAAGACTTTGCTTGGAAGGAAGAGCGTTGGGGCGCGTGGGAAATCTTGACGGCGCTAGAAAGCGTTGGCTCAAAGCTAAATCTATTTACGGACATTTCAGCGCAGCCAACTATTATTTGACTTATCCCGCTATATTTGCTCAAGCGGTCGCAACCTGCGAAGGCTCTAGAGCTAGCGGAGGAGACGTCGACGCTAAAGCTTTGGCTAAGCAGTGCAGGGAAGTTGTAGCTTCAAAATTGAAAGAAATAGGCGAATTGAAAGAAGAGGAGAGCGTAAACGAGGAAGTCTTGCGTACGCTCAACGTCGCGCTGGTTAACTTCGTTATAGATTTGGATAAATTAGTACCTAATCTTTATAAGATATATAATCTAGGTTTTGCGCCTATAGTGAGCGAAATTGACAGGCTCGCCGCTTGTGAGGACGCCTCCGAAGTGAACAGGGCAATTTGCCTTGCCAATTATATGATGGGCTGCAAAGATAAGACTGTGTTTTTCAACGGAGAGAATCACAAAAATTTAGCGGCGGAACTCAAGGGCGACAATCTCGAAATCAAATACGCTATAGCAATGTTTTCGGCGCACATCGTAATTAGGCTTATCGACCTAAAACACGAGAGTAAGATACATTCTCAAATCAAGAAAATTTACGCGATGATAGATTGGTCGAAATATCCGAATATAAAAGCTTACGCGATGTACGGATTTTTGCTTGAACTTTTCGCAAATTCGCGTCCGCCGTTGATTCGTATGCCCAATTATTATCAAGATTTGGAGAATGTAAAAGAAGCGTTTTGCGATAACGCGCAGCTAGCGGATTCTCCAAAATACAGCGATTTGTACAACAAAATCATTACTAAAATTACGGCGATAACCATCAACGACTAACTAATAAAAGATAAACATAAATAAGGTCAACGCGGCATAGCCTATAATATGAAAGTCTTGAAGTGTCTTCAAATATCCTTCATATATATCGGCGCGATAATCGGAGCGGGATTTGCCACCGGCAGGGAAGTTATGCTTTATTTCGGGGGCGGCGGCGTGTTGGGCGGCATAATAGCGGGACTTGCTATGGGTATACTTTGCGGACTGTTTTTGCTGTCGGCAAAGAGTTATAGACGGTTGAAAAACAGCGACAAACTCCCCGTAAAAATAATATTCGGTATAATTAAAAGTTTGCTTTGGCTGTGCACGCTCGTGAGTTTCGTGTGTATGGTCAGCGGCTGCGAAGAAATTATCGGCAGTTGCTTTGGAATAAAGAACGCGGGACTGTGGACGGGAATATTCGTCAGCGTGTTAGGCGCGTGCGAGATGAGCGTGATGAGAAAATTCAACGCGGTAATTGTTCCGCTTATCATGGCGCTTTTGGTAGCGCTCTCGTCGCAGGGAACGACGTTTTTCGAGAGCGGTTTTCAGCCGATAAAAGTATTGTGCTATTGCGGTATGAACATTATGACGGGCGGATATATTATAGCCGAACAGGAAGATGATTTTTCGCTCAAGCAAGTACTGTTCATAAGTTGCGTTACAGCCGTGTTTTTCGCGCTTGCGATTTCGCTTGTATATTTCATATCTATTGATTACAAGAACTTTTCTATGCCGATAATGGAGTTTGCCAAGGCTCGCAATATGAAGAGCGTAAGCGGACTTATAATCTATCTTGCCATTTTCTCAACGCTTATAGGTTGCGCAAAATTGATATGTCAAGAGAATTCGCGGATAAAAATTCCCGCGCCTTTTAGCGTAGCGTTCCTCGTCGCGTTTGCGTTGGTTGCGCTCAAATGCGACTTTTCTACCTTGGTTGCGCGTTTCTATCCTATCATAGGCTATATAGGAGTGGGGTATACCGCGTTTACGCTCGTCCTGCCGACCGCCGTATATATTTACGACGTCAAAAGCGGTAAGCGGAAGTATAAAAGACGACCCCTCGCTCGCGCGAGAGGCCGCAAATATATTCAAGCCGACTAGGTCGACGTCGTTTTATTCGATATTGAGTTTTTTGCTGACGAATTTTTGTAGCAGCGCAACGAGATAGTACATCGCTCCCGCTAAGAAGCAAAGTATTACGGTACTCGTCATCACCAGGTCGAGTTTGAAAATTTGACCGCCGTAAATTATCAAGTATCCCAGTCCCGCGTGCGATACCAGGTATTCGCCCATAATCGTGCCTACCCAGCACATACCGACGTTGATTTTGAGCGCGTCGATGATGTTGGGTACGTTGGAGGGCAAAACGAGCTTAGTCAGCGTTTGCCATTTGCTGGCGCCAAGCGTTTGCATAAGCATAAGTTTGCTCTTTTCCACGCTTAAAAATCCGCTCAACGTGTTGAGTATAGTCACGAAAAGCGAGATTGCCAACGCCATAGTTATGATAGCGGGTTGGTCGGTTCCCATCCAAATGATTATGATAGGACCGAGCGCTATTTTCGGCAGCGCGTTGAGGATAACTATATAAGGCTCTAAGACCCTTCTTACGCTCTCAAACCACCACAAAAGCACGGCTATAAGAGTGCCGAGCGTAGTCGCGATAAAAAAGCTGGCGACAGTTTCCCACAGCGTTATGCCGACGTGTTTCGCCAAATCTCCGCCCTTAACCAACTCTACAAAGCAAGCCGCCATTCTCGACGGACTGGAGGATATAAAGCTGTCTATTACTTCGAACCTTGCAAGAAGCTCCCAAAGCAATAGAAAAATCAACAGCAGTCCTATTCGCGAAAACGTTATTACGATACTCTTCTTTTTTTGCTTTTTTAAGTACGTTATATGCTCGATAGAGTAATTCTTGATCGGGGCAGTTTTACGTTGCCTGTGTTTCATTACTTCTTTTCTCCTTAGTAGTTTGCATATTGCTCCATATTTTGTCAAAGTACTCGCTGAACATAGGGAGTTCTCGTCTTCGAAGCGGAGTATAACCCTTGAGCGGCGATAGGTCTACTACCTCTTTGACCGTGCTTGGACGGTTGGATAGAATTACGACCCTGTCGCACATAGATATGGCTTCGCTTATGTCGTGAGTTACGAAAACCGCGCTCTTTCCCTCGCTTCGCAGTATGGAGTACACGTCTTCGACTACGTTCAGTCTTGTTTGGAAATCCAACGCCGAAAACGGTTCGTCCAAAAGCAAAAGTTTGGGCTCGAGTACTAGCGTTCGTATCAATGCAACCCTTTGTTTCATTCCGCCCGAAAGTTGGTTGGGGTAGAAATCTTTAAATTCGTATAGATTGTATTTTTTAAGAAGCTCTTGCGCGTACTCTACCTTTTGTTGAGTTTTGCGCTTTTTTATCTCTAAGCCTATCAGGACGTTGCTCAAAATCGAGCGCCAAGGGAGCAGCTCGTCTTTTTGCAACATATATCCTGTCAGCCCCGAGTGAGGGTCGGCTCTCTTGCCGTCTATGAATACTTGCCCCGAAGAGGGGGTAAGTATGCCCGACAGCAAAGAGAGTATCGTAGTCTTTCCGCATCCGCTTGGACCTACTATTCCCAACAGTTCGCCCTCATAACATTCAACGCTCAAGTCTTTGATTGCCTCGGTTTCGTTTTTGGTGGTGTGGTAGGTCAAGCAGACCTTTTGCATTTGTAAAATCGTATTCATTTTTACCTCATAATGTTAGTTATTGAGTATTGAGTTTGCAAGCGTAGCGTCAAAGAGTTTGCTAAAGTCAGCTTTCTTCGTCATAACTCCCGCGTCTACTATTATGCTTTGCAACAAATCGAAGTCAGCTTCATCCATAATCGGAGTGGAGCAGTATGCGTCGATATCCTTGTACGCTTGTATTGCGTTTGCCAAAGTAGCGACGTCGGTGCCTACGAAAGAGGGGGCGAGAACTTCGGCAATTTCGCTGGCGCTGTGAGTGTTTACAAACTCCATAGCCTTGATTAAAGCGCGAGTAAATTTCTCCATTTTCTCAGGGTTTTTGCTCATATAGCTTTGCGTTGCCATAAACGCGGTGTAAGGCATATTGCCTGCTTGTTCGCCTACGGAAGCTACTTTATAGCCTATACCTGCGCTTTGCATAGCCGAAGCAGCAGGTTCGAACATCGTGCAAAAATCGCCCGTGCCGCCCTCAAACGCCGCGCCGATAAGGTCGTACTGTACGTCATAGTTTATCGTATAGTCTACGCCGTCGGTCAGTCCCGCTTTCTTGATAGCGTATTCAAGAGCCATAGCGGGTACGCCGCCAACTCTTCCGCCTATTACTTCTTTGCCGGCAATGCTTGCCCAAGAGAAGTTGTCGTCGGGAGCTTTTGCCATAAGGAACGAACCGTCCTTTTTGGTGAGCTGAGCGAAGATTACCGGATAGTCGCTTCTACCTTCGTTGTAGATATAGATAGCGGCTTCGGGGCCCATAAGACCGATATCCGACTGTCCCGAAATTAAGGACGTCATACACTTGTCAGCGCCTCCGCCGTTGGAAAGATCTATCTTTATGCCTTCCTCTTCAAAATATCCGCCGTCTATAGCTACGTAGAGCGGAGCATAGAAAACGGAATGCGTTACTTCGATTAGTTTAATCGTGTTTTCGTCGTTCGTGCTGCAACCGCAAAGTATACCCGCGCAAGCGACGGCAATTAATGCTATGCACAACACGATTGAAATAGTTTTTTTCATTTTTACCTCCTAAATTTGGTCAATACAGTATATGAGCCGCTTACCTTGAGGGTTAAAGAATTTGCAACGTATTTCGCATTGACGAAAGACTTTAAGCGCATCGCTCGACGAGGTTTTCGAAACGTTGATTTTGCCGTGAGAGGGTGGAAATTTGCGGCTGCGTCGCAAGAAAAAAGACGGCGCAACTGCCGTCATTTTTTGAGTTTAATTAGTATATTATGATTTGTATTAACGGTTTGAAACGTATTCCCACACGATAGAGCAATCTCCGTTCCAGGTGGCATCCCAACCGCTTGGAGCAACTGAAAGTTCGCAGTAAATAGTAAGTTCGGCGCATTGGAAGAAAGCCAGCGAGCCGATACGGGTCACGCCGATTGGTATTACTATCTCCGTCAAACTGTCGCAATAACCGAAAGCTCCCGAACCTATAGATGTGACGCCTAAAGGAATTTGCGCGTCTTTTAGGTTGCTGCAGCCGTAAAAAGCTTTCACGCCGATTCCCGTTACGCCAGAGGGAATTTCAACGCTTTCCAAACTTTTGCAATTTTTAAATACGCAATCGCGTATGATTTCCACGCCCGATGGAACAACTATACTCGTCAATTTGACGCAATTCGAGAATGCGTAAGCGCCGATATATTTCACGCTAGAGGGGATAATTACGCTTGTCAATTCGCCGCAGTCCTCAAACGCGGCTGAATCAATAGCTCTTACAGGTTTGCCTTGAATTGAAGAGGGGATAACGATTTTGGCGTTGACGTTGCCGTCTTTCAATCCTTTGACGGTATAAGAGGAGTCGTCCGCATTGAACGCGTACACCAATCCGTCAAAGTCGTAGTACTCGCTTGAGCTATCCGCGCTACTGCCGCTGCCGCCGTTGGTTACGATATTGCCGATTTGCTCGCCGCTCGGCAACGTTTGCGCTCCGGACGATATTTGCGCTCCGGATGATATTTGATCTCCGCTCGGAGTTCCTTCATTAGGGTTGTCGCAACCGGCCGTCAGCAAAAGCGCGCATATTATAGTCGCTATAATAAAATATACGTATATTTTTCTATTCACGGTTTAACCTCCGATAGTTGTTATCTATATTTTATTGCGCGCAAAACGAATACGCAAGTATTTTTCCAAAAAAGCGTAACAAAATGGCGAAAACCTTTTGAAATTACGCAATATTATATCAAAATGGCGTAAATTATGAGTTTTAGACGGCTAGGCGAGGGCGTAAAACGAAAAATATTTTCAAAGAGCATATCTCATTGCAGGATAGCGCAAGACTAACGTTGACGTAAGCGTAGGGAATATGCCGCTTAGGTTTGTAAATAAATATAATAAAAATATATTTGCCATTTATATAAATACTATGGTATAATAAATTGCATAATAATTTTTTGAGAGGCAATTATGGAATTTAAGAAGGAAGATTTATTTACCATTCCGAATATTTTGACGTATATCAGGTTGATATGTATTCCCGTTTTCGTGTGGCTTATGGCGGAGTTTTATCTCCTCAAGACCGACGCTTATATGTGGGCGAGTTTTGCCGTATTCTTCTTTGCGGAAGTCACGGATATTTGCGACGGCTATATAGCTAGACATTTCAACCAAGTGTCCGACATAGGCAAAGTTCTAGATCCTATCGCCGACAAGCTTTTGCAGTGCGTGGCGATACTTATGCTTTGTATTTGCCAAAACGTGCATTGGGCTTTTGCGATCGTAATTATCGTCAAGGAAGTCTATATGGGAGTTACGTCCAAATACTGGATGAGAGCGAGCAAAAGACAGGTCGAACAAAAGTCCGTCAAGGTAGGCAAGGCTGGAGCGTTCTTATATTTCGCGGCGATACTTCTTTCTTTCTTTACTCACAAGCACGAGATAATCTACTGGGTAGACTTCGCGCTTTTGGTAATAGCCAGCGTACTTGCAATCGTGGCGGCGGCAATCTATACCGTCATTTATACCAAGAAACTCAACGAAGTTCGCGCAAGCGGAATACTCGATACTTTGGATAGATACGGTAGACCTTTGCCCAAAGTCGAGCAACTGACTTCAATCGACGAGCAAGTTAAAGCTGAAAGTTCCGCTGAAGAAAGCCAAGAAAATTCGAGCTCGAATGAGCAAGCGTAACGGCGAGAGGGGGTATCGGTGAATTTACTTGAACTTATCGCGTTTACGTTCCACTTCGAGAGGTTTTCCCAACCTGCCGTCATTGCGGGAGTTTGTATAATGGTCGTAGGACTTATACTCAATTTTTGCGCAAAACCTATCGCAAACGCAATCTCCAAAAAGCGTAAGGCAAAAGGCGAGATTGAAAATACCGATATGCTGTATATGTCGTTTAAGTACGTGTCGGTTGGGTTGGTCTTGATCGGAGTGTTGATGGCAATCATTAAAATGCAATATTAGGCAAGCTCGCACAGAGGCGCGCTTTTTGCGGAAGTAACTGATAAGATTTAGAACTTCCGCGAAGTAATAAAAATATAACCTTGATCAAAGTCGCAGGGTTGTGGACAAATAACAAAGAAAAGACAACAGTAATATATTAAGTAAACATATTAAGAGGAAACAGGATATGGAAATATCAAAGACTTACGATCCGAAATCGTTTGAAAACAAGCTCTATAAGGAATGGTTGGAAAAGGGGTATTTTAAGGCGAAGGTCGACGCTAAGAAAGACCCGTTTACTATCGTTATTCCGCCGCCTAACATCACGGGACAATTACATATAGGTCACGCTCTCAACGATACTATTCAAGACGTAATCGTCAGGTTTAAGAGAATGCAAGGGTACAGCACGCTTTGGCTGCCCGGCACCGACCACGCTTCGATTGCAACGGAAGTTAAGATTGTTGAGAAGATGAAAAACGAAGAGGGCTTGAGCAAAAAAGACGTGGGAAGGGACGGCTTTCTTAAGCGCGCTTGGGCGTGGAAAGAACAGTACGGCGGTCGTATAGTCGAACAGCTCAAGAAGTTGGGCGCGTCCTGCGATTGGTCAAGAGAAACGTTTACGATGGACGAGAAATGTTCCAAAGCCGTAAACGAGGTTTTCGTCAATCTTTACGACAAGGGTTTGATCTACAAGGGCGATAGAATTATCAACTGGTGTCCTTGCTGTAAGACTGCTATCAGCGACGCGGAAGTAGAGTACAAGGAGCAGGACTCGCACCTTTGGAACATAAGATATCCTCTTGCCGACGGAAGCGGCGAGATAGTTGTCGCAACCACTAGACCCGAAACTATGCTCGGAGATACTGCGGTTGCGGTAAATCCAAAAGACGAAAGATATGCGGATATGATTGGCAAGGCGCTTATTCTTCCGCTAGTCAACAAGCAAATTCCGATAGTAGCCGACGAGTACGTAGAAATGGACTTCGGCAGCGGCGCGGTCAAGATCACTCCCGCTCACGACCCCAACGACTTCGAAGTTGGACTTAGACACAATTTGGAAGTTATAAAGGTTATGAACGACGACGGAACTATGAACGAAAACGCCGGCGCATATCAAGGTCTTGATAGAGTTGAAGCAAGAAAATATATTTGCGAAGATTTGCAAAGTCAAGGCTATATGGTCAAGATAGAGGACTATAAGCACAACGTCGGAGAGTGCTATCGCTGTCACGCTACGATAGAGCCGATAGTCAGCAAACAATGGTTTGTCAAGATGCAGCCTTTGGCAAAACCCGCTATCGAATCGGTTAAGAAAAAGAAAATAGAGTTCATTCCTTCAAGATTTAGCAAGGTCTATTTCAACTGGATGGACAATATCAAAGATTGGTGTATATCGCGTCAGCTTTGGTGGGGACATAGAATACCTGCGTACTACTGTGACGATTGCGACAGTACTACCGTATCAAAGACTGCGGTCGAGGTTTGTCCTAAGTGCGGCGGCAAGCATATCCGTCAAGACGAGGACGTGCTTGATACGTGGTTCTCTAGCGCGCTGTGGCCTTTCTCGACTTTGGGTTTCCCCGATAAGACGGAAGATTTGAAGTATTTCTATCCCAACAGTTTGTTGGTTACGGCTTACGATATTATATTTTTTTGGGTAGCAAGAATGATATTCTCGGGTATAGAACATATGGGCGAAATACCTTTCCCCGAAGTTCTTATCCACGGAATCGTAAGAGATTCGCAGGGTAGAAAAATGAGCAAGTCGCTCGGCAACGGTATCGACCCGCTCGAAATTATTGACAACTACGGCGCGGACAGCTTGAGATTTTCGCTAGTTCAAGGTTTGGCGCCCGGCAACGATACCAAATACACCGACCAAAAGACTGAGTTCTCAAGAAACTTTATGAATAAGCTTTGGAACGCTTCCCGTTTTGTATTGCTAAACCTCAAGGGCGTAAGACTTAAGGAAATGGGTTCGTTCAGGTTGACCAACGCCGATAAGTGGATACTGTCTAGATTGAACAACGCTATCAGGGAAATAACCGGCAATTTGGAGAAGTATGAATTGGGCAATGCCGCCGCTAAACTCTACGACTTCGTTTGGTCGGAGTTTTGCGATTGGTATATAGAACTTGCCAAGGTAGCGCTCTACGGCGATAGCGAAGATAAGAAAGTCAACACTTTGAGCGTGCTAGTCCACGTGTTGGAGAATATACTCAAACTTATGCATCCGTTCGTGCCGTTTATCACGGAGGAAATCTACAAGAGTTTGCCTACGACGAAAAAGAGTATAGTTATATCCGATTGGCCGAGCGTAAACAAGAAATACAACTACGCAAAGGAAAGCGCGGAGTTCGCTAAAGCTATGGAAGCGGTCAAGGCAATTCGTAATATGAAAGCCGAAAAGGGCGTTGCTCCGTCAAAGAAGATAACGGCTTATTTCGTAGCAAGTTCTATCAACACTAAGGACGTGAACTATATTTGCAAACTCGCAAGCGTGGAGAAAGTTGAGTTTGTAGACAGCAAGAGCGGCATTGACGAGAATATCGTATCGCTGTTTGGCGATTTCGGCGAGATAGCAGTTCCGCTTGGCGATCTTGTGGACGTCCAAAAGGAAATCGCCAGATTGCAAGGAGAATACGATATAGCCGTAAGCGAAATCGAGCGCTGCAACAAAATGCTTTCTAATCAGGGCTTCGTGGCAAAAGCGCCAAAAGCGTTGATTGACAAAGAAAAGGAAAAGCTCGTAAACTATCAGGAGAAAGCTCGCAAACTTAAGACGGAAATCGATGCTTTGAGCAAGTAAGCCGCTAAGGCATAGAATAGAAGCGGTCGGCTTACGCAAAATAATTAAAGTCGGAGCAAATCACGTCTAGAATCGGTAAGCGAATGCTTTCGACCAAACGATTGGCAGGCGAACGTTTGATTGCGTAACGGCGAAATGAAGTCGAAATATCCCTTAAGTAAAATCGGTTGCGCGATCAAACTTGAGGTTGCCATAAAAGACGAATATAAAAGCGGTAAAAAAACGAATGAAATATATATTTTTTGATTTTGACGGAACGATAAGCAATACGCGCGACGGCGTGTGCGATATACTTAAAAAGACGTTTGACAAATACGGCGTTGACGTGGACGAGTCGCTGTACTCGAGGTTTATCGGTCCGCCGCTCTCCGAAACTTTTGAAAAGTACATCGGGGCGGATAAGGCGTACGAAGCGGTTAAGTTTTTTAGAGAGCTTTATGTGGGAGAAAAGGCTATCTATAAGAGCAAACTTTACGACGGCGTTGCCGATATGCTTAAAAGCTGTCACGATATGGACGGAATCGTTACCGGAGTGGCTACTTGCAAAAAACACGAAGAGGCGGATCATCTTCTTGAGTGGTTTGGAGTGCGCGAGAGTATAGAAATTCTCTCAGGACTTGTGTACAACGTGAGAGAAACCAAGACTCAGGTATTGCAGTACGCGCTGGATAAGTACGGTATTGACGCGAAAGACTGCGTAATGGTAGGAGATACTATTTACGACGTGGTCGGGGCGGAAGAGGTCGGAATGGACTGCATACTTTGTCTTTGGGGCTTCGGCGATTACGAAAATATCAACAATAAAAACGTGGTTTACAGGGCAAATACTCCCGATGAGGTAACGGAATTTGTCAAAAATAATTACGCAATAAAAGCGAGGTAATTTAAGGGGTAAGAAATGAGTTATTCAAAGATGACGCTTGATTATATGAGAAGAAACTTTCTCAAGAGTATGGCTACGCTGTTTATCCCCGCGGTTATTTTGGGGTTGCTATTAGAGCCGTTGAGTATCTTGGAAATTATAGTCAGCGTAGGTAGAAAAGACAATACTTATAATTCATTTATAGAAATTTTTGCCAAGCTAAACGGGTTCACGAGCGCGGGTAGGCTGGTATTGATACTGTTTGCGCTGATTTTGACTATAGTCGCGGTCAGCATAAGCTCGGGTTACAATAGGCAAAGAATGCGTTACGGCACGGAAAGCAAATCTTTGAACGTAGGCGAGTACTTCAACGACCACTTCTTGCCAATAGTCAAATACGCGATAGTTATTTTTATATCGTTGGAGTTGGTGGCGATATTGCTTTCGACTTTTCTATATACCGCTATAAAGTTGTTTGATAATACGTTTGCGGCGTGTCTTATTCTCGCAATTATCTTTATATTGATAGAGTTGTACTTCGTTTCGCTTACTCTTTTGTGCGTGCCTAATATGACTATGAAAGGCTACGGGGTATTGAAGTCGCTAGGTCAGTCAATATATATGATTTTCAGCAAGAGCGCAAAAATTTTCTTCGGCATTTTGTGGATGATGGTTTTGCTTATGGTTCCGACAATACTCATAATTTCGTTCCCGTTTGAAAATATGAAATACGTGCTGAAGATTTTTTCCTGCCTGTTCTATTGGGTTATGATTTCGTACTTGAGCGTAATGAATTACGTGGTATATTTTGACGTGGAGGAACTTGAAAGGGAGGACTTGAAAGTATGATTACTAAAGATTCTTTCAGCATTTTGATTTCTAAATTTTCATTGGTGTATCAGCTCGTGCTGGCAATTTTAATTGCCTTGCTTATCTTTGGAATTATCGGCTACGCTATTCTAGCTCCTACGCTGAGCGGTTACGTGGGCGATTTGAAAGAGCTTCAAATCGGCGATACGGTCAAGGACTATTTGTCGTCGGTTTTCGGCGGAGCGGAAAGGGTAGAAGGAGCTAGCGACGGTATGACCGTCGAATACCAAAATCTCGTTGAGACGATAAAACAGGTCGGCGACGTGACGAAAAATCACTTGGGAGCAATATGGGGCGGTATCATCGCAGTAATTATCTTGCTCTTCCTCTTCAGCGTGTATTTCTATATGTGTATGTTTACCGTCACTGATACGCTCAACGCTTTTATGTCGTCCGACAGCGAGTACGGCTTTACCTCCAACTTCATTGCAAACGTAGGCAAATCTATCAAGTTTTCTTTGGCGTACGTGGGTATGTATATCGCTTGGATAGTCGTGATCTTCAGCTTCAGCTTGGGACTGGGTTTTCTCGTGGGAGCTTGGAATAACTTCTTTGGACTTATTGTCGCATACTTTGTTATTGTGCTTGCTTTGGCGATAAGGAAAGCGCTTTTTGCAGGTTGGATGCCCGCTTACGTCGTATCCAATATGACGGTAAAAGAGAGCTTAATCGCCAACTTCAAAATGGCGCCCAAGAGCTTTAAAGACGCTTTAGGCGTGTACTTCGTATTTTATCTTGCTTCGCTGCTGCTTGCTTTGACGGTAGGAACGCTTACGCTAGGCTTCGGTATTTTTATAGTTATCGGAGTATCAAACGTACTTTCGCAAACCTACGATATGGTGACGTATTATCACTATAGCGGAAAGAAATACTACAAAGACTCGCAAAACGTCGTAGACCCGACAAAAAAATATAAGGACGCTGTTCTTTGAGAAAGGTATAATCAACGCTTAATATTAGGATATATTATATAGAAGTATCGTAACTTTTCAATTTCCTAAAATTACGGTTCAATGTCAATGCTACAAACGTTTGAGAATAAGCAAATATCCACCGACTGGGTCGGTGGATATTTATTATTAATGGGACACAACCGAGAGCAATTCTGAACCCGCTTTGTAGCAGGTGGGTATCCTGTGAAAATTTTTTGTAATCCTTTAACCGTATAGGTAAGGCGCGCCAGCCGATTTCCAACTCCGGATTCCCTATTCAAGAGTGCGGTACAATGTGCATCTCGCTTGTGCATCTATATTATACTATAGCCAAAAGGCAAATGCAATACTGTCTTTAAAATTTTTTTTGGCAAATTCAGTAAATTCTAAGCAATCACTTGTTAGCGCGCTGAGCGAATAATATTATTGTAGAAATATTCTTTACTCAGCGCGGGTATGAATAAAAGTCAATTAAAAAAGCTAAGAGATTTTTTGACTGCGCTCAAAATGACTATTTGATTGGTTACAACTTGAGCTTGAGCGAGAAATAATAACGAAGATGTTGGATTGAATTTTAAAAATTTTATAAATGTCAATAAAAAAAGTTGCCAATTAGTAAATAATCGTTTATAATAAATGCAATCTTGATTGTTTTGCTACTGTGGCTCAGTAGGTAGAGCAGTTCACTCGTAATGAACAGGTCGCCAGTTCGAATCTGGCCAGTAGCTCCAAAAATAGCCGCTCCTAAACGGAGCGGCTATTTTTTTGTAAAAAGTTGCTAAAAAGGCTTGACTTGGAGTCAACTCCAAGTTGGATAATGATAAAAAAGGTCAAGAGGAACGGTAAGATGACGATTAAAGAAGTGAGCGAAAAGTATAATATATCGCAAGATACGCTTCGCTATTATGAAAAAGTGGGAATTATTAGACCCGTCACGAGAAAAAACGGAATAAGGAATTACGGCGAGCAGGAAATTGCCAATATTGAATTCGTAGTTTGTATGCGAGGCGCGGGTTTGTCGATAGACGTACTCGTAGAATATTTGAAACTATACGATCAAGGCGACGAAACGCAAGCCGCTCGCAGGCAGTTGCTTATTGACGAGAGAGAAAAGCT
Organism: Clostridia bacterium; assembly: GCA_029068165.1. Taxonomy (GTDB): domain Bacteria; phylum Bacillota; class Clostridia; order Christensenellales; family UBA3700; genus RACS-045. The sequence goes on from JAIEDA010000032.1 coordinate 71,543, forward strand.
CAAAGCCAAAATCGAGCAAATGAACGCAGCTCTCGAGAAGTTGAATTATAAAATCGACGTTTACTATAAAGAAATAGTTGAAAAAGAAAAAGTTATGTTGAACAAAAAAGGAGAGTAGATTATGAAAAAACAAACGGCGGGAAGAGATAGACTTCTAGATTTAGCGCCCAAATTCGCCGAACTTAACGACGACGTGCTATTTGGAGAAGTTTGGTCAAGAGAGGACAAGCTTTCGCTTCGCGATAGAAGTATGATTACCGTTACGGCGCTTATGACGAAAGGTATTTTCGACTCTTCGCTCAAGGCGCATATCCAAAACGCTAAAAACAACGGAATCACCAAAGAAGAGATGGTCGAAGTTATTACGCACGTTGCTTTTTATGCGGGATGGCCAAACGCGTGGGCGGTTTTTCCTACGGTCAGGGAAGTCTACGCTGACGATGCGGTAAATAGTAGCGACAGTCTTTTCGGACTGGGAGAGCCGAACGCAGCGTACGCAAAATACTTTATTGGCAAGAGCTATTTGAAAATGCTGACGAGTCAAGGCGTAAAAATCGCCAACGTGACGTTTGAGCCGAGGTGTAGAAATAATTGGCATATACACCGCAAGGGCGGGCAAATTTTGCTTTGCACTGACGGAGAGGGGTGGTATCAGGAATATGATAAACCTGCGCAAAAATTGAAACCCGGCGACGTAGTGTATATACAACCTGACGTCAAGCATTGGCACGGAGCGGGTAAGGATAGTTGGTTTACGCATTTAGCGGTAGAAATACCTGCCGACGGAGCGAGCAATGAATGGCTGGAAGCGGTTGCGGACGAAGAATACGATAAATTAGTATAAAAGAAGGAGAAAGAAATATGATAGGTAATTATATTGCGAACTTGAGTCAAAACGTTAATAGAAAACACGTCAGATACAGAAATAGATACGGTATGACGATTGCGGGAGATTTATATCTTGCCGACAGTTTCGATACCAACAAAAAATACTCGGCTATCATAGTCGGCGCGCCGTACGGCGGCGTAAAAGAACAAGGACCGTGCGTATACGCAGGCGAGCTGGCAAAGAGAGGTTTTGCGGTACTTACGTTTGACCAAAGTTTTATGGGTGATTCGTCGGGCGAGCCCAGGCATATCTCTTCGCCTGATATTTTCGTGGAAAATTTCAGCGCTGCGGTAGACTTTCTTGGTTTGCAAAGTTTTGTCTATAGAGAAAAAATCGGCGCGATAGGTATTTGCGGTTCAGGCGGGTTTGCTCTTTCGGCAGCTCAGTGCGATACGAGAATCAAGGCTGTGGCTACCGCAAGTATGTACGATATGAGCGTTGCCGCAAGACTTGGTATGGATAAAAAACAAGTCAAAGAAGCGAAAGAAGCGTTGTCAAAGCAAAGATGGGTAGACGCCGAAAACGGCTATCCCGAATATATTCCGTATTTTCCCGAAACTCCGCTTGAAAGCGTGCCGAAAGATTTGGAAGAGCCGACTGCCGAATGGTTTAGGTTCTACGCGCTGAAGAGAGGACATCACCCTGAAGCGAGAGGAGGTTTTTCGACAACGAGCAATATGGCGATGATGAATTTCAAGCTGCTCGACTATATCAATGAGATTTCGCCCCGTCCTATATTGTTTATCGTAGGAGATAGAGCGCACTCTAAATTCTTCAGCGAGGACGCGTATAAGGCTGCAAGCCAACCTAAAGAACTATACGTAGTAGGCGACGCCGAACATATAGATTTGTACGATAGAGTAGATAGAATACCGTTTGACAAACTGGAGAAATTCTTTAACGATAATCTAAAATAAATTCAAGGAGAAGATAATGGACAACAAAACTTTAGTAGCGTATTTTTCGGCAAGCGGAGTCACGGATAGACTGGCTAAGACTCTTGCAAAAGCTTTAAAGGCGGATTTGCATCAAATCATTCCCGAAAAGCCGTACACGGCTGCCGACCTCGATTGGATGGATAAAAACTCTCGAAGCACGCTTGAAATGGCGGACAAGTCTTCCCGTCCGAAGATTGCAAATAAAGTGGAGAATATGGACGGATACGACGTGATTTTCGTAGGCTTTCCTATTTGGTGGTACGTAGCGCCGACGATAATAAATACGTTTTTGGAGAGTTACGATTTGTCAGGCAAAACCATAGTCCCGTTCGCGACGTCGGGCGGCAGCGGTATGGGGAGAACCAACGACTTTCTCAAACCCAGCGTGAAAGATTCGCGACTGCTCGCAGGAAAAGTATTTAGTTGCAAGACGGCGGAAGAAACGCTGGAAACTTGGGCAAAGAGCCTAGAATTATAAGCGTAACGAACGATAAAAACACGCTAGTATGTAGCGTGTTTTTCATTGCAATGCAATCAGCGACTTGTTTATTCTTGTTTGGGCAAATCGATTTTAGTATCGCCTAAATTCGTGAATACGAAAGTAGTTTCTTGCTTTTCATTCTCTAGCATCTTTTCTATTTTAAGAGTTATTTGCTTCTTTTGCGAAAAGTCGAGAGTTATTAAATAATCGTCGACGTTGCCGAAAATGTCTTCCTTTTGTTTTTCGTATTCGGCGGCAAACTCGTTCTCTTCATAGGATTTGCTAAAGAAGAGTTCGTACTTTTGACGGAAAAGTTCTTTGAAGAAATGGTCGGGTTCAACGGAGTAGATTCTCTCGTTCATCTCTATCAAGTACGCTTCTTGTATTTTCGTATAACTCAAACCCGTTCTATCGGCTATAGACGCAAGATAATCGTCTACGTCTTGAGTTGCTATCGCTTGCCACTCTCCGCCGATATTGACTTTATTTTCCTCGGAAGAAAAGACGTAATAGACTTTATTGGTTATGCCTTCGTCCGTTGCCTCCGTCATAAATCTAATTTGACTGCCGTCGTTTTCGTAACGGACTATCGTATTCTTCTCCTGCGAAGTTTCTACGGTAAAGTTTTTAAGCGACGTGAAGTCCTTAAAATCGTAATATTCGAGATCGTCAAAACCGTCATTGTCTTTGCAGGCGACCGCGCTTATCGCTACGGCTGTTATTATCGCTATTATCAGTATAAAAAACGCTTTCTTTTTCATTTGATACCTCCGTTGTTAGATTTTGCAAATTATTAATAATTATGCGTATAAAAAAAATACTTTTTCTTTACTTTGAGCAAAAGTGGTGTTATAATTAGTAAAAGTATATTTTAAGGAATACGCTATGAAAATCACAAGAAATATAATGGACGTGCTCTCGGAAAGAGGTTTTATTAAACAAACGGTAAGGAAAGAGGAACTTTATAAACTGCTCGGCAGTCAAAGCGTGCCGTTCTATATAGGCTTCGACCCGACCGCCGATAGCCTTCACGTGGGACATTTTATGCAGCTTATGGTTATGAGCTATATGCAAAAGGCGGGACATAAACCTATCGTACTCATTGGCGGTGGCACGGCTAAAATCGGCGATCCGTCGGGCAGGAGCGATATGCGTCAAATGATGACGGACGAAACTATTCGCCACAACTGCGAATGTTTTAAAAAGCAAATGTCTAAGTTCTTTACTTTTGACGGCGACAACGCTGCGGTTATGGTCAACAACGCCGACTGGCTTGACGGTCTAAACTATATTAAGTTCATAAGAGATATTGGCGCTAATTTCTCCGTCAATCAAATGCTTACGGCGGAGTGCTTTAAAACGAGAATGGAAAAGGGACTTTCGTTCCTTGAGTTCAACTATATGCTTATGCAGGCGTACGACTTTTTGTACCTCTACGAAACTTACGGCTGTTTGCTAGAGTGCGGCGGCGACGATCAGTGGTCAAACATTTTGGCGGGCGCCGATCTAATTAGAAGAAAGAAGGGCAAAGACGCATACGCTATGACTTTCCAACTTCTCACCACGAGCGAGGGTAAGAAGATGGGCAAGACTCAAAAGGGAGCGGTATGGCTAGATCCCGAAAAAACTTCGCCGTACGAGTTTTATCAGTATTGGCGTAATACAGCCGACGAGGACGTTGAAAAATGTATGAAACTGCTTACCTATTTGCCGCTTGAGGAGATAGAGGAGTTTTGCCGTTACAAAGACGAGAGAATGAACGTTGCGAAGTCAAAGCTTGCGTATGAGCTTACGAAGATAGTTCACGGTGAACAAGAGGCGGAACTTGCGCAAAAACAGGCTTTAGCGGCCTTTGGCGGCGACGGAGAAAATATGCCGTCGAGGACTATAGCGGCTGATTGTACGAACATACTCGATATTATGGTGGCGGTCGGCGCGTGCAAGTCTAAGAGCGAAGCAAGAAATCTTATCGCGGGCGGCGGCGTTAGGGTCGACGAAGAGAAGATCGACGACATTGCTTACTGCGTGTCGGGCGATAAGTTGAAGAGCGGCTTCGTCTTGCACAAGGGCAAGAAAATGCATATCAAGGTCACGGTCGGATAATGCAAAAAGATTGGTTCTATTCCGTAGCCGCTGCGAGCGAATATGTAAAAGTCATAAGCAAGTCGAGATTTATTACGACGCTCGAACCGATAGAAAACTACGACGAAGCAATCGAGAAGTTGAAAGCGATAAGCAAGAAATATAGCGACGCTACGCACAACTGCTACGCGTTTATATCCAACGATAGTGCAACCGAGCAGCGTTTCAGCGACGACGGAGAGCCGCAGGGTACGGCGGGACTTCCGATGCTTGAAGTGCTTAAAAAACGCAAAGTTCACAAAACGCTTGCCGTCGTTACGAGGTATTTCGGCGGAGTTAAACTTGGAGCGAGCGGACTTGTAGGCGCGTACTCGTCAAGCGTAGCCGAAGCTTTGGATACGTCGAGTATCGTCAAAAACGTATGGGCGGATATTGCGCTCGTAACTGCCGACTACGGCGCGTACAAAAAGATAGAAGAGATATGCAAGTCGTACGACGGCGAGGTCGTCGGAGTGAACTTCGATAGGGAAGTCGAGCTTAAGGTCGCGTTGCCGTCGCAAAATACAAAAGGGTTTTTCGATAAGATTATCGACTTTACGCTTGGCAAAAGCAAGGCGAGTATCTTGGAATCGAAATACTATCAATTTAAATTGTAATCGTCAATCTTTGAGAAAAGTTTGAACAAGTGAGGTATAATATGAAAATTACGTTGACAAAAGAATTGAAGCAAAAACCGAATTTTTCAAATCTAGGCTTCGGTAAATATTTTACCGATTATATGCTCGTAATGGACTACGAAAACGGAGCTTGGAAAGAGCCTGAAATCGTTCCGTACGCGCCTTTTCAAATCGCTCCCGCTACGAATATCCTACACTACGCGCAGGGTATTTTCGAGGGCGCTAAGGCTTATAAGAACAGCGAAGGCAAGATTACGGTATTTAGAATAGACGACAATTTCGAGCGTATGAATAAATCGGCTACCCGTATGTGTATGCCGAACTTCGACGCTAAAGTCGTAAAGGAAGCGCTCTTCGAACTGATCAAAATCGAAAAAGATTGGATACCGACTCAGCCAGGTACGGCTCTCTATATCCGTCCGACGCTTATCGCAAACGAAGAAGTGCTCGGCGTACACGCAAGCAAAAAGTATAAATTCTTTATTATTCTTTCGCCTGTTGGAGCTTACTACGCGCACGGACTTCAACCTACTAAAATACTTGTTGAGGAGCAATACGTAAGGACGGCTATCGGCGGTACAGGCGAGGCTAAGTGTATGGGCAACTACGCCGCTTCGCTGCTCGGCGGAGAACTTGCAAACGCTAAAGGATACGATCAAGCTCTTTGGTTGGACGCGGCGGAGCATAAATACGTTGAAGAAGTAGGGTCTATGAATATGTTCTTTGTAATCGGCGACGAAGTCGTTACTCCCGCTTTGGTAGGAAGTATCCTCGACGGCATAACGAGAAGATCTTGCATTGCCGTACTTAAAAAATACGGCTACAAGGTAAGCGAGAGAAGAATTTCTATGGACGAGATCGTCAAGGCTTACGACGAAGGACAGCTCAAAGAGAGCTTCGGTTCGGGTACGGCGGCAGTCATTTCTCCGGTTGGACTTATCACTTATAGAGGCAAAGATATGGTTATCAACAACGGCGAAATGGGCAAGATTACTTCTTTCCTCTACGATAAAATCACGGGTATTCAGTCTGAAAGATATCCAGACGAATTTGGTTGGGTAACGGAAATAAAGTAAAGTCGAATACTTTTGGATAAAGAGATAGCGAACGGCGGTTGCCGTTCGCTATTTGCATTTGGTCAACTATTCAGACCTTTAGTCTACGCTTCCTCTTCCATAGACTTGTCGTTGGGTTCTATTTTGTCGGTGCAAAGGAATATGAACGCCAACATACCCGCGCCTACGTGCGAGCCTATTACGGGACCGACGTCGACTATCTCAGTGCGTTCGAAATTGTACTTTTCTTTTATAGTCTTTTCAAGCAAGAGCGCGTCGTCGTACGCGTCGGCGTGCATAACCGCAACCAACTTTTGCTCTTGGACGGGGAGCATCTTCTTGTCTAAATAATCAAGCATCGTACGCATTGCTTTTTTGTGCGAAATTTGCTTGCTTATCGGTATTAGTTTTCCTACTTTGTTGATATAAAGTATAGGTTTAATTTGGAGAGCGTCGCCTAAAAACGCTTGCGTTTTGCTGGCTCTTCCCGTGCGATACAGGTGCTTCATATCGTCGATAGTGAAGTAACCCGCGCAGTGGTTTTTGAGGTCTTCGGCATACGTGACGAGTTCGTCATAGCTAGCGCCGCTTTGAAGTTTTTGATCCACGTACCATACTAGCAGTCCTTGTACGAACGCAGCGCAACACGATTCGATTATCGTAATCTTTCTCTTGGGGTATTGAGCGGAGAGTTCCTTTGCCGCCATACACATTTGGTCGTACGTGCCGCTGAGCGATTTGGTAAATCCTATATGAATTATATCGTAACCGTCTTCAAGCAACGGACGGAAATACTCCTGCGCTTGATATGCGGTGATCATAGTCGTTTGAGGCAGGTCTTCTTTTGTTTTTGCTTTTCTACAAGCGTCATAGAATTCCTTTGGCGAGAGTTTGTTTTCTACGCCGTCGTAAGCAACGCCGCCAACGGTGTAACCCATTGGAAAAATCGTAACGTTAGGGGTAAGAAGGCGTTCGGGGTAGTCGCTCGTAGCCTCCGCAGTGATCATTATTTTCATTTTAACTCCTTTGCATTATAATCTATGCGTTTTTGTTTTTCCTTTATATTATAAAGATTTAATATACGCATGTCAAGTAATCTAAAACTACGCCTACCGTCAAAAGATTTGTCGACGAAAAGGGAATATTGACGGTTTTGGCGTCATAAATTATTAATGGAATGCGGCAAAAAATACTTATTACGCCCAAATGTAAAGATTTTGCAAAATAAAAATATAATTATTATATAATTTTACTTGATTTATACCTAAAAAAGATGTATCATATAAATACTATATTATTTAAATAGGAGAAAATTATGAAGAAGAAAATTTTGTTGTTGACTGTGACCGTAGTTTTAATACTCTCTATGTCAATGGCTCTTTTAGCAGGTTGCGGCGGCGACCCCGTTGAGTTCGGCGAGCAAACGATAGGAACGGAAGCTCCTTCAAACGTTGCTTATTCCGTTGAGGACGGTATGTCGGCTTTTGAAATGCTCGAAGTTGGCGTTAAGAATTACTATGACGCGGACGTTGCGGTTATGTCTTACAAAGGCAGCGTAGTTACGACCATCTTGGGCGGTATCAAAGTAACGCAAAACGTAATTTCCAACAAAATTAGAGTAGGCAAGGGCGACGAGGGCGGCAACAACGCTAACAAAGCAAAATACTTTGCTGACAACCAATCTTACGGTTATACTTCTCTTTATGAGAAAATGATTATAGACGGCAATTCCGTAACGTATAAAAATTCCTCTTCTCAAAAGTATGACGAGGACAACGGCACTTGGAAGAAAGTAAAGTGGAATTCCGACGAGAAGTACGACAGCGTAGCGGCTTTGGAAAAGGAAAAGAACAACAATCCTACTATATTGTGGATGTACGACTTGCAAGCTGATTTCGTACTTGAAGAGGGAACGACCAAGCCGGTTCTTGAGAACGGAGTTTATACTTTCACGCTTAATTTCGATCCGCTTAAGTCGACGGTAGAATACCAAAAGACGATGCAAACTCAGCTTGAAGTAAATGCTGGAATGAAAGTAAGCGGTCTTACGTTTGAAACTTTGAAGATAACGGTAGAGCTTTGGGAAAACGGCGCAATCAAGAGAATCTTCATCACTGAGTCGTATTTTATGAATATGGCTGGTATTATCAAGAGCTCGATTACGTTGAACTCTGATACCCAATACGCATACGAAGAAGTAGACGGCTTTAGACTTCAAGAACACTTCGACGCTTTCGCTACTGAATTCGTTGACTAATAATAATTAGTAAATCTAAAAGCGGCAAGAAATATACTTGCCGCTTTTGTATTTTCTAAATCAAAAAATGGGTTGTCTAAATAATCGGTTGACGTTGTAACGTAAAAGGAATAGACGATAGCTTAACGCGTCTAACGCAAAATATGTAAACGAGCGAAATTTTAGAGTCAAACATCAAAATTAACTTGATAAGTATATAATATTCTATAAAACGTATTGCAAATAGTCTTAAAGTATTGTAAAATATTCTTAAGACTTGTTTTTTAAGGAGCCTGGAAGTGGAAAGGGAAAGAAAAAATAAAGTTATTAGTTTTGCCGCGTATCTTGCGGTTTTCGTCGCGCTATTTGCGATAATGATGGTATTGACGGCAAAGAACGGCGACGGCGAATACTATGATTTGCTTATAAATAAGGCGCTTTCAAAGTCTATAAACCCGAACTTCGCAAAGACGTCTTTCGCTTTTCTCTTTTCTATTATCGCTGAGTATCCCGCATACTTTATCTTGCCGATTTTTGCGGTTATGCTTTTTTACAGCGACGATTTGCTTCCTAAGAAATGGCGAGCGCTATTTAAATTAGCAATGGCTGGTCTTAGTATTATAGGTTGGCTTATTCTTTGCGTAAAGAGCGAAGTCGCCGATATGATTGAGGCGACGGGCTTTGACGGAATGAAGTTTTATTTGGTGATGGGAATACTTGCTCTTTGCGCGTCGGCGCTCGGTCTATATCTTGGCAGGTTTATTCCCAAGAAGACGAGGTATCAGCTGTTCAAATTTGCGATTTTTGCAATAACTTATTTGCTCGTTGCTTTGCTCGTCAATCAAGTTATGAAATCTATTTGGCATAGAATGAGGTTTAGGGATATGCTCAAAGAGAACGCTTTGGGGCATAACGGTTTTTCAAACTTTACGCCTTGGTATTCTCCCGACTTGTCAAAGATAGAATTGAGTGAAGACTACGCTTATACTTCTTTCCCGTCAGGACATTCCAATTCGGCGGTGCATATCTTCATTCTTTGTACGCTTTATAAGATTTTGCCAAGCTGGAACCAAAAGAAGTGGCTCAAATACGTGTTGTACGGAGCTTGTACGGCGTTTGTCTTGCTGACGATGATTTCAAGGATTTGCGACGACGCTCACTTCTTGTCCGACGTAATAGCCGGAGCTTCGATTTCGTTTATAATATATAAGGTCACCGAGTATTTATATTTTAGAAAAGGTAACAATTTTGCGGTGGCGGACAAGGCTTTGGCGGAGTTGGAATAAGTATGGCTAAATTCGATAAATCAATGTTTGATTACGTAGTCGACGAAACGCAAAGACTGCAAAGGAATAACAAAGTTTGGGATTTTTTCGGAGCTTCAATCGGCATTGGAAAATTTATCGAAACAGTTAAAAGTCTTGGCGGATACTTGCAAAGTCTAGGCATCGGCAAAGGCGATAACGTGATTTTGTGTCTAGGCAATATTCCCAACGCAATTATAGGATTTTATGCGATAAACGCTTGCGGAGCTGTGGCTAATCTAGTGCATCCGCTCATACCGAGCGAAGCGCTTAGAAAGATGTCGGAGGATATGAATACCAAAGCGTTTATCCTATTTGACGAGTTTTATAGCAAATACGAATGGTTGGAAAAGTCAAATAAGCAGGTGATTTTGTGTAGCGTAAGCGACTTTTTGCCGCGCGCGTACAAAATTCCGTATAACTTATATATTCATAATAAAGTTAAAAATATCAAGTATGATTCCCGATTGGTGAGATTTAAGGATACGCTTAAAAAGGGATGTGTTCTTGATAAAATGGAAATTAGGGGCGACGATATTGCCGTGTATATGCACAGCGGCGGTACGACCGGTAAGTCTAAAACCGTTATGCTCTCAAACGACGCGTTCAATCACTTGGCGGATAACGTAATCGATTTGATCGGCGGCGGAGTTGACGACAGCGAGGGTATGCTTATGGTGTTGCCGCTCTTCCATAATTTCGGCTTGGGAATATGTATGCATACCGTCATATCCGCAGGCGGACAGGCTGTTATGATGCCGAAGTTCAACGCTAAAGCGGCTTGTAGGCTCATTAGGCGCGCGAGAGTTACTTATATGGCAGGCGTACCCAATATGTATTCAAAAATCGTCGCATCGGGCAAATTCAAAGGCAAATACTTGCGTAAGATAAAGAATTGTTATTGCGGCGGCGAGAAACTTTCCGACGAGATCAAGAAATCTTTTGAAAACGCTATGGCAAAGAGCGGTAATCCTATAAAACTTTGCGCGGGTTACGGCTTGACGGAAGGCGGAATTTGTTGCGTCAATACTATGGATATACATCGCGAAGGAAGTCTAGGTAAGCCGGTCAAAAACAACGAATTTGCAATTATAGACGATGATAATAATTTCTTAGAACCTATGCAAAAGGGTATGATTGCGCTGACTTGTAACACTATGATGACGGGTTATTACGCTTCGCCCGAATTGGATAAAGAGGTTTTCTTTGAGGATAATCAAGGGCGAAAGTGGCTTAAGACAGGCGATATAGGATATATGGATAGCGACGGTTACGTGTACTTTGTCGATAGAGTTAAGCGTATGGTAAAGATCAGCGGAATTAATATTTTTCCGCAAGAAATCGAGGACTGCGTAAATAAATTCAGCGGGATAGTGAGAAGTTGCGTTATTCCTTATACGGAAAACGGCAAAACCTTTCTCAAGCTCTATATCGTCGTTGAGGACGCCGTAGCTGCCAATGAAGAGTATCTTGACGCTTTGCGGACTTATATTGCAAATAATTTGCTAAAATACAATATGCCTAAGATAATCGAGGTTGCAAAGAGTTTGCCTTTAACGCAAATAGGGAAAGTTGACTTTAAAAAGTTGAGCGGAGAACAGGCGGTAGACTAGTCAAGCGTATCAAATGCTTTAAATCCCGAGGAATGAAACGGCGTTCCTCGGGATTTTATCTGTTGAGATGTTTCGACTTCGCTTACTTCGTACGCTTTGCTCAATAGACGGAGTGGTGTTTCGCTTTATTTCGTTTAGCCTAGTTTGCTGAATAAAGCTATTTTGCATCTCAGGTTGCGATTAAGAGTTCGCCATAACAGTCGTCAGCATTATAGCGCGCCCCCATTTTGGGGCGTACTTTACTGTCGTATATGATTTTGCGTTTGCTCAGCGTGAAGAAAATCAAAGTATTGTCATACAAAGATTGGCCTCGGATTCTCAATCGCTATTCTATTGATATAGTCGGCAATCTTGGAGTTGTTGCCGCGGTCGTATCGATATACTTTTTTCTCAAAAGTTGAGAGCTTTTCGAGCATTAGCAGCAAGTTTTTAGGCGAAAGCTTGCTTTCTTCTAGCATTAGAGCGTATCCGCTTTGAGTAAGATACTTCGCGTTCAACAGTTGGTCGCCGCGCGTGGACTTGTTTTGCAGCGGGATATACAGCGCTCGCTTGTTGAGAGCGTTGATTTCAGTCGATGCTCCTGCGCCGCAGCGGGATACGATAAGGTCGCTCGCCGCTATATAATCTTGAATGTTGTCGACGTATTTGAGCTGAATATAGTTTTTGTGCGATATGGGTTTGAGCGTGTTGCCGCAAACGTGTATTACTTGATAACGCCTACAAAGCTCGTCTAGCGAATCGTACACTACGTCGTTTATGGCTTTTGCCCCAAGCGAGCCTCCCACAATCAGTAAAATGGGCATATAGTGATTAAGTCCGTAGGCTGCGAATACTTTATTGGGGTCGGCGTTGAAAAAGTCTTTCCGTATAGGATTTTCAAATACTTTCGTATTTCGTTTTTTACAGGTAGAGTCAAAACAGGTGATTATGCCTTTTGCAAATCTACTGTTCAATTTGTTGGCTAAACCCAAAGAAAAGTCGGATTCGTGACATACCGTGGGAATTTTCAGCTGTTTTGCAGCGTATACCACCGGCATAGCTACGTAGCCGCCTTTGGAAAAGACTATATCGATATTATTGTCTATCAAAATCTTTTTCGCTTGTTTGATATATGAGGGGAGCTTGAGCGGAATGGTCAAGTTTTTGACGAGTTTGCTTCTATCAAACTTAATGCTGTCGCAGTGGTAGAATTGTACGTGAAATTTTTTGCAAATCTCGCTTTCCATTTTTTCTTTGTTGCCTATATATATTACTTTGTCAAAATATTTGTATAAGTCCTCGAGTATTGCCATATTCGGCATCACGTGTCCGGCTGTTCCGCCTCCGGTCAATGCGATATTCATACTTTACCTCCGATGTGTTTTGTATTAGTGTTTGCTTATGCGTAAATTTTATTTCTTCTATGTATGATATGAAATTTTCTTTGTTGAGCGTGAATGGGGGATGGAGAGGGCTTTTTACTTAGGATAAAAGAATCTATGGATATGTTTTACTTAGCTTGATTTGACGTATTGAATATTATTGAACAATGTTCAATTATTATAATCGGCGGCAAGTTGCGCTTTGATATATAGGCAAAGCTTAGCCAAAAGAAGATATTGAACAGTGTTCAGTATGGCTTTTCAACGTACTATAAGGGCGAATTTGGGCGATAGTTGTTTTAGACAGGAGCGCGTTATACGAAAAAAACTATAAATTGGGTTGAAAAATTTTGCATTATACTATATAATGTATATATACTAGATATATTATAATTAAAATAAGGAGCATTTTATGGCAAAAATAGATACTACGATACTCGGGAAAGACGATTACGAAGTTACTCTTACAATATGGGAGCCCGAGGGCGAAGCAAAGGGCATCGTTCAAATTTTTCACGGAATGGTTGAGCATATCTTAAGATACGACGACTTTGCAAGGTATTTGAACGGAAAGGGATATATAGTCGCAGGCGACGACCATAGAGGCCACGGACGGACTGCAAAGCAAGAGTTTTTGGGGTTGGTTCCTTTCGGTCACACTTATTTCGATACGATTGACGACGAAATAACTATTACCGCTTATCTCAAAGAAAAGTATCCAAATCTTCCCGTCTTTATATTCGCTCACAGCTACGGCTCTTTCTTAGGGCAGGGTTATATACAGCAAAACAGTAAAGAGATCGCGGGTTGTATTCTAAGCGGCTCGGCAATGCTTAAGGGACTTGAGGTCAAGATTGCAAAGAGCGTTTCAAAAACGCAGTACAAACTTTGCGGCAGGGACAAGCCGGCAAATCTTATAAAAAATCTTACGTTCGGCGAGTACGAGAAACCCTTTAAAAAAGAAAAACGCGTCAACGCTTGGCTCAATAGAAACGTCGAAGAGTGCGAAAAGTACAACGCCGATCCTATGTGCAACTATACTATGTCTATTGCGTTTTACAAGAATTTCTTTGACGGCTTGAGCAAAATCTACGACGAGAAGAGGCTGGAGGCTATAGATAAGAAGTTGCCGATATTTATCGTCAGCGGAGATAAAGATCCCGTAGGCAAGATGGGCAAAGCGGTAGCTAAATTGTACCGTATGTATAAGACGATAGGCATTGAGGACGCTCAAATAAAGCTTTATCCCCAGGCTAGACACGAGATAGTCAACGAACTCAACAAAGACGAAGTATACGCCGACGTAAGCGCTTGGCTCGACGGCGTAATCGAAAAAAACAAGTAAATCAATACGCACGAAAATCAAAAATTAATTCAAAGGTAGAAGTATGGCAGAAAATTACGGAGCGCGCGACATAGAGGTTCTTAAAGGCTTAGACGCCGTAAGAATGCGTCCGGGTATGTATATAGGTACTACTGGGGCGAAAGGTATGCATCATATACTTTGGGAAATCGTCGACAACGCTATGGACGAAGCGCTCAACGGCTACGGAAATCAAATAGATATAGAAATTTTTAACGATAACAGCGTATGCGTTACCGACCACGGAAGAGGTATTCCGGTAGATATTCACCCGACCGAAAAAGTTCCGGCGGTTGAGCTTGTATTCACGACTTTGCACGCGGGCGGTAAGTTTAACAACAAAAATTACTCAGTATCGGGCGGTTTGCACGGCGTAGGCGCTTCGGTTACGAACGCGCTTTCTGAGTGGCTCACCGTCGACGTGTTCAAGAAAGGTACGCAGTATACGATGAAGTTCCACTCGTACAAAATGAGCAACGGCAAGATTGCCAGCGGTAGAAAACTGCAAGATCTCACGTCTACGTCTTGCGATCCCAAATTAAAGGGAACCAAAGTTACGTTCAAACCCGACGAAAGAGTTTTCGGCAGCGAGGTCTTTTCGTTTGATACGATAGCTAAAAGAATTAAGGAACTCGCATTTTTAAACGGCGGAGTTAAGTTTTCGGTTACCGACAATAGACAGCTTACCGAAGGCGGTAGAGCGAGAGTTAAAAAGTTTTGTTATGACGGCGGCATAAGCGATTTCGTTCTTCACCTTAACGAGGGCAAAAAAGTCACTTACGCTCAACCCGTTTACGTAATTAAAAAACAGGATAACTTTGTCGTAGAGCTTGCTTTTCAGCACACCGATACGTACGTGGAGAACGTGTTCAGCTACGTCAACGATATTCCCACGACCGAGGGCGGCACGCACGAAACGGGCTTTAAGTCGGCTTTGACGAGAGCGCTCAACGACTTTGGAAGAGCTAAGAATATAATCAAGGAAAAACAGCAAAACTTTAACGGCGAAGATTATAGAGAAGGACTTACGGCGGTGCTTGCGGTAAAAATGCAAAACGTTCAGTTTGAGGGACAAACGAAGACTAAGCTCGGCAATCCCGAAGTCAAAAACCTCGTCGAAAATCTCTTGACGGACGCAATCAAAGACTTCCTTAACAAGACGAAAAAAGACGTAATAGACTCCATATTCGATAAGGCTAAGGTAGCGGCGAAGGCTAGAGAGAGCGCCGCTAAAGCCAAGTCGGTCGCAAGAAATCTCAACAGCCTTACAGCTTCCAACTTGATTGGTAAGATGGCAAACTGTTCAGGTAAAAAACCCGAACTCAACGAGCTGTTTATAGTTGAGGGCGACAGCGCAGGCGGAAGCGCAAAGCAGGGCAGGGACAGGTCTTGTCAGGCTATCCTGCCGCTTAGGGGCAAACCGCTCAACGTTGAAAAGTGTAAGTTTGAAGCGATACTTCAAAACGAGGAAATCAAGCTCATTATCAACGCTCTAGGCACGGGCTTCGGCAAGGACTTCAATGTCAACAACCTAAAGTATCACAAAGTAATAATTCTCGCCGACGCCGACCAAGACGGAGCGCATATAAGAGCTATACTACTGACGATGTTTTTCAGGTATATGCGAGAACTCATTACGGGCGGATATTTGTACATAGGTATGCCGCCGCTTTATAAGATAACTGAGAAAAACAGCGTTAGATACGCTTATGACGACGACGAATTGCAGCAAATTTTGGCGACCGTGGGCAGGAATTATACGCTTCAAAGGTACAAAGGTCTTGGCGAAATGAACCCTGAACAGCTTTGGGAAACTACGCTCAACCCCAAGAGCAGGTCGCTTATGAGAGTGTCTATCGACGATAACGCCGAAGCCGAACAGCTTATTATTACGCTTATGGGCGACGGCGCGGAAATGAGAAGAGAATATATTTTCGAGTACGCAAACTTCAATAAGGAAGATACCTTTGCCGAGAAGAAAATCGCGCAGGGCATAAAGAAAGACGGAGCAAACGACAAGCACGTAATTTGATAAATAAATAAAGGTTTTAGTATGGCAAAAAACAAACGAGAAGAAGAAATAGACAATTCCAAAATCATAGACGGAACTTTTGAACAGGTGTTGCACAATTCTATGATACCGTACAGCGAGTACGTTATTCTAGATAGAGCTTTGCCTAGGGTAGAGGACGGTCTTAAACCCGTTCAAAGAAGAATACTTTACACTATGATGGAATTGGGCACTACTCCCGACAAACCTCATAGAAAGTCGGCGCGTATCGTCGGCGACTGTCTAGGTAAATACCACCCGCACGGCGATTCTTCAGTCTACGGCGCAATGGTTAAGCTTGCGCAACCGTTCAACACGAATATGCTGCTTGTGGACGGTCACGGCAATTTCGGTTCGGTCGACGGCGACTCGGCTGCGGCTATGAGGTACACCGAGGCGAGAATGACCCCGTTTGCGTTGGAAATGCTTAGAGATTTGGAGAAGAATACCGTTCCGATGACGCTCAACTTCGACGATAGTTTGGAAGAGCCGGAAGTTCTTCCTAGCCGTTTGCCCAACCTTTTAGTCAACGGCGCCAACGGTATCGCCGTAGGTCTTACAACGAGTATTCCGCCGCACAATCTCGGCGAAGCAATCGACGGTATAGTCGCGTACATAGACAATAAAAATATCAAGCTTGAGGAGATGATGAACTATATTCCCGCTCCCGATTTCCCGACGGGCGGCGTTATAGTGGACAATCAAGGTATTCGCGACGCGTACGCTACCGGTAAGGGTAAGATTGTCGTCAGGGCTAAGATTCATATCGAAGAAGAGGGCGGTCGAAGCAATATAGTCATCACCGAGATACCTTATCAAGTCAATAAGGCGGAACTTCTCGGCAAGATAAACGAGCTGAGAGAAACGTCAAAAGAGTTGTTTGGAAATATCCAAGATATAGTCGACGAAACGGATAGAACGGGTATGCGTTGCGTGATTAAGCTCAAAAGGGACGCCGACCCCAACGTGATGATTGCGCTGTTGTACAAAAAGACCAATTTGCAATGCAATTTCAACGCTAATATGACGGCTATCGTTAAGAACCGTCCTATGCAGTTGGGACTTTTGGATATTATCAGGCACTACGTGGAGTTCCAGCGCGAAGTTATTTATAAGCGTAGCAAATACGATTTAGAGGTTGCCGAGAAGAGAGAGCATATCCTAGAAGGACTGCTCAAAGCGGTAAACAATATCAGGGAAGTCGTTGATATAGTCCTTGACAGCAAGACGTACAACGAAGCGAAAGAAAGGCTTATGATAAGGTTTGAGCTGACCGAACGGCAAGCTATCGCCGTCTTGGATATTCCGCTCAAAAGGCTAAATAAGTTGGATATCAATAAGATGCTTGAAGAACAAAAAGAGCTTCTTGAAAAGATAGATTACCTGACCGGCGTAACCAATTCCAAGGCTAAACAGTACGGCGTAGTTAAGAAAGAACTTCTTGAAATGAAGAAGAAGTATTCGCAGCCTAGACAAAGCAAGATAATACACGAAAGCAAGCTTGGCGACGTGGAAGTCGACCTCAACGCAAAGATAAAGAGAGAGGGGTATATTATTCTTCACTACAACGGCAATCTCAAGTTCGTATTAGATAAAGCGTACAATTTGGCTACGAAGAGCATAGCTAATTGCAACGCGCAAGATCTTGCGAAAAAAGTAATTAAGACGGACAGCGATTCGCTGTTGTTCGGCATAACCAACAAAGGCAACGCGATTACGTTCCCGATTTCTACTTTCGGCGACGACAAGTGGAAGAGCAAGGGAATAGGAGTAAATAAGATAGCCAAAGCCGACAGCGACGAAGTCTTGCTAAACGTGTTTGATTTAAAAGAACTTAAGGGCAAAAAGATATTGATAGTCACGGCTATGGGTATGGCAAAATACGTTGAAGTATCTGAGTTTGCGCTGGACAAGAAATCGCAAACGACCGCTATGACTTTCAAGGAAGAGGACGATTATATTATCAGCGTAAACGCCGTCGCTCCGCCGACCGTTGACGACGGCTCGAGAGAGGCGAGAGGTTTTATTCTCGCAATAACCGCCGACGGTATGACTCTCAACTGCTACGACGACGTGCCTACGCAAGGCAAAAAGGCGAGCGGCGTAAGGCTAATGCGGCTTGACGATAAAGATAAAATCATTTTCGCCGAACATAACGACGGCAACGGAGAAATCGTCAGCATACTTGACAACGGTTTGGCGAAGAGAGTTATTCTCGGATGTATCGATCCGAAAATGCGTATGGCTAAGGGCGTAAAACTCAACGACGCTAAGACTGGCAACTGTATTTTTGCCGATATCGTCACCGAACCTTACGATATTGCGGTAGTGTTGCCAAACGGGGAAGTCAAGAGCATCAACACTGAGCAAATCGCTATTGAAGAGCGTACCAATAAGGGTAAAAATCTTATCAAGTCTATATCCAAAGATAAGAACGTTTTGACCATTGGAGTAGCTCGTAAACACAATATTATTTGATACGTTTGGCGTATAGGCAGGTCATCAAATTTAAAAAGTATCATTCAGTTAAATCAATATAAAAATAAGCTCCATCGTGTATAGTAAGTACGGGGGAGCTATTTTTATACCGTCTTGAGATAATAGTCGATATACTTTATTTTACAGCCAAACCGTCGTAACGTAGAGAGGGTGAGTCCTTTAGACGCGACTTGGAGCGACGGTTGTAATAAAATAATCGTTTAGTTGTAATGTTGAGCAAAACCTAGTTGAAAAGTCATATAGTTTTTCAATAATCACCAATGATTATCATTTTAGACATAACTTGTCCTTAAAATTGCCCAAATAGAAATTTCTGTTCTTGAAAATCATAATTTTACAAACAAATGTTCATATTTTTGTCACAAACGTTTGCAAATACGAAATTGCGGACTTATACTTTGACTGTAGCCGAAAAAAGAGAAACTTTCCTTTAAGTCAGGCTAATCGGAGGTGATGAAATGAATCAAGAGACGTGGTCAAAAAGTCTTCTACAAGCTTATACGACTTTGCCAATGCTTACTAAAATTATTGATAGAAGCAATATGAGCGAAGCGTTGGGGAGCTTCTCTTATGCGGGGGATACTATGGATACTGTGAGAGCCATTCTCAACAACAACAAACGAAAGGAGGCTTTGATAAACGCTAAAGTTATTGTAGATAATGCTCTTGCGTCAATGAAACCTGCGCTTAAGCGTGTGCTTGAATTAAAGTATCTTAGAAAAATGAAGTGCGAAGATATTGCTAAAGTGGACGGAATAAGTTTAAGAAACGTATTTAGACGGCAATCGCTTGCGTTGCAAGCTTTTTCAAAATATTGCGCAACAAAAGGTTATGACTGCCAATGGCTGGAGGAGAGATACGGAAAAGAACAAATCTTTATCAAACTCAACGAGCGAATTTCCGCAAAAGTCGAAAGGCGAGAGAAGAAACTTGCCAACGAGTCTAATAAACATCAAGCTACCAAAATTGATATAGGGCGATGCAGGTCTTTAGGGTATGACGGAGCGACGTTTGCGTAGTATGAACAAAGGACGGCTTAGCGCTGTCCTTTTGATATCAATTTGATATATTACTGTTTGCGTCGCGATTTATTGGGAGCAAAAATCAAGATAATTATTACTACGCAAAGTACGGCGATCACGGCGATAAGCAAGTAGCGTTCAAAGTTATTCGTTGCGGGCTTGCTTCCGTTTTCGTTACCCGACGGAGATATGGTAGTCGCGTCGTCGCCGCTCGGGGTAGGCTGTTCCGTTATTTTAGTTTCGGCAGCGTAGCCCGCGCTTTCTACAATAGTATCTTTACTAAAAGAAGAGTAAGAAGTTTCGCTTACTTTGATATAGGCGTTGAACGGCTCTGATGAACCAAACGTAAAGTTGACTTGCACGAAAAGGAAATAATCGTTGCCGTTGTGATAATAACCGTATACTTTGTTTACGTTTAATATCGATTTGGGGGCGGTGTCACCCGAAGTCTTAGTATCGGTGTATACGGTAACGTTATCGCCGGTGATATTCGAGTTTGAAAAACTAATCGCGTAGAAATACGGATTGTCGCCCCATTTTGAAGTGACGGGTTTGCAATACGAGTTGAAATCTGACTTGGTTATATAGCCGTTTTCATAGGAATTATATCTTATCTTGATAAAGTCGTCTTGCGCTTCTACGTACTCGAAAGCGTAGGTGGCGGGAATTTGCATAACGACGTTGCCTTCTTGAGACGCGCTCGATCTGACCGTAAGCTCGCTTCCTTTGTCGACGTAATAGTAATTCGTTTGCGTATCTTCCGCAAAGCAAACTCCGCTGCATATCAGCAACGTAGAAAGTACTGTGATAAGTAGGGCAATAACAATTACTTTTTTCATACTAACCTCGTATATAACTTAATTATATTCTATTTCTTAGGTTTTTACAATTAGTTTTGCAGGTTTATTAGACAATTTATAAAAAAAATATATCGAAATATGAAAGAAAATGAAATTCTAAACGCTTTGCTCAACATCGAAAAAGAGGAGCGACGGCGTATCGACAACAATAAATTATTGCGCTATAACACGGGCGAAAAGGTACACAAAAAGCAACTTGCGTTTCATAAGTGCCAAAAACGCAATCGATGGGTGTTCGGCGGCAATAGAAGCGGCAAAACTGAATGCGGCGCGGTTGAGGCAGTGTGGTGGGCGAGAGGTATTCATCCGTATAGACGAAATAAAAAAGACGTCGCGGGGTGGATAGTTTCGCTGTCGTACGAGGTTCAAAGAGACGTCGCGCAAAGCAAGTTTTTGAGCTATCTCAATCCCGATTGGATAGAAGATATAGTTATGCAGTCGGGGAAAAAAGCTTCGGCGGAGTACGGAGTAATAGACTATATACTCATTAAAAACGTATTCGGAGGAGTATCGAAAGTATCGTTCAAGAGCTGCGACCAAGGCAGGGAAAAGTTTCAGGGCGCGTCGCTGGATTTCGTGTGGTTTGACGAAGAACCGCCCAAAGATATTTACGACGAATGTCGAATGAGAGTAGTGGATAGAATGGGCGAGATTTGGGGTACTATGACGCCGCTCAAAGGTTTGACTTGGGTGTACGACGAGATATATCTCAATTCCTCTCAAGACGAAGAGATTTGGCACGAACACGTAGAATGGGCGGACAATCCCTTTTTGAACCAAGAGGAAGTAAAAAGCCTTACCAAGTGTATGGACGAAGAAACGCTGTCGTCGCGACGTTACGGCAGGTTCAGCGAAGCGGAAGGCATAGTATACAAGGAATTCGATCAATCGCGCGACGTCATCGAGCCGTTTGACGTGCCGTTTGAATGGCAAGACCAAATATCAATCGACCCGGGATTGAACAATCCTCTTGCCTGTCTTTTTTTCGCCGTAGATTACGACGGAGTTGTCTACGTGATAGGCGAGTGGTATATGGCGGGCAAAGACGTGGACTATCACACGAACGAAATCTTCAAACTCGCCAAAAAATTAGGTTGGCACACCGACGCGAAAGGCAGGCTGACGGCGCTCATTGACAGCGCTGCCGATCAGCATACATTGGCAAGCGCAAAGAGCGTAAGCGAGCTTTTTTACGATCGAGGTATACTCGTCAATACCAACGTAAACAAGCAGCTTTTTTCAGGTATAGCGCAAGTAAAAAGCTATTTTTCGGAAGGGAAAATCAAGATATTTTCCACTTGCGTAAATCTCATTAGAGAACTAAAAACGTATTGGTGGGGCAAGGGCGACAAGCCTATCAAAAAAGACGACCACGCGCTTGACGCTTTGAGATACTATATCTCGTCAAAGCCTCAGGCTACCAAACTTCCCGTAGCTTATGAGGGGGAGATAGTCAAGGACAAGCAGCGGTTGATAAAGAGTCTGTCAAGACGGCTGAAGTAACTCAATAGGGAGGATAAAGTGAATGAAGAAATAGAAAAAGCAGTGTTTCGTCGAGCAATCGGGTATGACATTCAAGAAGTTACCGAAGAGTATTCGGGCGAAAACGAACTGTTGAAGAGAAAGGTCAGCAGCAAGCATTATCCGCCCGATATGACGGCGGTCAAAACAATGATCGAACTCGGATTCGATAAGGACGAACTAAAGACTATGAGCGACGACGAATTAAGCGAATTAAAAAATAGACTGTTGTCTCAACTAAAGGATATGACGAAAGGAGAAAAAGTAAATGAAGATAATAATTCAAACAAACAAAATTAAATGCGATATCGGCAAATGCAAAAATACCGCGCGTTATTCTATTGCGCCGGACGGCGTTTCGCCCTCGCAATACGTCAATTTGTGCGAGGCGTGCGCGGAGGACATCTATTCCTCTATTGGCAAATACCTCGTGCCTAAAAGTCCTAAAAATATGTTGGCTAGAGCCGTCAAGAGAGGTGAAAAATGAGAAAATCCGAAGAAAAGTTTGCGCAAGATATTGTAAACGAGGTACGAAGGGATTACGAACGAAGAAGAGAAGAGAGAAAGCCGCTCGAGCTTCAATGGCGGTTGAATATGAACTTCTACAACGGCAATCAGTACGCTGAAATAACTCCCGTCGGAGATATTGAGCAGTACGGCAAGCAATACTTTTGGCAAGAGCGAGAGGTATACAATCATATCGCCTCGATTATCGAAACCAGACTTTCTAAGCTCAACAGGCTTAAGTGCGCGGTCAGCGTTCGCCCGTTCAGCAGCGACGATAGCGACGTATATACCGCAAAACTTTCCACGCAAATAGTTAAAGCGCTGTGCGAAGAAAACAACATTGCCGAGCTTCT
The DNA here is from genome assembly GCA_029068165.1 of Clostridia bacterium. Lineage (GTDB taxonomy): Bacteria > Bacillota > Clostridia > Christensenellales > UBA3700 > RACS-045. Next base: position 94,354 of record JAIEDA010000032.1, read on the forward strand.
CAACAGGGCAAGCACTTGGAGCGAAGTAACGGGAAGCTGTTTCTTTAAGACGGTTTGGTCGGCGGATAAGGGGAGGATAGTCGGCTCGTCCAAAAGCAAAGCTCAATTAAGAGAGGGCGACGTAGAAATCACAGTCGTTCCGCCGTACGAGATATTTCCCGATAGCGTTTGCGCTTCCTCTCTCGACGACTGTCAAAGCGTCATACACGCTAAGGCCTATCACGTAGACGAAATCAAGGATATTTGGGGAGTCGACGTGCAGGGAGAGGATATCAACGTATTTTCTCTCGACAACGCGCAAATAGGCGGAGGACTAGGCTATGAAGCTTCTCTTCCGAATATGATAGACAGCGTAGCTCACGATATGTGCATTGTCATCGAAAAGTACGCGCGTCCTACCGCCGATAAACCCAACGGCGAACTTATAGTCGTCGCCGGCGAAAAACTGCTTTATTACGGAGAACTTCCGTATATCAACGAAGTCAACGAGCAGCGCGGCTATCCGTTTACGAAGATAATTTGTCTTGAAAAACTCGGCTGCTTTTACGGAACGAGCATAATAGAAAGACTTATTCCATTGCAAAGAGCGTACAACGCGGTAAAGAATAGAAAGCACGAGTTTATCAACCGTTTGGCTATGGGCGTAATGACCGTAGAGGACGGCTCGGTCGATACGGACAACCTTGAAGAAGAGGGGCTTTCGCCAGGCAAAGTGCTTATCTACCGTCAAGGCTCAAACCCGCCAAAACTCTTGGAGTCGGGTAGAGTGCCGATAGATTTTCAGTACGAAGAGGAGAGGATACTTCAGGAGTTTACGACGATTTCGGGCGTAAGCGAGATAAGCAAGTACTCAAACGTTTACAACCAAATGTCGGGCAAGGCGATAGGCTTGCTCGTAGAGCAGGACGAAACAAGACTCTCAATCGCAACTACCTCTTTGCGTATGGGAATAAAGAGAGTTTGCGAGCAAATGCTCAGGCTTTACAAACAGTACTGCAAGACGAAGAGAATGAAGAAGTATTCGGGAGATAACGGCGAAGTAGAGTTCGCGTATTTCACAGCGAGCGATTTGCAAAGCGACGATTTAGTTTTTGACAACGAGAACGAGTTGACCGATACTCTCGAGAACAGGAGAAATATGGTCTTAGAGCTTGCGCAAATGGGAATTTTCAACGGCGAAAACGGAGGAATAACCAACCGCAACAAGCTGAAAATTCTTGAGATGCTTGGCTTCGGCAACTGGGAGTCGGGCAGGGACGTTGACGAAAGTCACAGGAAAAAAGCTATGAAAGAAAATCTCGAATTTGGAAAGAGGGAGATAGAAGTAGCCGAGTACGACGATCACAACTTGCATATCGACGAACATCTAAAGAGATTGCTCGAAGAAAAAGACGAGAGTATCAAAGCGTTGATCGACGAGCATATCAAACGCCATAAGATGATGAAAACTATGTCCGACGGCTTTACTCAAGAGGTGATTAATAATGGCTGACAATCAAGAAAATATACAAATACAAGATACCCAAACGCAAGTCATTATTGACAAAGAGAGTATAAATAATTTAACCAATCCGAGCGTAGAGGTAATATCCGATACGCAAAATAATATACCCGAAGAAATAGCGCAAGAAAGCGAAAAGATTCAAGCCGAGCAAGCGCAGGATACCGCTGAAGAGCAAGAGGAGAAAACGGTAGACACTCCTGACGAAAAAGAGCAAGCGGTCTACGAAACGGAAGGCTGGCAGGCAATGGTCGAAGAATTTTTCAAGACTTATCCGGTAGCTAAAGGCTTTGCGACTATGATAGGCGAACAAATCGTAAGCGACGCCGAACTTTGTAAAGACGAGCGCTGTCTTGAAAAGGCGCTTTTGAGAGTTTTCGACAAGGTCTACGTTCCGCCCAAAGACCTTGTTAGAAATCAAGAGTTTTTAGAAACTTACGTCTACAAAGACGATGCCATCAAAAACGCGATAGTCGAGAGATACTTGGAAGAGTTGGAAAAGTCCCGACCGCCTAAGGCTATTTCTTCAAGAGGGAAGATTACTTTGACCCCGCCCGACAAACCCAAAAGCATAGCGGAAGCGGGGAGTTTGATCAAAACTATGCTTAAAAACAGGAGGATATAATGGTAACATTAGAAACAGCAGAAAAGGCGCTTAAAAGCGTGTATCTTAACGTGGTCGCCGACCAACTCAACGTGGGTGTAAATCCGCTTTTGGCAAAGATAGAACAAACCAACGCCGACGTGTGGGGAAAAGAGATCATAAAACTTGTTCCGTACGGTCTAAACGGCGGTATCGGCGCGGGAACGGAAACCGGTTCGCTGCCTACGCCCGCTTCAAACAACTACGATAGATTTAAGTTGGAACTTAAAAACCTTTACGGCACTATCGAGCTTTCCGACAAAGCTATCAGGGCTTCGCAGTCAAATACAGGCGCGTTCGTCAACTTGTTGAACGCCGAAATGGAAGGCTTGCTCAAAGCTTCCAAATTCAACCTCGGAAGAATGTTGTACGGCGACGGTACCGGCACATTGGCTAAGTCCGCCGAGGACGTAACTACCGCAAGCGCTACTATCAAACTCGATAGCGTAATCAACGTTATGGAAGGTATGGTCGTAGACGTGATCTCGGCTACGGACGGTTCGGCTTATCCCGACCTAACGGGCGTAAGAATAGTCAGCATAGACAGGGTAGGAAAGACTATCACCGTCAACGCAAACGTGACGAGTAAAATCAAGAAAGGCGACGTAGTGACCGTTCAAGGTTCGCAAAACAACGAACTTACCGGTCTTGGCGCAATCTTTTCCGACAAGGATTTGTACGGTTTGTCGAGAGAGGGCAGGAGCTGGCTCAGTCCTAAACACTACGAAAACGTAGGCGCAATATCGAGCGGCGCAATTCAAAGCGCAATCGACTACGTGGACGAAATAGCAGGCTCGCAAATCGACTTCATCGTATGTTCATACGACGTGAGAAGAGCTTATCTCGAGCACCTCGCTTTGACGCGCACCAACTTGGATTATATGAATCTTGACGGAGGTTTCAAGGCGTTGTCTTACAACGGTATTCCGCTTATCGCCGACAGGTTTGTAGAAAGCGGAACTATGTACTTGCTCAACAGCAAAGACTTCAAGATACATCAGCTTTGCGATTGGAGATGGCTTGAGGGCGACAACGGCAAGGTCATCAAGCAAAAGGCGGGTACGGCTACTTACAGCGCTACTTTGGTGAAGTACGCGGATATGATTTGCGACAAGCCTATCGGTCAAGTTAAGCTCTCCGGCATCACCGCCTAACTTTATTCGCTAACGGAGTACGGGTTCAGTTTAAAAAAGAGAATTTTCAACGACGAAAGAAAGGAGAGATATGCAAAAGTTATTTGAAGTGAAAAACGATTTGTTCAATATATCCGCGCGGATAAAGAGCATAGATGAGAATTACGAAATCTACTTTAACGGGGATACGCGTAGATACGAACTGCATCACAGGGCAAAAAAGCCTACCTATCAACTGACGTTTCCTTATACTCGACTGGACAAAAGAGCGTTGGATTACACGCTTGAGAGCGCTATCAAAAATAGAGAACTTATACTCCGAAAAATCAAAGAGCATAACGCCAAAGCCGAAAAAGAGATGGCGCGGAAACTGTTTGAAAAAGCAATGGTTGAAGCGCAAATTTAAAAGCTTAGGCGGAAAAGAAAGGCGGGGAAACTCGCCTTTTTATTTAAGGAGGAAATATGAAACTCAAGGAAGTGATAACTATAGCGTTGACGTACTTGGGCGACGAGGAAGTGGCGGTCGATAGCAATATCGTCGCGCAGCCAAAACTCGCTACGTTGGTACGCTGCGCGAATATCGTTCTAAAAGAAATCGCCTCGGACTACCTTCCCTTAGCCGTAAACGAGCGGGTAGAAGTTAAGGACGGTAAGATAAGCTACGACAGCCTTTCGCACAGAGCGCTGGAAGTGCTGTCCGTCAAAAACGCCGACACCGACGTGCGCTCCAACTTTAGACATACGCCGTCGGCTATAGATGTCGAAAATTGCGATATGAAACGAGCCGACGTCAAATACTATTATACTCCCAAAGACGTATCCGTCGAGGAGGAGTGCCCGATAAGTCCGCTAGTTTCGGCTAAGACCGTAGCTATGGGCGTGTGTTCCGAGTTCAGTCTTATAGAAGGATTATACGAACAGTCCGTAGTTTTTGCGGATAGATTCAAGGAAGATTTGCGTTGCGCGGTCAGGAAAAAGGGCGAGATAAAAATCAAGCCGAGAAGGTGGTACTGAGATGTTTTACAAAAAGAGTTATTCTATGCGAAAACCCGAGAGAAAAAAGATTCCGCTGTCCAACTTTGCAGGCTACGACGAAAACAAGATTTCAAGAACTTTGCCTTGCGACTATACGGACTGCGTGTTTAATTACGGATTCAAAAACAACAAGCTCGTAAATCCTTACGGCGTAAGCGAGTTTACGATAGGCGATTACAAATTCCCGCCGCTGCCCAATATCGTCGGCAAAAGGGGAGTGTTTTGCTCGACTATGTACGTGAACTTCAAAAGTAAATTTACAGTGCTTATTTCACACGAGGGCGGAGTGGATTACTGTGTGGAAGGCGATAAAGAGTGGAGTCATTTCGATTTGGCAAAACCCTACACGTCGGGAACGATTTTTTACGTCAAGGGCGAGCCGTGTCTTTTTGTGGCGGGCGCGTCGGGAATACAGTGGCTTGCGAGCGACGAGTTTGTTACCGCGCTGAGCAAGACCGTTTTGGACGTATGCGTGCATTACGAAAGAATGTTCGCCGTGGTAAAGGAAGCTCACAGCAGCGTGTGGTTCAGCGCGACGGGCAACGCTATGTCCTGGACTCATTCTATAGATAAGGGCGGTTATATAGATTTTGACGGAACTTTAGGCGACGTCAACGTGATAAAGAGCTTCAACAACTATCTTTACGTATTTTGCGACTATGGTATCTACAGGCTTACGGCGTACGGCGATCAATCGCAGTTCGTACTAAAAAAGATTTATACGGCAAGCGGAAGAATATACGGTCCGTCGGTTACGGTGTGCGGAGAGTACGTGGCGTTTGCGGGAGAGGACGGAATTTTCCTCTTTGACGGCTACGACGTAAGCAGGTATACGACGAAGATCAACAATATGATTTCAAGCGGCTTCGACGACATCTACGCCTGCTATTTGCACAATAAATACGTAATTTCGTTTACGAACAACACGCCTACGGACTTCGGGATTTACAACCGAGAAAGGGACAACGATATGTTGCTCGTGTTCGATATAATCGACAAAAGCGTGACGCTTATGCGCGGCGTTTCGCTTAAACATCTATGCGCTGTCAACGAAAAAGACTACAGCAAAGTTATAGCTATCAGCGACGACTTCGACGGCTTCGTGGAGATTGACGAAAGCGGTCTTTATCTAGGCTCGCCTATGCTCAAGTACTGGGAAAGCGGCGAGGTGGATTTTGAAAGACCGTCGGAGGAAAAACTGCTTAGAAGCGTGGAGTACTCGGCAAAAAACGAGTTTTGGCTGGGAGTTATCAGCAACGGCGTGAGGAAAGAATTTTTGCTTTCGCCGAGAGAAAAAATTAAGACCCTTAACGTCAAGGGCAAACAATTCAAATTTTATATCAAAAGCAACAACGCAAGCGATGAGATCTATCCGCCGACTATGGTCGTGGATTTTCTCAAGTAGAGGAGCGGTATGAACGATTTTAGAAAGGTGGAGATAAAGTTGGACGAGTTGAGCGAGGACTTCAACGAGCACGTCGTTACATCGAAATCGACTTACTATCACGTAATGGGCTCGCAAGGGGATTTCAAGCAGCTCAGCCTCAACGTCTACTCCAGGGGCGGGGAGATAGAGTGCGAAGTACTGCTGTTGCCTGACTTTTCCAACGCGGGCGAAGTGACTTGCAACGTTACGCTCGACGGAGAAGCTGCGGGCGAGCGAAGCGGCGTCATAACTATTTCGCCGCTACAGCTTTCGCAAGGATACCATACTTTGAGTTTCCTTACCAATACCGCGGTCGCCGCGGCAAGGGTCAGGCTGACGGGCGTATTGTCAAGCAGCATAGAGGCGGAGGCGTGATTTGAAAAAGAGATTAAGGCGCATTGCGCTAAGTATAACCAAGTACAAGCTGTATTTGTACTTAAATGCCGACCCTAAAAACGTCGGCGGAAAAATCAACGGTAGGAGAGAAAAAAGTGACTTGGAACGAATTTAAGAAAAAGGTTCAAAACTTCTTCGTCGGAGAATCGTCCGACAATATAGATACTTCGGATTACGCGGAGGGCGAAAGTCAGCTCAACGACAAACTCAAAGAGATTGCCGACAGCTACAAGCCGTCTTACGATCCCGCAAAAGGCTACGGGGACTTGTCCGAATTGTTGCCCGAAGAGATAGAGTACGTTTATCGCGAGTACGAGGGCGACGACGAAGAAACGATAAAGAACAATACCAATCAAAAATATCAGGATTTGCTTGAAGCGGATTCTAAAATAGTAAATGACAAATACGACGTAAAAGTCGGGGAAGTGGAGGGCAAGAAACAAACGGCAAACGAAGAAACCGCCATCAAATCAAACGCGCTCAACGATAAATACGCCGAACTTGAAAAGGCTATCGTAAACAACCTAATACAAAGAGGTCTATTCAATTCCTCGATAAAGTCGTCGCAAACTCAAGCCAGTCAAGAGGCGAAGCAAAGCGAGCTTGATTCGCTTTCGGCGGACTTGCAAAAGAAGCTCGGAACTTACGACGCTCAAATAGACAAACTGAGAGGCGAAGAAAACGTCGCGCTCGAGCAGTTGGATTTGTCTTACGCGCAAAAACTCGAAAGCGAAATTCAATCTTTGCTTGATAAGCGAGCTAAGGAAATCGCCAGCATCAACGACTACAACAATAAGTTAAAGGAAAAAGAGCTTCAATACATAGAGGACAGGACGAAAGCGATAGAAGCGCAGCTCGCTCAAAGGCTCAAAGACGAACAGGCTCTTAAAGCCCTCGAAAACAAAAACGGCTATGCCGGCGAAAAAGAAGAAAACTATACCCAACGATACAATCTTGCTTTTGATTATTACAATTCTTTGCCAAAGAACGTCGCTTTGAAGATGATTCAGGAGAATAATCAGCTCCAAGAATATCTTGGCAACTACTTCGGCAAATTACTGGCAAACATCAGTAAAAAGAATTGACGATGTGGGATAAAGTCGTTGAACTTGCAATGAGCGACGGGTTGTGGGCGTTGCTCTTTTGTATGCTGTTGATTTTCGAACTGAAAGACAGCAGGGCGCGAGAGAAGAAGTATCAAAACACAATAACCAATCTCTCGCAGGACTTGGGGTATATGAATACGATGAACGAAAGTATTGATAAGATACACAAGAAGATGATTGATTTTATGAAGAAGCGCGAGAGCGCTTTGGCGAAGGAGGAATCGTGAAAGAGAAGTTGAGAAGCTATGAATTTTGGGTATCGATATTCAGCGCGGTGTTGGTAGTTTTGCAAACGCTGAGCGCGAAGATAAACATACCTCACACGACGGAAATTATGACTGCGTTCTTGGGCGCGCTGTGCGTGGTCGGTATTATCAAGAAGAAACCTTCTACAAACGTAGACGTTGAGCAAACTTCAAACTCAAACGAGGAAAAAGAGGCTCAGGAAAATCAAACGCAAGAGGATACTCAAGAGGAAAAGCAGCAAGAAACTAAATAGATTTGCGCAAAATTGACGTTTATTTTCGTTTATTAAAATTAGATTTTATTTACGGTTTAAGAAATACCGTATTCGATTATTGATATATAAGGCTTCCGCTTTGGCGGAAGCTTTTTTTCAGCTTAAAAATGTTTGTCGAAATTTTGCCGAATAAGGCAAATTTTTTTATTTAGTTGCATATTATAGAATATGTTAAATTTTAGTAGAATCCATTTTATAGGTATAGGCGGAATAAGTATGTCCGCGCTTGCAATGCTTACTAGCGAAGCGGGAGTTTGGGTCAGCGGCTCGGACAGGGCGGACTCGCCGACTTTGCGCAAACTCGCCAAGTACGGTATCAACGCCTACGTTGGAAGCAACAACGGCGTGGTTGCAAAAAGCGATCTCGTAGTTTATTCAAGCGCTATAGGAGATAGCGATCCCGAACTGCATTTTGCCCGTCGCAACAAAATTCGATGTATGGAAAGAAAGGCGTATTTGGCGGTTTTGGCTAGCGAATGTAAAAGCGTGATAGCCATTGCGGGAAGCCACGGCAAGACGACGACTACGGCTATGCTTTGCCACGTTGCCGAGCGTATACCGCTTGAGTTTATGGGGCACGTCGGCGGTATTATCAACGGCGAAGACAGTAATTTCATAAATACCGGTAGAGATTATTTCATAACCGAAGCGTGCGAATACAGGCGTAGTTTTTTGTCGCTCAATCCCGATATTGGAGTGCTTCTTAACAGCGATTACGACCATCCCGATACGTATCCCGACAGGGAGAGTATGGACGAAGCGTTCAGGCAGTTTGTAGAGCAGTCAAAAGTAGCCGTCGTAGAAGAGGAGTGCTTTAAGCGATTGCGTTTGTCAGCGATTGACAACGCTAAAGACAAGATATATACTTTCGGATTTGGCGACGACGCCGACTTTAGAGCGGTCAACGTTAAGCATACCGACGGGAAGTTTTCGTTTGACCTCGTCTATGACGGAGGGCGAGTAAACAACATAACTACAGGATTGTACGGCAGGCACAATATTCTCAACGCATTGGCGGTGCTTGCGGTAAGTTATTTGATTTGGCTTGACCTCAAGGAAGCGGCGGCGCTTGTAGAGGACTTTGAAGGAGTGGACAGAAGATTTTCCGAGAAGGGCAAACTAAACGGCAACGGAGCGAGAGTAATAGTCGATTACGCGCATCACCCCAATGAGATAGCCGCGACTATAGATACTGTCAGGCTTATGGGCAAGGGCAAGATAATAGCGGTATTCGAGCCGCATACGTATTCGCGTACGAAGGCGCTTTTGGAAGATTTCGGGCATTGCTTTTATTGGGCGGACGAACTTATAATACTGCCTACCTATTCGGCGAGGGAGAAGAGCGAACAAGGACTTGACGGCAGCGATTTGGCGGAGTACATAAATACCCACGGCGAGGGCGCGCTGTATTTGGAAAGCTATGAAAAAGTATGCGAATACGTCAAGCGTAACGCCGGCGAGCGGGATATAGTGCTTGCGTTGGGCGCAGGAAGTATCGATAAATTAGGCGATATGCTCGTCGCCGATTAATAAAGTTGGATTCTACTTAATAAAGCGAGCGGGAAGAACAAACCTCAGCTGAAAGATAAAACCGACAAAAGCGATAAATCTTATATTATAAAACAAAAAAATATCCAATGACTGTCTAAAACGGCGTTTCGTTTAGGTCGGCATTGGATATAACTTTTTATTAACTTAACTGCTTAGCATTTAAAAATCGTCTTGAGGTAGTTGCTCTTTTTAGCGAGCGCGGAGAAAGTATTTTGCGCTTCGCTTATATCGACGATTTGTTCTATCAAAGAATCGACTTTGACGGTGCCTGTTGCGAGCATATTTATTGCGGCTTCTATTTCTCCGTAGCCGTCGCTGATTCCGTAAATTTGCAAATTATTGTTGACTATAGGGGAGAAGTCGCCTTTGAGAGCAACCTTTGAAGTGTTGTAGCCTACTATTGCGACTTTACCGTTGTGGCGAACGTAGCTGAGCATCCTTCCTACTTCTTCGCAAATATCGCTATCAAGTATGAGATAGTCGACGAGTTTTCCGCTCGTTATTTCTCTTAGTTTTTGCAATACGTCCTCTTCGACGTAGTTTACGCAGTAATACGCTCCGAGTTCCTGAGCGAGCGCAATCCTAGTGTTGTCGTTGTCGATTATTATAGGTATCGCTTGATAATAAAAGCACAGTTGAGCGATTATCATATTGACGGAGGTGCAGCCGAAGAGCATCACGTATTTAGTCTTATCTATATCCAACTGTTCAATGACTTTGATCGCCATAGCGATGTCTTCGATGAACGTAAAAGCGTCGTCGCTTATTCCTAAAGGAACCGTATAAATATTTGAAAGCGGCGCGTATACGTAGTCGGCAAGATAACCGTCGTTTTTAAGTCCGTTGACCTGGAATTTATTGTTTTCCAAACGGGTGTAAGGGGAGAGCATAACTCTTTGACCTTTTCTCAACGTAAAATCGTCGCTCTCGCTGACAAGACCTACTGCGGTACGGGCGGGGCGCAACGGAAGACCCGTTTCGTTCATACTTCCTGAGAATATCGCCACGTCGCTTGAGCAAATGCCCGCGCGGGTAATCTTAATCTTTGCAAAGTGTTTAAGATTGTACGAACCTTCTTCAGTTTCGGGTTCGATAGAGAAGTTCTTTGTAATTTTATAAGATTTCATACTTTCATCTCCGTCTAGACTTGACCGACGAGCGGTTAAGCATTCAACTTATTATGAATTATAGCACAACGAAACCGTATTTGCAAGTATTTTTTTCTTACCGCAATTTAGCGGGAGTTTTGAGGCGGAAAAAAGCGGTTTGGCAAAATTATTTGAAATACTCTTTAATTTTAGTTGACTTATAAAGAGATTGAAGTTATAATCTATGAGTAAATCTTTGCAAAGGTGAGGTGATAATATGAACGAGAATATCCAACCTAATTATCATGACGTCAAGGTAGTATGCGCTTGCGGAGCTAGTTTCGTATGCGGAACGACCAAAGAAGGAGACGTAATAAAGGTAGAAGTTTGCAGCAAATGTCATCCATACTATACCGGCAAGCAAAAATTGGTTGATACCGGCGGTAGAGTAGATAAGTTCAAGAAACGTTATAGTCTTTAATGTTTTTTGTTCGACGGGAAGGGAAATTTGCAAAATTAATATACGCCTTTTCCGCCAAATCAATATAAAAAATAGGCTCCATCGTACATCCAGTACGGGGAGCTATTTTTTATACCGCCTTGACGAAAAATTCGTTATTTTACTTATTGCAAATTCCCATTCCCGTCGAACGGAGTGGGGCGACCATTCTACTGTAACCGCCAACTGCGCGGTTTCATTTTATTTTTTGACTATCTACCTTTTCGCCGAACTGTTTGGTAGATAAGCGATAGTTGAGAATTAAAATACGCCTTTTCCGCTAAGACGCTCCATCGTACATCCAGTACGAAGGAGCTATTTTTTATACTGCCTTGACGAAAAATTCGATATTTTACTAGTTGCAAATCCTATTTCCCATCAAACGGAGTGGGGCGATATGATGGTATAATTATTTATAATATATATTTTATTTTTTTAAACAATAGACAAAATCTTAAATAGATAGTATAATTGTATAATAGAATCAGTATAGACTAATCAAACGGTAGAGGTCAATGGCAAGAAAATATACTTCGAAAATCGGCGGGCAAGCAGTTATAGAGGGCGTTATGATGAGAGGCGAACGCTCTATGGCTACCGCTGTGCGAAACGAAAACGGCGATATCGAAGTCGAGAGCAGGTATATCAAACCTGTCAGCGAAAAGTCCAAGTCTTATAGAATACCGTTTGTGCGCGGAGTATTCAATTTCTTTGATTCTATGGCTACGGGAATGAAGACGCTTTTGCGCTCGGGAGAAGTGTTCGAGGGCGACGTAGAGCCAAGCAAGTTTGAGAAGTGGTGCGCAAAAAAACTCAAGATAAATATCTACGACGTTATTATGGCGTTTTCTATAATATTGGGCGTAGCGCTTGCGCTTGGACTGTTTTTCTTTCTTCCGCTTGTTATCGTCACGCCGATTAAGAACGCGGTCGCGAATACTTACGGCGAGGGTACGAACAGCCTTTGGTACGTGAGCGTATTATACACGCTTCTCGAGGGCGTGATAAGGATAATTATATTCGTACTGTATATCGCTTTGACCACGCTGATGAAGACGGTAAAGCGCACTTATATGTACCACGGCGCGGAGCATAAGACTATAAGCTGCTATGAACACGGAATGGAATTGACTGTGGAAAACGTGCAAAAAATGTCCACTGTGCACGATAGATGCGGCACGACTTTTATGTTTATAATAATGCTAGTCAGCATAGTCGTATTTACGCTAGTGGGAATTGCCGAGCCGTATATCGCAAATCTTGGCGTATGGAAAAACTTGATACTCTTCGCTTCGAGAATAATATTGTTGCCGCTTATAATGGGAATAAGTTACGAGATGCTCAAGACTATGGCAAAGTACGACAATATCCTAGTCAAGATACTGAAAGCTCCCGGACTTGCTCTTCAAAAACTCACTACGAAGCAACCCGACGATTCTATGGTGGAGTGCGCTATAACGGCTTTCAAAACGGTTATGGAAATGGACGCCGACCCGAGTATTCCCGAGAAAAGGTTTGATACGAAAAAGTCTTATGAGAAAGTCCGCAAAGAAATCAAGACTATGCTTAAGGGCGTGGACGAGAGCGATATTGATTGGATATTTTGCGAGGCAACGGGCGTAAAGCGGTCGGAACTTCAAGACCTTACGCATATTCGTCAGTTTGAATATGAAAAAGCGTTGGAGTACGCGAAAAAACGCAAAACGGGTATGCCGCTTTGGCGAGTTTTCGGCAAAGTAGATTTTTACGGAACGGAAATAGAAATCAACGGCGACGTGCTGTGTCCTAGACCCGAAACCGAGTTCCTCGTCGAAGAGGCGGTTAAAGTAGTAAAACAGGGCGATAAAGTCTTGGACGTTTGTACGGGCAGCGGATGTATTGCGATAGCTCTCGCGGCAAAATCGCAATGTTCGTCGGTTGTCGCAAGCGATATAAGCGACAAGGCTTTGGAGATTGCAAAAAGCAACGCCGAGAAAAATAACGTTGCGGATAAAGTACGGTTTGTCGAAAGCGATTTATTTGATAATATAGACGGAGTATTCGATGTGATTGTCAGCAATCCGCCGTATATTCCTCAAAAGGATATAGCCAAGCTCGATAGGGAAGTAAAGGACTACGATCCGCATATAGCTTTGGACGGCGGCGAGGACGGTTTGGACTTCTATAGAGCGTTTGCAAGTAAAGCCAAAGAGCGTTTGACGGACGGCGGCTGTCTTTTGCTCGAGTGCGGAATAGACCAAGCTAAGAGTATAATCGATATGCTTGATAGCGACTTTGATAGCAGTATAGTAAAAGACTTGCAAGGTATCGATAGAATTATAGTAGCAAAGAAAATCAAAAAGTAAAACTCATCGAGGCTTTGACGAAATAGACGGAGCTTACGCGAGGTAAAGGTAAAAAACGGTATGTTTGAAAAATTAGAGTTGATGCTAAAAAGATATGAGGAACTCAGCGAACTTATGGCTGATCCCAATGTAATCGCCGACCAAGCTCAATGGCAAAAGCTTGTCAAGGAGCATTCGCAAATGTCGGCTACGATAGAGTTGTATAAAAAGTATCTTGCGCTTCAAAAGAATATCCAAGAGTGCAAGGAGATTATCGACGAGGGCTTGGACGAGGAAATGACGGCTCTCGCCAAAGAAGAACTCAATCAGGCGCACAAGGATACCGAGCAGGTCATAAAGGATCTAAAAGTATCGATGTTGCCAGTCGACCCCAACGACGACAACAACGTTATCGTAGAAATAAGAGCGGGCGCGGGCGGCGAAGAGGGCGGTCTTTTCGGCGCGGAACTTGTGAGAATGTATATGCGTTTTGCCGAGAGAATGCGTTGGAAGATAAAAGAAATCGATATGAACTACACCGAGCTCGGCGGAGCTAAAGAAGTCGTATTTATGATCAGCGGAAGCGGCGCATACGCAAAGCTCAAGTATGAAAGCGGAGTGCATAGAGTTCAGCGCGTACCCGAAACGGAATCGCAAGGAAGAGTTCACACTTCTACGGCTACGGTCGCAATACTGCCCGAAGCGCCCGATATACAAATTGAGATACTTGAAAAGGACTTGAAGATTGATACCTATCGCTCAAGCGGCGCGGGCGGTCAGCACGTCAACAAGACGGAAAGCGCGGTGCGTATAACTCACTTGCCGACGGGCATAGTCGTCGCTTCTCAAGACGAGCGTTCGCAAATCAAGAACCGCGAACAAGCTATGAGCGTACTCAAGTCAAGACTGTACGACTATTACAGCACCAAAGCTGAGAGCGAATATGCCGCCAATAGAAAAACGCAAGTCGGCAGCGGCGACAGGTCGGAAAAGATAAGGACTTACAACTTTCCGCAAAATAGAGTTACCGACCACAGGATCGGACTGACGATGTACAGCTTAGACAGCTTTATGGACGGAGATATATTCGCTATGATAGAGGCGTTGCAACTTGCCAACCAAAACGCTTTGCTCTCTAAGCTTGACGATTAGGCAAGTAAGCCGCTAGGCGATCGATTATAGCAACGAAAAAACGGGCATAGCTAAGCGATTGATCAAACGGCGGCCAGGGAGCATAGAAATAATAACGAAATAAAATTTAAAATCTAAATAACGAAAACCATAGGAGTTATAAAAGATATGAAATACACGAGTACGAGAAACAAAGAAATCAAAGTTACTTCGGCGGAGGCTATAGTCAACGGACTTTCCAAAGACGGAGGACTGTTTGTGCCGGAAGTCTTTCCAAAACTTACGAAAGATGACTTCGAAGCTTTAATCGAGATGAGTTATCCCGAGAGAGCGGCAAAGGTGCTTTCGATGTATCTTGAAGACTATACTTACGAAGAGCTTTTGGACTACGCGACGAAAGCGTATTCGAGATTTTACGGCGACGATCCCTGTCCGCTCGTAAACGTGGATACGGGACTGAACGTGCTCGAGCTGTGGCACGGACCGACTTGCGCGTTCAAAGATATGGCTTTGACAATGCTTCCGTATCTTTTGTCGGCGGCGAGAAAAAAGACGGGCGAGAAGTCCAAGACTTTGATTTTGGTCGCAACTTCGGGCGATACCGGCAAGGCGGCATTGGAAGGCTTCAAGGACGTCGAGGGAACGGATATAATCGTATTCTATCCGTCCGAGGGCGTATCGGATATGCAAAAATTGCAAATGATGACCCAAGAGGGCGAGAACGTATTCGTATGCGCAATAGAGGGTAACTTTGACGACGCGCAGTCGGCGGTCAAGACGATATTCAACGACGCCGATATGCAAAAGAAACTTTTGGAGAGAGGCTATAAGCTCTCTTCAGCCAACTCGATAAACTGGGGTAGACTTGCTCCGCAAATAGCTTACTACGTATCCGCTTACTGCGATATGATCTCAAGCGGAATGATAAAATACGGCGACAAAGTCAACTTTTGCGTACCGAGCGGCAATTTCGGAAATATATTGGCGGCTTACTACGCTTCGCTTATGGGCGTGGGCGTCAACAAACTTATTTGCGCTTCCAACGTAAACAACGTGCTTACCGACTTTTTTACCACGGGCGAGTACAATACTCATAGGCAGTTCCATAAGACTATGAGCCCGTCGATGGATATACTTATCTCTTCGAATTTGGAGAGATTGCTCTTTGAGTTTTGCGGAAGAGACGACAAACTTATGAGCGAGAGAATGAACGCATTGAAGAAAGACGGAAAATATACGATTTCCAAAGAGGAACTCAAAAAGCTCAACGAGATTTTCGCCGTAGGTTATGCAAGCGAAGAAGCGACGACAGCAGTTATAGACAGCACGCTCGACGTGTACGATTATCTTATGGATACGCATACGGCTGTGGCTATGAGCGTCTACAACGACTACTATGAAGAAACTTCCGACGAAACCGACGCGGTAATCGTGTCCACGGCAAACGCTTACAAATTCCCTTGCGACGTATACAAAGCCGTATCGGGAGATTGGGTCGACGACGCTAAAAAGGCTACGAAGAAACTTTTTGCGTTTACGGGCGAAGAAGTGCCGACGCCGCTTGCCGACCTCGACAAAAAGCAGGTAAGGTTTACAAAGATAATCGATAAGGCAAACATCGCCGACGAAGTCTTGAATTACACTGGCGCGGAGAAGAAATAAGAATTATTGCGATAATTAGCGGAGATTAGTGATATGAAAACGATTTACAGCGCGATACAGCCGTCGGGAATAATGACCCTCGGCAACTATATAGGAGCCGTCAACAACTGGCAGTCTATGCAAGCCGATAAAGACAATAAATGTATATTTGCGCTTGCTGATTTGCATACTATTACGGTGAGACAAAACCCGCAAAGCTTTTACGACAACGCAATGAGTTTTTACGCGTTGTTGCTTGCGGTAGGTCTTGACGTCAAAAAGAGTATAGTATACTTCCAATCGCACGTACGTCAGCACAGCGAACTGGCTTGGCTGCTCAACTGCTACACTTACGTGGGCGAAATGAACAGGATGACGCAGTTTAAAGACAAGTCGGCTAAGCACGTCGACAACGTAAATATGGGACTTATGGACTATCCCGTACTTATGGCGGCGGACATTTTGCTCTACAACGCCGATCTAGTGCCGGTAGGTTACGATCAGCTTCAGCATATCGAAATTACTCGCGATATCGCTATGCGAGTGAACAATATATACGGAGATATATTTACCGTACCCAACGGTTTTATCCCCAAGGTAGGCGCAAAAATTATGAGCCTACAAGACCCGCAAAGCAAGATGAGCAAGTCCGACCCCAATCCTAACGCGGTCATATCCTGTCTTGACGCGCCTGAAACGATAATGAAGAAATTCAAGAAAGCCGTCACCGACAGCGATACTAAAATTGCGTACGACCCCGAGAATAAGGCGGGAATATCCAACTTACTATCGATATTGGCAACCGCCGAGCGCAATAGCGTAGAGCAGGTCGAAGCGGAGTGTCAAGGCTTGAGATACGGCGATTTAAAGGTGCGCGTAGGCGAGAGCGTGGTAGAAATGCTGCGGCCTTTCCAAAGCGAGTACTCGAGGCTTATAAACGAGAAAGATTATTTGCTTGAGTGCGCTAAGGACGGCGCGCAAAAAGCGGCGGAGATAGCCGAAAAGACTTTGAATAAATTTAAGGGCGCGATAGGTTTCGTCCCTAGACAAGGATAAATACGATCAATGTTTGGATACGTCATTCCCGACAAACTCAATATGTTTATGAAGGACTATTACGGCTATCGAGCGTTTTACTGCGGCTTGTGTAAGAGTATAGGCAAGCGTTGTTCGCAGTTGATGCGTATCGGTACGACCTACGATATGACTTTTCTCAACGTGTTCGCTCACGCGATTTTGGACGTTGAGTTGGAGATGAAGTCGGGTACTTGCGTACTCAACCGCGTGCAAAAGAAACTTATAGGCTGCGATGACGAAATCACTCGCCGCGTAGTGGATATAAGTACCATTCTTGCGCATTATAAATGTGTCGACGATATAAAGGACGATAAGTCGCTATCCAAGAAGTTTATAGATAAAGCCGTAATCAAAAGACATTACAAAAAAGCAAAGAAGTCTTTTATCGAACTGGACGGCTATATAAATGAAAAGTACGCGGAGCTAGCTAAGCTCGAGAGCGAAAACTGCCCGAGCGTGGATAGAGTAGCCGACTGTTTTGCTATGATAATGACTAAGATAGGCGAAGTCTTGCTGGGAGATAAGTATGACGAACCGACGCGAAATCTTTTGTATAATTTAGGCAAGTGGGTGTACTGCGCGGACGCTATCGACGACGTGGACGACGATTTCAAAAAGGGAAAGTATAATCCGTTTTTACAGGGGTACGAGTATAAGGATAAGGCGGCTTTTTTGGAAGATAACAAAGAAAAATTGGAATTTGTGATGATGAGTTGCTATAATTCCGTGCTCAACGACTTTGATAAAATTAAAGTAAAAAAATACGAAGGAATATTGACAAACGTACTTTGGTATGGTATGTTGAATAACACGAGAGAGCTTTTAAGGAGAAGCGAAAAATGCAAGAAAGTTCATATTTGATTTTGGGCGTAGGCGAGAACGCGACTTTGCAAGAAGTCGAAAACGCTTATAAAGCGCTCAAGGAAAAATATCAAACGCAGTGTTTTGAAGAGGGAGAGCGAGGTAGCTTTGCCGCAAAAATGCTTTCTAAAATAAAGATTGCCTACAGCGATTGCTTGGAGGACATAAAGAAGAAGGAAATCGTTGGTAGCGGTTCTATCTATGAAGCGATTGAAAAACTCGTTGGGGAAAATAAGCTCAACGAAGCGCAAGCTTTGCTTGACGAAACCGAACCTAGGGGCGGAGATTGGCATTTTGCCCAAGCTCATATATTTTTCAAGCGTAACTGGTTTCTAGAGAGCAAAAACCAAGTTGAAATGGCGCTTACGTTTGATCCTGACAATACAAATTACAAGACTACTTTGAACGCGCTCAACCGTATGCAATCTACGGTAGACGACGAAGCCAAGGCTGCAAGGCAGGCGAGAGCGGGATATTCGACTCCGCAAGAGGTCGGAGGCGGAGGCGGCGCTTGTATAAACGGCGGCGTATGCTCCTATTGCGCGGCGTTGCTGCTTTGTAACGCAATTTGTTGGTTTTGTGTATAGGATGTTCGGCGGAAAGGTAGGCTAGTCAAAGCTAAAAAGCATCTTTTCCGCCGACTAACAGTTTAGCTCACGCTCATCGTACGGCAAGTACGACTCGGCTCGCTAAACAGTCATTCGACGAAAAATCTATCTTTTTATCCATTGACTATCTACCTTTCCGCCGAACAGTGTTAATCATTAATTCTATTGACCGTTGATTCGGTCTTTTTTATTTGTAGCATTTCGCCGAACAGGCGAGTTCGTCGGAGAAGTGTAATTATTACCCTGAGATAATACTGACTATCTACCTTTCCGCCGAACGGCATTTAATTCATTAATTGCACTGACCGATACTCGGTCTTTTTTTATTTAGAGCATTTTTTGCGGAATAAACGTTTTGACTCGTCAATTCTATTTCGACCGCTAATAGGGCGGTTGGTTTTATTTCGTTGGGGAAGTTTCGTTCGTCAAAATGGAGCAAAGCGTAGCGAGGTCAAAATATCTCATACCTTGTAGAATGCCTATACGTACAGTCGGCTCATCGCTTCAAAGTAAGTTAAAAGTATCTCACAACTCTTTTCAAATGAGAAATATAGTTCTAAATTAAGTAAAAATATCAAGTAATTTATCTCCAAATCGGCTATTTTAGCAGTTTTAATGCTAAAATAGGCGAAATTAGACGTTTTTGAATTGTAATAGAAATCACACGCAGTTTATATAATTTTTACGTTTAAGTATAACAAATAGTTGCAATAAAACGTTTGCATTTGAAGTGGCGTTTTGATATAATGTTAAATGGAAAAAATAAAATTTAATATATTAAAAGGAGTTTTTTATATTATGGCTAATACTACAAATCAACAAGTATTGGATTTTGTTGAAAGCAGGAAAGCGCTTTGTCAACCTGACCAAGTCGTTTGGATTACCGGCGAAGAAGCTCAATACGAAGCTTTGACGAAAGAAGCGATTGAAAGCGGCGAGATGATCGAGCTCAATCAAAAGACGTTGCCGGGTTGCTTGTTGCACCGCACTAAGCAAAACGACGTTGCTCGCGTTGAGGGTAGAACTTTCATTTGTTCTCGCAAGAAGTCCGATTGCGGTCCTACCAACAACTGGTGGAAGCCGTCCGAGGCTTACGCTAAACTCGATAGCATTTTGAGCGGCGCGTACAAGGGTCGTACGATGTACGTTATTCCTTTCTCTATGGGTCCCGTCGGCGGTCCTATTTCCAAGATTGGTATCGAGTTGACCGACTCTATCTACGTAGTTCTCAATATGAGAATTATGACTAGAGTAGGCAACGAAGTTTTGACCGCTTTGGGTAATAGCAACGATTTCGTTAGAGGAACTCACGCAAAGTGCAACGTAGATCCTGAAGAGAGATATATTTGTCAATTCCCTGAGGACAACGCTATTATTTCCGTAAACAGCGCTTACGGCGGCAACGTTCTTCTCGGCAAAAAGTGCTTTGCTCTTAGAATCGCTTCGTATCAAGGTAAAAACGAAATGTGGATGGCGGAGCATATGCTTATTTTGGGTATTGAAAAGCCTAATAAAGAAACCGTATATATGTGCGCGGCTTTCCCGTCCGCTTGCGGAAAGACCAACCTCGCAATGCTTATTCCGCCTGAGGGATATAGAAAGAACGGTTACAAGGTATTTACCGTCGGCGACGACATCGCTTGGATCAAGAAAGGTCCGGACGGTAGACTTTACGCTATCAACCCCGAGAACGGCTTCTTCGGCGTAGCTCCGGGTACGAACTCCAAGTCCAACTTCAACGCGCTCGAGTCTACGAGAAAGAACACCATCTTCACGAACGTAGCTTACAATCCTAAGACCAAAGAAGTTTGGTGGGAAGCTCTCGAGAAAGACGCTGCTGACAAGAAGAAACCCGACTTCCTTATCGACTGGACGGGTAAAGACTGGACTCCCGATACCGTTGACGCTGACGGCAAGCCCGTTAAAGCGGCTCATCCGAACTCCAGATTTACCGCTCCCGCTAAGAACTGTCCTTGCATTTCTCCCGAATTTGAGAACGGCAACGGCGTACCTATCAGCGCAATAATCTTCGGCGGTCGCCGTCCTTCCACGGTTCCGCTCGTATATCAAGCTAGAAGCTGGGAACACGGTGTGTTCATCGGTTCTATAATGGGTAGCGAAACCACCGCTGCGGCTACCGGCGCAGTAGGCGTAGTAAGACGCGACCCGATGGCTATGCGTCCGTTCTGCGGATATCACATGGGCGATTATTTCCAACATTGGCTTGATATGGGCGAATCCGTTGACGTTGACAAGCAACCTAAGTTCTTCAACGTAAACTGGTTTAGAGTAGACAAAGACGGCAACTTCATTTGGCCGGGCTTTGGCGACAATATGCGCGTACTCGATTGGATGCTCAAGAGAATTGCGGGCGAAGTTGACGCTGTAGAAACTCCTATCGGTTTCCTTCCTAAGGCTGAAGATATCAATATCGAAGGTTTGGAAGATTTCTCAATCGATACTTTGAAGGGTATACTCGAAGTAGACAAGCAAGCTTGGGAAGTTGAAGCCGACGGTATCGTAGAATTCTACAAGTCTTTTGGTAGAAAACTTCCAAAGGCTCTCAAGAAGCAGGCTAAGGAACTTAAGGAAAGACTTAAGTAATCATACCGAATTTAGTATAAGAGGTTCGCTCAGGCGAGCCTCTTTTTATATTGTTGAGATATTTCGACTTCGCTCAATATATGACGATACGGCTAATTCGTCGAAATACCGTACTTAGCTTTGAGCGTAGTCAAAGGGGTACATATTCTTTTGTTATTAAGTTTTGCGATATTTTATTACGTAGAAAATATGAGTCAAACGGAAAATAACCGCTCTAATTTTGCACAATTTTTACTTGTATTTGACATAACTTTTGACTTTACGAAAATTATACTTTTTCAATAAAAAATGGTTGCGAATTGCCATTTACTTTTGCTTAGTTTAATGATATATTTATACTATAAATAACTAGTTTGATTTTAATCTTAATTAAAATTAAGGTATTGTAAATTAGAGCGGAGAATGCGGCTATGAAAAAGAGAATGGACGGGTTTGCAAAGTTTATTACGAGAAGAAAATTGTTAATTCTTTCGCTCGCTCTTTTGATTACCGTGCTTTCCCTTATAGCTTTTACTTTCGTACACGTCAATTCTAATATTTTCGATTATTTGCCCGACGATATGACTATGAGTCAAGGTTTGGACTACATAAAGACGGCTTTCGGAATGGAAGGCGACGCTATCGTCGGTATCAGCGGCATTACTTATTCTCAACTCAAAGACAAGATAGCCGATATTGAAGAACTCGAGGGCATAAACAAAGGCGGAGTACTGTGGCTGGGGTCTATGTACGAGATGAAAAATCTCAATATCGGAGAAATGCTTGGAGAGTATTCCAGCGGATACGTTTCAACTTTGATTGAGAGTATGCTCAACGAATACGGTTACTCTATGCAAAGGGGTAAGGTCGAAAACGGAGTTGAGTACAAATGTATTGAGGACGTAGACATATCGGCAATGGTAGACGATATGTTGAACAAAGAGGACGTAAGCAAACTCTTTTTTCCTCAAAACGACGTAAGTATTAAAGACGCGGTCGAACAGGATATTGCAGGCAACTACGTGTTGGTCATTCAGCTTGGCGTACCTTCGGCTTCCGACGAAGCGATGAGCGCGTTGAAATCCATAGACAAGATATTTGCGGACTACGACTCGTCGATAGGCGGCAGTTCGAAGATCATAGCCGATTTGTTTGACAGCACCATCAACGAAATGTGGAAGTACATCATCATAGCGGTGCTTGTTATGTTCGTTATACTATTGTTGACGACCGACAATCTCGTAGAGCCGTTTATACTTATGGTTACGCTAGGAATAGCCGTACTCGTAAATATGGGTACGAATATTATATTCGGTTCGGTATCGGTAATTACGTTCTCGGCGGCTTCAGTACTTCAGCTCGGACTTTCTATGGACTACGCAATATTCCTAATACATTCGTTCAAAGAAGAGCGTAGTCGTACGCTTACGGACGAACAGGCCATGCGCATTGCCATACCCAAAGCTTTTTCGACTATTACGGCTTCGTCATTGACGACGGTAGGCGGTTCGTTGGCGTTGCTGTTTATGAGGTTTGAAATAGGTAAAGATTTAGGCTTCGTCCTTGCAAAGGGAGTATTTCTTTCTTTAATTACTATTATCGTAGTCCTGCCGTGCCTTATACTTATGACTAGAAAGTGGCAGGAAAAGACCACGCACGCGCTAGTCGTACCTAAACTTCACGGCGTGGCTAGCTTTTCTATAAAGCATAGAAAATTATTCGCGATAATATTTGCCGTATTGCTTATACCGGTAATGATTTTGCAATCTAAAGTTGAGCTGAATTATATGAAGTTCAGCGAGTCGAATTCTCAGCCTTCACAAATCGACAGCATAGTGGAGAGTATGTCCAACGCTGTAATAGTCGCATTGCCCGTGTCGTACGCGGATAAAGAACTGCAAAAAGATAACCTTGCTAACAACGTTTTGCGCGACAAGAACTTGCAGTTTATCGAGGAGGTTAAGAACGAATCCACGGACAACGTAATGGGAGTGTTGGGTATCTATTCAATCGTACCTGAAGAACACTATTCTTTGATGGAATTCTTGTGTTCGCTTATGGACAACAAGCTTATAGCCTCGCAGTTGCCGCCCGAAGCCGCTACGCTCAAAGGCTTAGCAGGCGACAATCACGCGCTGTATTTTATAATGGTAGAGGACGAAGCGGAGAGCGAGCTTACGGCGCAAACTTTGGCTAATATAAAGACGTCGATAGAAAAGCAGTTTGGCGACGATTATTATTTGACCGGTATGGCGCAAGCTAAGCAAGACCTAGCCGAAATAACGCCGAGGGATTTCAACGTAATAACCATCGTTTCCGTGCTGATAATCTTTGTAATACTGCTGTTGACGATAAAATCGTTTAAGATGTCGCTGCTGATAATACTGGTAATTGAGTTTGGAATATTTATCAATCTTGCGATAAACGCGATTATAGGTGCTCCTATCAACTTTATGGGATATATAATCATATCTTCGATACAGCTTGGCGCAACGGTCGACTACGCGATACTGTTCTCGGTCAAGTACAAAAACTATATCACCTTTATGCCTGCAAAGGAAGCGGCGTACAGGTCGCTGAGCGAATGTTCGCTGTCCGTGCTCACTTCCGTGTCTATTATGGCGGGATGTTGTCTATCGGTAGGTATGGTAACGGCAAACCTCATTGCAAGAGAGATAACGTTGCTTATCGCAAGGGGTAGCGTAATAAGCGGACTACTCGTACTCTTCGTCCTGCCTAGCGTAATGATTTTGGCGACGGGTAGAGTTGCGAAGCTGACGAGAGTAGGTAAGAAAGCGGCGAAAGTCTTTAAGAAAGGACTTAAGAAAAGCAAGGAAGAAAGTTCGCAGGCTAGCGACTAATTTCCGTTATTAATTAACGACGTTAAATAGCTTTTTAAGAAAATTGCTAATAGTTTTTTTAAGAGCTAAGATAGTTTAAACGAGAGGGAACGCTTACGGGCGATAAAAAAAGAGGTTCGTTTGATTGAACCTCTTTTTTCTATCTGTTTAAATTTTTGACAAATCTAAAGTTGACTATTATTTTAAACCATTAAATTTTTACAGTACTCTTACTGCAATCGCTTTAGTCTTGAGCGCGTCAATAGCGCTTGCTTCGGCTTTATCGGAAAGGTCGGCGATAACGTAAACTATATTTCCGCGAGTTGCGCTTGCAATGGCGCTCACGTTCTTAAGCGTAGCGGTTACGTCGGCTACTGCGTTTTGAACGTCGTTGGAAATTACGCATACGCGTTGCTTGCCGTTGCGTTCAACCTGGAGTTTGGGGAAGTTGACGCTGTTGACGATATTGCCGTTCTCGAGATAATCCTTGAGTTGAGCCGCAGCCATAACAGCGCAGTTGTCTTCGGCTTCCTCAGTGGAAGCGCCAAGGTGCGGGATAGTGATAACGCCGTCCACTCCCAAAAGCTCGTCGCAGGGGAGGTCGGTAACGTATTTTGCTACTTTTTTGTCGGCGATAGCTTTCTTTATGTCTTCGTTGTTTACAAGCTCGCCTCTCGCCAAGTTGATAATTCTAACGTTGTCTTTCATTATGGCGATAGTTTCTTTATTGATAGAATTTTTGGTTTGCGGCGTTGCCGGAACGTGCAACGTGATATAGTCGCTGTTTTTGTATACCTCATTGATATCCGTAGTAAGCTCTATCGGAAGGTCGGTAGAGGATACGAACGGGTCGTAAGCGATTACTTTCATACCAAGCGCGAGAACTGCGTTTGCAACGAGTCTTCCTATTGCGCCAAGTCCTACGATACCCAAGGTCTTACCCAAGATTTCCTGACCTACGAAGGCTTTCTTGCCTTTTTCCACTTGTTTAGCAACTTCGCCGTTTTTCTCAAGATTTTGAGTCCAGTTGATTCCCTCGTAGATTTTTCTTGAGGATACCAAAAGAGCAAACAGTACGAGTTCCTTAACCGCGTTGGCGTTTGCTCCCGGGGTATTGAACACGCATACGCCTTTTTCCGACATCTTATCCAAAGGAATATTGTTTACGCCCGCGCCCGCTCTTGCAACTGCAATTACGCCGGCGGGTAGTTGGTATTCGTGCATTGAAAAGCTTCTCAATATTATAGCGCAAGGGTTTTTCGCTTCGCTCGTAATGCTGTACTTATCCTTAGTGAGGATAGAGTTGACTTTGCCGCTGATTTCGTTGAGTTTTAATATCTCGTTCATATTCCTGCTCCGATTACTTATTTGCTATTTCGAATTTCTTCATAAATTCGATAAGTTTCTTTACGCCGTCCACCGGCATAGCGTTGTAGATAGAAGCGCGCATACCGCCGACAAGTCTATGACCTTTGAGCGAAACGAGTCCGTCGGCAGCCGCTTCTTTGACGAACTTAGCGTCAAGCTCGGCGTTCGGGGTCACGAAAGGCACGTTCATAATCGAACGGTCGACTTTTTCTACCTTGTTAGAATAGAAAGAAGAGCCGTCTATAAAGTCGTAGAGAAGTCCAGCTTTGTACTCGTTTACTTTTTGCATTTCGCTCACTCCGCCGATTTTCTTAAGGTAACGAAGCGTAAGCATCATCATATAGATCGGGAAGCAAGGCGGGGTATTGTAAAGGCTGTTGTTGTCGACTTGAGTCTTCCACTTAAGCATAGTCGGACAAATAGACATACCGTCGCCGACTAGGTCGTTGCGCGCGATGACAACCGTAACGCCCGCGGGAGCGAGGTTCTTTTGAGCGCCTGCGAAGAGAACGCCGTATTTGCTTACGTCGATTTTCTCGCTCAAGATATTGGAAGATATATCGGCAACCAAGTTTGCTTTCGTCTTGGGAAGAGAATTGTATCTCGTTCCGAAAATAGTGTTGTTTTGGCAAATATAGAGATAATCTATATCCTCTCTGATTTTCAAATCTTTGGGTATGTAAGTGAAATTCTTATCCTCGGAAGAGCCCGCAACGGCAACGTCGCCGTACTTAATAGCTTCCTTGTAGGCTTTCTTTGCAAAGTTGCCGGTCACTACGTAATCGGCTTTTTTGCTACCGGTCAGCAAGTTGAGCGGAACCGCTTCGAATTGGGTAGAGCCGCCGCCTTGAACGAAAATTACGCTGTAGTTGTCGGGTATATTCATAAGCTCTTTAAAGAGCGCGATACACTCGTCGTTGATAGCGTCGTAGTACTTGCTTCTATGGCTCATTTCGCACACGCTCATACCGCTTCCGCCGTAGTCGATAAAATCTCTTTGCGCTTCTTGCAGTACTTCCATCGGTAGCATCGACGGTCCTGCCGAAAAATTGTAAACTCTCATACGAACTCCTTTAGACCTTTAGGTCACATTAAATTTATTCTATATCATTATAACACCGCGTATGCGAGATTGGCAAATATTTAACGATAATTTCTCCTCTCAACGCGCGTATAATTTCCATTTTATGCCACAAACTAATCTTGAAAATCGCAAAAGGGGAGAAAACTTATGCAAGCAATAATAATGGCGGGCGGAATGGGAAGCCGACTAAGACCTTTGACCAATTCTTTGCCCAAGCCTTTGGTAAAGATTATAGACAAACCTGTGATGGAGTTTGTAATACGAAATTTGGCGCAAGGCGGAATTAAAGATATAGCGGTGACGGTAGGGTATAAAGCCGATATGATTATGGACTATTTCGGTGACGGAAGCGCTTTTGGAGTTTCGCTTACGTATTTTGAAGAGAGCGAACCGCTCGGAACGGCCGGCGGCGTAAAAAACGCAAGCGATTTTATCGTAGACGATTTTATAGTCCTGTCCGCGGACGGCTTCTGCAATATCGACATAGAGGAGTTTTGCAAGTTCCATAAATCTCATAGCGAGCCTATAAGTATGGCGGTGAGATATATGTCGGACGCGAGAGGTTTCGGTCTCGTGCGCATAGACGACGACGGATTGGTCACGTCTTTTGCCGAAAAACCCAAATTTATGTGCTCAGGGTTGATTAATATGGGTATTTACGCATTCGACAAAGAGATTTTACAGGAGATTCCCGACGGGAAATGCGACTTTTCTTACGACGTTTTTCCAAGACGCATAGGGGATATAAGAGCTTATTCCACGCAGTGTTTTTGGTCGGATATCGGCACTTTGTCGGACTACTATCTCACCAATCACTACGTGAGTATACACCCCGATAATTTCGGAGTGACCTTGTAATAAGGCGTAACGTTGTAGAATACGAAAGTAAAAACAATACTAAAAATTTTATCAAGCGGAGAGCGATATGCTCTCCGTATTTTTATGGACGAAACGGTTAAAACTTGCGTTTGCGACAAAAATTGACGGCAAAATTCAAAACTGCGCAAATAATGTCAAACTTATGAGGTCAATCCCTTGAAAAATTCTAAAGTTTATTATATAATTATATTTGAAAAATTATTAGTTTTATAAAATAGAATAAGAAGAGGATAGATTTTGGTTAAGAAAAACAAACGGCTTGAAGTAGCGTTTTTAGGCGGAGTGGGCGAGATAGGCAAGAATATGACCGCGCTCAAGTACGGCGAGGATATAATAATCGTCGATTGCGGTTCGACTTTCCCGTCGCTAGACGATACTCCTGGTATAGATTTGATAATTCCCGACTTTGCGTTTATAAAAGAGAACGTAGAAAAAGTCAAGGGCATATTGATCACGCACGGTCACGAGGACCATATAGGCGGACTTCCGTATCTTTTGTCGGAGTGCGGCAATATACCTATTTACGGCAGTTCGCTAGCGATTGCTTTGATCAAGCACAAGCTGAGCGAAAAGAAAATTCAAATGCCCAAACTTCACGCCGTGAAGGGCGGCGAAGTGAAAAATATCGGCAACTTTAGCGTTGAGTTTATCAACGTGACTCACTCCATACTCGGAGCGTTCGCGCTGTCGATCACTTGCGGCGGCGGAGTTATATTCCACACGGGAGATTACAAGATAGACTACACGCCCATCGACGGAGAGAGCATAGACCTTGCGAGAATTGCGGCTATAGGCAACAAAGGCGTTACGCTTATGCTCGGCGAGTCGACCAACGTGGAAAAGAAAGGCACTACGATATCCGAGCGCGAAGTAGGCTTCACGCTTGAGAGAGCGATTCAAAGCAATCAAGGCAAGCGAATAATTATCGCTACTTTCGCTTCCAACGTCAACAGGGTTCAGCAAATTATAAATATTTGCGAAAGAGAGGGCAGGCGCGTGGCTTTCGACGGCAGGAGTATGGTCAAGATCTCCGAAATCGCTCAAGAGCTGAAGATGCTTTGCTGCAAGGAAAACACGCTTATAGATATAGAGGATATCAAGAGCGTAGAGCCTAATAAGCTTTGCATAATATCCACGGGTTCGCAAGGCGAGCCTATGAGCGCTTTGACTAGAATGGCGAACGGCGAAGATAAGGAAGTGCAAATCGGCGACAACGACGTCGTGGTCATCTCGTCGCAGCCTATTCCGGGCAACGAAAAAGCGGTATATACGCTTATAAACAATCTCTATAGACGCGGAGCTAAAGTGCTTTACGGGTCGCTGGAGCAGCTTCACGTTTCGGGACACGCTTGCCAAGACGAGTTAAAACTTATGCTATCGCTCGTAAAGCCTAAGTACTTTATTCCCGTGCACGGCGAATACAGACATCTTAAAAAGCACGAGGAGCTGGCGCTTACGCTGGGTATCGACAAGGATAATATCAAGATTGCCGATATAGGTTCTAGAGTTGCGATAACCAAAAAGTCTATGCAGTTTATAGACAGCGTTGAGGCGGGCGAGGTGTACGTGGACGGCAACAGCAACGTCGATAGCTTTGTACTCAAGGATAGAAAGCAGCTTTCTACCGACGGCGTTGTAATAGCTCTTTTGAATATCAACGTGGAGAATAGGCAGCTCATATCCGTGGATGTGCTTACGAGAGGTATCGTCTTTGACGACGAATTCCTTGAAAGCATTAAGATATTGATAGAGGATACGTTTGCCACCTCAAGCTATAAAAACGAGAGCGAGAGGGGCGGACTTAAAAACGGCATAAAGAGAAAACTTTCAAGGGTGATTTTGAACAAACTCAAGCAAAAACCTATGATACTGCCCTTGTTGATCGAGCAGGTTAAGGAAGAGAGAAACGATGACGATGACGACTCGGACGATACTCAAGAGGGTACACGATAAGGCGCGAGCCGATTTCGTAATGATACTCTCCGACGAATGCGAGAGCGTACTTAGGGAGCTCTTTGAAGAGAACAAGCCTAAGCGGGTCTTGGAGATAGGTACGGCTATAGGCTATTCGGCGAGCGTAATGGCGCTATCAAGCGATTGCGTTATAGACACGATTGAAAAGGACGAAAGCAGGATAGCTCAAGCTCAAGAGCTTTGGAAAGAGCTCGGCGTACAGGATAGGATAAACTGCTTTTGCGGCAACGCCGACGAAGTTTTATCTTCCGTCGTAGAAGGAAAGACTTACGATTTCGTATTTATCGACGGAGCTAAGTCGGCATATAAAAGGCAGCTGGAATTTTTATACGAGCGTATAGAAAAAGGCGGAATTGCGCTTTGCGACGACGTGCTCTATCTAGGCTTAGTCGAGGGCGACAAAGTACCTCCGCATAAGCATAGAACGATAGTAAATAATATGAGAGAATTTTTGTCTTTCGTCAAGAATAGCGAGAAGTACGACTTTAAGCTTATCGGCGAGGCAAACGGGATTTTAATATTGAGGAAGAAATGAAGAGATTGGAACTTTTGGCGCCGGCAGGCGATATGAATAAGCTCAAGACTGCGTTGCACTTCGGCGCGGACGCCGTGTATTTGGGCGGAAGCAAGTTTTCGTTGCGCGCCAACGCCAAGAATTTTGAGAGAGAGGAGCTTGCCGAAGCGGTAAAGTATACGCATAGCGCAGGTAAAAAAATCTACGTCGCGACAAACGTTTTTGCACTCAACTCCGACTTTGAAGAACTAAAAGACTACTTCGTCTTTTTGCAAAGCGTAGGAGTTGACGGCGTGATAATAAGCGACGCAGGCGCGCTCGCTACGTGCGCTAAAGTTGCTCCCAAGCTGGAGATACACTTGTCTACGCAAGCTAATACCACAAACAAGTACGCAGCTAAGTTTTGGGCGGAGCAGGGCGTGAAAAGGATAGTTTTGGCGAGAGAAACTTCTTTGTCGGATATCAAGGAAATACGCGATTTTCTTCCCGAAGAAGTGGAACTCGAAGCGTTTGTACACGGAGCTATGTGCATAGCGTATTCGGGCAGGTGCTTGCTTTCCAACGCGCTTACGGGAAGGTCTTCAAACAAAGGCGATTGCGTGCAGGCTTGCAGGTGGGAGTACAGCATAGTCGAAACCAACCGCGGCGGCAGTCCGCTGACGATAGGTCAGGAGGAGAGGGGAACGTATCTTCTCAACTCCAAAGACTTGAATATGATAGAGCATATCGGCGAGCTTGCCGAAGCCGGCGTTTATTCTTTGAAAGTAGAGGGAAGAATGAAGTCGCCTTATTACGTGGCAAGCGTTGTCAACGCGTATAGACAGGCTATAGATTTTTACTACGCGAACGGCAGCGGCGCAAAACTTCCGCAGTATTTGATTGACGAGTTGTATAAAAACAGTCACCGCGACTATACCACGGGCTTTTATTACGGCAAGGAAGACACCGTATGTTTAGACACTTCTCAGCCTAAGTGCGAGTATGAGTTTATTGCCGAAGTCAAAGGCTACGACGAAGAAAAGGGTATGCTTATCGTTGAAATGAGAAACCGTTTTGCCGCGGGCGACACGTTGGAGATACTCTCGGCGGACAGTAAATACGGCGGCGACGTCTTAAATATAGAGAAGATGTTTGACGCGGAAATGCAACCCGTTGAGGACGCGAAGATAGTACAGCAGCTTTTGTATATCCCCACTGACAAGAAGCTGTCGGAAAAGGATATATTGAGGAAGAAAGTTGAGCTTCGCCGATAAAATTAATCATCGGAGCAAACCTAGTTTTCTCAGTTAAAGCGAAGCGTACGAAGTAGAAAATCGCTTGATTTTTGGAAAGATCGACTGCTTCCGTCTACGTTTAAGATGAAAATAAAATAGTTAAGATAAACGAATAAAGACAATAAAAAGGTAAGGCAAAAAAGCAAAAGGAAAGAAAATGAAAAAGACCGTATTGATTTTATACTCGGAGCATTACGACACTTCGGCTTTGGCTCTAAAAGACTATCTCGAAGCGGATGGCAGGTACGACGTTGTCGCCGTATCCGAAAGGGAATACGACAATTTTAGATATTTAAGGTCGTACAGGGATTTTTATAGATTTACGTACAGGAAATTTCCTGCGATCAACAACGTGATCGTCAATTTGCCTACCGCCGCGGTCAAACGTAAAAAAGACAGCGACGGCAATATCGTCAACTTTAAGCCCAACAGCGAAACGTATCAAAGGTTTAGGAAGTTTGACAATATAGCTATGAGGTTTGACGCGCATTACGTGATATGTACGACCCAATACTCATTGAGGAAAGCGGTTATCGCAAGAGAAAAGTACAATCTTCAAGGCAAGATATTCGCGTTGCTGACCGATTACGTATTGCAAGACAATTTCGTAAGTTTGGATATCGACGGCTATTTCGTGGTCACTAAAAAAGCTAAGCACGCTTTGATAAACAAAGGCGTTGAGGACAACAAAATTTTCGTAATTCATATGCCGTTGCCTCCGGCTACGCCCGTTAAACGCTCTAAAGAAGAGATAAAGAAGCAGTTTGATATTCGCAACGACTTACCGACGCTTATGGTAGTCGGCGGAAGGTACGGGTCAAAGTATCTTTACGACGCGCTTGTCAACGTGTGCGAAAAAGAGGAGTTTAATATACTCGTTTTCGTCGACGGCAACATTGGCGTGAATAAAAAGTTTAAACGTTACGCAAAAAATAATTTCGTATCCAACAACGTCTATATCGTCCAAAAAATCAACGATTTATCTCGCGCTTACTACATAGCCGATTATATCTTAGCCGCGCCTACTTCGGCGATTTGCTACGAAGCGCTGCTTAGAAAAATACCGCTCATACTTATGGACGGCGCTAATAACGTAGAAAATAAAAACAGTAAGTATTTAGTCGCAAGCGGATACGCATATTCGGGTATCAATAAAAAGAGAATCGATAGAGCGTTGGAAGAGATAGACAAGAGTAGAGAGCAGTGGGCGAAGTTTTGCGAAACCCGCGTTAAGGACGACGGCTGCGAACAGTTTCTTACTTGCTTAAATCTTATCGACGAGGGCAAAGACCCAATAGAGGAGTATCTCAACCGTACCGTTATTATGGAAGACGAGGGTTCAAAGGTCGTAGTAGACGTTGAGGACGCCGAAACTTCCGCAAATGAAGAAAATACAATTAAAAAGAAAAAGAAAGGCTTTTTCAAAAGAAGAAAATAAATATTGATAGAAATTTTAGGAGAACTTATATGGTAAAGCATATCGTAATGTATAGACTCAAAGAGCGGACGGAAGAAAACGCAACGGCGCTCAAGGATAAGTTCTTGTCAATGAAAGGCAAGATTGACGTCCTCAAAGATATCCAAGCCGGCGTTGATACGCTCAAATCGCAAAGAAGTTTCGACGTAGTACTCGAATGTACGTTTGATACTTTAGCGGACTTGGAAACCTATAAAAATGACGAGGTACATATCCCCGTAATGAAATACGTTCAAAGCGTGGTAGAAGTATCTCACAGCGTCGACTATATTTATTAAAGTATTGTTTAGTGAGGTTATCGTTAAAGAAAACGGTAAGTAGGTAAAGTAAATAATACGGCAATAACGAAACGAAAGATGAGAAATAAAAATAAAGAAATTAGAAAAGGAGTATATAAATTATGACGAATATCAAAATCAAACTTATAGACGGCAGGGAAATGAACGCAACGCTTGACGAGGAGAACGCGCCTATCACGGTTGAAAACTTCCTCAAGCTCGTTGACAACGGCTTTTATAACGGACTTATTTTCCATAGAGTAATACCCAAATTTATGATACAGGGCGGTGGAATGGATCCGTCGCTTTGCCCCAAAGATGCAAAGTCGATCAAGGGTGAGTTTTTAGCCAACGGAATCAACAACACTATTCAGCATAAAGTCGGCACGATTTCTATGGCAAGAACCAACGTGCCCGATAGCGCTTCATC
The DNA here is from genome assembly GCA_029068165.1 of Clostridia bacterium. Classification (GTDB taxonomy): domain Bacteria; phylum Bacillota; class Clostridia; order Christensenellales; family UBA3700; genus RACS-045. The sequence goes on from JAIEDA010000032.1 coordinate 127,595, forward strand.
TCAGTTCTTTATTTGCGTAGAAGATTGCGCTTTTCTCGACGGACAGTACGCTGCTTTCGGTCAACTGAGCGACGAAGAGAGCATCAAAGTGGCAGTAGATATTTCCAAAGTAAAGACCGTAAGCGTAGGTTATTATCAGGACGTGCCGTACGAGCCGATTATTATTCAATCTATCGTCAGGGCGTAAGCGACTGCGCATAGAAGAGTATTTTAGAGCTTTATATTGATGAAATATTTGACTTCGCAACGCGTCGTTGAATATGACGGTTTAGTTTGTTGAAATTGTAATTGTCGCTTAGAGCGTAGTCTAAGGGATTCAATTATTGTAATCAATCAAAAGGAACGCAGTAGCGTTCCTTTCGTCTATAATGCGCTTATTATATCTTTGGCAAAATACCCAGCCTACGCACAAAGAAAACGCGAGCGTCAAGGCGTTGAAATAGGTGATTTTATTTAGCGTTAAGCCGTACGAAATCAAAATGGCCGCAATGCAAAGATACCAACGGTTGGAAGCGGAAAAGAGCAGGTTTGCCGCAAGCGTAATTCCCGACGCAACGAACAGCTCCGAATATGCGTAGCCGTCGACAAATTCGGCGGTACTCAGCCAAAATGCCGCGACCGTGCAAATGAGCGCAAGCTTGACAAAGTCGGTTGGAGAAATGCGGAAAAAGGGTAGAGCCGCTACGGTTGCCGCCGCGCAAAAAAAATAGAAGAAATAATCGTTTGCCAAAAAAGTAGAAACCGCGTACGCGCATCCAAAGACGATAAAACAAATCGCGTTGCGGAAAAAACAGTCGGCGGAATAGACGAGCGTCAACAATAGATACGACGTAGCAAACGTGAGCAAAACTAACATATAATTGTTATGCGTCAAATTGAGATTGTTATTAATTTACTTTACTTAGTTTGTAGTTTTATAATATAATAAATAACAAGCGCGTATAGCAATGCGTATGATTTTCAATCGTTTATGGGTATTCGACCATTCTTTGTTTGGCTGAAATTGACGATTTAAATATGCGCTGTCGGTAGGAAAGTATGGCAATAATTACAAACGTTGATAAAAACAGTATAGCTGACGAACTCGGCATCGAGGTCGGCGACGAACTCTTAGGCTTTAACGGCGAAAAGATAGTCGACGTTCTTGACTACGTCTATTACGATTCGCAAGACTCTTTCGTCTTAAATCTAAAGGCAAAGCAGGGAGATATCGTCGATATAGAAATCGAAAAGGACGAGAACGAAACTCTCGGTCTTACTCTTGACGAGAGCGTTCAGCTAGAGCCTATGCGCTGCAAAAATAAGTGCGTATTTTGCTTTGTGGATCAGTTGCCGAAAGGTATGAGAGATACGCTATACGTAAAAGACGACGATTATAGATTGAGTTTCGTAAGCGGCAATTACGTTACGCTCAGCAACGTAGGACAAAAGGAACTCGATAGGATAGTCAAGCTTCGTTTGTCGCCGCTTTATATTTCCGTACACGCTTACGATAAGAAAGTCAAGACCAAGTTGGTGAGCAATCCCGAGTCGGCGATGGTGTATGAAAAGATAAGTTTTCTAGCTTCTCACGGCATAGTTATGCATACGCAAATCGTGCTATGCAAGGGACTTAACGACGGCGAGATACTACTTCAAACGCTTGAGAAATTGAGAGAGCTTTATCCTCAAGTGAAGTCGGCGGCGGTGATACCGGTCGGACTTACTTGCCATAGAGCGGGACTTTGCGAATTGCAGCAATTCGACGAGAGTTCGTCAAGAGAAGTTATCGCCGCGGTGGAAAAATTCAACGAAGAAAGCGGCGGGGAGTTTTGTTGGTGCAGCGACGAATTTTATATCAAGGCTAATTTGCCTTTGCCGGCTTATTCGGCGTACGGAGATTTTTGTCAAATAGAAAACGGCGTGGGATTGTGCGCCGAATTTATAAATTCTTTCGACGAAGCGTTACGACAAGCCAAGCCTAGCAAGAAAAAGCTGGATATAGCGATAATAACGGGACAGTCTTTTAAGGGAATTTTGAGGAGTCTTTGCGAGAAGTTTAAGGACAAGTTCCCCAACTTAAACGTCCGTATTTGCGATATATACAACGACTTTTTCGGAAGGTCGATAACGGTATCGGGATTGGTTACGCCGACGGATATCGTCAAACAGGTCAGCGACTTGCCCGAGCATACGCTGATACCGTCGACGATGCTTAGAGAGTTTACGGACACTTTTCTCGACGGATATACAGTTCCTCGGTTGGAGCAAGAATTAAAGACCAAGATACTTGTATCGCAGGGCGGCGAGAGCTTGGTAAAGATAGTAGAAGAATTGGCAAAATAGGAGGCGTAAATTATGAAACCTTTGATAGCGATAGTAGGTAGACCCAACGTAGGTAAGTCTACGCTGTTCAACAGAATAGTAGGTAAAAAAGTGAGTATCGTCGAAGATTTTGAGGGCGTTACTCGCGATAGGCTTTACTGCGACGGCGAATGGTGCGGGATAAAGTTTACGCTCATAGATACCGGCGGCTTGGAGATCAAGAGCGAGGATAAGATGTGGAAGCATATCCGCGAGCAGGCAAGAATGGCTGTGGAAATAGCCGACGCTATAATTTTCGTCGTTGACGGAAAAACGGGAATGAGCGCAAACGATATGGAAGTTGCGGATTTCTTGCGTACGAGCAACAAGCCGGTGACGATTGCCGTAAACAAGCTTGACAACAACGAGCAAGAAAATATTTTCGATTTTTATTCGCTCGGCGTGGGCGACGTCGTAGGCGTGTCTGCGGAACAGTCCAAAGGCATTGGCGATTTGCTGGACGTCGTTACGGAAAATTTTTCAAAAGAAGAAGTCGAGGAAGACGACGAGCGGATAAATATCGCAATCGTCGGCAAGCCCAACGCTGGCAAAAGCTCGCTGACCAATAAGCTTTTAGGATACGACAGGGTTATCGTAAGCGACGTTGCGGGTACGACTAGGGACGCGATAGATACGTCATTTGAGTGCAACGGCAAAAAGTATAATCTTATCGACACTGCCGGAATACGCAAGAAAAGCTCCGTCGACGAGGGTATCGAGCAGTACAGCGTTATGCGCTCTCTCGCCGCTATAAGAAGAGCGGACGTAGCGCTTATCGTTGTCGACGCAAACGAGGGAATAAGCGAACAGGACGTGAAGATTTGCGGCTACGTTCACGAGCAGGGCAAGCCGTCCGTTATAGTTATGAACAAATGGGACGCGGTAGAAAAGGATACTTATACCGTCAATACTTTCAATAAAAAGCTTCAGCAAGAATTGAAATTTATGGACTATTTCACGCCTGTGTACGTTTCGGCGGTTACGGGTCAAAGAGTGGATAAAATCCTTGATCTTGCAAGCGAAGTGTACGAACAGTCAAGACGGAGAGTGCCCACGGGCGTGCTCAACGATATTATTACCGACGCAGTTATCGCAGTCGAACCGCCTTCTCACAACGGCAAGAGATTGAAGATATATTACGTCACTCAAGGTTCGGTACAGCCGCCTACTTTCGTATTTTTCGTCAACGATTCCAAGCTAATGCATTTTTCTTACGAGCGGTATTTGGAAAACACGCTTCGCAAGACCTTTACTTTCAAAGGTACGCCTATAAAACTTATCGTTCGCAACCGAGGCGAAGAGTAGTCGCTTGAGCGCGTTGGAAATTATAGGTAAGAAAAAAACTTGCAACCAACAAATATATATGATAAAATATTAAAGAAATCCGAATATAAAATATAAGAAAAAGATAGAAGGAGAACTATGAACTATAGCAAACTATCTAAAGAAGAATTGCAGCAAATCTACGACATTCAAAAGGCTGAGTACAACGCTTTAGTTGCGCAAGGCAACAAAGTCGATATAGCAAGAGGCAAGCCTTGCAACGAGCAGTTGGATATAGCTATGCCTATGCTCAGCGCCGAGGGATTAGAGAATATGCCCAAGAGCTATCGCAACTACGGTATGCTTGACGGTATCCCCGAAATGAAGAAGCTGTTTGCGGATATGTTGGGCGTAGACCCGAGCGAAGTTATCGTCGGTGGAAGCAGCTCGCTCAATCTTATGTACGATACTATTCAAAGAGCGTTGCAGTTCGGTATTTGCGGAGCTAAGCCTTGGAACTCTCAACCCGTAAAATTTCTTTGTCCTGTTCCGGGTTACGACAGGCACTTTGCGATTTGCGAGCATTTCGGTATAGAAATGATCAACGTTCCGATGAAAGAGGACGGTCCGAATATGGATTTGGTTGAGCAGTTGGTCGCAAACGACGAGGGCATAAAAGCGATTTGGTGCGTGCCTAAGTACAGCAATCCAACGGGCGTAACGTATTCCGACGAAGTCGTTACAAGACTTGCGACGATGAAAACCAAAGCCCAAGACTTTAGAATTTTTTGGGACAACGCTTACGTCGTACACGACTTGACCGATACTCCCGACGAATTGGCTAATATAATGCAAATTTGCGCCGAAACGGGCAACCCCGATAGAGTATATCAATTTGCTTCCACGTCTAAAGTTACTTTGGCGGGCAGCGGCGTAGGTTGTATCGCTACGAGCGCAAACAACGTCAAAGACATTCTTTCGCATTTGACAATTCAAACTATTTCCTACAACAAAGTATGGCAATATATCCACTATCTTTTCTTGAAAGATATGGACAACGTCAAAGCGATAATGGCTAAGCAAAGAGAGATTATCAAACCTAAGTTCGATACGCTTATTCGCGCGTTTGAAGACTCGTTCGGAAGCGACAGCGGCATTGCCGAATGGACGAACCCCAACGGCGGTTATTTCATAACTTTGGACGTGTTGGACGGCTGCGCTAAAAGAGTTTGCGAGCTTTGCAAAAACGCAGGTTTGACTTTGACGGCGGCAGGCGCGCCTTTCCCATACGGCAGGGATATCAGCGACAAAACTTTGAGAATAGCGCCCACGTTTACATCCGATAGCGATTTGGTCGTAGCTACTCAAATTCTCACTTGTTGCGTGAAATACGCTTGCGTGGAGAAGCTGTTGCAAGAGTAGTAAAAGGATTGAGATATTTCGACTTTGCTACGTTTTTCTCAATATGAGAATAGATTTAAGATTGAGCAGTCCAAACAGTTGAAAAATTGTTTAACGTAAAAATAGATAAGGAATAGACTATGAAACTCGTAATTGCGTCCGACGTGCACGGTTCGGCATACTACGCCGAGAAAGTAAAGCAGGCTTTTGAAAGAGAGCGGGGCGATTTGCTCGTTTTGCTCGGCGACATATACTATCACGGACCGCGCAATCCTTTTCCCAAGGACTACGCGCCTATGAAAGTCGCTGAGATTTTCAACGCGCTCAAGGACAGGCTTTTGGTCATAAAAGGCAACTGCGACAGCGAAGTAGACGCTATGATTAGCGAGTTCGATTTCAACGAGTTTTCGCAAATTTACGCTGACGGACTGAAAGTTACGCTTACGCACGGACACAAGTACAACAAAGACGCTTTGCCCGCAAACGTCGGCGACTTAATGTGCTACGGTCATTTCCATACGGGATTTATCACCGAGGTAGACGGAGCGGTAGTCGCCAACGCAGGTTCGGTATCCTTGCCAAAGGACGGAACGGCTAGCAGTTATCTCACTTTGGATAACGGCGTACTTACTCTTAAGGATATAGACGGCAAAGTCATAGACAGCAAAACAGTAAAGAAAAACCTATAAATCAAGAGGTGAATATTTATGAGCAATAGAAAATTTGATACCAAAGTTCAGGTACTGAAATATGAAGTGTTGAAGCAAATTATCGAGGCTTACGACAGAGGAGATATGAGCCAAATTTATATGGACATACCCAAGACGATTTCTCCGGGACCAAAGCCGAGCTTTAGGTGTTGTATTTATAAAGAAAGGGCAATCGTGCAAGAGAGAATAAAGCTAGCTCTCGGCGGCGACAATTCCAATCCCAATATAGTTGAAGTAATCGAGGCGGCGTGCGATTCCTGCCCTATCAGCGGAATGTATATAACTCCCGCTTGCCGCGGCTGTATAGTACATAAGTGTCAGGAAAACTGCCCAAAAGACGCTATATCCATAGTCGACAACAAGCCTGTCATTGATATGAACAAATGCATCAAGTGCGGTCGTTGCGCGAAGTCTTGTCCGTACGACGCGATAATAGAGCAGTCACGTCCTTGCATCAAGAGCTGCAAAGTAAAGGCGCTTTCTATGGACGAGTATGATAGAGCTAAAATCGACAACGAAAAGTGTATCGCTTGCGGAGCTTGCGTTTACAACTGTCCTTTCGGAGCTATAGTAGACAAGTCTTTCATTATCGAAACTCTTGATTTGCTCAAAGAGGCGAAAGAAAAAGACGGCAGGGTATTTGCCATTATCGCGCCGGCTATAGCAAGTCAGTTCAAGCCCGCTACGTTCGGTCAACTTGTGACGGGAATCAAGGCGTTAGGTTTTGATAGAGTATACGAAGCGGCTTTAGGCGCGGACATAACGCTTTACAAAGAGGCTAAAGAGTTTGAGGAAAAAGGACTGATGACCACGTCTTGTTGTCCGTCGTTCGTAATGTTTATTGAAAAGAATTTCCCCGAACTTGCAAAGTATATCTCTTCTTCGCCGTCGCCGATGGTAGAAACGGCAATGCTTTTGAAGAGAAAATATCCCGGTATCAAGACCGTCTTTATCGGACCTTGCACGAGCAAAAAGCTTGAGTATAGAATGGAAAAGACGCAGGGCGCAATAGATAGCGTAATCTCATTTGAGGAGTTGCAAGCTTTGCTTGACGCGCGAAACGTAGATTTGCTCGTTCAAGAAGAAATGAATATCGACGACGCTTCGGTAATGGGTAGAGTGTTCGCTAAGTGCGGAGGTATTTCCGAAGATATAGTTAAACTCACCGATGGCAAGGTTCAACCAGTTGCAATGAGTGGTATTGAGGAATGTCGCGCCAACCTGTTGAAACTCAAATTCAATAAGACCACCGCAAATTTCTTTGAGGGAATGGCGTGCGACGGCGGATGTTTAAACGGGGCATTGTCATTGCACCACGACGCCAAAAATATCACCGAAATAGACAAGTATTCCAACAACGCGTCGCATAAGGATATCTTGAGCGCGGTAGATTTGTATAAGAGTACTCTCAACCAAGATAAAAAAGCATAGGAATCAAGTAAAATTTACTGATATAAAAATTTTTAATTAAAAGGGAAGCAATTTGCTTCCCTTTTGTCATATCAATGAGCGTCATTGTCCCAAGACAAAATACACAAGGACTAGATTTTTCAACGCTCGCCCAAACGACGATTTAAAACTCAACAGTCCCTATCGTCATTTATATTGATGAGATATTTCAACCACGCTACGCTCAAAATGACGGAATTAAACGGAGCAGTACTAATTGCCATCCTGAGCGTAGTCGAAGAATTTCTAATCTTTCTAATTAGATTTCTAGCCTTGACAATGTTAAGCGCAACGAGCTTGTTTCTCATATCCAATGATTATAAAATTAAGAACAATGTAAAAATCTTAGTAAAAAAATCGACAAATAGCGACAAATTCCAAAAAAAGTGTACTTTTCCTGACCAAAAATTTATGTCAAAAAACTGCATACTTTTGACATATTTCAACACATATATTATACAAAATCCCGCTTGTCGAATACAAGATAATTAAGTCAGGAAAAGTACACATTTACTGACCGAGCCAAAAATAGACTAAATTCTATACTTATTAAAAAGAAAGAGTAAAGGGATACAAGGGAGAAAAGAGTATGCAGAGGGCTCTTGGAAAAAACGGGAAAAAGATATGCATATTGCTAAGCGTAATGATGATCTTATGCTTAGTCTTGAGTTGCGTTTTGATAGGACAAAGCGAACTGAAGAAGAAAGCCAACGCGCTGAACGCCGCAGGTTTGCCGCAAGCAACCGTCGTGGAAAAGGGCGTAGATTTATGGAATGCTTCCAATCAAGATCTCAACAGCGACGCTGCGGAAGATATTGTCTATAAGATTTTCGGCGGAGAAGGTCCTAATAATTACATAGATACTCACGGAATAGATTATTTCGGTTCTAAGGTCGTACAGGCATCATATATCAACGCTAATATTTATGATTCAACGAGTTCGTCGGGAGCGAAAATAAACAACCCGTATGGGATATTGGTTACGTTGGGCGGAATGAAATGGATGGTTACGTCCATTACTAAAGACACTACTGCCAATGAGAATATCATAGCGACCCTTTATCTAGCTGAAGCTCAAAGCTCAATGGTATGGGGTACAAATACAAACGCTATCGGTTACAACGCATATTGCGCGAGCAATCTTCGTTACGCATTGGTAGAGGACAGCGCGACGGCTTCAACTTGGGGACTTTTCCGCCATACTGCAACCAACGATTTTGCTGAAAAATATTTAGTACAACCTAATTATATACCGTATCAGCAAACACAAAACTGCACTGAATTTAAAACGGTGGGAGCAGTGGGTGCAACTGATTATACTTTCGCGAATGACGCCCTTGGCGCACCGCAAAATGCAAACTGGTTCAACGGCAACGGAAACTATTCCGCGGGCGGTTCTTGGAAACTTAATAATTGGTCAACGGCTCAGGATTACGCGGCTTGGGGCAATGATTATATATGGATACCAAGCGCGTGCGAAGTAGGTTGGAGCAATTACCCACCTGGAGCGGCAAGCGCATATTCCGATTATATATGGGGTTTGGATAACAACCAACGTATGGCGGACACCCACCGTTCCTGGCTGCGATCCGGCAATTCTGGCGATGGTTCCTGTGCGTACGTTGTTGCGGATGCTGGTACGTTTGACTACCTCTATGTGGGTAGTTCTTACGGTCTACGTCCTGCTATTCACTTAAATCTCACGGAAGTAGAAAAGAGTATAGTTCCCAAAGTGGCAACGCCTAAGGACGTGGAAATAGAGTACACAGGTAGCGATCTTGATTTAGACGTTGCGGCCAAGCAAGGTTTAGCCAGTTGGTATACGGACGACTTCAAAGATTTGGTTGACGTAGAGTATTGGAAAGGAGCGAGCCAAGAAACGCCTCTAGAGCCTGACACCTATACCGTTAAGCTTAGTCTAAAAGACTCTTCACAAAGCAAGTGGGCGGACAAAACTACTGCGGATAAATCAATATCTTTCAAAGTAATCAAGAGATATTTACCGTATCCCAAGTGGAACGACGAAAGTTCCAAGACGTTTAACGGAACGTCAGGGCAGTCGTTTGACTTGTATTATGACAGCGCTTTCTTGACTGAAATTAAGAACATAGTCGGCGTAGCGGACTACGAGTATTTTACAAAGCTAGTCAAAGCAACTCTTCCCAGCGGAGTTACCGCGAGCAACAACGGTTGGAAATATAGCGCGGTTGAGGCAAAGACGTACGACTTGACGTTTGCGCTCGTGGATACTACTCACTATCAATGGAAGGACGAGCCGTCGTCTAAGAAACTTTCGTTTACAATAGCCAAAAAGACTGTCAACGTAGAACTTACTACGAACGGAACGGGCACATCAGCCGCTCTTGTTGGCAAAGAGAATGGTACGGTGAAAGCGGTACTTGACGTTGCGCCCAATCAGTTGTTCGTTGGGTACGACGCGGTCATAACTATTCGGGCGGCAAGGAGCGGAAGCGCGCCAAATACGTTGACGGGAAATATTACATTAGACGATAGTAGCGGAACTATAAACGTAACGCTTGACTTGACGGGCGTAAGTTCAAGTACAAGCCTGTTTGATTTGAGTATAGTATGCTCGTCGGACGAGTATGATTTTGTCTTTACCAACTCTCCAACGCTTAAAGTCGATGAAGATAACAAGAACGTAATTAGATGGCAGTTGCGCGTAGGCGGAAAGGCAATGAGCGGTTACTATATCGACAGCGATATAGAAAGCGCTAAGAATTCTAACGGCGAAATCGAAGTAGATTTTGCCGAAACAGGTAAGACTATATACTACTCGGGCGAGTATACTGAATTCAAGGCGTCAGCATTCCCGACAGGTTACGCTCTCAAGACGAGCAGTTACAACGGCGGTTACGAACTCACTAAAGCTACTTCTACCAACACGAAAGCTGGTATAAACGCGGACAGTTACACTACTAAAGTAGACGTATACAAGATAGACGATCAAAGCGTGGTAGTTACGTTCGTAATCAAATGGGCAATAGCTCCCGCATTGTTTGACTTATCAAACGTCAAGTGGCTGAACGACGGCGACTTGCCGTACAACGGCGGACAGGCAGTATACGCTACGCTTGACCCGACTACCTTGCCAAAAGGTTTGCTAGTTCCAACGAACGGCTATTCTACCAACGTCGGTTCAGTAGTAGGCAACAGCGGAACAGCTTCAGTAGAGTTTGAATTAGCTCCCGAATACGAGGGCAACTATATATTGCCTGTAGAAGGGGATAAATCGACCTATACTGGATTTGGAGATAACGAAGACTTTGAATGGGAAAAGGCTTGGCAGGTAGTGCCGCATAAGATATCCACTTCAAGTTGGAGCACCGTCGCTCACCCCGACAGCAACAAGACTTTCAATATCTTGCAGCTCAAAGACCCGAGCGCGGACACGGTGGTATCTTACTTGTATTACGAAACCGATTCCAACGGACAAATACCCGCGGGAGCAACCGGCTTGACTGTCGACGAATTAGAAATGCCAAGCGAGGGAGCAAAGTGGTACGTAGCAAAGCCCGTACTTCAAGACACGACCAACTACGTGCTTGAGAACCCCAACGCTCAGTCAAAACCGTTTATGGTGGGAGCAATAGATGCGTCTATTATAAAGATAACTGTAGAACCTGCAAAGACAACGTTCAGCTACAACACTCAACCAAGACAAGTGACGGTAAAGACGAGCGGAGCTAACTTAAACAACGGCTACTTTGACCTGACGTACTTTAAAGAGGACGGCTACACAATGCTTAGCGGAGCGCCTGTAGAGTGCGGGACGTACTGGGTGGAAATAACGCTTAAGTCAACGTATGCCAACAAGTACTATATAGAGGGAACGACGAGTTATCAGTTCACTATAGTGCCAGCTGAGATAACGCCTGAGTGGATAAACACTGCAAGACCGCCGGTGCTCAAACTAGAGTACGGACAAATATACGCGCTTGAGTACACAATCATTGACGAGAACGGCAATGAAGTAACAAACATAAACGATATCCAAGCGGACAAGGTCTATCAAATCAAAGCGACGATAAAGGAAGATTATAGGAACAACATACAATTCTCTATAGCTGACGGATATGGTTCGGTATACGATACGGATTACTATACGTTTAGTCTATCGGCTGAGGACATAGCGGGAGGACTGTACGATCCCAACGATCCTACGAACCCAAACTATCCGCAAGTAGATCCCGACGCGCCGAATACCACGCCGAACGATCCTACGCAGGGCGTCGACGACAAAGACGGCAACAAAACTTTAGAGAAGATAAGGAAGTTCTTGCAAGATTACTGGCAAGTTATCGTCAGCGGAGTATCAATAATCTTGATAGTAGCGTTCACGGCGAAAGGCTTGTCGTATGCAAGCAAGCGTAGAAAAGCGAAGAAAGAGGCTAAGAAGTATACTACGCCGGCTTACGCAATCGCACTGTTCACTGCAGGAGAGAAGCTGTGGAATATTGATTACAAGATATGGACAATCTTAGCGTTTACGCTGTTGGGCGTAGCGGTATTAGCGTTTGTCTTTATGATGCTAGAGAAACGCGGATATAAGAAAGCTCAAGAAGAGTTGGAAACGGCAAAGCTAGAATATGCAAGAAATCCAATGGCGTACGCAACGGCAGGCGCTAATGCTGCTCCTCAAGAGCAAGCGGAGAGCGGAAGCAGCCGTAAGCGCGATAAAGAGTTGGAAAAGCTAGAAAAAGAAATGCGCAAGCGCGAAGAGGAGAACCGAAAGAAAGAGGAAGAACTTCGCAAGCGTGAAGAAGAGAACCGCAAACGCGAAGAGGAAGAGCGCCGTCGCAACGAGCAAAAGAAAAACAGCGATATGGAGCGACTTGAAGAAGAACTTCGCCGTCGCGATGAAGAAGCTCGCCGCCGTGAGGAAGAGTTTAGACGTCAAAACGAAGAAATGAAGATGATGTTTATGACTATGATGGGCGGCGCGAACGGCAACGCTAATCCGCAGTACGACGCAAGCGGAAATCCGCAGTTTGCCACTATGGGAGGCGGAACGAATATAATAATAGACGCCGAGCATATAAAGACAATGATAACCGAAACTGTGGCGGCATTGCTACCTAGCGTGCAAGCGTTGCTACCGCAACAGGCTGGCAGTAACGACGAGGTGGTAAAACTTCTTGCTGAAGAGATAAAGGAAAACAAAGAAGAAAATCGCAAACTTCTTGAGAAAACTCAACTAAGCGACGAGGCGCTCAAACAAATGATGAAGTCGCAAGAAAATCTTATGCGCAATCAAGAAAAGCTGATTGAAAGACTGCTTGATCGCGACGAGCAAAAGGGAACGGCTTCACACAAAGTTGTAGAGAAAGTCGTTGAAAAGCCTGTCGAAAAGGTAGTAGAAAAAATCGTTGAGAAACCTGTTGAAAAGATGGTGGAAGTTCCCGTCGAGAAAATCGTCGAAAAGGTAGTTGAGAAGAAAGTTGAAGTACCTGTCGAAAAGATTGTTAAAGTGCCGGTAGAGAAGATAGTCGAGAAAATCGTCAAAGTACCTGCCGAGAAGAAAACTCCCGCAGTAGAAAGAGCTCCAAGACTTAACATCGACGAAGCTTACGCTAGGTTGAGCAAAGAGCAAAAGAAGTTCTTCGATAAGCTCCGCGAATACGCTCTCTCTAAAGACAAGTGCAAGGAAAAGAAGCTTACCTACAATATCTTGCTTGGTCAATCGTCTATCAACCCGCTTGTCAAGCTGACGATAAAGAAAGACACGACGGTAGCTTTGTTCAAGATGGAAGACGAGTATTTCAAAGACATTCGCCGCAACGCGGAAGGGTCTAAGATAAAAGTCAAGGAAAGCGAGCTTGTCGTAGCCGACGCGGAATCGTTTGAAACGGCAAAGCAAATGATAGACCTTCGCGAAGATCAAATCGAGCGCTATGCCGAGTTCTTGAAAGAACAAAAAGCTTATAAGAAATAACAATTAGCGGTGAGGATTTAGCTAATAAGTGGATTTGCCCAATAAGCGCGCATATTTTTTGGAGTAACGCAACTTAAATACGACAGCAAGAGGCTTCAAAAATATGTAGATTATTTAGGCAAATCCCACTTAAGCGCTCAGGCTGACTAAAGAATAACTCTAGATAGTTTTTTAAGCGGTTTAGCCCCTTCAACTATGCTTAAGGTTTTGATAGAATAGCGCGTTAGAAACAAAATCGTCATTCTAAGTGGAACGTAGAGCGCTCGTAAGCGGCGGTAAATAATCTAAACAAAACAAGAGGGAAGCGAATAACTTCCCTCTCGTCATATATTAATATGCTACGCCTTGTTTGGGGCGCGTATTTAACGACTAATCTATCTTTTTCTTAATATTAGAAAGCTTGCGCAAGAGAACGTTAGCTCGCTATGCTGTCGCTTTGCTTCTTACGTCTATGCTTAGAGTGACGAATAGGACATATTTTGACTTTTTTACTATTGAAATAACTTTTATAATATGGTATAATTTAATAACTAAGCCTAATCAACTTTTAAGTCACGGGGGATTATGAGTAAAGTTATTATTATCGGCGCGGGTATTATAGGCTGCGGAGTGGCGAGAGAACTAAGCCGCTACGACGTAGATATTACCGTTTTGGAAAAATTTAACGACGTCAGCTGCGGAACGACGAAAGCTAATTCGGGCATCGTTCATGCAGGGTTTGACGCAAAACCTAACACGCTAAAAGCTAAATTCAATCTTCTTGGCAACGCTATGTTTGACGAGCTTGCTAAAGAGTTGGACTTTCCGTTTAAGAGAAACGGAGCGCTTGTTCTATGCTTTGACAAGGAAGGCGTAGACGATTTGTGCGAACTCTATCAGCGCGGAATCAGCAACGGCGTTGACGGGTTGGAAACGATTACGGGCGATAAGGCAAGAGAGCTTGAGCCAAATATAAGCAAGCAAGTCGTTGCGGCGTTGCTTGCTAAATCTTCGGGTATCGTAAGTCCTTACGAAATGGCGATTGCTTACGCGGAAAACGCGGCGGTCAACGGATGTAAGTTTGTCTTTGAAAAGCAGGTCGTATCGATAACGAAAAAAGGAAACTTATGGCAAGTCGCGACTCAGGACGGCGACGTTTTTGAAGCCGATTTCGTCATCAACTGCGCGGGCGTGCACGCCGACGATATAAACAATATCGTATGCGACAAAAAGATAAAGATCATACCAAGACGCGGCGAGTATATGTTATACGACAAGACTCGCGGATATCTTGCCACGAGAACGATTTTCCAAATGCCGACTAAAATGGGCAAAGGTATATTGGTCGCGCCCACTACGCACGGCAATATTATAACCGGGCCTACGGCTATGGACGTGGACGATAAGGACGATATAAACACGACTTTTGACGGATTGAAAGAGGTATACGAGAAGTCTTTGCTTAGCGTGCCCGAACTCAACAAGAAGTTTGTAATCACGCAGTTCAGCGGGACGAGAGCGCACAGCGTAGGCGGAGATTTTATAATCGGCGAGAGCGAAAAGAAAGGTTTCTACAACGTGGCGGGAATAGAGTCGCCCGGACTTACTTCCGCGCCTGCGATAGCCGTACACGTCGCTGACGAAGTCGCGCAAAAACTAGAGGTTGATAAGAAAGCGGACTTTGTCGCCAAGAGAAAGGGTATACCGCACTTCGCTACTTTGAGCGACGGCGAAAGACAAAAGCTTATTGAGGAAAATCCGCTGTACGGGAAAATCGTATGCAGGTGCGAAGTCGTGACCGAGGGAGAAATCGTTGACAGTATCAATAGACCTATCGGCGCGAAAGACGTGGACGGAGTGAAAAGACGTACTCGCGCGGGAATGGGCAAATGTCAAGGCGGCTTTTGCTTGGAGAGCGTTATGGAAATACTGGCTAGAGAGTTGGGCGTACCTTTCGAGGAAGTACTCAAAGATCGAAACGGTAAAATCGTAATCGGCAAAGCCAAAAACAAACGGTAGCAGTGTAAGAGGGGAAAATTATGATAAACAAAAATCTTGTAATTATTGGCGGCGGTCCGGCGGGACTTGCGGCGGCAAAGAGCGCCTACGACGAGGGTGAGCGGGATATTCTTATTCTCGAGCGTGACGACGCGCTTGGCGGTATTCTCAATCAGTGCATACACAACGGTTTTGGCTTGCATACTTTCAAAGAGGAACTCACGGGTCCCGAGTACGCCAAAAGATATATTGACGAAGTTCAAAAAAGAGGTATCAAGTATAAGCTTTCCACCACCGTACTCAAAGTCGGAAACGATAAAGTAGTTACGGCGGTCAACGAGTACGACGGACTTTTAAAGATTCAAGCAAAAGCGATAATTTTCGCCTGCGGTTGCAGGGAGCGACCGAGAGGCGGAATCAACGTTGCGGGCAGCAGGTGCGCGGGTATTTTTTCCGCAGGCACGGCGCAAAAACTCATAAACATAGACGGATATATGCCCGGTAAAGAAGTGGTTATACTCGGCAGCGGCGACATTGGTCTTATAATGGCAAGGCGAATGACTTTCGAGGGCGCTAAAGTTAAGGCGGTGGTCGAACTTATGCCATACTCGTCGGGACTTAATAGAAATATCGTGCAGTGTATAAAAGATTTTGATATACCGCTTCTTTTCTCGCACACGGTCGTTGATATTAAGGGCGACGGGAGAGTCAGCGGCGTTGTAATAGCTAAAGTCGACGACAAACTTCAACCTATTATGGAAACCGCCGAGGAAATTCCTTGCGACACGCTTTTGCTTAGTATTGGTCTTATACCGCAAAGCGAGCTCGCTGTCGGCGCGGGCGTGGCGATAAATCCCGTAACTAGCGGCGCGGTGGTTGACGAAAATATGATGACGAGCGTTGACGGCGTGTTTGAATGCGGCAACGTGCTTCACGTACACGATTTGGTAGATTTCGTAAGCAAGGAGAGCGAAGAGGCAGGTAAGAGCGCGGCTAAATATATAAAGAACAATATTATCAATAGAGATTACGTGGAAATCGTCGGCGCAGGCGGCGTGAGATACGTCGTACCTCAAAAGCTGTCCAAGACTTGCGAAATGGATAAACTTCAGCTTAAAATGCGAGTAGGAAGCGTCTTTAAAAACGTACGGCTTTGCATAGACGTAGACGGCGAAGAAATCTATTCAAAGAAAAAACAAATCGTTACTCCCGGTGAAATGGAATCGATTATACTAAGTAGAGAACTTATTGAAAAAGCTATAGCGGGCAAAACGTTAACCGTCGCGCTCAAGGGGGAATAGTATGAAAGAAATGATTTGTATATGTTGTCCTATGGGCTGTCGGCTTAACGTGGACGATAGCGATAAGCAAAATATCAATGTCAGCGGCAATACCTGTCCTAGAGGCGCAAAGTACGCAAAGGACGAGGTTATTTGTCCAAAGCGTATGGTCACGTCAGTAGTGGCAGTCGACGGCGGAAATATAAATATGGTAAGCGTTAAGACGTCGGAGAGTATACCTAAAGACAGGATTTTCGACGCGCTTAAGCTTTTAGACAATATTAGCGTTGCCGCTCCCGTAAGCGAGGGGCAAGTGATCGTAGAAAACGTCCTAGGGTTGGGCGTAGATTTCGTTGCGACGAAAGAAATACAAAAAAAGCAATCGCCCAAGTACGTAATCTCCATAGATCAAGGCACGACTTCGTCAAGAGCGATAGTCTTTGACAACAAGGGAAAGATTATTTCGGTTGCGCAACAAGAGTTTAAGCAAATCTATCCCAAAGCAGGTTGGGTGGAGCACGACCCCGAGGATATTTGGTCTTCGCAACTTCAAGTACTTAAAAAAGCCGTCAAAGACAGCAAGGTAAAACTTGACGATATAAAAGCCGTGGGCATAACCAATCAACGCGAAACCACAATCGTATGGGATAAAAAGACCGGCAAACCCGTCTACAACGCTATAGTTTGGCAGTGTAGGCGTACCGCCGAATATTGCGACGAATTGAAAAGTCAAGGTTACGACGAAGTTATTTTCCAAAAGACGGGCTTAACTTTAGACGCGTATTTTTCAGCGACCAAACTCAAGTGGATACTCGACAACGTCAAGGGCGCGAAAGAGAAAGCCAAGAAAGGCGAGCTTCTTTTCGGTACGGTAGACACTTATCTTATGTGGAAGCTATCGGGCGGCAAGGTTCACGCCACCGACTACACCAACGCTTCGCGTACTATGATGTACAATATCAAGACGCTTGAGTGGGATAAGGAGTTGCTCAAACTTTTCGATATCCCCGAAAAAATGCTTCCAAAAGTTTATCCGTCGAGTTACGAGTTTGGGTATTGCAACAAGAGTATATTGGGAAAGGAAATACCTATATGCGGAGTAGCGGGCGATCAGCAGTCGGCGCTTTTCGGACATTTGTGCGTGAAAAAGGGCAGCGTAAAGAATACGTACGGCACGGGTTGTTTTACGCTTATGAACACGGGCAAGGAGTTCATTACGTCTACGCGCGGACTGATAACAACGCTTGCGGCTAGTATGGAAGACGGTAGACCGCAGTACGTCCTAGAAGGCAGCGTTTTCGTAGGCGGAGCGGTTTTGCAGTGGCTGAGAGATGAACTCGGACTAATCAAATCCGCTAAAGAAGCCGACGAAATATCGGCGACGGTAGAGGATACTAACGGAGTGTATATCGTTCCTGCGTTCGTGGGACTTGGCGCGCCGCACTGGGACGCAAAAGCAAGGGGTACGGTTACGGGACTCACAAGAGGTACGAAAAAAGAGCATTTCGTAAGGGCGGCTCTCGAGTCGATAGCGTATCAAGTGTTTGACGTGGTTCACGCAATGGAGAGCGATATAAACCGCAAGATTTCCTCGCTTGCCGTTGACGGAGGCGCAAGCGTATCGAATATTTTGATGCAGTTGCAAGCCGATCTTCTTAAAGCTGAAGTCAAACGCCCGAGCGTTATAGAAACTACTGCAATGGGAGTTTGCTTCTTGGCAGGGCTTAAAGTCGGCGTATGGAGCAATATTGAAGAACTCAAACGCGAAATAAGCGACGGCGCGGTTTTCACACCTAAAATGGACGAGGAAAAACGCTACAAACTTCTTCTTGGTTGGGAACAAAGCATAGCGAGAGCAAAGTATAGATAAAATGTTCGACTATCTCCCTTTCCGCCGAACGGTTGGGGCGAGTGTTTTGCGATATGGGCGAGTCATTCTAGCGTGGCCGCCAACAAGTTTTTATTATAACGGAACAGTCAAACGTAGTATCTAATAAGAAAAAAGTTGCAAACTAGTATTCACTTTTTCCAATGCGTATGCTATAATAATTCTATGAAAAAGAACAATAAATTTTTAGGCTTTATGATTTTTATTCTATACGGAGTGTTGGCTATAACGATAGTTGTTCCAATGATTGCTACAGCGTGTATAGTTAAGTTTGCGTTTGGACGGAGAGTTAATAAGGCTAACAAGCACATGACGCTGGACGAATTTCCTGAAATGCTTACTCGCTCAGTTAAGTTTAAGAGCGGGAAAAATACGCTCGCGGGATATTTCGCGGTTGGTAAAAGCGTAGCCCCGCAAGACTACAAAGCCGTAATGATTATTGCGCACGGAATAGGTTGTTCGAGGGCGAGTTATTTAAATCGTTACGACTATTTTGCGCGCAAAGGCTATATAGTATTTGCATACGATTGTACGGGTACTTGCGAGAGCGAGGGCAAGGGTATGCGCGGATTGGTTCAATCTCAAGTAGATTTGGACAGCGCAATAAATTACGTCAGCGGGATAGAACAACTCAACGGCTACAAAATTCTCGTATACGGTCACAGTTGGGGCGGATACGCTGCCGCAACGGAGCTCAACAGCAAGACTTCGGAAAAACTCACGGCAGTGGCTACGCTGTCGGGTTTCAATGATATTTGGGGAATATGCGCGTATCAGTTGACTAAATACGCAACCAAAGTAGTAGTTTTGACTAAGCCTTGGATATATATTTATTATATGTTTATGTACGGCAGGCGCGCGCTGTATACGGGTATCAAAGGAGTTAGCAAATTCCACGGACCGGTACTGGTAATGCACAGCAAGGACGATCCTACGGTTCACTATGAAAATTCCGTGGCAATTCACGAGGATAAAAACAAAAACCCGCAAGCGCAGTTCGTCGTGTTTGAGGATAAGGGACATACGCTATCCCGTCCGAGCGAAGTGGAAAAGGAAATCAAGCGATTGCACAAAGGCAAGAAAACGCAGCTCAAAATGGGCAAGACGAATATCTTTGAATACAACGTCAACACGGGTTACGAGTATTGCGATAAGTCGCTTGTATACGCGACCGACTACGACTTTTTGGACAGTGTAAACGACTTCTTTGAAGCCGCTTTGAGCGCGAACGTTTAATGAAAATCTTTATAAACGAACGCTGTTCGGATATGCGCGCCGCAAAGGAATTTTTGCTCAAAGAGTTTTCCAAATCGGGGAAGCCGTACTCGATAAAGTATTTGCCGTCGGGTCAGCCAACGCTGATTTTAGATGGCAAACCGTCGGGATATATCTCGATATCTCATACGGGAGCTACGCTGGTTATGGCGTTTTCGGATAAGCCTATAGGCGTAGATATAGAATTACGCGATAGAAAGACGTCGAGAATAGGTATGGATATCGAAAACTGGACGAAATGCGAGGCGTACGGCAAATATCTCGGAGTGGGAATAAACAAAGAAATTTTGAAGGCCGACTTGCCGCAAGAGTTGGTCAAGACTTTTAAGCGAGGCGAATACGTCGTGAGCGTATGCGGGGAAGGAGAACTCGAAGAGGTCGTAGCTTTTATTGACAACGGCAAAGAATAATGATAAAATATTAAGGTAATATATTTGCGAGCTCGCTCGCTATATGGAGGAATATATGATACTTAACGACGTATGCAGAATTGTAGGCGAACAGCTCAATAAAAACGCGGAGAATATGACCGCTCAAACTTCGTTTAAAGAGGATCTCGGCGTAGATTCTTTGGACGTTGTGGAAATAGTTATGGCGCTTGAAGAGTTTTTCAACGTGGAAATAGACGACGACAAAGTGTTGCAATTCAACACCATAGGCGACGTAGTAAGTTATATCGAGAGTTTGAATAAATAAGCTACGAAAAAAACAGCAGTTTTGTTTTGCGAATGACGAGAGAGAAGCGTTTGCTCCTCTCTCGATTTTATTTTGTCCTACAATGCGATAAGAATTACTCTATGTCGAAGATTAGCTTTCGTCAACGCTACGCTTAATATAAAAAACGGAACGCAAAAGCGTTCCGTTGCAATTCGCCTAAATTCGTAATTCGACAAGCGATTTAATTTAAATATTCTTAATAATAAGTTCCGTCATTTCTCTAGTGCCGATTACTTTCTTGCCCTCTTCTTTTAGGTCGGCAGTCCTAGCTCCGCTATTGAGAGTTTTCTCGACGGCGTTTTCAATGGCTTCGCCTTCTTTGGAAAGGTTGAAAGCGTATTTGAGCATCATAGCGGCGGAAAGTATAGTAGCTATAGGATTGGCTATATCCTTGCCGGCAATGGACGGAGCTGAGCCGTGTATAGGTTCGTAAAGACCTCTAGTCGTTTCGTTGATAGAAGCGGACGGCAAAATACCTATGCTTCCCACGCATTGCGAAGCGAGGTCGGAAAGAATATCGCCGAAGAGGTTGCCGGTGACAACGACGTCAAACTGCGACGGTTCTCTAACTAATTGCATTGCCATATTATCGACGAGTACGTCCTCGAGAATAACGTCGGGGTAGTCCTCGTGAATTTCGTGGACGACTTTTCTCCATACGCCGGAAGTCTTGAGTACGTTGGCTTTATCTACTGACGAAACTTTACCTCTTCTTTTTTGAGCAAGCTCGAAAGCCGTGCGGCAAATTCTCTCTATTTCCAACTCGCCGTACGCCATAACGTCGTAGCCTTCGCGTCCCATTTTACCGTCTCTTACGCCCTTTTCGCCAAAGTAAATGCCGCCGATAAGTTCTCTTACGACCATTATATCTATGCTCTTAGGATTCTTGAGCGGGCATACGTTTGCAAGCGCGTCAAACATTTTTGCGGGGCGGAGATTTGCGTACAGTTCCATTGCTTTTCTTACGCCGAGCAAAGCTCTCTCGGGTCTTAATTCGTAGGGTAGATTATCGTACTGAGGACCGCCTACCGCGCCGAGCAAAACGCTATCGCTTGCAAGACAAATATCCAAGCTTTCCTTGGGGAGCGGTTCGCCGTATTTATCGTACGCGCATCCTCCGCAAACGCTTTCGGTGAAGTTGAACTTGCGATTAAATCTCTCGCCGATTTTGGTCAAGACGTCAATAGCGGAGTTTGTAACTTCCGGTCCTATGCCGTCGCCTTTGATTACAGCTATATTATAAGTATTCATACTTTGTTCTCCTAATTAAAACTTATTGGCTTTGATAGCGTTTATAAGTCCGCCGCATTCAATGATGTTTTGGATAAACTGCGGGAAAGGTTTAGCTTGATAGCTTGCGCCCGTCGTCTCGTTTTTAATTTCGCCGCTATTCACGTTTACGCTTACCGTATCGCCGTCGTTGATGCCGTCGACAGCTTCGGGACATTCGAGAATATAGAGCCCGATATTCAGCGCGTTGCGGTAGAAAATTCTCGCAAACGATTTAGCTATTACGATAGAAACTCCGCAGCCTTTGATAGCGAGGGGAGCGTGTTCTCTAGAAGAGCCGCATCCGAAGTTTTTGCCGGCGACGATAATATCGCCTTTTTTCACTTGCGAATAAAATTCAGGATTGGTATATTCCATACAGTGTTTAGCCAATTCTTTCTCGTCGAAAGTGGAAAGATAGGTTGCGGGAACTATTACGTCCGTATCTATGTCGTTGCCGAATTTGTATACTTTGCCTTTTATCATAATTACACCTCCAATTTGCTCTCGCAGGTAAGTTTGCCGGCGATAGCGCTTGCCATAGCCGTAGCGGGGGAAGCGAGATAGATATAGCTGTCTTTTGCGCCCATTCTACCAATAAAGTTACGGTTGGTCGTCGTGACTGCAACTTCGCCCGACGCAAGTATTCCCATGTGACCGCCAAGACACGGTCCGCAAGTCGGGGTAGATACTATTGCGCCGCCCTCGATAAAGGTCTTTACGTAGCCTTTCTCGATTGCTTCAAGATATATCTTGTTGGTTGCGGGGATGATTATCGTACGCACGTTGGGGTTGACTTTGCGTCCTTTTAGAACTCTCGCCGCTTGCTCAAGGTCGGAAATTCTTCCGTTCGTGCAAGAACCTATTATGACTTGATCGATTACTATATCTTCCTTGACGTCCTCGACGAACTTAGTATTTGACGGCAAGTGCGGGAACGCAACCGTCGGCTTGATGCTTGCAAGGTCGATATTTATCACTTGTTCGTACGCGCTGTCGTCGCCGGCGCTCATTTGCTCGAAAGTCTTGCCGCAAGTTTGTTTGACGTACTTATTCGTAATATCGTCGACGGGGAATACGCCGTTTTTAGCTCCGCATTCAATAGCCATATTACAAATCGTAAACCTATCGTCCATCGTCATATATTTTACGCCTTCGCCCGCAAACTCTATAGATTTATAGAGCGCGCCGTCCACGCCGATAAGACCGATTATATATAAAATTACGTCCTTGCCCGAAATGGATTTGTCAGGCTTGCCTATAAGGTTGAACTTGATAGCTGACGGAACTTTAAGCCAAAATTTGCCCGAGAGCATAATGCCTGCTATATCGGTGCTTCCCACTCCCGTGGAAAACGCTCCGAGCGCGCCGTAAGTACAGGTATGCGAATCGGCGCCAATAATGATTGAGTAGGGCTTTGCAATACCTTTTTCGGGGATAAGCGCGTGTTCGATACCCATAGCGCCTACGTCAAAGAAATTCTTGACCCCCTCTTTTTTGGCAAAAGCGCGCACGCATTTGCATTGCTCGGCGGATTGAATATCCCTGTTCGGGGTAAAGTGGTCCAGTACGAACGCAACCTTGTCTGCGTCGTAAAGCTTGCCGCCGCTCTTGTTGAATACGTCAATAGCTACCGGCGCGGTAACGTCGTTTGACATAGCGGTGTCGACTTCAACGAGGGTGAGCGTGCCTGCCGAAAGTTTTTCGCAAGCTTCGTCCTCGCTTAGACCGAGTTTTTTAGCTAGAATTTGCGCTGTCATCGTCAATTTCATAGCAAAACCTCCTATAAATAAAAAAATGATTATCTAAATAAATTGTTTAATCGAAAACTCAACGAATTGCTATTCTTTAAATTTTATATGAGAGTTTTCTTTTCCTGATTACGACCAAAATAATCGTGACGATCACTATTGCAACTACGACCGTAGGAATGGTGATAGCCAAAGCGATTTGCCAAGAGGTAAGACCCTCGGGCTGCACGTTTATGGTCTTGACGTATGCGACTTTATTTTCGTAAATAATAGCCGTCCACTCACTGTTTTTGTCAAACTTGTTCTTGAGATAAACCTGCGTGCCCTCGCTTACTTCGGCAACTATTGCGCTGTCCTCGAGCGGTAGGGAATATATTTTTACGTATTCGCCCAAGTTGTGCTCAGTAAGTTTTGCGGTCTTGGAAAGGTCGGGAGCATGAAGCTGAGTGTACGGAGAAACGTTGAGCGCTCTTACGTAGCCGTATACGACTTCGTTGTTCTCAAGATAGCCGACTTTGTACCAACCCCACGAGAAATCGCCGTCGCTTCCCACGTCGTTTATGACGACGAGTTGGTCGTATATCGTCGAGTACTTGAGCGGTTTGTTTATTTCTTTATCCTCGGTCGGGTATTTATAGATAGGCGTTTCTGGATGAAGCGGCTGCGCGTAAATACCTATTGACGGAGTAGAGTCGGCAGGACAAAGCGTAACGTCCGACTGCTTTTTGATATATCCGAATATAGCTTTTCCCAAAGTTTCGTCGTAGAAGTAAACGTAATAGAAATCTCCGCTTTCGGTGAGGACGAGTATATATTCGTTCGCGGGAAGCGTAGCCAAAGTTTGCAAGTGTTTGGGCGAAGAATAGAGGATTATCGAAGAAGCCGTCTTGTATACCGCTATTTCTTCAAACTCCGTAGGATGAACGTATTTCGTCTTGTCGAAAGTGCTGTAGTAGTTGAGCGCGCCGTCCTCGTACGAATAGACGTTGACTGCGTTGAGGTCGGACTTCACATATACCCAATGACGAGCCGTTGCTTGCTCGTAGCCTACGCTAATGCGGCTGTTTGCGTCTACGCCCGTTTCAAGCGCAAGTTGAAAACTTCCGTCTTGAGCGTTGTAGGAATAGACTCCCGTTTCGTCGGCGACAAGTAGCGCACCGTCCACTATCGTAAGGTCGGTGTAATTTCCCGTCTTGACGAGGAATTCGTCTAAGTTTTCAATATCGTCGAGCGACTGCATAGTAATTTTATAAAAGTCGCCGTCAACCAACGCGTAAAGTATGCGGTTGACTTCGTCTTCGGTAACTGCAAATTTTTCTACGTTTGAGAAAAGTCCGCCTGAAGTGTAAAGCGTGTTTATGTCAACGTTTTCAATTTCAAACGAGCGGATATAAGCGTTGTCGCTGACGTAAAATTCGCCGTTTTCGTCGCTATAGAGCGCAATGAGTTTGCTCGTGCGCAAGTTGCTGTTCGTATAACCCACTTTGTCAATGCCGCGTTCGTCGTAAGAATAGACGAACAAAAGCGAATCGCCGCCTTTTTTAGCAATCGCAACGATATGCTTCGAATCCATTGCGAGAGATACGAATTTGTCGAAACTTTGAGTTTCTAAGTAAGAGAAAACCGTGTTGTTTTTAGCTACGCATACCGTTTTGCCGTTGGTGTAGGCGAAATCTTCGCCGCAAGACGCGAGCAACGAGTCGTCGTTTAGATTAACGATAACGTCTACGTTTTCGGCAGCGGCGCTCTCGGGTATTTGAGCGGAGAGTACCGCCAAGCATATACAGCAAATAAACAGTACGCTTGCAAGTAAAATCCTTTTCATAAAAGTATTATAACACATAAAAACAAAAAATTAAAGCAAAAATTATATGCGCGTAAATAATTATAACCGAGAAAGATTGAATATCGGCAAAAAATGTGCTAAAATAAACTTGCAAATATATTCTAACGGGTAAAGAATGTCAAAAGGAAAGTTTCATCACAATAAAAACAAAAGTAAAGTTCTCTCCGGCGAAGAGAAGTTGGAGTTGGCGGCGTCGCTCAACGCAAACGCTAAGAAAGAGGACCTTTTAAGACCTATAGAGGATTTGAATTTAAGCGAAAACACGTTCAACGCGCTCAAAGCGGGCAGGGTAGAAAACCTTGCCGACCTTGCGTGCCGCAGTTTTTCGCAAATGTTTAAGATACAAAATATCGGCAAGAGGAACTGTATTGAGATTTCCAACGCGTTGAAGAAGTTTGGCGCGGATTTCGCCAAAGAAGCGCCTCAAGAAAATAAAGAACAGCGAAACGACGGCAGGGCGAAAAAAGACGACAATTCTCAAGACGTCAAGTCCAAAAACGGCTCTGGCGATAGAAATAGGAACGCTCAATCAAGCGCAAACAACGATAGAAATAGACGTAACGATAACGTAGATAGAAACCAAAATCGCAACAAAAACGATCGAAACGCAAGAGGCGATAGAAACGGCGAGAGGTTCGACCGCCGCGAGGATTCTAAGAATAAAAACAAAAACAAGGGCGAAAACGCTCAGCTCAACGATTATCTTTCAAGGTTGTACGCGGGATTAAGTATGTCGGAAATACTTATGGGCAAAAGACAGCGTCCTGCGGTAGAAAAGATTGAACGTCCTCCGCTTACCGAAACCAGCCTCGTCAAGTTTTGCCGCAAAGGCAAGTGGGGATATAAAGACTGGAAAGGAAACGTAATCGTTCCGCCGCAATACGACGAAGCGTTCGGTTTTTCCGAAGAGCGCGGTTGCGTGGAAATGGAAGGAAAACTGGGCTATATCGATAGAAAAAACAATCTAGTAATTGAGTATAAATACGACAGCGCTACCTCGTTCAGCGAAGGACTTGCTTCCGTGACGATAGGCGAGAAGAGCGGCTATATAGACTCGGACGGAAATCAAGTAATCGACTTTATCTACGACGTAGCTACGCCGTTTTACGACGGAAAAGCAATCGTAAGAGCTGACGATAGATGGGGAGTTTTGAGTAGGGAAAATCTAAGTGTGTTTTGGAGATAACGCATTTTAGGAGGAATATATGTTAAAACAAAGATTATTGGAAAACGCATTGCTCGTAATGAACAACGCTCACGCGCCTTATTCGGGATATAAAATTGGTTGCGCGGTAATGGGCGAGAGCGGCAAAATTTACGTCGGTTGCAATATCGAAAACATAAGTTACGGCGCGACGATTTGCGCCGAGCAGGTCGCTATGGGCACGGCTATCGCAAGCAGCGAACACGGATTTATGTCAATGGCGATTGTAGGTTCGGGCGAGAATATGCCTTATCCTTGCGGTATTGTAAGACAGTTTATCAAAGAGTTTTGCAACGACTTGGTTATATACGTATCAAACTGCAAAGGCGACGTAGTAGAAACGAATATTAAGGAGCTTTATCCCGATAGTTTTACTATAAACTCGGCAATAAAATAGGCTATCAAGTCCAAAAGCATTTTTCCTATAGACTATCTAACTTCCTGCTCAATTAGGCGGGCAGGTAAAGTAGTCGTCAACGCACAGTATTTCGTTGGCTTCTAATTCAAGGATGGCGCAAAGTTTTGCAAACGTATCCAAAGACGGTAATTTTTCGCACTTAACGTAGCAGGAAATTTGTTGCTGTCTAATTCCAAGTTTGTTAGCCAACTCCGTTTGAGTAAGTCCGCTTTGCTTTATTGCATCAGCAATATTAAGTCTAATTTTCTCAAGATATATCATTTTAGTGTCCTCTTTATAATTTTACATCTTCTTGGTGTAAATTTCTTGACTTACATCTAAAAAAATTCAGTTGGTTAGCGACGCTAACCAACTGATTCTATTTAACTTTTAGAAAATCCTTTTCGATTGTTATTTATCCGCCAAATTAGTTTTGCTCAAAGATATTTTTGTCGGTTTTTTCGCCCGGCACTTTGCAGGGGTATTTTCCTGTAAAGCAAGCCTTACAAAAAGATACGGAAGAGTCGGGAGCGATTTTGTCGATAGTTTCTTTATCGAGGAAAGCAAGCGAATCCGCGCCTATCTTTATTCTAAGTTCTTCCAAGGTATAGTTGTTGCAAGCCAAGTCCTTTCTCGAAGGTATGTCCGTACCGAAGAAGCACGGATAGATAAACGGCGGAGAAGAGATTCTTATATGTACTTCTTTTGCGCCTGATTTTTTGAGAAGTTTTACAATGTTGGCTAGGGTAGTGCCTCTTACGATAGAGTCGTCTACCATAACTATTCTCTTGCCCTCTACGTTGCTCTTGAGAGTGTTGAGTTTGAGAGCAACGCTGCGTTCTCTCATCGCTTGAGTGGGTTGGATAAACGTTCTTCCGATGTATCTATTTTTGATAAGTCCTACGCCGTAAGGGATTCCGCTTGCGTGCGAATAGCCTATTGCGGCGGGTAGTCCGCTGTCGGGTACGCCGATTACCACGTCGGCGTCGACGGGAGCTTTTTTAGCAAGCATCTTACCGGCGTTCATTCTAGCCTCGTTTACGCTTTGATTGTCTATGACGCTATCGGGTCTTGCGGTGTAGATATGTTCGAAAATACAAAGCGCGCCTTTGTTGCCGCAGTATTTCGTGTTGGATACGATATTATCTTCAGTCACGATTACCATTTCGCCGGGGCGTACGTCTCTTACGAAGGTTGCGCCGATCGTTTCAAACGAACAGCTTTCGCTTGCGAAAATAACGTTGTCTTGAAGTTTGCCCATACAAAGCGGACGAATACCGTATTTATCTCTAACGGCAATAAGTTTTCTCGGGCTCATAATGAGAAGAGAAAACGCGCCTTGAAGCATAGGGAATACTTTTTCTACAGCTTCTTCAATGCTTGCCGATTTAAGTCTTTGGTTGGCGATAAGATAGGAAATTACTTCGCTGTCGCTCGTCGTGTGGAAAATAGCTCCTTTAGCCTCAAGCTTTTCTCTAAGCTCTTTTGCGTTGGTGATATTGCCGTTGTGCGAAACGGTTAGATTTCCTTTCGCATACTTTACGCTTATCGGTTGAGCGTTTTCCGCCGTGTTGTTGCCGGTGGTGGAGTATCTTACGTGACCGATGGCGATTTCGCCTTGCAAGTGCGCCAAGTTACTGTCGTTGAATACTTCGCTTACGAGTCCGAGATTTTTTACTAAAGTAATCTCTCTATCGCAGTTTACGGCAATTCCCGCCGCCTCTTGACCTCTATGCTGTAGGGCAAACAGTCCAAAATAAACTTGGTTGGCAATGTTGCCGAGTTTGGACTTATCGTATATGCCGAAAATACCGCATTCTTCTTTGATCACGTCAGACAAATTAGTCATTTTACACACCTCGCTGTTTAAGTGTACACACGTACGCCTATATTATATCAAAATAAAAATACATAATCAAACATATTTGTATACATTTTTTGGTAACGCGCGGGGTGAATTGAAATTTTATTTTTGCAAACTCCGCTTATGCGACTAGCGCGGGCTTAAT
Source organism: Clostridia bacterium (assembly GCA_029068165.1). Taxonomy (GTDB): domain Bacteria; phylum Bacillota; class Clostridia; order Christensenellales; family UBA3700; genus RACS-045. The sequence goes on from JAIEDA010000032.1 coordinate 156,330, forward strand.
TTTACGTGATAAGACAACAACTTAAAGACGGGAACGCTGTAGCGTTCCCGTCGATTGAAATTCTTTATTAACTATATATGAGTTTGTCAACGATGACTTTACGACTATTCTTTTACCGAGAACAGTACGTCGGCATACGAAGGCATAGGCCAGTACTTCTCGGCGGTATTGACTTCCATTTCGTCTACTACTTTTCTCAACTCTTCCATAGTCTTGAGCACTTTTTTGCAATAGCAATCCGCTTTTTCTTGCACGTCGCTTACGTTTTCGGCTTTGCGTACAGCGTCCTTGAGCATATCGTATATTCGCAGCGCTTTTTGAGAAAGTTCGGTAAGTTTTTTAGCGACGGCGATTTGCGCGGTAGCTTCAATACCCAACGCTTGCGTAGCGATTGCCGTTTCGCTCAGTTCTTTGATATAAGTCGTGACCGCAGGCAATACGTCTTTTGAAAGCATATCTAGCATAGTCAGCGCTTCAATATTTACCACTTTAGAATAGTTGTCAAGCAAAATTTCCGTACGAGATTGCACTTCGAGAGGGGAGAATATGCCGTGCTTTTCAAATAAAGCCACGTTCTTTTCCGACTTGAAGTAGGGGAGCGCTTCGGGAGTGGAGCGGAGATTGAGAAGCCCTCTCTTTTTAGCTTCTTTTACCCATTCGTCGGAATAACCGTTGCCGTTGAAGATTATACGCTTATGTTGGATGAACGTCTTTTTGACGAGTTCTTTGACCGCGCTCATCAAATCCGTAGCTTTTTCCAGCTCGTTTGCAAAAGTATCGAGAGATTCGGCAACTATAGTGTTGAGTATGATATTCGGTCCCGCGATAGAGAATGCCGAACCCAACATTCTAAATTCAAACTTATTTCCCGTAAACGCAAACGGGGACGTACGGTTTCTATCCGTCGTGTCTTTCTTGAATTTGGGCAAACAGCTTACGCCTATTTCGTAGTCGCATCTTGCTCTCTTGCTGTACGTTCTATCCTCGGCGATAGCCGTAAGTATTCCGTCCAACTCTTCGCCCAAGAAAATTGATACGATGGCCGGCGGAGCTTCGTTTGCGCCCAATCTATTGTCGTTGCCCGCGCTTGCCACGCTTACTCTCAACAAGTCTTGATAGTCGTCGACGGCTTTGATTACAGCGGCAAGGAAAAGCAAAAACTGCGCGTTGTCTTCAGGGGTTTCGCCCGGTTCGAAAAGGTTTTCTCCCTTGTCGGTAGACATAGACCAGTTGTTGTGTTTGCCGCTTCCGTTTACGCCGGCAAAAGGTTTTTCGTGCAAAAGACAAACCATACCGTGCCTGCTCGCTACTTTTTTCATCATCTCCATAGTCAGCTGATTGCCGTCGGTAGAAACGTTGGACTGCGCAAAGATAGGCGCGAGCTCGTGCTGAGCGGGCGCGACTTCGTTGTGCTTGGTCTTGGCGAGTATGCCGAGCTTCCACAGCTCGACGTCGAGATCCGCCATATATTTAGCGACTCTTTGCTTGATTGCGCCGAAGTAGTGGTCTTCGAGTTCCTGACCTTTCGGAGCGGGCGCGCCGAACAGCGTGCGACCGGTGAAGATCAAATCTTTTCTCTTTGAGTAAACCTCTTTATCTATAAGGAAATATTCCTGTTCCGCTCCTACCGTGGTGATGACCTTGTCCACGTCTTTTCCAAAGAGCTTAAGTATTCTTTTAGCCTTGTCGCTTAGCGCTGCCATAGACTTTAGAAGAGGAGTTTTCTTATCTAGCACTTCGCCCGTATATGACACGAAAGCCGTGGGGATACACAGCGTATTGTCTTTTATGAACGCAAAAGCAGTCGGGTCCCACGCGGTGTAACCTCTCGCTTCGAAAGTTGCGCGTATGCCGCCGGAGGGGAAAGAGGACGCGTCGGGTTCGCCCTTGATAAGCTCCTTGCCGCTGAACTCCATTATCACGCTGCCGTCTTTGGTAGGTTGGATAAAAGCGTCGTGTTTTTCCGCGGTTATGCCCGTCATCGGTTGGAACCAATGCGTGAAGTGAGTGCAACCCTTTTCAATCGCCCAGTCTTTCATAGCGTTTGCAATGACGTTGGCGCAGGTGAGAGAAATAGGCTCGCCTTTATCGATACAATTCTTGAGTTCCTTGTACGTGTATTTGGGCAGGCGCTCCTGCATAACGGTATCGTTAAATACCAAACTTGCGAAAATATCCGACATTACCATAGAGTTCTCCTTTGTGCAAAATAAAAAACGCGCCAGACAAGTAACCCCTTGTATAGCGCTATTGCCACGCTATAAGTATATTATTTTAACTGATATATGTCAAACGTTTTGGGATAAAATAATCTACGAAACGCTACCGCAATTTGATATAATATAGTATAATATATTTACAAAACTTTAACATTTCTTTAGCAATTTGCAAATAACGCTAATTTACAATGGAAATACTCTAAGGGGGTAATTGCTCTATGGTCAAAATACTCGTCGCCGAGGACGACAAATCGCTCAACGCTCTCGTATGTTCTTACCTGAGCGACAACAACTACGAATACAAGGCTTGTTACGACGGCAAAGAAGCGTTGGAAGCTTTGGAAAATTCGGCGTTCGATTTGATTATCAGCGATATAATGATGCCTAATATGGACGGCTTTGCTTTCGCTTCCAAAGTGAGAGAATACGACAAGAATATACCCATACTGTTTATGACTGCTTTGGACGATAAGCCTTCCAAGCAGTTGGGGTACAAGATAGGCATCGACGATTACGTCGTAAAGCCTTTCGACTGCGACCTCTTAATGCTTAGAGTGGGGGCGCTCTTAAGACGCGCCAATATCGAACGCAGCCGCGAACTCGTAGTGGGGAATTTGAAGATGAATAAGGACGAGCATTGCGCTTACAAGGACGGACAGGAGCTTGCTTTGACGGTAAGGGAGTTTGACTTGCTGTTCAAGTTTTTATCTTTCCCCAAGAGGACTTTTTCAAGAGCGCAGCTTATGGAAGAGTTTTGGGATTACGACAGTTCGGCTACGTCGCGCACGGTGGACGTCTATATGGCAAAACTTAGAGAAAAGACGGCGGATTGCAACGGTTTCGAGATAGTGACGGTACACGGACTGGGTTATAAGGCGGTGCTCAAATGAAAAAGGGACTTCGCAATTCTTCGCTTATCGGCGTTATCCTGTTTTTCCTTTCCATAACCGTAGTCGTTACGGTAACGGTGCTCGTTTACGCGGTGGTAGCCAAGTCTTGCGACGGAAGAGAAGGCGTAATCGCCGTCGTGATGTTTTTCGTCATCGTATTTCTTTCAATGGTGGCTACGCTTATCGACTATTTGCGTAGGCGCGCGGAAGAGCGTTCGGTAAAGAAAATCTTGGACGCGACGAACAAAATCGCTTCGGGGGATTTTTCGACGAAGATAGAGATAAACCGTTCGTTCAAAAACTACGACGCGTACGACCATATTATGGAAAACTTGAATAAGATGTCGGCGGAACTTTCTAAAACGGAAGTGTTGCGTAGCGATTTTATCTCCAGCGTATCGCACGAATTGAAAACGCCGCTCGCCGTAATTCAAAACTACGCGACTTCCTTGCAAAAGAAAAATCTCGACGAACAAACTCGCGAGCAATACGCGAGTACTTTGGCTTTGGCGGCAAAAAGACTGACTGACTTGGTCGCTAATATTTTAAAACTCAACAAACTTGAAAATCAGGAAATACGCCCCGAATACGAGAAGATAGACCTAACCGAAATGCTTACGCAAACGGTTATAGGTTTTGAAGAACTGATAGAGAACAAGGGCTTGGAACTTTATTGCGACATCGACGAGAACGTGGAAATAGTATCTTCCCTGAGTTATTTGGAAATCGTTTGGAACAACCTTTTATCCAACGCTATAAAGTTTACCGAGAGCGGTGGAAAAATATCCGTATATCTTAAAAAAACCGACGGCGGAGCGGTTGTGACGGTAGCCGATACGGGGTGCGGAATTTCAAGCGAAACGGGCGAGCATATATTTGAAAAGTTCTATCAAGGCGACACTTCTCACGCGCAAGAGGGCAACGGTTTGGGACTTGCTCTGGTCAAAAAGGTCATAGACCTAATAGGCGGGAGTATTTCAGTGTCGAGCGAAGTGAACAAGGGGACGGCTTTTGCCGTTACGCTCAAAGTTGAAAGGTAGAGTAATGCTAAAGAAGCTTTGGCAATGGATAAAGAACCCTCGCGGGCTGTTGCTTATCCCGTTATATCTATTTAGCGCCTGCGTTATTGCGTGCGCTATAGTCTTGAGCGTTGTGGGACAGGACAAAGGCTACGACGTGTTGGCGTATATCTTCTACGTTTTGGCGGCGGTTATGCTTGGGTACTGTATATATACGATAGTGGTAATCGCGCCGAGAATAAAGGAAAACACGCTCAAACTGATAAAGAAAAATAGCTTTACGAATAGGCTTTACGAGCATTACGGATTTCGTACTATAATTTTCGCCGTCATATCGCTCGCGATAAGCGCTGCCAACGCGATATTCAACGGTACTGTCGGAATAATATATTTGTCGGTATGGTACTTATCGCTAGGCGCGTACTATTTTTTGCTCGCGCTGATGCGAGGCGGCGTGCTCGTCTATCATAAGAATAAGAAGAAATATGAAAAAAGCGAGAGCGAAACGAAAATAAAGATACGCGAAATAAAGTCGTATAGAAGATGCGGCGCGCTGCTGATACTGTTGCCGCTCGCGCTTTCGTTTGCGATAATGGAGATAGTGGCGTCGGGAAAAGCGTTCGTTCATTCGGGTATTATGATTTACGTATCCGCGCTATACACGGTCTATAAAGTTGCGGCGTCGATCAAAAACTTTTTCAAAGCCCGCAAGGGCGACGAAGCGACTGTCAAAGCAATTCGTAACGTAAACCTTGCCGACGCGCTCGTGTCCGTATTCGCGTTGCAAACGGCAATGTTCCACGAGTTTTCGCCCGAAGAGAGTTTTGGATTGCAAAACGCTATCGTCGGAGCCGTCGTGTGCGCGCTGACGGCGGCGATAGGAATTTATATGATAATATACGCAACCCTAGAAATAAAGAAAGTAAAACTGGAAGAGGTAAGTCAAAATGAAGACTGACGGCAAAGAAGATAAATTCGAATACACCTATTCCGCGCCTACCGAGAGCGAGCGCAGGGCAATAGAAGACATTAAAAAGCAGTATGAACCAAAAAAACAAGCCGACTCCGACTTTGAGCGTTTGCGCAAGTTGGATGAAAAAGTCAAACGTCCGCCCGCGGTCGTATCGGCGATTGTCGGCATTGTCGGAACTTTGGCGCTAGGCTTAGGTATGACGATGATATTGGAATGGGGAATAATGCTATGGGGCGTTGTCGTCGGCGTAATAGGTTTGGCGCTGGCGGCGGCAGCTTATCCTATTTATAACGCTATTTTCAAACGCAATAAGAAAAAGTACGCCGATCAAATTATACGGCTTAGTAATGAAATTTTGAATAATGGGGAAGAAAAATAAAATCCCGTTCGTCATATTGAGCGAAGTCGAAATATCTAATCCTTTTTTATTTTATTAACTTGATATTTGTAGATTAGTGTGATATAATGAGAAAAACATTGGAGTCCGCTCAATAAAATTATGAGTAAGTTTGCTAAAGAAGTTCAGCCTCAACTATTTGACCTTTGCATTTAAGACGGCAGGGTGGTAGTGAGGCTTTTTTACGGGAACGAATAGAGCGAAGTAATTTTGGGCGTTTATCGCAAGTTGTGAGAAAAACGTCGAAAAATTTGCTAAAAGTGTTTGGAAGCGGAGCAAAACTATAGTATAATCAATAAGATTGAGCTAAAAATATAATGATATATATTATATATAGATTAAATATATAAAGAGGTAGTATGAAAAAAGTTTATCTTATTCTCGAAAACGGTAAAGTCTTTGAAGGCGAATCGATAGGCGCGGAAGGCGAAGTTATCGGCGAAGTAGTCTTTACCACGGCAATGACAGGTTATTTGGAAACTTTGACCGACCCGAGCTATTACGGACAAATAGTTTGCCAAACGTTCCCGCTGATAGGGAATTACGGAGTAATCGAAGAGGACTTCGAAAGCAGAGGCAGCTTCGTAAGAGGATATATCGTAAGAGATATTTGCGACACTCCGTCCAACTTCAGAAGTCAGGGCAAACTTGACGATATGCTCAAAAAACTAGGCGTCGTCGGTATATGCGGAATAGACACGAGAGAACTTACTAGGATAGTAAGAGAAAGCGGCGTGCTCAACGGAATAATCACAAGCGAGCCCAAACTTACTAAGGCAAAGAAAGACCAACTTTCTCAATACGTGATTAAAGACGCGGTTGCCAGCGTATCCGTAGATAAGAAGATAGTTTATTCTCCCAAGGGCGAAGTCAAGAGAAAGATAGCTCTTTTAGACTACGGCATAAAGAAAAATATTATAGAGAAACTATTAAGACGCGGCTGCGAAGTTACGGTATTCCCGCATGACACGTCCAGCGAGGATATTATAAAATTCCAGCCTGACGGAATTATGCTTTCCAACGGTCCCGGCGATCCGCAGGAAAACGTTTATGAAATCGAGCAAATAAAGAAACTCTTTTCAAGCGGCATACCTATGTTTGGAATTTGTATAGGTCATCAAATGATAGCGCTTTCGCAAGGAGCTAAGACCTACAAGCTCAAGTACGGACACCGCGGCGGCAATCAACCCGTCAAGGACGTGAAAACGGGAAGGGTTTACGTATCTACGCAAAACCACGGTTACGCGGTAGACAGCAAGAGCTTGCCTAAGACTGCAAAGATAAGTTTTACCAACGTCAACGACGAAACCTGCGAGGGTATCGACTATGAAAACGCTTGCGTATTTTCAGTGCAATTCCATCCGGAGGCTTGCGCGGGTCCTCTCGACACCGGATATTTGTTTGACAAATTTATGGAGAATATGGAGGGAACGAAATAATGCCACTCAATAAGAATTTACATAAAGTAATGGTTATAGGTTCGGGACCTATAGTAATAGGTCAGGCGGCTGAGTTCGACTACGCGGGCACTCAGGCGTGCAGGGCGTTGAAAGAAGCGGGACTTGAAGTCGTGCTTGTCAATTCCAACCCTGCCACAATTATGACGGACAACGCCGTAGCCGATAGAATTTATATAGAGCCGTTGACGCTTACGACCGTCAAGAGAATTATCGAAAAGGAAAAGCCGGACAGCTTGCTTTCCACTCTCGGCGGACAAACGGGACTGACTCTCAGTATGCAACTTGCTAAAGACGGCTTCCTCGAAAAGATGGGAGTTACGCTTCTCGGCGCAAGAGTAGACACGATTGATAAAGCCGAAGACAGGCAAAGCTTCAAGGATACGCTTGACGAGATAGGCGAGCCTTCGATACCTTCGGAAGTAGTCAACGATATAGAAAACGCTTTAAGGGTAGCCGACGAGATAGGCTTGCCCGTTATCATAAGACCTGCGTTCACGCTCGGCGGTAGCGGCGGCGGTATAGCTTATACCCAAGACGAATTTTTAGAGATCGCCGAAAACGGTTTGAGGACCTCTCCGATACATCAAATTTTGGTCGAAAAGTGCATAAGCGGTTGGAAAGAGATAGAGTTTGAAGTCATAAGGGACAGCAAGGGCAACTCTATCACCGTGTGCAGTATGGAAAACTTAGACCCTGTCGGCGTGCATACGGGCGACAGTATAGTTATCGCGCCTGCGGTTACGCTTGCCGACAAGGAATATCAAATGCTTAGAAGCGCGGCTTTGAAGATAGTCGAGGCTTTGAAAGTCGAGGGCGGTTGCAACTGTCAGTTCGCGCTCAACCCCGATTCTTTCGAATACGCAGTCATAGAAGTAAATCCGCGCGTAAGCCGAAGCTCGGCGCTCGCTTCCAAGGCTACGGGTTATCCTATCGCAAAGGTTTCGACTAAGATAGCTATCGGCTATACTTTGGACGAGATTCGCAACGCCGTGACGGGCAATACTTTCGCTTGCTTCGAGCCGTCTATCGACTACGTTGTTGTAAAATTCCCCAAGTGGCCGTTTGACAAGTTCTTCTACGCAAGCAGGAAACTGGGTACGCAAATGAAAGCTACGGGCGAAGTTATGGCTATAGGCGTGACTTTCGAGCAGGCTATAATGAAAGCCGTAAGAGGAGCGGAGATCTCGCACGATACGCTCAACGACAAGAAGTTTGAAAAATACTCCGACGAAAGACTTGCCGAAAAGCTTCACGACGTCGACGACGAAAGAATTTTCGTGGTTTACGAGTCTTTGAAGAGGGGCGTAAGCGTAGATACTATATTTGAAGTAACCAAGATAGATAGATGGTTCTTGAATAAGTTCAAGAAACTTATAGATATGCAAAATACGCTCAAGAGCGAAAAGCTTACCGACGAGCTATATCTAAAAGCCAAGAAGATGGGCTTTTTGGACAGCACGATTGAAGCGTTCAGCGGACAAAAGATCAAAAACGTAAGATACGCTTCGTATAAGATGGTTGACACCTGCGCCGCCGAGTTTGCGGCAATGACGCCTTACTTCTACTCGACGTTCGACGACGAAAACGAGGCTAAAGAATTTATTGAAAATAAGAAGAGCAAGAAGAAAAAGGTCATCGTATTCGGTTCAGGTCCTATCCGTATCGGTCAAGGTATAGAATTTGACTACGCGTCAGTTCATTGCGTATGGGCGCTCAAGAGAAAAGGTTATGAAGTGGTCATCGTCAACAACAACCCCGAAACCGTATCTACCGACTTCGATACCGCCGACAGGCTATATTTCGAACCTCTCACCAACGAGGACGTTATGTCTATAATCAAGACGGAAGAACCTTACGGCGTGGTAGTAGCGTTCGGCGGACAAACGGCTATTAAGCTGACTAAGATGCTCAAGGAAAAGGGTATTAAGATTCTTGGTACGCAAGCCGAATACATTGATATGGCGGAGGATAGAGAAAAGTTTGACGAACTTCTCGAGAAACTGCAAATCAAACGTCCCAACGGCTATACCGTAATGACCAAGGAAGAGGCTCTCAAAGTAGCCAACGAGATAGGCTATCCTACGTTGCTTAGACCGTCTTACGTGCTTGGCGGACAAAATATGACGGTTTGTCATTCCGACGCCGACGTAATCGAGTATATGGACGTCATCTTAGCGCAAAAGATAGAAAATCCCGTGCTTATAGATAAATACCTTATGGGTACGGAAATCGAAGTTGACGCGATATGCGACGGTAAAGATATTTTGATACCGGGCGTAATGCAGCACATAGAGCGTACGGGTATTCACTCGGGCGACTCAATCGCGGTATATCCGTCTTGGAATATCGGCGACGAAATGCTTGCAAGAATAGAAGAGTGTTCCAAACAGCTTGCGGTAAATCTACATACTATAGGCTTAGTCAATATACAGTATTTAATATATAACAACGAACTATACGTAATCGAAGTTAATCCGAGAAGCTCGCGTACGATACCTTATATAAGCAAGGTTACGGGCGTTCCAATGGTAGACTTGGCGACGAGAGCTATACTCGGAGAAAAGCTTGCGGATATGGGTTACGGAACGGGTATCTATCCAAATTCGCCTTACGTTGCGGTCAAAGTCCCCGTATTCTCGTTTGAAAAACTCACCAACGTAGATACGCAACTAGGTCCGGAAATGAAATCTACGGGCGAAGTGCTCGGCGTTGCGACGACCCTTGAAGAGGCTCTCTATAAAGGTTTGGTAGCCGCAAACTACAAGATGAAGAAAAAGGGCGGAATCTTCATATCCGTGCGCAACCAAGACAAGGACGAAATCGGCGAGATAGCTCAAAAGTTTGAGGACTTGGGATATACGCTTTACGCGACGGCAGGTACTGCGGAAGTGCTTAAGAACGTAGGCTTGGAAGTAATAGAAGTCAACAAGATACATCAAAATTCCAAGGACAACACAATCACGCTTATTGAATCGGGAAAGATAGATTATATCATATCCACGTCTTCCAAGGGCAAACTTCCTACGCGCGACAGCGTTAAGATAAGAAGAAAGGCAGTCGAGAGGGCTATACCGTGCTTGACGTCTATCGACACCGCCAACGCGGTCGTAAATTCGTTGCTCAGTAGATACTCGGAGTTCAATACCGAACTTATCGATATCAATAAACTTCGCGAGGGCAGGAGCGTTCGCAAGTTTACCAAAATGCAGGGCACTGGCAACGATTATTTATACTTCAACTGCATAGACGCTCCGATAGCAAACCCCGAGGGTTTGGCGGTAAGACTTTCCGACAGGCATTTCGGCGTAGGCGGCGACGGCGTTATACTTATTTGCAATTCCGACGTAGCCGACGTAAAAATGAGAATGTTCAACGCCGACGGAAGCGAGGGCAAAATGTGCGGCAACGGTATTCGTTGCGTGGCTAAGTATTGCTATGACAACGCTATCGTCAACAAAAAAGAAATGGAAATCGAAACGCTAAGCGGTATCAAGCATATCAAGATAAACACGCAAAACGGCGTTGCGAAAACCGTATGCGTAGATATGGGTAAGGCTGAATTTGCGCCCAGCAAAATACCGGCTAAGTTCGACGGCGAAAAAGTCGTTGCGAAAAAGTGCAAAATAGGCGATACCGAGTACGAAATCACTTGCGTATCTATGGGCAATCCGCATTGCGTAGTATTTGTTCCGCACGTGGAGAATATAGACCTCGAGAGCGTTGGACCGAAGTTTGAAGAAAGTCCGCTTTTCCCGGAGGGCGTAAACGTAGAGTTTGTCAAAGTCATAGATAAGCATACGCTGAAAATGCGCGTATGGGAGAGAGGCTCGGGCGAAACTTGGGCTTGCGGTACGGGAGCTTGCGCGGTTGCCGTAGCTGCTACGCTAAACGGTTATTGTGAAAAAGGCAAGGACGTGACCGTAAAACTTCTCGGCGGAGATCTTAAGATTAAATACACCGACGGAGGCGTATTTATGAGCGGCGACGCGGTTAAAGTATTTGACGGAGAGGTGGAAGTATGACAAAGTACATATTCGTTACGGGCGGCGTAGTATCGGGACTCGGTAAGGGCATAACTATGGCTTGTCTTGGCAGGTTGCTCAAGTCGAGAGGATTGAAAGTTATGGCTCAAAAACTCGATCCGTATATCAACGTTGACCCCGGTACGATGAACCCCTACGAACACGGCGAAGTATACGTGACCGAGGACGGCGCGGAAACCGACCTCGATCTTGGTCACTATGAAAGATTTATTGATATAGAACTCAATAAATATTCCAACCTTACCACAGGTAAAGTGTATTGGAACGTACTCAATAAAGAGCGTAAGGGCGACTATTTGGGAAAGACTGTTCAGGTCATACCTCACATCACCAACGAGATAAAAGAATTTGTCTATAGCGTTGGCAAGAAATCGAAAGCCGATGTCGTACTTACCGAAATCGGAGGCACGATAGGCGATATCGAAAGTCAGCCGTTTTTGGAAGCCATAAGACAAATTTCGCACGAAGTCGGCAGGGGTAACTGTCTTTTCGTACACGTTACGCTCGTGCCTTATATAAAGTCTAGCGGAGAGCAAAAGTCCAAACCTACTCAGCACTCCTGCAAAGAACTTATGGGATTGGGTATCAACCCTGATATTATTGTTTGCCGTTGCGATATGCCTATGGAAAAGGGCGTACTTGACAAGATAGCTCTCTTTTGTAACGTCGCGCCCGATTGCGTGGTGGAAAACCTTACCGTCGACGTGCTTTACGAAGCTCCGCTTATGTTGGAGAAAAGCAAGTTGAGCGAAGTGGTGTGCAGGGAGCTTAATCTTGATACGGCAAAACCGAATATGAAAGAGTGGATTGATATGATTGACCGTATCAAGTCCAGAAAAGAAGAAGTAAATATCGCGTTGGTTGGTAAATACGTCAAGTTGCACGACGCATATTTATCCGTTGCCGAAGCGCTAAGACACGGCGGCTATGAAAATTCGTGCATTGTCAATATTAAATGGATAGAAGCCGAAGACATTACCGATGAAAAGCGCTGCAAAGAACTTTTGGGCGACGTAGACGGTATCCTAGTGCCCGGTGGTTTTGGAGATAGAGGTATCGAGGGCAAAATTCTCGCTTGTAAGTACGCAAGAGAAAACAATATCCCGTATTTCGGAATATGTTTAGGTATGCAAATCGCAGTTATTGAATACGCTCGCAACGTTCTCGGTTATAAGGACGCGACGAGCAGCGAGTTTGATTCGAATAGCAAGCATTGCGTAATCGACCTAATGCCCGACCAACACGGCAATATTCCTAAGGGCGGTACTATGAGATTGGGCGCGTACCCCTGTAAGATTGCAAGCGGCAGTCTTATGCAAAAGGCATACGGACAAGACTTGGTTCAAGAAAGACACCGTCATAGATACGAATTTAACAACGTATATCGCGAGGAGCTTGAAAAGGCAGGTTTGCGCATTACTGGTACTTCTCCCGACAATAGGCTTGTCGAAGCAGTCGAAGTACCCGCCAACGACTTCTTTATCGCGGTGCAGTATCACCCCGAGTTCAAGTCGCGCCCGAATAGAGCGCACGCAATTTTCAGGGAGTTTATAACGGCTTCTTTGAAGAATAAGAAGAGCAAGTAATCGACGCGTATATTTTGCAGTTTTGACGAAATATTTATCATTCGCTTTGATATGAGCGAAGCTTAGTCAAAGGCGCTAGCAACAGTATAAGAAAATGAAAAAAGAAACGGGAAGCGTAATGGCTTCCCGTTCGCATTATATTAAGCGAAGTTTATTAAAACGCTGTTTAGCTCGACTCAACGTTAAGACCTTGAGCGTTGCGCGATTATCCGTGTGTTCTTACGGCAAAGCTGAGGCTTTCAATATCTTCGTTGCTTCCGCCGACTACCAAAATATCGTCCTCTTTAAGTATTGTGTCGCCCGACGGGGTAGTTATCAATTCGTCGTCGGCGCGTATGATTATAAGTACGTTGACGGCGTACTGGTTTCTCAGGGCAAGTTCACCAAGGTTTTTATTTATCCATTTATCGGAAATATTTATTTCGGCAATCGAATAACCCGATACTATTTCCATGTGGTTTTGAATATTGGGGTTGACCAACATCGTAGCTACTTTTACAGCCATTGCGGCTTCGGGATAGATTACGTTGGTTACGCCGATTTTAGAAAGCAGTTTGCCGTGTTTGTCGTTGTGCGCTTTTGCAATGATGTTCTTAACGCCCATTTCTATGCAAGTAAGCGCGGTTATGATAGAGGCTTGTATATTATTGCCTATTGCAATAATTACCGTATCGAAGCTTTCGATAGACAAACTTTTGAGCGTGGATTCTTCGGACACGTCGGCTACTATCGAGTGAGTGCAAAAGCTGGATACCTCGTTGATTTTTTCTTCGTCTACGTCTACGGCGAGAACCTCGTAGCCGTAGTTGTACAGCGCTTTAGTGATTTCCATACCGAATCTACCAAGACCGAGTATTGCAAATTGCTGTTTTTTATAGTGTTTGAATTTTCTCATTTCTTTTCTCCTTATATGGGATAATTATACGTTTATGCTAGCTTCCGAATATTTGATTTTCGAGATTTGTTTTCGAGAATTAGCAAAGGACATAAAGAACGTAAACGCTCCTATACGCCCAAGATACATATCGATTATTATTATCAGTTTGCTTATAGTAGAGAGGTCCGCCGAAGAGCCTAGCGATAATCCGCAAGTAGAATACGCGCTTATCTCCTCGAATATTACGAAAGTAAGGTCGGTTTGCGGTCGGTTATTCTCGGCTATCAGTATAATAATCGTGCTGATAGTCAGTACGCTTATCGCAAGCAGCAGCGTGCTTATAGCTTTAGCCAAAGTGTTCGAACCTATAGCGCGCTTGTCGACGACGAAATACTTCTTTTGCTGAAGGGTAGCTATTACGTGCGCGAAAAGTATATACAAAGTCGTGACTTTTATACCGCCGCCCGTCGAGCCGGGGGCTACGCCTATGAACATCAACAGCATAGTAAGCGTGGTCGAAAGGTCGGTCATCTTTGAGGTATCGAAGCTTGCAAAACCTGCCGTTCGGCAAGAAACCGAATGGAAATAGCAGTTGACCCATTGAGTGAAAAGGGGCATATTTCCAATAGTATCGGGATTTTTACGCTCGCCTATCCAAAAGAGGAACGCGCCTCCGAATATCAGCAAAAGCGACATTAAAATGACGATTTTCGTATGCAAAGACAGCTTGGAAAATCTTTTTTTCTCGGATATGTCCACAAGCACTATAAAGCCTAATCCGCCCACGCCCGTGAGTATCGCCAAAGTCATAAGTATTAGATAGTTGCCGTTGAAATCTATCAGCGAAGAGCCCGTAAGGCTTACCACGTCAAAACCTGAGTTGCAAAAAGCCGCTATACTGTGGAACAGGCCCCACCAAAGCGACTTGCCGAAAGAATAACCCGATATGCAAAAGCCTATCGTCAAGAATATTACGCCTATGATTTCCATTCCCACGGCGAGGATGACTATCTTTATAGCAAGGCTTTTAAGTCTTGCCGCGCCCGTCGCTTGCGACATCTCTTCGCTCATACTCAGTCTAATTCTAAGAGTGAGTTTTTTGCCGAGCATAGAATAGAAAAACGACGTGATCGTCATAAATCCCAAGCCGCCGATTTGTATAAGCAGCAGAATTACTATTTGTCCGAATACCGAAAAAGTCGCCGCCGTTGGCGTAACTGTTAAGCCTACCACGCAGGTCGCCGAAGTGGCGGTGAAGAGCGCGTCCATAAATCCCACGCTTTGACCGCTTTGCGTAGCAAACGGAAGCATCAATAGCAGCGTGCCGATAAGTATCAAAATAAAGAAAGCCAACAGCAAGAGCCTTGCTATCGTAAGATGTTTGAATATTTTATTTTTCTTTGAGCGAGTAAGTATTGATTCGCCCAAACGCACGTTTTCTCTCATACGATTTTTTTATAAGACTTATATATTATAAATCATATTCGATTTTTTTGCAATACTTTTGCCCCTCTTGCGTTTAAAGAGTGATTTTAGAAGTTTGTAGGCTAACGGCAAATTTTTACAATTTGAAAAGCCTTAAAAGAGTTGCAATTTGACGTTATATATTATATAAATATAATACCCGATTTTTCAGGTGCATAAATTTTAGGGGCGGTTATGAAAAGGAAATCAGAAAGACTTGTAGTAGAAAAAGACGAAAAAGCAATCAAGAGAGGTTGCAGGCTTAGGACGGCGGGAAGAGTTTTCGCCGTTATCTTCGTTTTGATTTATATAGGTATCGTTGCGGGAACTACGGCATTAGTTTACAAGACCGCCGAAAAGGCTTGGGACGAGAACGTGGGAATAGAAGCGGGAGTGCCGTTTAAGGACTTGTTCACTATTTTCAAAGGCGCAAGAAAGGCTGACGAGCGCGCTATCGTGACCAACGCATACGACAAGGACGATATCGACGAATTTTACTCCAACGTCAAGAGAAAGACGTATTTATCCGAAAATTACGATTTGAATATTATGAAGATACTCGGCGCGGTTATGGGAGAAAGCGACGAGCAAGAGGGGAGCGGTCCTACTCAAGTCGCTTTGACCGACGGCGGCGAGATAGAAAACGATAGCGCGCTTGACGACGGGGAGTCGGGAACAAACGACGGCGAAAACGTCAAAGAGCAAGAACCTATAGTTTCGACGGGCAATTCCGCGCTCGACAACTTGTTGGGCGAGTTGGAATTTGACTTTTCTTCGCTTTCCGATTACGACGGCTCAAAGAGTATACTGGAGATATCCGACAAACAGCTCGCCGCGTTTTTCAGCGAGGTTTTGGAGGGCTTAGGAGATTATTTCCCGCAAATACAAGAGATTGAGGAGTCTTTTGGCGTAAGAATCAACGAGGTATTGGAAATCAAGCAAATAATTATTTCGGGAGATACGCTCAAACCCGAAAGCATAGGCTTTAAAGTTACCGTTGGCGTAAAACTGAGAGATTTGGTGTCGGGCATAGTTGCGGCAAACGATCTTCCGACGATTATCAATTCGCTTATGCCGCAATATCTTTTCGCTTCCGTTACCGTCTATCCGTGCGATAGGAGTAGAGGTATACAGGTTGCTATAAACAAAATGAGCGAAGTCAACGTTGACAAAATCGTTAGGATCGCCGACGTAATTCTTAGAAAAACGGGTATGGATATGTCCATAGCAAATATGCTTGTTTCCGTAAACTCTAAAGTCGTGGACGTGATAGAAAAAGCTCAGGAAATAATTCCGATTTCTTTCGTTGCGACCGAGGGCGGCGTTGGCAATTTAGATACGTATCCTATCGAAACGCTAATGAATATGCTGAACGTCGAAGTCAGCGAACAGGCGTTTTTATATATGCTCAGGGATATAAAACTCCCGACTGCCGAAACGCTTGGATACGACGTCTATACGCAGGAGATAAAGGAAAGAGATACTCAAGCGTTTATAATAGAGTTGACCTCTAAATACGGTATCGACAATTCCGAAAATCAAATCGGCGCGCAAAATACGATTTTAGACGTGTTGAACTTTGCTCAATGCGACGATCTCATCAACAAATTAAAGCTTAATTCAATAGTCCATCCCGAGAATTACGTAGAGAAAGACGTCAAGGTCGCCGCGACTTATCAAGCGCTTGCGAATATGCTTTCGTCCTACGTGAACGGCGAGGGTATGTTGGGCGATATTCAAGCGACGATAGTCAATATATTCTATCCGAGCGACGGCGTTATCGCTATCGATATAGAAGTCAACGTGTCCGCAATGTTGGGCTTTAACGGCGAGAATACTATGTCCAAATTCATTTCTCAGCTTATTCCCGAGAGTATATTCGCGACTGCGTATATAGACCTTGACGGCGAAGTTTCAACAGTCGTCGAAATAAATAAAACGACCGCGTCAAATTCTCAAGACCACTTGCTGACTTTGACTTCGCTTGCAACTACTTTCGATATGGACGTGTCTACGCTAAGTTACGATTATATTTGCGAGCAGGTAGATAAAGGTATAAGACAGGGTTTAGCGCAAATAAAAGAGAAGCTCGGTTACGAAATTGTCTTTGACAAAGACAATGCTTATATCCCTAGTCTTTACGAGATTATCAGCGGAACGGACGTCGTAAACGGCGACCTTGAAGAGGACGAACACTATTTTTCGCCTGTAGAAATTCATAAACTTTTAAAACATCTTTACAACGAGTCTTACGCGTTCGACGAGGAGAGCAACCAATTTGCGCTCGCCGAAAATCTCAACGCGTTCATCGAAGAGCTTTACGAGAAGTTCTTTATCAGCGACGGTTACAAAAATCAACTTCTTGTAGCGTCCGAAGAAAACAAACTTCTCGAATCGCTTACTAGTATTGGCGGCGATAGCTTCCAAATGACAAACTTAAGACTTGACGATATTAAAGACGTCGACACGGGTAAGGTTACGATAGGTCTAAAGTCTAGAAGCAACGTCACCGACGTGTCGAGCGGAGATACGGAGCAAATAAGCCAAGAAATTATTGCAAAATTTAATCCCGTATTTTCCATCGAGGAATTGGCGTATCTTATCGGCGCGCAAGTGAACTTTGAGCAAGCGCTTACTTTTATGCGCGACATTGAAATCGTCTACGCAAACAACTACAGCGCGATAGGCGACGACTATTTGCAGCTTATCTTGAGAGGTAAGGACAATATCACCAACGCAAACGCTACTTCGCTCTTGCCCGAGTATATCTATCTCGGCGTAAATATCGACTTAGGCGAAGCCAAAGCCGACGGCGGTCGCAGCGATATGCAAGTATTCCAAATGGACGTACATCAATTAAACTACGTAGCTCACGCTAGCGGCGAAGATATACAGGATCTTCAACTCTTGACAATGCTCATAGACAGGGTAAACGCCAACGCCAACTCTTCAAACGGCGCTCAAGACCCCGACGGCGGCGAGCAACCCGAACAGCCTGAGCAGCCCGAACAACCTGAACAACCTACCGAGCAGCCGAAAACAACTTCTTTGGAAAAGATAACTTCCGATATAGAGTTGAAGCTCAACGGCTCGGACGGAGAAGACGGCGGCGAAGCGGTTGAAGGCTTCAAAGACAAGATACACAACGACGTGTTTACCGTAGCTTTCATAGACAACGGCGGCTTTAGAATAGAGCAAACCATATACCAAATCGCGCTCAACGCAATCTACGGCGATAAGGCTAATAGCTCAAGCGACGCGTCTTTTACTAAGCCGAGCGAGATCGATTTCAGAAACGCGCTTTGCAAGTCCAACAACACGCCGCAAAGCGTTACGGTAGACGGAAAAGAGCTTTCGCTCGTCGAGAGCAATAAAGTTGAAGCCGACAGGGCGATAGACGAGATAAACGAAAAGTACGCGTTTAAAGACGGCTATTTGCTCAAATCAAGCGATATGCAAGGCATATTTAAGGATATAGGCAATAAAGTCGCCGACTACGCAAACGTTATTGACGGAGCGAAACTTACTTCCGCTTACGAAAACGGAGCTGAAAAGACGGTCGAAAATCTTCGCCCCGAGATGTACGAGGGAGAGCTTCTTAACTTCCTTGAAAACAGCGTTAGACTGACTGCCGAGGGTTACGAAGATACGCAAATATTCGCCTTGTATATCACGGCTAAAAATAAAATGACTATAATCTATAAGAGCGGAGTAAAGCAAGTCGATAGCAAGTATGACGAGTTGTTGCCTAAGACTTTGGCAATGCTCGTGAGCGTGGATACGACTTTGCTCAAGACGGATAAAGAATGTACGAGCGTTTTGTTCAACGACTTAAGCGAGAACGAAGTCAAAGCGCTTGAGGCGGTACGCAATAAGATAACTTCGCCCGACAGCGAGCAGCAAATTTCCAGTTTAGACACCGCTTCCAAAGATTGCTCGGATAGCGTAAAAAGCGTTATGCAAGCGCTGACGGATAATATGGATATAGATTTCGCGGTTAAAGACGGTAGAGGCGTAATGACGTTGCAAAGTATTTACGAAATCGCCGCAACCAAGATAAGCGAAGCGACTGCTGATCAAGCGCCGCTAGCCGCCGAGGAGTTGAAGTCTACGCTCGAAGGACTGTTTGCCCCGTTTGGACTTTACGGATATACGGGCGCGTTTGAAGACGTCAAGGGAGCTAGCGCCGATAAGATTACCTTAGGCGACGGAAATATAAGCGCAAAAATAAACGTAGAAC
This sequence comes from Clostridia bacterium, assembly GCA_029068165.1. GTDB lineage: Bacteria > Bacillota > Clostridia > Christensenellales > UBA3700 > RACS-045. The sequence continues at coordinate 175,498 of JAIEDA010000032.1, forward strand.
AGCTTCAAAACAATTTGAAGATGAGCGGTAATAATGCGGGAGCTTTGGTACTTAGACAGTCGGCGATTGTCAGCGCGGGCGATAGCGAGCTTGACGGACTAAGAGCTTCCTTAGGCTGCGCCGACGGCTCGTCGTATAGGCTGGAAAACGGCAGGAACTATTTCTTGCTCACCTACGAGGCAAACACGCAGGCGGCAATCGGAGCCAACTTATCTATACTGCCCTCGACGCTGTACTTGACGTTGTATTTCGATATAAGCGATACTTCGCAAATCCAAATGGTATACGGCGGCTTGAGCGACGCTCAAATCAATACGCTCGTAAGACTTATGAACGTAAACGCCGACGGAGCTTCCGACTTCACCGACGCGTCCAACCTCGTAAGCGTCAAAGAGCAATTCTTGGGTACGACGGTCTACGGTTCAATCACGCTTGCGTCGCTGTTCAATCAAGGCGAGTGCGTACCTATCGCCGACGTTGACGGCGGCTACGGAATATTAGGCGTGGGAGCGTTGACGTTTAGAGTAAACTAATAATACTAATAGAAAAGTTTATAAGCTACGTAAAAGGAGAATAACTATGAAAAAGCATTACGATATTTTGCAAATAGGACACATATCTTTAGACTACAATATCGACTATCAAGACAACCAAATAATCGAGGTCGGCGGAGCTGTGATTTACTCTTCGGCTTCGGCGTACGCGGGCGGCTACAAGGTCGGCGTAGTAACCAAGGTCGCGCCCGAGGATAGAGAAAGGCTCAACACCTTCGTTATTCCCAAAGAGGACGTATTTTATATCCCAAGCAAAGAGTCGACGTCTATTCGCAACAAGTACCATACCGCCGATAAAGAGCGCCGTACTTGTACTTGTATCGGTCAAGGCGATTCGTTCGTTTTGGCGGATATTCCCGACGTAGATTGCGACATATACCATTTTGCAGGTTTGATTTACGGTGATTTCGACGGAAAACTTATCAAGGAACTTTCCAAGAAAGGCAAGACCGCCGTCGACGTACAAGCGCTGCTTCGACACGCGGATAGAAAGACGGGTTCGATGTTTTTCGAGGATTGGAAAGACAAGAAAGAAATTTTGCCGTATATAGATTATCTCAAGACTGATACCGCGGAAGCGGAAATTCTCACGGGTCAAACCGATAGATTCGTAGCGGCAAAGATGCTGTACGATTGGGGCGCTAAAGAAGTGGTCATAACCAATTCGGCTGAAGTGCTTGCGTATGACGGAAAAGAAATCTATACTTGCCCTATAAAAGCTCGCAACTTATCGGGTAGAAGCGGAAGAGGCGATACGACTTTTGCGGCGTATATTACCGAAAGACAAAGAGAAAGTATATCAAAGTCATTGCTGTGGGCGACCGGTACGGTGTCCGTAAAAATGGAAGCTCCCGGACCTTATAGAGGCAACAGGAAAGATATTGAAGAATATATTGATATGATGTACGGCAAAGATTTTCAGCCCAAACTCGTAAAATAGAAATAGAAATCGATAATCGTCGCAACGACGGTTGAAGGAGAATAATATATGCATTATACTTACAAGACGCGCGGCGTTTGCTCAAAAACCATAGATTTCGATATTGAGGACGGTACGCTTAAAAACGTAGTATACGTAGGCGGCTGCAACGGAAATTTGCAAGGTATCGGCAGGCTTGTCGACGGAATGAAAGTAGAGGACGTTATTGCAAGACTTGAGGGAGTTAAGTGCGGAGTTCGTCCCACTTCCTGTCCCGATCAGCTTGCCAGCGCGCTTAAAGAAGCGTTGAACGCGCCCAAAGAATAACGGCTGAGTTTGCGAAGAGCGGGGCGCTTTATTTGCGACGTACCAATCGAAAAAATCACGGAGGAAAATTTTGTGCAAAACCAAAGACTGAATTTTGGCGATAGAATAAATTTGATGGAGGAGGACGTAAGGCTTTACTATACGGCGCTTAGAGATTATTTGCTATCTTTTAAGAAAGTCAAAAACAGGCTTAGTATACGCTGCGACAGCTTTAGACTTGGCGGCGAGCTTATATGCAAGATGGCGATAGGCGGCAAGACGTTGAAAATCTTTTTGGCAGTAGACGCGACCAAAGAAGAAGTCCGGTCTAAAAAACTCCATTTTCGCGATATGTCGTCGTCTTTGGCTTACAAAGAAGTACCGGCAATGATCCCCGTTAAATCCGAACTTTGCGTGAATAAAGTCATTGAGGTAATAGATTTGATGATGAAAGAGCGGGGCGCAACAAAGAAAAATAAATGACGGTTGAAAAACCGCCTTTTATTTTACTAATTAAGTCCGTTGTCCTCGTCTTTGAGCGACATCCTCATATTTTCCAAGTCAATTCTTTGCATCTTAACGCGCTGATTTGAAATCTTTTGCTTTTTGAGTTTTGAAATCTTTTTCTTATTCATACGTCCTCGCTTTATCATTTTGTCTTTTTAAATTTGTCGTATATCGTAATTATTATAATTCCATATTGCCATTTTATACTCTTTAGACACTTCGACTACGCTTTACCGGCAATAAAGTGTCTTATTGAGCAAACGCAATTAGTCAATTTCAGCGAGCGTAGCGACGTCTAATAATCTCTACCTCGTAAATTGACAAAGTTGCTTTTGGTGTTTTACAATATTAAGTATGAAAGCAGGAGATAAGTATACGGTAGATATTACTTCCGTCGGTATGGACGGCGAGGGAGTTGCGAGAGTCGACGGGATAGTTGTGTTCGTCCCCAAGACGTTGTTATTTGAGCAGGCTATCGTTGAAATAACCGAGGTAAAGAAGTCGTTTGCTAAGGCAAAGGTAATAAAGCTTTTAAAGGCTAGCGACAAGAGAGTTCAGCCAAAATGTCCGCTGTGTTTTAAGTGCGGCGGCTGCGAAACCTTGCATATAGACTACGACGAGCAGTTGGAGATAAAACGTAACGCGGTAAAGAATTGTATTGACAAGACCTGCGGTATCGATTGCGCCGTCGCGCCCACGGTTGCGAGCCCGAATATTTATCACTATCGAAACAAGATACAGCTGCCTATTACTCGGCAAAACGGTAAGGCAATAGGGGGTTATTTTGCGCCCAACACGCACGTCCCAGTCGCTTCGAGCTTGCGCGGAGAAGGCGGCTGTTGCGCGCTCAACAGCGAGGGGATTCAAGGCGTAGTCGACGCGTTTTTGGAGTATATTGACGAGCGCGGCATTTCCACGTACGATGAAAAATCGCATAGCGGACTGGTAAGACATTTGGTCGTTCGCAAAGTCGGCGAAACGTTTTCTATATGCGTAGTCGTCAACGGCGATAGTTTGCCCAATTATAAAGCTTTGGTAAAAAGGCTTGAGGAGCGCGGTTATAAATTCTCCCTTTATATTTCTATCAACAAAAAGCGTACCAACGTCATTATGGGCGAAAAGACAGTGACGTTGTTTGGCAAAGACACGTTGGAGGGCGAAGCGTTGGGAGTAAAGTTTGCCGTATCGCCTCAATCCTTTATGCAAGTCAACGACGAGGTCAGGGACTTGATTTATTCTAAAGTAGGGGAAATCATTAAAGCCAGCGAAATAGAAAACGTCGTAGACGCGTACAGCGGTATAGGAATAATGAGCAATATTTTCGCAGGTTTTTGCGAGAAAGTCTACGCCGTGGAGATAGTAAAAGAAGCGGTTGAGAATAGCAAACAGCTTGCCAAACTCAACGGCAATTCGCATAAAATTATTTCAATTTGCGGCGATTGCGCTCGCGAACTTCCGCCTCTTATCGCTAGACTCGATAAATCTATAGTAGTCCTCGACCCACCGCGCAAAGGCTGCGACGAAAGCGTGCTTGAGAGCATACTCAAATCAATGCCCACGAAGATAATCTATATATCTTGCAATCCCGCAACGCTTGCTAGGGATATAAAACGTCTTTTAGAAAAATACGAGATTGAAAGCGTAACTCCTTACGATATGTTTCCGCAAACCAAGCATATCGAAACTCTAATTTGTCTTAAACGAAAAAAGACTATGTAAGACGTCGGTTTGCGAAAACGTATCAACGATTGCAATTAATATTCGTTGCCTTCAAAATCTATCTCGTATAAATCAGTCCAATTATATTTTTTTGCAAACTTTTGTGTTTTAACGTACTTTGTAATTATTTCATAAGCGTCCTCACGGCTTACAAAGCTACAAGCCGGCACAGCCATAGGTTCGCCGCCAACGTCGTGTTCAATGCTTTCATTATCTTTATCCTCATCATAAGGCACTAAATAATCCGGATGACGCATAATTAAAAAGCCATAAGGCTCTTCATAAAAAATTATAAGAGCTTCATCACAATTATCCGCTTCAAATGAAGAATCGCCACTTCCTTGTTGCCAATAGTCCGCTTCTTTGTTGGTGAATTCTTTTATAAACTCATCGCTTGGATTTTCAATTATTTCACCGTCAGGTCCATAAAAAGTAATCATAAGTTTCTCCTATTAATTTTTATTGTATAGAAATATTATAATACTTATATACGTCGTTTTCAAGTGTTTTTGATTTTTTTGCTACTTTTTTACCATACGAAACTCTAATTTGTCTTAAACGAAAACAGCCGAAATAAAAGATTTTTGGGGCAAAATAGGGACGTAAATTATACGTAAGCATATTGAAAAGATTTTATAACTATGGTAAAATAATTGTGTAAAGACAAAAGTATGTTATTGATATCCTTAAGAAAATTATAATGAAAACGTAGAGAGTGTGAGTGGATAAGGATAAGAACATCTATTTTAAGAACTATTATCTCAAATAAGAGAATGCGATAAAAAGAGCATTACCTAGGAATGCGTATAGCTATTTACGTAAAGTTGTGACGAGACAAGCGCTTAATAGACTAAAAAAGTTGAACCGTTAAGCTGCAAAGGAAATAGAATACGCAAATTATTTCGAAGTCAAGAATTATCAAACTGACGAATCGTTGGAAACTTTAGATATAATAAACGACGTAACTGAAGCTATGTTGAAACAAACGCGCGTTCAACATATAATAATACTATAACCATCTTTTTTATAAAATAATGCTAAAAATAAAAATTGGGAGGATAATCTTATGACAAAGACAAAGCAAAACCGCAAAGCAATTATCGCGATATGTATACTCATCGCGATATGCCTATCAATATCGGCTATTTACGCAAATGGATGTGATAAAGTCGCATACGCCGATAGTGATAGTATTTCCGCCAATCTAACAAAGACAGTATAAGAAATAAAAGAAAAAGAGAGGAGAACCTCTCTTTTTCTTTTTCCATTATAGGCAAATTGCCTAATGGTCTGAGTGACTGGACTTGAACCAGCGGCCTCTTGCCCCCCAGACAAGCGCGCTACCAAACTGCGCCACACCCAGTTGTTTTGTCCAAACTATTTTTCGTACGCTAGCATTATAGCACATTTATTTTAGCATATCAATAAATTTTTGCAAGTTTTCAAGTAAAAATTATAAGATTATTATTAAGTTAGGGACAATTAGTTTTGGAGATTGCTATTGATAAGCGGCGAAAACTGTGGTATAATAAAACAAATTATGATAGTGAAAATAAAGAGATTTTTTGAGAAAGCTCTTCTCGAAATTTTCGTGGATAAGTACAACTGTATAATTTGCGATAGAGAATTGCAAGAGGAGTCGCGTTTGGGACTGTGTCCGCAGTGCCTAGGCGAGATGACCTTTATTGGCGAAAAGATATGCAAGAAGTGCGGAAGATTGCAACTGAACGAAGCCGATTACTGTTTGACCTGTCAAAACAATTTGCGTTATTTTGATTTTGCAAGGTCGTGCGTAGCGTACGACGATAAGGCGAAAGAGATAGTCAGGGGTTTGAAGTTTGGTCACAGGAAGTATTTTGGCAAGTACGTTTCCAACTTTCTTATCGATAAATACGCCCAATGTTTTGCCGATATAGAAATCGATTATATCATACCCGTTCCGTTGACGAAGAAGAGGCAAGCCGAGCGCGGCTACAACCAAGCGCAAGCGATAGCTCAAGAGTTTGCGGAGCATTACGGTTTGGAAATCAAGACTGATATAGTCGCAAAAGTCAAGCAAAATAAGGAACAGGCAAAACTTACGGGAAACGAAAGAGAGAAAAACGTATTCGAAGTATACGGGGTAATCAAACCCGAGGAAGTAAAAGACAAGAAGATATTGATAGTAGACGACGTAATGACTACGGGCAGTACGGTCAGCGAGATAGCTAGAATACTTATAAAAGCAAAGGCAAAGAACGTTTACGCGCTTACTTTTGCAAGTACGAATTATAAAATAACCGGCGAAAGCCTGGAAGACGATAAGGTGGACAATGAAAACTAGATGGTACAAAGACGCTGTAATCTATCAAATTTATCCGCGTAGTTTTTGCGACGGCAACGGCGACGGAATAGGCGATATAAGAGGTATTATATCCAAGCTCGATTACATAAAGAGCCTTGGAGTAGACGCAGTATGGCTTTCGCCCGTCTATAAATCGCCCAACGACGACAACGGCTACGATATAAGCGATTACAGGGATATTATGAGCGAGTTCGGCGCGCTGGACGATTGGAAAGAGATGCTTGAGGGTATGCACAAAAGAGGTATCAAACTCATAATGGATCTCGTAGTCAACCATACTTCCGACGAGCACGTTTGGTTTGTTGAGAGTAGGAACAAAGACAGCGAGTACCGCGATTACTATATATGGAGAAAAGGCAGGGGCAAGAACGGTAAAAAGCCGCCCAACAACTGGACTTCCAATTTCGTAGGTCCCGCGTGGGAATACGATAAAGAGAGCGGCGAATGGTATTTGCATTTGTTTTCCAAAAAGCAGCCTGATTTGAATTGGGAAAATCCAAAGGTCAGGCAGGAAGTCGCGGATATTTGCAACTACTGGTTTGACCTAGGCGTGGACGGCTTTAGATGCGACGTAATCACGTATATATCCAAGCAAAAAGGATTGCCCAACGGCAAAGTTAAGTTCCCGATTATAGGTCAGGAAAAATACGTCGTAGGTCCGCATTATCACGAGTATATGCGCGAGCTCAATCAAAGGAGCTTTTCCAAGTACGATTCTATGACCGTTGGCGAATCGATAGGCATAACGCCCGACAATGCCGCCGAAGCAATCGACGAGAGCGTGGAAGAACTTGATACCGTATTTAGTTTTGACCACATGGGCGTAGACTTTGCGATGGACGTGCTTCCAAGGAAATTCAATCTTGCAAAGTACAAGAAGATTTTAAACAGGTGGCAGCAACTGCCCAAGACCTGTCAGCCGACTGTGTTTATAGAAAACCACGACCAACCTAGAAGCCTGCCGAGATTTTCGGGCGATTACAAGGATAAGCGCGAGCTTGCGGGAATGGCGCTCGCCACGTCTACGCTATTTATGCGCGCAACGCCGTATATTTACCAAGGTCAGGAGATCGGTATGACCAACTGCAAGTTCAAGCAAGAAGACTATCAAGACATAATGGCTGTAAGAGCTTTCCAACTTATAAAAAAGATTTGTCCGTTTCTTATGCCGTACGCTAGAAAGGTTATGCTCAAAAGAGCTAGAGATCACGCGCGTACGCCTATGCAGTGGACGGACGGCGAAAACGCTGGTTTTTCGACGGCAAAACCTTGGATGAAGCTCAATCCCAATTACGCTCAAATCAACGTTGCCGACAACGAAAGCCGGGAAGACAGCTTGCTCAACTTCTACCGTAAGGCGATAGCGTATAGAAAGGGAAAGGATATAATTATAAACGGCGAGTTCTCGCTAGTCTACCCAAAGGATAAGAATATATTCGCGTATACTAGAGAGTATCAGGGCAAAAAACTTTTCGTGCTCGTCAATTACAAGAATAAACCCGTTAAGTTCAAACTTCCAAAGGACTTGACCTTTGCAAAAGCGACCCTTGCGCTAAGCAATTATCCCGACGCTGCGCAAGAGCCTAAGAGTACTACGCTTAGAGAGTACGAAGCTGCCGTATACGAATTGGAGTAGAGAAAAATGCGTTTTGGAATGCCCACGCTTTTGGAATTGAACGGAGTTGAAGACTGCGCGAAATTATGCGCCGAACTGGGACTTGATTTTATAGAACTGAATATGAATCTGCCGCAGTATCAACTTGGCAATATTGACGTAAGTCTATTAAATTCTATTGCCGAGAAATACGGTATAAATTATACTATTCATCTTGACGAGAACGCCAACTTCAGCGACTTTAATCTATACGTTGCAAACGCGTATCTTCAAACGGTTAAGGATACGATAGAAATATCAAAACGACTGAACGCTAATATAATTAATATGCATTTATCTAAAGGCGTGTATTTTACTTTGCCTGATAAAAAGGTATATTTATTTGAAAAATATTTGGACGCGTACCTTGGCAGTATTGCTACGTTTCGTGATATTTGCGAAAATGCCGCGGGGGATTGCGGATTAACTATTTGTATAGAAAATACCAACGGCTACGAGAGCTTTCAATTAAAAGCGATTGAGATTTTATTGCAAAGCAAAACCTTTGCGCTTACTTTCGATATAGGGCATAGTTATGCGGCGCGCGATTGCGACGAGAAGTTTATTTTGAGCAACGCAAATAGACTTAGGCACTTTCATATACACGACGCTACGCGCTGTCGCGATCATTTAACTCTAGGCGAGGGCGAAATAAATATCCGTAAATATTTGGACTTAGCAAATCGATTGGGCGCGTCGGCAGTCGTGGAAACCAAAACGGTAGATTCGCTTAGAAAGTCTTGCGCCGTTGTGAAAGAGTTTTGAAGTGTCAAAGCGCGTTGTTTTTGCGTATACTGATAGCGAGGGAAAACGTTTTGGCAATAAAATTTGCAAAATTGCCGTGAAAAATACTTGACAATAAAAGTTTTATCCCTTAATATAAATATGCTAAACCCAATAAGCCCTTATAGCTCAGTCGGTAGAGCATGCGGCTGTTAACCGCAGTGTCATAGGTTCGAGTCCTATTGAGGG
>JAIEDA010000004.1 GCA_029068165.1 Clostridia bacterium
AGCCTTTCAGGCTGCTTCACGACAACTTCCTAAAATATAAACTATATGAAGTAAAATTTCAACTGTTGTTTAAATTTCGGAAAATTCGTCTTTGCCTACTCCGCACATCGGACACTGAAAATCTTCATCCAATTCTTCCCACTTCGTTCCTTCCGGAATATCAAGAACTTCGCAGCCGCTTTCGTCGTTGTATATCCAGCCGCATACGTTGCAAATATGCTTCATACTTACGTTTACCTCCTTATAAAAAGCTGTTTGAAATTTCGTCGGTTGCCGCGCAACGCTTTTCCCCGACGTATAGATTATTAAAGTTTTTGCTCCGTTATAAACGGTTATCGCTCAAGAAAATTCATTTTGCTTGCATTTTAATCAGCCGCCATAGTACAATACTGTTATGGAAACGAGAATAGACGACCTAGAGTGTAACGGACTTAAGATAAAGCAGTACGTAGACGGATACCGATTTACGTCTGACGCGGTACTGCTCGCCAATCTTACGCGTTGCTCGGCGGGCGATACGATAGTAGACTTCGGTTGCGGGGGCGGCGTTATTTCGCTGCTGTTGACGGCAAAACTGCCCTGCAAAAAAGTCGTAGGCATAGAGCTTCAAGAGGACGTCGCTCGACTTGCCAAAGAAAACGTAGAGCTTAACAATCTTCAAGACAAGATTACGATTCTCAACGCCGATATTCTCAACGCTCCCGACCTGCTTGGAAAAGAGAGCGTAGAAGTAGTCGTATGCAATCCTCCCTACTTTGCGAAATCAAGCGGCGATAAGCGCGAAAGTCCTCAAGTTGCGCTATCCCGTCACGAAAGCACTTGCGACCTTGCGGGGTTTATTAAAAGCGCAAGCGCAATACTCAAATACGGCGGAGAGTTTTATCTCATTCACAAGACTAGCCGTATGGCTGAAGTTGTGAGCGAATGTAGTCAAGCCAACTTGATTGCCAAAAATCTCACGCTTATTTTCCCCAAGTTTTCTAAAAAAGCCGATACCTTCGTACTAAGGTGCAAAAAATACGGCAAACACGGACTAGACGTCGATAAGCTGACAGTATACGACGAAGACGGTAAAATGACCGAAGAAGCCGCCGCGCTTTACAATAAAAAGCTATAGTTTCCGCTTACGCTAAATTTTACGCGATATTTTGGTATCCAAATACAACTCCCCGCGCCGACGTAGAACACCCAAAGACGACGTTAAGCAACTATTACAGTCTACTGGAAATATCCAATATCGTATTTGCGAATTTATTTTCGCCTAAAGTAAAAAAAGAGGTAAATCCTCTTTTTTTACTATGATACCGATTTTTGAAGAATCTATTCGTCGTCTTTCATCCCCAACATATAGTCGGTAGATTTTCCAAACAAATTGCTTAAATCAATAAGGGATTGATAACTTGGTTCTTTTACGCCTCTCTCCCAGTTGCTGATAGAAACTTGGGAAACTTGCATATACTTTGCTAGGTATTCCTGATTATACCCGTTGAGCAAACGTTGCTCTTTTAATCTCTCTGCAAACTTCATATTCTTACCTCCATAGTAACATATATTTTTAGATCAACTTTCGCCAATCTACGCTTTTCTCGTCAAAATTTGCAAGCGTGTCTATCAAAAGTTCCACGTCTACGCTTTCTTTAGTTTTTTTACTTACGCTCTCAAGCTTCAACTTTATTTCGTTGATTACGTCCATCATTCCCAATTTGAAACAATCGAGCAACTTTTGTATGAACGGAAAGCAACCGTAGTACTCGCCAACGCAATTAAACAACGCGCAAGTTATCGCGCTCGCAAGGTCCTCGTAAGGCATACCGCTGTCCACGTTGGAAAAGTCTACGCCCATTACTCTTCCGTCTTTTATCAAATAATTCCTAAAATCAAGGTTCTTCATCACGCAGTCGGTGAATGAATAGATCATTTGCAAAAAGATAGACAGGCGGCTTGCAAGCAATTCCATCGTTTGAGTATCGTCGTTCATAGTCGCGAGCTTAAATACTTCGTTGAAATTATCGCCTTCCAAATATTCGTATAGGACTTTGTTGCCTTCGCGTTCTATCACTTGCGGCGCATATCCCGTCATCGATACTTTTTTTACGATATCCACTTCTTTATCGGCGGCAAGTTCGTCGGGATAAACTTTCAGGATAAAAAAATCCCCCTGACTCTTTACCTTATACACCTCTTTGTCTTTAGCCGACAAAGTGGCTACCATTTCATAATTTCTCATAATTTACGCTTGTATTATACTCTATTATTATAAGTTTAGTCAATATCTAATCAAAAATTTGAGCAATTTGTTAAAACTTTCCTTAATAATACGATTAGTTTTAACTTTATCTTTACTTTACGACAAAAAACGGCTTTTTCAAAAAGCCGTTTTTGCAATCTTTAAAAATCTTCGTCGTCGTAAAAACCGTCAATCTCTTCTTCGTCAATCGCGCAACCGTCCGTTGCAAATACGATTTTGTTCCAATATCCGCGACAACGTTTAAGATATTCGTTGGTAGCTTGAGCGTAAGGGCAGCTTTCGCAACAATAATCTATCGTTTACCGCCTCCTTTTTGCTTTCTTGCTTTTTTGAGAAGGCGCATAGAGTTAAGTATCGTCAAAAGACATACGCCAACGTCGGCGACTACCGCCAACCACATAAGGGGGTCGACAAACATACAAACCGCCATTATCGCAAACTTGAAGCCCAGCGCCATTACGATATTTTCAACGATGATTTTCTTCGTCTTTTTCGCCACGTCGAACGCGTCGTTCAAGCGGTCGATATTGCCGCCTATAAGCACCATATCGCTTGCTTCTACGCTTGCGTCGTTGCCCATACCGCTTACGCAAACTCCTATGCTTGCCGTTTTGATAGCGGGAGCGTCGTTGAGTCCGTCGCCGACGAACATAACTCTTTTGCCCTCCCCTATCTTCGTCTTGACGTATTCGCTCTTATCTTGAGGCATCAGCGAAGCCGCGTAGCCGTCGACGCCCAACTCTTCTTTGACTTGACTTGCAACGGCGTCGTTGTCGCCCGTGAGCATAGTCGTGACTATTCCCCTTGCTTTCAAATCGCTTATTACGGCTTTAGACTTTTCGCGTATCTTGTCGGCAATGCCGAAGTATCCTAAATACTCGCCGTCGTAAGCTACGTAAACTACGCTGTATATCCTGTTTATCTCAGTATAATCGTTTACGCCGTACTCGTCGAGAAGCTTAGCGTTTCCGCATAGCGCCGGTTTGCCGTCTATCTCGCATATCAATCCCTTACCCGCGATTTCTTTAACGTTTTTCGCCGTACTCTTACTGTTGCAATACTCGGCAATACACTTAGCTATCGGGTGGTTGGAAGAATTTTCGCAAGCGCCGGCTACGGAGAGCAAGAGTTCTTTGTCCTTTGCGTAAATTTCCTTTACTTCTAGTTTGCCTTCGGTCAACGTGCCGGTCTTGTCAAAACATACTTCGTCGACGCCGTTAAGAAGTTCAAGATAATTTCCGCCTTTCACAAGCACGCCTCGCCTCGAAGCGCTGCCAATTCCGCCAAAGTAAGTCAGCGGAGTGGATATGACCAAAGCGCATGGACAGGATATTACCAAGAATACCAAGCCTTTCTTGATTGCCTCGATATAAGTTACGCTTGAAACTAAAGGCAAGAATACCGATATTATCAATGCGAGCGCAAAGACTATGGGAGTATATACCTTTGCAAATTTGCGTACGAATTTTTCAGCTTTCGGCTTCTTTTGCTGAGCCTCTTCGACAAGTTTGAGTATCTTGGATATCGTAGCGTCTTTCTCTTCTTTTTCTACCTCGATATAAATCGCGTTGTCGAGATTTATCGTGCCGCCCAAAATCTCGTCGCCCGCTTTTTTCTCCACGGGTATACTCTCGCCTGTAAGTTTTGAATAGTCAAACGACGAAGCGCCTTCTATTACCTTACCGTCGACCGGCGTCTTTTCGCCAACTTTTACTAGTACTTTGTCGCCTATCTTCAATGACGAAGTTTCCACCAAAGCCGTACTTCCGTCCGCCAAGACTAAGTTGGACTTTTCAACCTTTATATCAAGCAATTCTCCTATGCTCTTTTTTGACTTGCGCACGGAAATTCCTTGTATGGTTTCGCCCAACGTATAGAGCAGCATAACCATTACGCCCTCGGCGAACTCGCCTATGCAAAACGCTCCGATTGCGGCGACGTTCATAAGCGTATTCTCGTTGAAAATATCCTTTTCCAATATTCCCTTAAAGCCTTCGACTACGCTCTTCCAAGCCACAGCCGCAAAAGCGACTATATACAGCGCTAGATAAAGCCAAAAAAGCTTCTCTCCCGCTATATTGCTGACAACCAACGCGGCAATCAAAAAGACCGCGGATATTATAAGACATATCAATTCGCCCTTATCGACTTGCCATATCTTTTGTTTTTTATCTATCTTTATAGGAGAATCGTCGCAACAAGCGCACCCGTGACCGTGCTCGTGTTCGTGGTGATCGTGGTCGTGATGCCCGTGACAACAACAATCGCCGCGTTCGTGACCGTGACTATGCTTATGCTCGCTGTGTTCGCAACTCTCGTGATGACAACATTCTTCGTGGTCAGCGTGATTATGTTGATGCTCACGCTCGTGACTACAGCAATCGCCGTGTTCGTGACCGTGGCTATGCTTATGCTCGCCGTGTTCGCAACGCTCGTGATGACAACATTCTTCACGCTCGTCGTGATTATGCTCGCAACAATCCAATTCTTTGGACAACTTTTCTTCGTCTTTCATAAACCCTCCTAGATTTTGGAATAATACTCTACGGCAACTTGAAGTTTGTCGAGCATTTCCTTGACGTTGCCGCTCTCTATACTGTCGACAACGCAATGGTTTATGTGGTGCGAAAGCAAGTCCTTAGCAACTCCCTCCAACGCTTTCGTTATCGCCGACAACTGCACGAGTATGTCCTCGCAAGTTCTCTCTTCCTGCACCATCTTTGTTACGCCTCTTACTTGCCCCTCTACCCTTGATAGCTTAGAAGTAAGTTTTTTCGTCAATTCGCATCCGTCGTGTTTACAATCCATACCTATTTCCTTTCCCGACATCTTCTCGTCAAAATTCTCTACGGAAAATACCGAGTACCCCCTAGGGGTATAATCTTTTTTCTCTATTATACCCCCAGGGGGTATTGTTGTCAAGAGTTTTTTGCAAAATTTTCAATTTTTTATTAATACAATTTATTCGGACTGGATGTTAGCTTGTTATACGGTGACTTAATTTTATTTTATAGAAATGCCAATCATAACAGTTTGACCTTGAGTATTGTTCCACACGGAATGAGGAATATTGCCGTCCACTAAAAAAGATTCGTCTTTTTTGACGATAACTTCTCTTTCGCCAAGCGAAATTTTAGCTTCGCCTTGAGTGACGATAAATAGATGGGAATGTTCGTGAGTATGTTGCTCGCTCGGTCCTCCGCCGTATACGTCGATATAGGCAATCGAACCGTCTATTATTTGCCCTAGATCGTCAAAGAGTTTTTTAGCAAGAAAATTTACGTGATTGGGCGGCGTAATAAATTGTTTTTTCATTTTATCTCCTTTGGCGTATACAAAGCCAAACGTAATGAATATCTCATTACGATTTTACTAATTCTAATTTCTATAAAGTTTGTGAAACGTTTTGATTTCGCTACGATTGATATTGACTAAAAAATAGCTTTTCAAGCGTAGTATACCGAGCCGCCGCTTCTCTTTTTACGACGGCTCTGAATTTTAACAAAGTTGCCTTATCTCTCCAAAGACGGCAAACTGTTGAAACCTATTTCCAAGTCTTTGTCCGTTGGGATATAGTCGGTCATTTTGCCCTCGATAAATTCCGAGTAGGCTTTCATATCGAAGTAGCCAGTTCCGGTTAATCCGAAGAGTATCGTCTTAGCTTCGCCGCTTTCTTTGCACTTGAGCGCTTCGTCTATCGCGCCCTTGATAGCGTGCGAGGATTCGGGGGCGGGCAAAATGGTTTCGCACCTTGCAAACTGCAATGCCGCCTCAAAGACTTTCGACTGCTCGTACGCCACCGCTTCCATATAGCCGTCGTGATATAGCTTTGAAAGTATCGGCGACATACCGTGGTATCTCAAACCGCCCGCGTGGTTTGCCGACGGAATAAATCCGCTGCCGAGCGTATACATCTTGGCAAGAGGAGTAATCTTTCCCGTATCGCAAAAATCGTACGCGTACTTACCTCTTGTAAACGACGGACAGGACGCAGGCTCTACCGCTACGAAACGAGTATTAGGCTTCTTGCCGTTGAGTTTATCCTGCATAAACGGAGCGATAAGACCGCCGAGGTTGGAGCCGCCGCCCGCGCAACCTACTACCACGTCGGGGTATTCTCCAAGTATCTCCATTGCCTTTTTGCTCTCTAAGCCTATAATCGATTGGTGAAGCAAAACTTGGTTGAGCACGCTGCCGAGCACGTATCTACAGTTGGGGGTGGTGACCGCCTTTTCCACAGCTTCGGAAATAGCGCAACCCAAAGAGCCTGTCGTGTTAGGGTTCTCGGCAAGAATTTTCCTACCCACTTCGGTAGTGTCGGAAGGACTGGGAATTACGTTGCCGTTGAAGACTTGCATTACCGCTTTTCTAAACGGCTTTTGCTCGTAAGATACCTTAACCATAAAAATATTGAGCGGAAGTCCGAAATACGAGCAAGCTTCCGACAAAGCCGTGCCCCATTGTCCCGCGCCCGTTTCGGTAGTAAGCGAGGTTAAGCCTTGCTCCTTAGCGTAGTACGCCTGCGCTATAGCCGAGTTGAGCTTGTGACTTCCCGACGTGTTGTTGCCCTCGAATTTATAGTATATCTTAGCGGGAGTTCCCAACGCCTTTTCAAGGTTGTACGCCCTACAAAGCGGCGACGGTCTATATATCTTGTACATATCCAAAATCTCTTCGGGAATGTCTATATATCTAGTCTTCTCGTCCAACTCTTGATGAGCGAGCTTTTTACAAAATATAGGATACAGTTCCTCTTCCGTAACCGGCTTACCCGTAGCGGGATTAAGCAACGGGTCGGGCTGCTCCTTCATATCCGCTCTTAGATTGTACCATTGCGTAGGCATTTGCTCCTCCGTCAAATAAAACCTGTGCGGAATTTTCTTTTCCATTTTCGTATCCTCCTAGTTTTTCAATAATAAAAAAAATCCTGTCCCTTATAAATCGGGACAAGATTTGCAAATTTCAATCTTGCTTGTAAGCCACCCTAATGCGCCATCACGCATCTTCCCACTGACGAGGGGATTCCGTCAAACATTACTTTGCCCTCAAAAGTCCATTCGCTATCTCGCTACTCATTGCTTCTCACCGACCGCAATTCTCTGTAAAGCCGCTTGTAGATAGGTACTCTTCTTTCTCTACGGTTTTGTGAACCTAGTCACTTTTCAGTTGTCTATAACACTATATTACGCTTTCAAAAGCGTTTTGTCAACAGGTTTTTCAAATTTATTTTCACAGTTAAAATTTTATCGTAAATCTCAACTTATGTTCCTGCCCAGGCAAGATTTTGTACTGAGGCTTGGTATTTGCCATAGCCGGCACGTCGCCGCCCACTCCGCGCTGTTTGCCGTCAACGCATACCGTGAGTTTATCCTCTCGCTCCAACTCGTGAGCGTGCTCCGTAAAGTGCAACGTATCGCAAGTATACGGATGAACCGTCATCTCAAACGCCTTGTCAACGGCGCGTAATTTTATTCCGTTGTCGCCGCCTATACTAGCGTAACGCACACCGGTACGGTTGCCGTTCTCCTGCGGATATAGATAGTCGTGTATAAAGTCCTCCGCATTGCCTTTCCAAAGTCCGAGCTTTGCAGCGGTTGCTCTATCGCAATAGTTCTCGTGCGGACCTTTGGCGTAAGTTTCAATTCCGTCAAGACCTTCGGCAAGACGCCAAGTAAAGCCGTAACGCTCGAAGTCCTTGCCCTTGGGAATCAACGACATAGATACGTCTATCACGCCGTTGCCGTCGAATTTATAGACCGTTTGCAAAGACTTGACGTAACGCATCTTCCAAGCTATTTGAGCGGTAACGTAACCGTTCTCTTCGTATACGCGAACGCTCTTCGCTTTCAGCGTTTTGCTTGCCCGTCTAAATCTATTGATACCCATTATCGTGTTGGCGATAATTCTCGGCACTTGCGGCAATGCGTCGTTGTCTATCGTCGCGCGGACGAAGTTGGGACTTATTACTGAAGTCAAAAGCTCCGCGCCGCTTCTCTTAGCCGAAGTCACGTACCCGTCGGCCGAGAGCGTGAATACAACCTGCCCCGACTTTATCTCGTACGCGTTTGCCTTTTGCTCGAAAGTCGCGCCTTTCTCAAGCTTTTGAAGCGAAAAATCAAATTCTTTGATTATGAACTGCTCGTACGCAACTATATGCCCTATCGGCGCGTACTGCAACTCTTTCGTCGTAACGATTTTTACGTCGCATACGACTTCCTTTCCGTCGGGATAGACGATTTCCTTATCTATCAACTCGAGTTCTACGCTTTCAAGCGGCTTACAAGCTATATTCAGCTTGCGCGAATACAGTTCCTCTCCCTCGGCGCATACAGTAATAATCAAATCAAATTCTTTTAAATCGGTATATAAATGCCTATTGAGTATCTTCAGCGTATTATTCTCAAGCGAGAAAGCAAATTGTTGATATTGGTACTTCACCTCGTACAGCGCGGGGTTGGGCGAACGGTCGGCTCTTACGATACCGTTGAAAGCAAATCGACCCGCGTTGGGTTTGTCGCCGAAATCTCCGCCGTAACACCACTTGTCTTTGCCGTTTTCCTCGCGGCGTATGCTTTGGTCGGCGAAATCCCAAATATATCCGCCCGCCAATCTATCATATTTGTAGAACATATCCCAATAGTCGCTGAAGTTGCCCAAGCTATTGCCCATACAGTGAGCGTACTCGCACTGAATAAACGGCAAGTCGCGATACATTTGCGGCGTGTACTTCGTGCCAAGCGGCGACCAAAGCGCAACGCAGTGGCGCATTTGCTTATTCTCGCCTATGATTGGCATCTTTTCTACTTTGGAATACATCTCGCTGAGCACGTCGCCTACTTCGCCCGATTGGTCAGGTTCATAGTGAATAAATCTCGTCTTATCCAGTTCGAGCACGGCGTCTTTCATTGCGTAAAAGTCTTTGCCGAAGCCTGACTCGTTGCCGAGCGACCAACTTATAATACAAGAATGGTTACGCAGCCGTCTTACCATATTCACGGCTCTATATACGCATTGATTTTTCCATTTCTTGCTACTCTTTGGCAAAAGCATAGCCAGTCCGTGTGTTTCGAGATTGGTTTCCGCCATTACGAGAATTCCGTAGCGATCGCAAAGCTCGTAGAATACGTCTTGGTTTGGATAATGGCTGTTGCGGATAGACGTAATATTGTTGGCTTTGCAAATTTTAATATCCTGCTCGATAAGCTCGGCGGGAACAGCGTGTCCGTAGTCGGGATGGAATTCGTGACGGTTTACGCCGTATATCTTAATGACTTTTCCGTTGAGCTTTATGAACGGACCTTTTCCCTCTTTCATCGGTTCAATCTTGATTTCTCTAAAACCGAAATGCGAACGGCGAGTATCCAAGAGTTTTTCGCCGTCGTACAACCTTACCTCTACGTCGTAAAGGTTGGGATATTCGTGCGACCACAGCTCGACATTTTCTATTTCAGCCGATAAAGATACCGTTTGGCTCTCTTCCTTGCCAAGCGCGCCGAGGTTTTCGTTTAAAAGCGCTACCGTCTTGCCCTTGTAGGACAGCTCGACTTCTACCCTTGCGGCATTTGCTTCCGCGTCCTTGGAGTTTACCGTTACGTCCGTCAAAAACTTTGCGGAAATATAGTCCTCGCTCAGCATAGAACGAGTGAAATAGTCGGCAATCTCAATTTGGGGTTTGTAGATAAGCCAAACGCTGCGGAAAATACCCGAGATACGCCACATATCCTGATCTTCGAGATAGCTGCCCGTGCAGTAGCGATACACTGATACGGCGAGCTTATTTTTACCTACGCGTACCAATTTTGAAATATCGTATTCTTGAGGACTGAACGAATCTTCCGAGTATCCGACAAACTGTCCGTTGACGTAAATATCCGCGCAGGAATTTATTCCGTCAAACTTCAAAAATATATTCTTTTCGCTCTCTTTTACTTCAAACTCCGTCACGTAGCAGCCCACTTCGTTCATACGTTCTTTTACGTGAGGCACTTGCGCAAAGTTGATTTGCGCCAACGCAAACGGATACGTGTAGTTTGTATATATAGGTTGACCGTGACCTTGGATTTGCCAATTTGACGGAACTTTTATCTTGGAAAAACCGTTAAGCTCGGCTTCTAAAAGCTCGTAACCTTTAGGGATTTCTTTGGGACAATTCACCAACTTAAAATCCCATTCTCCGTCCAAACTTACCGCCGTAGCTTTGCCCGCCTCATCCAACGGAAAACCTGACGCGTACCGCTTTATAGAATTTATATCGTAAGCCGACAACTTTTTCCAATAATTCATTTCAACACACTCCTTGCCGCGACGTAGCCTTTATATTTATCTCATAGAATACGTCTATTATATTATAGCATATTATATTAACGTTGCCAACCCCAAATTACGCAATTTTTTTTGATTGATTTTTTTACAATTCATATAATTTCCTGCAAACGTTTTAAAAAAATCTCCGCGGATTTAGGAAATACTTGATACTTCTTCCACGCTATATCGAGATGAGATATAAGTTGCGGATAAAGCGGTCTAAAACACAAATTACTGTTTCCGTCAGTTTTGATTATTTTGTCTAGACATAGAGCATAACCTATCCCCTCTTCAACAAGAATTGAAGCATTATACAATAGATTGTAAGTTGCTACGATATTTAGTTCTTCCGCGCTCTTGCGAAACCAATCCGCTATAATGCTTTTACCCAAAGAATGTTTGGAGCGAATAAGCGGTTTATCCCATAAATCTTCGGGCGCGATATATTCCTTTTCGGCAAGCGGACTGTCTTTGCGCATAAGCACTCCCCAAGTATCGGTAAGAGGCAAACGAAGATAATCGTATTTAGAAAGGTCGGCAGGCTCAATAAAAATACCAAAGTCTATAAGTCCTTTGTCGAGTTTTTCGGAAACTGCTTCCATATCGCCGCTAAACAAATGGAATCGCACTTTCGGATATTCGCTTTGGACGGAACGCGCCGCTTTAGCGATAAGTCCCATTGCGTAGCTTTCTCCGCCGCCGATATAAACGTCTCCGCTTATCTCGGTTATAGGCGTATTAAGTTCGGCTTCCGTTTGATTGTACAACTCAACAATTTCTTCCGCGCGTTTACGAAGCAAAAGTCCCGTTTGCGTAAGCGTTATTTTACGCGCGCCGCGAATAAAGAGTTGCTGCCCTATTTCTCTCTCAAGATTTTGCATTTGCCTAGATAAATTGGGTTGAGTAATAAATAACGCCTCCGCCGCTTTAGATACGCTTTGCTCTCTTGCTACTGCCAAAAAATATTTTAATTCCCTTAATTCCATATTGCGCCGCCTTTTTATGCAGTATATCACAAAAATAGTATGCCTGTCAATTATGGGTAAGCGATAAAATATAAGCATTTGACATACTAAGATATATCTAATAAAATATCAGTATAGGTACAAGGAGGCGATTATGAATACGGTACAGTTCAAAGAAGAAATGAAAAAGAAGACGTATATCGTTGCCAAATCCGAATCGCACTTACACATGCACGAAATGGCTCAAAAAGCGCGAAGGATTACAATGAATATGAATAATGCTTTTCATACAAATGAGGAATTGCGCGATTTATTTTCTCAGCTTATAGGCAAAGCGGTCGACGACGGTTTTGGACTGTTCCCGCCGTTTTATACCGATTACGGACAAAATATCTCAGTAGGTAAAAACGTGTTCATCAATTCGGGATGTTGCTTTCAGGATCAGGGCGGCATAGAAATCGGAGATAACGTTCTTATAGGTCAACAAGTCGTATTGGCTACGTTAAATCACGATTTACTACCCGAAAATCGCGCAAATATGTCGCCCGCCCCGATAAAAATTGGCAACGACGTTTGGATAGGCGCGCACGCAACTATTCTTTCGGGAGTAACTATCAACAACGGATCGGTTGTAGCCGCGGGCGCGGTTGTGACGAAAGACGTGCCTGAAAACACGGTCGTAGCGGGAGTCCCCGCAAAAATTATAAAAACTATTAAGGAGTAAAAATATGATTGGAAATTTCACTTACTGTAACCCCACCAAACTCTATTTCGGTAAAGACGCTTTGAACGGTCTTAACGAAGAACTGCCCAAATACGGCAAAAACGTATTGCTTGTTTACGGCGGAGGTTCTATTAAGAAAAACGGTATCTACGATAAAGTAGTTGCCATTCTCAAAGCTAACGGCAAAGAGATTTACGAAGACGCAGGCGTTATGCCCAACCCCACTGCAAAAAAACTCAACGAAGGTATCGAACTCGCTAAAAAAGCAAAAGCCGATTTGATTTTGGCTGTCGGCGGCGGCTCGGTATGCGACTACGCAAAAGCCGTTTCGGTTTCGGTAAACTGCAACGACGATGCTTGGGAGAAATATTTTATTCGTTTTGAGGACGTTACTTGCGATATAATCCCCGTAGGTTGCGTACTGACGATGGTCGGCACCGGCAGCGAAATGAACGGCGGCTCAGTAATTACCAACCACGAACAAAAGCTCAAGATCGGACACGTTTTCGGCGACAACGTATTCCCAAAATTTTCTATATTGAACCCCGAATTTACCTACACATTGCCCAAATATCAAATGGTATCGGGCATTTATGATATTATGTCGCATATTCTCGAACAATACTTTTCAGGCGCGGATGACAATACTTCCGATTACATTATGGAAGGGCTTTTACGCTCGCTTATTCACAGCGCGAATATAGCTGTTGAAAATCCCAACGACTATGAGGCGCGAAGCAATATTATGTGGACGGCTACTTGGGCGTTAAATACTCTCGTTGCAAAAGGTAAGACTACCGATTGGATGGTTCACATGCTCGGTCAAGCGGTTGCAGCCTACACCGACGCAACGCACGGAATGACGCTTGCGGCGGTTTCTATGCCGTACTACAAATATATACTGCCCTACGGTACGGCAAAGTTTGCCCGTTACGCTGTGAACGTTTGGAACGTAAATCCCGAAGGAAAAACCGACGTTCAAATTGCCAATGAAGGTTTAACCGTTATGGAAAATTGGATGAAGAAAATCGATCTTGTTATGAATATAACCGAACTCGGCGCAACAAAAGATATGCTTGAAGGAATGGTAAAAAGCACTCTCGTTATGGACGGCGGATACAAAGTGTTGAGCGAGAACGATATTCGCGCCGTACTTAATGCAAGTTTTTAATTCAAAATCAAAGGAGTACTAAAAACTGCTTTCCCCGAACAAGTTTATGAAGCGGGTAAAAACGTTTAAGCGAAAATTTATGAAAAAACTTTTTACGCTACTTATTGTTATTTGCGTATTGGCGTGTTTAACTTTTGCTGGATGTATGGACTCTAACGAACCGCTACCGCCTACAAAAAACGAAAACGGTAATCCTACGGAAGTTTTGCCCGAACAACCTGCCGAAAACGAAGGCTCAACAATTCCGCCTGATACGGAACTGCCCGAACAAGCGAAAATCACCAAAATGTATATTACGATCAACGGAAACAAATTAGAAATAACGCTTGCCGAAAATTCCTCGGTTGACGCGCTTGTAGAAAAATTAAAGCAAGGCGACATAACGTACACGGCTAGCGACTACGGCGGTTTTGAAAAAGTCGGAAGTTTAGGTTTTGGCCTGCCGACAAATAATACTCAAATAACTACGCAAGCCGGCGACGTCGTCCTTTATTCAGGAAATCAAATCGTTCTTTTCTACGGCAGCAATTCGTGGTCTTATACTAGGTTGGGGAAAATCAACGGCTACTCCGTATCGGAACTTAAAACTTTACTCGGCGCAGGAAGCAACAACGTGCAAGTTACGATAAGTTTGTCGTAAAAGTTAATACTTTTTCAAGTTTGTGACATAAATAAAACTCAATTTGGCACTATGGCGGCGCTTGGCGGCAAGCGAAGCCGCTTGTAATATCAAGCTCCTGCCACAGCGCCATTTTATTTTTTATTGGTTTTAATAACTTGACTTTAAAGCAGCATTTAGATATAATGATTAAAATTATAGAATTTTAGCAAGTGCTACCGAGTACTTACAAATGCAACGGCATTTTACTTATATCGTCAGGTCTTAGAAGATATAAGCAAAGTGCCATTTTTTTGGAGGCGCTATGAAAAAGTTTCTAAAAAATATTACCCTTGTTGAATGGTTGATTTGGGGTATAAGCGTAATCTCAATCATTGTATTTTTCTTTGTTTTCAAAAACACACAATATCTATATTTGGTTGGGTCGTTGATTGGCGTAACTGCTTTGATATTTGTTTCAAAGGGCAACCCTATCGGACAATTTTTAACGATAGTATTCAGTGTGTTTTACGGATTCATCTCATATTCATTTAATTACTACGGTGAAATGATAACATACTTGGGAATGAGCGCGCCTATTGCTTTATGGGCTTTAATATCATGGTTGCGCAACCCATACAAAGGCGATAAAAGCGAGGTTAAAGTTAATTCGTTATCAAAAAAAGAATGGTGCTTGTTCTTAGCTGCGGTAGGCATTATTACTGTATCGTTTTTCTTTGTACTACAAGCCCTTAATACCGCAAACTTAATAATCAGCACTATTTCAGTACTCACGTCGTTTTCAGCGGCATATTTAACTGCTAGAAGAAGTCGCTTTTACGCAATAGGTTACGGCGCAAATGATATCGTCTTGATAATAATGTGGACTATAGCGAGTTACGAAAATATTACATACTTACCTATGGTTATATGTTTTATTGCGTTCTTTGTTATAGACACATACGGTTTTATAAATTGGAGCATTATGAATAAAAAACAAAATCAAGAGAAGAAAAAACGATAAAATATGTTTTTCATTGCGCCAAATCGTAGCATAAAATCAATGCATCAACTAATTTAAAAAAAGCAGCATTTGGTATTTTTATAATTAGATTTGATATAGAGTCATACAACTGTCAAACGAGATATAGCGCTGGTTAAAGTATGATTTTTGAATATATAAAAACGCAACCTAATATTCAAATTAGATTGCGTTTGGTGCACCCAAAGAGACTCGAACTCCCAACCTTTCGGTCCGTAGCCGAACGCTCTATCCAATTGAGCTATGAGTGCATACTGTTTTGCTACATTTGACATTATAGTGAATAAATCAAAGTTTGTCAAGCGTTTGTTTGTACCAAGTTTAATTGCGAACGTTCATATTCTCGCTTCTATTCGATGCTATAACAATTAGGCTGCGACGCGCTTGAATTTCGCCGTTTTTATTTCTCCGTTTCCGTATATTTGGGAAGTTCTACTATGAATTTAGTGTACTGCCCTACCTGACTTTCGCAAGTAATATCGCCTTTCAGCGACTGCACGATAGACTGCGCGATACTAAGTCCCAAACCAAATGAATTGCTCGTTTCTTTATGGGAAAGGTCAGCTTTGAAAAATCTATTGAAAATATTCTTTATATCTTCAGGAGAAATCCCCTCGCCGGTATTGTAAAAACTCAAGACGACGTTCTTTCGCTGTCTCGATATATCAACTTTAATTTTGCCGCCGTGAGGCGTGTACTTTATCGCGTTGTCAAGCAATATGCTAGTCAGCTTCTCTATCTCAGTTTTGTTCGCGATGACTTTTAGTGTTTCGCGCGCCGAAAACGACAGGCTAATGGATTTTTCGTAACAAGTCGCTTCAAACGATAGCATCATACCCTCGACGATATCGTTTACCTCCAAAGGCGTTCTCTCAACTGACGTATTCGTCGCTTCAAACTTAGTAAGTTCCAACATATCCAAAATCAACGTATGCATTCTTCCTACTTGATACTCCGCCGATTCCAACCACTTTTTGTTGTCCTCCACTGTCGCGCTCGGATCGCTTCCTATAAGTTCCAAATTAGTACGCACGATTGTAAGCGGAGTCTTGAGTTCGTGCGAAGCGTTGGCAATCAGCTCTTGCTGACGCGCAAACGACTGCTTAACGGGTTGGATAGCCTTAGCGGCGTAAAAGTAATAGAACGCGAGTATCGCCATCATACTTATTACGCTTATGCAACCTAGCGTTGCCGCGAGCGTACTTAGCGTTTGGTGAGTATCAGTATAATCTATAAGCACGTATTTAACGGTTTCCTTCTCCGTCAAACGACTTATAGATTTTTCAAACATATAGCGTTTGCCCGACTTGGTAGAAAACTTATTTCCGACGATTTTGCCTTCCGTAATTTTCTCTATAACTTCGTTTATCTCTTCTTCAGTAAAAGCGTCCTCTAGATAAAGCGGACTTAATTTGCCTTCGTCTACGAAAATATATATGAACTTATCGTTGTTTACCGAATCGAAGTAAGGTCTTGCTTGCGCCTTGAGCAAAGAGTTTTCAACTTGAGCTATTGACTGCGTATAGGATATGCCGAAAATCAAAATACAGGCTAGGATTATAAATACCCAGCCCAACGTTACGGGCACGTAGAAAAACTTTCGTTGGAGTCTTTTTAAAATTTTATCGTCCATTATTCTTGATTTTGAGAAACGAGTTGATAACCCACGCCTCTAACGGAGTTTATTGCGAAATCAGCTTCGATGAATTTGAGTTTTTTCCTCAAAAACGAGATAAACACTTCCAAGCTATTAGACTCGAAATCGTTGTCGAATCCCCATACTTTGTTTATGAGCATTTCTTTTTCGGCGACGTGTCTAGGTCTTTCAAAGAAGTATCTTATTATATCAAATTCTTTTTGAGAAAGTTTAACGCTCTTTTGTTGGCTTTCGTTGTACAACTGATAAGAAGAAAGCTGCAAACACACGTTGCCGAAAGTGATAATATTGTCGGGCGTAGCGTCCGTCTTACGTCTAAGCAACGCTCTAATTCTTGCAAGAAGTTCGGCAGTTGAAAACGGCTTCGGCAAATAGTCGTCGGCTCCCAAGTCAAGACCTTTGACTTTATTGCTTTCTTGAGCAAGCGCGGAAAGCATAATCACGGGAGTAAGTATGCGCCGCTGTCTAATCTCTCTAAGGATATCAAAGCCGTTTTTCTTTGGAAGCATAACGTCCAAAATTATGCAATCAAATATATTTGACAGCGCAAGTTGAAGTCCGCTTTCGCCGTCGCTCGCCACTTGCACCTCGTATTTTTCTTTTACCAAAATCGTCTTTAGCGCGTCGCTCAAACTCAAAGAGTCCTCAACCAGCAAAATTCGCATAAACTACTCCTTTCATATCGGTTGCCGCAAAAATATCCTATCTAGCGTATTTGCCGCAACTTTCTATATTATATCGTTATTATATTAAAATGAAGAAAATTTTTCAAGAGTTTTAATATAATCTATACAATAGCTCAACTGACTATGCAACAACTCGCGTCTTCTCCAATATTTCGATTCTAAGCGAGAACGTTGAAACGGCAATCGGCTAGTCCGCGCAAAAATAATGGACGGCTGTCGCCGTCCATCTTCTATTTAAGTTTATTTCACGGAAACCGTATCCTGAACTTTTACGCGACAGGTCGTTTCATCCGAACGCGTATAGTAATCGTGCTCCGCAGCCACTACGATTATATCGAAGTAGTCATCCGAATCCTGATCGTAAACTATACCGATTTCGTCAAGAGTTACCGTAAAGATAATCGCGCCGATCTCGTCCACGTCGGAAGATCTTCCAAGTTCCAACCTGTTTGCTCTATCTCCGTTGACTTCAAGATATACAACGTAATCGTAGCCGTTGGCAACGCCGTGCCAAGACACGTTGATAGCCGTAAAGTCGGACGAGAACGTTGCTTTAAGTTGTTCGGAATCGATAGCCTCGAGCTTCTCCGTCGTAGAGTACGATACCATTGATACCGAGGAGTTTTGAATATTCTCGTTCACGCTGAAGGCTTGCACTCTTACCGAGTGATTGCCCATAGAACTCAAGTATCTCGTCAAGTCGGCGGTATTGGAAGAAATATCGCTTCTCACTACCATAACTCCGTCAACGGTAATGATATAGAAGTCAGCGTGCGGAACTTCAGCGAAAGTAAGCACGTAGTCGTCGCTGATTTGCAGTCCTTGCGGAGCTTGCAAAGTCATAACGCAGTTGTACTGAATAGACGATTCCTCTCCGTCCACGTACATAGTCTTATGACCTTGATTGGTCAAATCGGTTTCGCTAGTAAAGTTGCCAAGCGGCATAACGCTAACGGTATAAGTGCCGATTTCCTTTACGTAGTCGGTAATATCAAGCTTTGTGTTTCCCTCGCCCTTTGTTTCGCCGACGACTTCGCCGTTGAGCATAAATCTATAGCCGCTTGCGAAATTTACTTTTGCGACGTTGCAAATAATTTTGCTGTTATGCTCTTCAATATTTATATCGGTAGGCTGAGCAAGCTTTTCAACGTAGATAATGTTTTTGCAGTTCTTGATTACGTGCGATTTTTGAGTATCGCGGAAGATTACCAAAGTATTTATATCTTGATACGTTTGGCAAGTGTGTCCCTCTTCCATCGTAACTTGCGCGCCGCCGATTATAGCGAGCGTGATATTTCCCTTAACCGTAGCCTTACTCGTATCGTCAAGAACTACCGTGTCCAAAGTGCCGTCTTTCTCCACCGTCAAACTGCTGTCGATAAGATTGAGCGAACTTTCAATAGTTACGTTGCTATCGACGACCACGTTTGGACAAGCTGTTATAATTATTTCGCTTGTAGTAGAACCTACGATATCGCCCGAAAGACGTACGCTTTCAGCCTGTAGGCTCATATCCGTTCTGGAAAGGAAATTGCCAAGCTGAACGGATTTAGCGTTGATCTCCAAATTCTCGCACGATACGTCCGCCATCAATACTACGTTCAGGTTGGGCGTATTGATAATAATATTCGTAGCCTCTAGATGCGCTTTCTTGGACGAGTATTCCGTCTTGGACTCTCGCGTGCCGATATAAAGCGTTCCCTCTCTTTCCGAGCTTATCGTAAAGTCGCCGTTTACTTTTAAAGTATGCTTATTGAAGTCGATACTATAAACGTCGTTGCCGCTTATCGTAATATCTTCGCTTTCTACGTTTTTGCTGAGCACGTAGAAATATTTATCCATACTGCCGGCGTTGCCGCCCGAGGTAAAGCCGTCGCCGCTCTTTACGAAAATTCTCGGAGCTCTATAGAATACGACCGGCAAAACTATACTCAGTATTATAGCGACCGCGACTACCGCGATAGCGATAGCGATCAAGCCTTTCTTTTTCTTGCTTATAGATTTGTTGGAAGTAATCTTCCTCTTGGAGCTGCTTATGACTTCGACGGTGGGAATATCCGAAGCGCCGTCGTCCTCAGGTTGAGAAATTACCTCTACGTTGCTCTCGACTATTATCTCTTGTTCGGGCTCGCGAATTGGTTTCAAATCTATGTCCTCGACGATATCGACTTCCGTATTCGTTTCCGCGGTCGCGTCAACTACGTCTTCTACGGCTTGTTCTTCTACCACAGCGTCGGCGCTTTGGTCTACGACTTCTGCGCTTGATTGCTCGGCAGGCTGTTCGTCGATTATAACTTCTTGCTCGACTACAACCGTTTCGTCGACTACGGAAGCGTTGTCAGCGACGTCGCCGTCTACGACTGCTTCGACAGCTTCTTCGGTCTTTATCTCCTTTTCTTTGTCATCTTTATAGTTTTCCGACATTATAACTCACCTCTTAATAAATTTGTTTATCAACGACTCTCCGTCTTTGTAATAATTTCCGCTTTGCTTACACGTTATTTCGTTATAGGTATCGTAGCCGCTGTCTTGCTTTTTATTGCTCGTATAAACTATAAACGGAACGGCGTCTCTCGTATGCGTTTTAAGCTTCAACGGCGTAGGATGATCGGGCGCAACCAAGATCTTGTAATCTTCGCCCATCTTATCAAGCTCTTCCTTTACGAACTTCACGACTATAGAATCTATAAGCTCGATAGACTTAACTTTATGCTCTACGTCGCCTTGATGTCCGCACTCGTCGGGAGCTTCCATGTGAATGTATACGTAATCGTAACCGCTCTTGAGCGCGTCTATCGCGTACTCGGCTTTGCCCTTGAAATTGGTGTGGTACGTACCCGTAACGTTCGGCACTTCGATGACGTTCATTTTAGCGCCTATACCAATACCTTTGATAAGGTCTACCGCGGATATTACGCAACCTTTCAAGCCGTACTTTTCCTCAAAGGGAGTAAGCGCGGGTTTCGTGCCCTCGCCCCACAGCCATATACTGTTTGCAGGGTTCTTGCCCTCGGCGATACGCTTTTTGTTGACAGGATGATCTTTCAGCAAGGCGTAAGACTTGACCATAAGCTCAAGCGCCATTTCGCCGTAAAGTCCTTTGGGCAAATATTGCGTAACGTATTTGTCGGATATATCGTGCGGCGGAGTGAAGTCAGTGCCGAGTTTAGCGTCGTGCACAACCAAGCAGTGCCTATAACTTACTCCCGCGTAAAAATCGCATTTGTCGCTAGAAAGTTTTGCGTTTACGAACTCAATAAGCTCCTTGGCTTCTTCCGTGGAAATCTCGCCCGCCGAATAGTCTACCATTTTTTTGTCCGCGTAATTTTCTTCGTTGGAAAGCGTAACTAGATTACACCTAATAGCTATATCCGTATCGGCAAGATCTATACCTATAGACAAAGCTTCGAGAGGCGAACGACCTGAATAGTATTTGTCGGGAGCGTAACCCATCATCGACAAGTTTGCGACGTCGCTTCCCGGCTTTAGATTATCGGGGACGGTCTTGACCAAACCAATTTCGCCGTTTTTACACAAAGCGTCGATATTGGGTTTCTTTGCCACTTCAAGCGGAGTTTTTCCGCCCAAAGCCTCGTTCGGATAATCGGCCATTCCATCGCCTAAAATTACTACGTATTTCATATCCTTCACCTTTTGAACAAATGCTTTTTCGACTTGTTCGTCCTAACGAAATTTTAATTGAAAATTAAAATTTGATTATATCTCAATTTTCATTATAAAGTATATACCAAACAAAGTCAAACGAGAATACGAATTTTTATTGGCTTAGACGGGAATTTTAACGGTAAACGTCGAGCCTTTACCTTCTTGGCTGTCGACGGTTATCGAACAGTGGGAATTGTCCAAAATTTTCTTTACGAGCGCAAGTCCCAAGCCGTTGCCCTCTTTGGCTCTCGACATATCGCCTTGATAGAACTTTTCGAATATTCTCTCCTGCGTTTGTTGGGACATACCCACGCCGTTATCCTTAATGACGAAAACCACTTCGTTTTCGTACTTTTTGAGCAGGATATTTATATCTCCGCCGTCGCTAGAGAACTTTATCGCGTTGGAGATAAGGTTTAGCCATACGTGATAAAAAAGCTGCTCGTCGTAAAATATCGTAACTTCGTCCAAATCGATATTGATATTGAGATTTTTTTCGCTCCACTTGCTTTCCTGCGCTATAATCGCCATTCTGATTTGTTCGTCTATTCTAAACTCGTTGGGTTCCAAAATCGCGTGATTTTCCAGTTTGCTCAACCTAAGTATGTTACTCGTAAGCGCGGTAAGCGAGTCCGCGGCTTCGATTATGTTGTCGCAATACTCGCATAGAAGAGCTTGCGAGTTGCAGTTCTTAATCAGCTCGGCGTGACCTTTGATATTCGCCAGCGGCGTCTTAAATTCGTGAGAAATATTCGCTACGAAATCGCTTCCCAACATCTTGTTTTTATTCAACTCGTTGACCATAGTATTGAAGTTGTGGATAAGCGTGGAAATCTCGTCGTTCTTCAGTTCCCCGTTCTTTTTGGTCTTTTCCTTTAGCTGCGCGGAAAAGTCGCCGTCCGCGACCTTTTTCGTCACGTCGCACAAATTCCTCATAGGCGTGAAAAATGCTATATTTACTATACTTGAGAGCACTACTCCTATGGCGACCGCCGCTATTGCCGCAATGATAAGCGTCCACCAAACGTCGTCTATTTTTACGTGCAAATTCTCAAGAATATAATACGCTCCCGAGAATATACCCGAAGCCGCCAATATTGCCACGAAACTCGCCAAACTAAGTTTGACGAACAAATCCTTTTTTACGGTTTTTTTGGGTCGCATACGCACTCCTTATTTTTGCTTTTTTACCGCTTTGTAGCCAAGCCCTCTAATAGTGACTATTTCAAAGTCGGAGCTGTTTTTAAATTTTTCTCTAATACGGGTAATATGCACGTCTACGGTGCGTTCGGCGGTATCGCTGTCCGCCCCCCAAAACTCTTCCATAAGCTGACTTCTCGTGAAAATCTTACCCGCGAAAGACAGCAATTTATAGAGTATATAAAACTCTTTTTGAGGAAGTTCGATCTCCCCCTCCGGCGTAATTGCGGTAAGCGAATCGTATATCAAAGAAGTATTGCCAATTACTATTTTTCTCTCGCTGACTATTTGCGAACGCCTAAGCAAAGCGCCTACTCTAAGCAACAATTCGTTGGTATCGATAGGTTTGACCATATAGTCGTCTATCCCCAGTAAAAAACCCTTCTTTTTGGCGTCGAAATCGTCGACCGCCGTCATAAACATAATGGGTACGTTTGCGTTGAGCGCGCGTACGTTTTCAGCCAAAGCGTAGCCGTCCATTATCGGCATCATAATGTCGGACACAATCAAATCGTAATGCTCTTCTTTGAACATCTCCAAAGCGCTTTGACCGTTGAGCGCCATATTCGCGTCGTAACCGTTTTGCTGAAGCACGGTGCGAACCAGCTTATTGAGTTTTATGTCGTCTTCCGCTACGAGTACCCTTATCATAAATACCTCTTACGAATAATTATTGCCAATTACAAATCAAATACTTCGTTGCACAGTTTTTCGGCGTACAAAGGTTCGTGCGAAACCAAAATTATCGCGCCCTCGTATTCCTGCAACGCTTCAAAGAGCGCCTCTTTCGCCGACACGTCCAAATGGTTCGTAGGCTCGTCCAGTATAAGTATATTGCTCTCTTTTTGCATAAGCGCGCAAAGCTTTATCTTGACCTGCTCGCCGCCCGAAAGCGAACTTATGAACTTCGTCGCAAGGTCGTTTTTGATACCCACTTTCGCAAGCTGAGTACGTATCTCCTTTTGCGACATTTTCGGGTAGGTTTCGTTCATAAACGTCGTTGCGTTTATTCCGCTTCTAAAC
This sequence comes from Clostridia bacterium, assembly GCA_029068165.1. Taxonomy (GTDB): domain Bacteria; phylum Bacillota; class Clostridia; order Christensenellales; family UBA3700; genus RACS-045. The sequence continues at coordinate 23,285 of JAIEDA010000004.1, forward strand.
TGCAAATCTTGCTCGATATAGTTTATCTTGGAATTTATATTAAAGTTGAACGACCCGCTCAATGACGGAAGCCTTTTCATTATCGTTTTGAGTATCGTGGTCTTGCCTAGACCGTTCGTACCTCTCAGCCAAAGTTTCGTCGTACTTCCCATCTCAAACGATATCGGCGGCAATATAGCTTTGCCGTCGTATCCGACGACCAAGTCTTTGACCTCCAACATGTGCTTAGTCACCAAAAGCGTATACGGAAAGTTGAACGTAGGCTTTTCAAACGATACCGGCTTTTGCATTACGTCAATGCGGTCCAACATCTTCTTGCGGCTGTTAGCCATACCTGCCGTCGCCGCCCTGGCCTTGTTGCGCGCTATATAGTCTTCCATCTTCTTTATTTCGCGTTGTTGCCTTTCGTAGCTGTCCGCGTATTGACGGGCGTTTTGCTCGTGCTGTACGAGAAATTCGTCGTAATTGCCCCAGTACTTTTTGATCATACCGTTTTCAATATTGACTATGATTTTGCACACGCTGTTGAGAAAAGAAGTATCGTGCGATATTAGAATAAACGTGCCTTTGAACGCGTCTAGATACTTCCTAAGCCAATCGATTTGCTCGAGGTCGAGAAAGTTGGTCGGCTCGTCCAAAAGCATAACGTCCAACTCTTCCAAAAGCAGTTTGGACAGCATAAGCTTCGCCCTTTGTCCGCCGCTCAAGTTGCCAATAACGGTATCGTAGCCGAAGTTGTTTACGCCAAGACCGTTTGCGACTTTCTTGATCTTGGAATCGAGGTCGTAAAAACCGCTATCGTCCAATTTCTCTTGCAAAACCGCCGACTTATTCACCAGCTTGTCCAGCGTATCCATATCTTCCTCTGTCGCCATTTGCGAATAGAGATTTTCAAGCTGCTCGTTCATCTTATAGAGATAATCGAAAGAGCCTTGCAAGTACTCCATAACGCTTTGACTCCTGTCGATATCCGCGTGCTGGTCGAGATAACCCCATCTAATAGTATTGAGCCATTTGACTTCGCCCGCGTCCTGCGAAAGCCTGCCCGTAATAATATTCATAAACGTAGACTTACCCGCGCCGTTAAGTCCGACAACTCCGATATGTTCGCCGTTGTTTACGCTGAGATCGGCGTCGTCAAACAACGTCTTTGAATCAAAGATATGCGTAAGTCCTTTTATCGTCAAAACACTCATTTTTATAAACCTTAAATCTTTTACTTTTTAACTTTTTTCGTCTTTACCAAATTCTCCAAAAACTCTTTCGTTTCGTCGAAATTCAAGCTCTCGACTACGATAGTAATCTTATCGCCTTCGCTTAGATGCGTTTCGCCGTCGGGAACGATATTTTCGCCGTCAACTTTGACCACTTCGGTGACGAGAGCGTTGGCGGGCCAAATAATATCTCTAATATGTTTGTCTTCGACAAACGAACCCTTTTCGACCGTAACCTCAAACGAGCGTTTTTCAAGCTTTTCGCTGCTCTCGCGCATCCTGTCTAGCAAGCTGTCGTATAGAGGATTCGTACCAAGTATTTCAGCGACCAAAAACGCAGTGAATATAGCTATCGCTACCGGCAAGAAATCCGATTGATATCCCGAAAGCTCCACCACCAAAACTATTGCGGTGATAGGAGCTCGCACGCTTGCGCCAAAGAACGTAGTCATAGATACGACTACGACGGCTGAAAAGTATTCCTCGTCCATACCGAGTTTGATAAATACGATACCCATCATTGCGCCGATCAGCGCGCCTATTGCAAGCATAGGTATAAACAGTCCGCCCGTTGCGCCCGCGTTGAAACACAGTATCGTAAGCAACATTCTTACGCATATCACCAGCAGCAAGAACCAAAAAGTATACTTCAAACCGTCGTGACAAAGAATATCTACAAGCGAGTGACCGCCCGTGTTTACCATAGCGAAGCCGTCTTGAACAAACTTTGTAAAAATCAAACCTATTGCGCCCGTCAGTAAGAATGCTATCAAAAGCCTTAGCCAATACGGGAACTTTTTCACCCATTTATCGGTAATCTTTTGAGATTTGACGAGCAATACGTTGAATAGTATCGCGCACGCGCCTATTACCACTCCGACGGCGATAAGTATGCCTAAAATTGAAGCGAACTCCCCTATCGAATTCATTTGCTTGAAATCGGCGAAAGGCTTGAGCTGTGGAATGTCGAAAAGCATTGAAGTGCTCGACCATTTAGCGTCTTTTATCGCCATACCCAAAAGGCGGAAAGTAGCCGTTCCGGTAATGACCGCCGACGAAGCGCAAAGAAGTATTATCGGAGAAAATCTCCTGTGGCACTCTTCCATAGCGAATACTATACCCGCGAGAGGAGCGTTGAACGCGACTGCAATACCTGCGCCCGCGCCGCCTGCCATTACGTATCTTCGCCAAGTGAGCTTGGCTTTCATAAGCTCGGTAATGCCCTGCGCCGACATTGCGCTAAGCTGTACGCTAGGTCCTTCGCTTCCAAGCGGCAAACCCGCAAAAAAGCTCATATACGAACCTATGACCGTACCTATCAGCGTACGCAGCCATTTGAAGGTCAAAAAGCCTCTAATCGCTCCTTCGACGTTTGGAATACCGCTGCCCCTGACGTTGGGCACTTTCTTGTGCAATAACGCCATCAAAAGAGCTAAAGCCGCCAAAGCCAAGAAAAACAAAGGTATCGCCCACAAATGCGTAAGCACCGCTTCGTAGATTTTTTTAGAATACTCTATCAAATAGCGCGCGCCGAAGTTGAATACTCCCACCAAAAATCCCGAGAGCATTCCCGCAACGCCGCCGTACGCAATAACCGGCAAAACGATATTTTTGAGCTTTTCGCCCATTGCTTTGAATTTTACTTTTGCGCTATCTTTCATTACGTTATATCCGAATTTATTCTCAATCGGCAAAACCTACTTTGCCGTCATATATTATTTTCCAAGCCGCCTGCGAAGCAACAGTTTGATACAAAATAATCTAAACTTTATGTTTAGTTTATATATAATATATACTAAATAACAATATAAAGTCAAGCAAAGATATATGTTCGGCGGAAAGGCAAACTATTCGAATTTAAAAAATATAACGTCTATGACTGGACGGCTAAAGTCCGTCATTTTGAGCGAAACAAAGTGTAGTTGAAGAATATTATATAAATGAAAAGTTGTTTTTCGTTGTTTTAGATTTTTGTTTTAGTAAGTATGGCTTACAAGCGGGTTCACGTTATTACTGCCATATTGTTTAACGTTAGGCGGTAAGGCAGTCTAGTCAAGTCTAAAAAGTATCTTTTCCGCCGACTAACCGCTTGGCTCACGCTCAACGTACATAAAGTACGCCTCGGCTCGCCAAACAGTCATTCGACAAAAAATCTATCTTTTAATCCTTTGACTATCTACCTTACCACCAAACGAAGTGGGAGTCTATTCTACTGATACCGCCAACAGGTTTGCTTTACCAAAAACTATGAGCGTTATAATCGTGAGCCCCGCTTAGCGCCTTGTACTCCGTAGTTTTCGCATAAATGTTTCTAAAGGATGAGAATTTTGACTTCGCTCAATATGACGATTTTATTTTTACCCATAATAGCGAAGCAACTTTTCTCATACATCTTAATGGAAGCAATTCGTCACCCTGAGCGTAGTCGAAGGATCTCTATCCGTATAAAATGTTCAATCCTTCACTTTAAAACTAGGTAATAAAATTTTTTGTTCATTTTTTATGAACCGTTAATACTTTGGCTATAGAAGTTTTATATAATATAAACAATGAACAGCTTATTATAGAAGATTTGAAAAGGGAGTAAGTGCTTATGACGAAAAAAAATGACGAAACGCAAATAGAACGAAAACAAGTTATAAGAACTAAACAATCGTTATTTTGGACGCATATTTTTATGCTCATTCAATTATTAGAAAAGTATCCCGCAGTTACTGCGGACGAAAACTTTATGAAAATATATCGTACACTATACGATTACGTATCAAGCAAAGCTCCTCTACCTAATAGAGGCGACATATTAGATTGGTACGTTGTCGTAGAACAAGAAGCGACGGAATAAAGATGATTACGCAAGAATCACGGAGTACAAGGCAATAAGTGGGGCTCACGATTATTACGCTCATAGTTTTTGGTATTGCTTACTTTGTACTTTATCCAAGTTTCGCTAAAAAATATGGCAGTAATAACGTGAACCCACTTATAAGCCATTACCCAACAATATAATATATATGACTTCACTACTCTTTTGCATAATATAACAAGAGGAACGCAAACTGCGTTCCTCCCGATATGATTTCTATTCGCTGTGCAATCAATTACAAAATGGAATAAAGGTTGCCGAAAATTGCAAATATTGCGTACAAAACGATACATACGTATACGGTAATTTTGAAGCCTTTCTTCTTGTTTCTCGCATAGTAGTAAGCGTTTAGACATACTGCGATACCGAGCGCGATATCTTTGACAAGACCCATAATAGCCGTTATTATACCGAGATCGGCTTTGATTGCTCCCAAAATGAGATTTACGACAAACATGACGATAGCAAGTATCAAAGCTATACAAGCGCTGAAACCAATAAGCCTGTCAACGTTGCTTCTTACCGACCTGCTCTCTATCTTTTCGCTCGTAGATTTTTTCTTTGCCATATCAATTCCTCCTATAAAAAATTTTATTAATTTTTTTATCTATTATAATACGCTCGCTTCGCTATGTCAAGCGCCTTCAACGATTTTTTTCACGCTTTCGCATTGTTAGCCAATATTGGTTATAATCAAGCGTTATAATACACTATCTTGTAAAAGTTTTTTGGCTGAATAACAAGATGTTGTGGTTTGTCAAGCGTTTTTAGCAAAATTTTTTTTAAATTTTTTTGCCGTTTTGTATTGCATAGCGTGTAGGCTTGTGCTATAATCATTTTTGCACCATAAAATAAGGATAAAGAGGAGAAGAACTATGTACGTAATTAAGAAAGACGGAACGAAAGAAGCTTACAACGTAGAAAAAGTCGTGACAGCGGTCAACAAATCCGCTTTCCGCGCGCTTGTCAAATTTAGTGACGAAGATATTGAGTTTATATGCGACTTCGTAAACAAGAAAGTTGCGGCTATGAACAAGGAATTTGTCAGCATTAGCGAAATGCATAACGTGGTCGAGTACGCGCTTGAATCGCTCAACCCCGCCGTTGCAAAAAGCTACAAAGACTATCGCAACTACAAACAAGATTTCGTACATATGCTTGACGAGGTTTACAAGAAGAGCCAAGCTATTATGTATATCGGCGACAAGGAAAACTCCAACTCGGACTCGGCATTGGTTTCGACCAAGAGAAGTCTTATATTTAATCAACTTAATAAGGAGCTCTATCAAAAGTTTTTCCTCACCAAAGAGGAACTGCAGGCTTGTAGAGACGGATATATCTATATTCACGATATGTCGGCAAGGCGCGACACTATGAACTGCTGTCTATTCGACGTGGCGACCGTGCTCAAAGGCGGTTTTGAAATGGGCAATATTTGGTACAACGAGCCAAAGACGTTGGACGTAGCTTTCGACGTAATCGGCGACATAGTACTTTCCGCCGCAAGCCAACAGTACGGCGGCTTTACCGTACCGCAAGTAGATAAGATATTGGAACCTTACGCCGAAAAGACTTTCAAAAAGCAATTTGAAAGATATACGGATATGGGTCTTAACAAAGAAAGAGCCGAAGAAGAAGCGATCAAAGACGTAAGAAAAGATATGATGCAAGGCTTCCAAGGCTGGGAGTATAAGTTTAATACCGTAGCGTCGTCTAGAGGCGATTATCCTTTTATCACTATTACGGGCGGTTTAGGAACTTCTAGATTTGCTAAAATGGCAAACATTTGTATGTTGGAAGTCAGAAAGAACGGTCAAGGCAAAAAAGAATGCAAAAAGCCTGTGCTCTTCCCCAAAATCGTATTCCTTTACGACGAAAAACTTCACGGCGAGGGCGGTCCTCTAGCCGACGTTTTTGAAGCGGGCGTAGAATGTTCGTCCAAGACGATGTACCCCGACTGGCTGTCTTTGACGGGCGAAGGATACGTAGCTAGCATATACAAAAAATACGGCGAAGTCATCTCGCCAATGGGTTGTAGGGCGTTCCTCTCCCCTTGGTACGAGCGCGGAGGAATGTACCCCGCCGACGAGAACGATAAGCCGGTATTCGTAGGAAGATTTAATATCGGCGCGGTAAGTTTGCACCTGCCTATGATTTACGCGCAGTCCAAACAAGAATCCAGAGATTTCTACGAAGTGCTCGATTATTACTTGCAACTCATTCGTCAGTTGCACGTCCGCACTTACGAATATCTCGGACAAATGAGAGCTTCCACCAATCCTCTAGCTTATTGCGAGGGCGGTTTCTACGGCGGACATCTCAAGTACAGCGACAAAATCGCTCCCCTTCTCAAGGCTTCAACGGCTTCTTTCGGCATAACCGCGCTCAACGAGCTTCAGGAACTTTACAACAAAAAGTCTATTGCCGAGGACGGTCAATTCGCTTTGGAAGTTATGGAGTTTATCAACAAGCGTATCAACGAATTTAAAGAAGAGGATCATATTCTCTACGCTATGTACGGCACGCCCGCGGAAAGCCTTTGCGGACTTCAAGTCGAACAGTTTAGAAGCAAATTCGGTATCGTCAAAAACGTCAGCGATAGACCGTACGTAACCAACTCTTTCCACTGCCACGTTTCCGAAGACTTGACGCCTATCCAAAAACAAAACTTAGAAAAGAGATTTTGGGACTTGCTCAACGGCGGAAAAATTCAGTACGTGAAGTACCCTATCGACTACAATAAGGAAGCTATCCGCACCTTGATAAGACGCGCTATGTCGATGGGCTTTTACGAGGGCGTAAACCTCTCGCTCGCCTACTGCGACGATTGCGGCCACCAAGAACTAAGTATGGACGTATGCCCCAAGTGCGGCAGTCGTAACCTTACCAAAATCGATAGAATGAACGGATATTTGTCCTATTCGAGAGTAAAGGGCGACACCCGACTTAACGCGGCAAAGATGGCTGAAATACAAGACAGGAAGAGTATGTAACTATGCGCTATCACAATATTACTAAAGACGATATGCTCAACGGCGACGGCTTGAGGGTCGTGCTGTGGGTAGCGGGTTGCGCTCACCACTGCAAAGACTGTCAAAACCCTATCACTTGGGACGTAAACGGCGGACTGGAATTTGACGAAAACGCCAAACAAGAGATTTTTGACGAACTCGCAAAATCTTACGTTTCGGGAATAACTTTCTCAGGCGGCGACCCATTGCACCCCGCAAACAGACAGCCGATAACCGAGCTTGCAAAAGAAATAAAGAAGAAATTCCCCAAAAAGACTATTTGGCTATATAGCGGCTATGAGTGGGAAGAAATAAAGGAACTGCCGATAGTCCCCTACCTCGACGTCGTAGTAGACGGCAAATTCGTAGCCAAGCTTTTGGACGCGCAACTGCATTGGAAAGGCTCTAGCAACCAAAGAGTAATCGACGTGCCGGCAACGCTAAAGTCAGGCGAAGTAGTACTGCACGCTTAAGAGGATTTTGAATTAGCTGCGGATAAAAGATAAAAAGACGCGACGTCAAGTCGCGTCTTTTTCGTGGACGACCAGGCTGAGCGCAGCCTAGTGTGATAGAGTTGTAGCGTCCAAGGCGGTAAGCCAAAACGTTTGAGATATTTCGACTTCGCCCAATATGACGATTGTATAAGATCTACGTCGTAAAAATTAATGGCGGTATCAATAGAATTACCTACCAATATTGTTCGGCGGGAAGGTAGATAGGCAATGAATAAAAAGATAGATTTTTTGTCGAATTGCATTTTCTCGAACCGCGTAATACTTGCTGTATTATGCGTGTGAGAAAAATGTTTAGTCGGCGGAAAAGATACTTTTTAGAATTGACTTGCCTACCTTATCCGCCGAACGCAATTACCTAGTAGTTGAACCAAAGCCGCCGTCGCGCTTTGCGCTGACTTCGTCGTCAAACGTTATGCCGTATTCGATAAATATGCCCTGCGCAAAACCGTCGCCGCTATTGACTACTACGGTTTTGTTTTCGTTGGTCGCGTTGGTCAGCTTGCAAAAGATATGTCCTTCGTTGGACGAGTTGAAATAATCGCTGTCGATAATTCCAACCGTATTGTTGAGCTGAAGTCTAAACTTGAAGCCAAGTCCGCTTCTAGGATAGCATTTGAGCACCCAATTTTCTAAGATTTCCACGCGTATGCCGGTGGGTATTTTTATCGTTTCGTTGGGTTTGATTTCTATCTTGACGGGCGCGAAAAAGTCGTACCCTGCCGAACCTGTAGTCGCTCTTTTAGGCAGCTTTATACCGTCGTAAATCTCCTTGATATTATCGTTTTCTCCAAACGTATCTATCCAATCCTTTTCAAACTGTTTGAAAGAAACTTTGTGAAATTTTCCTACTCTTTGCATTTTTATCTCTCCGTAAATTTATTATTTTTTCTAGTTGAACGTAGCAAGTTCTTGCTCGGGTTTTTGCGTTTTTTCTATAGATATAGCCTCAAAAATAGGACCTTCGCCCTCATACACTTCGTGTTTCCCAAAGCGTATCTTTGCGATAATTTTTACCCAATCGCGTTTTTTCAAGTCTATCGTTTGGGTATAAGTACATACGAACGCGCCGTAGAAAATATCCGCCTCGCAACACGTCATTATGTGTCTGCCGACGACTATAGTCTTTTTAGGGAGCGTCTTGTCCACCGCAACAATACCTTTGAAAGAAAGGATTTTACCCTCGTATTTTTTGCCGTCCTCGACCAAATCTCTATAAAATTCCGCGTAATCCTCGTCCTTTATTTCGACGATACGCGCGTTGAGATCGTACGGCAACGGATCGGGAATATTGTCAGGCTCGACGTGTCCGTCAAGGTACTCGTAGAGTATTTCTATTCTCCTGCCGGCGGCGCGTACGATTTTGTGAAATTCGTTTTTATCTTTCTTATCGTCGAAACGGTTGAAGATAACCGCTTCGCTCGCTTGCATTTTGTCAAAAGTAAGCTGGCGCATATTCGTATTGTAGTTGAAAAAAGTATTGCTGTCCGCAATCATAAGTATTTGCGCCATTACCCAGTCGTCGGGAAGCAAATCGAAAAACTTGCTCACCTCCAACATTCCGTTGTACTCGACGATAACTCGCTTGATTTTATGCTTTTTCGCGAGCATAGTAAGCGTATCGGAAGTTATATCGTCAATATCTTCGATAATCTCGATATGCACGTTGTCGCTTGCGAAAAACTCAGGTCGATACTCCTCTTCGCCCTCTTCAAAGACGAGCAAGAGCGTCTTTTCGCCCTCGTTGAATCTCTCGTCGCTCATCATTTCCTGTATGAACTTGGTCTTTCCGCTTTCCAAAAAACCCGTAAACAAATATACCGGTATTTCCATTATCTCTCCTATTTCACGCCAAAAAGCTTAGCAAGCTTAGCTTCGTCTATCTTGCAACCTATCACGCAAATTCTTCCTATTACTTCACTGCTGCCCAATCTCACGTCTACTTCTTCGGGTACGTAGTCGAAGTGTATCCACTCGTCGCCCTCGCCTCTTACGATACCCTTAGCTCTAAGTATCGTACCGTACTCGCCGCTATCCAGCGCGGAAAGTATAGACTTGACCTTTTCTTGGGTATAAACGTTTGCCGTTTCCTTTCCCCAACTCGTAAACACCTCGTCCGCGTCGTGACCGTGGTGATGATGCTCGTGGTGGTGATGTCCGCAGCCGCACTCTTCGTCGTGCTTGTGCTCGTGATGGTGATGTCCGCAGCCGCACTCTTCGTCGTGCTTGTGCTCGTGATGGTGATGTCCGCCGCAAACGGGACATACTTCCTCTTCTTCAAGAGCTTTCATTTGCTTGAGCAACGTGCTATCGTTGGTCATTGCGTCAAAGAGCTTCGCTCCGTCTAGTTTGTCCCACTCGGTCGTAACTATAACGGCTTGGGGATTGAGCTCCTTTACAGTGTCAATGCAAAATTCCAGCTTGTCCGCCTCGATTCCCGTCGTATGGCTCAATACCACGCATTTTGCTTCCTGTATTTGGTTTTTATAAAACTCGCCGAAGTTTTTGAGATAAGTCTTGCACTTTTTTGCGTCGACTACGGCGGTGAGCGAGGAAATTTCACTGTCGGGAAGTTCGGCTGAAAGCACGGCTTTCAAAACGTCGCTGAGCTTTCCTACGCCCGACGGTTCGATTATAATTCTATCGGGAGCGTACTCCTCGTAGACTTTGTTGAGCGCTTTTTTGAAGTCGCCGACGAGCGAACAACAAATACAGCCGCTGTTCATTTCGTTTATTTGAATACCCGCTTCTTTCAAGAAGCCTCCGTCGATACCTATATCGCCAAACTCGTTTTCAATAAGCACGATTTTTTGACCTTTGAGCGCGGACGACAACAATTTCTTGATCAAAGTCGTCTTTCCCGCTCCCAAGAAACCCGAAATAATATCAATTTTCAACATTTTAACAACCTCCTGCCCGTCTAGAATAAATCTCGTTGTGTTTTATTCTATACTCGCAATATTATATTTTGTTTGGATTCTATTTGTTTGGATTCTATATTGTATTATTTATATGTTTACGCATTTTTAGTACGCTTTTATCTTGATTACTTTGTGAATACGAACGTAGTGACGGACTTGCCGCTTAAGGTTACGCTTCCCTTGTTTTCGTACTCGCGTATTTGCCAATTTACGTCGGCGTTGGTCGTGATTTCCTTGACGTTGGCGTATCCGCCGTTGATTTTGATTTTACGCTCGCTTTCGCTGTCGTTGAGCGCTATTAAAGTTATACTTCCGTCCAAGTTTTTGAACGCTACGCACTCCACGCCGTTCATACTCAAAAAGTCCGAATAACCTGCTTTTATCCTCACGCTTCCCTCGCTTATATACTTGGAAAACTGACCCATTACGTAGTATCTCTTCGTCACGTCTAAAGAGTGGTTGGAGCGTTCGCCCGTTTCCTTGTCCTCATCGTAGAACCAATATACGAGTCCGTCCTCGTATTCGCCGTTTTTCTCGTACGTGCTCTTTGCTATGGACAGCCACCATTGCCAATCGGTAGCGCCCAGTATCGCCAAATCTCTAAGCATAACTTTACCGCACCAAAGCCCCATATCTATACTGCGATCCAAGTTCCAAACCATCGTGCAGTATTCGCTTACGCTTACGCTGATTTGCGGATAGTAAGTAGCCATATATTCGGCGAAAACTTCTCTAAAGTACTTTGACTGGTCGGCTCCGTAAGAGTGAACGGAAATATGAGTAATATCTTGGAAATACTCGTACTTTTCAAACTCCGTCATATACTCGTTGAAATTAGTTCTCTTCGAGAGTACCATCTTGTAGTTGCCGCTTTCGAAGATATCCATAATATACTCGGTAGAATGAGCGGCGTTGAACGCCTTGAGTTTCTTATAGAAAACGTCGTAAAACTCGGCAAGCTGCGCAGGGTCGTAGTGACATCCCTCTTGCGTAGCGCCCTCACCGCCCCAAGTCCATTGCGGTTCGTTGACGGGAGATATAAGTATCTCGATATCGCTTGCGTATTTGCATACTATGTTTTGATAAAGATAGTCGACTATTACCAACATATAATCGGAAAAAGCCTCGTAACACTCGCGTTTTAGGTTGTTATCATAGCGATTTTCGCCGTGCGTTTTTCCGTTCAAAGTCATCAAATAATGCGGAGAATTTGCAAAGAAAACTATTTTTGATATATTGCCCGTTGCAAGCGCTCTTTCAAACAAATCTCTTACCGCCGCGTCTTTGCTGAAATCATAGTTGGACGGGTCGGCGAATACCGAATAATCTCCGTTGAAGTTTTCGGCGACGAAATAACTTTCAGCTCCCCTGAGCGGGTCTTCGTAACTATCGCTCTCCACTCCGCCCGCGCCGACGTTGTATCTAAAAGTATTGAGCGCAAGTCCGCTGTCGCCGTAGAGCATTTGCATAGCCGCGTCTTTGAAATCGTCGTCTTCGAGCGTTCCCAAATCTTGATATAGCCAAGCAGACGAAGCGCCGAAACCGTTCATAGTTTGGTAAGTCTTAGACGCGTCCAAATTGATAGTCGTAGTCCCGAAATTCACAGCAAGCGCGTACACGCCGAACGAAATTCCAATGACGACGACAACGCATACGATAGCGACTAGCGCCTTGATTTTCTTATTCATAAATTCTCCCTTTTACGCAATTTCTCAATCTTCCGACGGCGTCAGTACGAACGTCGTTATTGAATTCGCCGATACGCTGAGAGAGCCTCCGTATTCAAACTCGCTCGTCAGCCAATCGTTGTCCGCGTCGGTAGTAGTCTTGATTACGTTGCCGTAGCTTCCGTCTATTTTTATTTTCTTAGCTCTAGAACTGTCGTTGATTATCACGACGGCAATCCTGCCGTCCGTCTTTAGAAACGCCGCTATCTCCACGCCGTTCCAACCCAAAGTATCCATATACTCCGTGCCTAGTCTTACGCTGCCCGTTTCAATATACTTGCTAAACTGCCCCAACGCGTAATATCGCTTTGTCACGAAAAGATTGTTGTCTTTGGTATCCCAATATACAAGTCCGTTTTCATAGTCGTAGGTGGATACCGATAGCCAATAATTCCACGTAACGGCATTGAGCGTAACCAAATCTTTCATTACTACTTTAGCCGAATAGATACCCATATCGATACTCGGATCTACGCCGCTTTGCTGAACGCAGTATTCGCTAACGCAAAAGTCCATTCCGTTGTAACTTCTTTTTAGAAAGCTGTAAAGCAAATTGCGGGCGCGGTCATTGGTATCCACTTCGTAAGCGTGGGCTACAATTCTCTCTATGCTATCGAAATATTCGTATTTTGACATAGCTTTCATATATCTTTGGAAATAAGCTCCGCTAGCCGTGAGCTTGTAGGTCGAACTTTCAAAGATGTCCATTACGAAATCCGTGCCCTCTTGTAGATTGCGCTGTTTGAGCCTATTGTAGAACACGTCGTAAAACTCCGCCAAGACTTCGGGATCGTAATGACATCCTTCTTGCGAAACGTCTCTTCCGCCCCATTCGCCTTGAGGTTCATAGACGGGAGAAAGATATATCTTTATGGTCGGGTCGTATTTGCAAACGATTTTCCTATAAAGATTGCAAGCTATAATATAAACGTAATCGCTGAACGCTTCGTAACACTCGGGTTTGAGATTGTTCTCGTACGCTTTGCTTGCGTTCGTATCTCCGTTTACCGTCATAAGATAGTGAGGGGAATTGACGTAAAATACTATTCGTTTGATTTGACCTTTGGACAGCGCTTTTTCAAACAACTCTCTCACGCCTTTATCTCTCGTGTTGAAGTCGTAGTTGGAAGGGTTGGAAAAAGCAGTATAATCTCCGTCAAATTTTTCAGCGACAAAGTAGCTCTCCGTCGCTCTCATAGGGTCGATGAAATCGCTTACCTCGCTGCTTCCCGCGCCGATATTGTATCTAAAAGTATTTAGCGCAAGACCGCTCTCGCCGTACAGCTTCTCTATAGCTTCTTCTTTGACCTCTTCGTCCTCTATAAGTCCCAAATACTGATAAGTCCAAGCCGACGAAGCGCCAAACCCCTCGACCGTTTGGTGCTGCCTGTCCATTCTTATGCGCAATCCCGTGACGGCGTAGTTTACGATGACCGCGTAACCGCCCATAACGGCGCCAATTACGAGAAGTACCATACTTACTCCTATCGCCGTCAATTTAATCGCAAGTTTTTTCATATTCCGTCCTTATTACGGTCGGCTTTGCAGCCCGCCGCATATTATAATAATATAAATATACAATTACATTTTAACAAAACCTAGTCTTTTCGTCAAGAAAATTGACGGAATACGGGCTCTAACCCATCGATTTTTTCGGCGCTTTTATAACCCGCAAAAAACCTTCGTCGTATTTTGCAATTTTTTGTATCAAAATAATTGACAAAGCAGCGTATAGTTTATATAATCAATTTGTTTAATAATTCTAAACTAAACGTTTATTATTGCCAAACTTAATAATTTTTAAGTTTAGAATTACTAAACTTGCATATTTCAGGTCGTTTGGGAGGCAATCTTATGGATTTGGGAATAAAAATTAAGCGTTTGCGACTGCAGTGCGGACTCACGCAAGAAGAGCTCGCCGACAGGTGCGAACTGACAAAAGGATATATATCTCAGCTTGAAAACAATCTCACTTCTCCGTCGATTGCGACGCTTGTAGACATACTCGAAGTTTTGGGTAGCGACCTTAAGTCTTTCTTCAACGAGGAAGTGGACGAAAAGATAGTCTACGACGAAAACGATTTCTTTGAAAAAGAGGACGGGGGCGAACTCATAACTTGGCTTGTTCCAAATTCGCTTAAAAACGAAATGGAACCGATTTTGCTGACCTTGCAGGCGGGCGAAAGCACGATGGAAGATATGCCCCACGAAGGCGAAGAATTCGGTTACGTGCTCCAGGGAAAAGCAACGCTTCACCTAGGAAAAAAGACCTACGAAATATCCGCAGGCAACTCTTTTTACTTTACGAGCAAGAAAAAACATTTTATTCAAAACTCAGGCGAAGAGCCTGCGAAAATACTTTGGGTATCAAGCCCGCCCACATTTTGATTAACGGAGCGACACTATGGAAAAGAATAACGACTACATCATCCAACTGCAGGGATTGGTAAAAAAGTACGGCGATAAAACCGTCGTAAAAGGTATAAACCTTAACATTAAAGAGGGTGAGTTTGTCACGTTCTTAGGACCTAGCGGCTGTGGAAAGACCACTACGCTTAGAATGATCGCGGGATTCGAACTGCCTACTGAAGGCAAAGTTCTTTTCGACGGCAAGGACATTGCGGGACTGCCGCCGTACAAACGCCCCGTCAACACGGTTTTCCAAAAGTACGCCCTCTTCCCCCACCTCAACGTATTCAACAACATTGCATTCGGATTGAAGCTCAAGAAAATAAAGGTTGACTTTGTAAAAAAGAACGGCGAAAAAGCCGTTAAGATGGTCAAACTCAAAGATTTTTTGGTAGACCCCGCGAGCGGCAAGCCCGACTTTTCGATAGCGAACGGCGATTATTATTCGTACGTCGATAAAGGTTATATCAAACTGCGTAAAATCAAAAAAACCGTAGACAAAATGACCAAAAAAGGAAAAGTTAAGAAGGTCGTAAACGGTTATAAATACTATATTGACGAGAAAGTAAGAAGAGCGCTCAAGATAGTAGGACTCAGCGACTACGAAACGAGAAACGTAGACTCTCTCTCAGGCGGTCAGCAACAAAGAGTTGCGATAGCGAGAGCTATCGTAAACGAGCCTAAAGTACTGCTTCTCGACGAACCTCTCGGCGCGCTCGACCTCAAGATGCGTCAGGAAATGCAGCTTGAGCTCAAGGAAATGCACCGCACTTTGGGAATTACCTTTATATACGTAACGCACGATCAGGAAGAAGCGCTGACAATGAGCGATACCGTCGTGGTAATGAAAGACGGCGAGATATGTCAAGAAGGCACGCCTATTGACATTTACAACGAACCTAAGACCGCATACGTCGCCGACTTCATAGGAGAATCAAACATTCTCGACGGCGTAATGATCGACGATTACAGGGTCAATATAGTAGGCGCGGAGTTCGCTTGCGTGGACAGCGGCTTCGGACAAAACGCGCCCGTCGATACCGTAATCCGTCCCGAGGATATAGAAATCAAAAAAGTCGGCAAAGGTCAGCTTGAGGGCGTAATCAAATCGAGTATGTTCAGGGGCGTGCACTACGAAATGCTTTGCGATTGCAACGGCTACGAGTTTACTATCCACAGCACGGTAGAATCTCCCGTCGGCTCGAAAGTAGGCTTATACGTAGCTCCCGAAAACATACAAATTATGACGAAAGAACATATCGACAACACAGTTGAAGTTACGTTTACTTCCAATACGACTTTCGATCTATACGGCGGAGAGTACGAGTTTGACCCGACGGCGCTCTTTGAAGATTGCTCTTACGACGCCGACCAAGACGTACTTACGATTGCGGGCGGCGAGTATACCTTGAAAGGCGAAAAAGCTAAAGTCAATTTCGCTTTCACCGATATAGATATGACCGACGACGAATACGCCGCTCCGCTTGCGGGCAACGTAGACAGTATGATTTACAAGGGCAAAAACTATATCGTCGATATAAAGACGGACGACAACCATCACGTCTACGCCGACACCCAATATCTTTGGGACAAAGGCGATAGAGTGGGTATCAAAATTTACAAATTCGGACTAGTTGAATGTCAACTTATCGGCAAAAAGGAGGACGGTAATGTTTAAAAAATTCCTCGCTCTCCCCTATGCGCTGTTTATGTTGCTGTTCGTACTGCTGCCGCTCGTCTTGATTTTGGTATTCGCGTTTATCGACGCGACGGACGGCTCTTTCGACTTGGTTGCCAACTTCCAAGAACTCGCCAAAGAAAACGCGCTTGGAAAAGTAATCAAAAACTCTATCATAGCGGGATTTTCCACGGGAGCTCTATGTTTGATAATAGGCTATCCGATAGCTTACTTTCTAACTAAAAAAGAATTCAATAAAAAAGGCGTAATGATAGGACTTTTCCTCGCTCCGATGTGGGTAAACTTCCTGCTTAGAATGATGGCTACGAAAGCCGTATTCAACGTGCTAGGAATCAAACTCGGTATGGGCGCGGTAATCTTCGGACTTACTTACGAATTTTTGCCGTTTATGATAATGCCGCTTTACAACACGCTCTTGAAGATAGATAAAAGCTTTATCGAGGGCGCGGGCGACTTGGGCGCAACGCCTACCAAAGCTTTTTGGAAAGTAACCGTTCCGCTGTCTATGCCGGGCGTGCTGAGCGGACTAACAATGGTGCTTATTCCATCGGTGACAACGTTTGCGGTGACGGAGATTATGAGCAACGGCAAAATGATGTTGCTCGGCGACTTTATCTACTCGCTCAAAGCCGATTCGCTGAATATGGCTGCGGCAATATCTTTCGTACTTTTGCTGTTTATGATCGCTTCAATGCTCATATCCAACAAATACGACAAGGACGACGGCAAAGGAGGCAAACTATGGTAAGGAAAATTGTCGTAAAGACTTTTATAGCCGCAGTGCTGATACTGCTATATTTGCCTATCGTATGGATGATAGTGTTTTCTTTTACGGGCACGACCTCGTTCAGCAGTTGGGGCGGTTTCACTTTTGACAACTATATCAACCTCTTCACAGGCAACGGCGCAAACGCGGATAAGATACAGGAAGCGTTGCTCAACACGCTGTTCGTAGGCTTTTTCGTAAGCCTTCTCTCAACCGTACTCGGTACGTTAGGCGCGATAGGCTTGCACGCTATACACAGCAAAAAGATAAAGACCGCATACTCAACCGTCAATCAAATACCTATGATAAACAGCGAAATAGTTACGGCTATCGCACTTGCTTTGGTATTCAATCTCTTCTCGGCGACTTTTAAGATTTCCGACGGAAGTTGGGGAGCTACGGCTTTCAAGCTTATCTTGGCTCAAACGTCGTTTTGCGCGCCATACGTACTGCTCAACGTACTCCCGAGGTTGCAAAAGTCCGACAATAAAATATACGAAGCGGCTTTGGATCTCGGCTGCACGCCGGCAAAAGCTCTATTCAAAGTAGTCCTGCCCGATATATTGCCGGGTATAGTGGTGGGCGCCCTGCTCTCGTTTACGCTGTCGATAGACGATTTCGTAATCACCAAAGTGAACGTAACGTCTTTCGAAACGCTTTCAACTTTGCTCTACGGACTTAAAAACGGCAAGCACCCGCTGCCCGCCGACATAAGAGCATTGTTCACTATTATATTCTTTATCGTCTTTGCGTTGATGATGATACTCTATTCTCCGCGCAAAAAGTCGGCTAAAGACTAACGACGGAGCGTACGGCAATGAAAAGAAAAATAACCACTATATTAGTTTTGATCACAATAATAGCTGCGCTCACGCTACCCATACTGTTGACGGGTTGTACGCCGCGCGAAAACGTGCTTAAAGTGTATAACTGGTCAGAGTACATAGGCGAGGACGTAATATCCCAGTTTGAGGAATACTACTACGAAATAACGGGTCAAAAAATCAAAGTCAAATACGATATGTTTGACGAAAACGAGCTTATGTACGCGCAAATCAAGACTACTCAAGCCGACTACGACGTAATATGTCCGTCCGACTATATGGTAGAAAAATTGATAAAGGAGAACCTGCTATTAAAGCTCGCTCCCGACCTCAACGAACTTGGCAACTTTGACGAAGAAATCGAGGACTACCGCGACGGAATATCCGACTTGTTTAAGTCGGGAGAAGATTCGTATTTCAAATTCGATTACGACGAAGAGAGCGGCGAGTATAACCTCTACAGCCGCACGTATATGACAGGCACTATGGGTATACTCTACGCCGTGGATTCCGACCTATACGAAAATTCCTCTTACGGCGAATACTCTTCAATGCAAGAATACGTAGAAGCCAACGGTTGGGCGGTGTTGTGGGACAAAGCGTTCGACCAAAATATTATGATGAAAAACTCGCTGCGCGACTCTTACGCAATAGGCGCTATCTATACCCTGCTCAACGAAAGGTCTAAGTACTATAACCCCTCGCTTACTCCCGCGCAAGCGCAAAACGCTACCGACGACGAAACCGTCAAAAAGATAGAAGAATACCTGATTAATCAAAAGCCGATAATCAGCGGCTACGAAAACGACGAAGGCAAGGAGCTTATTATTGAAGGCGATATTGACCTGACCTTGCAATGGGCGGGCGACGCGGTGTATGCAATGGACTCGCTTCAAGAAGAATTGGGCATCACGAGAGAACTCGCTTACTTCGTACCGTACGAAGGATCCAACCTATTCAGCGACGCTTGGTGTATACCAAAATACGCCGGCAACGTTACGGCGGCAAACCTTTGGATTAATTTTATGTGCCGTCCCGATATAGCGATTGAGAATATGGACTACATTGGCTACACTAGCGGCGTTGCGACGGAAGAGATATACGAGTATATCCTAGACAACTGGGCAAGCGACGACGAAGAAAACGCTATCAAAGCGGACCTAACTCACTTCTTCGGCGAAAGTTGCGAATTTGCGGACGAAACGGGTAAAGTAATCGTCTATATCGACGAAGACGACTACAACGCATTTGAAGCGCAGTTCTTCTCAAGCGAAGTGTTGGAAAGATGCGCGGTAATGCGCGACTTTGGAGATAGAACGTCAGTAATGAATCGAATGTGGCGAAACGTCAAATCATAATCAAAGAGGAACGCAAATGCGTTCCTCTTATCATTCCCTGAAATTAAATAGTATTATTTTCAATAATGAAAATTTTATTTAGATGATTTGCATTAAACGAAACTATTTCAATTTGTAATATTGAGCGAAGTCGAAATATCTAAAATCCTTAAGAAAATTTAATAACGGAAGTACAAAGCGATAAGCGGGGCTCGCGATTATTACGCTCATAGTTTTTGATTTAACTAAGTTGCGAAGTTTATCCAAGTAGCGCGAAAAAATATGGCAGTAATAACGTGAACCCGCTTGTAAGCCTTGCCATTAGTAGTATAAGAAAAATAACAACCTAATACTGCTTATTCGTCAAACGCGCTATAAAACTTGCTCTTTCTAGACACAGGTTTGTTGCCTTTCTTCTTCATACCCTTGACAGCGGCTTTACTGCCGTCGGCTTTCTTTCCGCCTGCTTTCTTCACAGGTTTATTCCCAAACGACTTAGCGGCAGGTTTGCCCTTTTTGCCATAATCTTTTGAAGTCTTGGGATTTGAATTTTCAGTAGGTCTTTCCTCTTCTTTGGCTTCTTGTATAGTTACCGCGCGCTTGCCAAGCGTTACGCCCTTGAGTTTGAAGAGCTTGCCCTCGCAACCTTTAATCACGGAAACGAAGCTATACGTATCCCTTATCTTTATATCCGATATTTCAAAAATTTTCAACGGCGTAGACTTAAGCAGCAACTTCGTCAAACTATCCTTGTCGAGCAAATCTTTCTTGCCTACGTTGAGGAAAAACCTGCTTTGATTGTCGCGGAAGTCTTTAATCTTATTTGAAGAGTCCTTTGGCAAGGTGAAAGTATCGGCAATATTACCGAGTTCAAAAAATTTAAGCGCGTTGTCGCTCGCCTTTTGAAAACTCGGGATATACCCGACTTGCGAACTGTCTATTAGCGTATACGCTACGCCTTCTTTTTTGGCTCTCGCCGTCCTGCCAATTCTATGTACGTAAAAATCGCTATCCGTCGGCGGGTCGAAATTTATTATTACGTCCACGCCCTCAACGTCAAGACCTCTCGCCGCCACGTCGGTAGCCACTAAAATTTGCAATCCTTGCGACTTAAATCGCTTGATAATTTGCGTACGTTCGGTTTGTCTTAAATCTCCGTGTATAACCGCAACCGACCTCTTTTTTGCGATAAGCGCGCTAAAGAGTTTGTCCGCTCGCGCTTTGGTATTGCAAAATACTATCGCGCGCTCGTACTTGCCATCGTCAATAATTTTCAGCAGCGCGCCCACTCGTTGCGCGTCCTTGACTATAGCGTAATACTGCTCTATCTTGGGTATGTCTTCGCCGTCAGCCGTCTTTACAAACGTAGGCTTATCAAAAAACTCTTCAACAAGGTTAAGAATATTTTGCGGCAACGTCGCCGAAAAACACATCTTTTGGCACTTGCCTACGCTCTTGCTGATCTTTTCTATATCGCCCCTAAATCCCATATCGAGCATTTCGTCGCCCTCGTCAAGCACGAAAAATTTGACTGAAGCGAGCTTTATCGTCCGTCTATCGATATGATCGAGCAATCTTCCGGGCGTTCCAACGACAATTTGCGGCTTTTTCCTAAGACAAAACAGCTGTCTTTGAATATTTTGACCGCCGTAAAGTCCCGCGGTTCGGATATTCTCGCAATACTTGAGCGCGGCTTGGATCACCTCGCATATTTGTATTACGAGTTCTCTCGTAGGACATACTATCAACGCTTGAACGGCGTTATCTTCTCTATCGATTTTACTCAGTATCGGCAAGACGAACGCCAGCGTTTTGCCCGTACCCGTAGGAGCTTTGGCAACGATATCGCCCTCGCCGAGCGCTAGAGGTATGACTTTTTTCTGTATGTCCGTAGGAACGGTAACGTTTTGTCCGTCAAGACTTTTTATCAGTTCCGGCGCAAAGCCGTATTGTTCAAATTGGTTATTCATATATTTATTATACGACAAAAGTTGATTTTTTCCAAACGATTATATTATAATAGTCCTATGAAAAATGCAATTATTTCGGGCGCTTCGAGAGGAATAGGCAAAGCCGTAGCGCTCGCTTTGGCAAAACGCGGCTATAGAGTTATCGTCAACTATCTCAGTTCGCAAGAGCAAGCGGAGCTTCTTTGTAAGCAGCTCGATTCCGAGGGCGCGAGCGCAGTCGCGTACAAAGCCGATATGGCTGACCCAAAACAAATTTGCGATATGGTCGAATACGTCCGCAACGCTTTTGGAAGCGTAGACCTCGTCGTCGCAAACGCGGGCGTGGGTAAAAATTCATTGCTAGTAGACCACTCGGACGAAGATATACGCAAACTTATCGACGTCAATTTGGTAGGCGTAATCACGCTGTGCCGCGAAGCTGCAAAGGTAATGCTTGAGCAAAAGTACGGCAATATTATTACCATTTCTTCGATGTGGGGACAAGTCGGCGGAAGCTGCGAAAGCGTTTATTCGGCGACCAAAGGCGGAATTATCGCTTTCACCAAAGCGCTTGCCAAAGAACTTGCCCTGAGCGGCGTAAGGGTCAACTGCGTTTCCCCAGGCTTTATAGATACGGACATCAATTCAAATCTTTCGCCTGAGGATAAAAAACTCGTGATTGACGAAATCCCATTATCTAGAGCGGGCGCGCCTGAGGATGTAGCCGAGGCTATAGCTTGGCTCGCCGACGATAAGTCGTCCTATATCACCGGTCAAGTGCTGGGCGTAAACGGCGGACTGATTATCTAAAATTTCTTTAACTTGCAATCTATATCGTTCATATTATATAGAGAAAAAACTTTGAAAAATACATATTATAAACCGTAATGAAAAGACTTAAAAGCTATAAACACACTTTCAACTCCTGCTGCGTGGCGTCGTCAATACAGGCGATAACTATCAACTTGGCGCCTTTGCTGTTCGTGAGTTTTCAAGAAGGTTTAGGAATATCTCTTACGAAACTGACGGCGCTTATCACCGTCACTTTTTTGGTGCAGCTTTTAATGGACGCGGTAAGCGCAAAAATTATAGACAAAATAGGATACAGGACTTCAGTAATTCTTTCGCACGTTTTCGCCGCGGCAGGTCTTATACTTCTCGCAACGTTGCCGTTTGCGTTCTCCGACGGCTACTTGGGTCTTATGATAGCAACTATCGTATGCGCCATAGGCGGCGGCATTGCCGAAGTAATCATCTCTCCCGTAGTCGAGGCTATTCCCGAAAAGGCGGGCAATATGTCCCTGCTTCATTCTTTTTACTGCTTCGGATATTTGTTTGTAGTGCTGATTACCGTCGTATATTTTCAGTTTTTCCCCAAAACTGCGTGGCAAACGCTGGTTTTGGCGCTGTCTTTGATACCCATCGCCAACGGAATTTTCTTCTTTTTCGTACCCTGTAGCACGCTCGACGAACAGCGCGGAGAAAGTATGCGACTTAGAGATTTGTTCAAAAACAAGCGCTTTTATCTCTTTGTGATACTCATAACCTGCGCCGGCGCTTGCGAACAGGCTATAAGTCAATGGGTTTCATACTTCGCCGAAATAGGTCTGAACCTTTCAAAGACCGTAGGCGACCTCGTTGGTCCGTTTACCTTCGCGCTTTTGATGGGTCTTGGTAGATTATTTTATGGACTATTTGGGAAAAACATCCGACTTGCAAAAATAATGCCTTTGCTTGGCGCGGCGTGCCTTGCCTGCTATATTGTGGTCGTAGTCAGCAATATTCCGTTACTTTCTTTGATAGTATGCGCGCTGTGCGGTCTAGCCGTCAGCATAATGTGGCCGGCGACTTTGGACCTCGCCTCTCGCAATATTTCAAAAGGCGGCACGGCTATGTTCGCGTTGCTTGCGCTTGGCGGCGACGTGGGTTGCACGCTCGGTCCTAGCTTGGTCGGCTACGTATCCGACTCATCGTCTTACGGTCTTAAGGGCGGTCTTGCAACGGCGATGATTTTCGCGCTGCTCTTCTTTTTGGCTTCGCTCTTTATCGGCAAACTCAAAAAGCCTACCCCAAAACAAATTTTGGAAAACAACCTCAACAACGATTTGAATTAGAAAATAAAAAATAGATTGAAAAGACAACTTCAATATGCTATAATTTAAAAAGTGATATTCAACTTTGGAGCAAAAATAATGGAAAAATATTGCGCTAAAACAGTAAATTGGGTCAAAACCGGTAAAAATCTAGAGTATTTAAGACGGCATAATATAAATTTGATAAAAAAAGTTTGCGCTTATTGTAGAAGTCAAGAGGACAGCAAAACTCACTGCGTAGGCGGAGAAAAGTGTAAAACTTGCACTTTCGATATGGACAACCATATCTCGAGGAACGAACTCGCCAGCGCCGTTGCGGGTTGGACGGATTCGCAGGTTGCAAACTGGGAAGACGCAAGATCTATCATCTCTATAGAAGATTTGTACGTTTATTGCGAACTGTGTGAATTGAGTCTTGAGGATATACTCATTATGAACTAATCCCCCCCCTAAACGACATTTTTATCGATTGAAAAACTAATATCCACGGGAAGCCAACGGCTTCCCGTTCGTCATATTGAGAGAAGTCGTAATATCTCGACCTATTCTAAATATATATTCGCCGTTTGGGCAGTTTTATACCAATGAAAAAAAATTTTGCATACGCCTTGACAGCCGACTTTTATTATATTATAATGATACTATTAAATATATGAATAACTTAGGAGGTTATCAAAATTATGAAGAACAAAAAAATTGTTGTCTGTCTTGTGATAGCAGTTATGGTTCTCGGCTTTGTTCTTACGGCTTTAGTCGGTTGTAAGAATTATAAGGAAGTCAGCGTTAAAGAAATGATGGATTTCCTTGTTAAAGCTGTAGAAAATACCGCCAAAGACAATAGACTCAACAACATGGAGCTTGCTACTTCAATCTCTCTTGACACCACGTACGGTAGTTCCAAAAAGTCATACACGATTGATTTGGCTGCGCAACTTGCTCTCAAAACCGACGACGATAACAAAAACGCTGCAAGTTTAGTTATTAAAGACGGCGACGGCAAGAACGTTTTCTCGGCTTTCTATGACGAAAAGAACATCGGCGCTTCCGTTTATTTGCAAATCGGCGAAAGTAGATTTGCCGTTCCTGCCGTACTCGTTAAAGAAGTATTGAAAAAGAACAACGCTTCGGTTTCGAACGATGAATCCGACGCTATCACCGAAACGATTGTTGACGGTATCGACGGTTTGACTTCTACTTTGCAGTTGATCGGCGGCGGAGACGGTATGGGTATTATCAAGACCTTAGTTTCTAAAGACGGCAAGTCTTACCGCATTGAAATCAGCCTTGAAGAAATTTTCAACGGCGACACCTGGAAACAAATTCTTCAATACGCTGAAGGTATTCAAGAAGTAATCAACGATATGGGTATTGCCCTCGATATCAACAATATCGGCAATATTCTTCCTGAACTCGTTCTTGGTCTTAACGTAAACGTTACCAGCAAGAAAGCTGAAGAAGCTAAGATTTCCGGCATCACCGCTGATTTGAGCTGTCCTAAAAAGACCGTTGAGGTTAAGAGAACCGACGGCGGCAGCTTGCTCACCCTCAAGATTGCTGAAGACTTCACCGCTAACGTAGGCGTTCAATTCTTCTTCAATCAAGGCAAGGTTCAAACCGCTACTGGCTTTACCCAAGCTAACACCACCGTACTCGGCGGCGCTATCAACTTCACCGCTAGCGGAACTTTGACGCTTGAAAACGAAGTAAAAGGCGAAATTAAAGCAGGTCCCGTTACGTTGAACCTCAACATACCTGCCGATACTTATAAGTTACTCATTGAAGCTGACATCAATCCTGCAGCTCTTGTAACGAAAGACTTTACGAATATTCACTCGACTCAACACGCTATCGACGTAGCGATTGACGCTCTCAACGACGCAGTAAATTATCTCAACCTTCAAATTACAACTTCAGAAGGCGACGATTTCTTGCAAATCAAGCTCATTCAAACGA
This sequence comes from Clostridia bacterium, assembly GCA_029068165.1. Taxonomy (GTDB): domain Bacteria; phylum Bacillota; class Clostridia; order Christensenellales; family UBA3700; genus RACS-045. The sequence continues at coordinate 48,563 of JAIEDA010000004.1, forward strand.
ATAGCGGACTTGCGCTTGCAGGCAATCTTACTGCTGTACTACCATCAATCAACAATATGATTAAAGATGGCTACGCTATTACCGATATCCTCACATTGCTATCCTCTATCGGCGTCAATATCCCCGACAATCTCGATACCGGATACGCTTACGCTGATCCGGCCAAGGGTTGGAAAGGCGGCTACGTTATAGCTCCTGGCTTCGTTGACGAAGATGAGAACGGCTCTCCTGATAAAGACAAGAACGGCAATTACGTTTGCGCTGAAGGATACGTACTCGTATTCGGCGTACCTTGCCCGATTGAAACCGCTCCTGGTTACGTTCTTAGCGGAGATAAATACGTTGTTGACACTGCAAACGGTTACGTTGACGCAAACAACGACGGTACTCCTGACCTTGACAAAGACGGCAACTACGTTTGCGCTGAAGGATACGCGCTTTACAAAGGACTTCCGACTTTGAAAGCGGACATTCCGACTACTGACGATAAAGAAGAAGATAAGACTTCTTTGACTGTTGCTGACGTACTCAAGAATCTTGCAGTAGTTATTGACGGTAGCATTAGCGCTACGCTCAAGAACATCGCAATCAACAAAAATCTCTCGTTGGAAGCAAACTTGGGTGTAAACTCCACCGAAATCAACGTAAACGCAACTCTCAGCGGACTTAACAAAATGCTTGAAGGCTTGCCTGAGAGCTTGGGTGTCAAAGTGAACATCAAACTTTCCGATTTCCACTACGGTACCGCAAATAGGTCTTAATGACTTAACTCAAAAAACCGAACGGAACGCAAATGCGTTCCGTTCTTTTTTTATTTAATTAACAACAAACAAAATTATTCGTCGCCTCGTATCCCTTGCCACAGCTTTTCAGTACTATTACTTTACGCATACGCAACCGATTTTTAGACTGCATATCTTTTTTGCGCGCTATCATTATAAATAATAAGAGAGGTTTGCTGATATTCAGCAAACCTCTCTTGGTACCGGTGATCGGAGTCGAACCAATGACCTGTCGGGTATGAACCGACCGCTCTAACCAACTAAGCTACACCGGCTAAAAAATAATGGTTGCGGGTGAAGGACTCGAACCTCCGATCTTCGGGTTATGAGCCCGACGAGTTGACCACTGCTCCAACCCGCGATATGTTATTAAATTGTTATGGTGGCGGGTGCAGGGCTCGAACCTGCGATCTTCGGGTTATGAGCCCGACGAGTTAACCACTGCTCCAACCCGCGATACGTCAATGCCTTACAATAATAATTGAAATTTTAAGTTTTGTCAAGAGATTTTAGTCGGTTTTAAAAAATTTTACTCTTATTCAACAACTTTTCTCAATTTACTTTTTATCAATAATATATAATATGTATATATATTTATTACAAGTTACTTATTTTTATTTGACTATAGCGCCTTCTCGCCCAACGCAACTAAATATCCTTCTAAGTTATCGCTTTCCCTGACCGTTAAGCAATCTCTTCCAAGCATACGCATAATTGCGGCAAGCAATCGACCGCCGCCTACGATTAAATTGCGACGTTTAGGCTCTAAGCCGTTGATTTCCAGTCTTTCTTCCATATCAAGACTGCGTATCTTCGCAGTCCACTCTTCCACGCAACTCAATGTCAATTTGTAATTATCAACTATTTCGGGACGGTAGACTGTCATATTCTCATTCATTGCTACAAAAGTCGCAGGCGTTCCTCCTATTGCAAGCAGCTCGTCAAACTCGGGAATTTGCCCGTAACCTTTAATAATATCATTAATATATTCGTCAATCTTTGCCAGGTTTTCTTTGCAGTTATCGAAAATGCGCGCCAGTCCTATCGGCATACTTTTAGCGTAGACTAGTCCTTTTTCGTCGCCCACTGCGATTTCGGTACTTGCGCCGCCTATATCCAATACGCAGCACTTGCCATTTGTGTACGCGCCTCTAAATCCTATTGTCGCCTCGTCTTTGCTGTCCAGCACGTCGACGACTATGCCTTTCGCCGAGAGTATCGCCAAAAACTCATCGCGATTAATCGCGCTTCTTACCGCTTCGGTAGCAAACGCGTAGATCTCGCCGCATCCCTCTTCTTTCGCCTCGCGGGCAAACTCGATTACAGCATTAGCCGTTTGAAGCATATTTTGCTCTTTAAGCCTACCGCTTATAGCCAACCCCTGTCCCAACTGAGTGGTGTTAATCTTTTTATACAACTTTTTCCTTCCGTCGCTCACTAGAAGCCTAACGGAGTTTGAACCTATATCAATAATTCCGTATTTCATATTTTTATTATACCGCAACGAAACGAATAAGCCAACGAAAATGAAGTTGTTGAGCGCAGTTTGTACGTGAGAAGATTTCACGCCTGAGCAAGTTAGAATAAAAACAACCGACAAAAAACTTTCGCAAACAAAAGCTGAGTTTTGTGTTTTTAGATAAATTTTATTAAATTAACGCAATTTAGTTGACAACAAACGATATTTATATTATATTTAACTAGCATTATTATATTTAAAAATTAATAAGGCTCCATGGTCAAGCGGTCAAGACATCGCCCTTTCACGGCGGTAACTCGGGTTCGATTCCCGATGGAGTCACCACAAAAAGTAGACGGCATAGTTGCCGTCTATTTTTTGTGCGCGACTTCTAGGGAATCATAACCTGCGCTTACCTAAATCCTACGATAGAATATCAATCTAAGTTTATTACAAATTGCGCGGCTCGCATTTGAGCGTAGCGAAAATCTTGGCGAACTTATTCGCCAACTTCCCGATGGAACCGTATAAATTTTCGTTCGCTCAGCCGAGCAATCTTTGATTGCGAAAGCCACGAGCGCAGCGAGTATTCACGATGGAAAATCCGTTTTAGGGAATCAACCTGCGCGCTTACCCTCAAGCCTACGATAGAATATCAATCTACGTTTATTACAAATTGCGCGGTTCGCATTGAGCGAAGCGAAATCTTGGCGAACTTCTCGCCAACATCTTGATAAAATGTACCTCTTACTTTGATTTAATATGAACATTCAGGCGGTAAATTATTATACTCTCAACTGTACGGTAAACACAGTACACCGCCCAAATAATCCAAGTATATTGCCATTTCAATGTTATAAGACTAATAGTAACGTATAAAGCAGCCACAACAATAGCAATAACCCAATTCATAATTTTTCTATGTTTTGCTATCACCGTATCGCTTTTTATCAGCGCGGATTGAATATTTTGTTCCGAAATATCTTTATAATTTCCGTCGCTTATTCGTTCGCCGTTTAATATCTCATTTATGCTCACGTCGAACGTATTGGCAAGAATTTGCAACATTTCGACAGGCGGTAAATAATTACCGTTTTCCCATCGTGAAATAGTTTTATTTGTTACGCCGATTTGTATTCCTAATTCGTCTTGCGTTAGATTCTTTTCTTTCCTTAAGTTGGCTAAAAATACGCCGATTTTTTGCATATCCATAGTCTTTGCTCCTTGTTCTTGATATCGCTATTATAACATAAGAATATCAAAAACGATTGCCCATAAATAGCGAATTTGCAAGATGGAAAAGACTTTTGCGCCGCTTAGGCATCAAGATTGGTTATTATAAGCAAGTTTTGTGGGGAGATTCATCCAAAGGACTTGGTCATTTTAATAATCAATTACGCCGTCAGCAATCAAATATCCATCCGTACATTAAAAACGCCCTAAGCGTGGCGCTTATTTGTAGATAAATAAAAATATTTAGAGTTTTTATTAAAACTATAGATTTTTTATTTATTATATATTAAAATAGATATAGACGTAACCGACGAAATGAACACGAATAAATTCGTTGGGAATTAACAGTCAAAGGAGATTATTATGAAACCAACGATTGGTATAAGACCTATCATAGACGGAAGATGGGGCGGAATACGAGAAGGACTTGAAGAGCAAACCCGCCGTATGGCTCAATCGGCAAAAAAACTTATAGAAAGCAATCTTTTCTATACCGACGGCACTCCGGTCCGCGCAGTCGTTTTTGACGGCACGATAGGCGGCGGATCTGAAGCCGCTAAGTGCAAGGAGTTTTTCGACACGCAAAACGTAGTCGGCACGCTTAGCGTTACTCCGTGTTGGTGCTACGGCTCGGAAACCATAGATCTCGATCCCTACACTGTCAAAGCGGTATGGGGACTAAACGCTACAGAACGTCCGGGCGCAGTTTATCTTGCCGCGGCAATGGCAATTCATACTCAAAGAGGTCTACCCGCTTTTGCTATCTACGGAAAAGACGTACAGGATAAAGACGACGAAAATATACCCGACGACGTAAAAGAAAAGATTTTGCGTTTTGCAAAAGCCGCCATCGCAGTAGGCAGTATGCGCAACAAAGCGTACGTCGGTCTTGGCAGCGTATCGATGGGCATAGGCGGCTCTTTCCTTGACGGAAATCTTATGCAAAAATACTTCGGTATTAGAGCCGAATGGGTGGATATGACGGAAATACTCCGCCGTATTCAGCTCGGCATATACGACAAAACCGAATACGAAAAAGAACTTGCTTGGATAAAAGTAAATTGCAAAGAAGGTATAGACACCAACGCAAATCCCAAATCGAGAGAAGAAAAGGATAAGCAGTGGGAGTTTATCGCCAAGATGACGCTCGTTATCAAAGACATTATGATAGGCAATCCCAAGCTTAACGAAATTAATTGGCACGAAGAGGCTCTCGGCAGAAACGCTATACTCGGAGGCTTCCAAGGACAGCGTATGTGGACGGATTGGCTACCCAACGCCGATTTCAGCGAAGCGATTCTCAATACGTCTTTCGATTGGAACGGCAAGAAAGAACCCCTTACTTTGGCTACCGAAAACGACACTCTCAACGGTATGAGTATGCTCTTTGAAAAACTCCTTACCTATAGAGCCAGTATCTTTGCGGACGTACGCACGTTTTGGTCGCCCGAGTCCATCAAACGCGTAACCGGTTGGACTCCGACAGGAAAAGCGAAAGACGGCTTCATTCACCTTATCAACAGCGGCGCGGCAGCGCTCGACGGTACGGCTATGTCGAAAAACGACAAGGGCGAAAACGTAATAAAACCTTGGTGGGAAATGACCAAAGCCGATATAGACGGCTGTATGTCCAAGATGGATTGGTGTCAAGCCAACTTAGGATATTTCAGGGGCGGCGGTTTCAGTTCGCACTTCAAGACGGAGGCTGAAATGCCCGTAACTATGATGAGAATTAACGTCGTAGACGGACTCGGACCTGTAATCCAAATTGCCGAAGGCTATACGGCGACAGTCCCCGACAAAGTCCAAAAAATCCTTTGGGACAGGACTGACCCGACTTGGCCGAGCACTTGGTTCGTACCCCGTCTTACAGGCAAAGGCGCGTTCAAAGACGTGTATAGCGTTATGGCAAACTGGGGCGCAAATCACGGCGCGTTTACTTACGGTCACGTAGGCGCGGATATTATTACGCTTGCTTCAATGTTGAGAATCCCCGTAAGTATGCACAACGTAGACGACGACAAAATCTTCCGTCCTCACTCTTGGACGGCGTTTGGCGTTGAAGACAAAGAGAGCGCGGACTATAGAGCTTGCGCAAACTACGGCGCGCTTTATAAATAGTAAATAAATATATCTATTATATACCGCTATTTAATATCGCCGTAAAACTAATATAGGAGAACGCTAACGCTATGAATATTAAAACGCTGTCTATTAAAGAACAGGTTTTGCTGGCTATGAATAGAATTTATTCAAACGCTTTGACGACCACGTCGGGCGGCAATATATCCGCGATTGACGAAAACGGACATATTTTTATTACGCCGAGCAGCATTGATAAAGGAACTTTGACGATTGACGATATAGTCGAAGTACTCCCCGACGGAACTCGTATAGGCAAACACGCTCCGTCAATGGAACTTCCCTTCCATTCCAACGTTTATCGCCAACGCAAGGACGTCAAAGCCATCGTACACGCTCACGCTCCCGCGGCGGTTGCGTACGCCTGTATGCGAGTTGCGCCCAATCCGACCTGCGCACGAGTATACGAGGATAAACTTGGTAAAATCACGGGTTCTAGTTACGCCCTGCCTGGGTCGCTCAAGCTTGGAGATATAGTTATGCAAAGCTTCAAGGACGGATACAGCAGCGTAATGATGGACAATCACGGCGCAACCGTAGGCGGCTCGGATATGCAACAGGCGCTTTCTATGTACGAAACGCTTGACTATCTTTGCAGGTCGCTTTTCCACGCTCAAACTTTAGGCGGCGCTAAATACATAAAAGATAAAATACCATTGAAATCCACGGCGTACCCCGTTGGAAAGATAGACGACGGGGATACTGCAAAGAAAGAGGAATTGACCGCTTTTATAAAAAGAGCGTACAAGGGACTGCTGGTCGGAAGCGGTTGGGGCACTTTTGCAATAAGGGACGGAAACGGCATACTTTTCAACGCCGATTGCGACTCTCCCGACGATTTATCCTGCAGCGACATAGTAAGATACGAGAACGGCTATTTATTGGCAAACAAACCTTGCAAATATTTGGATTTGATATTGAAGATATTTGAAAAGACTCCCGAAGCGCAAAGCGTATTTATATCGATGCCGTCAGCGATTATGGGATTTGCTATGGCAAACGTAGAGTTTGACTCAAGGCTTATACCCGAAAGCTACATAATGCTCAAAGACGTAAAGCGTTTGCCCTATTCGGCAATGAAAGATTACGACCTTATCGCAAGCTCTTTAACCCCGTCCAACCCCGTAGCCGTAATAGACAACGAGTGTATCATCACAATCGGAAAAAATACGCTCAAGGCTTTTGACAGGTTGGAAGTATGCGATTACTCCGCCCGTTCGGTACTGCTCGCGAAATCAGTCGCAAAGATAACGCCTATTGACGAGGACCAAGTCAAAGAAATCAACGATAATTTCAACGGGTGGTAATTATGGCAAAAAGCGTAAGAGTTCTTGCAATAGATTTGGGGGCGAGTTCGGGAAGAGGAATACTGTTTGAGCTGATAGACGGCAAGCTCAATCAAACCGTCGTTCATCGCTTCCCCAACGGACTTGTCGAGAGAAACGGCAAAAGTTATTGGGACTTGAATATGCTTTTTGAGCAAGTATTGAAAGCCGTCGCTATTGCTTGCAAGACAGGCAAATTGGATAGCGTAGGCGTGGATTCTTGGGGCGTAGACTTCGGTTTCGTCGACAAAGACGGCGAAGTGATATGCGACGATTTCAGACACTACCGCGACCCCGCCAACTCTAGCGCAAGAAGATCTTTGGACGAAAAGACTAGACGAAAGCTCTTTGACGCGGCAGGCATATCGGACAACGATTTCAACACTACTTATCAACTTATCGCAAGAGCTAAAGAAAACTTCAATTATAAGAATATTAAATATATGCTTTTTACTCCCCAACTTCTCGGCTATATGCTGACGGGAGTAGCCGTAAGCGAACCTACGATTTCTTCTACGAGCGGATTCTATAGAAAGGACGTCGGCTTTGACGGCAGCTTTTTGGAAAAGCTGAATATTCCAAAATCCATACTCCCCGCAACTGTCGAAACCTGTTCCGTCATCGGAGATATAAAAGAGGATATAAAAGCAAAACTCGGAATAGATTATTACTTACCCGTCATAGCAACGCCCGGACACGATACGGCTTGCGCGACGCTTGCAATACCGAGTGAAGAAAAAAGCCCTCTATTTTTGAGCAGCGGCACTTGGTCGCTTTTCGGCGCGCTTGAAGACTCGCCCGTAATAAACGACGCGGCTTGGAAAGGCGGTTATACCAACGAATTAGGCTGCGGCGGCAAGATAAGATTATTGCGTAATATTATGGGTATGTGGATAATTCAAGAGTGTCGCCGTCAATGGGCGGAAGAAGGACTTGAACTAGATTATCCGCAAATAGTCGAACTCGCGCAAAAGAGCCCTGACAAGGGCGCGTATATCGACGTCAACGACCCTTTGTTTGCCCAACCTCAAAATATGGCTGACAAGGTAAAGGAATTCGTCAAACAAAAACAAGGCATACTCCTCGAGAGCGTCGGCGAAATTGCGAAATGCGTATACGCTTCGCTTGCAAAAGCCTATAAAGAAGCTTACGACGGATTGACTGCTCTAACGGGAAAAACTTACGACAAACTCTATATCGTAGGCGGCGGAGCAAACAACGCATATCTTAATAAAATGATTGCCGATACTTTGAATATAGAAGTCGTTGTAGGACCGTCTGAAGCAAGCGCGTTGGGCAACGCATTGGGACAGTTCGTCGGATTAGGGATAGAGCCAAATCAAATCCCCCGCGTATAGCAAAGTTGAGATATTTCGACTTTGCTACGCTTCGCTCAATATGACGATTAAATCCGTCATAATTCAAATTCTTCATTATAAGTTTGTCCAAGCGTCAAAAAATCATCATCTTTAGAATTTAATTCGCCGCCTTGGGCGTAATCGTAAGTTTTTTATTTTATAAAGAGATTGGTTTAAATCATTTCTTCTATTTCTCTCTCATAATCATACTCATACGATTTAATTTTTTTCATCATTTATACTCTACACGCTTTGCCATAAGCTGTGCTTATATCCCATAGCATAAATTGCGAATTTAAGGTGGTATATTATTAGTTGACATTATCAATCGCCAATTTTATACTTGATTTGTAAACAAAATTTACAAAAGGAGTTTTTATGAAATTACCGGAAAACTTCGGCGAAAACGTTTTTAACGACGCCGTACAAAAAGACACTCTCCCAAGAGAGGTATATAAAGACCTTAGAGCCACGATTGACGCAGGCAAGCAACTTGACGTTGCGATAGCGGGTTCAGTTGCTTCGGCTATGAAGAAATGGGCTATCTCTAAAGGCGCAACCCACTACACGCATTGGTTTCAACCGCTCACGGGTTTGACCGCCGAGAAGCACGACAGTTTTATCGAACCTGAGGGCGACCACGTCATTATGAGATTGACGGGTAAAAGCCTTATCGTAGGCGAACCCGACGCGTCTTCATTCCCGTCGGGCGGCTCTCGCGCAACGTATATGGCGAGAGGTTATACGGCTTGGGACCCGACTTCGCCCGCTTTCGTAAAAGAAGGCACGCTGTATATTCCTTCTATATTCGTATCGTATACGGGCGAAACGCTTGACAAGAAAGCTCCTCTTTTGAAATCTATGGCAGCTCTCGACAAGCAGGCTAAGAGAATACTCAAACTCTTTGGGATAGAATGTAAGAAAGTCGCGACGACCGTAGGTCCTGAACAGGAATATTTCCTCATCACGGAAGAAGATTACAAGCGTAGAAAAGATATCCGACTCACGGGAAGAACGCTCTTCGGCGCGTCTGCATCTAGAGGTCAGGAACTCGAGGATCACTACTTCGGTATGCTCAAGCCGAGAATTTCCGAATATATGCGCGACCTCGACAACGAGTTGTGGAGCTTCGGTATTCTCTCCAAGACCAAACATAACGAAGTCGCTCCCGCGCAACACGAAATGGCGCCTATCTTCACGACGAGCAACATATCCGTGGACGCAAATATGCTCACAATGGAAATTATGAAGAAAGTCGCTCAAAAGCACGGACTCGTATGCCTATTGCACGAAAAGCCTTTCGAGGGAATCAACGGCAGCGGCAAGCACAACAACTGGTCTATGTCCACCGACACGGGACTTAACCTACTCGACCCCGGCGCAACTCCCGAAAAAAACACTCTTTTCAAACTCGTGCTCGCAGCGGTAATCAAAGCCGTTGACGACTATCAAGGCGTGTTGAGAGCTTCGGTAGCTTCGGCAGGCAACGACCATAGACTCGGCGCAAACGAAGCTCCGCCCGCTATAATATCCGTTTATCTCGGCGATCAGTTGGGCGCGCTCGTAGACGCGTTGGTAAACGGCAAAGATTATCAACCCGTCAAAGCGGAAAAAGGCTCTATCGGTATTCCCGAAAGTCCTATCTTCCCTAAGGACGCGACGGATAGAAACAGGACTTCCCCATTCGCCTTTACGGGTAACAAGTTCGAATTCCGTATGATGGGTTCGCAAGCCAACGTAGCCGACCCCAATATCGTGCTCAACACTATAGTCGCCGATACTTTCGCTAAGTTCGCAACGGAGCTTGAAAAGTCTAAAGACGTCGAAAGCGCCGCCAACGCGATTACCAAAAGAGAGTTGAAAGAACACTACCGTATCATTTTCAACCTCGACGGTTACGGTCCAGAGTGGGAACCCGAAGCTGAAAGAAGAGGACTCCTAAACAAAAAGACTACCGCCGACGCTATCCCCGTTTGCTTTGAAAAGAAGAATATAGACGTATTCGTACGAAACGGCGTTTACACAAAGCAAGAGGCTGTCGCAAGAGGCGAGATTGCGCTTGAAAACTACGTCAAAACGATTAATATAGAAGCTCTTACGATGCTCGAGATGGCAAAACGCGATATAATCCCCGCGATTTCCGATTACGTTGCAAAACTGTGCTCTACTATTGCTCTCAAGCAGTCGACATGCAATTTGCCGAGCGCGGTTGAAAAGGACTTGGCTCAAAAACTGTCGTTATTCAACGACGAGATTTACGCTTCTATCGAAAGCCTCGAAAATCTACTCAAAGATATAGATACGGAAGATTGGAGCAAAGCTTCGCAGGCTATGGCTAAGAAAGTCGTACCCGCTATGGAGAAACTCCGCAAAGCAGTCGACGGCGCAGAAGAACTCACCTCGGCAAACGCTTGGCCGTACCCGACCTATAGCGACATTTTGTATAGAGTGAGATAATCTTACTTACGAAAAAAATTTTTATACTATAGGAGAAACAAAATGTTAGACGAAGCAATCTATTCGCTAGTCGGCGACTACGCTTTCGGAATATGGTTTTTGATCGGCGCAGCTCTCGTATTCTTTATGCAATGCGGTTTTGCAATGGTCGAAACGGGTTTTACGAGAGCTAAGAACGCAGGCAACATCATAATGAAAAACCTTATGGACTTTTGTATAGGTACTGTCGTATTTATGCTGCTAGGTTTTTCGTTGCTCGTAGGTCAGGAAGCCGCAGGCGGCTTTATTGGCGTACCTACTATGGGACTGTTTACGGACTTTTCGAAGTTCGTTGAGGAATACGCGTCGAGTTTCGTATTCAACCTAGTATTTTGCGCAACAGCCGCTACTATCGTATCAGGCGCAATGGCTGAAAGAACCAAGTTCCTTTCGTACTGCGTATACTCGGCTATGATTTCATTGGTAGTATACCCCGTAGAAGCAGGTTGGGTATGGGGAGGCGGTTGGCTTGCAAGCGCAGGCTTTATCGACTTCGCAGGTTCGGCTTGTATACATATGGTAGGCGGTACGGCGGCTCTTATCGGAGCGCTGTTCTTGGGAGCGCGTATCGGTAAATACGAGAGAAACGCTCAAGGCAAGGTTACGAAAGTAAACGCTATTCAAGGTCACAGCCTTACGCTCGGCGCTCTCGGCGTGTTCATACTTTGGTTCGGTTGGTACGGCTTCAACGGCGCGGCTGCCGATTCCATCAACTCGCTTGCAAATATCTTCCTCACCACTACGATAGCTCCTGCGATCGCGACCGTGGTATGTATGATATTCACTTGGATAAAAGACAAAAAGCCCGACGTATCAATGTGCTTAAACGCTTCGCTCGCAGGCTTAGTCGCAATCACCGCAGGATGTTATAGAGTGGACGCGCTCGGCGCGACGGCGATAGGCGCGGTAGCGGGTATCTTGGTAGTGCTTGTAGCCGAACTTCTTGATAAGAAACTCCATATCGACGACCCCGTAGGAGCGGTAGCAGTTCACTGCGCCAACGGAATTTGGGGCACGATAGCCGTAGGTTTGTTTGCTTGCGTAGACTTCCAAGCGGGAGCCGAAGGCGTCAACGAAGCCGGAAGACTGGTCGACAAAGCCGCTCTCGGTCTTTTCTACGGCGGCAACGGACACCTTCTTGGCATACAGCTCGCAGGTATTCTCGCGATTATCGTTTGGACAGTTGTTTGGATGGTCGTCATATTCGGCGCTATCAAGTACTTGCCCGTTATGATCAAAGAAAAATGCGGACTTAAGAAAGCAATCAAAATTGGCAAAACTTGGAACGGACTTCGCGCTTCCGCCGAGGACGAAATCGTGGGTATGGATATCTCCGAACACGGACTTGACAGCGCTTACGCCGACTTTCTCCCGACTGCTCCGTCGTATGACGGCGAGGTCGCAAGCGTAGACGTAACCGGCGTACAACCTGCAGACATCGAACTTTCTTCGCAAGAAGTTGAAAGATACAGCAAAGTTACGATTATTACGGGACAGGATAAGTTTCTCTCGCTCAAAGACGCAATGGCTCAAATAGGAGTTACGGGTATGACCGTATCCACGGTAATGGGCTGCGGCGCGCAAAGCGGAAAGACGGGACAGTACCGCGGCGTTAAAACCTCGATGCACCTGCTTCCCAAGATTCAAGTAGACGTCGTCGTTTCCGAAGTCGATCCCAAACTCGTAGTCGCCGTAGCGCAAAAAGTTTTGGCGGACGGAAAATTCGGCGCAGGCAAGATATTCGTAAGCAATATCGAAAACGTAATGAGAGTTAGGACGGGAGAAACGGGCAAAGCCGCTCTTTCCAACGAAGCCGAGGAGTAACGCAACTCAAAAACCAACTAATCACGAAGTTGATAAATACGCTTCCCAGCCGTATAGTAAGGTCTTACTATACGGCATTTGGGCAAAATAAAAGATTAAAAATTAAGAGGAAAATATGTTCAACAGCAATCCAAACTACAATTCAAGCCCTTTTGAGGGCGAAGTCCGTATACCGTCGGGCTGCGCTGTCAGCGCAATCATCAATAGAAGCGGAAAACCTATGACGGGCGAAAAAATTATTCGCTCTATATCCACTATGCACGACCGCTCCAACGGACTTGGCGGCGGCTTCGCAGGCTACGGCATCTACCCCGACTATAAGGAATATTACGCGTTCCACTTGTTTTTCAACGACTTTCAGGCGAAGAAAGCCACCGAAGATTTCATTATTACGCACTTTGAAATAGTCTACTCTTCGGAAATGAAAACGCGCAAAGTCAAAGGTATCGGCAACGAACCTCTCATATATCGATACTTTTTGTATCCCCTTTCCAAACGTCTTACCAACTCGCTTATGGACGAAGAACAGTACGTGGTAAAGTGCGTAAATAAAATAAACGCCGAAATCAACGGAGCGTTCGTCTTTTCAAGCGGAAAGAATATGGGCATATTCAAGGGCGTCGGCTATCCTGAAGAGATTGGCAAGTTCTACCTTCTCGACGAAGAGTATCAAGGCTACGCTTGGACGGCGCACGGAAGATATCCAACCAACACTCCCGGTTGGTGGGGCGGCGCGCACCCGTTTGGGCTTTTGGACTACTCTATCGTCCACAACGGCGAAATATCTTCATACGACGCCAATAGACGTTATATCGAAATGTTTGGATATAAATGCTCATTGCAAACGGATACCGAGGTAATAACCTATATTATCGACTACTTGATAAGAGTTAAAAAACTCACTTTGCAAGAGATTGCGAAAGTTATATCAGCTTCGTTTTGGAGCACTATCGAGGAAAAGAGCGAAGAGGAAAAACGCAAAGAAATATTCCTGCGGAAAGCTTTCCCGTCGCTGCTTATCAATGGACCGTTTTCTATAATATTCGGATTTAGCGGCGGAATAATGGCTCTCAACGATAGACTTAAGCTGCGCTCTATGGTATGCGCGGAAAAGGGCGACTTTGCCTTTATATCTTCCGAAGAATGCGGAATTAGAGTTATTGAACCAAAGCTTGACAAGATTTTCTCCCCGTCGGGCGGTCAACCCGTAATCTACACGCTTAAAGAAGGAGGTACGCTATAATGAACGCTGATATGTATATTCCCGCGGAATTTGAAGTAATCCGCAGCGATAGATGCGTCAACTGCAAGATTTGCGAAAAACAGTGCGCAAACGGCGTACACTACACCGACAAAAAGACGGGCAAAATCGTCGCCGACAGCGAAAAATGCGTAAACTGTCAGCGTTGCGTTTGTACCTGTCCTACTCACGCTCTCAAAATAGTCAAGTCCGACAACGCTTATAGACAAAACTCCAACTGGTCGGCGCAAACTATGAACGAGGTCTACCGTCAAGCCAATACGGGCGGCGTACTGCTCTCTTCTATGGGCAATCCCCGTCAAAACCCTACGTATTTTGAAAGAATACTTCTCAACGCTTCGCAAGTCACCAATCCTCCTATCGACCCGCTGAGAGAGCCTATGGAAACAACTGTATATTTGGGCAAAAAAGACGTGGAAATCAAGCGCGACAACCAAGGAAGACTTGTTGACACTCTCGCTCCGCAGCTCAAACTTACGATGCCTATAATGTTTTCGGCGATGAGCTACGGCTCTATCTCCTACAGCGCGCACGAGAGTTTGGCTCGCGCCGCCGAAGAGCTGGGCATCTACTACAATACGGGCGAAGGCGGACTCCACAAAGATTTTTATAAATACAGCGGCAATACGATAGTGCAAGTCGCTTCGGGAAGGTTTGGCGTTCATTCCGAATACCTCTCTACCGCGGCGGCTATAGAAGTCAAAATGGGTCAAGGCGCAAAACCCGGTATCGGAGGACACTTGCCGGGATTGAAAATCTCCGACGACGTGTCTAAAACGAGAATGATCCCCAAAGGAGTGGACGCTATCTCGCCCGCTCCCCACCACGATATCTATTCTATCGAAGACTTGCGACAGCTTATATATACGCTCAAGGAAGCAACCGATTACAAAAAGCCTATTATCGTCAAAATCGCGGCGGTACACAACGTCGCGGCTATCGCTTCGGGCATAGCGCGTTCGGGCGCGGATATTATCGCAATCGACGGCTATCGCGGCGGTACGGGCGCAGCTCCTACGAGAATACGCGACAACGTGGGTATTCCTATAGAGCTTGCTATTGCTCGCGTTGACGAAAGACTTCGCCAAGAAGGCATACGCGACAGCGTGTCTATCGTAGTAGGCGGTTCTATACGCTCTAGCGCCGACGTTGTCAAAGCCGTAGCTTTAGGCGCGGACGCTTGCTACGTAGGTACTGCCGCGCTACTTGCGCTGGGGTGTCACCTTTGCCGTCACTGCCATACGGGCAAATGCAACTGGGGTATCGCAACGCAACGTCCCGAACTTGTACAACGATTAGACCCCGAAGTCGGCTATAAGCGCCTCGTCAACCTGCTAACCGCTTGGAATCACGAAATACAGGAAATGATGGGCGGTATGGGTCTAAACTCTATTGAAGCGCTCAAAGGCAATAGGCTTATGCTTAGAGGCGTAGGTCTTAATGAAGCTGAACTCAAAGTCCTCGGTATAAGACACGCCGGCGAGGATATGTAAAGGAGAATGCAAATGAACATAAATATCGATGAAAAGACTGATTTTCAATTACTAAACAGGAGAATACGCGGCGTTGAGGACAAGAATATCGTTATCAACGGCTGCGTAGGTCAGCGCTATATCGCTACGGGACTTTCGGATAAAAAACTGTTGATAAACGGAACTCCTGGCAATGCGCTCGGCTCTTATCTAAACGGCGGCGAAGTCACCGTATACGGAAACGCTCAAGACGCCACGGGCGATACGATGAACAGCGGTATGATAGTCATTCACGGCAACGCGGGCGACGCTACCGGCTACGCAATGCGCGGCGGCAAAATCTATATCAAAGGCAATACCGGCTATAGAGCGGGAATACATATGAAAGCTTATATGGACTTCAAACCCATAATCGTCGTAGGCGGAAGAGCCGGCTCTTTCCTTGGCGAATATCAAGCCGGCGGCATTATCGTCGTACTCGGTCAAAACGACGACGGACTGCCTATTATCAACAACTTTTGCGGCACGGGTATGCACGGCGGAAAGATATATCTTCGCTGCGACAAGCTCCCCCACGCTATCCCCTCGCAAATACGCGTAGAAAAAGTCAAAGGAAGCGAGGTTGAGGAACTGAAAAGCATTATTGAGGACTACTGCTCGTATTTTAAGGAACTCAACGCCGAATACCTGCTCAACGCCGATTTTCTCTCCCTCTTCCCCGACGTAGACAACCCCTATAAACGAATGTATACCAACAACTGATTGCAAAAAAACGAGTTTGATTTGCGCTATCTTAACACGCCTAAGATATTCTCCTAATTATAGTTGAAAATCAAATTTATTTGGTTTATACTATAAGCGGTAATTATTGCTTAAGCGGCGAAAAAGCCGTATTTTGCGAAGATATCCGATTACGACATAAATAGGAATTATAGATGATCGATTTAGACCTTTACAAAATGTTTTACACCGTCGCAAAGTGCGGCTCTCTTAGCAAAGCCGCTGAAGAGTTGTTTATATCGCAACCTGCCGCATCACAATCTATCAAGCAGTTGGAAACGCTGCTCGATACGCCCCTCTTCAAGAGGTTGCACCACGGAATGGAGCTATCTCAACAGGGCGGCAAGATTATTTTCGACGACGTGGAAACGGCGATAAATCTTCTCAACGGCGTGGAAGAAAAACTCTCCGCGCTCAAACAAAACGCTATCGGTACGCTTCGTATCGGCGCGTCGGAAACGATATTCCAATATATTCTTTCCGACAAAATCGTGCGTTATAACGAGCTCTTTCCGCAAGTAAAGATAGAACTTATATCCGATGTATCGCCTAAGATCATAGAGCTTATGAAATCCGACGAGTGCGATATAGGCTTCCTCAACCTCCCCTTTGCCGCTGACGGAGATATAATAATAAAGAAATCGATACAGTATCTAAACGATATATTTATCGCGGGCGAAAAATTTTCTCACCTTAAAGGAAAAACGCTATCAGTCAGCGATTTGCAAAACTATCCCCTGCTTTTAATGGAAGAGCATACGGTATCAAGGGATTCTATCGACCACTACGGCGAAAGTCACGGAGTTAAGTTCAAACCCGCAATAGAGATAAACAGTTGGGGACTAATGAAACGACTGGTAATTACCGGTATGGGAATAGGTTGTATACCTAGGGAGTATACTCTCAACAAACTTTCCGACGGCTCGCTGTTTGAAGTCGACGTACAACCCGCTATGCCAGCTCGCTCGGTAGGCTTGGCTTTGCCAAAAAACGTCAATCGCACCTTTGCGCTTCAATCGTTTATCAATCTATTCGACGTAGGAAGCGAGCAATAATTTACGCTTTATAGACTAGACCTGAATACCTTATTCTCCAAACGTCAAATACAGCGCCTCGCACGACTTTTTTATATCCTCGTACGTCTTGTCGAAATCGCCCGTATACCAAGGGTCGGCGACGTCGTCGTTTGAACCTACAAATTCAAGCATAACGCGAATTTTGCGATTTGGGTCTTCACCGAAAATTTTGAGCATATTAATTACGTTATAAGAGTCCATAGCGATGAACATATCGTATTTATCGTAATCGCATTTTTTCAACCGCGTCGCGCGTTTTCCCTCGCAACTTATTCCAAACTCGGCAAGCTTAGCTCTCGTGCCTCTATGAACGGGATTGCCCAGTTCTTCACAGCTAGTAGCCGACGAAGCAATGAAAAACTCCTTTTCCTTGCCCTCTCTTTCAACTATATCCTTAAATACAAATTCCGCCATAGGCGAACGGCATATATTGCCGTGACATACGAACATTATCCTATGCATTTAATCTCTCCTCGCGTTTCATATGCAAGTTTATAATATTGCGACTACGCTTCTCAACGCTTCGGCTTGACTTAAGCCCCGTAACAAGCAAGAGCGGTCGTCTAGTAAGCGACCGACCATAGATACAGTCCGCAAGCGTCCAAGGTTTTTCCCGTCCCCACGTGCTTACGCGATTCTATTATTTTTGGGATATCCTCCGCGGCAATTCTTCCCCTGCCTACGTCTATAAGCGTACCTGCGATAATACGCACCATATTGTGCAAAAAGCCGTTGCCGCTGACCCATATTAAAAGCTCGTCGCCTTTTTGTTCGACTTCAAGTCGAAATATTGTTCTCACCGTGTTTTGCTTTTCGTCGTCGGCAAGCATAAACGCTCTAAAGTCGTGTTCGCCTATAAAATACTTACAAGCGGTTTTCATCTTCTCAACGTCTATATCGTAAAAACATATATGGTAGTATTTGCGTTTGAGCGGAGAATGAATTTTGCTAAGACACACTTTATAGAGATAAGTCTTGCTCTTCGCGCCGAACCTTGCGTGAAAGTTTTCGTCAACGCGCTCGCAGGAAGTCACGGCTATATCCTTAGGCAAAAGAGGGTTTATGGAATAACCGAAAGCCGACGGCTCAAACTCCTTGTCGGTATCGAAATGAGCTACTTGCGCAACAGCGTGAACGCCCGCGTCCGTTCGTCCGCTTGCAAAAACCGTTATCTCTTCCTGAAAACGCTTTGACAGCGCCTCTTCCAAACTTTTTTGAATAGTGGGTAAATCTTTTTGTCTTTGAAAACCGTAATATTCGCCGCCGTCGTAGCAAAGCGTAAGTTTATACCTTGCCATGCTCTACCACGCTGCGAATGAAATTGTAAATCAGCACGTCAAGTCCTTGCACCTCAAATCCGCCTAAATCGGGAGATGGCACATATTTACCGACGAAGTACTTGTCCAACAATATCGCCGTCAAAACTACCGCAAAACCCACGAAAACGAAAATATCCATAGGTTTAATCTTAAAGACTTTGAGTTTGGTACGCGTAGACGAGGCGTTGTAACACCTTGCGTCCAACGCGTCGGCGAGCTCGTCAGCCCGTCTAAACGCGCTTACGAAAAGCGGAATAAGCACCGGCAGCATTGCCTTTATTTTTTTGAATAAGTTGCCGCTGTCAAGACTTGCTCCCCTAGCCTTTTGCGCCATCATTATTTTGTCGGTTTCTTCAACGAGTCCCGGGATAAATCTAAGCGCAATCGACATTATTATAGCAAGGTCGTGTACGGGTATTCTAATGAGTTTTAACGGTTTGAGCAAAAACTCCAACGCGTCGGTCAATTCCGTCGGCGTAGTCGTCAACGTCAGCAGCGACGAGCCGAGCACCAACAGCGTAAATCTAAACGCCATTTTGATAGCGAAGTTTATACCCTGATCGGTGATGTTGAGCACCACGTTGCCGCCCATACGAATGGGCACGAGCACGTTGCCCGACGAAGTAAAAAATATATTTATCAACGCCGTAAAAATAAGCAAAAACAGTATGCCCTCGATAGTCTTAGCTACTATTCTAAAAGGCACGCGCGAAACGGCTATGGTCAGCGTAAGAAGTAAAAACATAAACGCAAACGCGGTATACGACACGATAAAAAACACCGAAACCATAAAAAGCAACGTCACCAAAATTTTCACTCTGGCGTCTAGATTATGAATAAAAGAATTTACAGGATAATACTGCCCGAAAGAAATATCTCTCATTCCTTGCCCCTCTTGCTCTTTTTAATCTTCTTCACGTGTTGCGTCTTACGCTTGCCGTGTTTCAACTTGCCGCTAGGTTGTTCTTCCTCAACTGGTTCGACCGGTTTGCCCTCAAGCGCAGCTCTCTCTTCGGAAGTCAGCCACTTGTGCGTAAAGTCGTACATATCGAATACGCACGCTTCTTTATCGATTTGAGTACTATGCTTTTCGTTGTATCTTTGAGCGATTGCGCGCATAAGATCCTCGGCGGTGACTATATCCTCGCCCAAATCTATTCCCCTATCGCGAAGCGCGTTGGCTATCTTGACCGCTCTAGGTATATCCAAACCCATCGCCTGCAACTGAATGGAGTGCTTAAAAAGCTGTTGCATAGGCTCGTCGTAGACGATACGCGAGTCGTTGAAAACCACTATACGGTTGGCAAATCTCGTAATCTCGTCAATGTCGTGCGAGATGACGACTATGGTAGGCGAACAGTGCGTCTTAAGATACTTGATAAGATTGAGTATTTGCTCTTTGCCGAACGGGTCAAGTCCTGCCGTCGGCTCGTCAAGAATAAGCATTTTGGGTCGCATAGCTATAATGCCCGCTATCGCAACTCTTCTCTTTTGTCCGCCCGAAAGTTCAAACGGCGCTCTATCCTTTACCGCCTCATAATCAAGTCCTACCATTTCTATCGCTTGTCTGACCCGATTGCTCACTTCGTCCGCGCTCAAACCTAGGTTCTTAGGACCGAAAGCAACGTCCTTTTCCACCGTGTCGGCAAAAAGCTGATATTCGGGGTACTGAAAGACCATACCAACCTGACTTCTAAGCGCGCGCAAGTTGACTTTGGGGCGCTTATCAGGAGTGAGTTTGACGTCGAAGATTTGTATCTCGCCCTCTTGTGGTTTGATAAGACCGTTTAAGTGTTGGATAAAAGTCGACTTTCCGCTTCCGGTATGACCTATTATCCCGAGAAAATCGCCTTCGTTTATTTGCAAGTTGATGTTGTTGAGCGCCTTTCTCTCGTAAGGAGTCTTAGCGCTATACGTAAAAGAGAGTTTGTTTACAGTAACTGGCATAATCTATCTATCAACTCCTCGTCTTTTACTACGACGTCGCCCACGTCGATACCTACTTTTTTAAGAGAGATCGCAAGTTGCGTTTCCCAAGGCACGGCGAGTTTTATTGCCTTCAACTCGTCGTAATGCTTAAATACTTCCGCCGGCGTATCGTCGAAAGCAATTCGTCCCGCGTCGAGGACTATAAGCCTGTCCGCATTGAGCGCCTCTTCCATAAAGTGCGTAATGTGTACTACGGTGATGCCCTCTTGCTTATTAAGTTCGTGCGCAACTTTGAGAACTTCGCTCCTACCCTTAGGATCTAGCATCGCCGTCGATTCGTCCAAGACGAGTATCTTTGGAAGAATAGCCAGCACGCCCGCGATAGCAAGACGCTGTTTTTGACCGCCGCTCATCTTGAACGGAGTGCTCTTCCTATGCTCTAGCATACCTACTTTGGAAAGCGCCCATTCTACTCTACGCTCGATTTCGCTTCTTTCTATTCCGAGGTTTTCGGGTCCGAACGCTACGTCGTCCTCGACGATAGAGGCTATCATTTGATTGTCGGGATTTTGAAAAACCATACCCACGCTCTTGCGAATTTCGTAGATTTTGTCTACGTCCAACGTGGAATTTCCGAATATCTTAACGTCGCCGCAGGTCGGTAAAAGCAAGCCGTTGAGAAGTTTGGCAAGCGTAGACTTACCGCTTCCGTTGTGTCCAACGAGCGCGACGAACGTCCCCTCTTCGATATGCAAAGAAAGGTTTTTGAGCGCGTCGACGCGGTAAGCGTCGTTGACGTTGTATGAATACGAAACGTTCTCAAGCGAAATAGCCATATCCCGACAGTCACCCATAATATTTTTTGTATTATATCATATAATCAAAAAAAACACAATAAATTGAGAGTACATTTTGACGCGCTCGCCGCATTGTAGAACGTACGCTTCCAACTCAAGTCAAAGCCGAGCCAACTACAAAAGCCGCCGTCCTACGAAGCAAAAAATAATTTAAATCCATTGACTATTTACGCGCGCCTATATTATAATAATCTAAGTAAAATACATTCCAATTTTATGGAGGAAACTATATAATGAGTAAAAAAATGACCATTGACGGTAATACCGCCGCCGCTCACGTCGCGTACGCGTTCAGTGAGGTTGCTGCAATTTACCCGATCACACCGTCCTCGCCTATGGCAGAAAACTGCGACGAATGGGCGACTGCGGGCAGGAAAAACCTTTTTGGACAAGTTCTTAAACTTGCCGAAATGCAATCGGAAGCGGGGGCTGCGGGCGCAGTTCACGGCTCGCTGATGGCAGGCGCTTTGACCACTACCTTCACGGCAAGCCAAGGTTTGCTCTTGATGATTCCAAATATGTACAAAATCGCAGGCGAACTCACGCCCTGCGTTTTCCACGTAAGCGCCCGCGCTTTGGCGTACCACGCGCTTAATATTTTCGGCGACCATTCCGACGTAATGGCTTGCCGTCAAACGGGCTTTGCTATGCTTTGCTCCAATTCCGTACAGGAAGTTATGGACTTGGCTTTGGTATCGCACCTCGCTACTTTGAAAGCAAAAGTTCCGTTTATGCACTTCTTCGACGGCTTCAGGACTTCGCACGAAGTATCAAAAATAGAAGTAATAGACTACGCCGATATGAAGAAGCTCGTTGATAAGAAATATACGAAATACATAGATGATTTCAAAAAGCGTTCGCTCAACCCCGAACACCCCGTACAAAAAGGCACGGCTCAAAACTCGGATATCTATTTCCAAAACCGCGAAGCTTGCAATAAGTATTACGAAGCGGTTCCCGCAATCGTTGAAGAGGCTATGCAGGACGTTGAAAAACTCACGGGAAGAGCTTATAAACCTTATCAGTACTACGGCGCTCCCGACGCGGAATCCATTATCGTTATTATGGGCAGCGGCGCGGAAGCTGTCAGCGAAACCGTAGACTACCGCAACGCTAGAGGCGGAAAGTACGGCGTACTTAAGGTTAGACTTTTCCGTCCGTTCGCGGCTTCAATGTTTGCGGACGCTATTCCCGCAAGCGTAAAGAGAATCGCCGTATTGGATAGAGTTAAAGAATGCGGAAGCGCCGGCGAACCTCTCTACTTGGACGTAGTCACCGCTCTCAACGAAACCGGTAGAAAAGATATTACCGTTACGGGCGGCAGGTACGGCCTCGGCAGCAAGGAATTTACTCCGTCAATGATCAACGCTATCTATGACAATATGGAAAGCGCGCAAGCTAAAAATCACTTCACCGTCGGCATAATCGATGACGTAACCAACACTTCGATAGAAGTCAAAGAGAAAATCGACGCTTCGGCAAAGGGCGCAATTTCTTGCAAGTTCTACGGACTTGGCTCGGACGGCACCGTCGGCAGCAATAAGAACTCGATAAAGATTATCGGCGACTACACCGAAAAATACGCTCAAGCGTACTTTGCATACGACTCCAAAAAGTCGGGCGGCATAACCGTATCTCACCTAAGATTCGGCGACACTCCGATTAGAAGTTCGTATCTTATTGACCAAGCCGATTTCGTAGCTTGCCACAATCCTTCGTACGTAACCAAATACGATATGATTTCCGACCTCAAGGACGGCGGCGTATTCTTGCTCAACTCTCCGTGGTCTTTGGAAGAGCTTGACAAACAGCTTCCCGCTAAGATGAAGAATATGATTGCTCAAAAGCATATCAAGTTCTACAATATCGACGCTATTAAGGTCGTAACCGAAATCGGTCTCGGCAATAGAATTTCCACGACGATGCAGGCTTGCTTCTTCAAGCTCGCAAACGTAATCGACTACGCCGAAGCCGACAAGCACATGAAAGAGTTCGTAGTTAAATCTTTCTCCAAGAAAGGCGAAAAGATTGTAAATATGAACTTTGCCGCTATCGACAACGCTATTGCAAATCTTCAAGAAATCAACTACCCCGAATCTTGGGCAACGACCACCAAAGGCGCAGTCGTTAAACCCGTGACGAAGGATAAATACTTCACAAACGTAATCGCTCCGATACTTGCGCAAGAAGGCGACAAACTTCCCGTTTCCGCATTCGTCGACCACGCCGACGGCTCAGTTCCGACCGGTACTACGAAGTTTGAAAAACGCGGTATCGCAGTAAAAGTTCCCGTTTGGATAAAAGAAAACTGCTTGCAGTGTAATCAATGTTCGTTCGTATGTCCGCACGCTTGTATTATTCCGGTAGCTCAAAAACCTGAAAATCTTGCAAACGCGCCTAAGACGTTCAAAACCGTAGATATGAAGAATCCTAAGGCTAAGGAATACAAGTTTAGAATACAGGTTTCTCCGCTCGACTGTTCGGGTTGCGGAAACTGCGCTAACATTTGTCCCGCTAAAGAAAAGGCTTTGGTTATGGCTCCGCTCGCCGACGCTCTTGCAAACGGTCAAGCCGAGAACTGGACTTACGCCGACTCTTTCGGCAACAGCGACGTACCTATCGCTCGCGACTCGGTAATCGGAAGTCAGTTCAACCGCTCGCTCTTTGAATTCTCGGGAGCTTGCGCAGGTTGCGGCGAAACTCCTTACCTCAAGGTAGTCACCCAACTCTACGGCGATAGAATGATAGTTGCCAACGCAACGGGTTGTTCGTCTATTTACGGCGGCTCCGCTCCGACCTGTCCTTACAGCAAAAACAAGAACGGCGAAGGTCCTGCTTGGGCAAACAGCTTGTTTGAAGACAACGCCGAATTCGGTTTCGGTATGCTTACCGCTACCAATCAGCGTAGAATTAAACTTATGGAAGATATGGAGGCCGTTATGGCTCTAGGCGTAAGCGACGATCTCTCCGCTAAGTTCACGGCTTGGATGGAAACTTACAACGACGCAATCGCCAACAAGCCTGCCTGCGACGCTATTAAGGCTGTTATCGCCGACGCGGCTAAGAGCGAGAAAGACGTTGAGAAAAAAGCTCTTCTCACCAGCATATCCAAGAATACCGACTGTCTTGTCAAGAAATCCGTATGGGCGTTCGGCGGCGACGGTTGGGCTTACGATATAGGTTACGGCGGTCTTGACCACGTGCTCGCTATGGGTCAAAATATCAACGTTGTAGTCCTCGATACCGAAGTATACTCCAACACCGGCGGTCAGGCTTCCAAGTCCTCTCCTACCGGCGCGGTAGCTAAGTTTGCCGCAGGCGGTAAGATCACCAAGAAGAAAGACCTTGGCAAAATGGCTATGAGCTACGGCTACGTATACGTTGCTCAGGTAGCTATGGGCGCTAATATGAACCAATACGTTAAGGCGTTGAAAGAAGCCGAAGCTTACGACGGTCCGTCGCTCATCATTTGCTACGCTCCTTGTATCAACCACGGTATCAATATGTCCAACTCGCAGCTTGAAGAAAAGAGAGCCGTTGAAGCTGGATACTGGCAGCTGTATAGATACAACCCCGCTCTCGCCGAAGAAGGCAAGAATCCGTTCATACTCGACAGCAAGGAAGCTACCGCCGACTATAAGGAATTCCTCCTCGGCGAAAATAGATACGCTCAACTTGCTAAGTCCAAACCTCAAGTTGCGGAAAAACTCTTCGCAATCAACGAGAAAGAGGCAAAGGAAAGATACGCCGGCTACAAGAAATTGTCCGAGTAATCCTAAAATTGCTTATAACCCAACGGGGGAACGCAAATTGCGTTCCCCCGTTTTCGTACGTCACTTTTATTGTTAGACGATTCTATTTAGTTTTTCTCGTATAAACGCTTCGCTAAAGCTGTTATTTCTTATAGGTTCTTTGCTCCTTTAGATACTCGTTGTAACGCTCGATTTGATCTTCGCGAAGGTCTATCATTTGCTTTGCCGTTTCAAACGATTCCGCGTCAGCTACGACCAGCTCGCTTTCCTTGACTTTTATCTTAGACCCTTCCGCGTTGCGGCGTATATCCTTGAAATACTCGTCTTCCATCCTAAACAACGCTACAGTCGTGTCTTTCTTAACCGTCAGCTTGACTAGCGGATTGACCGAGGACTGTCCAAGCAAGATATTATAGGTCAACTTCTTTTCTTTGCACTTCTCTTTTGAAAGCGCGTACTCGCGGAGCTTATCGAAATACTTCTTTTGCTCGCGGCTCAACCTAGCGTAAGCTTCGTCGATGTTAAGTCTTGGCGTCTTTTCCACTGCGGTAGACTTCTTCTCCGCGTGAACTTTGACGATTTTCTCCACAGGTTTTTCTACAATCTTCTCGACTATCTTCTCAATAGGCTTTTCGACTATCTTTTCCACGACTTTTTCAACAGGAACTTCTACCTTTTTCTCGACGATTTTTTCTACAGGTACTTCCACAATCTTTTGCTCGACAGGGCGTTCGCTCAAATCTTTGATTTGTTTAGCAAGCATTTCTTGGTTCTTCGCAAACTGCTCCATTGCCGCATAGTCGTTTGATTGAACAACCGTCGGCGCTTGCTCTTTCTCAAGCAGTCTTTCAATCAGCTTTTCTTGATTGCGCATCATTTGTTCGAGAGCTTCGTTGTTTGTCGTAGCAACTGCGACGGGTTGTCCTTCCTTTTCAATAAGCTTGGCAAGGAGCTTTTCCACTCTTTCGTCGCTCCTTCTAGACTCATCGGCTATTTTGCGGCTTTCCTCTTTTGTCACTTTTATCTCTTCGGCAAGGAGTTTGACCACTTCGTCGTTAATTCCCGCCTGTTGCGGCAGCATTGCTTGCATACTCGGCATTAGAGCCGCTACGGTTTCGGTAATAAGTCCCTTGATATGTTCCGCGTCAATAGTGATATTAGTACCGCCGTTGCCGCCCATAGCTCCATAAGGCTGATACGGTCCGTACGGCATTCCATAAGGCGTGTAACCGTACGGCGGATATCCAAACGGCTGACCTGCTCCGAATTGTCCTGCTCCGAATTGTCCTGCTCCGTATGGCTGTCCTGAGCCGTAATGTTGACCTACCCCCTCTTCTTGAGAGCCGCCGTTTGCGTTTGCGCCAGCCGCCTCGTCATACTGATTGTTCATTGCGTTGTACTGTGGATTGCCGTTGCCGCCGAGCATTGACATAAACATCATCTTCATCTCTTCGTTTTGACGTCTAAACTCATCCTCGCGACGGCGAGCTTCTTCGTCGCGGCGTTTGTCTTCCTCCTCACGGCGACGACGGTCTTCCTCTTCGCGCTTACGCAACTCTTCCTCGCGCTTGCGCATTTCTTTTTCTAGCTTTTCCAACTCTTTATCGCGCTTACGGCTACTTACGCTCTCCGCTTGCTCTTGAGAAGCAGCATTCGCCACGTTCGCCCCTGCAGTAGCGTATGCCATTGGATTTCTCGCGTACTCTAGCTTTGCGCTTTCCAACTCCTCTTGCGCTTTCTTATATCCGCGTTTCTCTAATAGCATAAAGATAAACGAGAGTACCGCTACGCCTAAGAGCGTAAACGCTAAGATTGTCCATATCTTGTAATCTATACCCCACAGCTTCTCTCCTGCCGTAAACAACGCTACTGCGTATGCGGGAGTATAGTTCTTCTTGATTTGTTTCTTTATCTTCTTACGTTTGCTTGCGTAGGACAAGCCCTTGCCCATAAACGCAAGTATTAATATTATCGACACTCCGCCGACGATAACTTGCCAGTAATCTTGCAAGAAGTCGCGGAGCTTATCCAAAAAGCTCGGTTCTTCTTGATCGGCGTACGGGTCGAGAGGCTTAGACAAGTCTACTTCCTCGCCGTTCTTGTCGACGATTACGTACTTATCGCCCGCGCCGTCGGGAAGTATAACTTTTATGCTATCTACTACCGCTCCAGCCGCTATATCGTCAGGAGTAAGCGGATTGCCGTCCTTGTCGAAATACTCGTACTTGATGTCGCCGAGTTCGTCCTTAAGTTCGGGCGGTATAATCAGTTCGGGCGGGTTCTTAGACGTATCCCACTCAAGTTGAACGTTCTCTTTATAAGTAAATGTAACGCCGTCGCGCGTAAGCTTGATATTGTACTTAGACGCTCCGCTTCCGTTGAAGCCCGATACCTTAACGGTGTATTCTTGACCTTTGACTAAATTTGCTCTAGCAACTTCGTTGTTGTCGGAGTCGTAGAATTTATATTGCGGGTCAAGTTCCGCGAGCTGTTCGGCAGTAAGCGAAAGCGTAGGCGGATTGGTCTTTTCGTTCCACTCTATCGTAATGTCGGTCGGCTTATTCGAACCGTCAGGCGGATTGGTTGTATCATCGCTCGGCGCGTCAGGTTGCTCGCTCGGCGTTTGCGGATAGAACGGGTTGTCCGGCGAGTTTGGATCGTATACGGTCGTACCTTGCGTATAATTAAACTCTACCCATTCAGTCGTAGTCTTGCCGTTGTCGAATATGAAGTTCTTCTCCTGTCCCGTCTTGATCTTCGCCCTTATTCCGTACGTTCCCGTCGGAGTCGTAGTACCGAACGAAGCTACAGGATTATTGTCGCCGTCTCTTATTTCGTATTCTACGCCTTTGATTTGTCCATACAACAAATTGAGTACCGGCGGCTTTGCGCTTTCGTTCCAATTTATCTCAATGACCGCAGGCTCGATTGTAAATACAAACTTCGTATTGCCCGACAACACTACGTTGGAACTGCTCTTTGACGTTATTACTACGAGATACGTACCCACGTCTACCGGAGCAATAGACAGCTTGTTGAGTATCGACTCAGTTCCGTTTTTATAGTACGCGAAATTAAAATCGCTCTTCGACGCTTGTCCCTCGATTTTGAGGTCGAGCGTTACACCGTAACCGTTGTACGCGTATACGTTGGTGTTCAATTCTACTGACGCCGCAGTAGAGCCTCCGCCCACTACGAATCCGCTTGAATACAGTCCGTTATCTCCCTCTTCAAACGGCAGCTTGTAATCGTTTGCGTACGTGCTATTGAGTACTGGATACGCTTTGTAGTAAGCCCTGTTCGTCGCGTCTACCACGATTTGGTCGTAAGTCTTTGGCGTTGCTCCCGATATGAGATTGTATTTGCTGTCAGTTTCGTAATACAAATACGTTATTACCGCGTTGCTGTCCGTAAGGTCTTGATAATCCTTGAGTACCAAGACTGAGAACTCTACTCCGTTGCTATCCTTTATTTTTACGCTCGTCCACGTCAAGTCTATTTCCGCAGGTACGACTTCAAAGTCTTTTTCCCATTCAAACTCGTTCAAGTCCGTCGTCGCGGTAAACTTATAAGTCGAAGTATCTCCCTTGGTCGGAACTTCGTAATTGGCGTTGTCGACGGTAAAGTATACCTCTTCTACTCCATCGTCGCCGACTCTATTGCCGCCACCGCCGCCGTTCTCTCTATGTACGTAATGCGGCGTAAGTCCTACGCCCTTTGGCAACGTCGACGCGTCTATCTCAGCGTATACCGTAGCTCCGCCTTTATATTCCAACTTTCCGTCGTCAAGCCATCTCACGTCGGATAGGTCTATTAGCGCTTTCTTGACGTTCCATTCAAT
>JAIEDA010000005.1 GCA_029068165.1 Clostridia bacterium
ATATTCGGGCATTTTTCACGATAATTATACAATAAAGCTTATATTTAAGCAATATTTTCCAGTCAGGAAAAGTACACATTTCCTGACTGAACCAAGTAATAGCCTAGTATCAGCCGTATTAGCATTACAAGAAAATTCAAGCGGCATTTATATTCTAAATATAAGAAGTAAAGAAAGAAACCGTCATTTAGAACGCAGTCGAAAATCTAAATGCGCGAAGTGAAAATATACGTAAAAAACAGGAAGGAAGGCTATATGTATAAAACATTAAAGGGGAAGAGTAAAAATATTGCAATATTGTTAAGCGTAATACTGATATTATGCTTATCGTTGAGTTTTGCAATATCAGGTTTAAGATATAATCAAGCGCAAGCGTTGACGGATACGACAAGCGCGGTAAACGTAAACGAGTTGTGGGATTCAAGCGCTGAAAAATTCAACCGCGACTCAATCAACGATTTAGTGGAGAAACTATTTGGAGATAAGGAATTGACGGAAGCGCAATTAGTATCTTATATAAACAGCCACGGAACTAATAAATTTGGCAGTACTATTGTGCCTGCGTCTTACATAAACGCAAATATTCACAATTCAAACGGTAGCGTCACTTCCAACGACAGCGGTATAGTAGTGACTTTAGTCGGACTACAATGGTCGGTGGCGTCTATGACGACAAACGGGGACGTAATCCTAACGCTTTATCTTACAAATAGATTAGGCACTACAAAATATTACGACGACGGTACTGTTGACCAATCTACAACAGGAAAAAAAGGACAAGCAATTTACAGCAACAGCCTGCTGCGTGAAACGCTGTTGTCAAGCTCAACGTTTAGTATGTTTGCGTCGGGAGATTTTGCGCAAAAGTATTTGGCGCAGCCTAAGTCGATAGCATATCAACAAACTGAGAGCTTAGTCGGTTTATACTCGGGAACAAATTCTATATATAAATATAACCTACCTAACGATGCTTTAGGGGCGCTAAGTAGTGGATGGTTTACTCGTCCGGACGGAACTGTAGCCACAAACGTTCAGCCGGGGCAAAAGTTTGACGGAATAGTATACGAGGCGTGGGGAGGAGATTATATTTGGATACCTAGCTTAACGGAGGTTGGCACAACTGACGTGGCCGCCGATACTTGCATTTGGGAATTGTCAGCCGATCAGCGTATTTCGTCGGGAAACTCTTGGTTTCGGTCCGGCGGGACTAATTTTTACAACGCTGCGCACGGTATATTAGCGGGCGGCGGTGTTGCATTTTGGTTTGTTAATGTCAATGCTGCTATCCGTCCTGCGATACACTTTAATCTAACAAAGGCGTTTTATACGGAACTTGAAGATCCCGAGGACGTTTCGTTGGAGTACACAGGCAAAGCTCTAACTATTGCCGATGCAGTGGCATTAGATAAAGCGGATTGGTATAATGACGATTACAAAGACTACGTAAGCGTCAAGTATGGCAAGTACGTCAACGGTTTGTTCATCGAGTGCGACACGGTCGAGCCTGACGAGTATACGGTAATACTCACAATAGAAGAAAACGACCAAAACGTAATATGGAGCGACGGTACGACTGTAGATAGGGAAATAACGTTTACGGTGCTCAAAAAGTCGTTGACTTTTCTCAAATGGGACCCTGACAGCGGGGATAGCAACGTATTTACGGGCGAGAGGTTGCAATTTTTCTTTGATTACGATAGAGAACTCATTGACAATTATTTGAGACCAAACGGAATATCCTATTTTGACGATCTAGTAGAGATAACGTCGGACGAGGATATAGATTTAGACAAAGACGACTGGTCGTTTACGACGCCAGCCGATTTAGGAGTAGGCGATTATACTCTCAACGTCAAGTTGAGAGATACCGACCATTATAGGTGGTTAACGCAGCCGTCAAGCGAAACTTTGACGTTTAAGATAAATGCAAGTCCCATAAATTTAAGCATAAAAGGAACGGATTTGCAAACGACTGAGCTAGTATTCTCGCAAGGCGCGAACATATCGGTATACGTGGGAGTAAACGATATAAACGTTGATAAAATCCTAAACGGATACGGATTATCGTTTAGGATAATGGCGCGCGGAACGAGGTCGGACGTCCCGCTGACGGAAACAGTAAGCATAACAAGCGCGGACGGCGGCGAATTGACGGTGGATTTGGACGTTAGCAGGCTGACGGTAAATACGGTATATAATTTGATTTTGGAAGTATCGTCCGATGTATACGACGTAAAAGTAACGACTACTACCACGCTTAAAATAGAAGC
Source organism: Clostridia bacterium (assembly GCA_029068165.1). Classification (GTDB taxonomy): domain Bacteria; phylum Bacillota; class Clostridia; order Christensenellales; family UBA3700; genus RACS-045. Next base: position 2,271 of record JAIEDA010000005.1, read on the forward strand.
GGTGCAAACGACTACGCTAAGGTGGCAGCTTTATGCGAGCAACAACATCGTGCCGACTTACTATCAAGACGCGCAAATGCCAACTGACGGCAGTAAACTTGTAGAAATTGATTTTGCTTTAGAAAAGCCCGATAAAGTAATAAAATATGACGCAAGACTTTACACATTTAGGGTTTCGTCGTCAATACCTTCGGGTTACGTTATCGTGCCAAACTCGACTACGAGAAACGATTACGGGCTAAGCTGGGAAAACAAGTATATGCAAAATATTAATCCAGGCGTCAATGCTGACGTATACACGACGACTCTTACTTTGAGAAAAAGCGGAGTTACTACGGCTGATGACGATATAGTATTCGTAATAAAGTGGGAGATAACGCAAGCGGTATTTAATTTGGGCAAAACCGTCTGGCTGTATGACGGTCAACTTCCTTACGCCGGTCAAAACGTTTCAGTATACGCAATACTAGACGAAAAGACTATACCGACCGGACTTCTTGCTCCTGCCGAGAACTATACTCTCAACGTAGGCAATCAAGTTGGAGCAAGCGGAACGGCGTCGGTAGAGTTTACGCTATCAAGCGAATATCAGGGCAACTATAAATTGCCTGTAGAAGACGACCCGTCGTCATATATCGGTTCTTTCGAGTGGTCAAAGCAATGGAGAATAGTATCGGCAACGATAGACACGTCGGCGTGGAAAAACGTAGCGCATCCCGACCCGAACAAAAACTTTAGTATTCCCGTATTGGTAGACCCTGCGGCGGAAGGCGTAGTGCAATATTTGTATTACGAAACTGATACGAACGGAGTAGTAAAATCCGACGTTGCGCCCGTTACGGCTGACGGACTCGTATGGTCAAGCGACTCGGCTAAATATTACGTTGCAAGGGTGCAGCTTGCCGATTCTTCAGGCGGTTACGTCCTTTCCAACGCAAACGCGCAGTCCAAACCGTTTAGAGTGGGCGACTTAGGCGTATCGCTGACAAGTATTCAGGTTGCGCCTGTCAATTCGGAGTTTGAATATAATACGCAATCTAGATATATATCGGTAAAAGTAACGGGAGCGGCATTGACCAACTCGTACTTTGATATAGAGTACTATGACGGATATGACAAACTATCCGCAGGACCTGTCGACGTCGGAACTTATACCGTACGTATTTCGCTCAAGACGGCGTATATGAATTCGTATGAGATAACGGGTCAAAACGAGTTCACAATGACGATATCGCCTGCGGTCATAACGCCGATATGGAGTACTACTACGCCGCCTGCGCTTAGACTCGAATATGGACAAATAAACGCTATAGACTACGTAATAATGGATATGCAGCAAAACGAGGTTACGTTCTCACAGTTGCAAGCGGGACAAAGGTATCAAATACAGGCGTTGATAAAGGAAGACTATAGACGAAACGTGAGATTTGATACGGACAGTTTATACGATACCGAATGGAAGGAGTTTTCGGTAGCTTCAAATGCGGATTTGGTAGACCCGTTCAGTCCTACCAACCCGTCGTATGACCAGGATAATCCGGACGAAGTGCCAGACGTGAGTACTCCGAATCCTCCGCCCGAAACGCCGACTACGCCGACAAAGACTGACGTAACGATAGAGTGGAACGATAAGACCAATCCGCCTACGCTCACCGCATCGGTAGCTGACAAGCTGAAGCCTATCTACAAGTATTACGACGAGAATAATAATGAAGTCGCTAAAGAGAATCTTGAGAGAGGAAAAGAGTACACTGTAAAAGTAACTTTCCCAAGCGACGTGGAAGGCAAGTATAATATAAAAGGCGATACGAGCAAGACGTTTACGTACAAACAAAACGTTCAGCTTGAGTGGGATACTACCAAGAACCCGCCGGAATTGATAATCCCGCCCGAACTTAAGGACGAGCTAGGCGACGTCAAGTACGAGTACTACGACAAAAACGGCAATCCGCTCAATCCCGACGAGATTACCGATGACACGGAAATCGGCGGAGTAAAGGTCATTTTGCCTGACGGCGCGGGCAATGATTACGTTATTGTCGATAAGAACGGCGAAGAAGTAGACTTGTCTAAGACTATCGACCCATACGCCGACAAAGAAGAGCCTGGCTTTAAGGACAAAGTACTTGAGTTCTTGCAAAAATACTGGCAGCTGATAGTTGGCGGAGTATCCATAATTTTGATATTAGCGTTCACGGCAAAAGGTTTGTCTTACGCAAGTAAGCGCAAGAAGATAAAGAAAGAGATAAAGAAGAAGTATACGCCCGCTTACGCGTTGTTTGTAGCAGGGGAAACGCTGTGGGGACTTGACTATAAGATTTGGACGATACTAGCGTTTACGCTCTTGGGCGTAGCTGTGCTGTCGCTGATCTTTATGATAATAGAGAAGAGTTCGTACAAGAAAGCAAAAGAGGAACTGGACGAAGCGAAAGCGGACTTTGCAAGAAATCCGATGGCATACGCTGCCGCGGGAGCGAATACTGCAAACGCTCAGCAGCAGTATACTCCGCAACAATATCAACAACCGCAACAGTACGCAAACACCTCTTCAAACGACCGCGAAATGGCGCGTTTGGAAGAAGAATTACGCCGTCGCGACGAGGAATATAGGCGTCAAAACGAAGAGAATAGACGACAAAACGAAGAAATGAAGATGATGTTTATGTCTATGCTCGGCGGAGCTAATCCTAATGCGGGAGCAGGCGCTCAGGACGGCGACGCGAGCGGAAATTCCAATCAGCAGTTTGGCGGAGCGGGACAGGCTTACGGCTATCCGCCTTACGGAGCGTTTGGGGGATACGGAATGCCGTACGGACCTTATCAGCCTTATGGAGCTATGGGCGGCAACGGCGGTACAAACATAACTATAGACGCGGAACATATCAAGGGACTTATTACCGAAACTGTAGCCGCTCTAATGCCGAGTATGCAGGCAATGCTACCGCAACAGGCGTCGTCCAACGACGAAGCGGTTAAACTACTCGCTGAGGAGATAAAGGTAAGTAAAGAAGAAAATCGCAAGCTGGTAGAGCAATCTAAAAAGAGCGACGAACGCGTAGAGCAAATGATGCGCAATCAAGAAAAGCTGATTGAAAAACTTCTTGAGAAAGAGGCGGCTTCGCAACCTAATGCCAATACTTTAGAACAGCTCGTGGAAAATCAGGAAACGCTTGCAAAGCATATCAAAGATTTGAGCGAACGCCCAGTTGAGCAAAAGATAGTGGAAGTACCGATTGAGAAAATAGTAGAAAAAAAGGTCGAAGTACCCGTCGAAAAAGTCGTCGAGAAGAAAGTTGAGGTACCGGTTGAAAAGATAGTCGAGAAAGAAGTCGTAAAGGAAGTAAAGGTCGAAGTACCCGTTGAGAAAATAGTAAAAGTACCTGCGGAGAAGAAAGCTCCCGCGGTGGAAAGAACTCCTAGACTTACTATCGACGAAGCTTACGCAAAACTCAGCAAGGAGCAAAAGAAGTTCTTCGACAAGCTTCACGATTACGCTCTCTCAAAAGAGAAGTGCAAGGAGAAGAAATCGACTTACTATATCTTACTTGGACAGTCCTCGATTAATCCGCTTATAAAGCTTACCGTCAAGAAAGACACGACGGTTGCTTTGTTCAAGATGGAAGACGAGTACTTTAAGGACTTGAGGAAGAACTCGGACGGAACAAAAGTAAAGGTCAAAGAAACGGAAGTAATAGTAGCCGATCAAGACTCTTACAATATGGCAAAGCAAATGATAGACCTAAGAGAAGACCAAATTGATAGGTACAACGAGTATTTGAAAGAACAAAGACAGTATAAGAAATAATTTGCGAAAAGTTTTTTCGACTACGCTCAAAATGACGAGGGAACGCGATTGCGTTCCTTTTCGTCTTTAAGCCGACGTTTTAGAGCGATAAAATATCAGTAATAAAAGAGTGTCACGACGGTATTGCGTTACATATAATGCAATATGATTTTTTGTTTTTCCGATATGGATTTCGACGAAGTTTTGAGAAAGTACGGGGGATTGATTTCGCCCAACGATACGGTTATACTTTCTAGAGAGATTACGGGGATGGTGGATTTGCCCGCCGAGCTTAACGGCTATTCGCACGTATTTAGAGAGCTTATTACTTTGAGCCGCGATAAAGAAATCATTCTTATAGTAAGTATGCGCGCAAAGATAGAAGATAGGCTTTACAACTGTTCGATGCTGGTAGACAAAGGAACTGTTTTGGGAGTAAGCGACGAGATTTATCCTATTAAAGGCTACGAGCAGGGCAAAACGGTAAGAAGCTACTTGACGAGTAGGGGCAAGGTATGTCTTTTCGTCGACAGCGACGTTTGCTATCCGCAGCTTTGGAAAGGTTGTTTCGACGGCTGTAGGTATATATTCAGTCTTAATTCCACGACGTTGAACAAAGAAAGAGTAAACGCCGCAAGGACTTTGGCTAGAGCGACGGGCAGGTACGTACTCGCGCAGTTTTGCGACGAATGCGTATGTATCAACCCGTACGGCAAAATCGAAAGCGTAAAGCGGGGGCGGACGGCGGCGTTTTATTTGCCGATATCTTTGGTCAAAGGCTATGCGGTGGATAGGCAAATAAAGTTCGTTGAAGAACGCGGAGATTGAAATTTATCAAAAGTCGTTCAAATTCGACTAAATAGAAGATTTTACGATTTCGCGCAAGGTTTATTATATATTCGCTATGAAGATAAACGGCGCGGTTAAGCAAGCGAGAACTTACATACTGATAGCGTTGTTGACGTTTTTATGTCAGCAAGCTCAAATCGTTGGGGACTACAAAGGTTACGCCCTCGCTCTTTTTATTGCATTGATTTACTGCCGATTCAATATAGCGATATTGAGTTGTATTTATTTAGCGATTTGTCTTATTTGCGACCACACTCTCTACGGGATAATTTACGCGACGGTACCTATAGTCGTGATGTTGATTGCCAAATATCTTCATTATTTGTTTGCAAAACCTATGAGGCTTTACGCGGTGATAATCTACGCCTTTATATGCGTTTTGCCGCTCGCCGTAGTCGACTTGACGAGGGGGTTCAAGATAGAATACGGAGTATATCTCGTGAGTATTGTAGTGGTTGCGCTTTTAAGCAGCTCTATATGCTACGCGCTGTGCGTGAGAGGAGTGGGCAGGCGGCTCAGCGGCGACGAGATAGTCGGCGGATTCGTACTGCTGACGATACTGTCCAACGGCGTGTACGCGATAGATATCTACGGCTTTAGGATATTCTATCTTCTTTTGGGTCTTGCGATACCGTATCTTTATCGCAATTTTTCCTTGCCGCAAGGCATTGTTATTATAAGCGCTATAGCCGTAGGCGGCGGACTTACAAATATATCTTTGGCGATGTCGGGCGGGATAATGCTGATATTCCTGACGACTTATCTTTTTTCCGTCAACAAGTGGATAGCGGGACTATGCGCGGTGTTGACGCATATAATTTGCGGACTTTATTTTAGGATATTCCCGGGTTTGTATTATCTACATTTAATAGGATTTACCGTAGGCGTGCTTGTCACGACTTGTTTTACCAACAACTTTATGAAGAAACTGCCGTACTTCAAATCGAGCGGCGGAAGGGAGAGCGCCAAAGAGCTAGTCAACCGTTCGCGGCGTGAGCTTGCCTCTAGGCTCAATTTGGTTTCAGGCGTATTTTACGAGATGTCGGAGATATACGCAAAAAACGTTATTCGCTATCTTCCGCCCGTACAAGCCGTTCCCGGCATAGCGCAGGAAATAACGCTAAACGTTTGCGGCAACTGCATAAACAAAGACTACTGCCGAAATATTCTAGCCGGCGAACTTTCGCCGTTGATAGAGGGAGTCGTGCGTACGGTTTTGACTTCAGGCAAAGCTACGCTCGAGGACTTGCCGACTTTTTTATCGTCAAAATGTATACAGTTGCCGACGTTGCTCTCGACGTGCAATCGCACGGCTTTGGCGTACGACGTGAAGTACAATTCGGGCAAGGAAATGGAAGTCGACCAAAAGCTTATATCGGGGCAGCTTTTAGGAGTAAGCGATATACTTGCAAGTCTTGGCGAAGAGGTAAAGAGCGCCGTCAATATCGACGATAGGCTGGACGCGAGAATAGTAGAAGAACTCGGCTACAACAACATTGTATGTTCGGACGTAATGACTATGGTCAAAAACGGCAAGCATACCGTTTCGCTAATCGTAAGAGAGGGCGACAGGAACAAGAAAGCGTTGACGGGAGTTTTGTCCAAGCTCGTAGGCGCTACGCTCGAAAAGAAAGACGAGAGAAAGCTTCCCGACGGCAGGTACTGTCTTAATTTCATAAACACTGCTAAATACAAAATTACCTACGCTACCGCCGCTTGCACAAAACCCGATTCCTCAGCGTGCGGAGATACGTACGTTGTGACAAAGCTGAAGCACGACAAAGTGTTGATTGCGCTTTGCGACGGTATGGGTACCGGCGCGGCAGCGAGAGAGGGAAGTCAGCTTGCGCTTGATATGGTGAGTTCGTACTACCGCGCAGGCTTCGACAACGTAAATTCGCTTATGCTCGTCAACCGACTTCTAGCCGTAGTATCCAAGGACAACTTCAACGCTTTAGATATGTGCGTGGTGGATTTGGAACTTGGTATCGTCGACTTTATCAAGCAAGGCGGAGTACAAAGCCTAATCAAACGTCTTGACAGCATACAAATTATTGACAGCAACGCTCTTCCTTTAGGTATCGTCGAGGAAGCGACTCCGCAAGTTCAGCGACAGCTTATTGCCGTCGGCGAAATGGTCGTAATGTTCAGCGACGGGATTATGGAAACGCTCACGCTCGGCGGAATAAAGCACATTCTCAACTGTTTAGCTACGCTCAATCCTCAGCAAATTTGTGACGAGATAATCAATCAGGCTAAGGCGTTGGGACTGAAGGACGACTCTAGCGTAGTTGTGTTTCGATTGTGTTCGGCGTAGAGGGGAATTTGCAAAATTAAAATGCGCCTTTTCCGCCGAATAAACATTTTGCTCACGCTCATCGTACAGCAAGTACGACTCGGCTCTCAAAATGCAATTCAACGAAAAATTCTCTATTTTACTTTTTGTAAATCCCCCTCTACGCCGAACAAGGCGGGCGAGTTATTCTACTGCGACCGCCAACAGTTGCTTTTTCTTTTCTACTAAATTACTTTTTGAATTTAATATAAATTGATTTGAATAATTAAGTATTGAGGATTGTGCTTATAAGTGGATTTGCCCAATAAGCGCACATATTTTTTGGCGAAACGCATCTAAAATTCAACAGCAAGAGGCTCCAAAAATATGTAGGTTATTTTAGCAAACCCCACTTATCCGCTTCAGCCGACTAAGGAATAACTCTAGATATTTTTTTAAACGGTATAGACCTTGACGCTCGCTCAAGACGTTGTCGCTAGCTCGCTATATCAATGCTTCGCTCTTTACCTCTATGCTTATACGCAACAATAGAAAAGTCCGTTAGAAGTTTAATCGTCACATTGAATGAAGCGTAACAAAGCGAACGTAGTTTTTTGACGGTAAAAAAAGATAAGACCTTTCGACTACGCTCAAGGTGACTATTTTAAACGGAGTAGTCTTAATTATCATTTTAAGAAATTCCTTACTTGGCTTGGGCGGTTAAGTGTGTTTTACGATTATTACGCTCATAGTTTTTGGTATAACATACTTTGTACTTTATCCAAGTTTCGCTAAAAAATATGGCAGTAATAACGGAAGACACACTTATTAGCAAAAACCTCTATACTATATTAATTAATATATCAATTTATATTTGTGCGATATTTACGTTCGCTCAAGTCGCTACCGTCGGCTTGCTAACCCAATGCTTCGCTCTTTACTTATTCGCTACGTGACGAATTAATTTTACTTTCACGCCTCTTACAAAGGCTTTACTTGATTTGCCGCTATGCTTGACAAGCGCAAGAATAATCGGTTATAATAAAAACATTAAAATATAATTAAAAAGTTTATGAGGGAAATATGTTAGAGATTAGAAACGTGCAAAAGACGTATCGTCCTAAGAAAGGCGTTCCTGTCAAGGCTTTGGACGGAGTTTCGCTTTCGTTTGCGGATACGGGTTTGGTATTCATTCTCGGTAAGTCGGGTAGCGGTAAGTCTACGCTTCTTAACGTAATCGGCGGACTTGACGTAGCGGACAGCGGCGAGTTTGTCATCAAGGGCAAATCGTCCAAGGACTTCTCGCAAGCCGATTTCGATTCGTACCGCAATACGTTTATCGGTTTTATCTTCCAAGAGTACAACATTCTCAATGAGTTCAGCGTTGGACAAAACATCGCTTTGGCAATGAAGTTGCAGGGCAAGAAAGCCGACAACGACGCGCTCAACGCGATACTCGAAGAGGTAGATTTGGCGGGTTACGGCAACCGTAAACCCAACGAACTTTCGGGCGGTCAAAAACAACGCGTCGCAATCGCGAGAGCGCTTATTAAAGAGCCTGAAATAATAATGGCGGACGAACCTACCGGCGCGCTTGACTCGAATACGGGCAGGCAAGTATTTGATACGCTCAAAAAGTTGTCCAAGACCAAGCTCGTCATAGTCGTATCGCACGATAGAGAATTTGCCGAGTATTACGGCGATAGAGTTATAGAGTTTGCCGACGGTAAAGTCATTTCGGATATTACCAAAGAAACCGCGCAATCGGAAAAAGAGAGCGAGGGCGTAAGCTTAGTCGACAACAAAATTTTCCATATTCGCAAGGGATACAAGCTCACCAGCGCGGATATGAAAAAGATACAGCAGTACATAGACAACGCTTCAAGCGATACGATTATATCTATGGATGAAAAATCCAACAACAGTTTTTGTCAAATCGCTCGAATAGATCAAGACGGCAATCAAGAGGTATTCAGGGATACCGACAACGAAATGCTTACGAAAGAAAACGCGAAGTACGACGGATCGAGCAAGTTTATCCGCTCCAAGCTTCCGTTCTCGCACGCTTTCAAGATAGGTTCAAGCTCCTTGCGTAACAAGCCGTTTAGGTTGTTTATCACGATACTTTTGTGTTTTGTAAGTTTTGCAATGTTCGGTTTGGCGGATACGATAGGTTCGTTCAACGCAAAGACCACCACGGTCAACTCCGTAATGGACAGCAATTACGACAGCGTAGTATTCTCCACAAAGTTAGATACAGGCGATTATTTCCGCTCGTTGGATGGAGCTTCGGCAAAAGACTTAGAGCGAATTGAAGAAAAAACGGGTATGAAGTTCAACAGCGTTTTGGCGGCGAACTATAAATTGCCCATCTTTGACAGTACCAAGCTGTACGGCAACAACAATTCTAATTATTACACTCAATCTATAAACGGCGTTTTGACGGCAAGCGAATCGAAGTTTGACGAGTACGGTTTCGGCGAGTTTACGGGACGTATGCCTAGAGCGATAGACGAAGTGGTAATCACCAAATACGTATATGAACAAATAGCTCTCGGCGGACTTATCTCAGGCGATCAATACAGCGAAAACGTGCAGATAATCAAGAGCGACAGCTTTGAAAATATCGAAGAGTTTTTGGCGTTGGAGCCGATTTTGTACTGTTCGGATAATTACGGCTCCAATGGTAGTTTGAGTTTGAAAATCGTCGGCGTGGTAGATTCCAAAGCTGACGCGTCAGGAAGATTTACCGCATACAAGCCGTCCGATCAGGAAGGCTCTAGCAATATAATGGATATGTTTAAAGAGATGGAGATGCAGCAGTATTTTACGTACGGCTATCATTCGTTGATATACGTAAGTTCGGCTGCTTATCAAGAGCTGTATAATTCCGCTACCTCTAGTAAGTCGGGGATTGGAAATTACGCTCCCGGTCGTATAAATCTATTCCAAAGCAAAGGCGGAACGACAAGCGTTTACAGTTCGTTCACCTACGTTGCAAACGACGAAGCGTTGAACCAACTCGAAGTGCTTTGGGTGGACGGCAACGCTCGCTCAACGCTTGCCGACAACGAATACGTGGTATCCGTTGAGGATTGTTATTGGTTGTTCAACTATCTCAACGGCAACGAATTTAACGTCAACAACGTAGAGATAAACTTCGATCAATCGTATTTCGGCGGTATCGTGAGAATAACAGCTGAAAATCTTGGCGAAATTTCCGATATGAGGCATGCCATAGGTCTAACGCAAGCTGCGCAAGCGCTTACGCAAAGCCAAGTCGCTAAATTTAGAGCTATCTTAAAGGAAGTTGAGAACGAATACGGCGCTGAAGCGGCTGGAAGTTTGATTGAAGAGTTAGCTCGATGTTCTTCCTCAATATACCAGTATTGCGCAAACGCTACGTTTGATGAAGAAATGACTGTGCCGACGAGCGTCAACGGATTGACCGACGATCAACTCAAGTGCCTATACGTCGGTTACGTCAACACCGATAGCATTGGATTCTATTCTTATAGCGACGAAGGTTGGGTATATTTGGAAGGCGGTTATAGAACCAACGCCGTAGGCGCGGATTGCGGAGCAATCGCAGTAAGTTACGAATATGATAAGTTATACTATTCGCTCTTGCTTGCCAACGTTGAATATAAATTCGAAATGGATATGATGAGCTTGTATTTTGACGCGGCTAGTTATGGCGTGTCGACCGAAGGCAACTACAAGGTGGTCGGCATTTACTTATCCAAACCGAGTATGGACGAGAACGGCAACTTTTTGTCCAATAGAGAAAGTATTCTCGTAAACAACGCCGCTTATGAAAAGTCGCAGTCCATCGAGCCGTTGGTATACGCGTTCTTTATTGCGCCTATGCCTACCGACAGGTCGGCGGTCGAAGCGTTGATTGACGTTCACTTTGACGAGAGCGAATCAAGATGTTTTGAAATGCGCAACGGCGTAACCTATATGATGGATTTAGTAACCGAAATGTTGGAGATGTTGGGTCAAGTATTCTTATGGATAGGCGTAGGCTTGGCAGTCTTCTCGATGTTGCTCTTGAGCAATTACATCGCGGTATCCATATCCTATAAGAAACGCGAGATAGGAATACTTCGCGCGGTCGGCGCAAAATCGAGCGACGTGTTCTCGATATTCTTCAGCGAGAGCTTGATAATCGCGCTTATAAACTTCGTATTAGCGTTCGTTGTATGTCTAGTAGGCTGCACGCTTTTGAATAGAATGTTGAGAAACGATTACGGCTTTGAAATAACGCTGCTCAACTTCGGCATACGGCAAATAGGACTGATGTTGCTTATCAGCGTAGGCGTAGCCTTGATAGCAAGCTTCGTGCCTGTATATAGGTTGTCGAGGAAGAAGCCTATCGAAACGATTAGGACGGCTTAGTGCGCAAAGACCTGATTTCCGCGTGTTCGCGGAATAGGGCGGCGACAAACGTAAAACAAAACGGGAAGCATTTGCTTCCCGTTTTTAATTCTAAGCGATTTTACTATCAAGCGCAACGTCCAACAAAAAGAAATAAGTCAATACAAATCTCCGATATTAATAAGTTCGCCGCAACAAAAAAACCTTGGAGAACTGATAGATAGTGAGTTTAAGACCGTCCGCGTAAGTCGTTGCGTTGATAAATCTTGGATACTCTATCTACAATGGGGCGGAAAACTCCCAAGAACAACGCTAGGTTGCAAATCATTTGTATAACGTAAAAGACAACGCCTCTTACGTAGATTATGGCGAATCTTTTGAAGAAGCCTTCTTGAAATCCGAGAAGCAATCCCGCGTCGACAAGCGAGCTTAATACTCCGAAAAACGCAGTAAGTGCAACCGCTAGTAAAGTTGCGATAAAGCGGTTTTTAATATTGCGCCTGCCGAGCAAGAGAAAGCAAAACGTTACTAGCGGCCAATACAGCAAATAGGTTATTACCCAAGTGTTAAAACCCCAAATCAAACTTTCCACGCCGACGAATAGATACGTTGCGACTATTCCCGACCAACCGAAAACGAAGCCGTACACCGCGCAAAGCAACGTGACGATTTCCACGTTGGGGATAAAGGACAAAGCGAGTTTTCCTCCTTCCAACGCGGCTGTCATCATTGCTATTAGCGCAATTTTTTTTGCGCGATTGCGGTGCGCGGAGACGTTCATTTTAATAAGTGCCTTTAGCTATTATTATCGTGCAACCCGCTTTGACGCTCATAGAGCTTGCGCCTTTGCCGCTGCTTACGTACTCTTTGCCGTCGTAAGTAATCTTTGTCGGTTCAACGCTGACGTCGATATCGCTCTCAACGTCGGTGTAGAGCGCAACGAATACGCTAGAGCCGACTTCAGTACCGTAGCTTTCTTCAATGCCGTTGACTTGCGTGAGATAAGGTCCGTAGGCGCTGTCTTGCGAGGTGTAAGTTAAGCCGTTGTTTTCCTTGAGGTAGTCCAAGACCGCCATAAGACCCGTTTGCGAATCGCCTGACGGGAGCTTGGCGAGATCTACGGAATAGACCTTGGTGTTGTCGCCGTCAAGGACGACGATTGTTGCGTTGCCTTCGGTGTCGTTTTGACCGCCGCAGGCAAAGAGGAAGAGCGATAGCGTTGCCAAAAGCAAAATTACCGCAATGACTTTTATGTGTTTTTTCATTTTTGTATCTCCTTTGTATATAATTTTTACCGTGTTGAGAAGATAGAGGAAAGCGCGGCAAATAAAAACGCCCTTTAAGAAAAAGGGCGAGTATAGCAAGGCTATGACTTGACTTCCCGCCGAAATCCGTCTATCTATGTTACAGGCAGGTCTCCTGACTTACGGCTTCAAACCTTTGCGCTCTCTTCCCGATTTTTCAGTGACAACGAGCGTTCGTAGCCGTTACAGTAGCGGGGGCTGTCGAAGATTTTCACTCCGTTCCCTTTTTAATGTATGGCGAATCGCCAAAACAACCTTGTAACGTTATTAAGTTTGGTATAAGTATAAATAGAAAAACGCTTGATGTCAAGCGTTGCAAACGTATATGATGAGAAATATAATTTTTTAATTGTACAAAAATATTGCCGTTGTATTGACAATAGGAGCATAATATACTATAATCAAAGTATAATAGAAATAGGGGGGAGCAGGAAATGAAGACCAATATAAATATTAAGGTTGACACGGAAATAAGGGACGAAGCAAAAGAGCTGTTTGGACGAATGGGTTTGGATATGACCACTGCGGTAAATATGTTTTTGCTTGCCGCTATAAGAGAAAGAGGAATACCTTTTGCGCTGACAACTATTCCCAAACAGCCTAGTGACGAAGAGGCGATTTCTATTTTAGCAAGCAAGTTAAAAAGAGCTGAAATGCAGGAAAAAGAAGGTCAAATGAGAAATTTTGATGATTTCGCTTTGGAGTTGAAGCAAAAATATGGACAAATATAAAAGCGTAATTGTGAAGCAAGCGGAAGAGGATATAGCCGAAACGCTTGAATACATATCGACAAAACTATTTAATCCTGCGGCTGCGCAAAATTTACTTTACGAAATAATAGAAGCAGTTGAAAGAATTTCAACTTTTCCTTATTCTATGCCAACTCTTAAGAGCGATAAGATTCAAACCGACATTGAGTATCGAAGAGTAGAAGTAAAAAATTTTGCGTTGATCTATAAAGTGGTTGAAGAAGCAAAAGAAGTACGTATTATGGCAGTATTTTACGGAGCTTCGGACGTTGTGTCAAGAATAATAAAAAGAAGTGAAGACTGAAGAATAAATTGAACGGGAAGCCGCAGGCTTCCCGTTCTTCATATTTTTAATTGGATTTAATAATCCGAAAGACCAAGCAAATAATCGCTGGGGATTTCAAAGAATTTAGATAGAGCAATAATCATTTCGCAGGGAGGTAAACTTTTGGAATTTTCCCAAAGAGAAATAGTATCTTGAGATACAGCGAGGATATTTCCCAACTCTTCTTGCGACAAACGTTTCAGCGTTCGTTGTTCGCGTATTCTTGTTCCGATTATAGAATATTCGTCCATAAAAACATTTTACGAAAAAACATCGTAAAACAGTAGACATACGAGAACTTCTCGTGTATAATGTAAAAGGAAGTAAAGCAGTAGGGAAGTATACCTATCGTATTAAGATTTGCTTATAAGTGGGTTTGCCCAATAAGCGCACATATTTTTTGGCGTAACGCATTATAGATTCGACAGTAAGAGGCTCCAAAAATATGTAGGTTATTTTAGCAAATCCCACTTAATCGCCCAAACCGAGTAAGTGTAATCGTCCCCCAGATTGGGCGGTCATTGTCTTAGGAAAGTAGGGAATCGAAAGACTCGTCTAAAATATCGCAAAGTTTAGCTAGCATATCAAGACTAGGTTCGCAAACGCCTTTTTCCCAAGCGCTAATAGTCGTTTGGTCAACGTTGAGTATTTGGGCAAGCTTGTCTTGAGTAAAACCTTTTGCTCGTCGAGCGTATTTAAGATTTATTGCAAAGTTTATTTTCTTCATAGCGAGAGTGTAACAAATTTTGCGGTGAATGACTTAAATTACTAAGCTTCTTGGTACGAAAGTGCTTAGTACGGTGGGGAAAGCGTATATTGAAAAAGAAAATACTTGTTGGCGGTATCAGTAGAATAACTTACACTTCGTTCGGCGGTAAGGTAGATAGTCAAGGGATAAAAAGATAGATTTTTTGTCGAATGACCGTTTGGCGAACCGAGGCGTACTTTATGTACGTGGAGCGTGAGGCAAATAGTTAGTCGGCGGAAAAGATACTTTTTAGTCTTGACTAGACTGCCTTTCCGCCGAACAAAAACCCTACATTCGCGCTAGAAGTTCGCAAGGGTTGACGGAAATATCTTTTATTTCAAACTGGCGGTTTTCGCGGATGGCAATCAACAATTCTTTCTTCAAGACGGAACGTACTTCCGAATATTTGTTGATCACTTGAAAGACAGTGCGTTGCTTTTCGTCGGAGTTGGGAATTTGCTCGAGGTCTTTGCCTACGAGTATAGAGATAGGATTGTAGACTTTTTGCGCGGCAAGTATGATTTTGACAACGTTGTAGTAAAAGTCAATATCCGAAACGGGGAAGGTACGGTTTTTGTATGCGCCGAGCGACTTTCCCTCTTTAAGCATTCTATTTTTTGCGAGTTTTGCCATAAAATGGTAGTCGGAAGTAATAGAGGTAGGCATAGCAATATCTCCTTAAAAAGCGGTGTTATTTTGTTAATTAACAAGAAAATCGTGAAAATAGGAGTGATACTATGACCCGAATATTGTTAAGTATCTATAGAATAGCATAGAAAGTTCTAGAATACAAGTGAATTAAAGTAATTTTGTACAAAATTGCTAAAATCTCTTATATTTTGTACAAAACTACTAAAATGCGCGGTCAAAAAGAAAGATTTACCTCTTTTTTCAAAGGTCGTCGGCGTCTTGGACGGGGGCGTCGTCGCCGTCGTAAGTCGGAGATCCGGTGTACGCGCCGTTCACGTCGAAGTTGCTTGACATTTTTTTGTCGAGTTTGTTTTTCTCGCTCTTTTTTTCTTTCATAATTTTTCTCCTTTTATATTTACTTCGTATTGTTTGGAGTATTGGTAATATCCTCGCTAAATATACGGCGGGAGCAGCCGATTGACGAGAATATTGGCAAATTTTGCCATTAAGTAAATTATTAGTATAATAAAACGGGCTTAGAATTTTCATAGTTTTTACAAAACCCATACTATATTTAAATAATATGTAAAACTTGATTTGCGGATGGAAAATTTTCTTGATTTTAGGCAAAAAAAATTATAAACTGTACACGTATAATACACACGCGAAGAGAACGATTTTCATAAAATAAGAATACGGCTTCGTTGGAGGGAAAATGCTTAAACTTACGGATATTAAAAAGGATTACGTACTAAGCGGCGGGGATAAAGTTCCTGCGCTAAAGGGTATTAATCTCGAATTTAGGCAAAGCGAGTTTGTGTCCATACTCGGCGCTTCGGGTTGTGGCAAGACTACGCTTTTGAACATAATCGGCGGTTTGGATAGATACACGTCGGGAGATATGTCTATTGACGGCATCTCTACTCAACACTATTCGGACGTAGACTGGGACGCCTATAGGAATATTCGTATAGGTTTCATATTCCAAAGTTACAACCTTATTTCTCATATCGACGTGCTTTCCAACGTGGAGATGTCGTTGCTTCTTGCGGGCGTAAGCAAGGCGGAACGCAAAGAGAGAGCAATCAAGGCGCTTGAAGAAGTGGGACTTAAGGACCATATCCACAAAAAGCCGAATCAGCTTTCGGGCGGACAAATGCAAAGAGTGTCCATTGCGCGCGCTCTTATTAATAATCCCAACATCATATTAGCCGACGAACCTACCGGAGCGTTGGACAGTACGACCAGCGTGCAAATAATGGAGATACTCAAAGAGATTTCCAAAGACAAACTCATCATAATGGTTACGCACAACCCCGAGCTTGCCGAGCAGTACTCCAACCGTATCGTTAGGCTAAAGGACGGCGAAGTAGTCGACGACAGCAATCCTTACGCGAGCGAAAGTATTTCGGAGCAAAACCAAGCCGATGAAGAACAAGGCGCGCAAGCCGCTGTAGAAAGTCAAAGCGAAGAGATCAAGCAAGCGGTTGCGCTTGAAGAAGTAACCTGCGCGGACGAGGGTGGCAACAAGAAGAAAGTTAAGGTCGAATTTCAAAAGCGTAAGGCTAAGAAAGAGAGGAAAAACAAGCTCAAGCTCACTTCTATGTCTTTCTTCTCGGCGATAAAGCTTTCGTTTACCAACCTTATGACAAAGAAAGGCAGGACGTTTATGACTGCATTCGCGGGAAGTATAGGCATTATAGGCGTAGCTTTGGTGCTTGCCATTTCCAACGGTTTTTCCAATTACGTAGCGAATATGCAAAGGACGATGCTTTCGGGTTATCCGATTACAATAACCAGCAATACTATGAGTATGGAAAGTATGATGACGACTTATATGTCGGTCATGAACGGTTCGCAGGAAAATAAGTATACTTCAAGTCAAATCGTCTATTCGTATAACTTGTCTAAAATTCTTATGGAAATGATTACGCCCAACGATATCAACGAGAATTATATCGCTTACTTGGACGATAAAAAGGTCGGTTGGAAGGATAACGGTTACGTGGATAGCGTTTATTACAACTACGGCTACGATTATTCGGTATACAATATCAAGGGCAAGAACGTCGGCAAATCGGGTATGGCGGCAATGTCCTCCGACAGGGCTTCGGTCAACTGGCAAGAAGCCGTCGGCGATAGAACGTATATGGAAAGCGCCTTTGACGTAATCGGCGGCAAGTATCCCGAAAGCCCGACCGAGGTTATGCTCGTCGTCGACAGCTCGAATACGATTCTTTCGTCATATTTTGCGGGTATGGGATTCGATGGACTGATAGACGAGTATGAGGGAATGGATACGAGCAGTTTGATTTCTCGCGACCGCACTTTTGACGAGATTTTAGGCACTTCTAGGAAAGAGGGCGTAACGTTTAAAGTTCCCAACAATTCCGCGCGCTATAAGCAAGCGATAAATCAAGAAACGGGCAGAACTTATTTCGTGGAGAAAAGCTACGACGAAATCAAAGACCTTGGCGAAGAGGACGGAGTATACAAACTTTCCGTCGTGGGCATTTTGCGACCCAAAGAGGGAAGCGAGTATTCGCCCGTGGCTACAGGTATAGTCCATACTCAAGAGCTGACCGCTCTTCTTCGCGCCGACGCTAAAGACAGCGAAATCGTTAAGTTCCAACAAGAGTGCGACTACAACGTTCTTACGGGAGAAAACTTTGACAGCGAGAGTATGTTGCCCAGCGATTTTATGGGCATTATGAGCGGCGAAAGTACCGTTCAAACTTACAAAACCGTTATGCAGGCATTGGGCGGAAGCGATATTCCTACCGCTATAAGCATTTATCCCAGCACTTTTGAAAACAAGGCGCTCGTCCTTGCCGACTTAGACGCTTGGAACGCAAACCCCGAAAATGAGAAGAACCAAATAAAGTACACCGACAGCGCGGCTATATTTATTGGTATGATGAACCAAATAATTAGAATAATTACTATTGCGCTTATTTGCTTCTCGTCGGTATCTCTAGTCGTTTCTTCGATAATGATAGGTATCATCACCTACGTTTCGGTAGTAGAGCGTACCAAAGAGATAGGCATACTGCGTTCGTTGGGCGCAAGAAAACGCGACGTGTCCAATATCTTCAACGCCGAAAGCGTCATCATAGGTTTCACCGCGGGACTTATCGGCGTGATAGTGACCTATATTTTGAGCATACCTATCAACTTGATTATTACTTCGCTTGAAGCGACGATAACGGGTATATGCGCGTTGAACCCGCTGCACGCGATACTGATGATACTCTTGAGTATAACTTTGACGTCGATAGCCGGACTTGTGCCTGCGAGAATTGCGGCCAAGAGAGATCCGGTTGTTGCGTTGAGGACGGAGTAACGAAAGTTTCGTCAAATCGACTATTCTTTTGTTCGGTCAATTTTAGTTGACAAAAAAAAGATATTTATCATATAATACGTATGAAAGTAATACGGCTATAAACGGTCAAGAGTAGTTATTCAACTTGGGCGCAGAGAAAAAGGTCGACGGCTGAAAGCCTTTTCGAAAAGAGATAACGAAGTGCGGATCGTTTGCCCGCGGGGGAAATACCGCGCGTGGGAGTTGCGTTAAAACTCAACCAAGAGGAACGGTTTTTTGCCGTTCAATCAAAGTGGAACCGCGAGCAATCGTCTTTGAAGACGGTTGCTCTTTTTTATTTTAAAAGGAAATAGGTAAAATGGGAAAAATTAAAATGGACTTGCAAGCGGCGCTCGATAAAGACCCTGCTGCGAGAAGTAAATTTGAAATATTCTTCACTTACGGCGGGTTTAAGGCGTTGTATAGGCACAGGTTTGCGCATTGGTTTTATACGCATAAAATGAAGTACATCGCTCAATGCATTTCGGCAGGTACGAGAAGAAAGACGGGTATAGATATTCATCCGGCGGCGGAGATCGCGGGCGGAGTTTTTATTGACCACGGAGTGGGAGTCGTTATTGGAGAAACCGTACAAATAGGAACGAACGTCTTGATTTATCAAGGGGTTACGCTCGGCGGAACAGGCAAGGATACCGGCAAGCGCCACCCGACTATAGAGGACAACGTTATGATTTCGGCAGGCGCTAAAGTTTTAGGTCCGATCACGGTAGGACATAATTCCAAGATAGGAGCGGGAAGCGTGGTACTCAAGGACGTCCCGCCAAATTCGACCGTAGTAGGCGTGCCCGGACGTGTAGTCAAGTTCAACAACGTGAGAGTTGACGACATTGACCAAAAGCTTCCCGACCCGATACTCGAGGAGTTCGCAAGACTTAACCGCCGCATAGAAAAACTCGAAGAAGCTTTGAGCTTAAAGTCTTGCAAGTATTCTATCGTGCAGGAAAACCAAGTTGACGAAGAGCCCAACGACAACGCTATCGAACGTGAAATCCAAGAGCTTGAAAAGGGATACGACGAGAAGTTGTCGAATAAGTAGATTTTGTCAAACGGTCTAAACAGTATAAATGCGAATAGACAGAGCGAATAGTAAAGCTAAAAAAGGAGTATATAATATGTTGAAAATATATAATACGTTGTCAAGACAAAAGGAAGAGTTCAAGCCTATCAACGAGGGCAAAGTAACTATGTACAGTTGCGGACCTACGGTGTACAGTTACGCGCACATAGGCAATTTGCGTACTTATATTTTTATGGATACTTTCCGCCGCGTACTCAAGTATGACGGATACAAACTCAAAGGAGTTATGAACATAACCGACGTAGGTCACCTTCTCTCCGACGGCGACGAGGGCGAGGACAAAATGGCTAAGGCGGCGAGAGAACAAAAGAAATCGCCTTGGGAGATTGCCGAGTTTTATACCAACTATTTCTTTGAGGACTTTAAAAAACTCAATATCGGCAAACCCGAAGTTATCGCCAAAGCTACTGACCATATTCAAGAGATGATCAAGGACGTGCAAACTTTGATTGACAAGGGTTACGCGTACGAGATTGACGACGGTATTTATTTTGATATATCCAAATTTCCCGATTACGGCAAACTTTCAAGGCTCAGTCTTGACGAACAGCAAGCCGGCGCAAGAGTAGAGGTCAACAGTCAAAAACGCCACCCTGCGGATTTCGCCGTTTGGAAAAAAGCCGAACCCGAGCATATTATGCAGTGGGAAAGCCCGTGGGGTATGGGTTATCCCGGTTGGCATATTGAATGTTCGTCTATGAGCAGGAAATACCTTGGCTCGCGATTCGATATTCACACCGGCGGCGTGGACGCGATACCCGTTCACCACGAAAACGAAATAGCGCAAAACGAAGCTCTTGAGGGCGGCAAGACCGTTAATTATTGGGTACACAGCGAGTTTATGCTCGTCAACAACGGCAAAATGTCTAAGAGCTTGGGCAACGTCTACAGGATAAGTCAGCTCGAAGAAATGGGTTACGCGCCGCTCGATTATAGATACTTTTGCCTCAACGCGCACTATAGGAAAAAACTCAACTTCACTTTTGAGGGAATGGACGGTGCAAAGACCTCTTACGCAAGGCTTTTAAGTACGCTTTATCAACATAAGGCCGGAACAAACGCCACGGACAAAGACGTCTTAGCCGAATATAAAAAGCAGTTTGACGAGGCGGTCAACGACGATCTCAACGTACCGCTTGCGCTAGGCGTGCTTTGGACTATGGTAAAAGAACCTAAGAGCAAGGATATATACGAGCTTGCTTTGCAGTTTGACAAAGTTTTGGGACTTTCTTTGGATAAGGCGCAACCGCAAGCGCAATCCGAAGAGCCTATCTCCGACGACATACGCAAGCTTGCCGACGAAAGATATGCCGCAAAGAAGGCTAAAGACTTCGCCACGGCTGACGCGTTGAGAGCCAAACTTGCCGACCTCGGCTACACCGTGCTCGACACTAAAGAAGGGTATACGCTTCGAAAAGATAAATAATTATCTTAATTCGTCGCTTTGAGAAAAGCGGTTAGGCGTTTAATTATCTAAATTCTTATAATTGAACCACTTACGATAGCATTACAGCGACGGTTACGATAGTTTAACACAACGGTTACGATAGCTTACCGCAATGGTTTTATTGAAATAATTAAAAAGGCGAGAGTATGCTCCCGTCTTTTTTATTTTCAAATCCATTGACTTTCTATATCAATAGACATTTCAAAGAAATATGGCGAAAATCCCGCGATAAATATTTGCGGACAGGCGGGAATAAAACGCGTCTTCAATCAATATCATATACCGAAAAGCGTAAATAAGCCAACGCGTAAGACCAAAAGTCAATCGCCGCAATCCCTTCTTTAAAATAATTTGTAGAATTTAGGTTTTTTGCGTGAAAAACTCTTGACATAGATAATACTAATCGATATAATGTTAGCGTAGGCTAACAACATCGCTTATTTTTAGTTCTAAAAGTTAGCGAGCAGTAACATTTTGTAAAAGGAGAAGCGAATGAGGTTGATAATAGCGCCGATCGGCAAACAGGGAAAAGTAGTAAAGATCGACACCGACGAAAAGACTAAAAACAGGTTGCAAAATATAGGTATCATAGAGGGCGGTAACATTACGCTTATGCAATCTAATTTCGGAGACGTTATCGTCAAAGTAAGAGATTGCAGGATTGCGATGAATAAAGACGTTGCAAGCAAAATCACGGTAGAGGTAGACTAATGGGAAAGAAAAAAAGAAATAGCGCGAAAGGCGAAATAAAGATTGCGCTTGCGGGCAACCCAAACTGCGGCAAGACGACGTTATTCAACGCTTTGACCGGCGCGACCGCTCACGTGGGCAACTGGACGGGAGTTACGGTAGAGAAGTTGGAAGGAACGTATAGAGATAGAAAGGCGGATATAAAGATAGATATAGTCGATCTTCCTGGTATTTATTCGCTCTCGCCCTATTCTCCCGAAGAGATAATTTCAAGAGATTACGTGCTATCGGGCGACGCAGACCTTATACTCAATATCGTCGACGCGACCAACTTGGAGCGAAACCTCTATCTTACTACGCAACTGTTGGAGATAGGTATGCCTATCGTCGTAGCGCTCAATATGGCGGACTGTTTGAAATCGAATGGAGAAACGATAGACGTAAAAGCTTTGTCGGAAAGACTGGGCGTTCCCGTCGTAAGCATTTCCGCGCTGAAACAAAGCGGTATCAAAGAGCTTATGCAAACCGTAAAAGATACTTATAAGACCCAACGCAAAGCTATATCTTTGATTTCCGATACGCTTCTCAAAGACAGTATTGAAAGAGTCGCTACGCTTCTTGAGGATAGCAAGGAAAGACTTTTCGACAGCGTAAAACTCGTCGAGGGAGATAAGATAGTATCCAAAAAGTACGCCGCTTTTGAAGAGCAAATCAAAGCTATTAAAGAGGATAATCAAGAGGTTAAGGAAAAGTACGGCGGCAATTTCGAGTCGTGCGTAGCCGATTGCAGGTATCGCGTGATAAACGAGAAATTCTCTGATTTGATAACTCGGGAAAAAGAAAAGCCGAAAGTTACGCCTAGCGACAAAGCCGACAAGGTGCTTACGCATAGATTTTGGGGCATACCTATTTTCCTAGTGATAATGTTGGCAATATTCCATATTACTTTCAGCAGCAACTTCCTGTATCTTTCGGTAGTTATACCTGACGGCTCGTTCGCGGACGTAGATCCGATATCCGAACTGTTTGTGGATACCGAATACGAAGAGGACGAAGAGGGCAATATTTCAGGCGCGAACGCGCTAAAATCGCCGGGCGTATTCTTGCAGGGATTAGTCGAGGCTTTGGCTGACGTAGTCAACGGCGAACGCGTAGTCGAAGAGGTCTTGGATGAAAACGGCGAGGTAGTCTTAGACGAAAACGGAAACGCGGTAGTAGAAGTTGTAGAAGAGGGCGGTTGGATACCGCAGTTGCTTGCAAACGCTCCCGATTGGGCGTACGGCGTAGTTTGCGACGGTATATTAGCGGGCGTCTTCGGCGTACTCTCGTTCGTTCCGCAAATAATGGTATTGTTCCTATTCCTCACGATACTCGAGGATACGGGATATATGGCGCGCGTAGCGTTCATAATGGATAGGGCGTTTAGGCGCATAGGACTGTCGGGCAAATCGTTTATGCCGCTGTTGATGTGTTTCGGTTGCGCGGTTCCGGGCATAATGGCAACCCGTACTATTGAAAACGACAGGGAAAGAAAATCGACGATTATGCTTGCGCCGTTCTTCTCTTGCGGAGCCAAGAGTCCTATTTGGTACGCTTTTGCCGCCGTGCTTGCTTCGACTGTAGGTTGGAACGAAGAGTTGACGGTATTCAGCGTATATCTCGTCGGTATCTTGGTAGCAATGCTCGTCGCTTTGCTTCTCAAGAAGATTAGCGGGCAAAAAGGCGTGACGCCGTTTATTATGGAACTTCCGACGTACCATACGCCGCAGTTGAAGAGCGTAAGCGTACATATATGGCAAAAGCTCAAACACTTCGTATTTAGAGCCGGTACTGTAATCGCCGCTTCCACGGTAATTATATGGTATCTTCTCAACTTCAACTTCACGTTCAATATGGTTGAGGAAAGTCAAAGTATTTTGGCTACCGTCGGCGGGTGGTTCGAGTGGCTGTTCAAACCGCTAGGGTTTGGCAACTGGAAGTTTATAGTCGCTTCCGTAACGGGCTTGATCGCTAAAGAAGAAGTTATTTCTTCAATCGAAGTGCTGTCGGGTAGCGTAGCGGAATTCGTGACCGAAAGCGGAGTTTCGACGGCAGGCGTGTTTGCGTTTATGTCGTTCAACCTTCTCACCGTTCCGTGTATGGCGGCAGTCGGCGCGGCGGCAAGCGAGTTGGGCTCGAGAAAACGCACTTGGTTGGCAATACTGTTTTGGATACTGACTTCGTACGTCGTCGCTATGGTTATCTACCTCGTAGGCGAGTACTGGTGGACGGCATTTATATTCGCCGCAATAATCGCGGGTATATTCACGGCATCGCACTTTATTCACAAAAAGAAAGAGGCGATTGCAGTAGCGAAAGCTGCGGCTGTAGCGGTTGCGGCAACCGTAGACGACGAATCGGTGGTGGACGAGAAATGATACTTACGCTGGCTGTTGACGCAATAGAGGTAATAGTAGGAGTAGTAGTCGCGCTCGTGGTCGTAGGCGGTTTCGGCTTGTATTTGTATCGCAAAATCAAGGCGAAAAAGAGCGGAAAGGGCGGCTGTTGCTGCTCGGGCGATTGCTGTTCGTGCTCGGGGTGTTCGGTATCTTTCAAGAAAAAAGACAAAACGAACGATCAAAACGATAAAAGTCCGCTTGAAGAGTAGACCTTTATAAAAAAGACCCGCTTTAACGGGTCTTTTTTATGCCGATTGATAAAATTTTGCCCAGCGGAATTTGGCGCGCGGAATAATATTCGCGTTAAATGCCGTCTTATTACGGTTGATTTATAAAATTCAATTTGATATAATATACTATAGTTTATTAAGCAAAGGATATAAAAAGCCTTATATTAATGTCAAAACGCTTATTTAGAGAATGAGTAGAAAACGACAAGTATAAATAAAAATATTTAGGAGTGACAAAATGAAACATACGGATATTAAACAACTGATTTCTACGCCGAAGAAATTTTTTAATACAAACGTGACCGTTTGCGGTTGGATACGTAGCTTCCGCGACAGCAAAAATATGGCGTTCATCACGCTCAACGACGGAACTTCGCTTGCGCACCTGCAAATCGTTATAGATAAAAACGTTATTCCGACGTTGGCGGAGGGGGCTACTCGCGTAGGGTCCTCAGTGAAAGTCGTAGGCGTTGCCGTAGAATCATTTAATAAAAATCAAGCGGTTGAAATAAACGCTCAATCAGTTGAGCTTCTCGGCGACTGTCCGTTGGATTATCCTATACAAAAGGCTAAGACCTCGCTTGAATATTTGCGTACGTTGCCGCATTTGCGCGTACGTACCAACACGTTCAACGCGGTGTTTAGAATAAGGAGCAAAATCTCCGCGGCTATTCACGACTATTTTCAAGAGAGAGATTATTTGTACGTGCATACGCCCATAATAACCGGTAGCGACTGCGAGGGCGCGGGCAAGATTTTCCAAGTGACTACTCTCGGCTATGCGCCTAAATACAAGAGTGAAGAAGAGTACTACGCCCACGACTTTTTCGGTCAAAGCGCAGGACTTACCGTTTCGGGACAGTTGGAGGGCGAAGTAATGGCGCTTGCGTTCGGCAAGATTTATACTTTTGGTCCTACTTTCCGCGCTGAAAACAGCAACACCACTAGACACGCCGCCGAGTTTTGGCAAATAGAACCCGAAGTGGCTTTTGCCGAAATCGACGACATAATCGAAATCGCCGCCGAGTTCATCAAATACATAATAAAGGCGGTGCTTGAGAGTTGCCCCGACGAGCTTGCGCTCCTTGAGAGATTTTATGAGCCGGGACTTAGGCAAAAACTGCAAAAAGTAGTCGACGACGAGTTTGTAAAAGTTGAGTACACCGAGGCTATAGAAATCCTCAAAAAGAGCGGCAAACAGTTCGTCTATCCCGTGGAGTGGGGCTGCGACTTGCAAACAGAGCACGAGAGATATTTGACGGATATCGTTTACAACAAACCCGTATTTGTCGTCAACTATCCTAAGGATTTAAAATCCTTCTATATGAAACAAAATCCGGACGGCAAGACTGTTGCCGCGACCGATTTGCTTGTTCCCGGCGTAGGCGAAATTATAGGTTGCAGCGAGCGCGAGGCGGACTATGACAAGCTTATGCAAGCTATAAACGACAGGGGGATGAAGGTGAGCGACTACGAGAATTATATGGATCTTCGCAAGTTCGGCTCCGTGCCTCACAGCGGTTTCGGCTTGGGACTGGAAAGAATTTTGATGTACGTTACGGGTATGGGCAATATTCGCGATACGCAAATTTTCCCGCGCGCAAAGGGCGAATTAAAATAGGCAAAGACAGCTATAAAGCTATAGAATTTTTCGGAATATAAAGAAAAAAATTGACCTGCTAGGGTTATTGTGATAAAATATATAAAACTTGATAAGTGAATAAAGGCGGACGATTGGAAATGCAAAGAACTTATATTAAAAACCTCGTTGAAGGTGAATGTCTTATTAAAGGCTACGTTGAAGCAATTCGAGACAAAAAAATAATGTTTTTGGTAATACGCGACGTTACGGGGTTCGTTCAAGTAACGATAGAAAAAGATAAATGCCCCGGAGTTTACGAGATTGCTAAGCAGTTGACGTTGCATAGCTTTGTTGCGGTCAAAGGTAATTGCGTTTTCTCTACTTACGTAAGGAACGGCGGCAAAGAAATTTATCCTACCGCAATGGAAATTATGAGTATAGCCGACGTTTTGCCTGTTGCGAGCGATAGCGCGCAAGATTTGCGTATGGATTATCGTTGGATAGATCTACGCGACGAAAAGAAAGTTTTTATGTTCCGTATTCAAACCGCGTTTGAAAGGCTTGCAATAGAGTATTTCAATAAAAACGGGTTTATCGAAATTCATACCCCGAAGATAACCGCGCTTTCCAGCGAGGGCGGTAGCGAAGTTTTCGAGCTAAAAAATTACTTTGGACAAAAAGCTTATCTTACGCAAAGTCCGCAGCTTTACAAGCAAATGAGTATGATGGCAGGTTTTGACAAGACCTTTGAGATAGGCGAGTATTTCCGCGCAAACCCCAGCTTCACGTCTAGACACGATACGGAATTTACGGGCATAGACGTAGAAGTTTCTTTTATTGAATCGCATCACGACGTAATGGATATAGAAGAAGAGTTGCTTTCTTATATTATCAACGGTATCAAAGCGGAATTCAACGACGAATACAAAACCTATTTTGATAAAGACATAGTATCGCTAGATTACCGCATACCAAGAATTTCGCTTTCGGACGCGTATAAAATTCTTAAAGAAGAAATGAATTACGAAGTTCCGCGCGCGCTAAAGGGCGATTTGGATCCTGACGGCGAAAAGTTGATTTGTAAATACGTCAAGGAAAAATACAATAGCGACTTCGTATTCATAATCGATTTTCCTGCCAAAGCAAGAGCTTTCTATTCAATGAAACAAGAAGAGAAGCCCGAGTTGACAAAGACGTACGATTTGCTGTTCAAAGGGATAGAGATTACGAGCGGAGCTCAACGCGAGCATAGGTATTCCAACTTAAAGCAAAACATTATAGAAAACGGTATCAATCCCGACACTATGACCGAATATTTGGACTTTTTTAGATACGGCGCGCCTACGCACGGCGGTTTCGGATTGGGAATTACGAGGACGTTGGTCAAACTTTTTGATTTGCCTAGCGTAAAAGACGTGACGTTCCTGTTCCGCGGTCCTAATAGATTAAAGCCGTAAACAAACGATTTGATTAAACTTAACGCTAGCGTTAAGTTTTTACGGCCCGATAGCTCAGTTGGTTAGAGCGCCAGCCTGTCACGCTGGAGGTCGACGGTTCGAGCCCGTTTCGGGTCGCCATATTTTTGTAGGAATGGAAAAGCGTCCTACTAAAACAGTGCCAAAACTTCAACTTTTGGCACTGTTTTAAAATTATCGCATTATTACGAGTCAAAGATAATATTTAATGATTTAGTCTATGTAATAAATTAGCGACGTCGTTGTATGCCGCAACACGAAAGACCTGCAATAGCGGGTCTTTTTTACCTCGGTTGTTTTATTTAGCGTTACAGCGGCGGCAGTTTAAATAACGTATTGACGTTAGAAAATTATTACGGCAAGACGTTGCATTGAGTTAGGTATTAATGATATAATTAAATAGATTTTAATAAAAGGCGGCGACGAACGTTTTGACGGTCGAAAAGCTATCGTCGTTTTGATAAGGTGAGGAATATGAAGAAAAAAGACAAAACTGAATCTCGGAAGTTTGAATTTAATAGCGCCAACAACAAATTTTCGCTTGCATTGGTGATTATCGCGGTTGCGCTCGTTTTGACCCAATGGATTGTGGGGCTGAACTTAATTACGCTTATAAATTTGGTATTTTTATGCTTCGTTTCCGTGGTAATATTTATCAACGTTGTATTCAAAGCAAGACTCAACAAACTGTTGTTGATTGCTTACGCTTTGCCTATATTCGCTATAGCAAGTTTTTATATTGTGGCGGGCGCGGACAGCGGCTGGGGCGCATTGTCTACGGGAAAAGACGGCTTCGTCAACACGGATAATTTTCTTTGGCAGGGCGAAGGTAACTTCTTTACAAGGCTGCTGGGCAATATTTTAATCGTGTTGCCTTGCGTTGCGTTGGTAACCGTTTTGTTTGTGATTTGCAAAAAATTATATAATAAGAAATGCGGAAGATCGCTTGCGTCAATCACTTCGCTAGCGCTTTTTCTTGCTTCAATAGCATTGATTTTTACGTGCAATTTGCGCGCTAAACCCATTGCCGAAGATATATCGCGCGGAGAAGATGAATATCTCAAGGCTCTCAACGATTATCACGATAAGAACGGCGTAAATTCTCAATCGCCCAACGTATTGGTCATTTTGATGGACGATATGGGTTACGGCGATACGTCCTACAACGGCAATACCGTATACAGTACGCCGGCTATGGACTACGTTGGACAGGAGGGCGTGGCTTTCGACAACTTCTACGCTAGTTATTCCGTGTGCTCGCCGTCTAGATTTGCTACGCTCACGGGAAGATATCCGTATAGAGGTTACGCCGACAACGTCATTTATCCTACGGTAACTACTTCTATGCCAGTTTGTTTCACAAGGCTTTTCAACTCGTTTGAAATGGGCGGCAACGCGGACGGTATGCTCGGTGACGAGATTACGCTTGCTGAAGTATTTCAAAATGCAGGTTACGCTACAGGCGGTTTCGGCAAGTGGCATTTGGGCGATTACGGAGAATATCTTCCCACCAATCAAGGCTTTGATTATTTCTACGGTTCGCACTACGTAAACGATATGACGCCTTTTTATTACGTAGAAGAAAGCGGCGGTAGATACGAGATTGTCGACGGGGGAACAAAAATAGATCAAACCAAGCTGACTCAGTACTGCCATAATTCCATCAACGACTGGATAGACGCCGTAGTGAAAGGAGAAGCTACCCAAAACAACGAAACGTATAAAGAAGGCACGCCGTTTTTTGCTTATTACGCTACGCCGTGGCCGCACGCTCCTATCTATGCAGGCAGTCCGGCTAAAAAACCCGAGTATAAATATAATTACAGTAACCATAAATGGGAAAAGACGGGCAACGAAGTATTGGTAGGTCAAGGCGCGACAGGCGCAGGTATTTACGCCGATTGCGTTACGGAATTTGATTATTACCTCAGCGAGCTTTTCTATAATATGCAAGAATTGGGCGTGTTGGACGATACCGTAATCGTGTTTACGTCGGATAACGGTCCCGCTTTGCAAGGCTCGACCGATGATTTGCGAGGCGGTAAATATACGGCATACGAGGGCGGACAAAAAGTCCCGTATTATATTCGATACGGCAATAATCAATATATGAATTCGGGTACGACGGTATCCGCTCAGGCAACAAACGTGGACCTTTTCCCGACGTTAGTCGAACTTTGCGGAATTAAAGGTTTGGTCGACGGGCAAGTATATGACAATATGATGCCGTTTGATAGAGAAATAGACGGCGTATCAATGAACTCTCTCTATATTCCCGACGAGCAAGGCAACACCACCGAATTTATTCACGGCAAAAGCAGACCTATTCTCTATATGAAAAGAGAAAAAATAAAATCGGTATCGTACGCTATTTCCAAAAGCGACGCTTTGGATATGATTGTCGGCAGCGAAGTGAAAATAATCAATTCTTTGGGAGTTACGCAAACCTACACGGTAACTCAAGAGATGGCGCTAGAGTACGATTTTATTCAAGCGCAGCCGTATACTGTTTGGAAATATTTCAAACAAATGCAAAACGATAATCCTGCGTTCCCCGATAAGAGTAGAAAAAATTGGCTGATTTGTTTGAGCGACGATTGGGGCGAAAACTATCAACGCGCTGATATGTTCCCGCTTATTGCGAGCGATTTTAGAGATACTATGCAGCAGTGGGAAAATAAATTCGCTAAAAACCGCCGAGGTTCAAGCAAGGCTTATTATACCGACGGCAATACCGATTATAACTTGTATTATACTACGCTGAACGGGGAAAAACGCGGTTAAAAGTTTTATGAAAAAAGACCTATCCATTATGATTAAACCTGCGTCGAGTATATGTAATATGCGATGCAAATATTGTTTCTATCATTCAGTGGCGCAATCTCGAGAGGCTTCGTCTTATGGAATTATGACGCTAAGTACGGCGGAGAATTTGATTAGAAAAGCTCTTGAGTTTTGCGACGGCGGCAGTATCTATTTTGCTTTTCAAGGCGGCGAGCCGCTATTTGCAGGCAAAGACTTTTTTAGAGATTTCGTCGCATTGGTCAAAAAGCATAATTCGCGAGGCTGTAAGATTTATTACGCTTTACAAACCAACGGCACGTTGATTGATACCGAATGGGCGGATTTTTTCGCGGAGAATAAATTTTTGTTGGGCTTAAGTCTTGACGGAGATCAAAACGCTAACCGTTTTCGATTGGACGCCGATTTGAATTATACTTTTCCTAAAGTTAAATCCGCAATGGATTTGCTCAAAGAACGCGGCGTTGATTTCAACGTTTTGATTGTCGCAACGGGTTATACGGCGGATCATATTGAAGCTGTATATAAATATTTCAAGAGTCAAGAAATCAAATTTTTACAGTTCATTCCTTGTTTGCGCCCGTTCGGCGATAAGAGTGAAAGCGAACTTTATATGACCGTCGAGCAATATGCTTCGTTTTTGATTAGGTTGTTTAATCTTTACGTAAAAGATTACGTAAAAGGCGAGTACGTCAGCATTAGACAGTTTGACAATTACGTTCGTTTGTTTTTGGGCGAGAACGCCGAACAGTGCGGTATGAACGGTTATTGTTCGCGTCAGTTTGTAGTTGAGGGCAACGGCAACGTTTATCCTTGCGATTTTTATTGTTTAGACGAATGGCTGCTAGGCAACGTCAACACTGACGATTTTATTCAATTAGCGTCAAAGCCGAAAGCCGACGAATTTACTCGCGGCTCGTTTAGTATTCCGGCTCAATGTCGAGCTTGTCCATACGTTCGCGTATGCCGCGGCGGCGGTTGCAAAAGGTCCAAAGAGGACCGCGATTATTGTCAAGCGTATAAGCAATTTTTCAGCGCTTGCTTACCGCTATTCCGCGTATTTATCGATGAAAAAAGAAAAGCGTAATCGATGTTTAAATAATTAAAAACGCTATCAAAAGAATTAATTCCCAAATGAATTTAGCCGTTATGAAGAAATAGAATTGAAATATGGGGGAAAAGTTATGAAATGGATAATGGGAATTGGACTACCGACGATTTTAATTTTGCTTGGCGTAATAGTTCTTATTATCAAGCCCAAAAGAAATGGGGCTTTTGGTTATCGCACAAAAAGAAGTTTATCTAGTGATAGTAATTGGAATTATGCAAATAGAGTTATGGGTATTGCGCTCATACTTATAAATGCTATATTGATTATACCTTTGGTTTGCATTGTTAATTTATTTGTTGAAAGCACGATTATTATTGTATTGCTTGATATTATGTTGGCGACGATTGGCGCGATATCGGTTATTCCAATAACTGAATATAAGTTAACAAAAAGAATAGCAAAGGAGAAAAACAATGAGATTAACAGTTAGGGGAATAATAATAAATAGAAAGAGCGATAAAATTTTATTGTTAAAATATATTGATAAAAAATCAAAGTCTACAACAAATTTGGAAGACGGCTTTTGGGCAATGCCAGGGGGAGGGGTTGAAGATGGAGAAAGTTTTAAAGAAGCATTAACAAGAGAGATATATGAAGAGACTGGTTTTCGGCAACTTGAGATATCAAATTGTGTATTAAGTCGCGTTGTTTATTTAGACTTAACTGAGAAAGCTGATTACTATTATGAGAGATATTATCTTGTTTATACTGATGAGGAGAAATTACAAGATACCAATCTAACAACTTTAGAAAAAGAAGTGATTAAACAATACAAATGGTGGAGCAAAGAAGAAATCAAGATAAATCAAAAAATAATTATGCCACCAAACATTGCTCAGGTCTTGGAAAAAGACTTTATCAATTTCAAATCGGTTGTAGATTTAACAGATGAAGATTTATTAATGAAAACGATTAGCGTGTGTTAGAGTGGCGCTAGAGCTCGGGACTTGTAAGGAACGTAGCGACGGCATAGCGAGCAAGCGGTATCGCGTCCTGTGTGAACGTCACTATTTTGGTACTCCCGTTCGGTAACCCCGCTCTTCGCACCGTAAAACGAAAGACCCATTTGCGTGAGCCTTTCTAATACGTGTGCGTGA
Organism: Clostridia bacterium; assembly: GCA_029068165.1. Taxonomy (GTDB): domain Bacteria; phylum Bacillota; class Clostridia; order Christensenellales; family UBA3700; genus RACS-045. Next base: position 34,647 of record JAIEDA010000005.1, read on the forward strand.
TGAACAAAAAGGATTTTTTGGGGCATAGCCGAAGTCGGGACTTGAACTCATATGTGAAATTTCAATTAGTTTATCTATATTAGTTAGCAATAACTCAACGAGCAATTAACCGTAAATCTAAATTTTAAAAGGAATTGTCAATATTTATAGCATTTTGATGCAAAAGCAATTATTTTATGATATAATTTCATCATAAATAGATTAATGTCAAATAGTTGTAAAAGAGATAGAAAATTATTGTCTATAAGAAGCGAGTGAAATTAAGTAGTATATTAGAGAAAAAGAATATATTATCTATTTGAATTATCTTGAATTAATGCAAAACATGACAAGAGAAACAAAAGGAGAAAACTGTCAATGGGTCATTTTAGGTTTATAGACTTATTCGCGGGAATAGGAGGATTTCATCAAGCTCTAACTTTATATGGTGGTCAATGTGTATTTGCTTCTGAATTAGATCTAGAATGCAAAAAGCAATACGAAGAACAGTTTAGAATGGAAGTGAATGGTGATATAAATAAGTGTCTAAATGAGATTCCGCCATTTGATGTACTTTGTGCGGGATTTCCTTGCCAAACTTTTAGTAAAGCAGGAAATCAAGAAGGGTTTGATGACAAGGTAAAAGGACAATTATTTTTCAGGATAGTGGATATTCTTGAACTTCATCCTGAATGCAAATTTATTATTTTAGAAAATGTAAGGAATCTTGCTGATCAAAAAGAATTTTGGGAAGTTATACAAGATAAGTTAATGAGGCTAGATTTTTACATAACACAAGATCCTATAATTTGTTCTCCGTCTGATTTTGGTATACCGCAAAATAGAGAGAGAGTGTATATTTTGGGGATAAAGAAATCGTTAAGAGACCCATTAAAATTAACTAATGGTTGGATTCATACAAAAGATTTATGCCTGACGCAGTTTGAAAAGAAGTGTGATATAGGGGATGCCTTTAAGATTTTGGAGTATGACAACATTAAAAATAGAGAATGCGCTATTGGCGAGCAAGAGAAAAAGGTTTTATCAATTTGGGAGGAATTTAAGTCGGAGATTATTCCACATTGTAAAATAGGGGCTCCAATTTGGTTAGATTATTTTGGTATTGGAATAGACAATGAAGAGGAATTCCGCGAAAGATGTGGTTATTATACACAATTAGTAAAAGCAAGAAAAAAACATATATTTGACTTTGAATTAAGAGAAAAGATTGATGCAAGCGGGATGATATTAGAAGATACTCCAGATTGGAAAAGAAACTTTATAGAAAAGAACAGGAAATTATACTTAAATAATAAAATCAAAATTGATGAATGGTATAACAAATATTCAGCGTATTTAACTAATAAGGTATATAGGAAATTCGAATGGAATTGTGGTCCTGATTATATTTCATTTAAAGAAACTATTATACAATTTAGACAATCAGGAATCAGAATCAAGCGTTCTGACACTTTTCCGTCATTAGTAGCAATAGTAAATACGCCTATAATATGGGACAGCCGCTTAAATTTATTTAGGAGAATATCTATACGCGAAGCAGCTAATTTGCAAAGTTTTGTAGAAAAATACAAATTCATATGTGAAAGGCATATTTCTTACAAGCAGTTAGGCAATTCTGTTAATGTAGAAGTAATAAAAATAATTGCGAAACAACTTTTCAATCTTGCAATAAAAAATTGGGAGGGTTTGAATTATGGAACAAAAGAAAATTAATATTAGACCTACAACTGGAGTATATGCGACTTACAAAAATCTGAGGTATGAACCTTGGACGGCGTTGGCTGAATTTATAGACAATTCGACGCAAAGTTATTTTGACCATAAGTCAGAACTAAGAGGGCTTGAGAATTTCAAAACGTTAAAAATTGAAATCGCCTATGAGACAAATAGTGATGGTCAAGATGTGTTAACAATTAAGGATAATGCTTTTGGTATGGAGTCAGATGACTTTTTTAGAGCGATAGTTCTAGATAAACCTCCTGCAATTACTACTGGGAGGAATGAGTTTGGGATGGGATTGAAAACGGCGGCATGTTGGTTTGGTCGTTTTTGGACAGTTGTGTCCACTAGATATAATTCCGAATACGAATACAGCGCAAGTGTTAATGTAGAGGAATTAAGCAAAACCAAAGAGGATTCAATTGATCAAGACATTAATGAAGTGTCTAAAGAATTACACTATACCATAATTGAAATAAGGGAATTGAATAAAAGAATAGTAGGGGCACGCACAAAGAGTAAAGTAAAAGAGTTCTTAAGTAGTATTTATCGTCAGGACATTCGAAATAAAGAAGTCGAAATTTACTATAATGGGGAATTGTTAGGTTTTCAAGACCCAGAAATTTTTGTTGATGAGAGTGACAAGCAATGGAAGCAGGAGATTGAATTCACAATAAACCATAAGGGGGAGGAACTAGAGGTTAAAGGCTTTATAGCAATAAGGAAAAAAGCTAGTGTTGCGAGTGCTGGCTTAACGTTATTAAGGCGAGGAAGAGTAATTATAGGTGGGGCGGAAGAGAATTATAGGCCAAAGGAGTTGTTTGGAGATTCAAATTCATTCGCCTATCAGAGAATTTTTGGAGAGTTACATATGGATAATTGGCCTGTAACTCAAGCCAAAGATAACTTTGACTGGAACGATGAAGCACTAGAGGAGAAATTCATTGAGAAACTCAAGCCGCTTATTAAACCAATCAAAGAAAAAGCGGATAGCATCCGTGTTAGGAAAAGCGTGAATCAAAAACAAGTTGTTGTTGATGCAATAGAGGATTTAAAATCTTTCGGCATCATAGACGATTCATCTATTAAATTTACGGATATTCCAGCTAGCATGAGCGCCTCTTTTGAAGAAGGAGAAGATCGACTTGTTTCCATAAAGAATGGAGATACTTCAATTATTCTCCATGAAAAGGCGATATCACATATTAGTATAACGCGAGGAAACAATAAATATTCATTGGAATTGGAATATAATGATAGTATATCACAATGGCTTAATATATCTGAAACTCTTGCTGTAGAGGGAGAAACTGTATATAATGTTAAACTAAATATGACACATCCTTTTTTCAGCAAACTAACATCTAACAAAGATTACTTGGATATGATGACGCGATTTGTTCTATGTCTAGTTATCGCGGAAGTAGAAGCGCGCTTAATTGCTACACCTGATGGGAAAGTGGAGGTAGGCACGATTCGGTTGAAAATGAATAAACTTCTAGAAGAGTATTGTAATTATAATAAGGAGTAAAAATGAAAAACTTGATAAAAATTATTCCAGTAAAAAGTGATAAGGTAGTACCTATAATTTCAGATGGGGAGTTTATCCAAAATGTTTCAGATTATATGAGCAAAAATGATTTCCCACAGAAATCTATAGATAATATAATTCAGAATAGCGTTGATGTTTTTTCTCAATGCGTTAAACCTATAGAACAGAACAAAAGCAATACGGGAATTATTATCGGTAAAGTACAGAGTGGTAAAACATCAAATTTTATAGCTTTGATGGCAATGGCATTTGATAATGGTTATAAAATTACAATAGTTTTGGGTGGAAATAAGAACATATTGCTTGCTCAAAATAAACAAAGAATAAACGATTCATTTAACTTGGATTCAAGTAAATTGGTAATACTTGATACGAATACGAATTCTGATATAATAAATGAACGCGAGATTGAAAGATTTATTCGAAGAGGAGTCAAAGTCATAATAGTTGGACTCAAGCATTATAAACACATTGATAAAATAGCAGAAGTGTTCTCTTCTCTTTATCTTCGGAATCAAACTACTTTGATTATTGACGATGAGGGAGATCAGGCTACGTTAAACACAAAAAAATATTCTAAAAAAGAAACTTTTCCAAGTGCGATTTATAATTCAGTAAAAAGATTAAGAGAAAAATTAAATAAACACACTTTTGTTTCAGTTACCGCAACCCCGCAAGCAAATATGTTAATTGATAGTTTTGACATTCTATCGCCTGACTTTGGACAACTTATTGAGCCAAGTTTGGATTATTGTGGGTTAGCGGATTTTCATAGCGCAATTAATGAGGATAACTATGTTAATGTGATACCTGAAGCTGAACCTAGCATCTTTGATATAAGTGGAATGCCGGCAAGTTATGAAAAGGCTATGGCAATGTTTTTTGTTTCAAATGGAATCCGTAAGTATCGAGGAGATTATGGAAATCATGCGATTTTATTCCATCCTAGTGTGCAAATGACAGGGCATGAAATAGTAAGAAATAAAGTTCAAGAGTTACTTGATTTCTGGCAATTAAAAGCAGATTTGCCGGAAGATATTGCGTTTGGGAGTTTGAGAAAGATTCTTACTGCAGCTTATAATGAATATAAGGATGGCAGTGTTGTTGTTCCGAAATACAGCGAACTTGAACCATTTATCATTGATTCCATTAGAGGTTGTTCAAGTGTAATGGTCTGCAATAGTAATACAGATGCGAGCGAAAATTCTAGACATTATAAGACAAATATTTTTGTTGGCGGTAATATGGTCGAAAGAGGGCTCACTATTAAAGGGCTTGCAATAACCTATTTGATTCGAAGAGCTAAAGGCGTTAGTAATGTAGACAATACAGAGCAAAGAGCCAGGTGGTTTGGATATAAGCGGGACTATTTAGATATTTGTAGGGTTTTCACGACAAAACAAATAAAAAAAGACTTTAATAATATCTATGAACATGATGAAGCTCTTTGGGACACCATTCAGAAACATTTAAAAGCAGGTAAGGAGTTCAAGGATATACCTAGAGTATTTCTAAATAACAGTAAACTGTTAAGATTAACCAGGGCTAATGTTGCAAGGGAAGCGAGATGTGAATATTGGCAGATTAGACAACAAGATTCGTTAATAATGGATGCACAAGTCGAAAAAAATAATTTGGCTTTGCTTGAAAGTTTGAAACAGACGTACGTGGACAAGTGTAAAATATACAAGTTTGGTGCTTATAATCATTTTTATGTAGAGGATGTGGAATATAAAAAATTGGTAGAAATGGTGTTATCAAAATTTTCTTTTCCTAGTCAATGTAATTTTGATCAAAAATTTTTTAGCAATTTAGCAGAAATATTTAGGCTGGTTAAAGAATCACCTCTTATAGACGTAGTTTTTATGCGATATGATAATTTAGATATAGGATTTCGTTCAATTGATAGTAATGGAAATATAGAAACTGGCTTGATGATTGGTCATACTAACAATTATGTGGGTGATAGAAAAATTCCTGATTGCAAAGCTAATACAATGCAACTGCAAGTCCATATGATAAAACCTAAGGGTTCTAATGTAGATTACTTCTCGCCTTGCTTCGCTTTATATTTGCCGCCTAGGTTGAGTGAAAAAATATCAAAATTTGTAAAGAGGGGAGAGGTGATATAAATGGATACTTTACAAATATATAATAAGTTAAATGAAATGGGAAATACGACCAATGTAAAGCTTTATCGCTGTTTTGGGATTGGCGAATATTATTATGGAGTTGATTATGAGAAGCATATTGTGTTTCTAACGAAATCTCAGAATTTTCAATGTGCGACAATTCAACAAACGAAGCAACTTATTTTTATAAAAAATATGTTGTGCACAGTAGAAACAGAAGAGGGGATAGACATTAATAGATTTGACATAATAACATGTTTGGCTACAACGGCAGAACATAAAATGACTTTTGTTGAATTAACGAATTTGTTCATTAGCCAAAAAGAAAGTAACATTACCGACTATTTTATTTGTATAAAAGAATTATTTGAAAACAAACAAACGATATCCACAAATGAATTCCAAGGTATTTATGCTGAATTGTTTTTTATACATTATATGAAAGGAATTGGAGTTGATATATGTAATTTGTGGCAATCAATTGATAGAATGAAATTTGATTTTTCCATCAATGATACTAAAAAAGTTGAAGTCAAATCTTCAATTGGAGAAAGCAGAATTCATAAATTCAGGCATGAGCAATTAGTTACGGATATTTATGATGTTTGGATAGTTTCTATGTTATTAAGAAAAGATGATAGTGGACTTTCATTATATGACTTAGTTCATATTGTTAAGGATGAATGCCGACAAAATCTGCAAGTATTGACTCATTTAGAAAATCTATTATTAAATTGTGCGAGCGATGATTTAAAAAACATTAAATATAATGAAAGTTATACTAGGAAAAATATGGCATTTTTTAAGGCAATAGACGTTCCGCGGTTTAAATCAAATCAGCCTCAGGGGGTAAGCAATACAAATTACGATTCTGATTTGAATAATATTAGAAGTAGAGAAATTGAGGAGTTAAAAGCATGGTTAATTGAAAACTAAAAAGTCGAAACTTATAATAAGTTGGGAAACTAAACATCACAAGGTGATGCAAAATGGCAAGATTCTAGAAGAGTAGATAATACTATATTTAATAAAGGAAATAAAGGTCATAAACATAATATAGATAGAATTCGAGTGCGGAATCAAGGTGGGAGAATTATTCAATAAGTGGAAGACTATGAGAAAATTAGTAGCCGTCTAGACCGCAAGAAGTGACAAAGTAGGCAAAAAAGCCTAAAAACAAAGAAAAACACACGCTTTTGGAGTTTAAAATTCGATACGCTCCTTTTGCGTGTGTCTGGGTGTGCGTGATGAACAAAAAGGATTTTTTAGTGGATACCAGAAGTCGGGACTTGAACCCTACTTGTATAGCCGAAGTCGGGACTTGAACTTAACATATTTATAGAAGTTAGAAACTCATGTAAAAGTAATATAAATGGCAATGCAAGTGGAGTCAAAATTCTACCTGCATTTTCTTAATGATATTTTATTGGGATTGAATGAAAATCGTGGTTATTCTCGCCTTTCAAGACCATTTCCACTTGAATTTTTGCATTGTTTTTTGGTATTAGATCTACAATTACAGGATTTTGAGGCGTTGTTGCCCTAAGAGCGTGAATATATATGGCATTATAAGTTTCTCCGTTAGAAATATGAATGTTTTCATTAAAGCCAATTTCTACGACATTATCAGATATGACGCGATAAGACACCTCGTCTTTTGTATTTTTTACACAAATTGCATACATGGAAGTTGGTTCCATAAAGTGTTTTGCTTGAAATGTGACCCTTATAGTTTCTCTTGTTTCTATCAATGCTTCTACATTTGAAAAATGCGCATATTTGGGGTTAAAAGTACTATTGCCGCCTATTACATCAAGAATTTGTTTTAAAACTACTTCTATGCCATTGGTATATAAATCTAGATATAATGTTTGCATTAGAATTGCTGGGATTAATGATCCATCTACTCGAATAGGTATAATTTTGCATTTACCATGAGTTGCTTTCATTAATGCATTTTGCCATTCCAGTTTAACCATATTGCTTGAGAGACTATTTGTAGATATAAACAAGAGAAAGAATTTAACTTTTTCAAGTCCTTCATTCATTTTATCTATAATGCCATCTCCTGGTTGTATTGACCAAGAATCATAGAATACATTGTTAGCACCAAAAATAGTAGAAAGACGGATTGCAATAGGCTCAACTATAGGCTTATCTTTTTTGTTGTGTGAAAGAAAAATCATAACCATTATCCTCAACTAATATATTTTGATTATACAACTATTAGGTTAAAAATGCAATAGCAATTGCAATGTCGTAGATGATATCATTCTATTTTAAATTCAGCATTTGTTTAGTTTTGGTGCTTGATAAAGTTCTGCAACTCCATTATTCGATTGGGGCAAGTATCAAGAGAAAGACGGACGAATAGTTATGCCATTTTCAGTTCAGGCTCATCATTCGTTTGTTGACGGCATGCACGTAGGGAAGTTTGCTGATAAATTACAAAAATACTTGAACGAGTTTTAATAAGTCACAATTTCGGTAATCCCGCTCTTCGCACCGCAAAACAAAAGGCTCTCAATCGAGAGCCTTTCTATTTCTCGCTAAGAAGCGACTTCTTAGCTATATGTCGAATGAACAAAAAGGATTTTTTAGGGGAAACCAGAAGTCGGGACTCTAACTCCACTCGTATAGCCGAAAGCGGGACTTGAACCCTAGGAAAAGAGAAACAGTTAAATAATTGGACGGCTACGAATAAAATCGTAGCCCTTGTTTTTTTACTATTGTTTTGCTATAATGAGATCACAACAAACATCATAGGGATAGGCTAGGAATGAATAATACGTACAAAGTAATAGATGAAAGCAAATGGGCAAGAGCTCTACATTGCAAAATTTTTAGAAATAGTATTGAGCCTGCATTTTGCGTAACGTTTGAAGTCGATGTTACAAATTTTCTATCAAAGATTAAAGCGCAAAAGATGTCATTTACACTTGCAATGGTTTATGCCGTATGTAAGTGCGCTAATGAAATAGAAGAATTTAGGTATCGTTTTTTAGATGATAAAATAGTTTTGTTTGATAGAATTGATACAGCCTTCACGTATCTAAATAAAGATACTGAATTATTCAAGGTGGTAAATGTGCCTATGAAAGAGAATATCGTGGAATACGTTGAGCTGGCTAGCAAAATGGCAAATGAGCAAAAAGAGTATTTTACAGGATCATTGGGAAATGACGTTTTTCAATGTTCGCCAATGCCGTGGATAGCGTACACGCATATTTCTCATACCAATTCTGGGAAAAAAGAAAATGCAACTCCATTATTTGATTGGGGCAAGTATCAAGAGAAAGACGGACGAGTAGTTATACCATTGTCAGTTCAAGTCCACCATTCGTTTGTTGACGGCATACATGTAGGGAAGTTCGCAGACAAGCTACAAAAATATTTGAATGAGTTTTAATAAGTCACTATTTCGGTAATCCCGCTCTTCGCACCGCAAAACGAAAGGCTCACTTGCGTGAGCCTTTCTAATTCTGTCTATGATGAACAAAAAGGATTTTTATAGGGATACCAGAATTCGGGACTTGAACCCCTCTAGTATAGCCGAAGTCGGGACATGAAATCGAAAATTTTTCTCAAAAATGCTTGACACAATGCGGGGGGGGGTGGGGGGAATTATAAAAAAATTTTTTTGTTGTAAATTTTATTATAAAACTCAATTTTTTACGGAATATAAAGATT
>JAIEDA010000006.1 GCA_029068165.1 Clostridia bacterium
AAATCGCTCTTTGACGCTTGTCCCTCGATTTTGAGGTCGAGCGTTACGCCGTAACCGTTGTACGCGTATACGTTGGTATTCAATTCTACCGACGCCGCAGTAGAGCCTCCGCCCACTACGAATCCGCTTGAATACAGTCCGTTATCTCCCTCCTCAAACGGAAGCTTGTAATCGTTCGCGTACGCGCTATTGAGTACAGGATACGCTTTGTAATAAGCCCTGTTCGTCGCGTCTACTACGATTTGGTCGTAAGTCTTTGGCGTTGCTCCCGATATGAGATTGTACTTGCTGTCAGTTTCGTAATACAAATACGATATTACCGCGTTGCTGTCAGTAAGGTCTTGATAATCTTTCAAGACAAGCAAGCTGAACTCTACTCCGTTGCCGTCCTTTATTTTTACGCTCGTCCACGTCAAGTCTATTTCCGCGGGTACGACTTCAAAATCTTTTTCCCATTCAAAGTCAGTAAAACCGTTGTTTGCCGTGAATTTGTACGTTACTCCCAATCCGCCTTTAGTCGGTATTTCATAGTTGTCATTGTCGATTGTAAACGTTACCTCTTCTACTCCGTCGTCGCCGACTCTATTGCCGCCACCGCCGCCGTTCTCTCTATGTACGTAATGCGGCGTAAGTCCTACGCCCTTTGGCAACGTCGACGCGTCTATCTCAGCGTATACCGTAGCTCCGCCTTTATATTCCAACTTTCCGTCGTCAAGCCATCTTACGTCGGATAGGTCTATTAGCGCTTTCTTGACGTTCCATTCAATAGTAAACTCGTGCTGAACGCCATCTCCGTCAAGGAGCATTACGCTGGTTGCATATTCGCCCGCGTTCGTCGCCAACTTGTTCTTATAGCCGTTCGTATAGTCGTTATCGTTGTAGCCCGTGTCTACTCTCCATCCCGACGGCAACGACCTGTTCAGCTCAAAAGCAAACTCCGCGCCGTTGTACGTAAGCTTGTTTTTATACGTAGCGTTGTCCGTGTCGAGTATCGATACTTTTATCAACTGCCCCTCAGCGTAAAGTCCGTCTACGAGCAATCTCCAGTATATAAAGCCGTCCTCGTCCTCTTCCGTCATCGTAAGCGTTACGTCCTCGGACAGTCTAAACTCATAGTTGTTATTGCCCGAAGCCGTAAAGACTAATTTCCAGTTGCTTGGCAATACTATTTGCCCGGTTGCAAGCTCAAGCGTGAAGTTTTCGCTTCCGCTCACGCCGTTGCTGTCTATCGTCAAACCTTCGTACAAATCGTATTCCCAAGAGTCGTCGTCCTCGTTGACCGCCTTAATGTTGACTGATAGCGAGTCGCCCGCCTTTGGGAACATATTCGCTGACAGGTGTAATGATACCGAGAGATTCTCGCCTACTTTCTTGGTCAATACTCCGTCGTTGGTGCCATACACTTCAAGCTCGATTTCTTTGGACAAAATCTTTATTGATACAGTTCTATCCGCTGACGAACTCGTGTTGTCCGACCAAACCATATTATCTTTATCTTTAAGTTTGAGCGTAAGTGTGTAAGTACCGGCGTTCACGCCCTGCACTATCTTGTTGCTGACTCTCGTCAAGCCGCCGAAGTCGCTTATCTCTATTTTGTCGGTATCGTAGTCTAAATAATACGACCTATTGGCATTGGTAGTCGAAGTACTGTACGTATACCAATTCGTAAACGTAAGTATATCCGAATAATCTCCTGATGTACCAGCTCTAATTTTAGGCAAAGATACCTTTATCGAGTCCATGTGAAAATCGTAAGTGTTGCCCGACGCGAGAGTATAGTTGGTATTTCCAAGGTCGGTGATTTCTACCGTGTAATCGCCGATTTTGAGCGGCATCTTAGACGTGTCAGTAGGATTTGCCGTACCGTTTCGTCCGGTATACCGCTTTGTAAGCGAAAGTACCGACTCCGTCTCTTCACCGACAAAACCGGTGAACGAAACTTTAGGCTCGGTATCGGTGTCTTGAGTATAATCCCACGTCGCTCGAAGTTCCACCGGCTTTATTGTAAGCGTCATTGTCTTCGTTTCGATTTTAGGGTCACTCATATCGTCCCCTTTCCATATAAACGGAGAATTTGCGCTTAAATTTTGAATTGTAAACGAAACTTCGTAAGTACCTGCATTTTGCGGAACTCCATTTGTAAGGTTTCCGCTTGTGTAAGCCACTTTTACGTTGCCGTTTTGGATATTAGCGTCTAGATTATCCGTATACCACTTCGCTCCGTCAAGAGTTGCCGCTGTCTTTATATCCAATGCGCTTCCCGTATACTTTACTTCCATATCTTCAGGAACTGCTGAACCCAACATTGAAGATAGATTTAAGTGAAGCGCAGGTCGTAGGCCGCCTGACTCACCCACAGTGTTGCCGCCAGACGCACCGGTAGCCAAGACAGTACACGCGTGGAAATAATCGCCAGTGCCGCCGGAGCGCAGCCAAGAAGACGAAGGGGACATACGTTGATTGTTGTCCAACCCCCATATATTATCGGTCGCATTACGCTCGCTCCAACCTACTTCGCACGCGCTAGGCACCCAAATATAGTCATTTCCCCAAGCCGCGTAATCTTGAGCCGACGTCCAATTACCTAGTTGCCAAGAGCCGCCGCTTGAATAATTAGAAACACCCCAATTCGCTGAATTTTTAGGCGTCGATAGCGCGTCGTTTGGCAATATCTTGCCAGTACTGCCCGCGCAGTCATCGTGATTTTGATATAATTGATAATTTATATTTTTAGGCTGAACCAAATATTGCTCGGCAAAGTCGTTGGCTGCTGAATGACGAAAAAGTCCCCAAGTTGGAGCCGTCGCGCTGTCCTCTACCAATGCGTAACGCAAACTGCTCGCGCTGTACGCATTAGAGCCTTTAGTGGTTGAAGACGAAGATTGCCAAGCCGTTGAGCTTTGAACGCCGGCTAGATAAAGAGTCGCTACGATATTCTCATCGGCAGTGTTATCCTTTGTCACGGACGTAACCATCCATTTCATTCCGCCCAGCGTAACCAATAGTCCGTACTGATTTTTTATTTTAGCTCCCGACGTACTCGCTGTATCGTAAATATTTTCATTGATATACGACGCTCTTACGACTTTAGAGCCGTAGTTGTGCGGATCTACTCCGTAAGTATCTACGTAATCGTGGGGATCTTCATCGCCAAATATCTTATTTATGAGATCGTCCGCAACGTCGCCGTCAAACTTTTGATTGGAAGAGTCCCATAAATCTACGCCCTTACCCACGACGGTTGCCGAAGTCAAACCTGCGGAGTTCAACGCGTTGGCTTTCTCCCTTAAATTGCTTTGTCCTATCAATACGCAACTCAACACCAAGCATAATATCATCATTACGCTTAGCAATATGCATATCCTTTTCCCGTTTTTTCTAAGAGCTCTTTGCATACTCTTTTCTTCCTAGTTTTTCATTACTCTTTCTTTTTAATAAGTATAGAATTTAGTCCAATTTTGACTAGGTCAGGAAAGGTGTACTTTTCCTGACTGAGAAATATTGCAAAAAAATAGTCATTACGATATAATTATTGTGGAAAATAGTCCGATTTTTAGACAAAAATCGTCAGTCAGGAAAAGTACACATTTTTTGGAATTGTGCTACTTTTTGTTGAATTTAGAAGTAAAATGACTAGCGTGGATTGATAAATAAAAGTTGGTTATACTCAAATAATATATTTTTACTGCGCCATTCAAACGCTCTATTTGAGAAAATTAGACTGCCCCGTCCAAAATAAAAATAGTCGAATTTTTATTAAACAACGACGGGAACGCAAATGCATTCCCGTCGATTTTATTAAAACAATACTTATTTTTGAGCTAGCTTACGCTAAAGTTATTTGCTAAATTCGGAGTAAATCGCCTTGATAGCTTTTTCATAGTCAGCGGTCGAAACGCCTACTATAATATTCAACTCGCTTGAGCCTTGGTCTATCATACGTATATTGATATGCGCTTTGGCTAACGCTCCGCAAAGCGTTGCGGCAGTACCGGGTTTGAAAGACATACCGTGTCCTACCGTTGCGACGAGAGATATGCCGCTCTTAATTTCTATATGATCGGGAGCTACCACTTTCTTGATACGCTCGATTACGACGTCCTCTTTGCCTGCAAGTTCGTTCTCAGCAACGACTATACTCATAGTGTCGATACCCGTGGGAAGATGTTCTATCGATATGTTATAGTATTCGAGGACGGCGAGGACTTTACGCACAAAACCAAGTTCGCCGTTCATCATAGATTTTTCAATATTTATTATGCTATAGCCTTTCTTGCCGGCAATGCCCGTAATTACCCTGTTGGTAAGTTCCGCCTCGTTAAGTTCGGCAACTATCATTGTGCCTGCGGCGGACGGGTTGAATGTATTTCTTATATTGATAGGTATTTTGCTTACTCTTACCGGGAAAATAGATTCGGGGTGCAACACGTTTGCGCCCATATAGGAAAGCTCGCGAAGTTCCTTATAAGAAAGTTGAGCAATAGGTCTAGGATTGTCGACAATGCGCGGATCCGCCGACATAAAACCGTTTACGTCCGTCCAGTTTTCATACAAAGCCGCGTTGACCGCTCTTGCTATAACCGCGCCCGATACGTCCGAGCCTCCTCTTGAAAAGGTGTGAACTAAGCCCGCTTCGTCGCCGCCGTAAAAACCGGGAACGACCGCTCTTTCGGTTTTGCTGAGTACGCGCTTTACTTTTTCGTTGGTAGTTTCGGCGTCAAAATCGCCGTTTTCGGTGAATACCATTATATCTTTAGCGTCGATAAACGTATAGCCGAGCACTTCAGCAACGATTACCGCCGACAAATACTCGCCCCTTGAAGCGCAAAACTCGGCGGAGTTGTACTTGTGCATATCGCTCTCGACCTTATCTAAATAGGCGTCGATATCAAGTTTGAGCTGTAAATCTTTGACAATCCCTTTAAACCTTTCCCTAATCTTGTCAAAGGTCGATTTACATTCGCCGTTGATTTGCAAATCGTGATAACACGCGTAAAGCATATCGGTAACCTTGTGATCTTGTGAAAATCTCTTACCCGGCGCGGACACGACGACGTATCTTCTTTTGGGGTCTTGCTTTATGATATTGGCAACTTGAGTAATGGAATTAGCGTCAGCCATCGAAGTTCCGCCAAACTTAACTACAGTAATGGACATACCGTACACCTCTTAATTTATACTTTACACTATTTTACAATGTCAGCGGAATATTTGGCAAGCGAAATGACCGTTTATTTTGTATCCAATCAATATAATAATTAAACAAATTAAGCGGCGGCTTGGCGAAGTCAAAGATTGACGTAATTAGACTTGTCTTGTTGACGCAAACCTTAATCAATAATATGATAAATAATATATAAAGAAGAAAAGAAAAATAAAATTTAAATATTCCCGTTTATCAACTCGTCGACGGTAATCCCGAAAATACCGCAAAGTTTTCTCAACATATCAATATTTGGTTCAGTCCGTCCCTGCTCCCAATTCGCGTAGCAACTTTCTACCACTCCGAGAACGTTGGCTACTTGCTTTTGAGTCAAGCAACATTCCTTGCGTATGCTTTTCAAATTTTCACAAAACTTTGCGTCCATATAATATATTATTTGACAAAACTACACAAAATGTCTTGACACTAGATAAAATGTCTAGTATGATAGAAAAAAAGGAGGTGAAAATATGTATTGTCCTAATTGCGGAAAAGTTGTTGACGACAAAGCGGTAGTTTGTCCATACTGCGGCGTTGCGACGGGTAAAAATCAAGTTTCCGAAACAGCTTCAAACACCCTTGCAACCGTAGGGTTCATATTGTCGTTTTTCTTTACTGTGGTAGGTTTGATATGTTCAATCTTGGGATATAAGAAATCGGCTGAACTCAACGGCAAAGGCAAAGGATTGGCAGTGGCGGGAATTATAATAAGTTTGCTAAGTATAGTAATTTATTTGTTTATATTCCTTACAAGTTTTGCAGCTATAGCGGCGATGTTTGCCGATATGTAAATAGCTAACAATTTTGACACCCCTATAAAAAACGAGTGACGGTACGCTCGTTTTTTCGCTTTAAACTAAATCTTATATCCACTTATCCGCCATAATGTTCGGCGGGAAGGTAGATAGTCAAGAAATAAAAAGATAGAATTTTGGCGAATGACCGTTTGGCGAGCCGAGTCATACTTTAAATAAGAAAAAACTTAGGCGGTGTCAATAGAATAAATCACTCTACCCGTTCGGCGGGAAGGGGGATTTGCGATTAGTAAAATAGCGGATTTTTCGTCAAGGCGGTATAAAAATAGCTCCTTCGTACTGGATGTACGATGGAGCCTATTTTTTATATTGATTTGGCGGGAAAGACGCATTTTAATTTCGCAAATATCCCCTTACCGCCGAACTAAACAATACTCCTACATTCGAGGTAGTATCTCTTGTCTTCCGCGTGTCCCATTGAAAAAGACTTCCTTGGCAATACTCCACGTCTTACGACGTAATCGAAAAGACCGTTTTTCTCAATGCAAGGCATAAACACGCCTACTCCGTTTGAACTGCGTACCACTTCTTGCAAATGCGTATCGCCGTGGATATAGTCAATAACGGTAGATTTGTGAGCTAAGGCATATTCGTCAATAAGCGTTTGAATATCGGCTATCGCGTCGCTTGCGTTGTCGGACACTTTCCAATAGTAGACCTTATCTCCGGAGATAACCTTTACTTGCGATTTGCCGTCCAACTTTTCAAGCTCCTTACCCATACTCAAGATAAAGTCCTCGCCTACGCCCAAGATGAGCCTATGTATGGGTTGGAATTGCAAGGATTTATCGTGGAGCGAAACGAGTTCGCAAAGCGCGTAACGCGCGGGATGCGTAGCGATCTCGTCCTTAGACAAACCTTTTTTTATTTCGTTCCAACACTCTTTTGCGGTAGCTAAAGAATGATTGCCGTCGCCTACGGCAAAAAGTATCGGCTTTGCGCTGCCGTATTTTTGTACGAGAGAACTCTCGTCAAGCAACGAATTTATTTCGTCTATGATTTGCGAACAGTTGGAAATCTTATAGCCTTTGACACGTCCGCCGTCCATATTGAGCGGGAAATCGTAGGCTACTTCAAAATATCGCCTACTTTCGTAGAGCCTTTCTATGATTCGCTCCTTTCTATCGTCCATAAGCATCATAATATGAGGAAGCTCCAAACAAGCGCCCTTGCGGACTTCTATTCTCGGCGGAAGCCTGTCAACTACGGTCTTTTCCGTCGCTTTGATAAGCGCGTCGTTTTCGGGCGTATAATCGTAATCCTCTAAATCAACGGCTATCAAAAGTCCCAATCTCTTTTGTCCGTCGGCGGTAGTTCTCTCAACCAAAACAAACCCCTCAAACTCTTCGAATACGCCTCCTTTGAGATAGTTGTACATATTGGCGTTGATAGCCGCTATTCTCTCTTGCTTGTCCTTGTTTTCCAAATATACTTCGGGAAAGATAAGGTTGAACGTGGACTGACTTTCTCCAACAAACTTGGAAAGTTGCTCCCAATAATGCGGCTCGGAAGTAAATTGATCGCAAGCAATAACGCTCCACTTTGTTTTATCGATATGCGGTTTGGGCAAAAGTATTTTGGGTATTTTTACTGTGTGTTTCATTTCGCTAGTTTCCTTATAAAAAAATAACCACCGCTGCGTGTAATCGTATTAGTGGTTATTTATTTTCATCGTTATGATATTGCCGCTTAGCTCCTTTCGACTTCGGTTGTATTGTTCCGCTTCGCGCATCTTGAGAATTGAATTATCCCAAATTATCGAAGCAGTCTTAGGACTAATGGTTACTACTTTTTCTTTTTCTTCTTGCCAACAGCCGAACTGATTCTATATACGACCTTTATCTCTTCGAGCAACTTCTCGGGAGTCATATATCTTTTTATTGCGCCGCCTTGAACTACGCTTATAATTCCGCTCTCCTCGCTTACTACGATTGCAAACACGTCGCTTTCTTCGGTTATGCCGATAGCCGCTCTATGGCGAGTACCCAAATCCTTAGCAAGCGTAACTTCTTGCGAAAGAGGTAAGAAGCAACCTGCGGAAATTATTCTCGCGCCGAGTACTACTACCGCGCCGTCGTGAAGCGGAGCTTTGGTATTGAAGATACTCTCCAAAAGTCCGCAGGATATCGTAGCGTCCAAAGACGTGCCGGTATCCAAGATATGAGCGGGTATTTCCGTGGGAGCGATTATTATCAATGCGCCGACGTCGTTTTTCGCCATATTTTGGCAAGCCTTGACGATTTCTCTAGCCGACTGCAAAAGTTGGTCGTCGGTGGTAGCGTAATCGTATTTGACTTTTTGACGTCTTGCTATCTTGCTCATAAAAATTTTTAAATCGGAACTGTAAACAACTACTATTGCTACTATCCAAAAGATATTGAAGAAAGACAAAACTCTTACGGCAATATATCCGACGTTGTTGTAATATTGATTGAGAATCAACACCGCAATATAAATTATGCCGTAGATTACGGAAAGTATCGCAATGCGGTAGCTGTTTCTTCTCGCAAAGAAAGTAATCATTGCTATCGCCACGAAAAGGGTGACTACTATATCCAAAACTACCCAAACCGGACTATCCATAAACGTCTCCTTTAATTTCTTCTATATTATAATATAATTTTTTTTTTGAAAAATAAAGCGTTTTTGAACAGTTTTTAGAAAATTTTTCGGATATTTGAAAATTGTTCTATATGAATGGGTCGTCTATTTGGTTTTCTTGCTCCTCTCCCGACGATTTTTTGCTTTCTCCGCCGTCGCCGCCGTCCTTGGGATAACTGGAAAAATCAAAAGGTTGAACGACGTTTTCTTTTTCGCTTTGAGCTTCTTTGATATACTTATCGCGGTTCTTGCGTACGTAGTTGCGCACCGTCAAGGCTATAGCAAAGAATACTGCTACTACGGAGATCTTGAGAGCTATCTCTATAAGCGAGGAAGCTCTATCTCCTTGACCTGCTACGCTTCCCGATTGCTCTCTTGCGGTGGATAGAACTTGGTCGAAAGCTTCGCCGTTTTGTTTGTCCAGCGCGCCTAAAACGCTATTGACCGCGTTGCTTAGTTCGTTCTTGATATTCTCTTCGCCCCTACGCTCTATCATATTTGCAAGCGTATCTTTTGAGGTGTGATACACGTTGGATTGGTCTTTCATTTCGGTAATAAAAGGATAGTCGTTGCGCGACCAATTAAGCGAGAGAAAGTTTGCCGTCGGCACGCCGCCGCTCATAAAATAATAGTGGTTGCCGAGCATACCTATGTGCGAATAAGCGTATAGGGGCTCAGTCAGTAAGGTCAAATCCGTAGCGTTTTTATCCTTGGGAAGCGCAGTCAAGCCTACGCCCACGCCGTTAAGGTACGCCCCGTAGTCGGTAGAAGTTTCACTTGCGTAAAGATATAGATTATCTCCGCCGCCGAGCATAGAAAAGTTTATCATAAGACTGATATTTTCAAGCTCGGAATTTTTAAGATGAGTCGCGTAATGATAAGCGCCCTGCCACAAGTAACTGCCGCCTGTGAAAAACGCGAAAGTAATATCATATTCGCAATCGACTTCGCTGAGCAAATTAGCAAGCGTAAGCAAAACCGCCGTCGACGCGCCGCTCTCATAACTGCCGTCGGCTTTCCACAGCTCTTCTAAAGTCTTTTCGCCGTAAAGATTGTCGTACTGCGTAGAAAGCAAAATCTCGCCCTTTGCGTTCTCAACTTTCTTCTTGAATACAACGTTGTAAGCGGTAGCCTTAGACGCCGAACTTCCGTCGTAACGCGTGTAGTCCAAAGTAAAGCTTTGAATACCCTCTTCTTCGCCGTCGTATAATTCTCCTTCATAACCTAATCCGCTCAAAACCGAAGCGATATATCTCGCCGCTTCAAGCTCGCCTTGCGAAGCCATAGTCCTATCGGCGTGGTTTTCAGCCAAGTACTGCATTTGAGAAAAGACCTCGTCGCCGTAATCGCCGTCGTGTTTTACGCCGTCAAATGTAGGCGTCGAACACCCAGCGAAAACCGCTAAGGTCAGGCTCGCGATAACAGCTATCGCCGCTATTAAAAATATCTTACGCTTATCTATTCTCATACTACCACCGCCAAAATTATCGAAGGAATCAGCATTATGCTCAAAAGTACCGGATAGTACTTCTTCTCAAGCCCTCTTGAGAAGGTAAAGAAGAATATCGCCAGCGCGACTACCGCAAATACTATATCGACGATTGCCATACCTAGATTTGCGGCGATTGGGTAGTAAGCGAAAATCAACCTGCTTATCCCCATAAGCAAACTCATCACCGTGATAGAACCGTCTAGACATATCCTAAACTTCCTTATGTTGAAAGGCAAATTAATCACTGTAAACTGGTTGAACACCAAGTACGCGAAGAATTTAGCGTAAAGGAGATATAGCAAAAAGATAATCGCCGAGTTGACTAGCGGAAAGACGTATTTGAACGTCATCGCCCATTCGCCGCTGTCAAGCACAGACATTATTTGCGAAACGCTCACGCCGGTCGTCTGCATTATACTCTCGCTGATAGACGGCGCGATCGAGTACGCGAAAAAATAATTGAAACTGCGTTTCGCGTTGAAATATTGCGTGAAAAATATGGCTATAAAAAGTACTATCTTCAGTACCGTCGTAAGCCAATCGTTTTTTAGTTTCGGCGTCACGGGACGCGCGTAAATTACTCGTCTAGGTGCGTTTTGCATTGGTCTTTCCTATTAAATACGTTATTGCTAAATCAAGAGCGTTCTCTTGTGTGATTTTGCCGCTTTTGAAGTCATACTCCAAACCGTACAAATAATAAACGGTGTTCTTAAGCCGAGCAAGAAAACCCGAAGTACGGCGTTTTGCCGCGTCTATCTTCTTCCTTGCCATAAAGAGCGCGGACTTTTTCATTCCCAAACTTTCACTCAAAAAATCGTCGTCGCCGTCGTTGGTCATTATCGCAAACGTACGCTTATACGTCATAGTCAGCGTAGCTAAAATCATAGACGGTTTGTCGCCGCGTTCGAGAAGTATATCGATTATTCCCATCGCCCTGTCAAAGTCGCCGTCCTGCAGCGCGTATACAAACTCGAATACTTGCGTTTCCGTATCGATAGGTACCAGCTCGCGTATCAGCTCCCTGTCGACGAGCGTTTCAGTCGAAGCGTAAAGCATAATCTTATTAAGCTCGTTGTTTATCTTACCGAAGTCTTTGTTGCATCTATTGACTATCTCGGACAACGCCGTCCTGTCGTATTTTATCTTGTAGAACTTAAAGAGCGTTTCTATATAATTCGTATAATCGATAAGGCTCATTCGATTGCAGTCGACTTCGACGGCAAACTCGCTTATAGCGCTTTTTATACTTGGACTGTTTACCAAGATCAAGACGTTGCCATCGTTGATATTCTCCACGTAATCAAGCCAACTTTCAATCTCTTGAGTCGAAAGCTTGCGATTTACGTCCTTGACTATGACAAGCCGCCTGTCGCCGAACATAGAATTGTACGCAAGCGAAGAAATCACGTCCGCGCTATTTACTTCGTTGCCCTCGAATTTTTGCACGCAGTAATCGCGCGTATCGGAAGGTATTAGGTCGTAAAACTTTTCCAAGGCGTACAAAATAAGACCTTCGTCGTCGCCGGTTATTGCGTAAATATCCGATACGTTCGTCTTGAACGTTTGTTTTAACTGTATCGCCTGCATCGTTTTCTCCGAACTTTATCTAACTAGTATTTTACCATTCTTTAGCCTAAAAGTAAACGTCGTTGGCATATAATTTTGTAAAGAATTAGTATATCCTGACGAGCAAACGATATACTGCCCGTCGCCTGCGTTTTGCGTAGCTTCGTAAGTTAGGAGCACGTCAAAATCGTCGTCCGCCGACGAATATCCCTCGGCAAGTACTCTAATTACAGTTTTGCCGGCAATAATTTCCAAAGTCCCGCCGTTGAGAAAAGCTAAGGTCAAGCCCTCCTCCAAAAGATAATTCGCCGTCGACAAACCTGCGCTTGAGAAGACGTCGCTAAAGGAGTATACGCTGACGCAATTTAGGTTTTGCGCAAGCCGCGATACGTTGCTAACCCTAAACTCCTCGCCGACCAAAACTATCCCGTCTATTTTTACAAATCCCCGTTTGTTCATATAGGTCAACGTTGAAGATACGCTGTCGTCCGTCAACTGTCCGTTGGTTATCAAATACCTGCCGCCTCTTACGTTTTCGATTATCGCGTACTGATTATCGTACTTATCTACGTAACAGTAAAGTATCGCGTCCTCGTTGCCCCAACGGGTAATATTGCATACGACTGTTAGACATATACAAACGACGAGCGCAATCGCAATGATTTTCTTGGCTTTCCTGTTGACAAAACAGTACTTGGAAAGCGTCACCGCTATCAATATCGTCAAAATGAAAAATAAGACTCCCGATTGGAAATATATTATCAAAGTTTCCCACTCGCCTATCTTGCCTACTACCCATATCATCGCGGTGAAAGGAGCGCCCGCTATCGTGAGAAGTATGCCTACGGCAGGCAATATGCAAGATAGAATAAGCGCAACGAGATATATCGGAAAGAATACGCAAGCGATAGGTATTACTATCAAATTCGCTACGACCAACAACAGCGCTTGACCGCCGAAATAAGATACCATAATCGGCATCAACAACGCATTGACGGATACTGTCGCGCTTAGTAGCGATACAAGTTTCTTAGGCTGACGTTTGGGAAAGATTTTTGCAAATAAATTAGTAATTATTTTGCCGATAGGCTCGGATAGCGTTAGAAGTGCCAATATCGCGAAAAAGCTCATCAAAAATCCCACGTCAAAAAGATACAGCGGATTGATTAGCAATATTACGCACCCTGCAAACGATAAATTGGTCAAGCCGTCGCTGCGCATCATTATTATTTTTGCGCCCAAAGCTATCAACGTCATCACCGTCGCCCTTACAGTTGACGGCGAGCCGCATAGAATACAAAACGGTATCAATACCGCCGCAACCACTATAAAAGTAACCAGGCGATTTCTCACCTTAAGTTTTTTGAGCAACCATACCAAAGCCGCCGCGATTATCCCCACGTGCAAACCCGAAACGGCAAATATGTGCGCCGCGCCCGTTCGCTGAAAATCCGAGCGCACGTCGCTTTCCAAACCCGTCTTGTCGCCGAGCGTCATCGCGTAGAGAAAACCCGCGGTTTGCGATTTTACGTTGGCGTATAAAACGCTCTTGATCTTTAGTTTGATTTTGTCGGAAAATTTTAAGTAGTTGCCTAAATACTCCACCGTTGACTCGTCGCTGTCCGCGCTACGCGAAAAAGTAATATAGTGGTAGACTTGGCGTTTGCAATCGTTGATACTGTAGCTGTCGGTTACGGTTAAATTCTTGGGAGTAACGCTTCCCGTAAACTTTATCCTATCCCCAACCTTTAGACCTTCTACCAGCTGCGCTTGAGAAAAATACGTTTGAGCAATGCCGTCTATCTCCTCGCCGTTGACGGTTACGCTTTCAAGATAGACGTACGCGCCGTAAGACGATTCAATGATTACGTTTCCCTCGCTGTCGTTTTCCGTAAGTATAGCTATATTGCCCTCAACAACCGCGTCATAAGAATAAACCTTGCGCTCTTCCACACGCACGTAGGTCATTGAAGTAACCAACGTCGCAATTAAAAATACCAAAGAAAAAGTTATCAACTTCCCTTTGGCTTTTCTCAGTTGCTCTACAAATATGCTGATTGCGATTAAAATTACGGCTGCGATTGCAAATATAATAGAAAGCGAAGCGCTGCAAAACGTAACTCCGCATATTGCTAAAATAATCCCCAAAAAACATATCGGTACTATCCTGAAATTAAATAATCTTTTCATTTCTCATCAGTAAATCAGGCATAGTTTTTTGCCAACTCAATCTATATCAAAAAATATCGTATTATTTTATCTAGTATATATTTAGACGTTTTCTCTTTTGCCTTTACTTGTTTTGCCTCTTTAAGTCTTTCTCTTTTATCTTCTACTAGAAGTAAAATCATAGATTTTAATTTTGGGTTTAGCCCATTTTTTGCCGTATAACGCAGCCTTTTACTTGGTAGACTTCTTAATATTTAATACTAATATCCGCCGAGAAAACCTTTAGCTTTTTCTTAACGCGACTTTGTCTCAGTCTTTGAGAAATACCTCATTATAAAGCGCAATAGCTCTTTCAATGGATTCAACTGCGACTTCTCTTCCCGAGAGCTCGAGCACTTCCATTTTCTTACCTTCCAACTGCTTATAAACCCCAAAGAAGTGTTTCATCTCTTCAATAATATGCGGCGGCAATTCTTTTACGTCTTTGTAACCGTTCCAGTTGGGATCTTTAAACGGTACGGCAAGAATCTTAATATCTTCCCTGCCGTCGTCTATCATAGCGATTTGACCTATGGGATAACATCTAACCAACGCAAGAGGCGCGATTTCTTCACTGCAAATAACCAACACGTCCAACGGGTCGCCGTCATCGGCGTACGTGCGAGGAATAAAACCGTAATTAGCCGGATAGTGCGTAGCGGTATAAAGTATTCTATCAAGAATAAGCATACCTGTTTGTTTGTCGACTTCGTACTTATTCTTACAGCCCTTAGGAATTTCTATGCAACTGATGAAGTCCTGCGAATTTATCCTATCCTTGCTGATGTCGTGCCAAATATTCATAAAATTCTATTCGCCCCTAAACCTTTTATATATTGTACTACAATAAAGCCGATAAATCTAGATATTTTTCACTCTTTTTTGAAAATTTTGATTGCAAATAGCAAAATAGTATGCTAATATAATAAAGCAACAAGCAAAAAACCAATGCCGAAGTGGTGGAATTGGCAGACGCGCCGGACTCAAAATCCGGTGATGGCGACATCGTGCGGGTTCAAGTCCCGCCTTCGGCACCACCCAGACACACGCAAAAGGAGCGTACAAATTACTCCGAAAGCGTGTGTTTTTTATGTATTTTGAGCCTTATTTACTTACTTTTTCGTTTTCTTCCGCTCTGTCTCTTCTTTCGGTCTCAACTGCTCTTTGCTCAAAAAATAGGCTCTCATTGTATAAAAAGGATTTTTTTTACTTTGGTATTGAACGAAAAGGATTTTCTTGCCTTGCGACTTAACAAAAAGGATTTTTCTTTCGATTATAATAATTATAATATTTTAATCATATAAAAAATAAGGCTACAGTTTTTCTCATAGCCTTTCTCTTATTTCACTATTTCTCTTACCTTGATTCCGCACTCAAACTCTATCTCTAATTCTCTTTCATTTATTACTTTCATCTTCTTTACTAGGCTTTTGAATACTGTCTTGTCGAATTCTTCAAGCATCGTTCCGTCTTGCATTAATCTTTTTACTGCGTCGATTCTATACTCCGCCAACTGCACCTTGCTCTGCTCGTTTAGGATTTCCGCTCTCTTGAGATTGAGAGTATCTATCTGTCTTTTCAGTTCATTGGTTGACCTTTCGTATTCTTCAATTCCCATTTGCCCAAGTTGGTATTGTCTTAATGCTTGCACTATTTGGTCTTGATCTTTTTGTATGCTCCCATCTATCTCTTTTGTATCTCTTCCACAATCGTCCGTAATTTCGCCTACAATCGTGTTTGTCAGCCTGTCGAGCATTTTGTCGCGCTCTTTTAATAAGCCGTTCAAAGCCCTTACAAACGCCTTCTCGATTGCATCTTCTTTAAGTGGTTTCGCACTGCAGTTTTGTTTGCCTGTATTTTCGTGCCGTTTGCATACCCATATATAATAGGTCTTGTATTTATTGTATTGCTGATGTCTTCGATATGTTTCTCCGCATTCTCCACAGTTTAGAAAAGATCTCTTGCGAGAGTCTTTTGCTTTAAAGTGCGAGTTATAGTTATTATAAATTTATTTTCTTTTTAATTTTTTTGCCGTCTTATAAACGCTGATTATAGAAATTAAAGATATTACTACTATCTTTGCTAAAAAAATAACAAAAGGATTTCCCTAAAAAGCGGGACTGCCGTCAATATTTCGTGGTAATAAACTCGCTATGTAAAATCTTTACAAAGTAAAACACCGACAGCGTATTGTACTATCGGCGTTTAAATGAATGTTTTATTGATTATGACTTATGCGACTGTAGGCAACGTAACGCTCGTGGTACCTATACCGAAAATCGTAACGGTATCTTTAACCGTCTCTTGTCCCTCTTTCATTTCTGCTTCCCCATATGCAAATTTACCGCCTATAATCTTAATCAATAGCGGCGACCCGTCGTAGGTAGCCACGTAACCGTTCTTGTCATTGTCATACGTGAACTTATCAAAATCATTGAAGGTATCGAAGTCGCCTATGCCCCACTCAACGTCGTAGGTGATCTCTTCGCGAGACCACGTTTTTGTATCTTCATCGTACTCGTACTGGTATACTTTACCGCCCTCTTTAGCTCTGTAATATTCATTTACTTCCGTTTGCGCATCACCACTTTCATCGGTGTATTCCGTTGTTCTCTTGGCGTGCATTTTATCGCCGTCATACTCTTGAATAGTGGTAACCGTAAAAGCCATACCGTCCTCGCTTCCGCTCATTACGTCCTTGTACGTAACGTTTGTTACGTCGCTGAAATCAAAAGCTTTCGCCCACTGCTCGGCGGTTACTTGCTCGCCTTTCATGTTTGCCGGGTCCTTGTCGTTATTTCCGTCGCACGCAACGAAAGATACTACCATGACGATTGCCAAAACCGTTACGGTAATTGCTGCTAAAAAATGTCTTTTTTTCATAAATTTACCTCCAAAAAAGATTTATTATATTCTACCCCCCCCC
>JAIEDA010000007.1 GCA_029068165.1 Clostridia bacterium
GCATATAGAGTGGGGAAGAAAAAACTATTTACATTGCAAAATTTGTATGATATAATAATTTATATATTAATAAAATAATAAATATAAGGTATGAGGAAAATTTAAAAGCAAACGTAATTTAATAGATTAAATTTAGGATGATTGATCTAAATAAATTTTAAAATTCGGAGAGATTTATGGCAAACAAGAATTATATAAACGGATTATCGGAGAATAAAGATTTTGCGGAAAAAGTTAAGGTACTTTACGGCGAAGACAAATTGGCTTATCAAGCGGCAAGATATAGAGATATCTATGAAAAGCACAGCCAAAAATACGGAGAGGGCGGAGCGTTCTATTCTTCGCCCGGTAGAATTGAGGTTTGCGGAAATCATACCGACCACAACAACGGCAAAGTGCTTTGCGCGTCAATATCCGTCGATACAATCGCTTGCGTGACCCCTTGCGAGGGCAAGATTATCGTTGAATCCGTAGGTTTTCCTCCTGTGGAAGTGTCTTTGAGCGATTTGACTTTGAGAACTTCGGAGTACGGAAATTCCGTTGCGCTGGTCAAGGGGATTTGCGCGTACTTTAAAGAGCACAACTTGAACGTCGGCGGTTTTTGCGCTACGACTACAAGCGACGTATTTAGAGGAGCGGGCGTTTCCTCGTCGGCTTCTTTCGAATTATTGATTTGCGAAATTCTCAATGATAAATACAACAATAATAGTATTGACGGAGTTACGAAAGCCAAGGCTTCGCAGTTCGCTGAAAACGTATACTTTGGAAAGCCGTGCGGTCTTTTGGATCAATGCGCTATATCTTTTGGCGGAGTAAGCTTTATTGACTTTAAATCTACTCGCAATCTTAAAGTGCAATCTATCGATTGGAATTTTGACGATACTAGCATCGTGCTTACAAACACGGGCGGAGAGCATAGCAATCTCACCGACCAATACGCGGCTATAAGGGAAGAAATGGAAGAGGTCGCGAAATTGTTTTCGGTAAAGAAACTTAGAGAAGTCAACGAAAAGGAGTTTTATTCGCGCATAAACGAGCTTCAAGGCAAGACGTCGGGTAGGGCAATACTTCGCGCTATGCACTATTTTGAAGAGAATAGGCGCGTTGATATGTGCGCTAAAGCGGTTAAGAAAAACGACTATAAGAAATTCTACAATTCTATCAACGGTTCGGGCGAGAGTTCGCAACTGTTACTTCAAAACTGTTATCCGTTGGGCGACACCGACCAAAGAATACCGTTTGGAATTGCTTTGAGCAAAAGAATAGACGGCGTTAAGGCGGTCAGGGTACACGGCGGAGGCTTTGCGGGCACTATCATCGCATATGTTGATAAAACTAAGTGCGAAGACTACGTTAAAGAAATGGCGGCTGTGTTCGGCGAAAACAACGTATTCCCAATCGGAGTGCGTAACGCGGGCGCTTTCAAAGTATTCGACTAAAGGTTGTAAAAATGATAGATTTTTTATTTGCAAAGGACAGCGTAGCGTTCGTTTTGCCGGGCGGATTTGAGATTTATAAGTACGCGCTGATGATTACTTTCGGGATAATAGCGAGTTTTGCGCTATATCTTCTATTGGCAAAAAAACGTGGAATAGATCTCGACTTTTCGCTTGAGTTGTTTATTTGGGTTATACCTATGGCGGTAATTTTTTGCCGCGTATTTTACGTTGTTCCAAGACTGGGCAAGGAATATTCGCTGTCGTCTTGGGAAGGATTTCTAGACGCGATCGATATACGAGGCGGCGGACTGACTATCATAGGCGGTATTTTCGGCGGAGCATTGGGCATATTCCTTTGTTGTTTGCGTAATAGAAAATACTCAATGATGCGCGTAGCTGACTGCGTAGTAATCGCGCTATTCGTCGGTCAAATAATCGGAAGGTGGGGCAACTATTTCAACGAAGAGCTTTACGGCATAGAAGTTACGAATACGGCGCTTCAGCATTTCCCGTTTGCCGTGTACATCGAAAGTTTGCAATCTTGGCATTACGCGTCATTTTTCTACGAGGGCGTGCTCAACTCGATCGGCTTAATAATCGCGTTGCTTCTTTTCTATTTGCCAAAGAAGCCGCTGAAGATAGGCACGTTTAGTATTTTCTATCTCGCTTGGTACGGTTTGGTTAGAGGCTCGCTAGAGTTTATCAAAGGTTCGGAGCCGGTCACTATAGGCAATACGGGCATTAAGATGGTGCAGCTAATTTGCTACCTTATGTGCATCGTAGCGATTGTCTTGCAAATACTTTTGCAATGCGGAAAGATAAGGTTGGAAACCAAGTGGTTTGAACGGCTTTGCGAGAAAAGGAAAATTCAACTTCAAGAGAAGGCCGCCGCTAAGGCTGCCGCTGAAAACGTCGACGGAGCTTCCGATATTCAAGTTGATTCGAAAGTAGAGGATAGCGCAAACGCTCAAAGTCAAACGCTTGTCGAAGATGGTTGTAAGCCTGAAGGCAACGAAGACATAAAAGAGAAAGCCGTGATAAACGACAAAAATGAAAAGCCTTCGTCACAGGCTAAGAGCGGCAAGAAAGAAAACTCCGCTAGCAGCGACGAAAAGAAGTAAAAAGGCTACTAAATTAGGTAAAAGTTTATATAAACGAAAGAATACGAATGGCAGGAATCGGGTTATGGACAAGCCGTCCAACCTCACTAAGACGCAAAAGCGTTTTAGCATAAAATTATCAAAACCATAGAGGAGCAACGATGAGAAACCTAACTTTACTTACGGACCTATATCAGCTTACGATGATGTACGGCTACAGTAAAAACAAGCAAATGAATGAAGTTGCGGTATTTGATGTTTTTTATAGAGGGGTTGGCAACAACTACGCTGTAGCGTGCGGCTTGGAGCAAGTAGTAGATTATATACTCGGGCTCAAGTTTAACGACGAAGACATTGAATATTTGCGTTCACTCAACACCTTTGACGAGGACTTTTTGACCTTGCTAAAGAATTTTAAGTTCAGCGGTGACGTATACGCCGTGCCCGAAGGTACGGTAGTATTTCCGCAAGAGCCTATACTTACGGTTAGGGCGAAGATGTTTGAAGCGCAATTTATCGAAACGGCGATTTTGTGTATTTTGAATCATCAAACGCTGATTGCGACTAAGGCGGCAAAGGTAGTCTACGCTGCAAAGGGCGGAGCGGTAGCCGAGTTTGGACTTCGCAGGGCGCAAGGCCCCGACGCAGGTATTTACGGCGCAAGAGCGGCCATAATTGCCGGCTGTCAGTCTACTTCCAACGTGCTTGCGGGCAAGATGTTCGACGTGCCTGTATCGGGCACTCACGCTCACAGCTGGGTAATGAGCTTTCCGTCCGAGCTAGACGCGTTCAGGGCTTACGCGGAAATTTATCCTGATAAATGTTTGCTGCTTTGCGACACCTATGACACGTTGGGCAGCGGCGTTCCCAACGCTATAACCGTATTTAAAGAGCTTAGAGCAAAAGGTCACGAACCTATAGGTATTCGTTTAGATAGCGGCGATTTGGCGTATCTTTCAAAAGAAGCGAGAAAAATGCTTGACGCGGCGGGTTTTGAAAACGCTAAGATATGCGCGAGCGGAGATATTGACGAAAATATTCTACAGTCATTGGCTACGCAAAATGCGGCGATTGATTCGTGGGGTATAGGAACAAAGCTGATTACGAGTATGGACTGTCCTAGCCTTGGCGGAGTTTATAAACTTGCTGGCATTGAGATTGACGGGGTATTAGTTCCGAAAATGAAGATGAGCGATACTCCTGCAAAGATTACCAACCCGGGCTTTAAGAAGATAGTTAGGCTTTACGACAAGAATACCGATAAAGCTATTGCCGATCTTATTGCGTTGCAGGAAGAAAACTTCGACGGCATAAACGAACTTGAAATTTTCCATCCCGACTTTGCTTGGAAGAGGAAGAAAGTTTCCAACTTCTACGTTAAAGAACTCGGAAAGCAAATTATTAAGGACGGTAAGTTGGTATACGATCTACCTACTGTTAAAGAGATTGCAAAGTACCACAAACAAAGCTACGGCGAGTTTTGGAACGAGTATAAACGTATGCTTAATCCGCATTTGTATAAAGTCGATTTGTCGCAAAAACTCTACGACCTCAAGCAAAGCCTTATTAAAGCAAACAAGTCGTCAAAATAGCAAATCGCTAAATTCTATCAATAAAAGACAAAATAAAAGGTTATCGTCAATGACGGTAGCCTTTTTTTAGTTTAAAATGAATACGTACCGTATATCGGAGATATATTAAGGAGAGTGAATAAATGAAATTTACAATTAAAAGAAAAGGTTACGACAAAAGCGAAGTTCAGGAATATATTAAGGCGCAAACTGATAAATACGAAAAGACGATACTCGGACTTAGGGATAGGGTCGAGGGATTGCTTAGAGAAAATCAAGACCTACTGCGTAAAGTCGATTCGCTCAAGAAAGAGCAAGACAGCGTGAATCTTGCGCTGACTCAAGCAATCGACAAAGCCAAAAATATCGAGTATTCTTCCAAAGTCAAGTTTGCTCTCGAGGGGGAAAGATTGAAAGTTTTCTCTAGCAAGTGGGAGTCGTATTGCAAGGCAAACGTCAACGTTGTCGACAAAGCTCAACGCGACGGAGTAAGGAGCAGGCTTAGAGAATTTGAGGACGAACTCATAGAGCTTTTGAGCAAAGACCTCAATATCGGCGACTACGTAAACGAAGCGGATATTGACTTTTTTGCCGAGAGCCAAAGGCTTAAGGGCGAAAATAGACAGTAGGCGGAGAAAAGATTTTTACGTATATCTTATGATTAGTCACAACAAAATTTAAAGCCGCATTAACTAAAACCGCGCTAGGATATAGATAAATATGCAAAATCCGTGATAAAGAAAAACACGCTTGAATCAATCAAGCGTGTTTTTAATAGTCTTGTATGAGGTTTTAAAATTAGTACATACCCTCGTTCATATTCGGAGCAACGGGAGCGGGAGGTTCGGGAATATCCGTAACTAAAACTTCCGTAGTCAAGAGAGTAGAAGCTACGCTTGCAGCGTTTTGTAAAGCCGAGCGCGTAACTTTCGTCGGGTCGAGGATACCGCTTTCTATCATATCAACGTATTTATCGGAGAGAGCGTTGTATCCGTAAGAATCGTTCTTCTTGTTGTTGAGAATGTTGTTGATTACGACGCCGCCGTCAACGCCCGCGTTTTGACAAATTTGTTTGATAGGCTCTTCCAAGGCTTTGAGCACGCACGCGCCGCCGGTCTTTTCGTCGCCTTCGAGTTTGTCAACGATAGGCTTCACTTTAGGAATGATAGAGAGCAGGGCAACGCCGCCGCCGGGGATAACGCCTTCTTCGACTGCTGCGCGGGTTGCTGCCAAAGCGTCCTCAATTCTCAGTTTCTTTTCCTTCATTTCCACTTCGGTAGCAGCGCCTACGTTGATTACCGCTACGCCGCCTGCGAGTTTGGCAAGTCTTTCTTGAAGTTTTTCCTTGTCATACTCGGAAGTCGTTTCGGCGATTTGCGATTTAATAGACTTAACTCTTCCCGTAATAGCCATATCGTCGCCGTTGCCGCCCACGATAGTGGTGTTGTCCTTGTCGACCTTGACCTGCTTAGCTCTACCCAAGAGAGAGAGGTTTGTGTCTTTGAGTTCGTATCCCACTTCGCTGGAGATTACGCTACCGCCTGTAAGAATAGCTATATCTTCTAGCATAGCTTTTCTTCTATCGCCGAAGCCTGGAGCTTTTACCGCTACGCAGTTGAGTATGCCTTTAAGCTTGTTGAGTACGATTGCCGTCAAAGCGTCGCCGTCTATATCTTCGCAAATAATCAAAAGTTTAAGACCGTTTTGAACGACTTGTTCTAGTATAGGCATAATGTCTTTGCTAGAGGATATCTTTTTATCGGTTATCAAAATATAAGCGTCGTCGAGCACCGCTTCCATTTTATCGGTATTGGTGACCATATAGGCGGAGATGTAGCCTCTATCAAACTGCATGCCCTCAACGGTAATAAGTTCGGTTTGAGTAGACTTTGACTCGTCAACGGTGATGACGCCGTCTTTACCTACTTTTTCCATAGCTTCGGAGATGTACTTGCCGATAGTTTCGTCGGCTGCGGACACGCTCGCAACTTGGCAAATAGCGGCTGAGGAGTTGATAGGCTTTGATATAGTCTTTAATTCCTCAACAACCGCGTCGGCAACCTTAGAGATGCCTTTTTTCAAAATCATCGGGTTAGCGCCTGCGGCTACGTTCTTAAGTCCTTCTTTGATGATTGCTTGCGCGAGAACGCACGCAGTGGTCGTTCCGTCGCCCGCAACGTCGTTGGTCTTGATGGATACTTCTTTGATAAGTTGCGCGCCCATATTCTCAAAAGAATCGGCAAGCTCTATTTCTTTTGCAATGGTCACGCCGTCGTTAGTGATGAGAGGGGAGCCGAACTTTTTGTCCAACACCACGTTACGTCCCTTAGGTCCTATAGTGATCTTAACCGCGTCCGCAACTGCGTTTACGCCGGCTTCTAAGCTTCTTCTAGCGTCTTCGCCGTATTTGAATTTCTTAGCCATATATTATTTATACCTCCAAATTAGTCCTCTACGATAGCGAGCACGTCGCTTTGTTTGAGTATAGTAACTTCTTCGCCGTCAAGCTTGAAATCGTTGCCTGCATACTTGTTGTAAAGTACGGTGTCGCCGACTTTGATTTGCATAACGATTTCCTTTCCGTCAATTAATCCGCCGGGGCCTACGGCTAAAACTTTAGCCATTTGAGGTTTTTCCTGAGCGGAATCGGGCAAAACAAGACCGCTAGACGTCTTGGTTGCCGTAGCAACTTCTTGAATCACAATCCTGTCAAATAATGGTTTAATCTTCATATTAAATGCCTCCTATATTTTTAGCACTCGAACCATTCGACTGCTAACAAATGTAATTATAGCACCAAAAGGAAAATAAGTAAATGTTTTTATGTAAATTCTTATCAATATTTTTTAATATTTTTAGGGAAAAATATATAACTCTTGAAATCGCCGAAAATGTGTGCTAATATAGTATGTACGAAGCTAAGTTTGACATTTTGTGTGTGAATACGTAAGGGAAACGAAGCTATGCGAGTACGTATTAAATCGGCTAGGGCGATATCGAATATCGTCAAACGGCGATTAGCCGTATTAGTCGCTTGAGCGTAGGCGTAAGGACTTAAGTTGAGAGGTCGTATACAACTTAATTAATATAATAATCAATAAATATATTATAATATATAAATGTAAGTACGAAGGAGAAAACGATGGACAAGTGGGATAAAAGGTTTATGCAAATGGCGGAAACGGTAGCAGGTTGGTCGAGTTGTTTTAAGAACGAAAGGCAAGTGGGCGCGGTGATAGTAAAGGACAAACGAATACTTACTACGGGCTACAACGGCGCGCCGTCGGGTATACTCTCCTGCGTGGAGAAAGGGGAGTGCTTACGCGTAAAATTAGGCATCGAGTCGGGTACGAGGCACGAAATTTGCTACGCAGTACACGCCGAACAAAACGCAATAATTCAGGCTGCGAAGTTGGGCATTTCAGTGGACGGAGCAACGCTTTATTGTACGCATCAGCCGTGCGTTATATGCGCCAAAATGATTATCAACGCAGGCATTTCGCGAGTGGTTTACAAGTACGGATATCCCGACAAATTCTCTATGGAACTTTTTGATCAGGCAAACGTAAAAGTGGAAAAGACCGATAATTTATAAAAGATATAAAAGCGCCGCGACAGCGGCGTTTTTTCGTTGGCGCTATGTCATAACGCTATTTAATTAAACATAGTCTATACTATGGATTACAGTAATTATTATCTCAAAAATTATTTCAAAAACAGGAACGATAAAGACGATTCGCAAACCGATGAGATTGGCGGATACGGGCAAGAATCGGCGAGCCCAACGGAGAAGTCTACTGAGTACGTAGACGGCGTTGAAAACGTGGAGATAGAAGTCGTCCCTCAACTTATAGGAACGGTGAACACCAATTACGAAATTCGCGACGACGATACTATCGTAGATATTATTCCTCAAAACTACGATCGCCGCGACGCTAAGCGCAGGGGATGGATAGTAAGCCTTGCTTTAGTGACCTGCTTGCTTTTGAGCGTAGTAATCGGCGACTATATGACCAACGGGGCGTTGCTTTCGGCGGTTTCGTCGCTTTATCGCAGTCAAGCCGTACCAAAGACCGAATATTACGCGTTGGTGCTAAAGGAAAGCGAGAGTTATTCAACTGCCAAGATATATGGAGATCAACTAAGGCTTTTGGGCGGAGCGGGATATATCGTCAAGGACGGGGATAGCTATTTGGTCATCGGGGATATTTACGACGATTTAGACGAGGCGAACGCCGTCATTGAAAAAAACGAGGGAAGCAGGCTTGTGAGTTTTTCGGCTAAGGAAACGGATTTTGGAACAATCTTTGCCGATAATTCGCAGCTTATGCAAAGTATGGGCGGATATTCTATAAGCGTAATCAGCCAACTAGCCAAGATAGGCGATTCGCTTGCGGCGCAGCAAATAGATAGAGCGGCGGCAATCGATCAAATAGAGAGCTTGGCGGAAACGTTGCAGGTGAGATTTGACGAGTTGAACGCGGAAAACGACGGAGTTGATCAAAACGTCAAAGTCCTGCTTAACGATATAAACGTAACGCTGGGTTTGCTTAGAAATCTATGCGAAAGCGAGGCGAGCCGCCCTAATTTGCTGTGCGATATTAGATATACCAAAGTTACGCTTGCGCTCAACTATTGCGCTTTGCAATGGGCGGAATAAAGAAAAGTCGGACGAAACGACTGATCGGAGAAGTCTACTTTTCTCTTATAAGATAATAAACTACGTTGCTGTTGGGGTCGGACTTGGGTTGAGGTTTGACCTCAAATTCTTGGCTGCTTTTGAACAGCTCGCTGAGTTTGGAAAAACCGTAGTTTCGGCTGTCGAAATCACTGTAAAGCTTGTAAAGCCGATTGCCTATGTCCGCTAGGCTTGCCCAACCGTCCTCGTCGGCAAGTTCGGGTAAGATTTCAGTCTTTATCAAAAGGGCAATGTTGTCCCAAGGCATAACTGCCGGAGTTTCTACGTTAGCGTCCTCGCTAGGCTGTTCAAGCTCGATTTTTTCTTCAATTTCTATTTTTTCTTCGTTTGCGTTCTCAACTTTAGTCTTTCTAACAGGTTGTTGCTTTTTAGGCTTGTCCGACTTTTTAGCGTTGGCTTTTTTCTCGTCGTCTTTAGTCAGTACGTCAAGAAGTATGAACTTTTCGCACGATTTTCTAAAAGCGAGCGGAGTTTTTTCTTCGCCCATACCGAGCACCAACATACCCGCCTCGCGAAGTCTAGAAGCGAGTTTGGTAAAATCGCTATCTGAGGATACGATACAAAAACCTTCGACGTTGCCCGAGTAGAGGATATCCATCGCGTCGATTACCAAAGTTATGTCCGAGGAGTTTTTGCCCGCTTTCTTATTTTTGTGCGAAGTGTTGGAATATTGCTGAATTGGCGTCAGCGAATATTTTAGCATATCTTCGCTTGTCCAACTTATTGCGTTTGAAGTGAAATCTCCGTAAATTCGCCTATACGTCGTAGTGCCGTACTTGGCAAGTTCGTTCATAATAGTTTTTCTATAATTACGGGATATGTTTTCCGCGTCTATCAAAAGCGCGATTTTTTTATCTTGATTCATAAAATTCTCCTTGAAACTGCCCGAATAGTTGTTGAGTAAAAAGGGCAGTCTAACAAAAAAGCCACTTTATAGTGGCGATTTGTCAAAAGCGCTGTGCATCTGATTCTGATAGTGACTACCTGAGCGTAACCCAAACAGTTAACTCCTTCAAAGCTACCTTATGGCACATCAACCGACCTGCTTAATGCTGCTACGGTCAAGTCCTGACATGGTTCACAGGGATTAATTGCACAAGACCTTGATATCAACGTCACTTGTTTGAGGCAGACCTCACATAGCCAAAACCGCGATCAGCATTCAGCCCTGCTGTTGCGGATTGCAGGAATAGGGCACCGCAAGCTCCCCACCTAGCACAGCCATTATAGTATAGCCCATAATCGACGAAATGTCAAGCGTAGAAATAAAATAGTGCCTAGCGTAAAAAATGCTTGATTTTTCGACACGCGTAAAAATTGCGGAGAACGATTGAAAAAGGCGAACTTGTAATGATAAACAGGCTAGGACAAAGACGAAAGACTTGCATACGCTTGATAGCCAATTTATAAAACGCGTTGAATCAACCGGCTAATACATTTTATTTAGCAATATAGAGCGAATGGTAGCGAAGTCGAATATCTTGCTGCCTTGTAAAAAATAAAGTTCTAATTAAAGCTCTTTAAAAATACAATTTATTGTACCCGAGAATTTTTTAAGAGGGGGACAAAATGCTTTTGTCAAATGTGACAAAAATCGACAAAAATCGATAGAAGTTAATAAAATTCGACATATAGTAAATGCTATTATCAAGAGGTGCAAAGATGATCTATCTAATTAAGAAGAAAAGCGTAATAAGCGTTGTGGCGATACTCCTGCTTATAGTCGTATGCGCGACCTGTATGGCAAACAACGACGTAACCGCTGTATTCAACAATCAAAGCTTGAGGAAAGTGCCGGTATACGGCGTAGATACCGAGGAAAAACTCGTGGCGTTGACGTTTGACGCGGCGTGGGGCGCCGACAAAACTCAGGGAATACTGGATATACTCGAAAAGCACGGCGTAGACGGAACGTTTTTCTTAGTGGGGTTTTGGATAGATAAATATCCTGAAATGGTAAAAGCCATCGCCGAGAGCGGCTGCGATATAGGCAATCACAGCAAGGAGCATCTCAATATGAGTACGCTTAGCAAAGAAAGTATTGTAAGCGAACTCGATTACGTAAACGAAAAAGTAAAGGAATTGACGGATATTGAACCGAAATTCTTCCGTCCGCCTTTCGGCGACTACAACAATGCGCTTCTTGAAGTTGTGGAAGAAAAGAATATGATAGGCATACAGTGGACTGTCGATTCGCTAGATTGGAAAGGCTTGAGCGCCGCCGAAATACTATCTAGGGTAAATTCGGGAGTGAAAAGCGGTTCAATAATCCTGTTCCACAACAATAGCGACAATATATTGGAGGCGTTGCCGTTTGTTATTGCCAACTTGAAAAACCAAGGATATAAAATGGTTACGCTCTCAAATCTAGTCTATCAAGACAACTACACGATAGACGCGAACGGAATACAACATAAAAATCAATAAACTACGCTCCGGAGGTATATATGAATTACGAGCAGATGAACAACAACAAACTACAACTAATCGGAACGGTCGTGCAGGAACCGGTCTACACTCACGAAGTGTTTGGAGAAGGTTTTTACGAAACGGTAATATCCGTTCCGCGTCTATCCGAACAAAAAGATTTGATACCTATTACTATATCCGATAGGCTTTTGGCGAGATACGAAGTCAAAGTAGGGGATAAGATAAACGTAGTAGGACAATTTAGAAGCTACAACAAATTAGAGGGGGAAAGATCTAAGTTGTTGTTGACTGCATTCGTAAGAGATATACTTCCCGAGGACGCAGGATTGAGTCCCAACGTGATAGAGATTACCGGCTTTATTTGTAAGCCGCCTATCTACAGGACCACGCCTTTCAAGAGAGAAATTTGCGACGTATTAATAGCCGTAAATAGAGCTTATAATAAGTCAGACTACATACCTTGCATAATGTGGGGAAGGAACGCTAGATACGTGCAAAATATGAAAGTAGGCGAGAAGTTGAGCGTAGTGGGAAGAATACAAAGCAGGACATACGTCAAGAATTTGGGCGACGATAAATGCGAAGAAAGAGTAGCCTACGAAGTATCCGTAAGCAAGATTACTACGGGCGATAAAGAAGATTTTACGGAAATGGAAATCGCAAGCGCGGAAACTGAATAACATAAAATTATTCTCAAATATCGACAATTATTCTCGAATATTTATCAATTAAGTCGATTTTTGTAATAATTTCCGCTCAAAATATAACCAAATAAAATATTTATGCAACAATGCGCATAAATATGCAAATATCAATAAAATCGAGGACTGCGTTCTCGATTTTAGCATTTGCAAAGAATTTAAGCTTGCAAAGAAATGTTTAATTCTTATTTACTTTTATTATTTAATATGGTATACTCGTACTAAGCAAAGGTAATTTTACGGGTGAGTATGCAATTTGAAGAGATTGACGAAAAGGTCGCGGAATGCGTACGAAAAATCAACGAGGCAAAACGTAAGGCGGGAAGAGACGACGAGATTACGCTTATCGGCGCTACAAAGACTCAACCTGCCGAACTTATAGCTTATATTCAAGAAAAGAAACTTTTGAGCGACGTGGGAGAGAATAGGGTTCAGGAGTTGGTGGAAAAGTACGACGCGGGCAAGAAATTGCGTTGGCATTTGATAGGTCAGCTTCAAAGCAACAAGGTCAAGTATATTATCGATAAAGTTGCGCTGGTGCATTCTCTTGATAGAGAGAGTTTGGCGGATGAGATTGATAGGCAAGCCTTAAAGCGTTCGCTGGTTTGCGACTGTCTTATAGAAGTCAATATGGGGAACGAAATTTCCAAGGGCGGCGTAGATAGGGAAAAGATATTCGACTTTCTCGATTACGTAGATAGGAAAGACGGGATTAGAGTGCGCGGACTGATGAGCGTAATGCCCAATCTTTCGGACAAAGAGGAGCTTAAGGAACTGTTTATAAAATTTAAAGAGTACTTTGAAAAGCTAAAGAAGGTAGCGGGAGCGAAGCATTTGATAGATATTTGTTCTTGCGGAATGACCAACGACTATGAGCTTGCAATAGAATACGGCGGAGCAACGCAAGTGAGAATAGGCAGGGCGCTTTTCGGAGAAAGACATTACACGATGATAAACTAGAGGAATTGAGGTATTTATGGATAGAAGGGATTACAATAACGAAGAAAGGGAAGTTTTCAACAACGATAGGGGTATCCAGCCTAGGCGTAGGTTCAACTATTCTCGCAGCGATTATCAAAACTATACGGGCGACGGCGAGTACGTTGAGCCGAATAAACCCGTTTATCCGCAGCAACCCTATTCCCCTTATCCGCAACAGCCGATGGGAAATGTTGGCGGTTATGAAGTTCCGCCTCAGCAAGGTTATCAAAGCGTTCCGCCGCAACAGCCGCAGTATTCTCAGCCTTATCCAAGCGGATATTACGCTCAGCAAGACGACGGTTTTGCTTACGACGCAAGGTTTGCGCCGCAAGAAGTCGTACAAAAGAAAAAGGGATTTTTCTCGTTTAAGAGCAAGAAACAGCCTACTTATTCTCAAGGCGATTTGCAAAACATATTGATAGTTACGCCCAAGACTCTTTCCGAGGTGCAGGATATTATCGATAGTTTGAGAAACAGGCAGGCTATAATAGTTCAGTTTAATAAAATCAACGAGAAATACGCTCAAAGAATACTCGATTTTCTAAACGGGGCGATTTACGCGTTGGGCGGTTGCGAGCAAAGAATAGGCGACAATATGTTCTTGTTCACTCCGGGCGGCGTATCCATTCAAGGTCCGAGTTCGTTGAAAAATAAGTATTAATTGATTAGCGGTACGGCGAAATGATAAACAACGAAAACAAAAAAATCATACTCAAACGCTTAATAATAGAATTTATTCTTTTCGCTTTGCTTTTGCTTAGCGATTTGCTTTCCAAAGATATAGTAATGAATAGACTTGGATTGTCGTCCAATACGCAATATAAGCTTATTGACGGAGTATTCGCTATCTATCCGTGTTTCAACGACGGGGCGTCTTTTTCTTCTTTTTCAGGCAAGACTGGCTTTTTAATAGCTCTTACCGCAATAATAACTGCCGCGTTAATTGCGCTAGCGATATTTAATTTGATAAGAAAGCCTAAATCTTCGTTGCTTTTTAGATGGGCGTTGATACTCATCATAGCGGGCGGTTTGGGTAATTTATACGATAGACTGTTTTGCGGCGGCACGGTTAGGGACTTTATCCAATACGTCTTTCTCGACGACTTATTTGAGAAGTTTTTCCACAGTTCGTTTGGTATAGGTAATATCGCCGATATCTACTTGGTGCTTGGAGTTTTTCTTATGTGCGGATATATCATCTTCGATTACAAAGAGGGCGACTTGGGTATTATCAAGCCTAAGTCCAATAATAAGGACGGCGAAAATTCAACCAATGACGATATGCAGGATAAAGAACCGTCTTATAATGAAAGTGATTTGTCGGAGAAAGGAGAATCTATATCGAAAGAAGCTGACGAGCCGAAAAAGCAAATGGAAGAAGGATCTAGCGGTAGTTCAAAGGACGGCGTATGAACGAGGAAAATATTTTAGATAGCGCCGAAGATTTTCAAGTCTACGCAGTCGGCGAAGACGGCGTAGGGTTTAGACTGGACGTTTTTCTCAACGATAAGACGGGCGCAAGCAGGTCGCATATAAAGAGCCTAATTGAAAGAAGTAAAGTGTTTGTCAACGGAGGCGCAATTAAGAAAGCGGGGTATTCTCTAAAGTTTGGCGACGAAGTCACGGTATACGAGGACGAGGTCAGGGAACTCAACGTAAAGCCGCAAAATATTCCTATTGATATAATCTACGAAGACGACGATATCGCCGTAATTAATAAGGCTCAGGGAATGGTAGTTCACCCTGCGGCGGGTTCTTACGAAAACACGCTTGTCAACGCTCTTTTATATCATCTCAAGTCGCTCAGCGGCATAAACGGAGTAATAAGACCTGGCATAGTCCATAGGTTGGACAAGGATACTTCGGGTCTTTTGGTAGTCGCAAAAAACGACGAGGCGCATATAAATTTGCAAGAGCAAATCGCCAGTAAATCGGCAAAAAGGTTTTACTATGCGCTCATAGACGGCAAGGCGAGCAAGGACGAGGGGATAATCGAAACTCTAATCGATAGGTCGCAAAAGGATAGAAAGCTTATGGCGGTTTCGCGTAGCGGCGGTAGAAATGCCATAACGCTCTACAAGGTCTTAGAAAGGTTCGAACGTTATACCTTGATGGAGTACGAACTAAAGACGGGGAGGACGCATCAAATACGCGTGCACAGTAAGCATATCGGACATCCCGTCGTAGGCGACTTGTCTTACGGAGGCAGTAATAAGTTTGGATTAAAAGGACAGCTTTTACACGCGCACAAACTTGTTTTGTCGCATCCGAAAACGGGCGAACTTATGACGTTTGAAGCGCCTCTTCCCGAGTATTTTGAAAGCGTATTAATCGAACTGCGTATTAAGGCAAAATAATTAAAAACGCTAAAATTCTATGCTAAATAAAACAAACTCTTGCTACAGTTGCAAGAGTTTGTTTTATTTTCGTTAAGTTTTTAAAAATTATTTGTCAGTTCTTTGATAAATATTCGCTATGTTTATCGGGATTTACGTACGCGGTGGAGTAGGTCGTGTATAGGACCATTCCCGGTTTGCCTGACGGGTGTCTTTTGAGATTACGGCGGAAAGTGTAGTCGCATTCTTGTTTTGCGTTGGCGCCGCCGAGAGAGTAGTATGCGGCAATTTCGCATCCTATTTCTATTACTTCGTCGGGTATCGTTCTGCCTTCGGCAAAAACAATAACGTGACTTCCGTGCGTTTTTTGAGTGTGAATCCACAAGTCGCCGCCGTTTGCGACTTTGAAAGTGAGTTTGTCGTTTTGAATATTGTTCTTGCCAACTAAAATGACGAAGTCGTTTACCTCGTACGCTATTGGTTGCGACGGCGTAGACTTCTTCTTTTGCGACTTAATTTTTTTGAGCGCGCCCAAAGCTGATAGTTCTTCGGATAGTTCGGCAATCTCTTCGTCGGACGAGCAAAGCTCAAGGGCGGGTTCGATAGAGGCGAGATAGAGCAAGTCGTTTTCAAGTTCGGCTATTTGTTTTGTGACGACCTCATAGGCGCGTTTGAGCTTGGCGTATTTTTTGTAGTACGCTTGAGAGTTTTGTTGGGGAGTAAGTCTATCGTCGAGTTTGATTTCAATAGTAGGGCAATCGGGAGCGTAATAGTCTGCGACTATCGCCGATTTATCTCCTTTCTTTATCGCGTAGAGATTGGATAAAATCAAATCTCCGCATTTTTTTATCTCTTCGGCTTGCTTACATTCCTCGAGTTTTTCGTTGTTCTTAGCGAGTTTTGCAAGTAGTTTTTTCTTGCAGGAGAGGAAAGCTTTTTTTAAGAATTTAGTTTTTTCCGCTTTGCGTTCCTGCCTGTCCTTTTCCACCGTGCAAAGAAGTATAGCTTCGTTTAGCGTAGGCGTAAGCTCTAGATTGTCAAACCCCGCGTATTCGGTCACGAAAAAATCGCAGTAGTTGCCGTCTTGCTTTAGCGCGCAAGGACGGTACTTTGGCGAATTGTAGACGTTTGCGTACCGGGCGAGCGTATCGGCAATCGCGGCGGCTTGTTCGCAGGTCAGCGATGGAGCGGTATTTTGAATATCGCATTCGCTTATTATTTGTTTGGCTGTCAAAAGCGCCAATCCCGATATGTTAGATATTATAAACTTTGACAAATCTCCGCCCGAGTATGATTGTAGGAGCGCGTTGATTTCCTTGTTTTGAGAGGGTAGGAGTTTGCTTTGGGGCGGCAAAGTGTATTTTGCTCCCGCGAGCAAGCAGCGTTTGGTCATAGTGTCGTAAGAAACTTGTTTGAGAGTGTCGGAAATAGTTCCGTTTTCTTTTACGAGCAAAATATTGGAATACCTGCCCATCATTTCGGCGATCAAGCGATATCTAACAGTATCTCGCATTTCGTTGCGCGAAGTTATTTCAAAACATATTATTCTATCCTCGGCGAGAGTCGCGACTGAGTCGATGATTCCGCCCGTGATATGCTTTCTAAGATGCATACAAAACGACGGAGCGGTGAGCGGGTTGGTTTTCCTGTCGCCGCCGACGTGTATTCTCGGATTGTTGGCGTTGCAGGATATAATCAACTGTCTATTTGCGCCGTTGCAGCGAATATTCAACCCGACTTCGTCTTTTTCGGGCATATTGACTTTGTCTATTTTGCCGCTTGCCACAAGAGCGTTAATCTCTTGCGAAAGGGCGTTTATAGTGATATAATCGTTAGGCATTGATTTCCTTATAAATAAAAGTTTTTCGTAAATATTGTTAGAGTATTTTAACTATTATATTATAAAATATAACGTAAATTATTGCAATTATTATTGCATTATTTTATTTTATATGTTAAAATCATTAAAAATGAATAAATTTTGATAAACTTTTAGGAGATATATATATGAGTTACACAGTTGAAAATTTAGAGAAAAATAAGGTTAAGATCGTAGTAAAAGTCGACCAAGCCGCTTGGCAAGACGCTATACAAAAGGCTTACGAGAAGACCAAGAAAAACTACCAAATCGGCGGTTTTAGAAAGGGACACGTTCCGTTCAAGGTTTTGACGAGCGCTTACGGCGTAGGTATTTTCTTTGAAGACGC
The DNA here is from genome assembly GCA_029068165.1 of Clostridia bacterium. Taxonomy (GTDB): domain Bacteria; phylum Bacillota; class Clostridia; order Christensenellales; family UBA3700; genus RACS-045. The sequence continues at coordinate 17,465 of JAIEDA010000007.1, forward strand.
GTTGGATATTATCCTGCCGGTAGAGTACGGCGCCGTTCTTGATAAAGAAAAGACAATCGAGCCTGTAGATAGACCCGATATCGATATCGTTGCAATAAGCGACGCTACTCTCGAATTTTCAGCGACGGTACAGTGTAAGCCCGACTTTAAGCTCGGCGCGTATATGGGACTTGAGTTCAAAAAGGACAAGGTTAAAGTAACCGAAGAGGAGATAAACGCTGAAATCAACGCAAAGCTTGACGAGGCTGGAGCTTGGATACCTGTGACGGATAGAGAATCCAAAAAAGGCGATCAAGTCATCATCGATTACAGCGGAAGCGTAGACGGAGTTAAGTTTGAGGGCGGCACGGCTGAGAAGCAAATGCTACTTCTCGGAAGCGGCAACTTTATTCCCGGTTTTGAAGAGCAAGTCGAGGGAATGAAAATAGGCGATGAAAAGGATATTACCGTTAAGTTCCCTGAAGATTATCACGAAAAGTCTTTGGCGGGAAAAGACGCTGTATTTGCAATCAAGTTGCACGAAATCAATTATAAAGAGGTTCCGACTTTGGACGACGAAAGCGTTAAGGATATATCCGAGTTTGATACGGTAGCCGAATATAAGGAAAGCATAAAGAAGAACTTGACCGACAAAAAGAACTCCGAAGCGGAATCCAAGCTCGAAAACGATATGATCGAAAAGATTGCCAAGAGCTCGAAAGTGGAAATCCCGCAATGTATGATAGACAATCAAATCGAGGATATGATAGGCGAGTTTGAACAAAGACTTCAATATCAAGGACTTAAGGCTGAAGATTACTATAAGTATACGGGAATAAAGAGAGAAGACGTAGCGGCTCAATACAAGGATATGGCTGAGAAGAATGTGTTGTTTAGACTTACGCTCGAAGCGCTTCTCAAGGCGATAAAAGTCCCAGTATCGGACGAAGAAATCAACGAGAAGATTGAAGAGATGGCAAAGCAAGCCGGTAAGACTTTTGAAGAATACTCAAAGTATATCAATGAGGAATATAGAAATTACTTGAGAAACGACCTCGTTACCAACAAACTTTTCGAGTACCTCAAAAATAACAATACAATTAAATAATTGACAAAATTTATTGTATAACACCGGTAATATTCTTTGGAAATTAAGATAATAATTAAGTGTAGGCTTAGAACTCTAAAGAACTTTACTTTAAGTCCGACACGATATTGTAAATTATGTCGGACTTAATACTATTATTAAGACCAAATATTATTATATAGGAGGATATTGGTATGAATTTGATACCGTACGTAGTAGACAAAACTGATAAGGGCGAGAGGAGTTACGATATATACTCAAGACTACTCGAAGATAGGATAATATTTATCTCGGGCGAGATAACCGACGAAACGGCTAATACGGTCGTAGCGCAGTTGATTTATCTTGAGGCTAAAGACGCGTCAAAAGACATCAGTCTTTACATCAACAGCCCGGGTGGAAGCGTGACGGCAGGCTTTGCGATTTACGATACTATGAACTATATAAAGTGCGACGTCAGCACGATTTGCATTGGTATGGCTGCTTCTATGGGAGCGTTCTTGCTATCGTCGGGCGCAAAAGGAAAGAGATTCTTGTTGCCAAACAGCGAAGTGATGATACATCAGCCTTTGGGCGGAGCTCAGGGACAGGCTTCCGATATTTTGATTACAGCTAATCATATCCAAAAAACCAAAGAAAAATTGACGAAAATACTTGCTCAAAACAGCAATCAGCCGTATGAAAAAGTGCTTGCGGACTGTGAAAGAGACAACTATATGTCGGCTCAAGAAGCGCTTGATTACGGTCTTGTAGATAAAATTTTCAGTAAGAGAGGTTGATTTTGGACAGTAAAAGAAAATGTATGCTCTGCGGAAGGGTATTGTACGAAGATATAGACTGCATTATCCCGGGCGCGGATCCCGATATGGGAATTTGCTACGATTGCGTTGCTACGTGCGTGCAACTGATAAAGAAAGACTCTCTCGATCCGTACGCTGACGAAAACGAGGAGGCTCTCAAAACTTTGCTTAAGCCTCACGAGATCAAGCAAAAGCTTGACGAGTATATCGTTGGGCAGGAAAAGGCTAAGAAAGTATTGTCCGTTGCCGTATACAATCACTATAAAAGAATAAACTACAAGAGTGACGACGTGGAGCTCGACAAGAGCAACGTTCTTATGCTCGGACCGACGGGAAGCGGTAAAACGCTCTTGGCGAAAACTCTTGCAAAGATACTCAACGTACCTTTTGCCGTGGCTGACGCTACGACGTTGACTGAAGCGGGTTACGTAGGCGAGGACGTGGAAAACGTGCTTCTCAAGCTGATTCAAGCCGCCGATTACGATATCGAAAGAGCTCAGCTTGGCATAATCTATATAGACGAGATAGATAAGCTTGCCAGCAAGAGCGAAAATATGTCTATCACGAGAGACGTGTCGGGTGAAGGCGTCCAACAGGCGTTGCTTAAGATTATCGAGAGTACGCTTGCAAGCGTTCCTCCTCAAGGCGGAAGAAAGCATCCTCAGCAAGAGTGTATACAAATCGATACGACCAACATTCTCTTTATATGCGGCGGAGCGTTCGTAGGTCTTGATAAGATTATCGACAAGAGGCTTGACGGCTCGGGACTCGGCTTTGGAGCTAAAGTAAGGGATAATAATAAGATAGGTTATGGAGAACTTATCGGCGATATAAAACCCGACGATTTGATAAAGTACGGACTTATTCCCGAGTTTGTAGGAAGAATACCTATCGTCGTAGGTTTGGACGCGCTTGACGAAAACGCTTTGGTTAAGATTTTGACCGAGCCTAAAAACGCGCCGATCAGACAGTATAAAAAACTCTTTGAAATCGACGGCGTGAGTATAGAATTTGAGGATGACGCTTTGAAAGAAATTGCTAAGCAGGCGATTAAACTCAATACGGGCGCGAGAGGTCTTAGGTCGGTGCTTGAGAATATTATGTTGGAACTTATGTACGATATTCCGACCGACGATACTATAGAAAAAATAATTGTAACGAAAAAAGTCGTATGCGGCGCGGGAAAGCCGGAAATAATGAGAAAGAAGTAATATCCGGCGAAGTCGCGTAATTTTATCGAATACGAATAGAAAATTGTTTTATGCGTATTCTTTGACTAAGGAGAAAAAATGTCAAATACTAAAACGCTGCCGATGGTTGTGCTTGCGGACGAGATAATTTTGCCGGACACCACTATGGCGATGGAATTCGTAGGAAAAAACGCTAGGGAAACACTCAAGTACGCTTACAAAGAAAAAGCGCAGGTGTTTATTTGTAAATTCGCCAAAGGAAAAGAAAAATTCAACGGCTTAAACGACGTGAATAAATACGGAGTATTATGCAACATTCTAGATCTCGCCGACAAGGAAGATAAGACTCTTGTAAGGCTTGACGGCGAGGAAAGAATGGAACTTCGCGATATTTACGAGTTTAGCAAAGACAACTTGACTTGGGTAGAGGTCGAGGAAAGTTCAGGCGTCGTTTTTGACGCGGAGTTCAAAGAAAGACTGTATAAAGAAATACTTTACAAGGACGTGAAGTCTTTGGAAAAACTCGGCTACGCAATAAAGCAGTCGGTATGGCTTGCTTTTGATAAAATGCAAAGCGTATACGTAATAATGAATTTAATTGCCGATAGCCTAAAGGATATTGACAAGCAGGAATATCTCAATGAGAGCGATTGGGAGCTCAAAGCGCAAAAACTCTCGGCTACGCTCAAAGTGGAAATTTATAAGCGTAACGTAATGAGAGATATTGACAAAAAGCTTGACGAAACTCTCAAAGAAAACCAAAAAGAGTTCATTTTAAGAGAACAAATACGCGTTATAAAGAGGGAGCTCGGCGAGGACGAGAGCGAACTTGACGATATTAAAAAGAAGATAGAAGCTATAAAAGCCGGCGAGGAAGTAAAGGCTAAGCTTAAAAAAGAGCTTTCCCGTATGGAGAAAATGAACGTAACTTCGCCCGAGTACGCAATTATTAGGAATTATCTCGACGTAGCGCTTTCATTGCCGTGGGGCGAATATACTCAAGATAATTACGATTTGGCTCATATTAGAGATGTTCTTGATCAAGACCATTACGGAATAGAAAAGGTCAAGAATAGGATAATCGAAGCTATTGCCGTTAAGAAGTTGGCGGGCAACAAGAATAAAGCTCCGATTATATGCTTGGTCGGTTCGCCGGGCGTGGGTAAGACTTCGATTGCTCAATCTATAGCTAAAGCGCTTGGCAAAGAATATATTCACATGAGCCTCGGCGGCATTCGCGACGAAGCGGAAATCAGGGGTCATAGAAAGACGTATATAGGGGCTATGCCGGGTCGAATTATATCCTGTATGTCAAAGGCAAAGACGAGCAATCCGCTGTTTTTGTTTGACGAAATCGATAAAATGACGTCGGATATGAGGGGCGATCCGTCAAGCGCGATGCTAGAAGTTTTGGATCCCAACCAAAACGCTAATTTTAGGGATAATTATCTTGAGCTTCCGTTCGATTTGTCGCAGGTTATGTTTATTATGACGGCGAATTCGCTTTCTACTATACAAAAACCGCTTTTGGATAGAATGGAAGTAATAGAAATGGACGGCTATACCGTATGCGAAAAGGTGGAAATTGCCAAAAGGTATCTCGTGCCAAAGCAAAAGCAACAAAACGGTATAGAAGAATGCGAAGTTGAATTCGAGGACGGCGCTATTGAAGCGATTATCGACGGTTATACACGCGAATCGGGAGTAAGAGAGTTGGAAAGGCAAATCGCCAACGCTTGCAGGAAGATTGCTACGAAAATAGTCGGCGGAGATAATATATCGTACGTCGTTACCGTAGAAAACTTGACCGAATATCTTGGCGCGGTGAAATACAGCGGCGACAGCGATATAGTGAACGGCGAGATCGGCGCGGTCAACGGACTTGCTTGGACTAGCGTGGGCGGAGTAACTATGCCGATAGAAGTCAGGCTGCTTCCGTTCGGGACTGGAAAGATTCATTTGACTGGCAGTCTTGGCGACGTGATGAAGGAGTCGGCGGAAATTGCGTTGTCTTTTGTGAAAAGCAAGGCAAAAGAGCTTAATATCGACGAAGAAACCTTTAATAAAAACGATATTCACATTCACGTGCCTGCGGGCGCAACCCCTAAGGACGGACCTAGCGCGGGTATAGCGCTAGCTACTGCGATACTGTCGGCGTTTACGGGAAAGAGCGTAAAGGATAATCTAGCTATGACAGGCGAGATAACGCTGAGAGGTAAAGTTTTGGCTATAGGCGGACTTAGAGAAAAGACTTTGGCGGCGCAAAGAAGCGGAATAAAGACCGTTATAATTCCTGTCCAAAATAAAAAAGATATGCAAGAATTGCCCAAAGGCGTACTTGACGACATAAATTTCGTCTTAGCCGATAATATCGCTACGGTATTTGAGTGCGCTTGCGGCGTGAGCGTATAGCAATAAATATCAAGAGGATTATTATGGAAATTAAACAGTGTAAGTTCATTACGTCCGTTGCCGACTGTAAGAAGTGCGAAGATTACGGAATGCCCGAGATCGCAATAGCGGGGAAATCCAACGTGGGGAAATCCTCATTTATAAATTATCTAGTCAACAACTACAAGATGGCAAAGACCTCGTCTACCCCCGGTAAGACGAGGCTTCTCAATTATTTTGAACTCAACAAAGGGGAGATTATGCTCGTAGATTTGCCCGGGTACGGATACGCAAAAGTGTCGGGCGACGTAAAGGGCGGTTGGGATGAACTTATCGGCGGATATTTGCTCTCCAGTAAAAGATTGATAAACGTATTTTTGCTGGTGGATATAAGGCACGAGCCTACCGCGCTTGATAAACAAATGGTAGCGTTTTTACATCATTATCAAATACCTTTTACGATAATCGCAACCAAGAGCGATAAGCTATCGAAGCAGGCGAGCGTTAAGCAAAAGCAACTAATTGCCAAAGAATTATGTTTGGGCGTAGATAATATTATGGCGATTTCCAGCCTCAATAAAATCGGTAAGGAAGAAGTTTTAGCAAGAATCGAGCATTTGATAAATACTTACAAATAGCCTAAAATATTCTAGAAGTATTCTCAATTATCTTCAAAATTGTAATAATTTAAGCATTTTAGCCTATTTTATTCTAATACATAAAGTTTCGTAAAGTCGAACGGGTTAAGTTCGGCTTTATTCATTATTGTCATTGAAAAGCTGAATAGTAACAAAGAAGCGATTGTTTGAATATATAATTGTGAGCATACAAAAATCAGTATGCGTTTTATGACAATTAAATAGGAGGAATAAAATATGTCATTTTCCAATAACTGCAAGTCGGATAAAATTCCCGGACCGATCAGGGGAAACGGCGGATTGAATGGCATTTGCGAAAGAGCTTGTATTCAGTGCGATAAAGTAATCGATATGTGTATGCGACAGGAATCACTTGAAGGTATTAGCGTTACGTTGACTGACGTAGTTCCCGCTACGGGACTTACTCAGCCGTATACGTTTGTGAGTGCCGCATCTACTTCCGCGCAGGCGATTATAAGCGACTTGATCGTTACGCCGATTAGCGACGACCCGTGCTCGTCGAGAGTTCAATGTACGATATCCGTGCCGATACAGGTTAGTTTTGTTGACGCGGCAGGAGTAAGAGGGGTAGGAAGCGCTACTGTTTCGGTAACTAGAGACGTCGTTCTTCACACTTCGGCTCCGTCGGTTATGCCGTATTCAATCGTTGCGTCCGCTTCGCTTTACAGCGCAAAGGGTACATACGCATCTGATAATACGTTTACTCTTACGGCTTGTTTGACCACTATACTCAAAGTCATTATACAAGTTCAGCTTTTGGTACCGTCTTATGGATATTGCTATATCCCGCCGTGCCAAGACTTCAACGAGCAAGTATGCGACGGTGTGTTTGATTTGCCGCTTTATCCGCAAGAGTGCGGCGTTGAACCGAGATGCAAGTGTAACCTCAACGGTAATTAGTATTGCGTTCGGCGGGAAGAGGAATTTGCATAATAAAAATGCGCCTTTTCCGCCGAATTGCTTTTTGCTCACGCTCATCGTACATAAAGTACGACTCGGCTCTCAAAAAACAATTCAACAAAAAATTCGCTATTTTTCTTAATGTAAATCCCTCTTCCCGCCGAACGAGTTGGGCGGTAATTCTATTAAAGCTGCCAACAATGTGCTATTGTAATTAAATCTTTTTCGCCGAATTGCTTTTTGCTCACGCTCATCGTACGTAAAGTACGACTCGGCTCTCAAAAAACAATTCAACAAAAAATTCGCTATTTTTCTTAATGTAAATCCCTCTTCCCGTCAAACGAGTTGGGCAGTAATTCTATTGAATCTGCCAACAATGCGCTTTTAGCGGTATATCTTTTTATTTTCTATAGCCGAAAATCTTGCCGAACGAGGCCGCGTTTGGTCTATTGCGGTTGATGACAAGGCGGTTTATATTATTAATAAAATAGTCGTCTTTAGCGAAGTCGAAAAGGTAAATCCCTTTAAATATCTTATGAGCAAATATTTAAAACAGTTGTGATACTTCCGTTTTCTTGCTATAATATAAATATGAAAATTTTTGCTATAAGCGACTTGCACTTATCGTTTTCCAGCGACAAGCCTATGGATATTTTCGGGGCTTGTTGGGACAACTATTGGCAAAAAATTTGCGACGATTGGCAAAGCAAAGTCGCTGACGAAGATATAATACTTATCGCAGGCGACGTGTCTTGGGCGATGACGCTCGAGAACGCGCTTATAGATATCGCCGAAATAGCAAAGCTCAAGGGGCGGAAAGTCTTTATAAAGGGTAATCACGATTATTGGTGGAACTCTCTTTCCAAAATACGCAAGGCTTTACCTGAAAACTTTTTCGTAATTCAAAACGACGCGCTAAAGTTTGACGGCGTAGTATTTGCAGGAAGTAGGCTTTGGAACTTAAGCGGCGGAAGCGAAGAGGATAAGAAGATATTGGCAAGAGAATATACAAGAATGGAGCTCTCATTGAAAAGCGCGCAAAAACTAAGATCGGAAGGGGATAGGTTGATAGCGATGTGCCACTATCCGCCGTTTGACGCGACGTTGGGCGATAGCGCGTTCACTCAATTATTTGAAATGTACGGAGTAAGCGCCGTCGTATACGGACACTTGCACGGAAAAGATTGCAGGGCGGTCAACTATCTCGAAAAAAACGGCGTTGAGTATTTTTTGACTTCTTGCGACAAGGTGGATAATCGCTTGGTTCATATCGCAACTATCTAGAATTAAAAAACTGCGAAAAGGGTAGCAATTCCCCTAGACGGAAAATTTAACTTATCAAGTTAATAAATCAAAAGAACTTATTACGAACTTTGAAGAAAAGTTCGTTTTTTTATTTCGCATTTTCCATTTTCTTCCCAAAATACATTTTTTATCCAAAAATTTCCCAAAATCACGATTTTTTACGAATTTTTAGAATTAATTTTAGCGGAAAATTTATAATAAATGATGATATAACAATTTATTATATACTTTGTATATAATATTTAGTAATACATAAAGTTAAAAATTTTTTTGAATATTTGGGAAAAAAGTGGAAAAATATTGTTGACAAAGCAAATCTTTGCGTGTATAATGAAACTACAAAGCACCAAGGAGGGGTAGAATGAAGCCAATGTACGGTTCGTATTCAATACAGGCCGATGAGCGCGGAAGAATGAGAATTCCTTCCACCTACAGGGCTGCATTCGGCGATACCAAGCTATACGGCTTTAAAAATAAGAAAGGTTGCTACATCCGTATTTTCGGAGCTGACGTTCTTGAGAAATTGGTTGACGGCTTCGTCGGTACGCTTCCTCTAGAAGAGTGTAAAAGAAGCGCGATTATAAGAAGAATAAACAGTCATATAATCGATATAGAAGAGGACAAGCAGGGAAGATTTACCGTTCCGCAAACGTGGAGAGAAAAAATCCAATTCAAGAAAGAAGCGGTTTTTGTAGGAATGGGCAACTCGATAGAGCTTTGGGCGAAAGAAGTCTACGACGCATACGAGTTGGCGGACGAAGAGAACGACGACGATATCGATATCGAAATGGATGATTTCCTTGCTAATCACATGATCTAAGGCGAGAGAATGGAATTCAAACACAAATCGGTAATGCTTAAAGAGTGCATAGATGCTCTTGATATAAAGGAAGACGGGGTTTATCTCGATTGCACTTTAGGCGGAGGCGGTCACAGCTTGGAGATAGTCAAGCGACTTACGACAGGCAGGTTGATAGCGGTAGATAAAGATAAGGACGCTTTGGAAAGCGCAAGCAAGAGGCTGAAAGAGTACGAGGAGAAAATCACTTATATACGCGACGATTTCAAAAACGTAATCGACAGGCTGGACGAACTTAAAATTGATAAACTCGACGGAGTGATAATGGATTTGGGAGTTTCGTCTTATCAGCTGGACAACGCGGAAAGAGGTTTTTCCTACAGCGCGGACGCGCCGCTCGATATGAGAATGGATGCGGATCAGTACTTAAGCGCTTACGACGTAGTCAACAATTACGACGAAGCGAGGCTGGCTCAGTTAATTTGGGAATACGGGGAGGACAAGCTCTCGGGAAGAATTGCCAAGAATATCGTACAAAGACGAGCCAAAGAAAAGATTACAACGACGGCGCAACTCGCCGAGATAGTAGAAAACAGTTATCCGGCGAAATTGAGGTGGAAGTTCGGAAATCCTTGTAAGAGAACTTTCCAAGCGATACGGATAGAAGTAAACGGGGAACTAAAAGATTTAGACAAGATAGTCAACGATCTTAGTTTGAGGTTGAAAACAGGTGGAAGAATTTGCGTAATAACTTTCCACTCGTTGGAGGACAGGATAATAAAAAGGGTGTTTGTGGAACTCAATAAAGAATGTATCTGTCCTCCGCATCAACCGATATGTACTTGCTCTAAAAGAAGAGAAGTAGAAATAATAACGAAAAAGCCGATAACCGCAAACGAAAGCGAGTTGGAAGAAAACAGTAGATCGGCGAGCGCAAAGTTAAGAATTGCGAAAAGGGTGTAAAAAAATTAAAAATTGAAATAAATAATATACGGGGGTGTATAACGATGCCAACATTTACGGTTAAAGACAAAAGACAAGAATACGCAAATTACGAACAGCAAGCGCCTGATAGGGAGTTCTACTATAGACACGCGGATTCATACGATACGCAACGCAATTACGGCGCGCAAAACTATGACTGCGATTTTGAAAATCAACGCGCTCATGACCCGCATATTATTCATCAGCCGAACGCGGCTCAACGCTTCATAGCAAGTTTCTATCAAAATCAAGCGGATAGATACGTATCGGGCGGTCGTATGCCTTCGTATCAACAACTTGACTTTACGGGCACGTACGGAACGTATAGCAATAGCTATAGCGGAGCTCAAGAGTACGATTATAATTCTTACGAAAAAACTGCAAGTTACGAGCAAAGCGCTCCTCAACCTGCTAGAGCAGCGGAGCAACAAAGACCGGTAGTTAGAGCAAAGAAAAGGACTTTAAATTCCAGTATGATCAAAATCGTCGTTGCGGTTATGGTCGTTGCGCTCTTGATTTGCGGACTTTTGATTGCAAACCAATTTATGTCGGGCAATGAGGCTGCCGCTGAAAGCGAAGACGTAGTACAACCCGTTGACAGCGTAATAGTCGCTACCGCTTACGGCGTAGACGGTTCTAGCGAAATGTTGCCGAAAATAGACGTTTTGCCCGAGTACGAATACGAAGAGAGCACCAACTGGTTTGATAAATTTTGCGACTTTTTCAGCAAAAAATTAAAATAAGACTTTCACACACTCCATCTTAATATATTTAACTACAAAAGGACGGCGAAACGCCGTCTTTTTGTTTATCTTGAAGCGCGGCAAACCTCTCGTGTTTTTGTTTTCAACGCGATTTTAGAATAATTTTCGCTTCTATCAAATAGTATATTGTAGAGCATTTGAAGAGGTAATATTGTGGAAAAAATATCGCATTTCAGCATTAAGAAAAAACTCATAGTTAGTTTGACTTTAATAATTTTTGTTTTCGCATTGCTTTTTTGCAGGCTTTTCTATTTGCAAGTACTATGGGGCGAAACGCTGCAATATATGGCGTACGATCAATGGACGAGAGAACTTCCTTTCAGAGCCGATAGAGGAGATATCGTAGATACGAACGGAATAGTCTTGGCTAAGAGCAGTACGAGTTATACGCTTTACGCCCGTCCCAACGAACTCGTCGACGTCGACATAGACTACGTTGCTTCCAGTATAGCCGATATTGTCGGAATGAGTAAGACTGCTTTGGTGGAAAAGCTCTCGAGAAAGGGAGTGAGCGAAATTACCGTTGCAAAAAGTCTTAGCAAAGAGCAAATGCTTGCGTTGATAGCTACCGACGTCAACGGTTTGTATCTTACCGCAAACAGCGAAAGATATTACTCTTACGGAAACTTTCTTACTCAAGTGCTTGGTTTTACCAACAGCGACGGCGTGGGGCAAAGCGGCGTAGAACTTTATTACGACGACTATCTCAAAGGCGTGAACGGAGCTTCGTACACTCAAACTGATTTGATAGGACGTCAACTCTCGTCCAACGTAACTACTTACGTAGATTCCGTCAAAGGTATGACTACGCAGCTTACAATCGATTACTATATGCAAAGTTTTGCGGAAAAAGCCGTTGAGGACGCGCAAAAAACTTACAACTCCAACTCGGCAAGCTGCATAATTATGAGCGCGAATACGGGAGCTGTTTTAGCAATGGCAAGCGCGCCGACTTACGACCTCAACGATATTCCGAGAAACGATATGGAGTTGCTTTTGCAAGGTTCGCGCAACTTGCTCGTAAACGACGTATACGAACCCGGCTCGACTTTCAAAATTCTCACTTCGGCAATAGGTTTGGAAGAGAGCGCGATAAAAAATTCCTATTATTGTTCGGGCGGTTCGATAGTCGACGGACAGCGCATTAAATGTTGGAGAAGCATAGGCCACGGCTCGCAAAACTTTCAGCAAGGCATACAAAATTCTTGCAACTGCGTATTTATGGACATTGCGCTGACCGTTGGCAAAAATACTATGTACGACTATTTTTCCAAGTTTGGGATAGGCGCGAAAACGGGCGTTGACGTCAGCGGAGAAGCCGGCGGTATAATGCTTAATTTGGATAGAGTTCAAAACGTAGACATCGCAAGAATAGGTTTCGGTCAGGCGATAGCGGTAACTCCAATACAGTTGGTGTCCGCAGTTTGTTCGGTGGTCAACGGCGGCAAGCTATATACGCCGTACGTGGTTGACAAAATTGTGGACGTCAAGGGCAATACCGCGTATCAGCATACGCCGATAGTCAAGAATACTACGGTGAGTCAATCGACTTCTTCTATTATGAAAGAATATCTATATTCGGTTGTGTCCGAGGGCGGCGGTAAGAACGCGTACGTTGCCGGCTACAATATCGGCGGCAAGACCGGCACGGCGCAAAAGTACGAAAACGGCGCGATAGCTCAGGGTAAGTACATATCCTCGTTCTTAGGCTTTACCGACGTGGGCGACGATACTTTGGTATGTTTGCTTTTAGTCGATGAGCCGCAGGGATATTCTTATTACGGAAGCATAGTTGCCGCGCCTTTCGTGGGCAAACTTTTCACAAGTATTTTCTCTTACAAGAATATCAAACCGACTTACGCTGACGGGACGGATTTGGGATATACCGAAATCGAAATGCCAAACCTTGTCGGTATGAGCTCCGCCGAAGCTTTGGTTGCGCTCAAACAAGTCGGACTTGACTACGAAATGGCGGGCGACGGAGGCAAGGTCACTTATCAATTTCCTGTTGCGGGGCAAACGGTCAGGAGCAACGCGGTAGTGTTCTTTTCGACGGAATAGATTAAATTTTCTAAATCGAGGGTATAATGTCGAAGATTGTTAAAGCCCTTGCAAGAGCGATTTCTATCTACTATTATAAAATAAACTAACGCGTAATAATTAAAGGAGACGGAGAGGCTATGTTACTAAGTAAACTGTTGCAAAATTGCGATATCGTAGATACCTGCGGCGAACTTGATATTCAAGTGGAAAAAGTCAAAATCAATTCTAGGGAAGTGAACGAGGGCGATTGTTTTATTTGCTTGGTAGGAAGCAATTCCGACGGTCACAACTTCGCTAACGAAGCGATTGCAAGAGGAGCAAAGGCGGTGATATGCTGTCACGACTACGCCAATACGCTCGCTACGGTGGTCAGGGTGAAAGATACGCGAAAAGCTTACAGCGTGATAGCGTCCAATTTCTACGGCAATCCGTCCCAAAAGCTCAAGATAATAACCGTCGTCGGCACCAACGGCAAGTCTACTACCGCTTACGTCATAAAAGAGCTGTTACAACGCAACGGAATTTCTTGCGGCTTGATCGGTACGATGTATTACGAATATAACGACGTAAAACTTGCTTCCAATCTCACGACTCCCGACCCAATAACGCTTCAGGAACTTTTTGCTAAAATGGCGGCGAGCGGAGTGGAGTACGTGGTTATGGAACTCTCGGCGCACGCTATATATCTCGAAAAGCTCTACGGCATAGTAAGCGAAATGAGCATTTTCACAAATCTATCGCAAGATCATTTGGATTTCTTTGGGAATATGAGCGAGTACGGAAGTTGTAAAAAGAGCTACTTCAATAAAAACAACGCGCGTTTGGCGATAGTCAACGTAGACGACCCGCTTGGTTTGGAGATTATAAAAGAGGAAAAGTTGCCGATAATAACCTATGGACTTGACAACCCTAGCGACGCTTTTGCGATAAACGTCACGCAAACGTCGCGCGGCGAAACTTTCGTTGCGAACGTTCTTGACGATATTTTGGATATTGACTGCAAGTTTTTCGGCAAGTTCAATATCTACAACTTACTTGCCGCGCTCGTCGCAGTCAAAAAAGTCGGTTTGAGCAACGCGCAAATAATGCAAACGTTGAGGGACGTAGACACGCCCGAGGGCAGGTTCAACGTAGTACGAAGTTCCGGCATAACTTACGTCGTAGACTTTGCGCACACTCCCGACGGCATATTCAATCTTCTCAAAGAGGGAAGGAATATGACCAAAAAACGCGTGATAACGATATTCGGATGCGGCGGCGACAGGGACGTGACGAAGCGCCCGATTATGGGTAAGATTGCAAGCGAAATGAGCGATATTGTTATCGTCACTTCCGATAATCCCCGCACCGAAAGCAGGGAGGGAATTGCCGGCGACATTTTGCAAGGCGTGAATCCCAAGGGCAAACTTTACGTGGAACTTGACAGGGCGAAGGCTATCAAGTTGGGAGTAGAGCTCGCCGACGAGGGCGACGTAGTGTTTATTGCCGGAAAAGGCAGCGAAAACTATATCGACGAAAACAATATTAAAGTGCCTTACTCGGATATGCAAGAAGTGAGAAGGTGGATTAGCTGACGGAGAATAAAGATGAGTGAAGAGATTAAACTGTTGCTTGCTGTCATATCGTCGTTTGTCTTGGCGATGGCGCTTTCGCCGCTTATTATCAGGCTTATGAAAGCGCTCAAAGCCGGACAGCCGATACTCGAATACGTGGACAAGCACGAGGGAAAAAGCGGAACTCCGACTATGGGCGGTATAATTTTTTTGCTACCTATGGCTATCGTTACGCTTATTTTTTCTATCAACGGCGAAAAAATGGGTATCGTCGCAATGGCGATAACTTTGAGTTACGGTCTTATTGGACTTCTAGACGATTTTATAAAGGTCAAGTTCAAGCACAACAAAGGACTTAAAGCATATCAAAAGATTATCGGTCAGTTCGGCATAGGCATAATCGCCGCTCTCTACTGCTATAAAAACAACTTCATAGGCTCGTCGATTCAAATTCCGTTTACTGACAAGACCATCGATTTGCAGTGGTGGTTCGTTCCGCTGTGTTTGTTCGTGTATTTGGCTATGACCAACGCAGTAAATCTTACCGACGGACTGGACGGCTTGGTAGGCAAGTCATCATCGGTCAATCTCATTTTCTTTGCGTTGATAGTCTACGCTGCGTACGTTTCGGCGTCCAAACTGGGCGATACTTTTTACGCGCTCCAGCTTCTATCTCTAGAGTATTTCGTATGCGCGCTTTTAGGGGCGATGCTTGCGTTCTTATGGTACAACAACCATCCCGCAAAAATTTTTATGGGAGATACGGGTTCGCTTGCAATCGGCGGAGCGCTTACCTGTATAGCAATTTTTATTTCACAGCCGCTAATTCTTCTTTTAATTGGCATAATGTATATAGTATCGTGCATATCAGTAATATTGCAGGTGATTAGTTTTAAGGTTAGAAAAAAGAGGATTTTCCTTATCGCGCCTTATCACCATCACTTGGAATATAAAGGTATTCACGAGAACAGGGTAGTAGGGTTTTACGCGATAATAACGTTTATCGCGAGCGCAATAGCTTTGATTTCCGTTCTCGTATAGAGGAGGCAAAGTGAAAAAAGCGCTAGTAATAGGTTTCGGCGTAAGCGGAAAGGGAGCCGTCCAACTTCTTTTGCGGCAAGGGATAGAGGTAAGCGTATACTCGGACGGAAAGTTGGACTTAACGGATTATCCCGAGGTAAAGAACGTAAGCGCCGTAAGCGAGTACGAGGCGGTAGCCGACAAAGACGTAGTAGTCGTAAGTCCGAGCGTTGAATGTACGCATAAAATCGTTGAGTACGCGCAGCGCTTTAATATTCCCGTCATAGGCGAAATCGAGCTTGCGTACAGGTACTGCAAGGGCGGAATTATCGCTATCACGGGTACGAACGGCAAGACGACCACGACCAAACTCATCAACGAAATCGTAAATGCCAGCGAAAAGAAAGGCTACGCGCTTGGCAATATCGGGGAATCTTTTTGCGCGTACGCCGACCAAATTCAATCGGACGAGATAGCGGTAGTCGAAGTATCGTCTTTTCAACTCGAAACCATCAAAGAGTTCCGCCCTAGAATTGCGGCTTGTTTGAATATAACTCCCGACCATTTTGAGAGGCATAAGTGTTTGGAAAATTATGCAATGGCGAAGTTCAACGTCTTTATCAATCAAGGCTTGGGCGATTGCGCAATTCTCAACTATGACGATCAAGTCGTAAGAGATTTTTACGACGGCATATCTTCCGAAGTATATTTTACGAGCGTAAAAACTCCCGTTAAGGGCGCGTACGTTTCCGACGGCAGTATTATAGTTGATATTGACGGTAAGTACGAGTTTATGCCGCTTGACGAAATCCCGCTCAAGGGCGATTACAACTATCTCAACGTTATGACTGCGATACTCGCTTGCAAACTTATAGGAGTAGAAGATAATTACATAAAAAACGCTATAAAGGCTTTCCGTCTTCCTAGGTATCGCAACGAATTTATCGGAGAAGTCAAGGGTATAGAATTTTTCAACGATTCCAAAGCCACTAACATTGACAGCACGCTGAAGGCTTGCAACTCTATGCAGGGGGACACTTCGCTTATCGTAGGCGGTTATGACAAAGGTATCGCGTACGACGGCTTTTTCCCCAATCTTCCTCAAAATATCAAGCACATAATCGCGACGGGCGACAACGTGTATTCCATTATGCAGTTTTTACCGTCGTATCACGAATACACGTTTGAGGTAACTTCTTCTTTGGAGAGGGCGGTTGAGCTTGCTATGCAAAAACCTGTTAAAAACGTGTTGTTTTCTCCTACTACGTCGAGTTTTGACAGGTATTCTAGCTACGTAGAGCGCGGCGAACACTTCGATATGATTATCGCAAGTCTTAAAAATTGAGCGAGGGAACAGTGGGCAGTAAGTTTTCAATACGAAGCAAAACGCTGATATTTTGCGCGATAGTTCTTTCGCTGATAGGACTGATTATGCAATACAGCGCAAGCTGCTACAGCGCGCAAATGCAATTCGGCGACGCTTTTTATTACGTTAAGAAGCAGGCTATAGCGTTCGTATTCGCGATAATCGTTTTGTACGCTCTCAAGTTTATCAAAACGGAGTGGCTTAAGAAATTTCGCTACGTGATTTTGGGAATATCCTTGGTTTTGCTCGCGTTGGTATTCGTCCCAAAGATAGGCGTAGAAAATTACGGAGCGAAAAGGTGGCTCAATCTCGGCATAACGACTATGCAACCGTCGGACGTGGCTAAGTTTGCGCTCGTGATTTTTATAGCGTCGTGTCTGGACAAAAAGAGTATGCTTACGTTTAAGAATATGATACCAGTGTTGGTTGCGACTTGTTTGGTATGCGTACTTATAATGCTGGAGCCCAATATGTCGGTGACTATGTGCGTAGGCTTGGTCGTGATCATAATGCTTTTCGTAGGCGGTTGTAAAGCAAAGCACTTTCTCATTATGGCAATTCCGGTCGTAGCTGCGGTCGTTGGTTTGATATTTCTCGAGCCGTATAGAGTAAAAAGACTTATGGCGTTTATAGATCCGTGGGCTTCGCCGCTTGGAGAAGGGTATCAACTGATTCAGTCGTATTACGCGCTTGGAAGCGGCGGCTTGTTCGGCCTAGGACTCTTCAACTCCCGTCAAAAGTACTTGTTCCTCACTTTTTCCGAAAGCGACTTTATACTTTCGGTCATCGGAGAAGAGCTTGGCTGGGTAGGGGCAACGGCAGTACTTTTGATATTCATAGTCCTAATCGCTTGCGGTATCAAAATAGCTATGCGCGCCGAAAACAGGTTTGACTGTTATTTGGCGGCGGGCATAACGGCTGTCATCGCCGTGCAAACGCTGCTCAACATAGCCGTAGTGTCGGGCAGTATCCCGCCGACGGGAATACCGCTTCCGTTTATAAGCAACGGCGGAACTTCGCTGGTTTGTTTTATGGCGGGCGTAGGTATTTTAGAGAATATAGCTTGCAAATCACAACGCGGTTATCTCAATCATAAAATGTATTGAGATTATAGCGTATTCGTAAGAGTATGCCTATTCTTATTACTTATGGGAGAGAAATATGAAAGAATACATAATAAATGGCGGTCGGCCGTTGGAAGGTACTGTTGAAATTCGAGGCGCGAAAAACAGTATCTTACCGTTGTTGGCAGGTTGCATTTTGACGGATGAAATCGTAGTGCTACACGACTGTCCGCATATAAGCGACGTGGACAGTATGATAAAAATACTCGAAGTGCTAGGCTGTAAGATAATACGTAAAGATAGAGATTTGATAGTCGATAGCGGCGGAGTATGCAATTCGCAAATACCCAGTTCTTTGGCAAAAGAACTGCGTTCTTCTATTTTTTTATTAGGCTCGTTGCTGTCTAGGCTCAAGAAAGCCAAAGTAGCTTATCCGGGCGGTTGCGACATAGGACTTAGACCGATAGACATACATATAGCAGGCTTAAGGGAGCTCAATATAGATATACAAGAGCAGGGCGGATTTATAGTTTGCAATTCCCAAAACGCCAAATGCGCGGACGTCGTATTGGACTTGCCGAGCGTGGGAGCTACCGAAAACCTGATGATGAGCAGCGTATTCGTAAAGGGCAAAACCGTTATTAGAAACTGCGCCAAAGAACCCGAAATAGTCGATTTGCAAAAGTTTCTCAACGCTATGGGCGCAAAGATCAAGGGCGCGGGCAGCAGCGTAATCGTAGTAGAGGGAGTAGATAGACTTCACGGCGTGGAATATACGCCCATTCCCGATAGAATAGTGGCGGGAACGTATCTCATCGCAACCGCTATGTGCGGCGGTAACGTAGAGCTGAAAAACGTCAATAGCGAACATATATCGTCGCTCATTTCGAAATTATCAAAAACTACTTGCAAAATATACGTGAAGAATGATAGAATAATAGTCAAGAGTAAGGGACGTCAAAAAAGTTTGGATTGTATCGAAACGATGTACTATCCGGGCTTCCCGACGGACTTGCAATCTCAAATAATGGCAATGCAGACGGTATCGCGAGGTACGAGCGTAATCGTCGAGAATATTTTTGAAACTCGATTCAAGACGGCAAGCGAGCTTAAAAAACTCGGCGCCGACGTCACGATCAAAGGAAAAGTGGCGGTCGTAAGAGGCGTGAAGGAGCTTATTGGAAGCGAAGTTACGGCGACCGATTTGCGGGGCGGAGCGTCGCTGGTGCTGGCAGGCTTGGTCGCAAAGGGCGAAACGATTGTCAAAGATATTCATCACATAGATAGAGGTTACGAAGATATGTCGCTGGACTTGTCAGCGTTGGGAGCAAACATAAGAAGGACTTAAAATGCACAAAAGACTGTGGATAATTTTAGGAGTAATTGCGTCGGCGGTGGTGTTGGCGGTAGTGTTGGGTACGCTGTTTTCCATAGGAAAGGTTGAAGTCAATACTACCAACGACGTTACGCTGACCGATACGCAAAAAGCCGAAATAATAGAATTGAGCGGCATAAAGAAGGGAAAAAGCATTTTCTCCGTCGACGAGGACGTGGCTATCAAAAATATAGAAGTCAACAAGCCTCCGCTCAAAGTAATTTCAATAGAAAGACAGTTCCCCAACAAAGTTGTAGTTTACGTCACTCAAAGGACGGGTATTTTTTCGTATAGAACGGAAGACGGAAAATACGCGATTTTGGACAGGGAACTGAAAGTAATAGATATCGCCGATCAGGAAGATTCTTCGCTTACCAAGCTTTCGGGCATACCTCAAGAAAACGTCAACCTCGGACAAGTTGTCGACTATAAATACGGCGTGCTCGTCAATATGATAAAAGGCGCGGAGCAATGCTCTTTCGTCCAAGAGAGATTTTGTACGTTCTTCACCGCCGTTGAAGTAAGCGACAACGTAATAAACCTCAAGACCAACAGCGGAGTAGTTATGCAACTGCCTATCGCTTCCAATATTGACGAAGCGCTGCAATATTGCTACAGTTTTTATCTCAATAAGCTGAGCGTAACGGGCAGAAGCTGCGGAATAATAATTTATACGAACGACGGTTGGAAATGGGAACTTCAATAACAAATTCCGTCGAAAATAATCGCCTAAAGTTGTAAAAATATGAAAAGCAAATTTTTTACGCTAAATCGTAAGAAAATTAGCGTTTTTTGTCATAAAATTTCACCTTTTAATTAAAATTTTTATATCAAGCGTTGACTTTTATATTATTATAATATTATAATAAATTTATGAGAGAAGAATTTGCCGTTTTAGATTTAGGTTCGGGAAAAATAAATTTTGTCGTCGGCGTAAAGTCCGTCGACAACATATTCTTCGTCAAGAACTTTGCTACGGCGGAATATTCGGGGTATTTCAACGGCGAGTGGATAGCTCCGGAGCTTTTGAAAAACGATATAGCCGAAGTCATCAAAAAGAGCAAATTCAACTACAAAATCAAGACCTTATTCGTTGCCGTTCCGTCGGAGTTTACGTTTGCGAGGACAAGCGGTATACTTTCGGACGCAGGCAGGAGCAAGACGGTTACTTCGTCGACTATAAAAGACATACATAAAAAGGCCGACGCGTTCAAGGTCAAAGGCTATACGGCGCTTTGTTCGTCGGCGATAGAGTACGTCTTGGACGGCAGTAGAAGAACGTTGCATCCGATAGGCGAGATTGCCAAAAACGTATACGCCAACATGTCGTATATATTTTGCAAGGAAGAATTTATTGCAAGAATATACAAAATAGCGATGGAACTTGGCTTTAAGTACGTGAGATTCGTCGACGGAATATGGGCGGAAGGAACTCAACTTATTGACGAGGATACTAGAATCGACGACGTCGTTATGATAGACGTAGGCTACGCTTCAACGACGTTTACGCTTATCAAAGGCGAGGGGATTAAGTACAAGAAAGATTATCCGTTTGGAAGCGGCTTTATCATCGACGCGCTCGCAAAAGCGCTTGAAGTCGAATACGACGTGGCAAAAAGTTTGATGGGAAAAGTTACGCTGAATATAGAAAGCGACTCTACGAGCGTATATCAATACGAGATAGGCAATAGAAAATACGAATGTAGCGCGAAAGAGATAAACTCTTTTCTTCACGGATATATACTTGAAAATCTAGTTGATTTCATAAACGCGTGCATAAAAGAAGTCAAATCGAACGACGAACTCAGCGTAGCTCAAAATTCTTTTGACGGAGCGGCGGGTTATTCCATTACTCCCGATACGAGATTTTATCTCGTAGGCGGAGGTTTAAGCGAATATAGAGGGGCCGCCAACTTCTTCGCGAGAGCGCTGGGGAGAGACGTGAGTTTGATTACTGCCGATACGGCGGGTTGGGACAAGCCTTATTTCGCGTCAATGTTCGCCACGTTGGAAATCGCGGATAAAATGAGTCAAAAAAACAGTATATTAGAGAGATTGTTTAGATAGAATAGGAGGTGTATTATGGAAACTGCTACAAAAATTAAAGTAGTCGGGGTAGGCGGTTGCGGCGCAAATACCGTCAACAGTATGATTGACGCAGGAGTAACTGACGTTGAATTTTACGTCGTTAATACCGACCTTCAACACTTAAATATGTCTAAAGCGCCTGTTGAGAATAGAAAGCAAATCGGCGTGGAATTGACAAAAGGACAGGGCGCGGGAGCAAAGCCCGAAATAGGCGAAATGGCGGCGGAAGAGTCGAGAAAAACGCTTATGAATATGCTTGAAGGCACGGATTTGTTATTTATTACTGCCGGAATGGGCGGCGGAACCGGTACGGGAGCTTCGCCCGTTATCGCAAAATACGCAAGGGAAGTCAATCCCGAAATGCTTATTATAGCGATAGTTACCAAGCCGTTTAGATTTGAGCGTAACAAAATGAGAGTTGCTGAAGCGGGCATTGCCAAACTTCAAGAATACGTTGATTCGCTTATCGTTATCCCCAACCAAAAGTTGTTTGATAACGACCACAACGCTATATTCTTGGACGCGTACGCAGGCGCGGACGACATACTCAAAAACTCTATTAGAAGCATAAGCGACCTTATCAATAAGCCGAGCATTATAAACGTTGACTTTGCCGACGTAAAAACGATAATGAAAGGCAAAGGTTATTCGCATATCGGTATGGGCGAATGCGAGGGCGAGAGTAACTCGGACAGAATGGTCAAGGCTGTCAAAATGGCTGCCAACGAAGATATACTCAACACGAGTATCGCGGGAGCTACGGGTTTGATATTCAGTATTCAAACGGGTATGGACTTGACTTGTAGAGAACTCAACGAGGCTGACGCCTATATCGCAAGTCTTATTTCCGACGACGTAAATTACATATTCGGACATAGCTACGACGAGAAGATGAACAGGAGAGTAAGAGTTACTCTTATTGCGACGGGATGCGCAGCCGACAATATACCTCGTCAAAATAATAGGGCTGCCGCAGGAGCGACTCCCAACTTTTCTGGTATGAGGGGAGGTATGGGCGCGCCGCAAGGCGGCAACTATGCGCCTCACCGTCAGCAACAAATGCCGCCGAGAGCACAACAGCCTCCGCAACAAATACAAAGACCTCCGCAACAGCCGCCTCAACAAGTTCCGCCTACTAGAATTGAGTCGACTCCTAGACAGGAAACGCCAAAGGAAATTCCGCCTTTTATGAAGCGTTTTCTTAGAAAATAAGCGGAATACAGGTTTTAATTAAAAATTTTTCGTCAAATTGTATAAACAAATTTGGATAAAGCAACTCGTTACGCTTCAAAGAGCGTCGGGTTGCTTTTGCTTTAAATTTTATTGAATTAGCTTATTCGTTGAGTTATAGATTTTCCTAAAAAGGCTATTGAAAATTAGTATTTTTTATATGGTTTCGACAAGGATAGAATAATTTAGCATTTAGAATAAATTATAATCTTGCTATGCAAGTTTATATCGAATACGTCATAATAAACAATTTGTTGATAAACGCTTTGGTTTTGACGTTGTCGTTAAAATTTTTAAGGCATAAAATTTCAAGAGCGTCGGTGTTCATATCTTCGGCGATAGGGACGGTTTACGCTATTTTCTTGCCGCTTTACGACTTGTTAGGCTTCTTTGTTTTCAAGATAATTTTAGCGTTAATAATGGTCGCGATTTGCACGGGTAGATGTACGTTGAAGCGATATATCGCCGCTACGGTAGTCTTCTTTGCGCTTACGTTCGCTATGGGCGGAATTACGCTCGGACTTGCGTCTATGCTTTCGCTTGATTTAGAAAATACCAACTCGTCTTTGATACCGTTTTTCGTGGGTCTTTCGGGACTTATAGTAATTTGCGCTCAAAAGCTGATTTATAAGCATATTATTTTGGCAAAACGCAAGAGCAGGTATGAAGAGCTTGTAATTATATCAGCCAACGGCAAAGAAGTCGCTTGCAAAGCGTATTACGATAGCGGCAACAAACTTTACTACAAAAATTCTCCGACGATAATAATTGATAGGAGCGTAGCGTTGCAGCTTTATCCAATAGAGGAACTAAACAAAATCGATAAAAACGCGCAAGTCGACACCGTCAGCGGCAAGAAAAACTTAAAAGTCATCTCGCTAGACTATTTGCGTACTCAAGACAAAAAAGAGAAGATTTACGGGGTTGTGGCGGCAATATCCGATTATATGAGAGGCGAATACAAAGTCGTATTACATTGCGACGTTTAAGGGAGCGTATTTATGTGGGAAAAGATTAAGAAAGTTTTTGCAAGCATATTTAATTTGCAAGGGGAAAGCGTTGACTACATAGGCGGCGGCGACGCTTTGCCCGAACCGCTGAACCAAGAAGAGGAAAAGCTCTTGGTCGGCAAGTATATGCAGGGCGACGCCGGAGCGAAAAGCAAGCTGATAGAGCACAATCTCAGGCTGGTTGTCTACATCGCCAAGAAGTTTGAAAACACCAACGTCGATATTGAGGACTTGATATCCGTCGGAACGATCGGCTTGATAAAGGCAGTCAACTCATTTGACGAGGGAAAGCAAATTAAGCTGGCGACTTACGCAAGCCGTTGCATAGAAAACGAAATACTTATGCACCTTAGAAAGGTTGTAAAAACTCGCAACGAACTTTCTTTGGACGAACCTCTCAACGTGGATTGGGAAGGCAACGTACTTCTTCTTTCCGACGTCTTGGGCACGGAAAGCGACGTGATCTATAAAGACGTAGAGAACGACGTGGAGAGGGAAATACTGATCGCCTCTTTCAATAAGCTTCCGCCAAGGGAGCGCCAAATAGTCAAGCTTCGATTTGGCATACTCGGCTCGCCAAAAAAGACCCAAAAGGAAATAGCCGATATGTTTGGCATTTCTCAATCGTACATATCAAGGTTGGAGAAAAAAGTTATGAAAAAGCTTAAAAAAGAGATGTCAAAGATGGTATAAAAGCTTAGACGTTTTAAGAAGATTTAATAGAGTACTGATTTCGTAATAGACGAAAGTGTAAAAATTTACTTCGTATAAAGTTGATTTTTTTGCTTATAATACTATTGCGCCCGTATACCCTCTACATATACTAAGGAGGTGTTTATGCGCAAAGTCGTTATAAACGGAATTGATACGAAGAATTTACCAAAGATAAATCAAACCGAATGCGAGGAGCTTCTCAAAAAGACCAAAGAGGGTGATAAACAAGCGCAAGATCAGTTGGTAATCGCCAACTTGAGATTAGTGCTTTCAATGGTACAGCGCTTCTCAGGCAGGGCAAACAGCGACGACCTTTTTCAAGTGGGCGTAGTAGGTCTAATGAAAGCGATAGAGGGCTTCGACCCCAAGTTTAACGTAAGGTTTTCCACTTACGCTGTGCCTATGATTTCAGGTGAAATGCGCAGGCTTATAAAGGACTCGACGGGCATTAAGGTAAGCAGGAGTATGCGAGATACAGCTTATAGAGCGCTAAGGGCAAAAGAGGAGTACGAGCTCAAACACTCGACTTCGCCCACGATGTTGGAAATCGCGGCGGAGATAGACGTTCCGCTCAAAGACGTAGTTTGCGCCTTGGACGCGGTAAGCGAAACTGTATCGCTTCAAGAATGCGTATACAACGACGGCGAGGACGGACTGCTCTTAATGGAACAGCTGGGCGATAGCAAACAAAGCGAGGAGAATTGGTCTACGAATTTGGCTTTGAGAGAAGCAATTTCGCAGTTGCCCGAACGAGAAAAAGAAGTGCTCAACTTGCGTTATTACGTCGGAAAAACGCAAATGGAAATTTCGCAAAAGATAGGAATTTCGCAAGCGCAAGTCAGCAGGTTGGAAAAGAATGCCTTGGGCAAAATCAAGGAATGTCTTTAAAATAATATCTTTTGATAGAATGATAATAGAAACGCTTAGGTAAATATAAGAAAGCGACTAATTTAGCGTAAACTGTCATATTTTTTTACTCGTATAAATAAAATAAATCGAGGTGAAGAAATATGGCAGATTTATCTTTTTGCATACTTAGAGAAAAGACCGTTGTCAACGTGTGCGACGGCAAGAGATTGGGACACGTAATAGATATTAGTTTTAACTCGCACGGGCATATCTTGGGAATAATCGTACCCGGCGATAAGAAATTTATTAAGAGCTTGTCAGCGGGCGATAGCATTTTTATACCTTGGCGGTGTATATGCAAAATAGGCGAGGACACTATTTTGGTAGAATTGAACGGAGAAATCGTACCTGCCAACTGTTGATTTTTAGAAATTCGTCAAATTGTTAGACAAAATCGCATATTTGTTTTATAATTATATTTGAGCTTGAATATAAGCGGAGGGTAAGAAAGATTATGAAATGCAATTTTTGCGGTTGCTTGGATAGCAAAGTAGTCGATAGTAGACAAAACGAAGAGGGTAATTCCATAAGAAGGCGCAGGGAGTGTATGAAGTGCGGTAAGAGATTTACCACTTACGAAACTATCGAAACCGCGCCTGTAATGGTTATCAAAAAGAACGGCGCAAGACAGCAGTTTGCTTCGGCGAAACTTAGGTCGGGCATTATGAGAGCTTGCGAAAAACGTCCTGTACCAATGCTTCTTATCGACAAACTCGTCGAGGAGATAGAGCGTAAGATACAAAACAATCTCAACGATGAAGTTACGTCCAAGCAAATAGGCGAATACGTAATGGAAGGCTTGAAGAAAATCGACGAAGTCGCGTACGTAAGATTTGCCGCCGTTTATAGAGAGTTTAAAGACATAGAAAGTTGGCTTAGTGAAATAAATACTATTTTGAAAGACAAAAACGCCGAGTCTAAAGACAAGAACTCGGACTAACAAACTTAAGCGGATTATCCGACTTTGCTTCGTTCCGCTCACGCGACGATTAACATTTTTACGCGTTAAATTTCCGCCCCGTTGAAACGGGGCGTTTTTTTGCGATTTGAAAAAATAAGTCATTTTTCGACGATTTTCCACATAAGATTTAACACAGTTATTTATGTGGAGGATTAAATGATTTTTTCAGGACTTTTGGGATTATTAAGCAGCGTATTTTTCTTTAGCGGATACATCAGCAATAAAAACGCTTTTCCAAAGCCGCTTGATCCGGAGAAGGAAAAACAGCTTTTGGAGCAAATGTATGCGGGCAGCAAAGAAGCTAAAGAAGAGCTTGCCAAACATAATATGAGGCTGGTCGTGCACGTTGTAAAGAAGTTTTCCAACTATCACGACAACGACGAATTGATAAGCGTAGGCTCGATAGGATTGGTCAAAGCTCTCAACACGTATTCGCCCGAAAAGGGAACTCAGTTTGCTACTTACGCCGCGCGCTGCATAGAAAACGAGATACTGATGACTTGGAGAGCGAACAAGAAAAACCTCAACAATAAATCACTTTACGAACCCGTCAGCTTTGACAAAGAGGGCAACGAAGTTACGCTCATTGACCTGATCAGCCAAGACGAAGACAGCGTTATGGGAATAGTTGAGAGTAGATTTACGTCGCAAAAGCTTATGGAAATCATCAAGCAGCAGCTTTCGGAAAGAGAGTACAACATTATTAAGCTTCGATACGGGCTTGACGGCAACGAGCCGCTTACGCAAAAAGAAGTAGCGAAAATATTCAAAATTTCTCGCTCGTACGTATCGAGGATAGAAACTAAAGTTTTGCTAAAACTTCGTCAGTATATGGAAAAGGAAAAGATTTATTTGTAAAACTAAGCAAGCTGATATTAGCGAGCGCAGCGATATTATAGGATTTTCGAAGTCGGTTTTAATTTGCGTCTTGAAATTCGCCATAGTTATATGATATAATATATAAAAATAATTATTATGGTAAGCAAATGGAATTTACAACTTCAAAGTTAATCAAAGGTTTGGATATTGTCGGCGGGAAAATTGTCGGTTCGTATCTAGTCAATAGAGTAAGCGGAAAACGTTATGATATCAACGGCGTTGAGTTTGGCATATCGTTTTACGTCAAAAGCGGTATAATGCGCAAGAAAGTTTATTTCGACAGCGCAGCCGCAGCTGTTATATCTCAAAGCGCTAACGGCGTCGAGTTTGCCGCTACCGTAGGCGGTGTAGATTGGAACGTATTCGTTGAATATACTTCCGATACCGCGTCGGGAGTATTGAGAAAGACGGTTGCAATCAAAGTAAGCGACCCCGAGCTTGTGATAGATTATATACAGCTTGACGGGTTTGACGCGAGCAGTTGCGAGTTTAGTTGGAGCATACCCAAGGCTGACGAGCGCGTTTTCATACCCGCATACGTCACCACTATGGGACAGCCGTACTACGTTGGGGATATGTTCTTTGGCGGAGAGTTTCCAGTCGCCGACAACAGGATAGAGAAAGGCTACGCTTTTTCGCGATATTATATCGGACGCGCGTTCAAGGATATTGCGAATAAGGGTGAGTATAAGACTGTTCCGTTTGTGATAGGTAGCGGCTCAAAAGCCGATTTCCATACGCTTAGAAGCGAGTTTTTTGAGTATATTTCCACGATAAGCGCGCAACCGACTAAATTTAGAATTCAGTTCAACAGTTGGTACGACAATATGTTGGATATCAATGGGGAAAATATAGAAAATTCTTTCAGGGCGATAGCGACGGGATTTGAAAAAGTCGGATTGAGAGCGCTGGATTGCTACGTGGTGGACGACGGCTGGATTGACTATACTTCGCCAAAGTTTTGGGAGTTTGACAGTAAAAAGTTTGAGGACGGCTTCAATAAGGAAAGTTTGCTTACCAAGGAGTTGGGCTCTACTTTTGGAGTTTGGTTCGGCCCGCGCGGGGGATATACTCGCCAAACGGTTAAGTATGCAAAACTCTTGGAAAGTATAGGCTATCCGAGTTGCCGCCAGTCGCGAGATATTTGTACTTGCAATCCGAGGTATATCAAAGACCTTTGCGCTCGAATGGCTGAGTTTTGCATAAAGTACAACGTAAGCTATTTCAAGATAGACGGTTTTGCAGTGACGCCGTGCAAGTCGAGTTCCCACGGACATCCGAAAGGCAAGGGCGACGGACTGTATTTCTATACGTACTTATGGGAAGAGTGGACGAAAGGTTTTGAGCAAATTAGAAAAGCGCGTCCCGACGTCTTTCTCAACGTCACTTCGTACGCGCATTGCAGTCCGTGGTTTTTAAAATGGTGCGACGCTGTTTGGCTCAACAACTGCGCGGATATGGGCTACGATGGCAAAGGCGACGACTTGTCGCAGTGTCTAAACTATAGAGACGGCAAATATAGAGATTTCTTTGAAGTTCGTCAGCTACAATTTCCCGTTAGCAACTTGTATAATCACGAGCCTTGTTACGCTAGGCGCAACTGTAATCCGCCGCTGCGGGGCAATATTCACGAGCCTTGCGAAGCGCACCCGACGGTAGTATACAACGACGAGCAGTTTAAAGCTTATTTATATACTTGTATGATGAGAGGAACAGGCTTTGTCGAGCTGTATTTTACGCCCGAGATGATGGACGGAGAAAAGTATAAGATTGCGGCTACAGTTTTGACTTGGGCGGAAGAGAATTTTGACGTATTAAGAAAAAGCAGGTTCTTTGGAGATTCGCCTGAAAAAGGTTGCGCGTACGGGTACTACGCTAAAGACGGCGATAGAGCGATACTGTATATCCGCAATAGCTCAAACGAAGCAAAATCATATACTTTGGACGAATACTTATTAGATTTCGGCGAAAGCAAAATCGAGGTTGAAGAGTTTTATCCCAAAGACGGGGAAAAGTTTGCAGTCAAGGGAAAGTTGGAAATAAATCTTTCACCTTATGAAATTCGTCTTTTCAATTTGAAAAAAGTCTAATATACGCCGCAGTGTCGTCTTATAAGCTCTTTGAAAATAGCTGAGAGCGCGGCGGCGATTTGCGTTTGACAAGCCGAAAATAATTTGATACAATATATCGGCAAGACAGCCAGACTATCGCAGACCGCAAGGGATGAGGAAAGTCCGAGCACCGCAAGGCAGAGTGCCGGCTAACTACCGGTCAAGGCGACTTGAAGGAAAGTGCAACAGAAATAGACCGCCGATTTTATATCGGTAAGGATGGAAAGGCGGGGTAAGAGCCCACCGTCTTTGAGGTAACTCGAAGAGCCCTGTAAACCCCACTCGGTGCAAGAGAAAATCGACGTTAAAGTAGCCTGCCAGTCGAAAAAAATCGCTTGAGCGTATCGGTAACGCTACGCCTAGACAGATGATAGTCTAATACAGAACTCGGCTTATAGACTGTCTTGCATAAAAACACCGCGCTTGCGGTGTATTTTTTTTGCTCTCGCTGACAATAATTAACGTATGTTGTACGCAGTTATTACGATATTGTTTATATTATTGATAGTGTTTACGTTGTTTGCAAAACGTTCGGTTAGCGGCGAGGAGTTTACCTCGACGATGAGCGACAAAGACTTGGAGGACAACGTAAAACGCCTTGCAATTTCATTGAGAAGCGGAGAACTTGTCGGCTCTATTCCCAACATCAACACGCATTTAAGAACAATAAAAAGAGCTTATAAAACTCTTTTGGACAAAGTTGACAAAGGCTTAACGCTCTATGAATGCGAGCGGTGGCTTTACGAAAATTATTACGCTGTAACCATCAACGTTAAGCAAAGCGATTACAAGTCGTTTAGTAAGCTCACGCACAAGAAAAACAACGTGAGAATTTTACAGCTTGCGAGGTTTATGGTGGCTTCATCTAATTGCAATCTTACGGCGGAAAATATTCGCCAAACGGTAAGCGTTTTCAACGATTATACGCCTCTTCATTACGAAGAAACTCTCAATTTGGATAAAGCTTTAGTCTACGCGCTTATCGAGAGAATTGCTAAAATCGCAAAGGATATAGTATCAACTGAAAAGCTGCGAGAGCAGGCGGAAAACGATCAAGAACCCGTAAAAAGACTTTGCAAGTACGACGCCTATCTTTACTTTTTTAAACACTCGGGCAAGTATTTGGACGAAAAATATTTCTATAAAATCAACGACATTAATCCTGATAAAATTGATACGTCGTTTGCCAACAATCTTGTGGATATGAGCGTACTTATATCCAACTGCATTTCCTCGCTCAAAAAATTGGAAGACGTTTTTGCCGACGATTTTAGAATAGAACTTTGTTCTACTTACAATATCATATCTCAAGACGAAACGTACAAAAATATGGATATGTGTTCGAAGTATGCGTATTTGAGCGCAATAAGCAAGCTTTCGGGACTCTACGGCGCGAGCGAGCGTTCTATCGCCAAATCGGCTATGGAACTTGCAAAACTGTATGGCGTACATTTCGGAGAGATAATATACGACTATAGGTACGCGATAAAAGCGCATATACATTCCATAACTCCGTCAGTGCTCAAAAAGCCCACGACGAAACTCGATCAAAGGATGTACGCAACGGTAATTTCGCTCGTTGCAATTTTGCTAACGGGTTTGAGCGTGATCTTTTTGAAGTCGTGGCAGCTAAGGCTTACGGTTGGAATAATTATGCCGTTTGCTTCAATTCCGCTCGCAAGGTTTGCGGTAAGTCTATTGGTAGATAGGCTTTTGCCATCAAGAAACGTGCCGTCAATGAACTATATAACCTTGCCCGAAGAAGGAAGAACTCTCGTCGTGAAAAACGAGTTTTTGACTTCGGCAAAGCAGGCAAGAGAGGCTTGCGACAGCTTGCTTGCTTTGGCTTCGTCCAACGTGGACGAAATGTTGGAGTACGCGCTTCTAGTCGATTTGAAATCGTGCGATAGCGAGGTAAGCGAAAGCGACGGGGAGATTATCAAAGTGCTCGAGCGGCTAAAAGATTATCCTCATATCAACGCGTTTGTAAGAAAGCGTAAAAATATAGCGGGAAAGTGGCAAGCTTACGAGAGAAAGAGAGGCGCGACGAATACGCTCAATCTTGCGTTGACGAGCGGTAATTTCGAGGACTTTTCTTTTGTATTGAGAGAGCAAAAAACTCCCAACTTCGTAATGCTTTTGGACGACGACAACACTGTGCTTCCTGGGACGGTCAAACGCGCGGTAAACACTATGTTGCATCCGCTTAACAGCAAATATACGCTTATGACATTTCGCTCTAAGTATCGACTGTCTTCGCTCAACACGCTTTGGTCAAAGACTTACAAATCGGATAGCGGCGTGGACGGTTACTGCAATTACGGAGATTTCTACTATAAGATTTCGGGAAGAGCAATTTACTGCGGCAAAGGTATCTACAGGCTTAATGAGTATGCCGCTCAAATTGACGGTCAGCTGCCTGACAATAGGATATTAAGTCACGACATTATTGAGGGCGCGATAGTGCCGACGGGCAGTCTTGCGTTGCCAACCTACGAGGACGCGTCGACGAGTTTCGTCAGTCACAATATACGTCAAAACCGTTGGGAGCGAGGGGACTTGCTGCTCCTACCGTATATCTTTTCCAAAAAAGTTTCGCAACCTTTTTATAGGTACGTTATAGCATACAACGCGCTCAAGACGGTTATACCTATCTTGCAATTAGTTCTTTTGATAGCGCTGTTCGTTACGCTGGAGCCGCTGCTGTTTATCGCGCTCGGGGTGAGCGTATTCGCGATATGGCTGATAAGGTTTGGGCTGTGTTTGAACGCGCTCGGCTACGATAAGCGAGCAAGGTACGTCTTTAAAGAGTTCTTCGGACAAATCATAGAAATGGTATACGAAATTATTACGCTGCCGTTCTACGCGACGGGCGGAATTTTACTATGGCTGAAAATGGCGTACAAGCTCGTATTTGACAGAAAAAAACTTTTGGAGTGGAAGACTTTCTATTCCTCGCAACGTCAAAACGGCTATTCCAAGCACGCGCAAATGATTTTGCCAAGCATAGTATTGTCGATTATTTTGGGCGGGATATTCTATACCAACGTCTATCTTTTAGCGTATTTGGCGGCGTACATTATAGTCGTAAATTTGCTATATTTTTGTTCAAGAGAGAGGGAGAAGTCTATAAAAGTACAAAAAGCCGACAGGGAATTTTTGATGGACTTGGCGCATAGGACTTGCAAATACTTTGAAAGCAATCTCAAAGACAGGACCTTGATTTGCGACAACTATCAAGCTTTTCCTAAGAAAGAGGCCAACAGCTTTACTTCTCCTACGAATATAGGTTTTGCGCTTTTGTCGTATATTTGTTCGTACAAAATTGGAAGGATAACCGACGAAGAATGTATGAAGAAGCTTGAAGAGCAAATCTCAATGATAGAGAGTTTGGAAAAATATGAAGGGCATCTCTATAATTGGTATTCGCTATCGAATAAAAGACCGTTGCCGCCGTACTTCGTATCGAGCGTAGACAGCGGTAATTTCATAGCGAGTCTAATCGTTTGTAAGCAGTTTGTCAAAGACGCGGACGAAAAGCTGTACTTGCGCATTAATCGACTTATCGGCGAAGTGAATTTTGAAGCGCTTTACGACGCGTCGAAAGGCAAATTTCATATCGGGTACAATAAAGCGGAAGGAAAGTTTGAAGGGCATTACGATATGCTGGCTTCGGAATCTCGCACGCTTTGCTATATTGCGTCGGCGCTTAAAGGCGATACTCGGTTTTGGGACGGATTGGCTAGAAATATAGCGAAAATCAACGGCAATACGCTTATATCTTGGTCGGGTACGGCTTTCGAATATCTAATGCCGCAAATCTTTTTGAGCGACTGTAAGGACAGCTTGCTCTCGTCTAGCGTAAACAACGTAATCAAAATTATGACAAAAGCGAAATGTTGCGGGGTTTGGGGCATAAGCGAGAGCTGCTATTACGAATTTAACGACGACGACAACTATAAATATTCGGCGTTCGGCGTGAGCAGTATAAGTCTAAGCGCGGTCAAAGACAAGTGCGTGATAAGTCCGTATTCTTCAGCGCTTACGCTAAAATATATTCCTGATAAGGCGGTTCGCAACCTTAAAAATCTCGCCGACGAGGGTGCGCTCACGCATCAGGGAATGTACGACGCGATAGATTACACGGGCGGCAAAAATATAGTTGCGACTTTGATGTCGCACCACCAAGGAATGATATTGTGTTCGATAGTCAACGCGCTTTACGACGATTATTTCGTCAAACTTTTTATGAGCGACAGCGCAATGAGCGGCGGAAGTCTTATGTTGGAGGAGCAAATCCCCACGGCAAGAAGCAAATCGACGAAGAAGTTTGACTTTGTTTACAAAGACGCTACCGGCAACGATTATCAACTGAGCGGCGAGTGTATTGGCTTTCCTAAAGTCAACGCGTTGTCCAACGGACATTTTTCGTGCGTTATCGACTCTTTAGGTTGCGGTTATGCGTACGCAAAAGGCAAGTATATAAACAAGCCGCCGCTTAGAATAGACGAAACAAAAGGCGGATTCTTCTATATTTGCGACGAGGGCGAGCTGTATTCTCCCACGTACGCGCCGTTTAGAAAAGATAAGTGTACTTTTACTTTCAAACCGTATGAGAGCGTGTTTGAAAATGTGGACAGGTCGTGCAAGATGAGCGTATACGTTCCGCAAAACAGCAACTGCGAGATTAGAAAAATACGAATTTACAACGATAGCGACAGCGAAAAGACCGTTAAGTGCGGTTATTGCGAAGAGATAGCGTTGACGGATTTCGGAGCAACATTTTCTCATCCCGCGTTCAACGATATGTTCGTATCGACGAGCGTAGACGGAGAAACCAACGCGCTTATCGCTAAAAGATGCGCGAGAAGTTATTACGGCGACTGCTATACGTCTTTGAGCGTATCGGGCGTAGATAAATTACAATACGAGAGCAACCTGTTCAATTTTGTGGGCAGGGAAAGAACCTTCGCCAATCCTAAGATTTTCGAAAGTAGCGAGAAAAGCGGGGTGAGCGTGGGCGAGGTGCTGAATCCCTGTCTTGGCTTTATCGGCGAAGTAACGCTTCCACCTCGAGGGGAAAAGGAAATATATTGCGTGAAGTTCTATGACAGCGATTTGACATCGCTCAAGAGTAATCTCGAACAAAGCAGGATGTTGGATTTTGCAAAATATTCCTATGAAAGCGCAAGGCTTACAATGCTCTCAAAGGCGTATAAATATCAAATCAACGACAAAATAAGCGATGTGATTTGCCGTATCGGAACCAACGTCTTATATAGGCCGTACTCAAAAGAGCGGTTGAGCTCGATTGCGAGCAATCCGCAGGAAATACTGCCTATGGGACTTGATAAGAGAAAAAAATATATCTACTTCGAGCATTTTTCGCACGACGAGCTGCTTAAGAATTTGATATACGCAACCATCTATTTGAATATGGCTTCGATAAAATATACGCTAGTAGTCGCCTATAGAGCCGATTCTCAAAGCAACGAGAGCGCGTTGAAATCGTTTATCGACCTTACTAATATCGGGGATATTTTACAGCTTGACTGTATTAAGTTTTTGCGGCTGAACGGACTTGACGGGGCAACGCTTGCGCTAATCAAGGAGCACGCTTTTGAAGTGTTCGACAAGTCGCCTAAAAACGTCGCGCCGCAAGCCTTGGACAAACTTGAAATGCATTTCCCAACGCTCGTTTATGCTGAGAAGTCGGCGCATAGAGAAGCAATCTATTCAAAACTTGACAACGGGATCGTCAAGCCTTGCGGCAGCGGCGGTTTTGATAAATATGGAAATTATATAGTAACACAAACTCCGCATCTTCCTTATTCCAACGTAATATGCGGCGAGGAAGGCGGTTTTGTCGCAACTCAAAACGGCGGCGGCTTCGACTATTTTTCAAATAGTAATTTATTCCGCGTAACCGAGTGGAAAAACAATCCGGTATTCGATTTGCCTTGCGAGGAAGTTTACGCTGAGATAGACGGACTGCGAAGAATAAATAAGTTGGTCGAGGGCGGTTTCGTAAAGCACTCGCCGGGTAGCAGCGAGTTTTGCGGCAGTATAAACGGAGTAGAGTTTTGCGTTAAGGAATGTTTGATAAAGGACGGAAAAGCTAAAGTAATCAAGGTCAATTTGTCCAAGCCTAAAGACGGTATAAACGGCGCTCGAGTGCTGTTTAAGCTAAACGCGATGCTTGGAGATTTGCCGTACAATCAAATGATATTCGACGAGCAGTTGAGCGAAAACTTGATTCAAGTATCCAACGCTTTCAACGGCAAGAGCGCGTATATAAAGACCAGCTCGGATTGCATTTTAGTGCCCAACAAATCTTGCTTTGCTGGCGGCGAAAGCGTGATTGGACTTGGCGAAGGTAAGTGCGATTTTTACTATCCGTCGCATACGCTTACGACAAAAACTTTGAGCGGAAAGAGCATTGAAATTTATATTGCCATCTCTTCCGACTATAAGTTCATAAGCGCATTGGATATGCAAAATCTAGAGCCCGCAATTATTGAACAAAGTAATAAATTTACGAATTTAAACAAATTTGAACTGTGTTCAAATGATAAAAACCTAGACGTATTCTTCAATAAATGGCTTGCTTATCAAGTAGTTTCTTCAAGAATCAACGGCAGGTGCGGATATTACCAAGCGGGCGGAGCTATAGGATTTAGAGATCAACTTCAAGATATGCTTACTATGCTGTATATTGACCCCGAAAAGGTCAAAAACCATATATTATTGTGTGCGGAACATCAATTTTTAGAGGGCGACGTACAGCATTGGTGGCACGGGGAGGCTTTCGGCGTAAGAACGCAAATAACCGACGATAAGCTGTTTTTAGCGTATCTTACTTTTGAATATATCAAATTCACAGGGGATGCGAATATATTGAACTGTGTTCAAAAATATTTAGTTGCGCCTTTGCTTGAGCAGTCGCAAGAGAGTAGGTTGGAAAGCCCTGCCAAGAGCCAAATAGGCGAAAGTTTGCTCTCGCATATAAAGCGAGCGATAGATTCGTCGCTTAAGTTTGGTAAAGACGGACTGCTACTCATAGGCGGCGGAGATTGGAACGACGCGCTAAACGAAATCGGACTTATGCAAAAAGGCGAAAGCGTTTGGCTGAGTATGTTTGCCGTACACGTGATAAGAGATTTTATCAAATATATCGACTTTGAGCAGCGGCAAAAATATATTGGCGTACTTGAGAATTTGCAAGCGGCTTTGGAGGACGCGTTCAAGGACGGGTACTTTATGAGAGCCGTTACGGACTACGGAGAGGAACTGGGCGTAAAATACTGCAAGCACTTCACAAAGGATTTGCTGTGTCAAAGTTGGAGCGTTATAGCGAATATATCTTCTAGGCAAAAGCAGCGTAGCGCGCTGCAAGAGGCCGGAGAACTCGTCGACGGCAAAACTGGTATAATCAAATTGCTTTCGCCCGCGCAAACGAAAGACAACTATTACGGTTATATATCTTCATACCCTAAGGGCGTGAGGGAGAACGGCGGTCAGTACACTCACGCGGCGGTTTGGTATGTAAAAGCCGTAGCTATGCTTGACGAAGTTATCAAGACGAAGGATGGAAATTTTGACGCGCACGATTTGTTGAATATGATAAATCCAGTCACGAAAAACCAAAGCGAGGAAAGTTCAAAAGTATACAAAGGCGAACCTTACGCGCTTTCCGCCGACGTATATTCCAATGAGGATAACTACGGAAGAGCGGGTTGGAGTTGGTATACGGGTTCGGCGAGCGTACTTTACGACACGATAATAAAAGATTTTCTAGGCATAACGTTACTCGGCGAAAAAATCGTATTCGCAAAGCCTAAGCTCAAAGACTGGCAGGATATAAAGCTCTCGTATAAATACAAGGGAACGGTATATCTAATATCCTTTGCAAGCGGCAAAGAGGACAGCGTAAAGATTGACGGAATAACCTATAAGGGAGATCTCAGCGTAGCGCTCAAAGAAGATCTCGGCAAACGGGAAATTCAAGTAACGTT
>JAIEDA010000008.1 GCA_029068165.1 Clostridia bacterium
GTCCGTGACAATTACACAGTGCGCGCTGCTGAGTACGCTGTTCGTCCCGCGCTTCACTCACCTGCCTTGAGCAAGTTCTCCCGTATCCGTCTATCCATAGGATATTCGGACTGATGTAAAGAGTTTGAAGGGGCTTGCGTCCTGCCGTGATTACCCCGCGGCGAATCTAGTCCGACTGTATCTTCGACGTCTAATTTCGATTTTGCGGATATTAGTTTCTTAAGTGAAACAGTCGGATCTTTTAAGAGGTTTCTTAGTCTAGTTGAGCTATATTTTGAAAAATTGTTGTTGACAAGTTCCAAGATTTTAGTTTAATCTTTAATACAAAGGGCGTAAGTTTACTGGTTTTAGACGGCTCGTTCTTCCTGGCTGCGTTCCGGCAATAACAATAATTCAAACAATGCCTTTACGCTGACCTCGACAGGCGCTAGGAGCAATGCCAATGTGCACACCTCAGGCGCTGAGTACGCTGTTCGTCCCGCGCTTCACTCACCTGCCTTGAGCAAGTTTTCCCGTATTCGTCTATCCATAGGATATTCGGACTGATGTATTGAGCATGAAGGGACTTGCGTCCTGCCGCGATTTCTTTGCGGCGAATCTAGCCTACCCTTACTGCGACGGCGAAAGCTTTTGCGGTATGAGCTGTATACAGCGGGTGGGTCTTTTTTAAAGTTCTTACTAATATTTTTGCCATTTAGAAATATTGCCATATAATAGAGTCCTGAACAAGCGGCAAAGGAAACAAATCTATTAAATAATTTTTTCGTGATATAAATTGATTGGAATAAATTAAGAATAGAGGTCTTTGCTTACTAAGTGGGTTTGCCCAATAAGCGCACATATTTTTTGGCGTAACGTATCCTAAATACGACAGCATTAGGCTCCAAAAATATGTAGGTTATTTTAGCAAACCCCACTTATCCGCCCAAGCCAACTAAGGAATTTCTTATTCTCCAAAAGTTACGCCCCATTTCGGGGCGCGGAATTCAAATAGCACAATATCAAATTATTTTATTAATAATGTCTATTTAAGTTTATTTTATTTTATTATTATAAAGAGTAGACTTAAATTAGTGTGACGATTAAATTTCTAACGAACCCTTCTATCATCACCTTGAGCGTAGAGGTAAAGAGTTAAGCATTTGAGTAGCGAACTAGTGGTAGCGCCTTGAGCAAGCGTCAAGGTATAAACCGCTTAAAAAACTATCTAGAGTTATTCCTTAGTTAGCGCAGGCGATTAAGTGGGATTTGCTTAAATAACCTACATATTTTTGAAGCCTCTTGCTGTCGAATCTAAGATGCGTTACGCCAAAAAATATGTGCGCTTATTGGGCAAACCCACTTATTAGCAAAATCCCTCTATATTAAATAAATTCAATTCAATTTAACAAACTATCTAGAGTTATTCCCTAGTCGGCGCGAGCGATTAAGTGGGGTTTGCTTAAATAACCTACATATTTTTGGAGCCTATTGCCGTCGAATTTAAGATGCGTTACGCCAAAAAATATGTGCGCTTATTGGGCAAATCCACTTATTAGCAAAATCCCTCTATATTAAATAAATTCAATTCAATTCATAAAGATTAGACCCTACGTCTACGTTAAAGATTACGACTTTATTTTATTTTCCGTCACCTTGAGCGTAGGCAAAAGGTCTAAACCGTAAGCTTTTCCGCCAAGCGAATATACTCCTCTACGTTGAGCGTTTCGCCGCGCGCTTTTAAATCTATACCGAGCGAGCTTAACGCTTCTTCGGCTTGTACCCTGCTTATACCAAGTTTGGACATCAAATTGTTGACCAACGTCTTTCGCCGCATAGCAAACGCGGCTCTTATTACTTTTTTTACTCTCTTCTTGTCAACGTCAGCGTATGTATCGTCTAGGTCAATGCGTACGATACAGCTGTCTACGTTGGGTTGCGGAGTGAACATATATCTCGGCACTTCGCGCATTATCCGCGCTTTCCCCTCTAAAGCTATAGAAAGAGTTATTACGCCGTAATCGCCGTCGGTAGCAGTTGACGTCAATCGTTTGCCCACTTCCTTTTGTATCATTACGGTTATACTCTCGGGTTTGTTCTCCCGCTCCAAAAAACGCATTATTATGGGGGTCGTAATATAATAAGGCAAGTTGGCGACCACCTTATATTTTTTGCCGCCTAAAATTTCGTCAAGTTCCTTGTCGTCAACCTTTTGGATATCCTTGAAAATTACTTCTACCTTTTCGTCCAAACCTTGCAGCGTTTGACCTAAAATCGGAGCGAGATTTCTATCAATCTCAAACGAATACGTCTTTGCCGCCACTGCCGCCAACTCTCTCGTCAGCGTTCCCGCGCCCGCGCCAATCTCTACTACTACGTCGTCGCTCTCCACCCCGCCGTCTTTGACCATCGCTTTTAATAAGTTTACGTCGGTGATAAAGTTTTGTCCAAATTGCTTGTTGAAACGAAAATTGTTGTCTTGTAAAATTTCCTTGATTTTATTACTTTCCATACTTTGACCTTTTGACTTCGCGCCGCCACTACGCTACGCTAAATACTATTTAGCAGTAATAACGTGAAATACACCTATTAGCAAATACCTTTATGCTATATAAATTGAATCCATTTATAAGGTGACGATTGGCTACGTCTAAATCATAGAAGTTTGCGTACCCTCAACTTCGCTCCTACCTCTTCGGCAATTTTCCGCGCTTTTTCTATTTCTTCCTCGCCAATGACGTCCACTACGCTCAACACTACGTTGCCGCCGGCTTTTACGCACGCTTTGGCAAAATCAAGCATTACGTCAAACGCTCTCTCGCCGTAGGCGCTATGACATATCTTGTCATACTTTTTCGCATCGGTTGCGTTGAGCGAAATATTTATAGTGTCAATACATTCGGCTATTCTTTTAGTCACGTCCTCGCCCAAAATCTCGTTGGCTTGTCCGTTGGTGTTTATCCTCGTCTTTGCGCCCTTGGAATGAACGTACGCGCTTATCTTTTCAATAGCGTCAAATCTATAAGTCGGTTCGCCGTATCCGCAAAATACCACTTCGCCGTACTTTGACAAATCGTAATCCTTGTCAAGTATGTCGATTACTTGCTCGGCAGTAGGTTCGGTCTTGATCCACAAGTCGCCGTAAATAGGTTTGTCATAATAGCGCACGCAAAACTCGCAACGGTTGGAACAACGGTTGGTCAAATTTATATAGACGTTTTTATCTACTTCATATACGTATCTCTCTTGCATAAATTCACCTTTTTACGATTTGTATTTAAAAAATAAACGCTTTGCGTTTTGCCGCGTGATCTCAACTACTCTTTCTCTCGCGATTCCCCTTACGCTTGCTATCTTGTCAACGACGTAATTGATATACTTAGGTTCGTTGGGTTGACCTCTATACGGTACGGGGGTCATATACGGACTGTCAGTTTCGACGAGCAACCTGTCCTCGGGTATCGCCGAAATAACGTCGTCTTTTTTCGCGTTTTTAAAAGTTATCGCTCCGCCGAGCGCGTAATAGCAGTCGAATTTGTCAAACCGTTTCAACATCTCCGCGCTTGACGAATAGCAGTGCATCAGTACGCCTTTATTGAGCTTGTCCTTGTATGCGGTCAGCACGTCCAAACAGTCTTGATACGCGTCGCGCACGTGCAAAACTATCGGCAGTTTGGCTTCGTACG
The DNA here is from genome assembly GCA_029068165.1 of Clostridia bacterium. GTDB lineage: Bacteria > Bacillota > Clostridia > Christensenellales > UBA3700 > RACS-045. The sequence goes on from JAIEDA010000008.1 coordinate 3,666, forward strand.
CTATCTCTATTTGCTGAGCAAACACGTCTTTTTGAACGCTTCTCGGAGATAAGTCGTAATAATAATCCAGTCCGATTTCGCCTATCGCCAAGACCTTTTCAAGGCTGGCTAAGCGGACGTACTCCGCGGCGATTTCCTTGTTGAAGTCCTTGGCTTCGTGCGGGTGCGAGCCTATAATTGCGTAGATTTGAGGATATTTGTCGCTCAATCGAATAGCGCTTCTCGAGCTTTGCAAATCAAACCCGACTTCAAACACGCTTTCTATTCCCTCGCCGCTCAATCCGCCGACGATTTCGTCGATACGCCCGATAAGCCTTTCGTCGCTCAAATGGGCGTGAGTGTCGATTATCATCTTACTTCGCTTCCCGACTTCATAGCCCTTTCGGGAGATACCACACAAAGATTGCCCTCTTCGTCGCTCGCGCATAGCACCATACCCTGCGACTCGATGCCCCTCAACTTGACAGGTTTGAGATTGGTCACGACTATTACTTGCTTGCCTACCATTTCTTCGGGAGCGTAATACTTGGCTATGCCGCTCACGATAGTGCGAGGTTCGCCCTCGCCTAAGTCTATCTTGGAACAAAGCAGTTTGTCGGCTTTCTCAACTTTGGCGCACTCAACTACCTTGCCCACTTTGAGCTGTACTTTTTCAAATTCTTCTATGCCTATTTGCTCGATAGTAATAGTATTTTCCATCTTCCTGTCCTCTTTTTGCTTATCGCTCTTTTGAGCTTTTTCAGCTTGCTTTTTTTGCTCTTCAAGTATGCCGTCCATTACCTTGAGCTCTTTATCCACGTCAATTCTTTGGAACAGCTGCTCGCCCTTGTCTACCTTATTTCCGTAAATCTTCGCGCCAAACTTTTTCAACGAACCGAATTCCGTCAGCTCGCCTTGCGCGATACCAAGCTTTTGGAATATCTTGGCGGGCGTTTGCGTAAGGAACGGTTGGAGCATTACAGCCGCTATTCTTATAGTTTCGCAAAGATTATAAAGCACGTTCTTGAGCCTTACTTTGCCCTCGTCAGTCTTGGCAAGCGTCCAAGGCGCAGTTTCGTCTATATACTTGTTCGCCCTTTGTATCACCTTGAATATGCTCTCGAGCGCTTCGGGTACGTACATCTTATCCATACTCTCGACTACTGCGGGATACAGCTCTTCCGCCATCTTCTTGAGCGATTTGTCAACTTCCTCGTCCCCGCTCTCGGGTTTTGGAATCGCGCCGTCAAAATACTGGCTTACCATTGCGGTCACTCTAGATACCAAGTTGCCTAAGTCGTTGGCAAGGTCGCTGTTGCGAAGTTTGAGGAATATCTCGTTGGTGAAGTTGCCGTCCTGTCCGAAAGGAACTTCTTTGAGCATATAATACCTGAGCGCGTCCACGCCGTAACGCTCGCATAGTATGAACGGGTCGACAATGTTGCCCTTAGACTTGCTCATTTTGTCGTTGTTGAACATCAACCAACCGTGTCCGTAGACTTTCTTTGGAAGCGGCAAGTCCAACGCCATCAGTATCGCCGGCCATATTATAGAGTGAAATCTTATGATTTCCTTGCCCATTAGATGCACGTCGGCGGGCCAATACTTCTTAAACAGCTCATCGTCGTCGCTTGCGTAACCGAGCGCCGTGATATAGTTGACGAGCGCGTCTATCCATACGTAGACTACGTGCTTTTGATCAAACGGAACTTTTACGCCCCAATCAAACGAAGTCCTCGATACGCACAAGTCCTGCAAACCCGGACGGATAAAGTTGTTGAGCATTTCGTTTTGCCTCGTAACGGGCTGCAAAAACTCCTTATCCTCTTCAATAAGCTTTTCAATCTTCTTTTGGTACTTGCTAAGACGGAAGAAGTAGCTCTCTTCCTTAGTCAGCTCGACTTCTCTGCCGCAGTCGGGACACTTGCCGTCCACAAGTTGGGTTTTCGTCCAAAACGCTTCGCAAGGCGTGCAGTACCAACCTTCGTATTCGCTCTTGTAGATATCGCCCTTTTCATAAAGCTTGGTAAATATCTTTTGCACGGCTTTTTCGTGCTGTTCGTCAGTCGTGCGAATAAATTTATCGTACGAAATGTCGAGAAGCTCCCACAGTTTTTTGAGTTCGCCTACAACGTTGTCGATATAAGCCTTTACGGGTACGTTAGCCGCCGCCGCAACTTTTTGTATCTTTTGTCCGTGCTCGTCCGTTCCCGTCAAATAAAATACGTCGTAGCCTTGCATTCTCTTAAATCTCGCTAAGGCGTCGCATATTATCGTAGTGTAGCACGTTCCGATATGCCATTTTCCGCTCGGATAATATATCGGCGTCGTTATGTAAAACTTCTTTTTCATACCCTCTCCCAACTAGGATTTACCCTCGGCTGCCTTTACCGTGGCTCGCGACGGCTCTCCTATATTAAAACTTATATATATCAAGTTGAATTAATTTGCGACAACTTCATAGAATATTATACAATATCAATTTTTAAATGTAAACAAAAAACCGCCTATCGACGGTCATTGCTTTTCATTGAATTAATTTCGCATAAAAACGTGTATTGAAATCGCAATCTATTTCGTGAATATCGCCTTGAGTATACAGCCTATTACAAAGCTCAGCACCGCGCCGCCGACGGTCATTACTATTTTCATTTTGATTTGGCGCTTTTCTTTGGCTATTTGGTACGCGAAGTCGTAACCCGCTTTTTGCAAAGTTATGCAATAGTAATCCTCGCCCTTTTTCTCAGTGATGATCAACTCGAAGTAACCTTCGCTGACAAGAGATTTGAGCGCGGCGGTAAGCTCGCCTTTCTTGAACTGAAAAGTGTAAGGCATCGAAGCCAACAAATCGTTTTGGCTTATAAGACAAGTGCCGTCCTTTTCCACGGCCTTGTAGTATACGGCTTTCATAAGATGTCTTGTCTTTTTGTTGAGCATTTTTACCTCACAGTATCAAATTTGCTATAAATCCGCCTATCAGTCCAAACAAAAGTCCGCATATTCCGCCCGAAATCAAACCGCCTAAAAAGCCCCTGCCTACAGCGGTTTTCTTCATCTTCTTTAGCTCGAACTTCCTCTTTTTAGCTACGTCGCCGCCAGTCGGCATCAACACCAAACTCCCGTTGTTGTCGGTCTTGATGTAAGATTCGCTAAGCGGAGCGGCTTCCGCATTTTCCTCGTCGGATTGCTTCGCCATTTGCTCGACTAAAATCTTGTACTCTTGCACGAGTACTCTCGATTTGTCGGTCAAGGTAAAGCAAACCTCGCTATCATCCTTGTATTTGTTGATCAAGCAGCCGTTCATCTTAAGTTCGTTCCACACTTCGGCAATGTCGAAGTTCTCGTCTTCATTAGTATTGATCTTCGCTAAGTCTTCCCACTCGACGATTACGTACTTGTTCTCGGGATACTTGTCGCAAAGATTGACAAGATAAAGCGTACTCGTATTGGATAACATAACCCCTCCCCTAAATCAAACGGCTTCTATAGACGGCTCGCTTATTTATCGATTTAATATAAATATATTTTTTATTGATACAAACTTACCGTCTTTTATATTATTATCTTTCTACTCTAATAACGTTTTCAACGCTAAGCACGTTCTTGAGCGCGCTTATTTCGTCGATAGCTTTCTTCATCGCCTTTTCGTTGGTCTTATGCGTGATGAACACGATAGGTACTATCTCCTTGTTCTCATCCTGACGCATTTGAGAAATGGATACTTTGTTCTTCTTAAATACAGCCGCGATGTCGGCAACTACGCCGCTTACGTCTCTAGCGTTGAGCCTTACATAGTACTCGCTTTCAAAATCGGTAATGACTTGATTTTGCGGCATAACGTCGAAAATCTCCGAGTATCTTGCGTGTTCGACTTGTCTAGCGCAAAATACTACGTCGCTGACAATCGCGCTTCCAGTTGGCAAAGCGCCCGCGCCTCTACCGTAAATCATAACGTCGCCTACTGCGTCGCCTACTACGAATACCGCGTTGAACGAACCGTTTACGCTGGCAAGCGGATGGCTCTTCGGCAAAAATACCGGATGAACTCTAGCTTCTATCTTGCCGCCCTTTTGCTTCGCGATAGCCAAGAGCTTTATTACGTAACCCATATCTTTTGCAATCTTGATATCCTCGGCGGTAATCTTGGTAATACCCTCTCTATAGATAAGTTCGACCGGTACTCGCTTATTAAACGCCAAAGACGAGAGAATACTCAATTTGTAGCTTGAATCGTAACCCTCGACGTCAGCCACCGGATTAGCTTCCGCGTAACCAAGCGCTTGAGCGTCTTTGAGCACGGTTTGATAGTCCGCGCCCTCTTCGGTCATACGGGTAAGAATATAGTTGGTCGTGCCGTTGATAATCGTCTTGATTTCCTGTATGCCGTTGGCTTGCATAGCCTGCGTCATCATTCTAATTATAGGCATACCGCCGCCGGTAGTAGCTTCGTAATAAAGTCCCGCGCCGGTCTTTTGCGCAGCTTTTTCAAGCTCAGGCCAAAACTTGGCGAACATTTCCTTGTTAGAAGTAACGATACTCTTGCCCGCTTCCAATGCTTTCACGAGGAAAGTCCTTGCCGGTTCCGTACCGCCCATACACTCCACTACTATATCTACGTTGGGATTGTCGCATATCTCGTCTATGTCTTTTGCGAGTATGGAAAGCTCAAGTCCGAGTCCAGTTACGCGATCGGGAACTCTATCCAAAACGGCGGCAATTTCAATATCCACGCCGTATTCTTCCGCTATTTGCTTTTTGCGATCAATCAGTATTTTGCAGGTACCGCCGCCGACTACGCCTAGTCCAAGTACCGCAACTCCAACTTTTTTCATTGTATTCTCCTTAAAATAAATATATTTATATACCTTATTCTATAATATTTTTTCAATAATGTCTATTTAAATAACGACTTTTCTAAATTTTTTATTCTCTTAAATGATAACGGCGGAAAGGTACGACCTCTCCGCCTAGATTATCTTGTCTTGTTATTTCCTATCGATTTTAAAGGCTTCGCCGCCCGCCAGCGCAATCATTTTGATAGCGTTGGGCGAAAATTCGTCCGCGTAAACCTTGAGTTTCTTATCAATAGACTGACCGTCCTCGACGATTAGATAGTTAGCGTTTTTAGAACCTATTCCGCTAGCCTTGATAGCGTCTATATTGACGGTATCGCCGTCGTTGAAGCGGGAGGATAACTCTCCTAAAGTTACGCTCGTCTTGATGTACCTGCTGACGAGTCTACCCTCGGACTTTTGAACAAACCTAGCGCTCAACTCGTCGGGTAGCTGCTCGGCGGTTTCAAGCGCGACGCTTTGTCCTTTCATCAAATATCCGTAACCTTTCTTCTCAATATAGGTCAATCCTACAGGCGATAAATCTTCGGAGAAATCTTTAGGTTGGAACCTGCGTTTTTTCTTCAACTCGAGTTTTTCAGCAAGCATAGCGATCAACTCTTTGCTCTTAGCGACGGACTTTCTAGACTTGATACGCACCATAGTCGGAATTTCGGCGTACGTCTTCTTCTCGCCCGCGTCTTTATGGTGGAAATAGCTGTTGTCAAGCTCGTTCGGGTCAAGAGCAATATAAAGTTTCATTGTCTTGCCTCTAATGCAAAGTCTTGCTATATTGTCACGAGAGAAATTGAAGTTTTCTTTCGTCTTGCTTATCCTGCTCTTAATGCCGTAAGAAAGGAACTCGTTCTTAAGGTCGGTATAGAAACCTTTTACGGTATCGTTGGAAAGCTTGAGCTTGACTGGATAGGTGTATTTAGGTCTATATACTTTTTCTCCGCCTACGACTTCGCCGTCGACAGCGTCTTGACTGCCGTCGTCGTCCTCGTCTTCGTCTTCTTCCTCGTCGTCGTCATCTTCATCATCGTCGTCGTCATCTTCATCATCGTCGTCGTCTTCGTCATCGTCGTCCTCGTCTTCTTCGATAGCTTCTTCGACGACCTCATCGACCGTTTCTTCGACAGGCTCTACCTCGATCACTTCTTCAACGACCTCTTCAGGTTCGTCCTCGACAGCCTCTTCCTCTTCGATTTCTTCCTCGACGGTTTCGTCTTCAACAAGCTCTTCTTGCTCTTCTACTTCTTCGACTTGCTCTTCCTCTACTTCTTCCTCTTCTTCCTCAACCACTTCTTCCAAAGCGACTGCGGCTGCAGCTACGACAGGTTGCGCTACGGGAGCTTCTTTGGTTTCTACAGCTACGGGAACAACAATCGGAGCCGTTTCGCGAGCAGCTTCGGGAGCCGCGTAATAATAATTGTTTACTACGTTGTTTGCTTCCTTTCTCTCGCCGTATTTCTTGAGAAATCTTGAAAGAAGCGTAGCAAATACAACCGTTTGCAACAGCATAACCGCTATAAAAGCTATCAAGAAAATCGATAAAACTTGAAGTTCGGTCAAACTGCCAAAATTTACGCCGAGTAAGTCGGCGGCGCTAAAGTTGATCATAAATTACCTCTACTTTATTTTTCTTTTAGTTGATTTACGAAAAGCGCGTAAGCTATAATCGCTACGCGTTTGCCGTTATACTAATAATATTACATTTTAATATGATTGTCAAATAAAGTGCAGTGGCAAAATTTACCTAATTAGGAATTTAAATCGTAAATTATTTTCAGCCCTTTGAGAGTCAAGGACCTATCTACTATATCGATAATTTTATCGCTGTCTACGTTTAGCACGATTTCGCTAAGACCGCCGGTAGCTATGACCTTGACGTCGTCGTATCCGCTCTCTTCTTTTAGCTTTTGAATAATATACTTTACGAGTCCCGTATAGCCGTAGGTCATACCTGCCTGCAAGCCTTCGACGGTATTTTTAGCGATAATACTTGCGGGTTTGACTATCTCAACGGTGGGAAGTTTGGCGGTATTATTAACCAAACCGTCCAACGCGGTGATGATGCCCGGAGCTATACAGCCGCCCATAAATTCGCCTTTAGCGGAAACCACGTTGAAAGTCGTAGCCGTACCGAAATCAACGACTATACACGGCCCCCCGTAAAGCTTGTACGCGGCAACGCTGTTGACTATTCTATCCGCCCCGACCTCTTGGGGGTTGCTGTACTTGACGTGAAGTCCCGTCTTGATGCCAACGCCTATCATTACAGGTTTTTTGCCGAGATAATACTCGCAAGCGTGCTCGAGCGTATAGTTGAGCGCCGGCTGAACGGACGACATAATTATCCCCTCAAAGCTTTTTAAATTGATCTTTGCCGTATCAAAAAGACCGGTTAGGATAATTCCTATCTCATCGGCTGTCCTGACCACCTTGACGGAAAGCCTCCAAGAATGAGTAAGAGTATTTTTGTCGTAAACGCCTAGTTTGATGTTGGTGTTGCCAACGTCGATTACAAGTATCATCTTTATTTTCCTTGTTAGTTTTTATCCTATACGTTATCGTCGAAATATCTATTTCGATAATATCGTTTTTTACCGTTACGTTTTATAGCTGCATACCGTCTTTTTCGTCAAAGAGTTGCGTATCGCCCGCCGCCGTGAGAATCGTTTCTTTGCCCATCGTCGGTTGCGGAACCAATCTTGCCTTGCGAAGCGCGAGAATAATCGGCGGAACGATAACCGTAAAGGCAATAATTTCAATTACGAAGTTTATCCCGAACCAAGTCAAGATATACTCCACGCTGATAGCCGTACCTGACGAAAGAACTCTTCCGTTGTAGAGCAAGAGCGTGAAAATGCCGCAAAACAGCGTATTCACCACAACGCCCACCGCCGTGCTAGCCGCGCTTATAAGTCCGTCTTTGGCGTAGATTTCAGTAGCGTTTTCAAGACGTTTTTCGCCGTTTCCGTCAACGCGATATTTGGGACGGAGAAAGAGTTTTCTAAGTCCGTATCCCATAAAATAACTTGCCACGCCTATCAAAATTCTAGGCACCATACACACCAGCGGATTTTGCCATATCGCCGCCATAACTCCCGCGGCTTTCGTCGTGTACCAAGCTATTTGATTTATTGAAGCCATAAGTACAGCGAGCGAAATCGTCATTTTGAAATCGTACCCTTGAGCTACGATCAAAAGCGGCAAAATCATAAACGCAAGCGTTACGCCGCCGGGAATAGGTATGGGTTGAAAACAAAAAAAGATTGTCAGCGCCAACATAAGCGCCATTACCGCAAGATTCTTCGACCTGCGCGTTTGCGAATTGACCGCATTATTCATAAAACACCTCGCTTGAGTTCCTCTCGGATACCCATCTCGTTTTTCCGAAATAAATCGGTAAGATAAAATAGATTTTGAATATGCGCTCCGATACTTGGTAACGCTATTCGAATATATTATACATAATAGCCGTAAGCTTTTCAAGCAATTTCGTAAAATTTTTCTCTAAAACGCAACGCTTGCCATAATACACAATAGATAGAGATACCACACTAGATTGACCTGCCAAAAAATCATAGAGATACAGTCTTCTTTTATGAGAATAATAAATACCGCAACGCAAATGACCGACTGCAAAAGCAGCAGGCAAAAACTTCCTATCAAAGCGTGGAGCGTAAAAAAACAGGCGCACCAAAGAATATTGGCGATACCCAAAAAGCAAATGGGAATAAGTACGTATATATAGTATTTATAAAAGATAGCGCGAGCGATTACTATTATATTGACGATATAAACTATACTCCACGCGGCAGTCATACCGAGCGGCGGCAACGTCATTACGGGCAGTTCGAGATTGAAGTACCACTCGTCTACCCTGATAAAGTACGAACTTAGCGAAGCGTATACCAAAACTATACCCATAGCAATAGCAACGCTCCATAACCATTTAATCTTCGACATATTTAATTTTATGAGAAAATTACTTCGTATATGCAAGCTCGGCAAAACTCATTGACAAAACTTCGACCGCTGTGCTAGGATAAAACTATGAAAAAATATAATTTCATAACTTGGTGGTTGAGCTTTTCGATAAAGCCGCTTCCGTATAGAATTTTCAAAGGCTTAGCGACCTCGATAGTGTTTATAATATGGGTAGCTTTCGTAGCCGTATTTCAAGAAATGTATCTTGACTTTACGCTATACGTTTTCCTGCCCGTGTTTGTCGTTGACACAGTTTGGGAAATCATAAATTTTAATAATTACAAGAAAAAGTACAAAGCCGAATTAGAATTAGAAAACCAAATGAAAGAATAGATAAAACTAAAGGAACGCAAACGCGTTCCTTTAGTTTATCATACGTATTATAACAGTCGCCTTGAGCTTAATCAAATATCTAATACGAGCATTTAACGCCGCTGACAGGTCGTTATGATTTTTTGTAAGCTCTTTGTTCCTTGAGATACTCGTTGTATCTATCGATTTGATCTTCTCTTAGGTCTATCATCTCTTTTGCAGTTGCAAACGCTTGCTCGTCGCTGACGATCAACTCCGTTTCTTTGACTTTCATCTTCGTGCCGTCGCTTCCCGCGTTCTTCCTCAAGTCCTTAAAGTACTCGTCTTCCATCTTGAATAATGCTACGGTAGTGTCTTTCTTGACGGTAAGCTTTATAAGCGGATTGACCGAAGACTGTCCGAGTAAGATATAGTACGTAGATTTCTTCTCCTTACACTTCTCTTTGGAGAGAGCGTAATCGTGGAGTTTGTCAAAGAACTTCTTTTGCTCGCGGCTGAGTTTTGCGTAAGCTTCGTCGATAGTAAGTCTTGGAGCTCTTGCCACCGCAGGAGTTTTCTTTTCCGCAGGGACTTTTACTATTTTCTCCACCGGTTTTTCTACTATCTTCTCTACGATTTTCTCTACCGGTACTTCTACCTTTACTTCCTTGACGACTTCTTTCTCTACTATCTTTTCAACCGGCACCTCAACTTTCTTTTCTACTATTTTCTCGACAGGCTTTTCCACTATCTTCTCAACGATTTTTTCAACAGGTACTTCAACTATCTTTTCGATGGGTTTTTCTACGACTTTTTCTACTACCTTGTCGGAAGCAGCTCCCCTTTGCTCGTCGCGCTCTAGCAATCTTTCGATTAGCTTTTCTTGATTACGCATAAGATTTTCTTGCGACTTCATCATTTGTTTGAGCGCCTCGTCGCTTTGTTGCGATTTGTCGAGAAGCCTATGCACTACCTCGTCGTTGGTGCCCGCTTGTTGCGGTAGCATTGCTTGCATACTCGGCAGCAAAGCCGCAACCGTATCAGTAATAATTCCTTTTATATGTTCCGCGTCGATAGTGATGTTAGTACCGCCGTTACCGCCCATAGCTCCATAAGGCTGATAAGGTCCGTACGGCATTCCGTAAGGCGCATAACCGTACGGCGGATATCCAAATTGCTGACCTGCTCCGTACGGCGGCGTTTGTCCGTCGCCCGCTTCGCCGTTTTCGCCGTTGCCTTGTGCGTTCATTGCATTGTACTGCGGATTGCCGTTGCCGCCCATCATTGTCATAAACATCATCTTCATCTCTTCGTTTTGACGTCTAAACTCTTCCTCGCGGCGGCGAGATTCTTCATCGCGACGACGGGCTTCTTCATCGCGGCGGCGAAGTTCTTCTTCAAGTCGCTCCATATCGCTGTTTTTCTTTTGCTCGTTGCGACGGCGCTCTTCCTCTTCGCGTTTGCGGCTCTCTTCTTCACGCTTGCGAAGTTCTTCCTCTTTCTTACGGTTCTCCTCTTCGCGCTTGCGCATTTCTTTTTCTAGTTTCTCCAACTCTCTATCGCGCTTACGGCTGCTTCCGCTCTCCGCGTATTCGCCCGAAGTCGTACCCGCGACAGCTCCCGTAGCAACTCCCGACGTAGCGTAAGCCGCAGGATTGCGAGCGTAGTCGGCTTTTGCTTCCTCAAGCTCCTCTTTAGCTTTCTTATACGAACTCTTCTCAAGTATCATAAAGATAAGCGACAGTACCGCTACGCCTAAGAGCGTAAACGCTAAGATTGTCCATATCTTGTAATCTATACCCCACAGCTTCTCTCCTGCCGTAAACAACGCTACTGCGTATGCGGGAGTATAGTTCTTCTTGATTTGTTTCTTTATCTTCTTACGTTTGCTTGCGTAGGACAAGCCCTTGCCCATAAACGCAAGTATTAATATTATCGACACTCCGCCGACGATAACTTGCCAGTAATCTTGCAAGAAGTCGCGGAGCTTATCCAAAAAGCTCGGTTCTTCTTGATCGGCGTACGGGTCGAGAGGCTTAGACAAGTCTACTTCCTCGCCGTTCTTGTCGACGATTACGTACTTATCGCCCGCGCCGTCGGGAAGTATAACTTTTATGCTATCTACTACCGCTCCAGCCGCTATATCGTCAGGAGTAAGCGGATTGCCGTCCTTGTCGAAATACTCGTACTTGATGTCGCCGAGTTCGTCCTTAAGTTCGGGCGGTATAATCAGTTCGGGCGGGTTCTTAGACGTATCCCACTCAAGTTGAACGTTCTCTTTATAAGTAAATGTAACGCCGTCGCGCGTAAGCTTGATATTGTACTTAGACGCTCCGCTTCCGTTGAAGCCCGATACCTTAACGGTGTATTCTTGACCTTTGACTAAATTTGCTCTAGCAACTTCGTTGTTGTCGGAGTCGTAGAATTTATATTGCGGGTCAAGCTCCGCGAGCTGTTCGGCAGTAAGCGCAAGCGTTGGCGGATTTGTCTTTGTATTCCAATCGATAGTGAGATCGGTCGGCGTATTCGAACCGTCAGGCGGATTGGTCGTATCGTCGCTCGGCGCGTCAGGTTGTTCGCTCGGCGTTTGCGGATAGAACGGGTTGTCTGGCGAGTTTGGATCGTATACGGTCGTACCTTGCGTATAATTAAACTCTACCCATTCAGTCGTCGTCTTGCCATTGTCGAATATGAAGTTCTTCTCCTGCCCCGTCTTGATCTTCGCTCTTATTCCGTACGTTCCAGTCGGAGTCGTAGTACCGAACGAAGCTACAGGATTGTTGTCGCCGTCTCTTATTTCGTATTCTACGCCTTTGATTTGTCCGTAAGCTAGACTTAGTACCGGCGGCTTTGCATTCTCATTCCAATTTATCTCGATGACCGCAGGCTCGATTGTAAATACGAACTTCGTATTGCCCGACAGCGCTACGTTGGAACTGCTCTTTGCAGTAATGACTACTAGATACGTACCCACTTCCACAGGAACGCTTCCCATCTTGTTTTGCAACGTTTCCGTCGCATTTCTATAGTATGCGAAATTAAAATCGCTCTTTGACGCTTGTCCCTCGATTTTGAGGTCGAGCGTTACGCCGTAACCGTTGTACGCGTATACGTTGGTGTTCAATTCTACCGACGCCGCAGTAGAGCCTCCGCCCACTACGAATCCGCTTGAATACAGTCCGTTATCTCCCTCTTCAAACGGCAGCTTGTAATCGTTTGCGTACGTGCTATTGAGTACTGGATACGCTTTGTAGTAAGCCCTGTTCGTCGCGTCTACCACGATTTGGTCGTAAGTCTTTGGCGTTGCTCCCGATATGAGATTGTATTTGCTGTCAGTTTCGTAATACAAATACGATATTACCGCGTTGCTGTCCGTCAAATCCTGATAATCCTTGAGTACCAAGACAGAGAACTCTACTCCGTTGCTGTCCGTAACTTTTACGCTCGTCCACGTCAGGTCTATTTCCGCGGGTACGACCTCAAAGTCTTTTTCCCATTCAAAGTCCGTTAAACCGTTGTTTGCCGTGAATTTGTACGTTACTCCCAATCCGCCTTTAGTCGGTATTTCATAGTTGTCATTGTCGATTGTAAACGTTACCTCTTCCACTCCGTCGTCGTCGACCCTGTTTCCGCCCGTGCCGTATACGTAATGCGGCGTAAGTCCTACGCCCTTTGGCAACGTCGACGCGTCTATCTCAGCGTATACCGTAGCTCCGCCCTTATATTCCAACTTTCCGTCGTCAAGCCATCTCACGTCGGATAGGTCTATTAGCGCTTTCTTGACGTTCCATTCAATGGTAAACTCATGCTGAACGTTATCTCCGTCAAGGAGCATTACGCTAGTTTCGTATTCGCCCGCGTTTGTCGCCGACTTGTTCTTATATCCGTTTGTATAGCCATTATCGTTGTAGCCCGTGTCCACTCTCCATCCCGACGGCATCGACCTGTTCAGCTCAAAAGCAAACTCCGCGCCGTTGTACGTAAGTTTGTTTTTATACGTAGCGTTGTCCGTGTCAAGTATCGATACTTTTATCAACTGCCCCTCAGCGTAAAGTCCGTCTACGAGCAATCTCCAGTATATAAAGCCGTCCTCGTCCTCTTCCGTCATCGTAAGCGTTACGTCCTCGGACAGTCTAAACTCATAGTTGTTATTGCCCGAAGCCGTAAAGACTAATTTCCAGTTGCTTGGCAATACTATTTGCCCGGTTGCAAGCTCAAGCGTGAAGTTTTCGCTTCCGCTCACGCCGTTGCTGTCTATCGTCAAACCTTCGTACAAATCGTATTCCCAAGAGTCGTCGTCCTCGTTGACCGCCTTAATGTTGACTGATAGCGAGTCGCCCGCCTTTGGGAACATATTCGCCGACAGGTGTAATGATATGGATAAGTTCTCGCCTACTTTATTGGTCAATACTCCGTCGTTGGTGCCATACACTTCAAGCTCGATTACCATAGGTAAAATCTTGACATCTACCGTCCTCTCGGCTGACGAACTTATATTGTCCGACCATACCATATTGTCGGCGTCTTTCAACTTCAACGTCAGTTTGTACGTGCCTGCGTCCGTGCCTTGTATTATCTTGTTGCTGACTCTCTTCAATCCGCCGAAGTCGCTTATCTCTATTTGATCAGTGTCGTAATCAAGATAATACACCCTGTTTGCATTCGCCGACGTTGTGCTGTACGTATACCAATTCGTAAACGTAAGTATATCCGAGTAATCTCCTGACGCGCCCGCTCTTATCTTAGGTAGTTCTACCTTGATCGAGTCCATATAGAAATCGAAAGTATTTCCTGCCGTGAGAGTATAGTTGGTATTTCCTAGATTTGTGATTTCTACCGTATAATCGCCGATTTTAAGCGGCATCTTTGACGTATCGGCAGGATCGGCTGTTTGACCTCGTCCCGTATACTTTCTCGTCAAAGTCAAATCGGAAGCGCTCTCTCCCTCTACGAAGCCCGTAAAGGTCACATTTGGTTCGGTATCGTTTTCTTGATCGTAGGACCAACTTGCCTTGAGCTCCTTCGTCTTGATAGTGAGAGTCATTTCTTTGGTGTATTGAGAGGGATTGTCTTTGTCATCGCCTTTCCATATAAACGGCGGCGGACTCCCGTCCGGCCCCAAGCTCAAATCTTGTATTGTAAACGCAACTTTATACGTCCCCGCCGTCAACGGAAGATTTTCCGTCTTCGTCGTGGTCGTTCCGTCTTCGTTGGTGATTGTCGTAGTGACCGGAGTCAACTTGGACGTACTAGAAGTTGTTGAATACGAAATTTTTACGTTGCCGTTGTCGACGTTGGTCTTCAACTTCTTTGAATACCATTTTGCGCCTGCCGCTATTGCGGCGGATTCAGCGCTATATGCCTTGCCTGAATACTCAACTTCCGTGTCTTCAGGCACGCCCGCCGCGCCTAGCGCAGCAGCCGAGAGATTTAAGTGAAGCGCAGGACGCAGTCCGCTGGTATATTGCCCCGTATTGCGGTAGTTCCACGTACCGTCAGACTTGACAACGTACGCATGAGCGTAATTGAGATAACGGCCGGACCGTAGCCAGGAATTGTCGGTGGCCGCCATACGTTGTTCGTTGGTCAAGCCCCAAATATAATCGGAATATGCGCTCTCAGCTCCAGGAGGATAATTGTTCCACCCTACTTCGCACGCGCTAGGTACCCATATATAATCATTGCCCCAAGCCGCGTAATCTTGCGCGCCCACCGACGCATATTCGTGTAAAGCCCAAGAACCGCCCGAGGAATAGCTTCCATAACCGTCGTTCCAGTTTGCGTTTTGCGGCGTGCCGAGAGCGTCGTTACCAAAAGTATAAGTAGTCAAACTAGTCTTAAACTCAGTGTAATTTTGAGTGTGTTGATACGGTATATTTGTAGGTTGCACCAAATATAGTTCAGCAAAGTCTTCAGTTGCCGTATGCTGAAAGAGCGACCAAGTAGCATTGTGGGTCAAATTATAACGCAAAGTGCTTGTGCAGTATGCGTTACTACCAATAGAATTCCTATTTGTACCTGACGTCATTGAGCTTTGAGCTTCAGCTAGATAAAGAGTTGCTATAATGTTCTCGTCTTCCGTAGTATCCTTTGTAATGGACGTAACCATCCATTTCATTCCGCCTAGCGTAACCAATAGTCCGTAAGAATTTTTTATTTTAGCTCCCGACGTACTTGTAGTATCGTAAATATTTTCATTGATATAAGATGCCTGTACGACTTTAGAGCCAAAGTAGTCTTTTCCGTGAGTATCTATGTAATCGTCAGGATCTTCGTTGCCGAATATCTTATTGACAAGATCGTCCACAGCGTCGCCGTCAAACTCTTGATTGGAAGCGTTCCATAAGTCTACGCCGCCACCTACGGCGGTTGCTTGCGGCAAGCCTGCGGCGTTCAGCGCGTTGGCTTTCTCCCTTAAATTGCTTTGCGCTGCTAAAA
Source organism: Clostridia bacterium (assembly GCA_029068165.1). Classification (GTDB taxonomy): domain Bacteria; phylum Bacillota; class Clostridia; order Christensenellales; family UBA3700; genus RACS-045. The sequence continues at coordinate 19,202 of JAIEDA010000008.1, forward strand.
CAAAACTTAATATTAAGCATAATACAAGCATTACGCTCAATAGTATATATATTTTTTTGGTTTTCTTAAGAGACGTATACATACTCTTTTCTCCCTTGTTTTTCTCTACTCTTTCTTTTTAATAAGTATAGAAATTAGTCTATTTTTGACTAGGTCAGGAAATGTGTACTTTTCCTGACTTAATTATCTTGTATTCGACAAGAGGGATTTTGTATAATATACGTGTAGAAATATGTCAAAAATATGCACTTTTTTGATATAAATTCACAGTCAGGAAAAGTACACTTTTTTTGGAATTTTTTGCTATTTGTCGATTTTTTTACCCTAAATTTAACATTGTTTTTAATTTTATAATCTATAGATATATGCGTGTATAATATTTAACAGGCAACAAGATGAAGTTTAAAATAGACTAAGCGCAAACGGAAAAGAACAACCGCCCCGACAGCGGCGCGATGGAACACATAAAAAAACGTCCCCCTTGCGGGAGGACGCCTCATCTTATGTAGTTCTGTTTGGATTATGCTATTCCTCTTACTTGCAGCAGCAGCAAAGCGCTACGATTACCGGAATAATGCAGCAGCAGTCACAGCCCTTGCTTGAGCCGCAGTTGTTGTTACCGCAGCAGCCGCAGCACATCAAAAGTATGATGAGCCACAAGCAGTTGCATCCGCAGCCGCAGCCGTTGTTGTTGCTCGAACATTCGTTGGTATAGCATTGGTTGCTAGCGCAACCGCAATCGTTAAAGTTCGTCATTACACTTTCCTCCATTGTTTTTGAAAGAGGGTTTTTAAGCCTCTCCTTCTAGTTCATAATAAGCAAATAAAAATAAAAATGTTACTATATATTTGACAAGGTATCATAGAATTTATTAAACTATTAACGTTGATACCTTTCGACTATGTTTGGGGCAACGATAATAAATTATTGAATAAATATTAAGCGCGCGTTACGCGCGTATTAAGGAGATAAAATGGCTGATTTGACTATGGATAAACTCGTAGCTCTTTGCAAAGGCAGGGGCTTTATCTTTGCGGGTAGCGAAATTTACGGCGGCTTGGCTAATACTTGGGACTACGGTCCTTTGGGCGTTGAACTCAAAAACAACGTGAAAAAAGCTTGGTGGAAAAAGTTTGTGCAAGAAAACACGTTGAACACGGGACTTGACAGCGCAATTCTTATGAATCCAAACGTTTGGGTTGCTTCGGGTCACGTAGGCGGCTTTTCCGACCCGCTTATGGACTGCAAGAGCTGTAAGACAAGACATAGAGCCGACAATCTTATCGAGGACTATATCGCCAAAAAGAAGCTGAACGTAACTATCGCGGGTTGGTCCAATTCTCAAATGGAAAAGTACATCGCCGACAATAAGATTCCCTGCCCCGACTGCGGCAAGTGCGATTTTACAGGCGTAAGACAGTTCAACCTAATGTTCAAGACTTTCCAAGGCGTAACCGAAGATTCGACCAATACGGTCTACTTGCGTCCCGAAACTGCGCAAGGTATTTTCGTAAACTTCCTCAACGTACAACGCACCTCTAGAATGAAAGTGCCGTTTGGCATAGGTCAAATCGGAAAATCGTTTAGAAACGAGATTACCCCGGGCAACTTTATCTTCCGCGTTAGAGAATTTGAACAAATGGAGCTAGAGTTCTTTTGCAAACCCGGCACGGACCTCGAATGGTTTGCGTACTGGAAAGAGTTTTGTAAAAACTGGCTGTTAGGACTTGGTATCAAGCAGGAAAACCTCAAACTTCGCGACCACGACCCCGAAGAGCTTTCGCACTACTCCAACGCTACGACGGACTTCGAGTTTAAATTCCCGTTTGGTTGGGGCGAACTTTGGGGCATAGCGGATAGAACGGACTTTGATCTCAACGCGCACGCAAAAGTCAGCGGAAAGAATCTTGAGTACACTGATCCGATAACCAACGAAAAGTACGTGCCTTACGTAATAGAGCCGTCGCTCGGCGTAGAAAGAATGGTTCTTGCAATTTTGTGCAACTCCTACGAAGAGCAAGAGTTGGAGGGAGGCGACAGCCGCGTGGTTATGCACTTCCACCCCGCTATTGCGCCTTATAAAGTTGCGGTACTGCCGCTTCAAAAGAAAGCGCTTGGCGAAAAGAGTGAAGAAATCTACAAATCGCTCGCAAAGAAATTCTCGGCAACCTATGACGAAAGCGCGTCTATCGGCAAGAGATACCGCCGTCAAGACGAAATCGGCACTCCGTATTGCGTGACCGTCGATTTTGAAACGTTGGAAGACAACTGCGTAACCGTAAGAGAAAGAGATACGATGGCGCAAGAGAGAATTTCGCTTGACGAACTTGAAAATTACCTCGCAAAACGCCTTGAGTATTAATCAATGATTTTTTCATAAATAAGGTAAAAATAAAGCGGAGCATAAAATATGCTCCGCTTTTCTTATGTCAACTTATTTTAATACTTACTTGCCGCAAACAATTTTTAGCCTCTAGTCGAGTAGTTTGGCGCCTCTTTCGTAATGTTTATATCGTGCGGGTGGCTCTCTATCAAAGCCGCATTGGAAATCTTAACGAACTGCGCGTTCTTACGCAACTTTTGAATATTCTCCATACCGCAGTAACCCATACCTGCGCGAAGTCCGCCCATAAGTTGGAATACCACGTCGGCGAGAGAACCTCTATACGGTACTCTACCCTCAACGCCTTCAGGAACGAGTTTTTTAGCGTTGGCTTGGAAATACCTGTCCTTGCTGCCTGCCGCCATTGCGGAGAGCGAGCCCATACCTCTATATACTTTATACGATCTTCCTTGGAATATCTCGATATCGCCGGGGGTTTCTTCAGTGCCCGCAAACAAGCTGCCCAACATTACCGCGCTTGCTCCCGCGCCCAAAGCCTTGACGATGTCGCCCGAATACTTGATACCGCCGTCGGCGATAATCGTTTTGCCGAGTTTGTCGGCTTGCTCAGCGCAGTCCATAACAGCGGTCACTTGAGGCACGCCAATGCCTGCGATAATTCTCGTCGTACAAATCGAACCAGGTCCGATACCTACTTTTACAACGTCCGCGCCGCTGGATATAAGCGCTTTTGTCGCTTCGGCGGTAGCTACGTTGCCCGCAATAATAGGAAGGTTGGGGAACTTAGCTTTTACTTTAGCTACACAATCCAACACGCCCTTTGAATGTCCGTGAGCAGTATCAATAGTGATAATATCTACTTTGCTCTCAACAAGCGCAGCTACTCTCTCCATTATATCGCCCGTGACGCCTACTGCCGCGCCTGCCAAAAGCCTGCCGCCGCTGTCCTTTGCGCTGTGAGGATATTTGATAGCTTTTTCTATATCTTTGATAGTAATCAAACCTTTGAGGTTGAAATGCTTGTCTACAAGCGGCAACTTCTCTATACGGCTCTCGGCAAGAATTTTTTGAGCTTGCTCGAGCGTAGTGCCTACCGCTGCGGTAACAAGGTTTTCTTGGGTAGTCATACAGTCGCCTATAAGTTTGGACATATCCGTTTCAAACCTCAAATCTCTATTGGTAATAATACCTACGAGTTTTCCCGAAACGGTAACGGGCACGCCGCTAATCTTAAATCTACGCATAAGATTGTTGGCTTCTTCAAGCGTGTTTTGCGGACCGAGCGAGAATGGATTGGTAATAACACCGTTTTCACTTCTCTTTACCTTGTCGACTTGCTCCGCCTGCGCCTCGATAGACATATTCTTGTGAATAATACCTATTCCGCCCTCTCTCGCCATAGCGATTGCGAGTTCGCACTCCGTAACGGTATCCATAGACGCGCTCAAAAGCGGAATATTGAGAGTGATTTTGTCGCACAGTTTCGTCGAAAGGTCGACTTGGTACGGCAATACTTCCGAATACTGCGGAATAAGCAACACGTCGTCAAACGTCAAACCTTCTTTAGCAATTTTGCCCATTAGTAATTCCTCCGAACTTTTTAATATTTTAGAACAAAATAACTAGCTATGTCAAACAATTTACTTGATGAGCAAAGATTTTTTGATTTTTTATTCTATTATAAATCGCAACGTTGAAAAAAATTGTTAATAAATTCAAAAAACGGTTGAATATTATTACAAATATACTCCTCTTGTTCCTCAAAAAGATTTTTAGGGTTGAATAGATATTCTCCTCTATCGTCGACTTGGTTGACTCTGAAAAAGAATTCTTCAAAATCCAAATCTTGAATATTTGAATCAATTAATATTTGAGAAATCTCCTGAGCTAACATACTTATATTGTCCTTGTTGATAATTTCTTGTTCATTCAATGCGTGTAGCAATGCAACGCTTATATTGGGATAAAAAGTGTAAGAAATAATATCGGCAACAGTATCTATATCCATAGCGCAAACAAAATTCAGTCCTACGTTTATCAACTGCGGACTTTGAGAAAGTATATTAAAAATTTCTTTATCAAAAAGCTTATTAAATACGTCAAAAGTAACGTCTAAACCGTCGCAGTCATTTAATCCCAAAGATATGTATTTGGTAGAAGACAAAATTTCTCTTAACGACACGCGCTCTAAAAGTTCGTCTTGATACTTAAAAGCTCTAATTAATACGTCGACAGTCGATGAGAGTTGAGCGCCGCCGCTTTGAGAGATATAATCGCACAGCGTGACAAACTGCGAAGATATTACTTGAAAATTACTTAAAGTAAGAGTCTTGCACTTGATCAGCAACTTGTCAAAAATTTCGCCCTCATAATCGCCTAGACTTTCTATAAGTTTTAACAAATTGTCTTTGTGTTTTGAAAGCGCGGCGTACTTACTCAACACCTTGATATCGGCAAAACTCGCTTTATTATTTACGTATTCATAAGTTGCGTTTGCCAATTTATTACTGTCAAGCCTACTAAGAATTTGAGCTAGTTCAACGACGCATTCGCAAAACGAATCGTCCGACGGCAAAGTTTCTTTGGACAAAACGCCTTGCCAAGTTTCAATATCTTCTTCGATACACCCCAACACTTCTTCTACGTATTGACTGTCCGCGCCGACTCTATCTAAAAACAGCAAAAATTTTATAATCTCTTCATTGCCTAAGTAAATACCCCCGCAAATAGCCAATGCCACGCCCGAAAAGAGCATGGCAAAGGCAATTAAAATCGCGAAAATTTTTAAGGCTTTTTTGTTCATTAATTAATAATGATTTATTTCGATACTAACTCTTTTACTGTTAAATTCCCAATATCCGTCGTTTCCGTTGCTATATTGAATAAACTTCAACTCTCCGAATTTCGACAGTTCTTCCAAATTACTTATACAACAAATCCAATCTATATGCCCACTTTTGATTAATACTCTTTCAATTTGTATAGAATCAAGTTGAGACGGATTTATCACGCTTTCACTATAGTCGTTTCCGTCATTAATATATATTGAAATTTGATACGGATTCCAAGTAATGCTATCAATTATACTATAATTCATAGAAGCGCTCTTGACAAACTCACCTGCTTTGGTAATTCTGACAACCGCTTTATAAGTACCTACGTCTTGAGCAAGATCAAAACCTTCAACTGTAATATCGTAATTGGAGTCGATAGCTTTCAATGCTTCTCTTGCCTGGCTTAAAGTCATATCTCTTAATCGTAAGGTATCAAGTCCGTTAAATTCAATACTAGTATCACCAAATACAAATTCATTGAAGCTTCCGCCTTTAATATATTCCATTCCGCCACAACTATTAAGATAAGATATTTCTTTTGCATAATCTTCGCTATATACTCTTACTACGGCAGTATATTTCTTACCCCCATACGTATACGTCACGGTTTTGTATCCCGGCGTTGAAAAGTCGTAGAACAAATTTTCCTCTTCAAGCTCTAAAGCACCCAATTCTTTATTATGAAGCCAACCTTGAACTTTATCGCCTACTTTATAAGTCATTCTTTCAAGGTACAACTCGGAATAGTTGTCATAGACTAGGTATTTGAACGGGAATACTTGAACGCCAAACATTTCGTGCTCGCCCACAATAAACGCTATTCCTTCTCCCTCTTTCGAGGTATCTAATCCAACTATTCGCAAATTAGAGCAATCGTTGTAATCAATTTCTATTTTGCGCATACTTACAGGATCTATATATGTATACCATCCACTATAATAAATATTATTTAAAGCCACTTGCGAGTCTTTTTCGAAGCGGCGTTGATAATCGCCCAAAGATGTTAACATATAATCAAGCGTCATTTGGCTTAGGACGTTTGAAGAGCATACAAAGTAGTCTACTTGAACGGACACGTCTTCCCACATCAGAGTCAACTGCTTGAATCCGGCTGAAGACGAATCAAAACCTATGACGTTGGATTCCGTCAACGTAAGAGGAGTCTTTACTACTCCGTTTTCGCCATCACACCACTTATAGAAGCTATATTTACTAAAAGAATCTAAAAATTTGGATTTGTCAGTGTTGATTTTTATATAACCCATAGATAGAGTTGTCACTTTAGATTCTTCCGTTTCCCAAGTTTGGAAACCATTGTCCAATATAGTATATTTGTATCCGACATGATACACAGTATCGTTCGGCGCAAACATAGATTCATAAAGTTGATAAATTTCCGTAGCCTGTTGCGCTGATATTTTTGTTGGGTCGGCAATGCCGTCCGCTTTGTCGAGGATCGACAAAATTACCGTTGAAGAATTGTAAAAATCTAGCGCAAAATCGACAAGTTTGCCAACGCTTCCAACTATGCTTTCTCTATCTCCCGAATTATCAAGCGCATTTCCAACAATCTTTGCAACGCGCACAATCAACGTGGCAAACTTAGCGTTGCAAGTTTCTTCAGACAGTTCGTTGTTGACGGCGACTTGCCAATCGTTGTAATCCATATAGATATTGGTGATATCAGTGACCGTCAAATCTTTAAGCAACGTTCCAACCGCCTTATACAAGTCAAAATTGACTAAACTTGTAAATATGTCAGCTATGTTTTCGGAATCTTCAACATAAGCAAAAATGCTATTGATAAGATTTGTTGCAACAAATCGAGTTATCGCGTGATTATGCATATTGTCTACCAACGTCGTTATGAACTCGCCTACGGTATTGACGTTGGAAATTATGTCGCGATATGAATATTTACCCTTACCTGCCGCCAAATTGCCAAGCGATTCTTTATCCATAGACGTTATATCCACTACGCACAAAACTGCTGACGACAACGCGTCTATATCATAGTCTAAAACAGTACTTACAAGATTGAGAACCTCGTCGCAAGCATACGCGAACGAATTATAATCCAGCAAAAGACTAAACCAAGTTGATTTGCTAAAATCGTCTACTTTTGTATTCCAAAATTCGATTACTTCGCGATTGCCCGTATTTTCCGCAGCGGACGTGTAGTCATCGAAATGCAAATTTAACAACGTTTCCTTTAGCAATTTATCCAACTCGCCGTCAAATAAAGTCGCAAAGTATTCGGGTTTTGCCAAATTCAACAGCTCCTTTGTATTGTCGCGAATACGAATCAATCTTTCTTTTTTTACAATGGCTTGCGTCATTTGATAAGCAAAACCGTCGCTCTCACTATCAAGCTTTCTAATTTCAAACGCCATATCGCGCACGTCTATCAAAATCGGCTTCACATAGGAATCTACCTTCAATATTAATTCCGTGCTTATACCGCAATTTGCAACGTTGTCAGCCCAAGCGTACAAAATATCTTCGGACTCAGCTCTAAATCTTGCGAGCCAATAATCGTAATCTTCTTGATAATACTTTTCACTAGAATTATCCATTGTCGAAATAATTGCAACCCAGTCGCAAACTTTATTTACGAATACGTCCGCGTCTAGATTAGCGGGACTTACGTGCGAATAATCAGGCACGGCTACTTCTATTACGTTGATAGTATAAGTCGCGCTTTTGCCGTTGACGGTAACCGTAACGCTAACTTGACCTACTTTAGACGTATCAAATCCGCTGACCATAGTACTGCTGAAGCGTACCAACGCTTCGCTACCGTCGGTATAAGTAACTTTCATAATGCCAGGAGTGAAAAATTCTCCGACGTAATAAGTAGTCTTTGCCTGCGCTACCTCAATGGCTTTCACGGTTTTGGTAGGGTCGATTTCCCCGTTGGGTTCTTCTTTGGTAATAGTAACTTTGTAAGTTAGCGACGTATTATCTTTACCTATAATTTCGATATAGAATACGTTTTCGCCAAATTCCAGCGTCAGCTCATTTTCCACAGGCTTCGACTTTTCTTCGTCGTAATAAGCTTTCAACGTTGCGCCGTCAGCGACGTTGAATTTGCTCAATAAAAATGTGTTTGTCAAACAATCTACGGAAAACGTGATCGTCATAGCGTCATTGTCAATCGCGGCGTCAAATCCTTCAACGCCTTTGACTAGTTCCGAAGCGTCGTTGTTGCAACCGACAAGCGCAAAAGACAAACAAATAGCGCACAAAAGTATCAAAACTATTGTTATTTTTTTGTTCATATTTCTCTCCTTTATTAATTATTTCCCTAAAAAATTCCAAAAAAAGTATACGTTTACTGACCCAAAATTGTTGCTTAAAAAATTTTAGTGAAGTATAATAAAATCCTA
>JAIEDA010000009.1 GCA_029068165.1 Clostridia bacterium
AGTCTATCGGCTGAGGACATAGCGGGAGGACTGTACGATCCCAACGACCCGACGAACCCTAACTATCCGCAAGTAGATCCCGACGCGCCGAATACCACGCCCAATAATCCTGACGACCCGACCGGCGGCAACGGCGACGACAAAGACGGCAACGGGGCAAACGAAACCTTGGCGAAGATAAAAGAGTTCTTGCAAAAGTATTGGCAACCTATCGTCGGAGGTATATCTATATTATTGATTATTATATTTATATCTAAAGGATTGTCGTACGCAAGCAAACGCAGGAAGATAAAGAAGCAAATAGAGAAGAAGTATAGCGGCGTATACGCTTTGTTTGCGGCAGGCGAAACGCTGTGGGGACTTGACTATAAGATATGGACGATACTAGCGTTCGTATTATTAGGAGTGGCGGTACTAGCGTTTATATTTATGTTGCTTGAAAAGAGTTTGCTAAACAAAGCGAAAGACGAGCTAGAGGACGCAAAAGAGGATTACGATAGGAATAAGGAAGAGTACGCTTACCGTCGTAGAGAGGACGACAACAACCGCCGCGACGAAGATCTCAAGATGATTTTGATGAGCTTGCTTGGCGGACAGCAAAACAACGCAAACGGCAACTCGAGCGTACCGCCGCAATACGCTACGGCTACGCAACCCGCAGTCGGCGTTGAGGATATGAAGTTGCTTGTCAGCGAAACGGTGGCGGCTTTGCTCCCGAGCGTTCAGCAACTCTTGCCGCAACAGGCTAGTAGCAACGATGAAATGGTTAAACTCCTTGCCGAAGAAATTAAAGAGAGCAAGGAAGAAACTCGCAAATTGGCTGAGAAAACTCAAAAGAGCGAAGAGGCGCTTGAGAGAATGATGCGCAACCAAGAGAAGTTGATTGATAGACTTCTTGAGCGTGACAATCGGGTATCAACAAATTCGGATAAAGTAATAGAGAAAGTCGTAGAAAAGCCGGTTGAAAAGGTTGTGGAGAAGATAGTCGAGAAACCTGTAGAAAAGATTGTGGAAGTACCTGTAGAGAAGATCGTTGAAGTACCGGTTGAGAAAATAGTTGAGAAGAAAGTGGAAGTGCCGGTAGAAAAGATAGTTGAGAAGCCTGTCGAAAAAATAGTTGAGAAAATCGTCAAAGTACCTGCGGAAAAGAAAGCGCCCGCAGGGGAAAGAACGCCAAGGCTCAACATCGACGAAGCTTACGCTAGGTTGAGTCGCGAGCAAAAGAAGTTCTTCGATAAGCTCCGCGAATACGCTCTCTCTAAAGATAAGTGCAAGGAAAAGAAGCTGACCTACAATATCTTGCTCGGTCAATCGTCTATCAATCCGCTCGTCAAGCTGACGATAAAGAAAGACACGACGGTAGCTTTGTTCAAGATGGAAGACGAGTATTTCAAGGATATACGCCGCAACGCGGAAGGGTCTAAGATAAAAGTCAAGGAAAGCGAGCTTGTCGTCGCCGACGCGGAATCGTTTGAAACGGCAAAGCAAATGATAGACCTTCGCGAAGATCAAATCGAGCGCTATGCCGAGTTCTTGAAAGAGCAAAAGGCTTATAAGAAATAACAATTAGCGGTGAGGATTTAGCAAATCTCACTTAACCGCTTAAGCTGACTAAGGAATACCTCTAGTTAGTTTTAAATGGTTTAGACCCTTCGACTATGCTCAAGGTTTTGATAGAATAGCGCGTTAGAAATAAAATCGTCATTCTAAGCGGAACGTATAGTGGTCGTAAGTTGCGGTAAATAATCGGACAAAACAAATTGAAAAGGAACGCAAAAGCGTTCCTTTCGTCATATTATATTCAACAGCTATTTCAATATTTTTTCCTCCAAATTAAAAATTGTAGAATAATCCGCCACTTTGCTTAATATACTTTATCGAACAAAAAAGTGGAGGAGTTTATGGAAAAATTTGACCTTTATCAAGATATTTCAACAAGAACGGAAGGAAATATCTATATAGGAGTCGTTGGACCTGTAAGAAGTGGTAAATCCACTTTTATCACAAGGTTTATGCAAACAATGGTTTTGCCTAATCTGCAAGACGGTTATCACAAAGAGAGAATCGTTGACGAGCTACCACAATCGGCGGACGGCAAAACCATTATGACTACGCAACCAAAGTTCGTACCCGACGGCGGAGTGGACGTAGAATTGGCGCCAAACTGCTCGGCTAAGCTCAGGCTTGTCGACTGCGTAGGTTATCCTTTCGAGGGCGCTCAAGGATTTGAAGAGGGCGATACCGACAGGCTCGTCAACACGCCGTGGAGCGAGGAACAAATGCCGTTTAGCGAGGCAGCCGAGTACGGTACGAGTAAAGTTATTACCGACCATTCGACGATAGGCGTACTCGTATCAACCGACGGCTCGATACTCGATTTGCCGAGAGAGGGATACCTTACCGCTGAAAAAAGAGTAGTAAGAGAAATGAAAGAGCTCAACAAACCTTTCGTACTTTTGCTCAATTCAAAACATCCGCAGGACAGTAGCTCAATGCGACTTCGCGACGAGCTTGCCGACGAGTACGGAATACCGGTTATGCTCAAAAACGTACAGGAAATGTCCGCTCAAGATATGTCCGAACTTCTTGAAGTAGTTCTTATGCAATTCCCGCTTAGAATGGTAGACGTTGCTATGCCTAGCTGGATGCAAGCGTTGCCGAGAACGAGCGAAATAATTACGCACATAATCAACAAAGTATGCGAAGTCGTAAAGGATATGCAGGTTATGGGCGATCACAAGCGTCTAAGCGGTATTTTTGACGACGACGAGTACTTGCTCAAGGACTGTAGCGTCAGCGTTGATTATGGCAAAGGAACTTGCTCGCTACACGTTACGCCGCAACCTCAGCTTTTCTATCGCGTACTCTCCGAACAGTGCGGTATGGAAATAGCCGACGAATGTCAGCTCGTCACATATATCAAGGAATTTGCAAGCGCAAGAACGCAGTATGAAAAACTCAAACAAGCTCTTGCCGACGTGGAAAGTTACGGCTACGGAGTAGTTACGCCTTCGCTTGAGGATATGCAACTTCAAAGCCCGCAAATCGTCAGGAAAGGCTCGCGTTACGGCATAAAACTCAAGGCATCCGCGCCAGCTATGCACATTATGCGCGTAGACGTTGAAACCGAAGTCAACCCCGTAATAAGCAGCGATATGCAAAACGAGGCAAATCTCAAGGCGTGGCTTGAAGAGTTTGGCGAGGACGGTCAAGGTATTTGGAATACGAATATGTTCGGCAAGAGCTTGAACGTAATCGCAAAAGAAGGTCTTAACAACAAACTTATGGCAATGCCCGAGGACGTAAGAGGTAAGCTGCGCAGGACGGTTACGAGAATAGTCAACGAGGGAAAGGGCGGAGTTCTTTGCATATTGCTTTAATTCTTGATTGACTTTGCGCAAAAGTATAAGACGATTGAGCTTACCAACTTTCGCAATTTAAGTAAAGCCATTTTGATCTCTATAAAAACAATGAGAGCGTATTGAACGCTCTCATTGCTCGCGTTGAAAGGCATTACGCTATCTTTCTTATCACGAGATTTATATTAGTAAAAGTTTGCGCGTTGGCGCCGAGGTTTACGAGGTTGAGAATACTGTTGGCGGTTGTGACGGCAACGGTCCCAACTCCGGCTAAGTTGTAGACTTCGTTCTCATCGCTAACGCTCGCCGACTGCGAAAAAGACGGAATGGTAACTCCGTTGAGTTGCGCTCCTACCGTACTCGTGCCGGTAGTTGCCGACGTTCCCGTAAGAGCAAACGAAATCTCATAAGTGCCGATTTGCAAAAGCGCGCCCGTACCGCCCGAAGTAATTTGATTGCCTACTTGCCTAGCGAGCGCCAAGGGTATAACCCCTCCGCTTGCCACTGCGGTAGCGCTAGCGGCGGCGAAATGCCCGAGATTTACGATAGGCGTAGGAGTTGGCATTGGCGTCGGTACCGTACGAAAACCGTTTGAGCAGCCCGAGTTGGGACAGCAATACCAACCGCATCCATAGTTGCTGCGGCTTCTTCCGCAACAGTTGCATGAATTGCAGCCGCAAGAATTACAAGAGTTGCAGGAATTACAGTTGCTGCAAGAGTTGCATCGGCAGGAGTTGCAGCCGCAAGAATTACTACAGCCGCAAGAGCTTCGTCCGTTTCGGTTATTGCCGCAGGAGTTGCAACCGCAGGAGTTGCAAGAGTAGCGATTGAAATTTGTACTATTGTTGGAACATAATCCGGTATTACAGAACATAAAATTTTCTCCTTAGTGATGGAATCGGCTTAAAGCCACTGCATTATATGTTTGAAACCGTTTCATAGTTACAAGTCGCGCTTGCAAGCTAGGATATAGTGTGATATAATTTAGCTATGAAAAAGCCGACGAAAGCAACGAGAAACTTATTGATAAGCGTTGCGGTAATGCTTGTCTTTATGATAATAATGCTTATACTGAGGACAAACTCTTCGGTATGCGAATTTATTTGCAGTCGATTGGTAAACGCGTATCAAGCGGTGTTCGGCAGGGTATTTTCGCTGGTAGGATTCAACGTGTTCGAGCTATTTGCCGCGCTTGCGGTACTAGCCGTATTATCTTGCGTAATTTCGTCAATAGTATTGTTTTGCAAAAAAAAGAGAGTAGCTTCTAGGCGAGTAATGCTGAGTTTGCTGCTGAGCGCTGTTTGCGTGGCGAATATCTACGTTTTTGCGGCTGGTTTCGCGTATAATAGAGATTCGGCTCCGGTAGAGGAATACGCGGGAGAAATAGACGTCGAGCTTACGACAAAAGTCTATTTGGCGTTGTTGAGCGAATACAACGGACTGTACGAAAACTTTGATAAAAACGACGACAAAACGGTGATTTGCCCTTATACGGAAGCCGAACTTATGGACAATATACGCGCCGCCGTAGACAGCGTTTTGACGGACGGTTTTTATTATTCTTACACGCCCAAAGCAAAGCCCGTAACTTGCAGCGAAATAATGGCTCAAAACAGGATATCGGGAATCACGTTCCTGCCCACGGTAGAGCCTGGGTACAACAAGGATATGACGATTATCGAGAAATGTTATACTACAGCGCACGAGTACGCGCATTCTAAAGGCGTGATGAGAGAGGACGAGGCGAACGTAGTCGGAGCGTACGCGCTTCTATATAGCGGCGACGACTTTCTCAAATACTGCGCTTACGTAAATATAATTTGGGATATACCGCACTTTATGCCGAGCATAATTCTCGAAGAGGATAAGGAAACGTTTTCCGTCAACGAAGGCTTTTTTGCCGAGTGGAAAAAGATAAGCGCTTATTGGAAGGATAAGAATGCGTTTGCCAAGTTCGGCGAATTCGTCAACGACCTGTATCTAAAGTTTAACGGTCAAGAGGAGGGGACGGGCTCGTACGACGAAGATCCGTCTACTGAAATTATCGACAGCGGTATGACCGATGAAAACGGCGACCCGATTTTTATCACCGTCGTAGTTGAATATACCAAGCTCGATAGAATGATAATAGGCTATTATACGAGCAATTTGGAGTAGTTGAGCATAAAAAAAGTACCAAATCGTCCATAAAAATTTTTTGATTTTGTATTGAACTAGGCGATTTTAAATAGTATTATAAAATATATCATTAAGCGGTTGTGAGGCAAAATGAGCGGATACGTAATAGTCATCTTCATATTAGCGCTTGTCTATACGTTTTATATGGGCTTTTCCGACGGAGCTAACGCCGTCGCCACTTGCGTTGCAACGAGAGCGATAAGACCTAAGTACGCTTTGATAATATCGGGAGTAGTAAAGTTTATCGCGCCGATAGTGATTTGTTATTTGCTTGGCAACGACAGCGTCGCAAGAACCGTCGGTAGACTTATAAAGAGTTCGGCTTTTGAGGGAATATCGGCTAAAGAGGGCTTTATATTCTTGCTCTCGACGATGATAGCAACTTTGGCTTGGTCGGCGGTAAGCGTAATCACTTCCGTGCCCAACAGCACTTCGCATACGTTGCTGGGCGGATTGGTCGGAGCGGGACTTGCAAGTTTCGGTTTTTCCAACGTCGATTGGGCGATGGTGGGATTGAGAGTTATACTTATGGTATTTCTCACTCCGATGATGTGTATGTTGGTCGGATACGTAATAAGCAAAATATTTACGGCTATTTGCTCAAAAATGGATAGGAGCGTGAAAAAAGCGTTCAAGGTTTTGCAAGTCTTCAACGTAACGCTTTTAAGCACTTCTATTTCAATAAACAACGTGCAAAAATCTATGGGAATTTACTTGCTTGCGATGGTCGTATGCAGCGGCGAGAGCTTGCAAGGTTTTGAATTCAACTTTTGGAGTATAGCGGTTATGTCGGCGGCAATAATGTTGGGACTGCTGTTCGGCGGGTATAAGCTCATATACACGGTTGGCAAAAAGATATATCCGCTCGGCACGCTCCAGTCGGTATCCGCTCAAGTGTCCACCGCGGCGGTTGCGCTCACTTGCTCGTTTACGGGTATTCCGGTAAGCACTGGGCAAGTCGTTTCTTCAAGCATAATCGGCGTGGGTATGGCAAATAGAATACGCGCGGTGCGTTGGGGAAGAGCAAGAAGAATTTTTTCAAGTTGGGTACTCACGTTCCCGATAGCTATGGCGGTCGGCGCGATAATTTGCCTGTTGCTAAGAGCGATATTTATTTAACGGTAATGGAGGTTTGGAATGGAAATCTTTAGAAAAAGAGTAAACTTTTTTGAGATGCTCAATACTCAAAGCGAAATCGTCAACAGGGGTATGGAAGCTCTTTACAACTATTGTAAGAGCGTAGGCGAACCTAATCACGAAAGCTACGGCGACGAAGTTATCGCAATCGAGCACGAAGGCGACAACGCTAGAAAGCAGTTGATAGAAGCGCTCAATCGCACTTTTATCACGCCAATGGAACGCAACGATATATTCGACCTTTCCCGTCAGTTGGACGACATTCTAGACTACGCTAAGACGGCGGTCGACGAAATGCGTCTTTTCGGAATCGAGCCGATAGGCGATACTACGGAGATGGTAGGTATACTTTTTGAGATAACGCGTCATATCCTTTCAGCCGTATCGAATATGGAAAAGCATAAAGCGGCCGCTAAGCAAGAAGCGTTGCTCGTCAAAAGTCTTGAAAATAAAATGGGCGCGACTTACTACCGCGCGCTTGCAACGTTGTTCGAAAGCGACGATTTTAAGTACGTGTTGAAGTATAGAGAAGTATATCGCCACCTCAACACGACAGCGGATGAAGCGGCAATCGCTATGGACAACCTGCTCGATATTCTCAACTCGCTGTGATTTACAATTTTTTCCGTTGCGATCAAGATATTGAAAAAACACTTGACAAAGCTTGAAAAGCATTGTAGAATAAATACAACTTAATATTAAAGACTGCGATAAGGAATATTAACTTTGAACTTTTTTCAGAGAGTCGTCGGTAGGTGCAAGACGATAAGAGCGATAAGCCAACTCGCCTTTGAGTTACCTCTTCGAGAGCAATAGTAGAGGAGCGTCGGGTAAGCCCGTTATAGCATTTGAGGTATTGTAAATCGGTGTTTGCCGTAGATACGAAGAAGAGTGGTACCACGGAAATTTATTCGTCTCTTGCAGTTTAGCAAGGGACGATTTTTTTTGGCGACCGGTATTGTATAGCGAAAAACAAATCGCTATATAGAGCGGAGCGTAGCGAAGTAGGGATATCTCAAGCTCACAACAAAAAGAGAATAAACAATCAAACGATATAGGAGAAGAAAATGAAGAACGTAGAAAAATACACGAGAGGCTATTTTATGCCGCCGATTGAGTGCAATGATTGGGTCAAGAAAGAGTACGTCGACAAAGCGCCGATTTGGTGTAGCGTTGACTTGCGCGACGGCAATCAAGCGCTCGTTATTCCAATGAGTTTGGAACAAAAGTTGGAGTTTTTTACGTATCTATGCAAGTTAGGCTTTAAGGAGATTGAAGTGGGTTTTCCCGCGGCGAGCGAAACCGAGTACGACTTTTTGAGAGCGCTGATAGAGCGAAATCTTATTCCCGACGACGTAACGATACAGGTACTTACGCAGTCGAGAGAGCATATAATAGCAAAGACTTTCGAGGCTCTTCGCGGAGTAAAAAAGGCGATCGTTCACCTATACAATTCCACCTCGGTATCGCAAAGAGAACAGGTATTTAGAAAGTCCAAAGAAGAAATAATCGAGATTGCAAAGTTTGGAGCAAAACTCTTCAACGAGTACGCGGCAAAGACCGAAGGCGATTTCTATTTCGAGTATTCGCCCGAATCGTTTACGGGTACGGAAATGGAGTTTGCAAGAGATATTTGCAACGAAGTCATCAAGATTTGGAAGCCTACGCCAAATAAGAAGGTTATTATCAACTTGCCCGTGACGGTATCTATGTCTATGCCGCACGTGTACGCCTCTCAAGTCGAGTATATGTGCAAGTCTTTGATAGATAGGGAAAATCTTATAATCTCCTTGCACCCGCACAACGACAGGGGTTGCGCTATCGCCGACAGCGAGCTTGGACTTTTGGCGGGCGGCGACAGGATTGAGGGTACGCTTTTCGGCAACGGCGAACGCACGGGAAACGTGGACATAATCACGCTTGCGCTCAATATGTATTCGCACGGAGTAGATCCTAAGCTCGACTTTACGGATATACTTTCAGTAGCCGGAGAATACGAGAAAGTCACGGGAATGAAAGTCAACGAAAGACAGCCTTACGCGGGTAGATTGGTGTTTGCCGCGTTCTCGGGGTCGCACCAAGACGCTATTGCGAAAGGTATGAAGTGGCGCGAAGAGAAGAAGCCTAAGCATTGGACAGTACCTTATCTTCCTATCGACCCCAAAGACGTGGGAAGAGAATACGAGGGCGACGTAATAAGAATAAATTCTCAATCAGGCAAGGGCGGAATAGGCTACTTGATGGAGCAGCGCTTCGGCATAGTTATGCCTGCAAAAATGCGCGAGAGTTTTGGTTATGCGGTAAAGAGCGTATCCGACAAGGCGCATAAGGAACTGCAAGCCGAAGAGGTATATAAAGTATTTGAAGAAAATTACGTTAACATAGCCACCAAACTCAAGGTGAAAGAGCATCACTATAAGCAAATCGACGGAATACAGGCTTCGATTATTATTGAGTACGACGGCAAGAAGTCGGAAATCGCCGACGTGCAAGGCAACGGCAGGTTGGACGCTGTGAGCAACGCTATCAAAAAGTTGCTTTCCTGCGAATACCATATCGTCGAGTATCACGAGCACGCGCTTTCAAGGACTTCCAAGTCGCAAGCGGTGGCTTACGTATGCGTTGAGGATGCAAGCGGCAAAAAGTATTGGGGCGCAGGTATTCACAACGATATAATCGAGGCGAGCGTAAAAGCGTTGGTATCTTCAATCAACAATATGTTGGCTTAATTGAACCGACGTAATTATTTATAATATATCAAAGGCAAGGGGAAATCCTTGCCTTTTTTACGTTTTATACGCGGGGTTTAATTGCCAAAATTCGACAAAAGGCGTATATTAATATGAAGAGGAGAAGAAATGCAAACGCAAGTAAAATCGCCGCTTTTGACTAAAAGTCCGGCAAGGGCTATTCTAAGTTTTTCTATACCTCTGATAATCGGAGATTTTTGTCAGCAACTCTACAACGCAGTCGACGGTATCGTAGCCGGAAGATTTATCGGCACTACCGCGTTGGCGGCGCTTGGCTCGGCAAATCCCGTGATGAATTTAGTTATATTTTTGTTGATAGGTTTTGCTATGGGAAGCGGCGTGATTACGTCGCGTTACTTCGGCAAAAAAGACTTTGCGTCGCTCAAACGGGTTATGGGCAGCGCGCTGACTATAGGCATAG
Organism: Clostridia bacterium; assembly: GCA_029068165.1. Classification (GTDB taxonomy): domain Bacteria; phylum Bacillota; class Clostridia; order Christensenellales; family UBA3700; genus RACS-045. The sequence goes on from JAIEDA010000009.1 coordinate 9,846, forward strand.
TCTTTACTTTGATTTTATCGGCGGTTTGCATCGGTTTGTGCCGTCCGTTTTTGAAATTGCTAAATACGCAGGAAAGCCTTATAGGCGGAGCGGACGTCTATCTCAAGATAGTTTTTGCAGGAGCGATTTTTACTTATCTTTACAATTTTTACTGCTTTTCCGTGCGTTCGATAGGCGACAGCTATACGCCGCTGATTTTCTTGTTTGCTTCAGTGCTGTTCAACGCTTTTTTAGACGTGCTGTTCGTAGTGGTATTTAAGTGGGGTATTGAAGGCACGGCGCTTGCCACCGTTGCGGCTCAAGCTCTCTCAAGCGTACTTTGCATAGTCTATACGAATAAGAAGTTTGAGCTTTTAAGGCTGTCGTTTAAAGATCTAAAAGTCGACGGCAGGATAGTGTGGGAAATCACTTCGTACTCGCTTTCTATGTCGCTTCAGCAAGTGTTTGTCTACGTGGCGCGTATAGCCATACAAGGACTTGTCAATACCTACCCCGAGAATATCGTCGCGGGCGCAAACTCTGGCGCTAGATTGGACGCGCTTTTGCAAACGCCTATGCGCGGCTATACCAACGCTTTGACCACGTACTGCGCTCAAAACTACGGAGCGAAAGAGTATAAGCGAGTTGTAGACGGATATAAAGCAAGCTGGGTCGCGGTAGCCGTCGTAGGAACGCTTACTACGCTCGTAACCGTCTTGGGCGGCAGGGCAATGGTCAGCCTTTTTGACGAAAATCCCGAAGTAGTATCCGCAGGAACGGCGTATCTCGTGGATATAGGTTGGGGATATATGCTTATGTGCGTTATAGTGCAAAGTCAGGCTGTGTTTAAGGGAATAGGTATGCTAAAGACGTTCTTGGTATCTACGCTTACTTCTATAATTTTCAGGATAGCGTTTTCATATCTATTCGAATACTATTGGGGACTTGAGGGAATGTTTTGGGCGCCGACGGCGAGTTGGGTCGTAGGCGGGACGTACTGTTTGGTATGTATGTTGATAGCCTATCGCAAAATTCTCGTACCTTTGGCAAGCGGCGGTAAGGAAGAAGCTATAAGGCGCAAAAGATAATGAATATCAACGAAAACAGTCAAACCGTAGCAAAGAGTCGCAGCGGTCGTTTTATTTTCAAAACCGCTTGCGCTCGCGCGTTTTTTATAGTAATATAATAAGTATAACGAAAATTACGCCGTTTAGGCGGGCGGGATAGAGATATTTATATTATGAAAACTTTGCGAGTAAATTTGGGAGAAAACAGTTACGATATTTTGATAGGTTCAAATACGCTGTCTACGATAGGCGATTTTGTAGAGAGCAAAGGCGGAAAGGTCTTTATTTTGAGCGACACAAACGTAGCTCCCATTTTTGCAAATACTGTTATGGACAACCTGTTGGAAAAGGGCTACGATTGCAAGCTTATGGTATTGCCTGCGGGCGAACCCACAAAGAGCATAACTTCCATTACTCCGATTTATTCTTCAATGATCGAGTTCAAACTCACTAGAAGAGATTTAATCATTACTTTGGGCGGCGGAGTTGTCGGCGATTTGGGCGGCTTCGTAGCTTCCACGTACTTGAGGGGCGTGGATTTCGTTCAGGTGCCCACGTCGCTGCTTGCGCAAGTAGACAGCTCGGTAGGCGGAAAGGTTGCGGTAGATTTGCCCGAGGGTAAAAACCTCGTGGGAAGTTTCTATCAACCAAAGCTCGTTTTTATAGACGTGGCGGCATTAGAGGATTTACCCGAGAAGTACTTTATCGACGGTATGGCTGAAGTGATAAAGTACGGCTGTATCAAAGATGAAAAACTCTTCGAGTTGTTGGAAAGTATCAAATCGCGTAGCGAGTTTATGCAAAAGGCGGAAGAGATAATCTATACCTGTTGCGATATTAAGCGTAGGGTCGTAGAAGTCGACGAGAAAGACAACGGCGAGAGAATGCTTCTCAATTTCGGACATACTTACGGACACGCTATTGAGAAACACTATAATTTCGTCGGTTATTCGCACGGACAAGCCGTCGCGATAGGAATGGCTTTTATAAGCAAAATAAGCGAGAAGTTGGGACAATGCGAAAAGGGTACTACTCAAAGAATAGTCAAGATACTTACGCAGTACGGATTGCCTTGCGAGGATAAAGTGCAGCCCCAAGACGTGCTCTCGGCAATACTCAACGATAAGAAGAATTTGGGTAAGAAACTTCACGTAGTACTGCTCAAAAAGATTGGCGAAAGTTTTACCTACGCGACGGACGCGAAGTATTTCTTAAATTGACGGAAGATATAAACGATATGAAAGAGAAGAGAAATGTAAGTACGATAATGAGTATTTCGCCTTGCAAACTCCAAGGCGAAGTCAAAGCGCCGTCGTCCAAAAGCGTTGCGCATAGGGCGATTATTTGCGCTTCTCTCGCAAATGGGAAGAGCGTAGTTTCCAACGTTTCTTTCTCCGACGATATAATAGCTACTATCGAATGTATGAAAGCTCTCGGCGCCAAGATTGAGCGAAGCGGCGACAAGCTTGTAATAGAGGGTTCGTCAAAGAGGATAAATAAAGACCTAACTTTTGATTGCAACGAGTCGGGTTCGACATTGCGATTTATGATTCCGATAGCGCTTGCGCTCAACAGCGGTAAAAACGAATTTATAGGAAGAGGCAAGTTGGGAACTCGCCCTTTGGACGTATACGAAAAGATATGCAGGGAACAAGGTATTGCCTACGAAAACAACAGCGACGGCGGACTGCTGAAACTGCGCGTAAAAGGACAGCTTAAGAGCGGAAAGTTTAACGTTGACGGCGGAGTGAGTTCGCAATTTATCACGGGACTTGCGTTTGCGTTGCCGCTGTTAGAGGGCTATAGCGAAATTTCTATTGAGGGCGAATTGCAGTCTGTAGGCTATTTGGATTTGACTGTTGCTACGTTAAAAGATTTCGCGATAAAGATTAAATATAAAGACCAAAAGGGTTACGTAATCCAAGGTAGACAGGAATATAAAGCTTGCGATTACGAAGTGGAAGGAGATTGGTCGCAGGCGGCGTTTTTTGAAGTAGCGAATTATTTGGGCGACGAGATAGAAATCAAAGGATTGAGAGCGGATAGTAAGCAAGGCGACAAAGTCATAGTAGATTTTATCAAGAGATTAAAAGACGCGAAAGAGGAAGATACTCTCGTATTCGACTGCGGAAACTGTCCCGATATTGTTCCCGAACTTGCTTTGGCTTGCGCGCTTAGGAAGGGCAAGAGCGAAATAGTAAACGTATCCCGACTTAGAATAAAAGAGTGCGACAGGCTGAGCGCAACGGTTGACGAGCTGAAAAAGCTTGGAGCTGATATCAAAGAAGAAAACGACAATATCTATATCGTCGGCGTAGATAAACTTAACGGCGGAGCGGTAAGTACGCACGGCGACCATAGAATGGCTATGACGCTAGCGATTGCGGCGACGAGGACGACGGGAAACGTTGAGTTGGACAACTATACTTGCGTATCCAAGTCCTATCCTAATTTCTTCGACGTCTTCCGCGCGTTGAAAGGAAAGACGGCGTTAAAAGATAATTAGATTAATAGTGTTGACAAAATTAAAAAAGAAGAGCAAACGGAGGAGCAAATGGGCGCAGTTTGGGGAAACAAGATAAAGATAACGATATTCGGCGAGTCGCATAGCGAGGCGATAGGAATAGTCGTGGACGGCTTGCCGTCGGGCGTAAATCTCGATATGGAAGAGGTCAAACGCGAAATGGCAAGGCGCGCGCCTAACGGCGGAGAGTTTTCCACGCCGAGAAAGGAAGCTGACGAAGTGGAAATCGTAAGCGGTTATTTTGACGGAAAGACCACAGGTACGCCACTATGCGGAATCATCAAAAACACCAACACCAAGTCCAAGGACTACTCTTTGCTTAAGGAAGTCTTTCGCCCGGGACATAGCGACTACGGCTATTATCTCAAGAGCGGCGGCAACAACGACTATCGCGGCGGCGGACATTCTTCGGGCAGGTTGACCGCTCCTATAGTTTTTTGCGGAGCGATTTGCAAACAGCTTTTGAGAGAAAAAGGAATATCTATCGGCTCTCATATCTCTTCGATAGCCAATATCAAGGACGAGACTTTTCCCATTGATTTCGATAGTGAAAAACTTGAGAAGTTGACCGGCGAGGTTTTCCCGCTTTTGGACAAGAGTAAATTCGAAACTATGCGATCGGCGATACTGGAGGCGAGAGAGCAAGGCGACAGCGTCGGCGGAGTTATCGAATGTATGATAAGCGGTCTTGAGGGCGGAGTCGGCGAACCTTTCTTCGACAGCATAGAATCGCGCTTGGCAAGTCTTTTATTCAGCGTTCCCGCGGTAAAGGGAGTACAGTTTGGCAAAGGCTACAAGCTTACTGAAATGAAAGGCAGCGAGGCGAACGACGCTTTTGAGTTTGTCAGCGGTAAGGTGGTTACTAAAACCAACAACAACGGCGGAATACTCGGCGGGATATCCACGGGTATGCCAATAGTCTTTGACGTTGCGATAAAGCCGACCGCTTCCATTTTCAAGGAGCAGGACAGTATTAATATTACGACGGGCGAGAATACCAAGCTCAAGATACAGGGCAGGCACGATTCGTGTATCGTAGTGCGCGCTGTGCCGGTTATCGAAGCTGTTGCGGCGATAGCCATTTACGATTTTTTGAGATAAGCGGGATAGGATTGAGATGAATAAACTTGACGAATTGAGAGTTAGTATAGATAAAATAGATAAGAATATTATCGGACTTTTTGAAGATAGGATGGCGGTAGTATCCGACGTTGCGCAGTACAAAAAAGACAACGGCGTAGCGATTACGCAGTCGTCTAGAGAAGTTACGGTCTTGCAAAACGCCGTCAACAACCTACGCGATAAAAGATACTCCGACGCCGCGCGTCAGCTTATGAGCGAAATAATTGGAATAAGCAAGGACTTGGAAAGAAAGGAAATTATTACGAACGACTTGCTTAAAGACTATAAGCGAAAACCTTTAAATCTCAATGCTAAAAAGGGTTACTACGGCGATAGAGGCTCCAACTCCGAAAAGGCTATGATAGACTTCTTCGGAAACGACGACGGAGCGAGTTTTGCGACTTTTGAGGAAGTGTTCAAGGCGCTTAAGGACGGCGCTATCGAATACGGCGTTTTGCCTATAGAAAACTCTTCGACGGGCGCGATAACCGAAGTCTACGATTTGCTTAGAAAATACGACTTCTTTATCGTAGGCGAGCAATGGGTGGAGATAAACCACTGTTTGCTCGGCGTGGAAGGAAGTAGTTTGGAAGATATAAAGGAAATATATTCGCATCCGCAAGCTATTACGCAAAGCGACGGCTTTTTGGCGAGCGGAGCGTGGAAGATAATTCCCTACAAATCTACCGCTTCTTCAGCGAAACTCGTGGCTGAAACGGCGGATAAGAGCAAGGCGGCGATTGCTTCAAAGCGCAACGCTAAGCTTTACGGCTTGAAAGTTTTAAAGGAGTCAATCCAGTCGCAAAACTGCAACTGTACGCGATTTATCGTAATATCCAAGTATTTGTTGGATAGCGACGAGAGCGATAAGACGAGCATAGTATTCGCTTTAAATTCCACTCCCGGCGCGCTTTTCAACGCATTGAAGTATTTTGCAAAGAATAAGATAAATTTGCTAAATATTCAGTCAAGACCCGTGGAAAATACGCCTGAGCGTTACTATTTTTATACTGACTTGGAGTATCCTTGTTCTTCGCCAAAACTTATCGAGGCGCTCGAGTACGTAAAGGAAAACTCCGACTTTTTCGAAATAGTCGGCGAGTATAAAAAAGCAAACAGGTAGAAAGGAAAAACGAGGTAGTTATGAAGTATTGCGTAATTGGAGAAAAGCTGACGCATTCAATGTCGCCGCAAATACATAAGCAGTATTTTGACAGCTATAATTTGGACGGCGAGTATACTATACGTCAAATACCTATGGAAGAAATGCTCGGCGATTGCAAAGATATTCTTTTAGGCTATGACGGATTCAACGTGACCGTACCGTATAAAGAAAAAGTTATGAAATACCTTACTGATATTTCGGAAGAAGCAAAATCTATCGGCGCGGTAAATACCGTTGTGAATTCGCGCGGTAGTCTTTACGGCTACAATACCGACCCTTACGGTTTTGCAAGTATGTTGGAGGTCAACGGCATAGCGATAAAAGACAAGACTTTCGTCGTGTTAGGGAGCGGCGGAGCAAGCAAATCGGTGCGCTATATCCTTAAAAAACTCGGGGCAAAGTCGGTAGCCGTAGCCACGCGCGACTGCGAAAAAGGAAAAAGCGACGGGTACGTGACGTACGATGAGTTGGAAAATTATAAGGCGGACGCGTTGGTAAATACGACCCCCGTGGGTATGTTTCCCAACGTTGACGGTATCCCCGTGAGCGAGAGCGTAATATCCAATTTTAATTCCGTCGTCGACGTCGTTTATAATCCCGTCTACACGAAGCTGCTGCAAACGGCGGTAAGACTTGGCAAGAAAGCCGTAGGCGGACTGTATATGCTCGTAGCGCAAGCTATGAAGTCGCAAGAGATATGGAACGGTAAGGCTACGGATGCGGCTCTTACCAAAGCTATCTACAATACGCTAATGAAAGAGTATTTTGCAAAAGAGGGCGGCAATATCTATCTTACGGGAATTATGTCCTGCGGAAAGAGCGTGAAGGGCAGGAGAGTCGCTCAAAAGCTCGGTTGGGAATTTGTCGACGCCGATAAATATATTGAAGAGATAGCAGGCGAAAGCGTTGCTCAAATGTTTGAAAAAGGCGAGGAGTATTTTAGAAATTGGGAAAGCGAAGCGCTATTCCGGCTTTCGCAAAGGAAAAACCTGGTCGTTGCAACGGGCGGCGGAGCTATACTCAAAGACGTGAACGTAAGCGCAATGAAGCTGAGCGGAATAATAGTATTAATCGAGCGTAACGTCGACGATATTATTGCAAACGTGAACGTTTCGACCCGTCCGCTTTTGAAAAACGGCGCGGATAAACTGCGAAAGATTTACGACGATAGAAAAAACAAGTATTATTCAACTTGCGACGTCGTAGTCACTAGCTGCGAGAACGATATAAATAAGACTGTCGACGATATTATAAAGGTAATAAAATAGAGGTGAAGTATGAAAAAGATTGCGGTTATTAACGGCGTTAATCTCAATATGCTCGGTATTAGAGAGAAGAATATCTACGGAAACCAAACGTACGACGGTCTTTGCGAGTATATTAGCCAAAAGTGCGGTAAAATCGCGCAACTTGATTTTTTTCAATCGAATCACGAGGGCGATATTATCGACAAATTGCAAAAGTGTTATTTCGATGGCTACGACGGTATCGTTTTAAATCCGGGCGCGCATACGCATTATAGCTACGCGCTATACGACGCTATAAAGTCGATTTCGCCGCTTGCCGTCATTGAAGTTCATATTTCGGATATTCATTCGCGAGAGGAGTTTAGACGTACGTCGGTCACCGCTCCCGCGTGCGTAGCTCAAATATCGGGCAAAGGATTCGACGGATATATAGAAGCTGTAGAAATGCTTGCGGCTAAATAGAGGGATGTTATGGAAAAAGACAAAGTAATAACGATAGTGGGTCTTGGAGTAGTAGGCGGTTCTTACGCGATAGCGCTTTCTAAAAAGGGCTATACCGTTTACGGCGTAAACAGGTCAAGCGAGAGCTTGGAGCTTGCGCTCAAGAGCGGCGCGATAGCTCAAGGCTCGCATACTCCCGAAAAGTTTTTTGAGCAAAGCGACGTGATCATAATCGCGCTTTATCCCGACCAAGTCGTCGATTATCTCAAAAAGTACGGAAAGTTTATAAAGAAAGGCTGTCTTATCAGCGACGTTGCGGGCATAAAGAGTCACTTTGTCGATGAAATCGACGCAACAACGCCCGACGGCTGCGAGTTTCTCTTTTGTCACCCGATGGCAGGTAGAGAAAAGAGAGGTTTCAAATATGCTGACGACAGCGTTTTGCAAGGCGCGAATTTTTTAATAGCTAAGACGAAGAGCAATACTCAAGCGGCAATCGATAGAATGAGCAATCTAGTCAAAGATATAGGCTTTGGGTCGATAAGGATAACCGACGTTGCGACGCACGATAGAGTAATCGCTTACACTTCTCAGCTTCCTCACGCAATAGCCGTAGCTCTTATAAACAGCGACGACGAGAACAGCGAAACTTCCAGCTTTATCGGCGACAGCTATAGAGATTTGACCCGTATCGCAAACATCAACGAAGATTTGTGGTCGGAACTGTTTTTGGGAAATAAAGACAATTTGATTTCCACTATTACCTCTTTTGAAGAGCAACTTTCTATGATAAAGACGGCGCTCAAGACTGGAGACGACGAAACTCTAAAGAAGCTCTTTATCAAGTCCTCTCAAAGGCGGGTAAACTTGGAGAAAAAGAAAAACCAATAGACATTTAAAAGATTATCGAAGTTGAATAACAACAGCTGAACGTTGTTCAAAAATATTTTAAATACCGTTCAACAATACGCATTATTACTAAACGCCGCATATACCAAAGCGGCGTTTTTGATTGCGCGCAAAAGCGAGGCGAGCGTTGCGAATAGAAGAATACATTGCCATTTACGCCTAATACTTTCAATATATGTTCCATATAGGTCGATTGTTTGAGTTGAACAATGTTCAGCTGTGACGATAGCCTTCCAAGCTAAAGCAAGGAGAGAGAAGAATTTGCCAACGGAAATCGTCGGTTTTGAAACACATTTTGTCGGCGACGCGGAAATTTAATACGGTAATTTTACTTGCTGTCGTACGTAAAATTTTGGCGTTATTTGGCGTTATAATATTTGACATTATATAGCGCGCTATGTTATCATTTAGGTGTTTATTTATATAAATATAGCATAGTTACAAGGATATTGAGATGGCTGCTAATAAAAAAGTTGACGTAAAGACTGCCAAGCAAGGCAGCGCCAAAGCGAGCGCAAGCGTTCAAAATAAAGGTAAGGGCGCGGCTCCCGCTAAGACCGTCGCTCCCGCTAAAGCGAGCGGCGCAAAGAAGAGTAGCGAAGATACGAAAAAGACCCAAAATTCTAATAAGGGCGGCGCGGCTAAACCTGCCGCAAAGGCTACCGCTCAAAAGACTGTTCCCGCCGGCAAGCAGCAGGCGGCTAAAAGTTCCGCGCAAAAAGTTTCTCAACAAAAGAGCGCGCCGCAAAAAGCGTCCGTTCAAAAAGTTGCCGCGACGAAAACTGCGGCGCAAAAGACTGCCGCTTCTAAACCGGCAGCTCAAAAAACGACTGTTCAAAAGACGGCTGCGCAAAAGCCGACCGCTTCAAAAAGTCAACAAAATCAAGTTAAAGCCGCTCCGCAAAAGAGCGTTTCGGCAAAGAAACCCCAAGACAAACAGGTTGTCAAAGAAGAGGTAAAGGCTAAGAAGCCTGCGGCTAAGCAAAAACTTCCCGTTGAAGAACCTATTGAAGAGATTTTGCTTGAAGAAGAATTGCCCGTAAGCGAGGAAATCCAAGAGGAAGAAGTCGACGTCGAAGAAGATACGGTCGAAGAAGTCGATCAAGTCGATCAAGTCGAGGTTGACGAGCAAGACGAAGTAGACGAGAGCGTTGAAGAAGCCGTCGCCGAAGAGCAATCCGCCGAAGAAGCCGAAGCTAAGGCTGACGAGATTGAAAACGCCGTCGATGGTCAAGAGGAAAAGGCTTCCGACGAAAATAGCGGTAAGACTGAAGAAGAAAACAAAAACTCTGAAGAAGATAAGAAAAAAGCCGAAGAGGATAAACAGCGTTCCAAAGAGGAAGAAAAAAAGGCTAAAGAGGAAGAGAAGAAGAGAAAGGCTGCCGAGAAGAAAGAAAAGGCTGATAAGAAGAAAGCCGATAAAGCGGCTGCCGCGGCAAATCCGCCCGAGCTTACTGAAAAGCAAAAGGCAAAGATACAAAAGAAGCTTGACGCCAAACTCAAAAAACAGGCGGAGAAAGAAGAAAGGTTAGCTATAAAGAAAAAGTTGAAAGTCTTGAAAGTTACGCCGTTCGTAAACGCCGAAGTTACGGCGGAAGAGGGGTTGAACGACGAGCAAATCGAAGAGCGTCAACTTAGAGGCTTGACCAACTACGTGGATAGCTCTATATCCAAGTCGTATCTCAAAATTTTTACAACCAACATATTTACGCTGTTCAACTTGCTCAACATATTCTTGGCTTGCTTGATTATTATTTTCAACGGTCAAATAAAGAATATGCTTTTTGCGGGTATTGCAACGATAAACTTGGTTATCGGTATTATCCAAGAGATTCGTTCCAAAAAAGCGTTGGATAAACTCTCGCTCGTGTCCGCGCCGTCCATCGAAGCGGTGAGAAACGGGCAAGTAGTGGAAATATCTACCGACCAAATAGTTATTGACGACGTTATTATACTCAAGCAGGGCAGCCAAGTTCCTACCGACTGCGTCGTAGTCGGCGGCGAATGCGAGGCAAACGAATCCTTGCTCACGGGCGAACAAGACGATATACACAAAGGTTTAGGCGCCCAACTGATGTCAGGTAGCTTTATTCAATCGGGCAAGTGCAGGGCTAAGGTAATCGCCGTCGGCGAGGATACTTACGCTTCCAAACTTATGAGCGAGGCTAAAAAGTTCAAAAAGTCCAAGTCCGAGCTTATGCGCTCTATCAACTGGATTATAAGAATTGCTACGATAATAATCTTCCCGTTGGGAATTTTGATGTTCGTCACCAATATGAAGCACGCGACTAGCATTTCGGGCGCGGTTACGAGTACGGTATCTTCAGTTATAGGTATGATACCCGAGGGCTTGGTTATGCTTACGTCAATAGCGCTCGCTTTAGGTATCATAAGGCTTGCCAAAAAGCGTACGCTCGTACAGGATTTGTATTCGATAGAAGCTCTTGCGAGAGTAGACGTGCTGTGCCTTGACAAGACGGGTACGATTACAGAGGGATCGATGCAAGTCGAAAGCGTTCACGTGTATTCGTCCAAGTTCGGTTCGCCCGACGATATTATGGCAAATATGGTTAAGGCGTTAGGCGCGAACAACGCTACTTTCGAGGCTTGCGCCGAATATTTTTCTTCAAACGAGGTCTACAAGGCGACCAAACTTATGCCGTTCTCGTCAGCAAGAAAGTGGAGCGGAGTAAGCTTTGAAAGCGCAGGTACGTTTATCGTAGGCGCGCCCGAGTTTGTTCTCAAAGAAAGATTTTCAATCGTTGAGCGCAACGTCAACGAATACGCAATGGAAGGCTATAGAGTGCTTGTTCTTGTAAGCACTAAAGAAGAGCTTCAAGACGGAAGAATGGATCCCGCGAAAATGGAGCTCGTCGCGCTCATAGTCCTCAGCGACAAGATTAGAAGCACGGCGTCTACAACGTTCGAGTATTTCGAGCAGCAAGGCGTTCAGCTCAAGGTAATCTCGGGCGATAATCCTTTGACGGTATCCAAAGTCGCCGAAAGAGCGGGACTGAAAAACGCCGAAAAATACGTTGACGCTTCCGTTGACCTCGATACGCCCGACAAGATTTACGCAGCGGCTGAAAAATACACTGTATTTGGAAGAGTTTCGCCAAGTCAAAAGAAGGAACTCGTAGCCGCGCTCAAAGCTCACGGCCATACTGTAGGAATGACCGGCGACGGCGTAAACGACGTTATGGCGCTCAAGGAGGCCGACTGTTCGATTGCAATGGCAAGCGGTTCGGACGCGAGCAGGAACGTAGCTCAGCTCGTCTTGCTAGACAGCGACTTTTCAGCGTTGCCAAGCGTTGTTAGCGAGGGTAGAAGAGTTATAAACAACATAGAAAGAGCGTCGTCGCTGTTCTTGGTAAAGACCACGTTCAGCGCGGTACTGTCGCTGTTGCTGATAATATTCCAGTTCTCGACCTATCCGTTCGAGCCTATTCAGCTTACGCTTATAAACGCTTTGTTCGTCGGCGTGCCGTCGTTCATCTTGGCGCTTGAGCCAAACGATAGAAGAGTTAAGGGCAACTTCCTGAGCAAAGTCTTTAAACGAGCCTTGCCGTCGGGCTTAACTGTCGCCATAGCCATAATATTTATTTGCTGGATATACAACGACATCGGTTTTGACGTATCGCCGCAAATATCCACGATGAGCGTTTATATCACGGCTTCGGTATCGTTTATAGTCCTCGTTCAGGTATGTATGCCGTATACCAAAGACAAAATCTTTATGTTGGGACTTTTGTTGGTCGCGTTTATATTCGTCGTATCCAATAAATTCCTCAGCGAGAAATTTTCGCTCGTTACGCTATATCCCGATATGATAGTCAAACTCGTTATCGTTATCGTTTGTATCGTGCCTATGATGGCGTTTATGCGAGTGGAAATCGAAGCGTTCAAGGCGTTGTTCAAAGAAACGAGCGGTTTTGTCAAGAGAGAAAAAGACAAAGCACGCGACTTCTTTAACCGCTTTGACAACAAGAAATAGCAAGTAAAAATTTGCAAATTAATAGCAACTTATAAAGGAGAAAACTTCCAAATGACAAACGAAAAAGTGTTGGTAATCGATTTCGGCGGTCAATACAATCAGCTTATCGCCAGGCGCGTAAGAGAGCTCAACGTATACTGCGAAATGTATCCCCATACGATAAGTCTTGAAAAAATCAAAAGTCACAACCCTATCGGTATTATCTTTACCGGCGGACCTAGCACGGTGTGCGACAAAGACGCGCCGCGTATTGACGCAGGTATTTTTGAGTTGGGCGTTCCCATACTCGGTATTTGCTACGGCGCTCAGCTCATCGCCGATACTCTTGGAGGAAAGGTAGAGAAGGCCAATACGCGAGAGTACGGCAAAAAGGAAGCGACCTACGATACGAACAGCTTGCTTTTCAAGGGACTGAAAAAGACAAATTCGTGTTGGATGAGCCATACCTATCAAGTGACCGAATTGCCCAAAGGCTTCAAGTCTATCGCCAATACCGACACTTGCAAAGTCGCAGCTTACGAAAATGCCGAAAAGGGCATCTACGGTATGCAGTATCACCCCGAAGTTCAGCACACAAGTCAAGGCTTGGATATGCTCAAGAACTTCCTCTACAACGTCGTTAAAGCAAAGGGCGATTGGACAATGTCCAACTTCGCGACCAAGTCTATAGCCGAACTTAAAGCGAAGATAGGCGATAAGAAAGTACTGTGCGCGTTCAGCGGCGGCGTTGATTCCGCCGTTGCCGCAACGCTGATCCATAAAGCGGTAGGCGAACAGCTTACCTGTATCTTCGTAGACCACGGTCTTTTGAGAAAGAACGAAGCGCAAGAAGTTATGAAAGTCTTTAAAGAAGATATGGGTATGAACGTAATACTTGCCGACGCTTCCGAAAGATTTCTCAAGAAATTGGAGGGAGTGACCGACCCCGAGAAGAAGAGAAAGATAATCGGTAAAGAATTTATCGACGTATTCGAGGTGGAAGCCGATAAGATAGGCGCGGTAGATTATCTCGTTCAGGGTACGATTTATCCCGACGTCATTGAATCGGGTCTTGGAAGCAGCGCGGTAATCAAGTCGCACCACAACGTAGGCGGACTTCCGAGCGTAGTCAATTTCAAAGAAATTGTCGAACCTCTTAGAGATTTGTTCAAAGACGAAGTTAGAAAAGTAGGTTTTGAGCTAGGACTACCGCACGACGTGGTTATGCGCCAACCGTTCCCGGGTCCGGGTCTTGCAATTAGAATAATCGGAGATATCACCAAGGACAAACTCGAAATTTTGAGAGAAGCCGATTATATATTTAGAGATGAAATCGCGCTCAACGGATTGTCGGAAGAGATTTGGCAGTATTTTGCCGTACTTTCAAATATGCGTAGCGTAGGCGTTATGGGCGACTGCCGTACTTACGATTATACGTTGGTGCTAAGAGCGGTGACTTCCGTAGACGCTATGACTGCCGACTGGGCAAGAATACCGTACGAAGTGCTTGAGAAAATCTCCACGAGAATAGTCAACGAAGTTGCTCATATAAACAGGGTGGTTTACGATATCACTTCCAAGCCGCCTGCAACTATAGAGTGGGAATAAAATTTATTGTAAATATAAAACGTTATTAAGTAATTTAGAAAGACCTTTACTATTAAGTGGAGGTCTTTTTTAAATATAATCTTTTTGCAAAAGGAATTTTCATCGGCGAGAATGATTAGAGCAAAAGTCGATTGATAATAGTTGCTAATATTATAATATATATGTTATAATATGCGATAGAAGGTCGCGTCTTATAAAAGCGTTTGCGCGGCTGAAAAATTGACAAAGTTTATCCGCTGAAAGCGGCAAAGGAGTATAAAATGTTAACAGCTATTGTAGGAATCAACTGGGGCGACGAGGGCAAAGGAAGAATGGTTGACCTCGTGTCGAGCGATTACGATATCGTCGTAAGATATCAAGGCGGCAACAACGCAGGTCATACCGTAATCAATCACCTCGGCAAGTTTATTCTCAATCTCATCCCGTCGGGCATTTTGCGTCCCGAGGTAGTCAACGTAATGGGCAACGGTATGGTTATTGATATGCAACATCTTGTTGGCGAAATGGGCAGGCTTACTGAGAAGGGAGTTAAGATAACTCCTGAAAATCTCAAGATCAGTTCGAGAGCCGTTATATGTATGCCTTACCACGTAAGACAGGACTGCTTGGAAGAGGATAGACTCGGCGACGCTAAGTACGGTTCGACAAGAAGAGGTATAGCTCCCGTTTACGGCGATAAGTACCTCAAGAAAATAATAATGATGGGCGACTTGTTCCATCCCGAGGCTTTGAGAAAGCGAATTGAGGGTATAGTCGAGTGGAAAAACTTGTTTATCGAAAAGGCTTACGGCTCTAATAAGATTGAAGTCGACGAGATTATGAACTGGCTAGAAGAGTACGGCAACAAGCTCAAGCCGTTCGTATGCAATACGGGCGAGTTTTTGGACGAGAGTTTGAAAGCGGGCAAAAAGGTTGTATTCGAAGCTCAGCTCGGCGCGCTTAGAGATATAGACTTCGGTATCAATCCGTATACGTCTTCGTCCAACACTATAGCCGCTTACGCTCCTATCGGCGCGGGTATTCCTAAGTATCGTTTGGACAACGTATTCGGTATTATGAAAGCGTACAGCTCTTGCGTCGGCGAAGGACCGTTCACTGTAGAAATGTTCGGCAAAGAAGCCGAGGAACTTCGTCAAGCGGGCGGAGAGTACGGAGCGGCAACGGGTAGACCGCGAAGAGTGGGCGCATTCGACGTAGTTGCTTCCAAGTACGGCGTAGAAATGCAGGGCGCGACCGAACTTGCGTTGACCAAACTCGACGTGCTTTCCTATATGAAGAAAATTCCCGTATGTACGGCATACAAGGTCGGCGACAAACTCACTACGAGTTTCCCAAGCGGAGAAGAGCTTAGAATAGCAACTCCCGTATTCGAGTATTTAGACGGTTGGAACTGCGATATTTCCTCCTGCCGCAAACCCGAAGATTTGCCGAAAGCGGCGCTTAAGTATATCGAGTTTATCGAAAAGAGCGTCGGATGTCCTATCACGTACGTGTCGGTCGGCGCTGAACGCGAAGAGTACGTCGTTTTGAGAGAAAGCAAAATCAAGTAATCGATAATAAACTGATAAATAAAAATATAAGGATAATAATATGAAAATCAATACAAACTTTCTAGATTTGAAAGACAGTTATTTGTTCTCAACGATAGCTAAAAAAATCAAGGCTTATCAAGAGGCGAATCCCGGGGTGGAAGTATACAGGCTGGGTATCGGCGACGTAACGTTGCCTTTAGCGCCGGCAGTCGTTAAGGCTATGCATAATGCCGTTGACGAAATGGGTCAAAAAGGTTCTTTTAGAGGTTACGGACCCGAGCAAGGCTACGACTTTTTGAGGGAAGAGATTGCAAAGTATTACTCGTCGAAGAAAGTAAGCCTTGACAAAGATGAAATCTTTATAAGCGACGGCGCGAAGAGCGATTTGGGAAATATTCTCGACGTTCTCGATCCGAAGAATAAAGTTTTGATACCCGACCCCGTTTATCCGGCGTACGTCGATACCAACGTAATGGCAGGTAGAAAGATAGACACGGCTGAGGGAAATCAAGCCAACTCCTTTAAGCCTATGCCCAACGAAAAGTACAAGGCGGACATTATCTACCTTTGCTCGCCAAACAATCCTACGGGCGCCGTTTATACTCATAAGGAACTCAAAGCGTGGGTAGACTACGCCAACGCTAATAAAGCTTTGATTTTGTTCGACTCGGCGTACGAGGCGTTTGTAGGCGACTCGACTTTGCCGAGAAGCATTTTCGAAATCGAGGGAGCCAGAACTTGCGCTATAGAGTTTTGCTCTTTGTCCAAGACGGCGGGCTTTACGGGTACGAGATGCGGTTATACCGTAGTTCCGCAGGAATTGATATTTGACGGAACTAAACTCAATTCGCTTTGGAATAGAAGACAGTGCACTAAGTTCAACGGCGTGCCTTATATCGTACAAAAAGGCGCTCAAGCTGTTTTCTCCAAGGAAGGCTTTGCTCAAATTATGGAGAATATAGCTTACTACAAAGAGAACGCTCGCATTATTCACGAGGGATTGGAGAAGAAAGGTATTTGGCACATCGGCGGAGTCAACTCTCCGTATATTTGGCTAAAGTGTCCCGACGGTATGACTTCTTGGGAATACTTCGATCATTTGCTTACTAAAGCCAACGTTGTCGGCACTCCCGGCGCGGGCTTCGGCAAGATGGGCGAGGGATATTTTAGACTTACCGCTTTCGGCGATAGACAAAAGACGATAGAGGCGGTTGAGAGAATTATCAAATTCTCATAAATTAAAAATGCGTATTTTATCGCCTGCTTGTCTAAAAGCGGCAAGCGGGCGAAATTCTACACGGTATAAGATAAATGGCAAAGAAGTTTGACGAAGAGCAAATAAGCGAGATACTCAAAAGACTTGAGGTTATGCATCCCAACGCAGTGTGCGAACTCAATTACAGCACGCCTTTCGAGTTGCTCGTTGCGGTTATACTTTCGGCGCAGTGCACGGACAAGAGGGTTAATCAAGTCACCGAAAAACTTTTCAAAGTCTACAACACTCCCTTGCAGTTTGCCGAGCTTGACGAAGATGAGCTGATAAAGTATATCTTTACTTGCGGTTTTTATCGAAACAAAGCCAAGAATATTATATCGGCAAGTAGGGATATAGCGAGCAAGTACGGCGGCGAAGTGCCTAAGGATATAGAAAGTCTTATGACTTTGGCGGGCGTGGGCAAAAAGACTGCCAACGTAGTATATTCGGTAGCGTTTGGCGGACAGGCTATTGCGGTAGACACGCACGTGCTAAGACTAAGCAATAGGATAGGTTTTTGCGACGGCAACGACCCGCTCAAAGTTGAAGAAGGACTTATGAGAATTCTTCCCAAAGAAACTTGGTCGCACGCTCATCACTTGTTAATACATCACGGAAGGTATACTTGCTCGGCTAGAAATCCGCAATGCGCGGATTGCCTAATCAGCGAGTTTTGCTTATTTTACAACGGTAAATAGTTTTAGGAGATAAAAAATGAACGAGCTTTTGAAAATAATAGACGTAGCTCCAAAAGTAAAGAAGTACGTCGTTCATACGCCCACGGTAGCAAAGCATTGCTTGCCAGGGCAGTTCGTAATCGTAATCGTAAACGAGGGCGGCGAGAGAGTGCCTTTTACTATATGCGACTACGATAGAGAAGCGGAAACGATTACGCTTCTAGTTCAAGAAGTGGGATATTCCACTCATAAGATGGCTACGCTCAAAGAGGGCGATAGTTTGCACGCTTTGGTAGGTCCGCTCGGCAATCCTACCGACTTGGACGAATATGAGAATTTAGTCTTGGTCGGCGGCGGTATAGGTTGCGCGGTCATCTATCCGCAAGCAAAACTTCGCAAGCAAAAAGGTTTGAAAAGCGACGTTATTATGGGCGCAAGGACGAAAGACTTGCTCTTTGATATAGAAGAGTTCAAGGCCAATAGCGAACACGTGTATATATCCACCGACGACGGTTCGCTCGGAACGAAAGGTTTTGTCACCACCGTTCTTCAAGAGAGAATAGACGCGGGCGATAAAATTGATTGCGTGCTTGTAGTAGGTCCTATGATAATGATGAAAAACGTCAGCGAACTTACGCGCAAGTATAATATACCTACGATAGTGTCAATGAATACGATAATGGTTGACGGCACGGGAATGTGCGGCGGATGTAGGCTCACGGTAGGCGGTGAAACCAAATACGCTTGCGTAGACGGTCCTGAATTTGACGGACATCTTGTCAACTTTGACGAGGCTATGGCAAGAAGTAGGTTCTATCGCGACCACGAGCAAAAATGTAATTTGAGGGATTAAGCTATGAATAATTCACCTAGAAATAAAACCTTGCACCAGTCGGCGCAAGAGAGAGTAAACAATTTTAAAGAAGTTAATTTAGGCTTTGACGACGCGCTTATGAAAGAAGAGGCAAGCAGGTGTATCAACTGCAAAAACGCCCCTTGTCGCACGGGTTGTCCCGTAGGGATAAATATTCCTGCGTTTATAAAATGTTTGACCGAGGACGATAAGGACGGCGCGCTTGACGTGATAAGTCAGTCTTCGCTCCTTCCGGCTATTTGCGGAAGAGTTTGTCCGCAAGAAAATCAATGCGAGGGCAAGTGTATACGTAGAGCCAAGCTCGGCGGCAGCGTGGCGATTGGCGCGTTGGAGAGATACGTGGGCGACTACGGACTGAAAAAGGGCGCGGGCAATCTCAAAGCTCCTGAGTGGAACGGCAAGAAAGTCGCGGTTATCGGAAGCGGACCGTCGGGTCTTGCTTGCGCGGCGGATTGCGCTTTGAACGGTTTTAAAGTAACTATTTTTGAAGCTTTCCACAAAGCCGGCGGCGTGCTCGTGTACGGTATTCCCGAGTTTAGACTTCCCAAGGACGACGTCGTTGAAAAGGAAATAGACAAATTAAAAGCTCTAGGCGTAGAGTTTAGGCTGAACACAGTGGTCGGCAAAGCGATTACTTTTGACGAACTCCAAGCCGAGTACGACGCTATATTTATAGGCACGGGCGCAGGTCTTCCGATGTTTATGAATATTCCCGGCGAAAACTTGAACGGAGTATCTTCTGCCAACGAGCTTTTGACTAGAGCCAACCTTATGCAAGCGTACAAGCCTGACGCGATAACTCCTATCTATTGCGGTAAATCCATTGCGGTAATAGGCGCTGGCAACGTGGCTATGGACGCCGCGCGCACTGCTAAGAGAATAGGCGGCGGAGAAGTGTACATAATATATCGAAGAGGTAGAGAGGAGATGCCGGCAAGAGCCGAAGAAATCGATCATGCTGAGGAAGAGGGTATTAAGCTCGTGCTGTTGACCAATCCTGTGGAGATACTCGGTCAAGACGGCAAGGTATGCGGAATCAAGTGCGTAAAAATGCAACTCGGCGAGCCCGACGCTTCGGGTCGTAGACGTCCCGAGCCTATCGAGGGCAGCGAGTTCGTTATCGACGTAGACCAAGTTATCGTAGCGCTCGGCACTAGTCCAAATCCGCTTATAAGAAAGTCTTGCTCTCAAATGGAGTTCAGCAAGAAAGGAACTATTATAGTTGATGAGGCAACTATGGCTACCAGCGTCGACGGCATATATTCGGGCGGCGACGCAGTTACGGGCGCGGCTACGGTTATATTAGCTATGGGCGCGGGGCGCAAGGCGGCAAAAGCAATAATAGAAAAGTTCGCCAAGTAAGGCGGCGTTATATCAATTAAGACGGCGAAACGCGATTTCATACTTAATGCGATAGCGCATACGGCGTGTATTATCTCGCGTTTTCGCAACAAAAAACTTCGTATAATATAAAATATGAAGTATACATCAAACGAAGCGGTTGTATTAAAAGCCGCTCATAAGGGAAACTATGTTTTTAGATATTGCAACGATTTTCGTAAAAGCAGGCAACGGCGGCGACGGTATTATTTCTTTTCATACGGAGAAGTACGTGGCTCAAGGCGGACCTGACGGCGGCGACGGCGGTAACGGCGGCGACGTGATTTTCGTCGTCGATAAGAGCGCTTCTACGCTCATCGACTTTAAGTTTGCCAAACACTTTAGGGCGGAGGACGGCGAGAACGGCGGCGCGAAAAACTGCAAGGGCAAGAGCGGCAAACCGTTGTATATCAAAGTGCCGAAAGGTACTGTCATAAAGGAAAAAAGAACGGGCAACGTGCTTGCAGATATGTTCTACGCCGACAGTCAATTTTTGTTGCAAAAAGGCGGTTTGGGCGGCAAGGGCAACGCAAGGTTTGCCACCGCGCAACGCAAAGCGCCTAGATTCAGCCAAAAGGGCGAAAAAACTCAAGAGGTCGAACTTACTCTCGAGCTTAAGACTATCGCCGACGTAGGACTGGTAGGCTTCCCAAACGTAGGCAAGTCGACGATACTTTCGGTAATATCTTCGGCTAAGCCTAAAATCGCAAACTATCATTTTACCACGCTTACGCCCAACTTAGGCGTAGTCAAGTATTACGACAAGGATTTCGTCGTAGCCGATATTCCCGGACTAATCGAGGGAGCGAGCGAGGGCGCAGGGCTCGGGCATAACTTCCTAAGGCATATCGAAAGGGTAAGGCTTATCGTACACGTGGTCGATATATCGGGAATAGAGGGGAGAGATCCTTACGAGGACTTCTTGACGATAAACAACGAGTTGGAAAGCTATTCGGCAAAACTCGCTTCTTTGCCTCAAATAGTAGTTGCCAACAAGTGCGATCTTCTTGAGGACGATAAGGCTATCGAGGAGTTTGAGAAAAAGCTAGGCGGCAAAGTCATCCGTATATCCGCAATATCCAACACGGGTACGAAAGAGCTTTTGGACAGGGTAAGCCGCGATTTGGAGGATTTGCCTGAGAGCGAGCCTTTGGAAGTCGTAGCGTTTGAAGAAAATCGCAACGACAGCACGTCGTTCATCATCACCGTTGACGAGGACGGAGTATACGAAGTTCACGGCGGACTGATTAATATGCTTGTGCGCAACGTCGTATTGGACGATTACGAATCGTTTAGGTACTTCCAAAAGACTTTGAAAGATAGAGGCGTGATAAAAGAGTTGGTCAAGAGCGGCTGTAAAGAGGGCGATACCGTACGCATAGGCGACGTTGAGTTTGACTTTGTGGAATAAGTAGTTTAAGCGTCGTAACGGCTTAGCAGTATCAGTTGAGCGGTATAAAAGGGAATTATAGAATAAAAGAATAAAGGAGAAACGATTATGACGAGCGCTGAACGCGCAAAATTGAGATCGGCGGCTATGAATATAGAGCCTACCACGCATATCGGCAAGAACGGTATAACCGATACGCTTCTTAAGCAAATTGACGAACAGCTTACCGCAAGGGAGCTTATTAAAGTTGCGGTTTTACGCAACGCTGAATATGCGGCAAAGGAAATTGCCGAGGATATTGCTGAGCAAAGCGGCGCGCAGCTCGTTCAAGTGCTTGGCAGTAAGATAACTATTTATAGAAAAAATCCGCAAAAGAATACTTATTCTATCTAACTTTTTTATCGTCTGATAAGTCCCGCGACAAGACATCCTATTGAGAGCGCGAGGTTGATTGAGGCGAGGATAATATAGTAATTTCTAAATGGCGTAAAGAAACTTATTGCGAGCAACAGCAGGCTTATCCCGACGAACCTAAACCCGTTTTTGCGTGTAAAAGCGCTGTGGAAGATGAGTTTGAGAAGCTGCGCGGCGGGGATTTTTTCTCTTACGTCGGCGGGAAGTTTGTCTTGTTTTCTCAAACGTCTATAGACGTCTTTAAACGTGCAGTACGTCAATGCGACGTCGCCGAAACTTCTTATCAGTCCCATCATCTTTTTATCGCTGTTGGTGGTAAGTATATAAGCTTCGTCAATATTATCTTTTTTACAGGTTCTATAGAACTTAACCGCTGTGTCGGCGGAAATTGAACCGTATTTCGTCCAAAGGAAAATAACTTTTGAATCGGCTATTACGTATTCGCCTTTATCTTCGAAATTGCCGTCTTGGCACGTTTCTTTGAGCAGTTCCTTAGCTCTTTCTTCGCCTTGCCAAATTAAGTAAGTCACAAACCTTCTATAGCTTATCACGTTGGAATTTTTTTTGAAAAACAGTTTTTTTATAAGCGTAACAAAAAGTATCGTAATAAGTCCGCTCGTAAGAAGTTTTATCCCTAAAGACATAGAGATAAAGGAAAGACAAATATACGCGGCGAGAAAAACTATCGCCGTAAGAAGTATAATATCGAGCAGGATAGACATATTGAGATTATTGACGGATATTTGCAACCGTATACGCGATAAAGTAGGCAAAACGTTTGTAATAAAGGTTATGGACGGCTATCGTCCTATTCTTTTTGCGGATTTTCGGTTGCGACAAGGAAGCGTTGATTATCTTATAAGCTTTACTCGGAAATTCTTGCTAAATCGCGATATTTTGTGTACAATATATTATAGAGGCAAAGAGGTGAAGATGAAAGTCGTATTCGGCGGAGCGTTTAATCCCGTTCACAACGAGCATATCAATATGATAAAACATCTTTTGACGTTGCAAGACGTTGAAAAGGTAGTCTTGTTGCCGTCCGACAATCCGCCTCATAAGTCGTGTCCGACTTCGTTCGAGCAGCGTCTTGATATGTTAAACCTTGCCGTAGAAGGTTTAGACCGTGTGGAAATATGCGATATGGAACGCTACTGCAGCGGTAAGCGTTATACCTGCGAAACGCTTCCTATTCTTAAGGAAAAGTACGGCGACGTTGCGTTCGTGATTGGCGGCGACAGCTTGGAAAATTTTGAAAAATGGAAAAATCCGCAAAAGATTATCAAGATGTGTCCTTTGCTTGTATTCACTAGAGGCAGGAGCGTAAATTTTGAAGAGAAACTTAGCTATTGGCGCAAGCAAGGCGGAGATATAAGGGTGTGCGATTACGCCCCTAAAGATATTTCCTCGACAGTAGTAAGAAGTCTTGCTGAGCTTGGAATTTATAATAATATCGACGCTAAAGTTGCTGAGTATATTATGGAGAAAAGGATCTATAGCGATCATAATAAATTGATAGAAAAGCTAAAGTCTAATATTCCCGCCAATACGTTTGCGCACTGTTTGCGTACGGCGGCTTACGCGGTTGAGCTGAATTATTTGTTGAAATTAGGTCTTGATTACGGCAAAGTTTTGCTTGCGGGAGTCCTTCACGATTGCGCTAAAGCTAAATGCCATACGCCTCACGACACGGAAAAGGTCCCGCAAGACAGCGTAGGCACGCCGGTGGAACATCAGTTTTTGGGCGCGGTAATCGCAAAAGAGGAGTACGGAATACAGGATAAAGACGTGCTGTCCGCAATCATGTATCATACCACTGGAAAAAGAGATATGAGTACGTTGCAAAAGCTTATTTTTTGCAGCGATATGTTGGAACTCGGGAGAGATTATCCCGAAGTTGAGTACTTGCGCGGTTGCATAGAAAAGTCCTTGGATCGCGGCTATAAGGAATGCGTACTTGCGCAATACGAATTTTTGTTACAAAGAGGCGGAGAAATCTATCCGTTGACGTTGGAGGCTGTTGACGAGTGTCGCAGTATGCAAAAGACGGAAGTATAGCTTTGCGACTGATTTTCGGATAAAGATTTAAATTTTGTAAATATTACTTAGCAATAAAATTATTCGTTAGGAGAAGAAATGGAAAGAGTAGAATTGATTTGCAGTTTGCTAGATGAGAAGAAAGCAAAGGACATAGTAATAGTTGATATTAGTAAACTAACCGTGATTGCCGACAGCTTCGTAATATGTTCGGGACGTTCTAACACCCAAGTAAAAGCGCTAGTTGACGCTGTTGACGAGGGAATGTCCAAGCAGGGCTGCGAACCTCTTAGAGTTGAAGGCAGACAGGAAGGAAGGTGGGCGGTGCTTGACTACGGCGACGTAATCGTTCATATTTTCTACGAGGAAACAAGAAGATTGTATTCTTTGGAAAACCTTTGGTCGGACGGCGCTAATATAACGCATTACGGAGTTGAAGAAGCGTAAAACTCGTTCTATATTTTGCAGTTTGTTGTAAGACAGTATATAATTTACAAATTTTCCCAAACTTATATTAGTACGGTTGGGAGAAAAGTTTATGATAGATATAAACCTTAATTACGTTAATTATATGCAAAGCGTTGACGAAAACGCCGCTTCTCAAGGCGTTGAAAGTATATTAGCACAAATAGAAACGGTTGATTATTGCGCTGTTTTGGTTTGGAAAAACCGCTTATTAGTTGGAGTTATTCCCAAACCGTTGTT
Organism: Clostridia bacterium; assembly: GCA_029068165.1. GTDB lineage: Bacteria > Bacillota > Clostridia > Christensenellales > UBA3700 > RACS-045. Next base: position 34,145 of record JAIEDA010000009.1, read on the forward strand.
TAGTAGATCCGAGCGTACGCAGCTAGAACAGCAAATTACGCTTGCCGTAGGCGAAGTATACGGCTTTGACGAAGTTTTGATATCGTTTGATATGGACGTCATTCACGAGATAAACAAACTCAATAAGATTTCAGCCGATTCCAAGCAAATTGAAACGCTTTTTTACAGCGTTAAAGTAAGGCGAGAATAGTCGTCCATTCGTATTTCGAGATAATTTTATAATCCCTTGTAAGTCAAATTCTCGTTAGGTGAATTTTTCACGCTTTTATTGTTTGCTAATAATAGAATATTATTGGTTATTATCGCGTTGTTGCTATATGCTCGATATTAGGGATTGTTTTTGCGCGTATATTTAATCGCCGTCATAAGCGAAGTCGAAGAATCTAATACGATTTATAAGAAAATAGATGTTTTCGTTACGCTCAAGACGGCAAATTGATTTATTCGGGTACGTTTTGCGTAGGTTTCTTTATAAGGTATTTATTAAGCGGTTTTGCTATAATTACCGCCAAAATACTAATTATTACGCATTTAAGGAAAGTAAACGGTACGTTGAATATAGCCAAAACCTCCCACAATCCGTTCGCGCTCGGGCGGATAGCTTGATACATTGAAAGAATCGCCGTCATTGGCAATATAAATTTATCGTAGAGCGGATAAACTGCTATTGCGTTGAATACAAGCCCCGATAGAATGGCGGAGCATACTGAACCTACGGCAAGTCCGATAGAAAGTCCTAGCATATTAGGTTTGAACTTATATATAAAGCCTGACGGGATTATCACGCACAAGCAGGTGACGTAATCGGCGAGATTACCTATGCCGCCTGTGGAACTTGCTCCGTGTAGCATAAGATGTACAAGCTCTTTGATCGTTGTGGCGACTACGCCGCTTAACGGTCCAAGCGCAATATTGGCTATTATGCACGGTAAGAGAGAAAAATCAAGTTTGATAAATGCTGGCATTAGCGGAACGGGGAGTTCCAAAAACATTAGAATGCTTGCCATTGCTGACAAAATAGCAGTGGTTGCGAGCCACTTGCTCCTTGAAATAGAGTTTTTCATAATAAATATATCCTTTTCCTATCCAGACTTTACTGTCGGCGCAAGAATTTCACTTGCTCGGCGCTGCATAAAAGAGATTTACAGCGTTAGTGGGCTATACCACCGGTGAGGAATTTCACCTACCCTCAAAGAATTATTTGATTACGGTCATTATAAATCATTTGCAAATTGCTGTCAAGTGTAATATAATAAATTCGTAGACAAATTTTGATAAATTTATTCAAATTATATGTATGGACGAAATAGTGGAGAATAGAAAGCAAATTATCAAATATATATCTAAAAGCGTAGAGGATACTTATAAGCTTGCTAAAATACTATCCGATAGATTGAGCGGCGGGGAAGTAGTACTTTTGAGCGGCGATCTCGGCGCGGGAAAGACGACTTTTACCAAAGGCTTAGCTCAATCCTTGGGCGTTGACGAAACGGTGACCAGTCCTACTTTTACGTTTATGAAAGAATACGAGGGGAGATTGAGGCTTTATCATTTCGATATGTATAGAGTATGCGACGAGGATGAACTTTACGAACTTGGACTCAACGAGTATTTGTATATGAACGGCGTTTGTGTGATAGAATGGAATAAGTTTGAGGACGTGCCAAAGCCTATTAATATTCAAGTCACTAGCTTGGACGACGACAAAAGAGAATTTGCTATCAGCGGAATAGATTTGGATTTATCAAAGATATAGGACGGAGAAGAGTCCTATTATAGAAAAGTTGTTTAATATCTTTGGCGGATAGCGTATACTTAGTAATCTTTTAAATCTTACTGTAAGAAAAGAAAAGCGTTTTTATTGAGCGTAAGAATTGGTTGGCAGTAGATATGGCGAATATATAAGCAAAATGCTTGATTAAGCGAAAGTTATATTAACAAAGAATAATTCTCAATTAGATTGATATACTTCTCAATTATCGTGAAAATTAGAATTATTCGATAAAATTGGCTAAATTAAACTAATTTTTAGCAAAATTTAGGCTAAACAGGTGAAAATATGAAAATTTTAGCTTTGGACAGCACTTCGGAAAATATGGTGATTGCCCTCTCTATCGATAACAAAATTTATTCGTTTATCGGCGAGGCGGAGAGCAAAAAACACAATTCTCAAGTTTTGCCGCAAATTGACAAACTTTTGAGCGAGGCGCAAATCGATATTAAAGACGTCGATTATTTTGCTTGTGTGATAGGTCCGGGTTCGTTTACAGGAATTAGAATAGGGGTGTCGAGCGTGAACGCGCTGTCTTTTGCGCTTGGTAAAAAATGCGTAGCTATTACGTCTTTTGAAGAACTTGCCTATGGAGTTGATGCGGACAAATTTTATTGCGCGATAGATTGTAGGCACGATTGTTTCTATTACGCAAAGTTTGCCGAATCATTTAAAAACCAGTTGGAGTCGGGAGAGATGACAGCCGCTTCGCTCAAGGAAAAAAATAACGTTGTATACAAAGTCGGAGCTTCCCGCCCCGAGGCTTTGATAGGGATTGCCAAAAGTAAAATTGCCGCAGGCGAGTTTGCCGAGTTGGCTCCGCTGTATCTAAAGAAGTCGCAAGCTGAGCGCGAATATGATATGAAAAATATGGACAAAACGGTATAAGTTGGACTATGAACGCGCAAAATGAATTAAAAGTAATTTTTGAAGATTTTAAAAAAGATTACATTGATAGTATATACGATATAGAAAATCAAAGTTTGGACGAGGCGTGGTCTAAAGAGCAGCTGGGCGGACTTATAGGCTGTTCCAACGCTATAGCAAGAGTTGGGCTGGTTGATAATAAGGCGGTTTGTTCCTACAGTCTATATATTGTTGGAGAAGAAGGCTTTGTAAATAATCTTTCAGTTGAAGAAACGTTTAGAGGAAAAGGCGTGGGCAGCTTTTTGATGGAAGATATGATAAATTGCTCCAAATTGCGCAATCTTTCAGCTTTGACGTTGGAAGTAAACGAAAATAATACGGCGGCTATAAATTTATATAGAAAGTTCGGCTTTACAGTAGAGGGCAATCGCCCCAAATTTTACAATGGCAAAGACGCGGCATTGATTATGTGGAAGAGGAATATATAAACTATATTTACGGCAATTTATTGATTTATAGATATTATCACCGTTTATAACGTAGTTGAAGCTGATAATCAGTTATATAATATTGATTTATTTAAAAGAGAGGATTTTTTCTCTCTTTTTTCATTAAAAATGCGGTTTTTTGTAATTTTTGTCGAAGAGAAAGCATATTTAGTATTATATTGATTCGTTTTGACGGGGGTGGCGATATCCTAAACCATTTAATTAAAGGCGAAGGCGCCGATATAATTTTTTTGCACGGTTGGGGCGGAAGCATAGCAAGTTTTAAGGGCGCATTTGACGTTTTTTCTCAAAAATACCGTTGCGCGATTCTTGATTTTTACGGATTTGGCGAAAGCGAGCTTCCGCGCGTACTTACTTTGGACGACTACGCCAATGCGGTTGAAGAGATAATTGAATATTATCAAATGAAAGACGTCGTTCTTGTCGGACACTCTTTCGGCGGTCGTGTAGCTATGCTTTTAGCGGCGCGTACGGATAATATTAAGAGCATAGTTTTGGTTGATAGCGCAGGGTTGCGACCTAGGTTTTCCATTAAGAAAAGTATACGAAAACTGACCTATAAGCTAAAAAAGTCGTTGAAAATGGATACGTCAAAATGCGGTTCGCCCGACTATAGGGCGCTTAGCGGCGATATGCGCGAAACGTTTAAAAACGTAGTGAATTTTTATCTTGACGACTATTTGAAAGATATAAAATGCGATTGTTTGATCGTATGGGGTAAAAAAGATAAAGATACGCCGCCGTATATGGCAAGGCGGTTGAAGCGCGGCATATATAATAGTGGGCTTATTTTTTTGCAAGGAGGGCATTATAGTTATATCGATTGCTATAAAAGTTTTTTGGCGATTTTAGATAGCTATTTCAACAGCGTATGCAAATAGGCGTAATAGTTGCGACAACTGTAGTTTTTTGGATTTTAGCGGTAGTGATGTCGCTTAGAATAGCAAACTTAGTTCAGCTTGAGGGGTATCGAGTAGTAAATTCCCGCAAAATGCGGAGTATTAAGTGCAAACTCATTGGTTCGGCGGTGTGTATCACCCTTTGCAACGGCATATTTTCATTTATCGCGGTATCGATAGGAAGTTTTTACGTGCAGTTGGTGGTGCAGGGACTGTACGTAATTGTATTATTGGTAAGTTTGACCGACGAACGCGACAAATGCTTGCATCAACCATTGATATATACTGCGAGGGCGAAGCGACTGCTCGTCACCTATTCGATTATCACACTTTTGCTTTTGGCGGTAGTCGTAATTGTCGGAAGCGTAATTAAAATCAAAGGCGTAGGGCTGAGCTTTGTACTAGTGCCGCTTATTTTTGCATTGCTACCTGCGATAATGAGATTTGCAATATACGCAAACAAGCCTTTGGAGAAGAGTATTGCGAGCAAGTTTATAGAAAAATGTACCGACGAGTTGAATAAACGAAGAGATTTGATGAAGATAGGCATAACGGGAAGCTTTGGCAAGACGACCGTCAAAAATATTTTGACTACGATTTTGAACCAAAAATACAAGGCGTACTGTACTCCCAGCAACTTCAATACGCCGCTAGGTATATGCAGGGCGGTAAACGACCTTCCTGACGAATGCGAAGTTTTCATCGCCGAAATGGGCGCAAGACGCGTAGGCGATATAAGCGAACTTTGCGATATCGTCAAGCCGACTTACGGAATGATAACAGGCGTAGGCTCTCAGCATCTAGGTACTTTCAAAAGCGTTGAAAACATTTATTCGACGAAAAAGGAGCTCTCTGATTACGTGGAAAAAGTCGGCGGCGCAGTAGTGTATTCGGGTGAAAATGAACTTTCGCTCAAAATGTACGAGGAAAGTAATAGTTTAAATAGAATCGCTATATCAGTCGATAGATTCTTGAGCTCCAAAAACAACGCTGAAAATATAAGTATTAGCGAGATAGAATGCGACAGCAAAGGTTTGAGATTTCTCTTAAGTATAGGCGATAAAAGCGTTCGCTGTAATAGCGCTTTAATAGGCAAGCACAATTTGAACAATATTTTATTGTGCGTCGCAATGGCGCGCGAACTTGGATTGAACATTGTTCAAATAGCTGATGGCATAGGCAACGTGACTCCCATTGAGCATAGGCTTCAAACTATAGAGCTGCCTACGGGCATAACTATTATAGACGACAGTTACAACTCCAATGAAGAGGGGGCGAAACTCGCTTTAGAAGCGTTAAAACTCTTTAAAGGCAGGAAAATAGTGGCTACGCAAGGCTTGGTTGAGATGGGCGCTAAGCAAGAAAAAGTCAATTTCGAGCTGGGCGAAAGTATAGCTAACGTTGCGGATATAGCCATATTAATAGGAATAAATAGAGAAAATATTAGGCTAGGAATGTTGGCTGAAAGCTTTTGCGACAAGAATATTTATCTAGTAGAGCATTTAGACAACGCTAAAGACTTGTTCTCGGCAATGTTGGTCAGGGGCGACGTGCTATTGCTCCAAAACGACTTGCCCGACAATTATTGAACATCGTTCAATATAAGATTAAATCATCGTTCAGTAATTTTGCCATATAACGGCGAAGCGTATAACGGAGGTATAAATAATTGAAAAATTTGGCAGTATTTTACGGCGGCAATTCGTGCGAAAAAGACATATCTATTATTACCGCATTGCAAGCGATGGACGCGGCGGATAAGACGAAATATAAGATTTATCCGATCTATTTTACCGACTGTTTCATTCTTCCCGATGAGTATAACAAGGTCGAAACGTACGCAAAGGCTACGCCTCCAAACGGTAAGCGTCTAGTCCTAAACGGGAGAGAACTCTATGCCGTCAAAAAATCCAAATTAAAAAAGTTGGCGGATATTGACTGCGCTCTTTTGTGCGCGCACGGCGGCTGCGGAGAAAACGGAGCGTTGCAGGGTTTTTTGGAGATACATAATATACCGTATACTTCGCCCGGGGTATTGGCAAGCGCCGTGGGAATGGATAAGGCTGTTTGCAAGATGATTTGTAGGCGGCTGTCTTTGCCCGTGCTTCCTTACGGAACTATTTATGAAGGGGAGAGCGAGAGCGCGCTTGCGAAAATTGTGGCAAGAATAGGCTTTCCTATGATAGTCAAGCCCGCAAAGCAAGGTTCTTCAATAGGAATATCTATTTGTAAAGACGACGCGGAGCTTGAGGAAAATCTCAAAGTTGCGTTCAACTACGACAAAAAAGTGGTTATCGAGAAGGCTTTGACAAACTTCAAGGAAATAAACTGCGCTTGCGTTAAAATCAAAGACAAGATTTATCCGTCTACGCTTGAAGAGCCGGTAGGCTGGCAAGACTTTTTGACGTTTGAAGATAAGTATATGTCCAACTGCGGAAAGATAACCAAAGCTTCGGCTAAGAGGATATATCCCGCCAAGCTGAGCGAAAACGATACCGCGAAAATTCAGTTTATGACGTCTAAACTATATAGCGCGTTGGAATGTAAAGGTATAGTACGTTGCGACTTTTTGCTGGACAGCGATAGCGGAGAAGTCTATCTCAACGAGATAAATACCGTACCCGGGTCATTGGCGGGTTATTTGTACGAGGATAGAGATATCAAACTAAAGGATATTATCGATATAGTAGTCGACGAAGCGATAAAAGACGCTAGAGAGAACAAATCTTTCGTGTATTCGTCCAAAGTATTGCAATATTATGCTAAAAATAATGCAAACGCTTGCAAAACCTCATTGAAAACCGTATAATTAAAAAAGAATTTTCGCGGCTTGCTTAAGCGCGCTGGCGGCATACTCGAGTTTGAGATCGAACGCTTTGCGCCTAAAAGCTTGAGCGAAGTAATTTTTGGAGAGTACGGTATGAAAAAAATCAAGATGACGACCCCGATAGTAGAGCTTGACGGCGACGAAATGACGAGAATGATATGGCAATGGATAAAGGATATTCTCATCTTGCCGAAAGTAGATTTGAAGAGCGAGTATTACGATCTCGGACTCGTCAACAGGGAAAAAACCGCCGATAAGGTCACCGTTGATTCGGCTAACGCTATCAAAAAGTACGGCGTAGGCGTAAAATGCGCTACGATTACTCCCAACGCGCAAAGAGTTAAAGAGTATTCTCTCTCGCAAATGTGGAAAAGCCCCAACGGCACGGTTAGAGCGATACTCGACGGCACTGTCTTTAGAGCGCCTATTATGGTCAACGGTATCACGCCGTATATTCCCACTTGGACGCAGCCTATCACGATTGCCCGTCACGCGTACGGCGACATCTATAAGGACGTAGAAGGTTACGTTAAGCAGGGCGGAAAGGCGAAACTCGTGCTTGAAGATAGCGACGGAATTAGGGAAATCGAAGTGTTCGACTTTTCCAAGACGAGCGGGGTAGTGATGGGTATGCACAACACCGACAAGAGTATATCGTCTTTTGCAAGAAGCTGTTTCAACTACGCTCTCGATACCCGTCAATCGCTGTGGTTTGCGACGAAAGACACCATTTCAAAGACGTACGACCATAGATTTAAGGATATTTTCCAAGAGATTTACGAGCAGGAATATAAGCAAAAGTTTGAAGAAGCGGGCATAGAATATTTCTATACGTTGATAGACGACGCGGTCGCAAGGGTAGTGAGATCCAACGGCGGTATGATTTGGGCGTGCAAGAACTATGACGGCGACGTAATGAGCGATATGGTCGCAACGGCTTTCGGTTCACTTGCGATGATGACGTCGGTACTCGTTTCGCCCGACGGCAACTACGAGTATGAAGCCGCTCACGGAACGGTTACAAGACACTATTACAAATATTTGAAAGGGGAAGAAACTTCTACCAACCCCGTAGCAACTATCTACGCTTGGAGCGGCGGACTTAGGAAGAGAGGTCAGTTGGACGGAAATAGCGAGCTTGTAGACTTTGCCGATAAGCTTGAAAAAGCCACTGTTGACACGATTGAGAGCGGGTATATGACCGGAGATCTCGCCGCTATTTACAAGGGCGAAGCTAAAGTAGTCAAACTCAATACCGTAGATTTCTTGAAGAAAATCGCCGAGCGTATATAGCCGAGCGCGTATAACGGTATAAATTTAATAATTTCATTGTTTTACTAAATGTAAAATACTGATACTAATTGAACGAAAGCTGGCGGCAAATTACGAAAGTTTTGCCGATAAAATCCTAAAACTTAAAAGGGTAGAGAGTAACAAGTTTTAATTAGATAAAGCGAATACAAGGATTAAAGACCGCAGTTGGGGAAGCCCTGCTTGCGGTCTTTTTTATCTAAATCAGTAGGGGAAATACGTTTATTTCTACGTCTTATAATTCATTATTTCAGGCTTGATTAAGCATTTAGTTTTTTCGTTTGGCGCGACAAACGGAACGCGTTGACAACTTGCCGGTTTTTTACTATCCTACGGCTCATAGTCGTTTGCTAATTCACGCTGCTTGACACTACCGTTTTAGTCCTATTTTGTCCATAAAAATTTGATAAAGTCGACGAAGTAGACGAAAAAATTCTCGAGAGAAATCGACACAAATCGACAAAATTTCAATCTTCGCAGGTGTGGATAACCTTTGTTTATTGTGGATAACTATGTGGATAACCCCTTAAAAAGTCGATATTTAGGCGGTTTTGGGGGTGTGGATAACTTTTTGACGAGAAAAAACCGTTCCGTCTATATTTTTCAAAAGGTGAATGAAAAAAGACGTAAAAAATGCAGGGAATTATCGTGGGAAAATCCTTGCATTTGATATTTTAAGTATGATAATATATTTATATAATTTATTATATTTATTTTATTCAAGGAGAATTTTGAATATGCCAAAAGTTGCAATCGTAATGGGAAGCGTAAGCGATCTCGACGTAGTAAAACCCGCAATAGACGTACTGAAGAAATTTGACGTTGAAGTCGAAGCAAGAGTAATATCCGCTCACCGCACTCCACAGCTAGCTCACGACTTTGCCAACGGCGCTGTCGATAGCAATATCGAAGTGATAATTTGCGCGGCGGGCAAGGCGGCGCATTTAGGCGGAGTTATCGCGGCTTACACGCCGCTGCCGGTCATAGGACTTCCGGTGAAGAGTTCTACTATGGACGGACTGGATTCGCTGCTATCTATGGTTCAAATGCCGTCGGGCATACCTGTCGCTTGCGTAGCGATAAACGGCGGACTCAACGCGGGACTGTTGGCTATTCAAATACTTTCGATAAAGTATCCAAACCTAATGAAAAAAATGCAAGATTACAAAATCAATATGGCAGAAAAAATTAAAAGCGACGACGAAAAATTACAAAAGGAGTTAAATTGAAAATGGAAAAGACCGTTCAACTTTATGAAGGCAAAGCAAAGAGAGTTTACGCAACCACCGACGAAGACGTAGTTTTGGTATCTTACAAAGACGACGCAACCGCATTCAACGGACTGAAGAAGGGGACTATTCTCGGCAAAGGCGTAGTAAACAACGTATGCAGCAACTTTATGTTCCAACTTTTGGAAAAGAAGGGAATCCCCACTCACTACGTAAAGGAAATCAACGAGAGAGAAACGTATGTAAAGAAAGTTGAGATAGTACCGCTTGAGGTTATCATTCGTAACAAAGCGGCAGGTTCTTTTTCCAAGAGATACGGCGTGCCGGAGGGTACTGAGCTTGCTACTACGGTTATTGAGTTCAGCTACAAAAACGACGACCTCGGCGATCCGCTAATCAACGATTATCACGCTTTGGCGCTCAAGCTCGCTACTAAGGAAGAGATCGAAAAGATCAAGACTTTGGCATTCAAGGTCAACGACTTTATGAAATCGTACTTTGCCGAAATAGGCGTTGAGCTTATCGACTTCAAACTCGAGTTTGGAAGATTTAAGGGCGATATAATACTTGCCGACGAGATTTCTCCCGATACTTGCCGTTTTTGGGACGCAAAGACGGGCGAGAAACTCGACAAAGACAGATTTAGAAGAGATATGGACGACGTAGACAAGGGCTACAGAGAAATGATGAAGAGAATGGGTATTTCCAAGTAAACCGCTAAGAAATAGGAGAATAGATATGGCAATAGATTACAAGTCTGCCGGAGTAGACGTAGAGGCAGGATATAAAGCAGTCAAGTTGATGAAAGAATACGTCAAGACAACTTACAACGAGAGCGTACTCGGCGATTTGGGAAGTTTCGGCGGATTTTACGCGCTCGGCGACAAAGAGGACAGCGACTGTTTGGTCGCCGGTACCGACGGCGTTGGCACAAAGCTCAAATACGCTTTCGTATTGGACAAGCACGACACGATAGGCATTGACGCGGTGGCGATGTGCGTAAACGACATAGTTTGTCAGGGCGCAAAACCGCTACTGTTTTTGGACTATATTGCGCTTTCCAAGTTGGTTCCTGAAAAGGTAGCCGAGATAGTCAAAGGCGTGAGCGAAGGCTGCCGTCAATCGGGGTGCGCGCTTATCGGCGGCGAAACTGCGGAAATGCCGGGTTTTTACGCTAAAGACGAGTACGACATAGCAGGTTTTGCGGTAGGTATCGTCAAGAAAAACAAGATTATCAACGGCAAAAACATAAAGGTAGGCGATTCGCTTATCGGTATCGCGTCGAGCGGCATACACAGCAACGGCTATTCCTTGGTAAGAAAACTCTTTGGCGAGAACGAGGAAGAACTCAATAAGTACAACGCTACTTTGGGTTGCACTCCCGCCGAACTCGTACTCACCCCGACGAAAATTTACGTAAAGACGATTTTGGCTTTGATAGAGAAGTTCCCAATTAAGGGTATCGCTCATATCACCGGCGGCGGCTTTATTGAAAACGTGCCTAGAATTATTCCTGCGGGTATGGGCGTAAAAATCGACAGGACCAGCTATCCGCTTCCCAAGATATTCAAAGCATTGCAAGAGATTGCGGGAATTGACGACCGCAAGATGTGCAATACGTTCAATATGGGTATCGGTATGGTACTTGCGGTAGATAAGTCTATCGAAAAAGACGTTGTAAAAGCGCTTAAGGAATTGGGCGAAGAAGCTTACGTAATCGGTGAAGTTACCGACAAAGCAGGCGAGGTTGAGCTATAAAATGAAAAAGAAAATAGCTATTTTCGCTTCGGGCAGCGGCAGCGATATGCAGTCCGTTGTCGACGGTACGCTTAGCGGAGCAATCAACGGTAAAGTCGTTGCGCTCGTCACAAACAAGTCGGGAATTTTTGCAATACAAAGAGCGGAAAAACACGGCATAGAATACAAGACTTTTACGCTCGGCGATTATCAAAACGAAATCGAGCGAGATAAGGCTATCATTGAGTACCTCAAACCTCTTGGCGTGGATTTGATAGTGCTTGCCGGTTATCTTGCAATAGTGACGCCCGTCTTGGTCGACGAGTATCAAGGCAGGATAATCAACATTCACCCCTCGCTCATCCCCAAACATTCAGGCAAGGGTATGTACGGACTGAGGGTACACAAATCAGTGCTTGAAAGCGGAGATAATGTCAGCGGCTGCACCGTGCATTTCGTGGACTACGGAGCGGACACGGGCGAGATAATTGCTCAGGAGCAAGTGGAAGTAAAAAGCGGCGACACGCCCGAGAGTTTGCAGGCGAGAGTACTTGAAGTTGAGCATAGGCTTTTGCCGAGCGTAGTCGCAAAGCTGTGTCAAGACGGCAAATAAATCACAACGAAAATATTTTAAGACAGGAGTATATACAATGGCAAAGAAAGCGCTAATAAGCGTATCCGATAAGACGGGTATAGTTGATTTGGCAAAGAATTTAATCAAATTCGGTTATGAGATAATCTCGACGGGCGGCACTTTGAAAGCGCTCAACGAAGCGGGAGTAAAAGCGGTGGATATTTCCTCGGTTACGGGCTTTCCCGAGTGTTTGGACGGCAGGGTAAAGACTTTGCACCCAAAGGTTCACGCAGGACTGCTGGCTATGAGAGGCAACGAGGAACACATGAATTTCCTCAAGAGTATGAATATCGATCCGATAGATATTGTAGTCGTAAATCTTTATCCGTTTAAGGCTACCGTCAGCAAACCCAACGTGGATTTGCAAACGGCAATCGAGAATATAGATATTGGCGGACCTACTATGCTTAGAAGCGCCGCAAAGAATTATCAGGACGTTGCCGTTATGGTAGACCCGTCCGATTACGCTAAAGTTCTTGAAGAACTCAAAAACGGCGGCATCACTAAAGAAACTAAGTTTTACCTTATGTACAAGGTATATCAACATACATCTTACTACGACACCCTCATCGCCAACTATTTAAGAGGCAAGTTGGGTATTCAATTCCCCGAGCAGTTTACAATGGCTTTCGATAAAGCGCAAGATATGAGATACGGCGAAAATCCGCACCAAAACGCAGTGTTCTACAAAGAAGCTTTCGACGTAGCGGGTTCGCTTGCCGTAGCCGAGCAGTTGCACGGTAAAGAGCTTTCCTATAACAATATAAACGATACCAACGGCGCGCTTGACCTTCTTAGAGAGTTCAGCGAACCTACCGTCGTAGCCGTTAAGCACGCAAATCCTTGCGGCGTGGCTACCGCTAAAACTATCAGCGAAGCTTTCTTTAAAGCCAACGCAGCCGATCCTACTTCTATATTCGGCGGTATAGTTGCTGCAAACCGGACTATCGACAAGGAAACGGCGGAGCAAATACACAAGATATTTATCGAAATAGTAGTAGCTCCCGACTTCACCGAGGAAGCTTTGGCAATTCTTAAGCAAAAGGCGAATATCCGTCTTTTGAAATTGCCTACGATTATGAACGAAGTTCTGACAAGTTCTTTTGATATGAAAAAGGTCCTTGGCGGATTACTTGTGCAGGAGTTTGATAGAAAGGTTGTAGATTTTGACAAGTGCAAGACCGTTACGAAGAAGCAGCCTACTCAAACGCAAATGGACGATATGATTTTCGCTATGAAAGTCGTAAAGCATACCAAGTCCAACGCTATCGTAATCGCAAAGGACAAGACGATACTCGGTATCGGCGGCGGTCAAGTAAATAGAATTAGAGCGACCAAGCAAGCTATCGAACATTCTTTGACGGATACCAACGGAGCAGTGTTGGCTTCGGACGCGTTCTTCCCGTTCAACGATTGCGTGGAAGCCGCTAACGCAGGCGGTATCTCCGCTATCTTGCAACCGGGCGGCAGCGTGAGAGACCAAGAGTCTATCGACGCTTGCGATAAGTATGGGATTGCGATGGTATTTTCGGGGGATCGTCACTTTAAGCACTAATCAACTGCGGAAATATCTCATCAGTATAAAATCAAAAATTCAAAATCGCAATAAGCGAGTAAAACAGGAGAAAAAATGAACGTACTTGTAATAGGAAGCGGCGGAAGGGAGCACACGATATGTTGGTCGCTCTCCAAAAGTCCCAAAGTTGACAAAATATACTGTTTGCCCGGCAACGGCGGAATAAGCGAGATTGCCGAATGCGTACCGATTGGCGTAATGGACTTTGACGCTATAGTCGATTTCGTCGATACGCACAAGGATATAGAGTTGACCGTAGTAGCGCCCGACGATCCTTTGGCTGCGGGTTTGGTCGACAGGCTCGAGGCAAAAGGGCATAGAGCGTTTGGACCTAGAGCCAACGCGGCTATTATCGAGGCGAGCAAGGCTTTTTCCAAATACCTTATGAAAAAGTACGGCATACCTACTGCCGACTACGAAGAGTTCAGCGATTACGAAAATGCAATCAAGTATTTAGCAAAGGCAAAGTATCCTTTGGTAGTCAAAGCGGACGGTCTTGCTTTGGGCAAGGGCGTAATAATTTGCAACACCGTTGAAGAGGGATTGCAAGCCGCTAAAGATATGATGTTGGACGGAAAGTTTAAAGACGCGGGTAAGACTGTTATCGTAGAGGAGTTTATGACCGGTCAAGAGGTGTCGATACTCTCGTTTTGCGACGGCAAAACTATAATCCCTATGGTCAACGCTAGAGATCACAAGAGAGCGTACGACAACGACGAGGGACTCAACACGGGCGGAATGGGTACGTTCTCGCCGTCGGCAATCTATACTCCCGAGGTAGAGAAACAAGTTGTGAACGAAATTATCTTGCCGACTGTAAAAGCTATGAACGAAGAGGGCAGGACGTTCAAGGGCGTACTGTATTTCGGTCTAATGCTGACTGCAAGCGGCGCAAAAGTCGTAGAGTACAACGCTCGCTTCGGCGATCCCGAAACGCAAGTGGTTTTGCCAAGACTCAAGACCGATTTGCTTGATATTTTCAACGCGGTAGTCGACGGAACGCTCGATAAGGTAAAAATAGAGTGGACTGACGACGCGTGCGTATGCGTAGTTATGGCAAGCGGCGGTTATCCCGAGAGTTACGAAAAGGGCAAGGAAATCAAGATAGGCAATATTGACAAAGATATACTTCTTTTCCACGCGGGTACTAAAGTCGAAAACGGCAAACTCCTGACCAACGGCGGAAGAGTACTAGGCGTTACTGCGCTTGGCAAGGATATTGCCGACGCTAGAGCTAAGGCGTACGCAAACGTCAAGAAGATTGCTTTTGACGGCGCGTTCTTTAGGTCGGATATAGGAATTAAAAAATAAGCCGCGATAGAAAGAGATAATAGTTTGTAAGTTACAAACGGTATATACGATATATAATATAGATAAATATAATAAGGAATAGAGCAATGGTAAAGAGAATTTTCGTAGAAAAGAAAGAGGGATACGACGTATCCGCAAAGAAACTCGCTCAAGATATCAAAAACGTACTTTCGATAGACGCCGAGCGCGTACGCGAATTTATACGTTACGATATAGAGAATATTGAAGAGAGCGTTTACGATAGCGCAAAGACGACTATTTTCAGCGAACAGCCCGTGGACGACCTTTTTGAGGTTTTGCCTGATTTGAGCGGATACAAACTGCTCGTAGTCGAGTATCTTCCCGGACAGTACGACCAAAGGGCGGACAGCGCAATGCAGTGCGTTCAGCTTTTGTCGATGTCCGAAAGACCGCTTATCAAGTGCGCGAAATTGTACGCGGTTAAGGGCGTGAGCGAAAGCGATTTTGCAAAGATTAAGAAGTACGTCATCAATCCTGTCGAAAGCCGCGAGGGAAGTATGGAAATTCCCGCTACGCTCATTCAGGAAGTAGAGCAAAATCTCACCGTTCCGACTATCGACGGCTTTATCAAAATGAGCGACGATGAAATAATCGCTTATCACAAAAAGGTAGGTTTTGCAATGAGCGAAAGCGACTTGCTCTTTGTTCGCGACTATTTCAAGGGCGAGGATAGAAATCCAACCGAGAGCGAGATAAAAGTAATCGACACGTATTGGTCGGACCATTGCAGGCACACGACTTTTGCGACCGAATTGACGAAAATCAACGTGGACAGCAACAACGCGCACGTGGAGAAAGCCTTGAAGCTTTATAGAGATTTGTTTGATGAGTTCAACGCAAAGAGAGAGGACAAATATCCTTGTCTTATGGATATTGCAACAATAGCGGTCAAGAAGCTCAAAAAGCTTGGCAAGCTTGACAACTTAGACACCAGCGACGAGATAAACGCTTGCTCGGTCGAAGTCGACGTCGACAACGACGGTAAGATAGAGAAGTGGCTTATTATGTTTAAGAACGAAACTCACAACCACCCGACGGAGATAGAGCCTTTCGGCGGCGCGGCTACCTGCTTAGGCGGCGCGATAAGAGATCCGCTCTCAGGCAGGACGTACGTTTATCAAGCTATGCGCGTAACCGGTTCAGCTGACCCGACCGCGGATATATCGACTACGCTCAAAGGCAAGTTGCCGCAAAGAGTTATCACCAAGACTGCGGCGGCGGGCTATTCAAGCTACGGCAACCAAATAGGTCTTGCCACCGGATTGGTTGCGGAAATGTACCACGAAAACTATAAGGCAAAGAGATTGGAAACCGGCTACGTGATCGCAGGCGCGCCAAAGGAAAACGTAGTAAGAAGAAAACCCGTAAAGGGCGATATTATAGTGCTTCTCGGCGGCGAAACGGGACGCGACGGTTGCGGCGGAGCAACGGGTTCCTCCAAAGCGCATACTGAAAAATCAGTAGAAGTTTGCGGCGCGGAAGTACAAAAGGGCAATCCGCCTACCGAAAGGAAGATACAAAGACTTTTCAGGAACAAAGCGGTGTCTACGCTTATCGTCAAGTGCAACGACTTCGGCGCGGGCGGCGTGAGCGTTGCTATAGGCGAGCTTGCCGACAGCTTGGATATTTACTTGGATAAAGTTCCCAAAAAGTACGAGGGATTGAGCGGAACGGAACTGGCTATTTCCGAATCGCAAGAGAGAATGGCTGTCGTGCTCGATAAAAAGGACGTAGATAAATTTATTGAATACGCTAAGGACGAAAATCTCCTTGCGACCGCGGTTGCCGAAGTTACTGACAACGGTAGAATGAGAATGTTCTACGCGGGCAACTGCATAGTAGATTTGAAGAGGAAGTTCCTCGATACCAACGGCGTAAAGCAAACGCAAGAGGCGAATATCAAAGACGACGTCACCAACTATATGAATGCTGTCGACAAGAAGTCGCAAGAATATTTCGACAAGGGCGAGTTTGACAAAGCCGTACTCAACGAATTGTCAAGACTCAACGTATGCTCCACAAAAGGACTTGGAGAAACTTTTGACGGCACGATCGGCGCGGCAAGCGTGTTGATGCCGTTTGGCGGAAAGTATCAGCTTACTCCTGCTATCGCAATGGCGAGCAAACCGCCGGTGTCGGGGCATACCGATACCGCAACGGTATCCACTTACGGCTGTTCGCCTCAGCTTATGAGCGCGTCGCCGTTTACGGGAGCTATATATTCAATACTTTTGTCGCTATCCAAACAAGTTGCTTGCGGAGTATCTATAGACACGGTAAGACTTTCGCTTCAAGAGTATTTCAAGAGGCTCAACAAGGATGCGGATAGGTGGGGGCAGCCTTTGGCGGCGCTGCTTGGAGCGTTGTACGCTCAAATCGGTTTCGGCGTGGGAGCTATAGGCGGAAAAGACAGTATGAGCGGTACTTTCGAGAATATCGACGTGCCTCCGACTTTGATTTCATTCGCTATGGGTATTGGCAAGGCGAGCAAGATAATTACCAACGCGTTCGCCGAAAATATGGGAGCTAAGGAAATTTATCGCGTAGCTATCCCAAAAGACGGCGACAATATTCCCGATTTTGCTAAGACGCTCAAACTATACGAGGCTATCGTCAAGTCTATAAACGACGGCAAAATCAAAGCTTGTAACGTAGTTGAAGAGGGCGGCGTGATTGCAAGCGTATTCAAAGCTTGTATGGGCAATAAGCTCGGTACGAGTTGGAACGATTTGTCCGTAGATATGCTTAGCGCGCAGTTCGGCGATTTCGTAATACTTGCCGACGATATAAGCGGCTTGAAAGGTTTCGACGTGGAAAAGGTAGCCGAGCTAAACGGTACTTATACCGCCGATTTGTGCGGAGTAGAGCTGAAAATGCAAGACGCGGTAAACGCTTTTGAAAGCAAGCTTGATCAAGTATTCCCGACGACCGCGCCTGCAAGCGGCGAGGTAAAGAACCTTATATGCTGCGCTAGGAAAGTGGATAAAGCTCCTAGAAATATCGTTAAGCCGAGAGTATTTATCCCCGTTTTCCCAGGCACCAACTGCGAATACGATACCGCTCGCGCGTTTGAAAGAGCGGGAGCTAAAGCCAACGTATTGATAATCAAAAACCAAACTTCCGAGGACATCGAGCAGTCGGCAAAGGCAATAGTTAGGGCTTTGCAGGAGAGCCAAATCATTGCGTTCCCGGGAGGATTCAGCGGCGGCGACGAACCAGACGGAAGCGGCAAGTTTATCGCTACTACGTTCAAAAACCCACGCATTGCCGAACAGGTTATGAAGCTCTTATACGAGCGCGACGGCTTGGCTTTGGGTATTTGCAACGGTTTCCAAGCTCTTATCAAGTTAGGTCTAGTGCCTTACGGCGATATAAGAGAGCAAAAGAGCCAAGCTCCTACTTTGACTTTCAACAACATATCCCGTCACGTTTCTACTATCGTAAACGTAAGAGTTGCGACCAACAAGTCGCCTTGGCTTAACAAAGTAAAAGTAGACGACGTATTCTCCGTGCCTGTAAGTCACGGCGAGGGTAGGTTCGTAGCAAGCGCCGAAGAGTTGGATAAGATAATCAAGGGCGGTCAAGTTGCTACGCAGTACGTGGATATGACAGGTAGCGCGACAATGAAATCGCCGTTCAATCCCAACGGAAGCGCCTACGCTATCGAGGGTATTATTTCTCCCGACGGAAGAGTACTCGGAAAGATGGGACACAGCGAGCGTATCGACGACAATCTTTATAAGAACGTCGAAGGCAACTACGATATGAAGATATTTGAAAGCGGCGTAGAGTATTTTAAATAATCAATATAAGTAAAACAATGCGTACGGCGAGAAGCGGTAAAACGAAAAATCGCTATACGCATTTTATCTAAACGGGGAAAAGAGGGAGCAATGGCATTTTTACCGATCACAAGCGAAGAAGTTGGCGGCAGGCAAGTCGATATCGTTTACGTTATCGGCGAAGCGTACGTCGATCATCCGTCGTTCGGGCACGCTATCGTGTCTAGGCTTTTGCAATCGCTCGGCTTTGACGTAGCTATAATTCCCCAACCGCAAAACGATAAAGACTATATGCGTTTCGGCGTTCCTAAGTACGGTTTTATGGTGTCTAGCGGAGTTGTCGACAGTATGGTCAACAACTATACCGTAGCCAAAATTCGCCGCAGCCGCGACGTGTACAGCGAGGGCGGAGAAGTCGGCAAACGTCCCGATAGATGCGTTGACGTGTATTGTAATAATCTCAAACGGCTTTATCCCGACGCGCCAATCGTTGTCGGCGGTATCGAAGCCTCGTTGCGTAGGTTCGCGCACTACGACTATTGGAAAGACTGCGTACTTCCAAGTATTTTGGTTTCGTCCAAAGCCGATTTGCTTATCTACGGAATGGGCGAAAAACCTATTAAAGAGATTTTTGCTTTGGTCACAAAAGGCGTGCCGCTTGACAAGATTCGCGACGTAAGAGGGACTTGCTATTTGGAGGAGTTTGATAAGCTTTCGGCAAAACTCAAAAAGGGTATAGACGAGCATAGCGTTGACTTTTCGCCGTCGTACGAGCAGGTCAAGTCGGACAAACTTCAGTACGCGCAAGCTTTCAAAATGCAGTACGCAAACAACGACCCGTATCACGGCCGAACGCTGTTGCAAAAGCACGGCGATAAGTACGTAGTCCAAAATCCTATGCAGTATCCGCTGTCCGTTGCCGAAATGGACGAAGTGTATTCTTTGCCGTATGAGAGAACTTATCATCCGTCGTATACTAAGGGCGTGCCGGCGATAGAGGAAGTCAAGTTTTCGCTCACTTCGGTAAGAGGCTGTTTTGGCGCGTGCAACTATTGCGCGATAGCATTTCATCAAGGAAGAATCGTTCAAAAACGCAGCAAAGAGAGTATAGTAACTGAAGCAAAGCTACTGGTCGAAGATAAAGACTTCAAAGGATATATCCACGACGTGGGCGGACCTACCGCCAACTTTAGAGATACCGCTTGCAAAAAGCAAAATACTCAAGGCGTGTGCAAGGATAAGTCTTGTATAGGATATAAGCCTTGTCCCGCATTGCAAGTCGACCACGGGGAGTATTTGGATTTGCTTAGAACGCTTAGGCAAATCGAGGGAATAAAGAAAGTATTTATCCGTTCGGGCATAAGATTTGACTACGTGCTTTACGATAAGAATCCCGAATTTTTGCGCGAGCTTATAAAACACCACGTTAGCGGTCAGCTGAAAGTCGCGCCTGAGCATATCAGCGACAGGGTTTTAGAAGCGATGAATAAACCGTCTTTCGACGTGTATTTGAAGTTTAAGGCAAAGTATGACGAGATAAACCAAAAGCTTGGGAAGAAACAGTATCTCGTACCTTACTTGATTTCTTCGCATCCTGCCTGTACGCTCGACGACGCTATAAGACTTGCGCAGTACCTCAAGTCCATAGGATATATGCCCGAGCAAGTTCAGGACTTCTATCCTACGCCGTCGACAAAGTCAACCTGTATGTACTATACGGAGATAAACCCCGACACGATGAAGCCCGTATACGTAGCTAAGACCAAAAAGGAAAAGACTTTTCAACGCGCGCTGATGCAGTATAGAAAGAAGAGTAATTACGAGATAATTAGGCAAGCGCTAATCGAAGCGGGGCGGGAAGATTTGATAGGCTTTTCCGAAGATTGTCTTATAAAGCCGACCAAAGACCAAGCTATAGCCGCTAAAATAAATACGGCAAAATCTGGCGCAAATCGAAAAAGCGCGAAGTTCGGTAAGGAAGAAAGGGGCGGAAGGAAGACGACGAGCGGCAAGAAAGCCACCGCAGGAAACGGCTCAAAAAAGTCCGCCGCGCATAGAGAAAACGGCAAACCGCGCAACGAAAAACCTAAGCGGGGAGAAAGAAGATGAGGATTACGGATATAACGCTTCAGTCCAAGAATATCGATAGGGCAAATCTCTTCGTGGACGGCAAGTTTTATTCGGGAGTAAGCCGCGTTGCGATCTATAATCACAAGTTGGAAGTCGGAAAGGAAATCGATCAAGCCGAACTTGATAAGGTTATCTTCGACAGCGACAAGGACAAGGCTTTCGATTACGCGCTCACGTATATAAGCAAATATACGCCTACTGAGAAGGGGTTGAAAGACAAACTCTACGAAAAGGGTTACGGCAAGCTTATAGTCGAATACACAGTCGATAAGTGCAAGAAGTACGGTTATATAAACGACGCGGAGTACGCGCGTTCATATATAGCGTTCAACTCTAGCGTCAAAGGCAAGATACGTATCAAAAACGAACTGAAAGCCAAGGGGATAGCCGATAGCATAATCGACGAACAGCTTTCTAAAATGCAACCCAACGATTCTTGTAGTCAGCTTGCAAAAAAGAAGAGCGACGGAATGGACGTCAACGACCCAAAGAATAGGGCAAAGCTGATTAGGTTTTTGCAATACAGGGGCTACGAGTGGGAAGACATCTCTCAAGCTTTGGCAACTTTGAAAATCGTAGACGACGATTTTAGTTGAGGACATTATATATAAAGCGTGTTGTTATTAGAATTATCTATTTGATAAAAATAGGCTAAGCCGCATTATCATAGTAAAGAGAAATAGGAGAGGATATGAAAATTGCGTTGACTACCGCTGAAATGGCGTATTGCGATAAGATGACGATAGAAAGCGGAACGCCTTCGCTCGAGCTTATGCTGAGGGTGGCGAAAGCCGTCTATTCTTCTATCCGTTGGCAGGGCAAGATTTATATAATATGCGGCAAGGGTAATAACGGCGGCGACGGCTTGGCGTTAGCAAACGTAATGCTAGACGACGGCGTAACTCCGAGAGTTTTTCTAATCGGCGAAACTTCGGCTGACGGCAGGTATTATCTTGATAAGCTTATCGCTAAAGGCGGCAGGGGTGAGGATATATCGAAGTGCGATTACGATTGCGATATCTTGGTCGACTGTATTTTCGGGACGGGTTTTAAGGGCGCGCCCAAGCAAAACTACGCCGACGTTATAAAAAGGATAAACGAAAGCTCCGCGTATAAAGTCAGCGTTGATATACCCAGCGGACTTGACGGCGACAGCGGAAAATACGAAGTATGCGTAAAGGCTGACGAAACGATAACCGTTCAATATCCCAAAGTCGGACTTTATCTCAACGACGGCAAAGATATCACGGGCAAGTTGAGCGTAATAGACGTAGGGATAGGACTGTATGCGCAAGGAGTAAACGTCGTTGAGCAAGAAGACTTAGCTGAGTTGTTTCCAAAACGCAAAGGCAATACGCACAAGGGCAGTTATGGTAAGAGCGTTATTATAGGCGGCTGCAGTAATTATCTCGGCGCGGTCAAACTTGCAAACGCAGGCTTATGCGCGCTAAGGTGCGGCGGCGGATTGAATACGGTGGTCGTGCCCAAAACGCACGCGGGAAATATCGCCAAAGCCGTTTGGGAAAGCACGGTAATCGGTTTGGACGACAAGGACGGCTATATATCGTTCAATAGAGAGCAAGTCGACAAAGCGATAAGCGGAGCAAGCTGCGTTGCGATTGGTATGGGCATAGGCGGCAGGTATGAAGAAACGCTTAAGATTATTGACTACGTCTTGAAAAATTACGAAGGCAAAGTTTTGCTAGACGCGGACGGACTTAACGCGCTAGCCAAGGACGTTAGCGTATTAAAGGGAGCGAAATCCGACGTCATACTTACGCCGCACGTAAAAGAGATGTCGAGGTTGAGTTCTACGTCCTTAGAGGAAGTTGTCAACGACCCGATAAAAGCCGCGAAGTCTTTTGCAAAAGAGTACAAAGTCGCTGTTTTGCTCAAAGGCTCTAGTACGGTCGTGACGGACGGAGATAGCGTTTATCTTGTCGTCAACGGCGGGGCGGAACTGTCCAAAGGCGGAAGCGGCGATACGTTGAGCGGAGTAATTTTAGGTATGCTCTCGCAAGGCAACGGGGTTTTAGCCGGCGCGTACGCTGCGGCTTACTTGACGGCAAAGGTCGCAAAAGATTTGCGCGAGGAATTTAGCGAATACGGCGTTTTACCAAGCGACGTATCGAGAGAGATAGCAAGAATAATCAAAGACGGAAAATTATAACAAGACAAGGAGAATAGAAAATGAAAGTATTACTTATCAACGGAAGTTCAAATCAAAACGGCTGTACCAATAGAGCTTTGCAAGAGGTGGCGAAAACTTTGGCTGAAGAGGGTATCGAAAGCGAGATTTTTCAAATCGGCAACAAACCGATAAGAGATTGCATCGGCTGTATGCAGTGCGCTAAAACGCTCAAAAACAATACCTGTATCTTTTCCGACGATATAGTCAACGAGCTGATTGCTAAGGCTAAAGACTGCGACGGATTTGTGTTCGGTACGCCGGTATATTACGCTCATCCGAGCGGTAGAATACTGTCGTTGTTGGATAGAGTATTTTATGCGGGTTCGAGAGTGTTTAAGCACAAACCTGCTTTCGCCGTAGCTAGCGCAAGAAGAGCGGGAACGACGGCTTCTATCGACGTGCTTAACAAATACTTCACGATTGCGCAAATGCCTGTCGCTTCGTCAAGCTATTGGACTATGGTGCACGGTAATACCGCCGAGCAAGTCGAGCAAGACTTGGAAGGCTTGCAAACTATGCGTAATGGCGCAAGAAACCTCGCTTGGCTTATGAAGTGCATTGAGCTCGGTAAGAAAAACGGTGTAGACGTTCCTAAAAACGAGAGCGGAACGCGTACTAATTTTATTAGATAGAGTTTATCCCCGTCATATTGAGCGTAGTAAAGTCGCAGTAGAAAAGTTTTTTGCTTATAAAAATTAATTAGTACTAAAGTACGGATTTGCGAATTGGTAAAAAAGAGGGAAGCGTTTTCGCGACCCTCTTTTGGTTTTTAATAGAACCCTAGGCTTATCATCAGCGCCTGATTTATCTTTTGCATCGTATTGATAGGCACTTCGCCTATTTTATCTTTTAATCGCTTTTTATCCAAAGTGCGGATTTGTTCAAGCAAAACGACGGAATCCTTTTGAAGTCCGTACTCTTTAGCCGATAGTTCGATATGGGTGGGCAACTTTGCCTTGTTTATTTGACTAGTTACGGCAGCCGCTATAATAGTCGGACTGTATTTATTTCCGACGTCGTTTTGCACTACGAGCACGGGACGGATTCCGCCTTGTTCGCTGCCTACAACCGGACTAAGGTCTGCGTAATAAAGTTCGCCTCTTTTTATCATAATATACTCCACAAAGCTTTAGTCCTAATAAATATTATGCAATTTATTAGTCGATTGATATTGTTGCCAAGTAGAAGTTGATTTATGCGATGAAAATTTAATTTCATTTAAACTGTTTTAGAAAATAGAGATTTTCCTATTATGAAAATAATAGCGACTTTTTTTGTAAAAATGATAAAGGATATTTATAAAAAAAATAAAATATATAATATTATAATAATTATTTAATAAAAGACATTGACCGAAATTTAATAATGTGGTATCATTATTATAATGCAAAAAATAATCTAAATTCATTTTGCGTTAAGGGAAAGGAAATTATGGCTTCTATCAACGAGAACAAATTTCTTTGCAAGATGCTGGGTACGGATCCTGCAAAGAAAGAAGAGATGCAACCAAAAGAAGTGCTGTCTTATTCTACGGCAGGACTTGGACAAAACATTATATGTCAATTAGTTACTACTTTCTTTATGATTTATATGACGGAAGTAGCTGGCGTTTCGGCTTTGTGGCTGGCTTGGATGTTCCTAGCCGCAAGACTGTTCGACGCCTTCAACGACCCGATTATGGGTACGCTCGTTGATAGAACTCGCAGCAAGTGGGGTAAGATGCGCCCATATTTGGTATTTTCACCTATACCTATAGCAATTCTTACGATATTGCTGTTTACGTCGTTCAACTGGTCGGTTGAGGCAAAATTCGCTTACTCGACGGTTATCTATCTTTTGTGGGGCATAGCGTATACTTCCGTTGACGTACCGTACTGGGGATTGGCTTCTTCAATGACTTCGGATACGGATAAGAGAAATACGCTTTTGACCATTGCCCGTCTATTCTCGACGATAGGAAGCGGTCTTGTGTCGGTTGCTATTCCTATACTCGTAGATACCAATCCCGATACGCAAACCTTCAAAATCACCAAAGAAATGTTGCCTTGGCTTTACATAGTTATAGCAATCGTATGCGTTTTGTTGGCAGTTCCGACTTTTTGGTTAGGATTTAAGAACACCAAAGAGAGATTCTATGAAGAGAAGGAAAAGGCTTCTTTGGCCGCCAACGTCAAACTTCTTATGAAGAACAAACCCGTTCTTATTATGATTTTAGTAGGTATTTTGGGCGGTCTTCGTACGATTTATATGACCACGGCAATGTATTACGCTAAATACAATTTGCGTAGTACGGGACTTGCCGCCGTAATCTTCTTGCTCGTAGTTCCGGGCGGTCTTGCGGCAACGTTGCTTACTCCGGTGCTTTCTAAGAAGTTCGGTAAGAAAAACCTGTTCATCTATTCGCATATAATCGGCGGCGTTTTGTTGGTACTTTTGTACTTTATAGGACTTGATTCCAACGGAACTAGCACGGTAGCGCAAATATTCTTCTACATAATCATTATTTTGGCGGGTATTCCTTCAGGATTTAGTAATATACTTACGTATTCTATGATAGCCGACTCTATCGACTATCTTGAAGATAAAACCGGCAAAAGAGCGGAGGGTATTTGCTTTAGTATGCAAACGCTCATATCCAAAATCGGTATGGCATTGACTGCGTTCGTTACGTTGATGGTACTCGGAAGCTACGGCTACGACGAAATGGAAATCAAAGATTTGACGCCTGAAATAATAAATACCGACGTGTTCCAACAAGTTATCAAGGGCAACTGGATGGCGACTACGCTTCTTTGCGGACTTTCTATGGCTGCTTGCGCAATACCTCTATTCTTCTATACGTTTACTGAAAAGAGGCAAGTCGAAGCAGTATCGAGAGTTATGGCAAGAAAGAAAGCGGCAGGCAGTATGAACGAAGCCGAAGCGGGCGAGTTCGTATCTCAGTTGAAGCTTGTAGATCCCAAGACGCAACAGCGTACTTACAGCGAAATCGCCGAGATACTCGGTTGGGAGAACGCTGATAGCGTAAGAGCGTTTATCGCGGAAGCCGACGCTATCGCTAAAGAGGACGTAGAAAAAGAGACTTTGTTTGTGAGCGCCGAGGGCGATCCTAAGGCTGAAGACGCGGCAAAGAAAGAGGAATCGACTGCCGATGCTTTCGAGTCGAATACCGACGACCTCAAGTTTTGATAAAAGATAATTTGATATAACAACTAATAAAGGCTATCCGTACGATAGCCTTTGAAGGTATAAAAGCAATATGGCATATACGTCACTTTACAGGAAATATAGACCCGACTCGTTTGACAAGATGTTGGGGCAAAAGCACGTCGTAAAGACTTTGTCCAACGCAGTGCTTGGCGGCAAGATTTCTCACGCTTATCTCTTTACGGGTACTAGGGGTACCGGTAAGACGACGACTGCAAAGATTTTTGCTCGCGCAATAAACTGTGAAAAACCTTTGGCGGACGGTTCGCCGTGCGGAGTTTGCGAAGTTTGCAAAGCTCTTGCTAGCGCCAATAATATGGATATACTCGAAATGGACGCCGCTTCAAACAACAGCGTCGACGATATAAGAGATCTTATCGAAAAGGTAAAATACGTTCCCGTATCTTGCAAATATAAAGTGTATATCATAGACGAAGTGCACATGTTGACTATGCAGGCGTTCAACGCGCTTCTCAAGACTTTGGAAGAGCCGCCGGCTCATACCGTGTTTATACTCGCAACTACTGAAGTTCATAAACTTCCGCAAACGATTTTATCAAGGTGTATGCGCTTTGATTTTAGACTTTTGTCAACAGCGGAGCTTTCAACCTATCTTACTAAAATTCTCGACAAAGAGGGAAGAGAATATCAAATCGAGGCTGTTAGAGCTATTGCCGAAGCGGGCGACGGAAGCGTAAGAGATATGCTCTCGGTGGCGGATATGTGTCTTTCATACACCAACGATAGACTTACGTACGACGACGTCTTAGAGGTGTTGGGAGCAAGCTCGCCAAAAACGGTAGTTGAGCTTTGTTCGGCGATTATCTCGCACGATCCAAAGAGCGCTTTAGAAGTCACGGACAAAATTCTTTCTTTGGGAAAGAGCGTGGGACTTTTGGCAAGGGACGTGGCTAAGACTATGCGCAGTATGCTTTATATTCTCAACTGTAGCAACGCAAACAGGTTTTTGTCATTGCCCAAAGATTTATTTGAAGCTCTTAGCGAGCTTGCGGACAAAACCGATAACGACGCTTTAGTGCGAATTATTGAGATATTTGTAAATATTGAAAATCAGTTGAGAGCGTCCTCGTCGCCTACCGTTACGTTTGAAACGTGCGTAGTCAAGGCTTGCGATCTTACGATTGATTTAGATCAAGACGCGGTACTTAGACGGCTTAAAGACGTAGAAGCCAAAGTAAGGACGATAGCAAGTCATTTCGGCGATATCGACGAGAACCTAAAGCTCGACTTGGGTGAAGTTTGGGGATACCTTCTCAACACAGTGAGAGCAAGTTCGACTTCTCAACAAGCGTACGCTTGCGCGGCGGCAATCGCTACGAGCGATTTGTCTTTCGCCGACGGAGCGCTTACGATAAACGTAGACAACGAAAAGAGTTTGCCTGCTATAAAGCAGTATTTGCAGCTCTTTGAAAATACCGTAAAGAAGAGATATTTTGAAATTACGGCTTTGAAAATCAACTATTTTAATAAAGAAGAAGCTTTGAATAAAGATATAAAGACAGTGCAAAATCTATTTGACGAAGATATGGTCAACGTGACTGATTCGTCGGGTAAATCAAATATAAAATAATCGTATAAGGAGAATAGTATAATGGCAAAATTCGGTGGATTCGGCGGCGGTATGGGCAATATGCAACAGCTTATGCGCCAAGCTCAAAAAATGCAACAAGAGATGATGGAAGCTCAAGAAGAGCTTAAGACCATAGAGGTTACTGGAACGAGCGGCGGCGGTTTAGTTGAGGTAACTATGACCTGCGAAAAGCAAGTCGTTTCGTTGAATATCAAGCCCGAAGCGGTAGACCCCGACGATATTGAAATGCTTGAAGATTTGATAATCGCGGCGTTTAATGACGCAGTCGGCAAGGCTGAGGAAGAGAGAGAACAAAAACTCGGCAAATTTGCAGGTATGGGATTGTAATTTATGGCGTATTATCAACCTTTGGCTAGGCTCGTGGCTCAATTTTCCAAGTTGCCGGGAGTAGGAGCTAAGACTGCGCAACGCTACGCTTACAAACTCATTAATATGAGCGACGAAGAGGTCGAGGAGTTTGCTAAGGCTATCGTTGAAACAAAAAAAAGCGTGCATTACTGTAGCGTTTGCGGCAATTATACCGAAAGCGACGTTTGCGATATATGCAAGACTAGAGATAAATCGGTTATATGCGTGGTTAAAGAACCAAAAGATATCGTAGCTTTTGAGAAAATTAAGGACTATAGCGGCGTATATCACGTCTTGCAGGGTACTATCAATCCAATGCAGGGAATAGGCGTGGACGATATTCGTATCAAAGAACTTATGTCTAGGCTCGTTGGCGTAAAAGAGGTAATAATGGCGACCAACCCCGATATTGACGGAGAGGCGACCGCAACGTATATCGCTAGGCTTATAAAGCCGATGGGTATCAAGGTTACGCGCCTTGCGAGCGGAATTTCTATGGGCAGCGATATAGAGTACGCCGACGAAGTGACGCTTTCAAGAGCTTTGGCGGATAGAAAAGAGTATTAAATTCCAAGCATATTTTAATTTGATAGTAAGATTATTCAAATCATATACTTATCAAATAGCTAAGCAAGCAATCAAATAAGCTTGCGGTAGAATTATAGGAAAACAAAAGTCGGGTAGTTTCCCGACTTTTTAAGTTTATATAGGCGTTTTAGCAGTTTTACGCTTCAACTGCGCCAAGTCCTTTAAGCATAAAGTTTTCGAAAGCTTTTTGACCTTGCTCGTCGTTTTTGAAAACGGCTGTACATTCGAGAATTCTTTCGCAAGCGTCGTTTACGTAGTCAGTTACGACCTTATCGGCAAACGACTTATCTCTACCGCTTCCGTTGTCGTTGACGAGTTGGAGAATGGTTTGCGCGTGCTTGCACATCGGGTTTTCAGGGTTATTTAGCTCTTTAAGGTCGAGATTTTTCTTACCGGTCAAATATTCTTTGATTTCTTCAAGCTCGTTTTTCAATCTTCCGGGGAGTATGAAAAGTCCCATCACTTCGATTATGCCAATACCTTCTTTTTTGATGTTGTGCAAGCTCTCTTCGGGGTGGAAGATTCCGTATGGGTGAGCTTCGTCCGTGCGGTTGTT
Source organism: Clostridia bacterium (assembly GCA_029068165.1). Taxonomy (GTDB): domain Bacteria; phylum Bacillota; class Clostridia; order Christensenellales; family UBA3700; genus RACS-045. The sequence goes on from JAIEDA010000009.1 coordinate 63,251, forward strand.
GCGAAGTATTAAGTCAACAATATATTCGCTTCCTTCCTTTCTAGCTATCGGGGTAACGGCGTTGTGCTGCTCGTCGGTTTTGCAAATTATGTTGACGCTCTCATCGCTCCATTCCGACCAAGCGCAAAGCGCGTCGGTAGCAACTTCGTGTACTTCAAATTTATTCTTTCCGCATACTCTTACTACGCTATTGTACCAATCAACGACGTAAACGTTTACGTTTTTAAACTTTCCGACGGAGTACTTCTTTCTTTCTCCCGCTTTGAACATCGGAAGCACTTTGCTTCCGCCTTGGTAGTGGTCGTGCGTAAGTATGCTGCCGCCTACTATCGGCAACGCCGCGTTCGAACCTATGAAGTAGTGGGGGAATGCGTCCACAAAATCAAGCAATCGGAAGAGCGTGTCGCCGTCGACGTGCATAGGTCTATGCTCGTTGGAAAGAGCGATTATATGCTCGTCGTAGTATTGATACGGCGAATATTGAATCGACCAACTCTCGCCGCCCAGTCTTATTGGTATAATTCTCAAAGTTTGGCGAGCAGGGTGGTTGAGGTTTCCGGCAAAGCCTACGTTTTCGGGGCATAACATACAAGCGGGGTATCCGCTCTTGGGTAAAAGTTTCGCCATAGCAATTTGCTTTGGGTCTTTTTCGGGTTTGGAGAGATTTATCGTGATCTCCAATTCGCCGAACTTACCGCGGTGCGACCACTTGATATTCTTTTTAATATCAACCATTCTTATATAGTTGTTGGCCATGGAAAGTTTAAAGAGCCAATCAGTTGCCGACTTTATTCCGTTGTTTGCAGCTAATATATCAAACCTGTCCACGATAGAAGACGGAGCGGGGGTAACTATTCCCAACAGCTTGGTTTCAAATAAAAGGCTTTCCTCTTTTTTTGTCAAACCGTTTTGGATAGCGTATTCGACTATCGGGTCAACTATCTCGGTTTGGAAGTCGCCGTACTTTTCCGCGTTCACCGCAGGAGCGTTCAATGAAAACAAGTCTAAAAGAGCGTTTGTTGCGAAAGACGCGTCTTCAAGGCGTAGCGATAGGTTGTCTTTGGCGTAATCTACGAGTTGCGCAAGTTTGATTTTTAGTTCTTCGGATGTCATAAAACCTCACTATAATAAAATATTGATAAATGTATTCTTAAACAGTATTTCGTATCGATATTTGAACTTTGTTCAATTTTTTCACGTTATTTGCATATTTGAACATTGTTCAAGCGATTAACATTAATTTTTCTAAATTTACATTCATATTATAATGTAT